>NZ_JAQIOY010000004.1:0-273644 GCF_028023555.1 Thalassococcus lentus
CTCGTACTCTTTGATCATGCTGATGATCTGTTCGTCACTAAATCTGCGTTTCATAGTCCATCCTTTGCTTGGACGGATTGCTAACACCTCAGTGGCCTGATTTCAGGGGGCTGGGTCAACAGATTTCGATTGTAGGTGCCGCGCAACCTGGCGGAACGGGTGTCGAGCGACTGTGAACCCATTGACTAGTTATTTTAGGAAACGCTGTTCATCGACTGGTGAGACCACGAATATGCGCTCAGTCCACTGATGCCCTGTCAGAACACTAATGAGTTAAGACCAACGCTTAGGTTTTCTTCTTCGATTCTCCAATTGTCTTGCGCACAAGTTCGAAGAGCTGTTCGAAGCGATCATCATCATAGGGCATCACTTTAAGCAATTTGAAGTCTTGGTAGAGTCGCTCCAATTCGGTCAATTCGCCTTCAAATCGCCTCTTGTCTGCATCGGTTGTCGGAAAATATGTTGCCTTCCCGAAGAGGAAGTAGGCTCGTCCAAGGAAAGATCTGCACCCACCTTCAAAGTCAGCGCTCGACGTGATGTATTCGGCATAAACAGGAGTGATCTTGTTGACCTTGTCGGTCAACTCACTGTCTTTGACACCCCTGTTCTTCAGAACTGTAGCGCCAATAAACAGATTGGTTAGCAAGCTTTCGGTGACCTGATATCGAATCCAGTCATCGGGAATTGTGTGCGTCTGCCCCAATGCCGCGGCGATCTTGTCGCTGATTTCCAAGATGCGCCTCTTCAGTTCCGCCTTCTTGGGCTTCTCATCAGCCTGGGTTTCCAGGAAAACCTCGGCAAGTTCGATAGCCGCTTCTTCGCTACGAAACCTCACTCTCAACCACTCTCGCGAGGCCCGGTTCTTCTCTCCATCTAGGCAAGCTTCTGATTGCTGCAGCGACGTTCTGGCGCCCGTCAGCTGTGCCGGCGTCTTTGCCTGCAATCGCTGTGCTATGGATTTCACGTAGTAGGATTCCCGGCCGCTGAGGTCCTCGGTAGTTGCTGTCTCACTGGACCTGCGCAGTAATGCCTGGTCGGCGATCAATTCGGCGGTTTGCCATTTGCCGAGGCTTGCGAACAAAGATGCGAAACTAAGGCAGTAGGAGTACCCTCCGTCATCTTGACCCTCCAGAGCACGAATGTCGTCTAGAGACACTTTCTCTTTGGGATCGCCCGCAATCCTCTTGATAGTGTCGTAGGCGTTGTGAAAACGGCCAAAATAGATAGCAGGAACACTTCGGGGGCGAATGGGAAGCTTGGCTTGATCGAACACAAAGTAACTTGTGCTCAGGACCTGCTCAAAGAACTCGGACCATGACGAATGTACTTCCGCAACTTTCTTTCGGGCGACGTCCCGCATCGCTTTCAGTACAGCTGTTTCATCGCCAGCTTCAGAAATTCCTTGGATCATTCGCTTGTATTTGTTGCTCGACGCCGCGTGCGCCTCCTCAAGCTTCGCCACGTGGTCACGCCAGCCAGCCTTGATTTTGGAGGCGAGTGCTTCGAAGTCTTCAGAGTCACCTTTGGTTTTTGACCCGCCGGTTTCAATCTCCTCAAGTGCAGGCATCATGTCAGAAAGCAACTTGATCCAGCCATCAAGAAGCCTCACCGTATTGGAAACACTCAGTTCTTCGCCTTTAGCCTCCTGATCCGGCGCCAAAACTGATTGCGCTGCAAGAAACGCTTTCGGGTGGCGGATGAATTCATCGCGAAACGTCTTGTCTGGCCCGATTTCGACGCACTTGCTTGTCGTGATCAACGCAGCGTCCGCCGTGATCAAAACAACCTTATGACCGGTTCCAGAAAGCCGTTCGTTTATGAGCTGAATTCTTGCGAGCGCCGACACGTCACACCGCATGGCATATTGGTTCTTGCTCACACCCTGCGTTTCGAAAACTTTGCCCCAGTCGACCCTGTACCGGGTCTCGCTGATCTGGTCCCGCAAAGTCCGCGGTACCGAGAACTTTCCGTATAGCTCAGGTTCTTTTTTGAACAACTCGCTGAAATAGGGTGCGGTTGAAAAGGCCAGACCAAGACGCTGAACGCGTCCTGTCTCAACGATCTCAGCAAACCTTCGATAGTCCTGCCCTGGACCGTCATCATGAGCCAGCAAATTCGCGAGCTTTGGAAGAGCTTGCTCGAGCAGCTCAGCTGGTTCGTTGGCCATTGAAAGAGCAAAGGCAAAGTCTTCGCTGATATCATTGAGCTCTTCTTCGAGTTCAATTTGTTCATGCACACCGCGTAGGAGCATCGTTTCAAATGCCCATCTCGCTTCCGCATCATGGCCGTGAGAAATCAAAAACGGTCGCTCGAAACTGCACAAACGTTCAAAGAGGAAGCGCCTTAGACTAAGGGCAAGCGTTCGTGCGTCCTCAAGCCGATCATCAAAGAACACGTGCCCCAAATCGGCGCGCCGGTGTGGTGACACTCCGAAGAAGAGGATGTTGGTGTCCACAGCATAGTGAATGACAGTCCCTTCACTTTGAGACTGCAGATCGTGCTGACACAATCTGACTTCTTCAGCTAGCTCTCCAATATCTTTGCTGTAGCGCAGTAGTCTGTTTCTATAGTCTTTCTTCATTCCTTGATCCACCGAGCGGCGCGCGCGGTAGGGATCTTGTTTTCCCCCAGCAAACGAGACGCCTGGTCCGCCAAACTCATCTCGGCAAATGCTTCAGGGGTCAGGGGACCATCTTCCTCATATTGAGCGACCGGTGACACCACCGGCAAATCTCCAATATTGGGCACAGGGCAAATTTCTTCTGTCGTACCAGGTACTATGAAACATTCTCTGTTCTCAGCGATGTAGAGTAGATGCATCCGCTCGAATGTCGCGCGCCACAACCAGTTCTCGTTGGCGTGGCGACCGGGCGCGTCGTTTTCAAAGTGAAGCTTAATTAAGCCATCGACATATGTCGGAGCACCAACAATCTGAAAAATTGCGACTGCAATCTTGTTCTGGCAAGTTTCCATTTCGTCGAGGCCAATACGGCGCAGCCTGGAAAACTCGGAGTTGCTTTGCTTGGCAAGACCCCTTACAATTTTCCACCAGGGCCGTCGGGAATCGCGGATCTTTTCGACAATAAGTTCTTCAAAAGGCTTTTCTTTTGCGGTCTTGTTGTGCGACGCAATCTCTTCAAGCGAAGCGACTTTGAACTCCTCTGCGGCAAAGAGATCTTGTAATGGCGCTATGAGCGTTCGCCCGTCTCGAAAGCCGATAAGCAAGCCGAGGAGCTTGTTGCTATCGGTGTAGATTAGCGACCCTGCATCTCCGGCTTCCCCAAATCCTGCGTCAGATGTGGCTTGCACTTCAACAAGGCGGCTCTTGACGCGCAGCGAGGTTTGATCGGAATATTCAATATCCAAGGAGGTGTTTATTCGTCTGACATAGCCCGTGCGAATTGAGTCGTCGCTAGCTCTGAACCAGACGTTCTGGGCAAACACGCTGTTTGTGTTGGCAACTTCGCAAACCGAATAGCTCTCTGATAACACTTCCGCCTGCTTTTCGATCGCAAACCAACCCATCGCCCGAGCGCCCTGCCAAACCTCGTGATTAGAGTGCCAGCGTGCGGCTTGCGTTCCAACCTGTCTCGAAGATTTCTTGCCAGCAACAAAAACACCCTCTTTAGCGCTTTGAAGAAAGTCTCGGCTCGTCAAACCAAACAGCTCTCCATGAGCATTGGAAAGGATCAAAGTCACCTTTGCCTCGAAGCCGCCCTTGAGGGCGATTATGCTACCAGAAGCAAGCATTACTTTACCCTGGTGCCTTGACGGCAGACACGTAAGTGTCTCGGTCGCTGCGTTTCTGAGAAATCAGGGGTATGCCAAACAATTCGCGGTCAAATCCGCCTGTCTTCTTAGAAGACTTAAGGTAAGCGTCGTTAGTCTCGACCACGAATGTACCACTCTTGCTTTCGTTGTCCCAATCAGGCTCAACAGCAGTGCCGAGGACTTTCTTAGCGAATGACTCTGCTTTTGCCAGACGAGCCTTAACATACTCAAAATCATCAGGCTGATCGCGCACAACATCAGGCAAAGCGGACGAAAACGCCGCCGGTGGTAACTTCACATCAATCACGTTTTGCAACGTATGTGTCTTTCTTGCTACCTCAATATCGAAGCTCTCAAAAAGCTCTCGGATGGGCGCTTTTGTGCCGTGCCTCACGACTTTTCTATCCGCCTTGATCTTCTTTCGCCGACCGTCCGGGTGCCGGATATAGGGTTCGCCCCGGAATTCCTCAACTCTCCCCCGCACATAGATTTCGGGACGCACGCTCAACGCATGCGCCATCAAGAGCTTGTTGATCGGCGCTGCGTTGGGAGAAAACGGCGCTTCAAGGTTGCCGACGAGAGTGACGCGTTCAGGTTTGTAAAGCGCCGCGTCTAGAATGTCCAGGCATCCCGCGGGAAGCGCGGCAATGATCTTTTCATAGCCCTTTGCAAGCTCAACGGCGATGGCGTTTTGTTTCGTCGTCCCAAAATGCAAATCGGGGTCGCCGAATTCAGGATCGAACTCCATGTTCTTCGACTCTATCCGTTGCTCCAAGTTGCGGATGTTCTCTTCGGTTTGGGACAGTACGTATTCGTCGAAGCCAGCGACCGTGGTTGGTGGTTTTTGGTACGTGCGATGACGCAGAGCCGCAATCACCTCGATCAGCAACTTTCCTCCCTCGACCTTGCGGTACATGAAACGCCCGCAGTCGATAAGCCCCCCGTCACCGGTCCCGCTGACAATGAACTTTGCGTCTTCCTCTCTTTCCCGGAACGTTCCAATTGCATCCGGCACCCAGTACGTGGATTCATCACTTAGATCGAGATCGACTTCTTCCCCGAATCCAAGAGCAACAAAAACAGCGTCGAATTCCTCCTTCTTCAAAGAAACGGTATTGTCCTCAAGCGTGTGCTCATAGTGAACGACGACGCCATCTTTATCGACGCTGCACTTTTCAACCTTCTTGATCGCGCAACGTGTTTTGGGTTTTGGCAATTCTGGTTTAAATTGGGTTTCCCATTCCTCGAACAGCGCATCAGTTACGCGTTTTGCCGTATCGACGTACCAATTCAAAAATGGATTACTTGTGCTGGACGCAAACCGCGCCGTCATCGGCCATGAATTGTAGCATGGATGAAGCAGTCGATGTAGAGCTTGGAGCTGCAACTTCAGGACGCGATCACGTGTTTCAAAGACCTCTGCCATCACACCCATACCAGCCAACGCCACGCAGGCAGTTGTTCCAGCCAAACCACCTCCGAGAATGGCCACTCGAGAACCCGGTTTCACTATCTCACTCAGTTGGTGCGCAGCAAATGCAACGTTCAATGCGCGCTTCTGCTGAAAGGCAAACCCAACCTTGTTACCATAGGGACCAATGCAAAAACCAAAGTCCCCTAATTCACTTAATCGCGCGGGCTCCAAAACCAACTTCCGCGCATCCCCCACAGAAAATTCCAAATCTGTCCCTGTTCTTTTGTTTTTTGGGACTTTAGCCCCATTTCAGCGCCAAACCCATAGTTTAAGGCAAATATTGCACGAGAGTATGGCAAGCTGGATACAGCCATCAACAGATAATGAGCGTCTTCTTCCGCCTTGGAGCGAAAAAATGGCAGATAGTTAAGTTATAAACAGAGTTATGCACATTTGGAGGCAGTCGAAAGCTGCGCAAAAGCCCAAATGCCTTTGCTCATTGTTAAATTTGAAACAAGGACAATGGCTGGTTCACGACGACGGAAAGAACGCCCTTACAGTGCCTTGGATCATTGCGGAACGGGACGCTGTGCAATGATCGCCCGCAGATAGACCTGAGATGTCGGCTGGCGCATTAAAGTCCACCCAAGTCACACCTTTTCTGGACAAAAGCTGGTCGAGTTCCAGTGTCGTTGAAGAGGGGCTTTCTAAATTTTTTAAATAACAACAAACTAAAAGATAAGATGTTACGGTGGGAGCATAATTCCTAGATCCGCCGCCGGGATTCGAAAGGGTTGCGATTTTTCGGGGTTCTTTGAAACCTAGGTCGCGGCGCACCTTACCAACACCGAAAGTGTCCAAATTCAAAGTGAATGTTTTAGACCTGCACAGCTTGACCCACAAAGCCCATAAAATGATTTGCCGCGTCAATAAGCCTAAGAAGATCGTGGAGATCGTGTTCGTTATTGATAGCGCTGCGCAGCCAGAGCTGCACCTGAAGAGCTGAAACTTAAAACCACTGGCGCATCACGGGCGTTTGCGCCTAACTTGCCCCCGTTCAAGTTGTGGGGTTTTCTATGCGGTTTTTGCTTCGTTGCCTATCACTGATATTCGTATTGGCCGGAGTTTTACCGGCCAACGCTGATGTTCGGGCAGAGGTGAAAGCCTTGTTCGAGCAAGACTTGACCGATGTGGATTTCGCGGAAGTCATGGCCGCCGTGGAACGGATCATAGATCCCCGCTTGGACGGCGAGGCAATATTGGCCGAGATCGACCGTATGGCCTTCCACATCCAGACCGCTACGCCAAAGGATGCCCCCGAATGGGACAAGGTGGATGCCATCCGTCAGTACATCTATGAGCCGGGCTATTGGAACGGCAACCGCGCCTTTGCCTACGATCTGGATGACCCTTATGGGTTGAAATTCGAGAACCGCTTTTTGTCCGACTATCTCGCGGATCGACGCGGCAACTGTGTGACCATGCCGTTTCTCTTTATCGCCATTGGGCAACGTTTGGGGCTGGATATGCGCCCGTCACTGGCTCCGCAGCACGTTTTGGTCAGATTCACCACCAAAGAAGGTGAAGATCACAACATCGAGGCCACCAATGGCGGCTTGCGCAGTGACAACGCACCTTACGTCAACAACATGCCGATCACGGCGAAAGCCATCGCCAATCGGGTGTTTCTGGCAACTCTCAGCAACGAAGAAGCGGTGGCCGTAATTGCCATTGTTGTGGTGGAGTATCTGATCAAGGAAAAGCGGTATCACGACGCTATGGCCGTGGCCGACACCTTGCTCAATCACTATCCGAATTTCGCCTATGCAATGGTGAAAAAGGGAACTGCCGCCTACTATCTGCTGAAGACCAAATTCTACGATGAATACCCGACCGCCCAAGACGTGCCAGATGATCAGCGCTACTACCTCGCCTATCTTCAGCGCGTGAACCAAAACACTTTCGACCAGGCCGAAGGTTTGGGTTGGCGACCGGCAGAGCGATAGGTTAGCCTCAACTCAGAGTTGGAGTTTTAGTTCAGGAGAGATTCGATGCTCCGCATTTTGCAGCAATTCATTCTCACAACATTTTTTGCCGTGTTCGCCTCGCAGGCCAGCGCGATGTTCATCCAGCCCGATTGGTTCGATCCGACCGATCCTCGTGTTGGAACAAACCGTTATGCCTATAGCTTCAATGATCCGATCAATCAAAGAGACCCGGGCGGGAATGCAGTCGAAACGATTTGGGATGCTTTTAATGTAGCTCTCGGGGCAGTTTCATTTGCCGGGAATGTTGCTGTTGGAAACTACTGGGGAGCCGCGCTTGATGCCGCAGGAGTGGTTGTGGATGGAGCTGCAACAGCTACTCCGGTCGTGCCCGGAGGAGCGGGCGCGGCAATTACAATTGGCAGGATTGCAACAGCGAGTAATGCAGTTCGCAATGGTGCTCAGAAGTTTGGGAAAGTATTCAGTAGATCAAAAATATCCCAAACAACTGATCGTATTGCCTCTCGCGTTCAGAACAACTTGGATCATCTGTCAACAAGTGATCTAATCGGTGCGGCAGGCGATATTCTAGGTAGTCCAGTTACTATCGGAAACAAGACATATGATCACTTGAACGAAGTTGAGAATGCTCTTTCAGGTCTTAAGAACCAAGCCCAAGACCTTCAAAGGATTCTGGCAAGAGATGATCTAACAGAAGCACAAAGACGAGCTGCGCAAGAGCTCCTATCCTCAACATCTAACCACATAGACCGGGTAGAGAAAACACTCGATACGGCGAGAGATGTGGCTGAGAAAACTAAAGGCATTATTGAATGATTGACTTTAGGAATATCTATCTAAAGGCAAAGTCAGGTAGCCCTCTGCCCAGAGGTGATAGGGAGGCGTTGTCAGGTAATTTTTTTGGGGCTGAGAGCGGTATTAGCTACCATTCAGTCTTGGCCTTTGGGCTTGTCTCTCAGCCATCGAAACGGAATGTAGAACGGCTTTTGTCGCTCGCCGAGTATTTTAAGGTACATTGGGATGATGACCGACTAAAGGCTTGCTTGACCTGCGGTTGCATGTATTGGGAGGTGTGTGAGGACTTTGTTAACTTGGCGAAACAAATCTTAGATGAAGAAGACGCGAGCGTTTTTCAAGAAAGTGCTCCCGTTTCAGCCTCGTGCTTATCTAAGGTTGCCGCCGAAAAAAAATCTACTGAACTGCTGCATCATTTGATTTCGTGTGCGCAAAAGAGTTTTCAAGATGGCTTCGCTATTCGTGGGGAGGCTATTGTCAGCGCAGCCCTCAAAGCTGCGACCGGCCAGAAATGGATTAAAAAGTCAGAACTCACCCCGTTTCTGAATGTAAACATGCTAGATACTATTCAATTTGATATGGAGCTGGAAACCTGATCAGGTTTCCGTTTGTTTCAATCTTGTGTAACATATGGACGACCCAGACCGTGTAAAAACGCCCCACCAGATCGCCGTCAGACCACCCCAAACCTTCGGGTTTCATACAAAACAAGCGGGGCCATTCAGACCCGTGCCGCCTCAATCAGCGCCGGGATGCCCACCACACCCATTGCGCGGCGTATGTTGCAGGCGAGGTCTGTGAGGCTGAACTCAGCGCGGACGTTCGGGAGGCGGCGAGTCAGGAAATCGCGGTGGCCCATCCAATGTTTGATCGAGCCAAAGGGGTGTTCGACTGTTTCTCGCCTGAGCGCCATTGCCTCAGGCCAGTCAGCCATCCGCGCCTTGGCGCGGTCAAGGACGGCTTCGTCCTCGTACCGTGAAATCCGCCGGGGAGATTTTGCGGCGGTGCATTGAGACCTGATCTTGCAGGCGGAGCACGCGGCGCGTTTGGCTTAGGTGGTGAAGCGCTTGCCCTTGTCGGTGCCAGTGGCAACCGGCGTCAGGAGGGAGCCGCCGGGACAAAGATAGGCATTGCGTTCCGCATCAAAAGTGAAGTCAGCTTTGCCAAAGCGTTCGCCGTCTTTGTAGACGCGCGGTTTCTGGGCGGGAACGTAGGCCGTGATGCTCTCCGCTTCGCAGGCTGCCAGATCATCCACTTGGTAGTACCCGCCATCGGCAACGACGGTGACGGCCTCAAGGTCGAGGTTGTCTTTTGCGGCCTTGGTCGTCTCCGCCAGCAAGCCTTGGTCGCTGACATGGTTGCAGACCTCTTGGGCGGCAATCAGGTGGCGCTTGGCGTCCACGGCTATCTGTGCGTTGTAGCCCACGCCGATCCGCGCGCCTGCGTGCATTGCCCTTGCGTCAGGATCGGTCAGCGAAATTTGCGCTGAGCTATGCCCAAAAGTTGGTGATGGCGTGATCAGGCGGCGATTTGAACTTGCTTGATGCCGTCTTTGAACTCAACCCCTTGAATGACCTCGGGTAGACGGTTTGGCCCTGAGATCTTTCGCCACTTTTTCTTGGCCGACATCATCAACCTGAAGACCATTGCAAGGGCGGTTTTGCGGTTCAGGCATCCCTTGGTTTTCTTGGTGCGGTTTCTGACGGTGGCAAAGACACTCTCGATTGGGTTGGTCGTACGGATGTGCTTCCAGTGTTCTGCCGGGAAGTCGTAGAAGGCCAGCGACTCGTCGCGGTCCTTCACCAGATTGGCCACGGCCTTCTCGTATTTCACGCCGTAGGTGTCGATGAAGAGATCGAAGGCGGCATCGGCTTCTTTCTTGATCTCGGCCATCCAGATGTCCTGCAAATCAGCCTTGGCTTTCTCATGCAGAGATTTGGGCATCGCGCCCAGCACATTCGATGTCTTGTGAACCCAACAGCGCTGCTCGCGCGTATCGGGAAATACATCCAGCAGCGCCGTCCAGAACCCAAGTGCGCCATCGCCGGTGGCCAGCTCGGGCGGCATCGTCTGGCCTCGTTTCTTCAGGCTGACCTCATCAGCTCGCCCCACGGGTATTTTGCGTTGTGTAGATCGATGTTGTCTCAGAACGCGGCACGCGCGGCGCTCCGAGACATTCGGCTCAGCACGAACACGATCAATGCAGGCGCGACGACGAGCGGGGCTTAGAAGTTTCCCTTTGCAGCTTCCGCCAAGATGATCCGTCTCCCATGCGTTTTGGAGTGTCGAAACCCAACTTTCTAGTTCCATTGTTCCAAGCGGAAGCTGGATCACTTCGCCAGTCTTTCGCCCTCGAAAACTGGGGTGCTCTTGCAATACATTTCTGTCAAATGATGTCAGCCTAACACTTTGTAAGGCGGATGGTTTTGGCTGATTGTTTGCACGAGTGTGCTCGGCCATCGTCTTATAAATCGCTTCCAACAAAGCGCTTTTTCCGCAGTTGTTAGGGCCAACGAAAATGGTCACGCCTGAATGTGCATCAAGAGTCAGAGGCGGAGCGTCTGGCGTGCGTCCGCACGTTAGCTCAATACCTTCAATCCATAACTCACCCTCAAACTTGCGCTGTTCCGGTGCTTCTTGGCCGTATGCGCGTAGGTTTCAGTTGTTGTGACACTGGCATGGGTCACGGGCGTCTGAATGATCTCTTATTACCTATGCATGTATTTTCGGTAGTCAAACCCTAGCGCCTCCATGGTTTCCAACGTCGGTTCAGCGGAGCTCTTAAGACCGTTGTTTTCTTGGAAAGAAATCATGGCGAATTTAGTCTTGAGGCCATAGACTCCATCGACTTCACCAACATCGTATCCACGAGCGACTAGAGCACGCTGCAAGTCCAGTTCCCATCGTGGGACCCGCCGGTTGATTTTTTGAGTTTTATCAATGAATAAAGATACTTGCGGCCATTCTAAATCAACATTTCGGATTAACGGAACAAGTGTGATTGCCGCTAGAAGCAAAGCGAAAAGACTTGCAGGTAGAGCATATTTCTTTCGCACTTCTTGGGAGGCCACTAATAGGCCACCGCCGGATAATACAAACAAAGACGCTATTATGACTTCCAACAAAATATGCATTACAAACTAGACTACCTAATAACTCACTCTCAAACTAGCACTTTTCCGGGCTTAACTCGGCCGTATGCGCGTAGGTCTCTGTTGTCGTCACGCTGGCGTGGTTCACGGTCGCCTGCACGTCCCGGATCGGCACCCCGGCTTCAAGGCTTTGCGTGATGAATGTCGCCCGTGCTGAATGCGGCGTGATCGAGGGCGGCAAGCCAACCAGCCGCGCGTATTTTTTAAACAGATCACGAAACGTCCCCCTCCCAAGCGGCTGGCCGGTGTTCTGACCCGCCCGCGCGGCCAAAAACAGCGGCGCGTCGGCTTGATCGCCATGCCCGCTTGCGGCCAGATAGCGCCGGATCGCCGCCTGACAGTCCGAATGGATGGCAACGATGTTGCCCCGGTCGCCCTTGGTGCGCATTTCCAGCACCCAATATTCTCGATCGAGCCGAAAATCCCGCACCCGCAAGCCACCCGGTTCTGACACACGTCCGCCCGTGTAGAAGAAGACGTGCAGAATGGCGCTGTCGCGCAGCTTTTGCAGCTCTGGAACGTCGCGCTGGCCTTTCAGCGCCAAAGGCGCATCGAGCATCGCCCGCGCCTGTTCTGCCGTCAGAGCGTGCGTCTTGCCCGCCCCGACCCCGGCACCGCCCGTGGCAGGCCGCTTGACCCCGGCCACGGGGTTGGTTTCACAAAGCTGCTTGTCGGCCAGAAATGCATAGAGGCTCGACAAAGCCGCGAGCCGGTTGGCCGCGGTGGCATTTGATAACCCGCGTTCCCGCAAGGTCTCGACCGTTCACTTGTTACACTGATCTTGATATTTTCCGATGAAGCTCTGCGTCCAAACGAACCCCTCTATCTACGTCTTCGTGAAGAAGAAGCTTTTGGGGTATGGGGTATCGGTCATTGAGCATCATTGACGAATAAACCGAGGAGGCGTTTATGATCCGCGTCGGACGCAAGCTCAATTAGCCGGTGTTTTGAATTCGCTAATGGACCTGTTCATCCTGAGCGGTCTGCCTGAGTCGGTCAGGTCGGACAATGGGCCGGAATTTATCATCCAGAAGGTGCGCGACTAGATTGCGACGGTCGAGGCGAAGACACTCTGTATCGAAGCGGGATCGCCTTGGGAGAACGCATACTGCGAAAGCTATAATGCCCCGTTTCGCGACGAGTTGCTCAACGGCGAAATGTTCTACACCCTGAAGGAAGCCCAATGGGTCATGCATGTCGTGGCACTTCTCATGGGAGAGCCTGGCTTTTTGGCGAACTGAAGACTGACGCTAGTTGCAAAAATAGCTTGGAAACCGCATTCGCTGAGCCGTAGGGCTGAATGCAGTAGGCGTCCCGAGACGCGCCTTGTCCAATAGGCTTCCATCTCTGCACAATCCCGCCATTTGGTGGTTGGGGCTTATAAAGCGACTATGACCACATCAAAACAGCGAGAATGCCTTTTTCCCATGAAGAGTAGCGGGATAAAAAATTCTAAAATTGCTCAATTGACACTCGAATTTGAACTATTAACCTAAATTGGAATCGCATTTTTGGGAGTTGTTTTATATGCGTATTGTATCTGCGGTTATTTTGGCTGCTTTGGCTTTTGTGTATCCAAATTCCGGTTTAACCACACCTGACGTCTCTACTCCCGAGAATAATCGCGCGAAAGCTGTAAAGGTGCCTGACAATGTAGGGACAGACGGGGCTTTTACTTACAGCATCGACATCAATGTGCCGGAGTTCCGTGGGTTGGAACCAGTGCTATCGCTGAATTACAATTCTCAGGCCCGCGCGCCGCGGGCCTACGATCCGAACTTGGGGATTGGCTGGTCCTTGGGTGGCCTGTCCATGATTGAACGGGTCAGTATTGGCGGCGGAACGCCTTATTACGATGATGCGACCCAGGATATTTTTCAGCTGGACGGCATGGAACTGCTGGCTTGCGGTGATGCAACAGCAGTGGCAAATGGGACGGCTTATGTTGGCGCCTATCCAGAAGACTACAAAACCAATCGGGAGAGCGCGAGCTGCACCGCGGGCGGGGATTTTGCCACGCTGCGTGACAATTATCTAAAGATCACCCGTATCGGCGACGATACTGATCTCGACAGTCGGTTTTATGTCTATCGAACAGACGGCACGCGGCTGGAATACCGTTCAGTCGGGCACCTGCTCGGCGAAACGGGATCATCTGCTGACGATTGGTTTGGACCCGCGTTTCAGAGGAAATGGCTTCTGACCGAGATCCGCGACACTCAGCAGACGCCCAATATCGTCAACTATAGCTACCACATAGCGCCTCGTTCTCAGGGTTATGCCGCTCGGATCGAGCGGATTGACTATGTCGGTTACGCGGTCAAGTTCCACTACGGAGCGACATCCTATGGTGACATCAAGTTTGCGACAGGTTCCCAATATTTTGAGACCTATTCGCGCGCTTTGGACACGATTTCTGTACATGACGGGACAAATAAAGTCCGTGCTTATAAGCTAGGCTACCAAAACACGGAGCTGACCGGACGGCTTCGACTGCGCAGCGTGTCCGAGTATGGGGCAGACTTCAGCCTGTCGGGGTCTGAAGTCGTGTCCGGCTCGAGCCTTCCTGCTTGGGTTTTTGGCTACGAGGCGGAGGCTCTGGCTTTCCGCATGCAGTCAATCAATGATACCTATAGCGTGAGCGGTCTGCCAACTATGACACGCTATCCTTATGTCCACACCTCGCTGTCAATTGGTGATTACGACGGTGATGGCCGTGACGAACTTCAATTCAATCGCTATTCATATACGGATAGCTATGGGCTTGGGTATACATTGCCCGGGTCTCGTTATTCATTTGATGAAAATGGCACGGCGCAACTGCATTTAAACCATGTTGGTTCAAATACGTCCGCTGTAAGTGACTCGCTTGGATTCGCGAGTTCGGTTTCTCTGCTTGGGTCGCTTCGCAGGGCAAGCTACTTGCAAAATACAGACCACCATTCTTCTTTCCCTTATGCTGCTATATTGGAAAAGAAATCTGGTCCGAGCGGGAATGATACGGAGGAACATTTGCAAATCCCCATGCGCGACGCAGGCGCGGGGTCTTGGATGGGAACGCTCTCGGGAAACGCCTGCGGTTTCTTTCTTGGAAACTTTGACCGGGATTTCGATACGGAAGTCGTGAGGGCTCATCCAACTAACGATATGTCGAACACTTTCGATTACGACGGAAGTGCATATTTCGCTACGGGTAAACGTAATTTCCTGGAAGACTTGTGCGAAGGTTTTGGAGGATTTGGAAGTATTCCGCGGGCTCCCTGGCGGATTAACACGTCGACTGTTGATCTGAACGGCGACGGTAAAGACGAACTCCTACACGATGGGAGATTGTTTGAACTGCGCGATGGCGGCAATTGGGAGAAGCGTTCTATCGCGAACTCACCTTTCCGCTGGGACTTCAATGACAAAGAAAATCACGATATCCGATTTGGGGACGTAAACGGCGACGGTCTGGCCGACGGCGTTTTGCATGACCGCAACAACGATAATATCTGCGTGTTCTTGTCCACGGGCGATGGCTATCTGCCGCCGGATTGCACATGGGGCGCGTCCATTCCTGCAACAGAACGTGATTTGAAACGTGAAAAAGACGGAATTCGTTCCGCGATTGTGGATGTGAACGGTGATGGGCTTGCGGACTATATTGCGCATGCGGGCTTCAAGAGCCGAGACGATCACGAACGTCAAATCGCTGGCGCCGCCTGGCTTTATCTGTCTAATGGACGAGAATTCGTCCCTGTAGTGAATGGTGGCGGATACCACATCAGTCGTTTCCTCGGCGTTGGGGACTTCGACGGCGACGGTCAGATGGACTTGGTCAGCCAGGGCGGCGGTGCGCAAAATGGCGCGGCTGTCTTTTTTGATGACACTGCGCTCCCAAACTTGATGACCCGGGTGCAAAATCCGAGCAATAGCACGTCAGAGATTACGTATTGGCCGACCACACGGTTTGCCAACAATGACATTCCAAGCGTGTCTCAGGTGGTGCGGGAAATCACCAACAAGAACGGGCTTGGACTGGCTTGGCAGGATCGTACGACCAAGTTTGAGTACGAAAATGGCAAATACGATTTTGATCTGCGTAAATCCCTCGGCTTTGGCAAGGTCACGGCTACTCTGCCGAAACTCTGGAATGAGGTTTCTAATCCGACTCTGGTCACAATCTACGAGAACGATCAATGGGCCACGAGAGGACGGGTCAAGTCGCAGAAGTTTGACTATGACGACCAGACCTATCGCGAGACACTGAATGATTGGGCGGTTAATCCGGGCTGGAGCGGCGCGACAAATGAAGCTCGGCCATTCAGGGTTGTGAAGACAAAAGCGCGGGAAAGAGAGCTTTGGGGCGAAAATTTTGTTGAGACAATAACAGACTATGAATACTCGCTCTACAACAAGCCCGTTCGCATTTATGCGCGTGGAATTGGCGGGTCAGCCGGGGCGGATGTTGATGATGTCACCACTCACTTTGGCTACCGAGTCAATACGGGGAAGTATCTGATCAAGCCCTTCCGAAAAATTGTTGTGCAAGGTCCTAACCTGGATTGGAACAACAGGGGCAATTGGTTGTCGTCCGAGTTCTATTCCTATGACGGGAACATAAGCCCCTGGGACAATCCGACCAAAGGGAACGTAACCAAGATCGAGCTTTGGAACGGCAAACTTAGTAGCGATGCACGGCGCATTGAGGCTCAGTCAGGTTATGACGATCGGGGCAATGTGATTTGGGAACAAAACGGGCGTGGCGCCGATACCCGAACAAATTACAGCTTTGACAGCGCAAAGCATTTGTTCCCGGTCTCTGAAACCAATGCGTTGGGGCATCAGACCACAACCAGTTGGAACGCTGCATGCCAGGCACCTTCGACTATCACTGATCCGAACGGGCTGGTGACGAGTATCGCTCATGATGCGTTCTGCCGGGAGTATCGAAAGGATTACCCGAATGGACAGCTAGAGCGCACATTTTATCGCAACCTAGGTACGGCCGCGCAGAATGTCCGAACACAGACCCGTTCTGCATCCAATATCGCCGGCCAGAAATGGCACCTGGTAGATAGCTACTTCAATGGCTTTGGGGAGGTTTACCGCGAAGCTAGAAGTGGTAACGCGGATAACGACTGGATTGTCACATTGCGCAGCTTCACGCAGCGCGGTCATCTGGATTGGGAGAGCATCCCCGGTACCTGGCAGGCCTATGGTGCTGTCCATGACATCCCTACCGATGAGAGAAAGCAGCTGAAGTATGATCCGCTTGGTCGCGTTGTTCGCACGACTCACGCAGACGGGAATTATGTGAAGGCGGTATATGAGAGTAAACAAAGGTCTCATTCGGGCCAACTTGCCATCTTTCCGCAAGTCACCTCGCTCGGCGAAGACTGTCACGACAACGACGCCAGCACGATCTGTGATGAAGTAATCTATGTAAAGGATGCTTCTGGCAACACAATCATCACCGACAGACCCGACTGGCTCGTCACCGATGTGGACGCGTCCAATATCTGGCGCAGCGTTCGGTATCTCTGGGACGGGCTGGGGCGTCTGACGGGTGTCACCGATGCCAGCGGTAAGTCGTGGTCCTTTACCTATAACGCCTTCGGAGATCGCGTGGCTGCCAACGACCCTGGACTGGGGAATTGGACGCTTGAATACGACGCGGCCCACAACCTGACCCGCCAGATCGATGCAAAGGGACAGGTCATCGAGTTCGCTTATGATGACCTGAATCGTCAAACGCTGAAGCGGGTGACTGGGCCAAATCTGGATCGTCACGACACTCTCTACAACTACGATTGGCAGAGAGCCGGCTTCTATAACATAGGTAAACTCGTCCAATCGGTCGCATGGACTAGTGGTGATCTTGACGGCGACGGTGAAAGCGACGGCAATTACCACGTCATCACTCGGGACTACAATTCCGCTGGTCTGGTCGCAGAAGAAAGCCACCGTATTGATGGTGCCAGTGGCCCGACTTATGCTCTGCAAACACGCTATCGTCTGACCGGCGATATCTTACGCACAAAACTGCCCTATATCCCGGGAAGCACAGCAGTAAAGTGGTCGGGAGACTACCAATACGACTCCGCCAGCCGCGTCACGAGCTTCGGGTCCTACGTGACTGCGGTGGCCTATAACCTTTGGGATCAGCCCACACATGTTGACTACGGCAGTTCTGCGACCAGCGCATACGCTTATCAATCAAAGCGTGGCTGGGTGACCCAGATAGACAGCTACGGCAACAACACCAGCGGCGTGCGGGCGCGCCTTGGCTTTACCCATTACACGCGTTCTGCTTCTGGCCGTGTGATGCGCCAGAATACCCAGCGTCCGACAGGTCGGTTTGATTATCAATACGACTATGCCGGACGGCTCTTATCGGCCACGAACTTTGGTGGGCAGGCGCAGTTCGATCAGACCTTCACCTATGATCGCTCCGGGTCCATGCGCTCCAACAGCCAGGTGGGAACCTATGCCTATCACTCTAACAAGCTGGCCCCGCATAGTATCACTCACAACGGCCAGACCCAGACGTTGACCTATGATGCCAATGGCAACATGAAGAACGGGCTCGACGGCAAGGAAATGACCTATGACGGCGAAAACCGCCCGTTCTCGGTCACCTATCAGGGGGTCACCACCTCTTACGTCTACGGCGCTGACGGCAAACGCCTGAAACGCATTGACGACGCGGGCACAGGCCAGCAGAGCGTCACGGTCTATTTTGGCCCGGTGGAAATCCGCAACTTTGGCGAGGGGCAAGACGAGGTCATCCTGACCTATCCGCATCCGGATGTGCGGATCGAGCACACAAAAACCGGCGGCGTGCTCACCGAAAAGGTCAGCTACCTGCACCGTGACCAGCTACAAAGCGTGCGGCTGATCACCGGAGCTGACGCTCAACGCGACAGCCGCGCGACCTACAAGCCCTTTGGCGTCCAGGTCAATCAGATTTTTGATGTGGCAAGCCCAACAGAGGACAAGGGCTTTATCGGCGAGCGGTTTGATGCAGGCGCCGGACTGCAATACCTGAACGCGCGCTACTACGATCCCGAGCTAGGCCTGTTCCTGCAGCCGGATTGGTTTGAGGTCACAGAGCCGGGGGTGGGCACGAACAGGTACGCGTATTCGGCAAATGATCCCATAAACAGATACGATCCATTGGGCAATGCATGGATAGACGAGGGTTGGGATGCTCTTTTTGGGGAAGGGAGTTTCGATAGAACCTTTGGTGAAGGTAGCGCTCAAGCATTGGATGACACCGCAGATGCGATTGGACGCGCCAATGGAGCTGTTCTTGACGCCTTAGACTACTACGGTCCAAGTATCGACGCCTCCACAGCAGGGACAATGGGTAAACCCGTCAAAATGTTGGCTGGAACCGCGCGGCTTGGAATTAGGGTCGGGAACTTTTTAAGAGGAACTCGCGCCAAAAAGCCCTCAGGGGATTTGACCCCCATACATGGAGTTGGCGCAAATATCCCTGCTCCGACCGGTTTTAAAGCCGTGAAAGACGCGAAGGGTAACATCTTCTATGAATCCCCTCAGGGACTCATATATGGTCCAGACAAAAAATTTGGTAACCGAGTTGACCACGTCATGGCGCACACCGTGCCCGACCCATCCAAACCAAAACATTCTGTATTCAGAACAAAAACACAGGACGGCGTATTGGCCACCGTTGATGAGGCTTGGGCTTCTAGAGGGAGCCATGTTCCTGGAGATCCGGGAGCATTTGTCGTCCCGATGGGGAGACAGGTTGGAACGATGGGGGAAACATCGATTAGGATTGTTGTGCGTCCCAATTCAAGTATGATAATCACAGCCTATCCATATTAAAGGTTGTTACTATGAAAGTTCCTTGTCCAAGATGTGAACAAGATTGGGTGCGGCGCGCTTCTGTAAAGAAGACCGGAAAGATCTTTTTTGCTTGCCCGGAGTGCGAGGCAACTTGGTTTTCGGAAGATGAAATCGGATACGATACGTTCAACTATTTCAACTTATTTATGGAAAGGCAAGGAATTGATCCTGACTGGAGTGAAGTGGATATATTAGGGTTTGTCACAAAAACACCATCTAACTGAAAATAAATTTCCTCGGAGAGTGGATTGGATATTCACGAGGCCGAAGGGTTTGCCAAGGCAAAGCTGGCAGAAATTCAAGAAGCTATTGTTGAAGAGCTAGCTCTCTCACTATCCGCTCCCCGTTTCAAAGCTGGAGAATGGTACTTTAACTAAAATACATGGGAGGCTATCGAGACAGGAAATCCGCTATGCCGCGAATACAAACGAAACAGCCGAAAGTAGGTCGCAGCTATTGGGTATTTATCGGAATGTGTTTTATGTTTCTCCACAATATGTCCGCGGGTCAACTCTGAACAAACTCTGTTGCCGAACCATCGTGACCTCGTAACATGAATTCGATATTCCGACCGGGCTTTGTACAGCAATAGACTCTCCGCTTTGAGCCCGTTTTATCAGCTCCAACACCGCCCCAACCAGAACCGGTCTCAGCACCTCCCGCCCTGTTGTCTCGTCCAGCGCCGCAACTTCACCCGCCTCCAACCGCTTCAAAACCTTTACCGTTGCCAGCGCCTGTGATTGCACAAGGCTGACGATCCCAATTATCAAGGTCAGGGAGAGAAGCGTTGAGATCAGGACGATCCCACGGCGCGGATGGCGAGAGGTGTTTGGCGGTGACGACATGGGGCAAGTCTAGCGAAAGGCGGGGAATTGTCAGCCCCGCTTTACTAATGCTGGCAAGTCTTTATGGATTGACCGGCTTGGTGCTCCGGGATCAAAGTGCGGTCTTAGAGTTGGTCTTTGCCGCAATGCTGGCTGCGCCGCTGATCTGGCTGAGCCTGACCGATCTGCACGGCCAAGAAATCCCTGACCTTGCGGCTCTTGGCATCGTTGTTGTCGCTTGCATTGTCCTCGTTTCACAGAGCACGCCAATTGTGCCGCATCTGGTCGCTGGATTGGCAATTCTGGCGTTGTTCTGGGCTTTGGGAGAGGTCTATTTCCGCGCCAAAGGCCATGAAGCCTTGGGAATTGGCGACGCCAAATTATTCGGAGCCGGGATCTTTCTGCTTGGACCGCCGTTTATCCCAGACCTCGTTTTGCTATCCTCGCTCGGCGGTTTGCTTGTGGGCGGTGTTTCGACGCTCAGGACCGGAATTCAACCCAAAGGCATTCCCTTTGGCCCCTTCATCGCCTATGCGATCTTTATCTTGTTCTTCATTGATCCGATTTTCCTGTGAGAGCGACATGCGCCCATCCAAATCCCGTAACCCACAATCCGGCATTTCCCTGCTAGAAGTCCTCGTCGTTCTGGCGATCATAGCGCTGATCGTGGGATTGGCCGCGCCTCGCCTGATGGCGAATTTCGGGCGCGCCAATGTCCAGGCGGCGGAGGTGCAGATGAACAATATCAAAGGTGCGCTGCAGCTTTTCTATATCGACACCAAACGCTACCCGTCTGAGGCCGAAGGTCTGACCGCTTTGATTGAGCAACCCAAAGGCGCGCGGGGTTGGAAAGGACCTTATGTCGATACGCAGGAAGATCTGACCGATCCGTGGGGCCGCATCTACCTTTATCGCAATCCCGGGCGTGAGAAGCCCTTTGATCTCTACACCAACGGGCGTGATGGTCATCCGGGCGGGACCAGTGAGGACAGCGATATATATCTCTGACGGGCGTGTTTCGCAGGCTGCAGTGTGAGGGGCGGTGCGGGCTGTCCGTTTTGGTCCCATTCGATCTTGACTAAGTCCGGCAGGAAAGTCGGATCAGACCACGTAGAGTGCCAGCTTTTGTCTGGTTCGCCCGTGACCCGTCCGAAATAGGATATCAATAAATTGTTCGTGGTCCTCGAGAGGACCGGATGCGCAATGTTCTGCGAGCGGCGCGTGATCGCGAGTGTTCCGCTCTCCAGGGCTAGTGCAAACAACTCCTCGTCATCACCACCGCCAACTACACTAAGTCGGAACGTCATCGAGCGGTCTGTACCTTCAAAAAAATGCTGCGCGTTATGATCTCCGTAGCGGATCGGCAGGTTTTCAATAAAGTTGCGCAGGTCGTGCCTGGCCAAATGATAAGTTGTGTCCTCGGACCAAGTGGTGGAGCGGTCGAGCACCTGACGGTTGAAATCCAGCACGTTGGCCAGCAACGCGGCAATCAGCGCCATGATGATCAAGCTAATCATCATTTCTAGCTGACTGACACCTGAATTGGACGAACGCCTCATATCCCCGGCGCCCGTCGTGCCAAAATCGTGCTGAGAACATAGGGCGCACGTGTCGAGCCGGAGCGGTTTACTTGTGCGGTTACTTCGACAAATCGGAAGAGATGATCTTGTTCCGTTTTGTGATCCGGCACATATGGTTTCTCGCGAATAAACCAATCCCAAGTGCCTTTGTAAGTCCCGGCCGTGTCTGACAGCGGAAAGGTGACAACATATTCGTCAAGCAGGGCGCGCGCGACTTGCGCCAGCTCCAGGTCCCTTTGTGCTGCTGCTTGACGATCAATGAGACCGGCCGACACTGAGTAAACGCTGACCAAAACCACGGAAACCGCCGCCATCGACAGAAGTGTTTCCAGAAGGGAAAAGCCGCGATTGTTCGATCTGGGTTGGCTGTCAAAACGCAATTTCGTTGATCTCCAGAACCGCGCCCATGATGGCATAGATCAGAGTGCCGATCCCAAGGCCAAGGACGAGCGTCAAGACAGGTGTGATGAGCGACAGCAGCCTTTGGGCACGGACTTCGGTTTGCGCGGACAAAACTTCACGGATTGAATTCAGTGCGTCCGGTAAGGTGTTGGTGGTTTCCCCAACTTCGAAGAGTTCAAGAAAAACGCCGGGTAGTTCAGGGTACGCACGAAAAGCGGATGCGGCAGATACTCCTTGTTCCAAGGCCTCTGAGGCCTCGGAAAATGCCTCAGAGATTCGATCATTGTCGCCCATTGCTGCGACGGCACCGCGAAGGGCGGCGAGGAGCGGTTCACCTGATAGGAGTAACAGGCGGGTTGCGACACAGAGTTGAACGATTAAAGCGTCGCGGGCCATCGGACCAACCAGCGGCAACCGAAATCGGGCGGTTCGAAAATAGGTCTTGAGTGCCGGGCTTTGAACCAATGCAATTACACTAAAAACAAAAGCAATAGTCGTAAGCAAGGAGTGTAGCCAGTAATTCGATAGGAAATCTCCAACGCGCAAACAGGCGGACAATATTGTTGGCGTTTGCTGGCCGGCGGCCAGGAATATCGGCTCCAGACTTGGCGCAAGAAAAAAGACAACCACCATCGTAAGCGCGATGGCCGCCAGAACCAGAATCATGGGATAGACCAGAGCGGAAGTGATTTTCCGGTCCGTGGCAGATTGTGTGCGCAAGTGTTCCGCAAGCGAATCTAAAAGTAGCGGGGCTGTATTTGCTGTATCACCGACCTTTAGAAATGAAACAAAAAGTAGCGAAAAACTTCGGTTCTCTGCGGCAAAGGCATAAGAGAACTGTACGCCATCGGCCACCCTTTGCCCGGTTCTCTCAAAATGCCGCCTGACCTCCGCATGGTGGGTTGTCGATGCAACGATGCGAATGATTTCTGTGGCCGCCAATTTAGCCCTGAAAAGCGAAGCCAGAAGCTCGGCAACGTTGGCCTGTTCACCGGGCGGCAGACGAGCGGAACCAAATTGAATGTCCCGCAACAGCCAAGATGTCTTTGTTTCGGTTTCCAAGCTGCGTTCGGACAGTTCAAACACTGTGATCCCACGAGACGACAATGTATCAAATGCTAGTTTTTCGGAACTAGCCTCTAGCGAGCCGTTTTCGTTGCGCCCTGCCTGGTCGATGCCTTTATAGAAGAATTCAGGCATAGCGCATCTATTGCAAGACCGATCCGATGGTGTGGCGAGGCGAGCCCAAACCCGATTCTAGCAGGGAATCGGCACCGGATAGTTTCGTTCGCCAATGCTTTGTAACGGCCGCTGCATCCGTATCGGAGTTGATGATTGATGGCCGGATCAGTATGAGAAGTTCCGAGCGTTTTTTGCCGCTGTTGGTTTTCCGAAATGCAGCACCCAGCAAAGGCACATCGCCGAGACCCGGCACTTTGGCGACAGTTCTGGTATCGCTTTCCTGAACCAAACCTCCAAGCGCTAGGGTGGCTCCGTCGTTCAAGAGCACATTCGTAGCAATTTTGCGCTGTCGAATAGTCGGCGAATCAATGCCTGACGTTTGTGCCTCGGTCACATTGCTGACCTCCTGCGTGACATCCAGAACAACGCGACCCGTACGGCTGATATCCGGTTTTACGCGCAAGATCACACCAGTGTCGCGATAGTCGATCGTCGTGACAGTAGGTGCATCATCGGAAGAATTGTCTGTCAAGGTTTGCGTCGCAATAGGCACCTGATCACCGATCTGCAGAATAGCTTCTTCATTGTCCAGAACCATCAGAGTTGGCGAGGAAATGATTTTGACATCCGTGACTCCCGCCAAAGCATTGAGAGCAACATTGGCTCCGCCCGCGCTAAATACTGCGGAAAAGCCGGGATAACTACTCCCAGTCGATCCGTTGGAAGCGTCCGAGAAGGTCAGGCCAAGTTTGCCTTCTTCAAAGAACCACCTCACGCCGAGATCCAGCTCGTCATTCAACGTCACTTCGGCAATTGTCGCCTCCAACATCACTTGAGACGGGCTTTGATCGATCTGGGTCAACAACGCTACAATCTCGCGATGTTCACTTCGCGTCGCACGAGCCAAGATGGCATTTCGCGTGGTATCTGAGGCGAGACTCAGGGAGTTGAGGTGGGAGGTTTCGGCTTCCTCGTTGCCTTCTTGGCCTGAAGTTGCCAATAGCTTTTCCAAAATCGGCGTAACGTCCTCGGCGTTTCGGTTCTGCAGTTCATAGCTGCGCATATACCGGCTCGCACCGCTGGCGGTCCTGTCCAATTCTCGGATCCACCGTTGGGCTTTGGGAAGGTATTTTGACCGGGACGAGATGATCAGGACCGAGCCGAGACGCTTATTGGGAACGAACTCGATCACTCCGTTCAGATTGCCGCCTTCTTCGTTCTCAAAGATCACCTTGAGCTCTTCGACAATGGATTCGGGATCGGCAGAGTTGAGCTCAACCAGTGCAATCGACTTGCCAGATAGCACATCAACATCAAAAAGATTGAGCGCGTCCAGAGCAGCCTCTAACTGAGCAGGGGTCCCTGTCATCATCAACAGGTTCCGGCGTTTATCAGCGAGCACGGTTAAGCCTTCATCAGTTAGCGGCGACATCAAGTCCAACATTTGGGTGGCTGACACATACTCCAAAGGCGCTACGATTATATTTGCGCCCGATCCGACGCCGTGCTTGGCAAGTCTGAACGTCCGGTTACCTGATGTGCCTGGGACGATTTTCACCACGTTCCCGTGCCGTTCTAAGCGAGCATCATTGGCGGACAATGCCGCTTCGAACAGTTCCAGCAGAGCCGTCTTGGGGATAAGGCCCGTCGATTGAATCGTAACGGTCCCTGTAACCGCGTCGCTAACGGTATACTGCTGTTTCAGCGTGTCGCCCAAAATGGCCTTGGCGGCAGAAGGAATGCTTGCATTGATGAGTGAGATTTCGACAAGCTTGCCGTCGCGCGGAACCACAACTGCTTGCTGTTTGCCGGAATTGCGCAATACATCCTCATTCAGGAATGTATCGGACCCGTGAGACAAGGCGCCGGCGCGCATGTGCGTGCCGCCTAGATGGCCGGCGCCAAGTGAAAAGTCAGAATTTGCCCCGCGCTGGACCTCTATGTCCTCGCCGAATAAGCCAGAACTCGTCGTGATTGTTTCTGTGCAACCAAAGAGAAAAAAAGCGCTTGCGGAAAGCGCCAACCGAAGAAACTGCATTACTGCCTCAAAACTTTTTCTTTGATTCTACCTTTATTGCCTGAATTCAACAATGAATTCATGAATACCATGGGTAAAACGTACATAAGACGTGGTTATTTCGGCAACAATCCAATCGGAAACCCCATCGGAAACGACAACCCAGAATTCTGTTGAATTGGACTTGTCATGCAATAATGCAGAGCGTTTGCCATCTGATCCAATCAAACCGCGGTATTCCAATTCCGGTTGCTCCGGCGCGACAGCCGCTACTGGGGCGGTGGGTGGCGATAGTTTGGCGACGACCACTTTACTTATCTCGGGTTCGGGGTCTTCTATTGCTACAGGTTCAGGGTTACGTCTTGTTGGTGAGAATAGAGGGCGTGATGCGAGCATTGCGATCTCATCCGAGTAGTCGTGCGCCTTGGCCACGACATATGGCGCGACGTCTTCGCGTTGGGGGGCGGCCTCTGTCATCCTTGGAGGAGGGTTTGGCGTTGCATTCGACTGCAAGTCTTTCCCGAACCCGGGCACTTTTTCGCTTGCAAACCAAGCTAAAGCGACACAAATCAAGCCCGGGGGAGGTAAACAAGAGAGAATGAGTCTCATGAGGCGCTTTCCTCCCAAATCGCCCAGAGCGTAACTCGCAACAAGAGGTCAATTTCGGTTTGGTTTGCAGCATTTTGCCCCGCACGCCGAACATGAAGAGCACCAAGCGCGATGCGAGGAGAGTGTGCCTCGAGAAAGTTCAAAAACCGGTACATTTGAGGCAATGTAGCGCTTCCCTCGAACTCAAACGCAATCGTGTCGCGAGACACGTCAGCGGCGAAACCTGATCCGCCCAAGATGCGGGACGCAATCCCGGTTTTATCAATGATCCGCATGACAGCGTCTTGCAGCTGCAATTCTGCCTCGCTGCGTCCCGTAGCTTTCCACGGTATGTTCTCTGGAAATCCGACTTGTGGGTTTGAGGCTTTCAAAAACGAGATGCGGTCTTCCAACGCGGCGATGCCTTCCTTCAAATCGTTAACTTCCGCCGCGGCCTGTTCTTCACGGGCCAAGTAAGTGCCTTTGATGTAAGTCGCACTCGCGAAGATGGACCCGACTACGAACAACAAAAAGAGGATTTGGCCTGCAAATTTCATTCCGCTTCTCCGTCGTCTTTGACCAAGAGCGCTACAATGTCAGCCCGATGGATTCGAGCCATAGAGTCAAACGTAATAGGCCCTTCCAATCGCACATCTTCGAGTTCCGGCCAGGCATTCAAGGATTGAATGACGGTAGTGACATTTTCCGCCGTGAATACTGACAGGCGCAAAGAGGAGCCTTGGATCGTCAGGTCCGACACCCAGACACTGTCTCGCAATTTTTCGGTGAGTTTCAGCAAGAGCGGTAAGCGTTGCGTGTGCATGGCAAACACGTTCAGGTCCGCCAGGATACGTCGATGTTCTCCGCTAGCATAATTTTCTGCCTGGCTCAGCGCAACAGCTTGATCTGAAAGCTCAGAGTAGCGAACATTTAAAGCCTGCGCCTCTTGCTCCAATGCGTCGAGTTTACCAGAATGTTCAAAATATCCGGACAGGATCCAAGCAAGCGCCGTCACTATTAGAGCCATCTTCCAAATGCGCAGTGGCCGATCGGTCGACTTACGGTTATCAATAAAGAGGTGCGCTTGAGAGTAATCAGCGATTGCAACCGTTCGAAGCCGAGCCCCTTTGCTGGTTATCTGCTTCTCAAGGTTAGAAAGAAAACTGGATTTGAGAAAATAGACATCAACATGAATCTCGGGACCTGAGGTCGTTTGTACGGAGTGACGCCAAACCATATCTTGTCCACGCCTCGGCGATGTTTGTCTCACCTTCAAATTAACGGCCTTTGCCAGTTTACTGAGTGCCGCTTTCGGAAAGCGAAAATTTTTGATGAAAAGGGCCGAGCCACCCAATTGAACGTCAACCAAATCCCCTTTGCGGAGCGGGGCCAAGTCTTGCGCTTTTACGTCAGCGTTATCAATAGTTATCGCTTTGGCCCAACGCGAACGAAACCCAGGCAGGAACACCCAGCGCGGCCAATAGTCTCTGAGTTTGGTTAATCTTCGAAACCGATGGGCAATCTGTATTGGCGACATTTTTTTCTGGCCTTTCGATGCCAGTTTGAAAATAAACTTACCATTGCACTTGTAGTAAGGATTTCTCGTGAGTTCCACGATCAACGCGACCGCTAGTTCGAACCCAGGAGCTCTTTTGAGCCAATCCTTGCTCACATCCGGGCGGATCGAGGAAGTAAAGATCGCACACGCGCAATCTGTCGCCGCAGCAAACCAGTCAACGCTGGTGCAAGCTTTGCTAACGCTTGGATTGATCGAAGAAGACGATCTTCTACCGCTCGCCGCAAAAGCTTGCCGCATGCAGTTTTCCGAGCCGGGCGTGGTTTACAGCTTGAATGAACAAACTCTTTCTGAGTTGTCACATTCATTTTGTTTGTCGGCAACCATTGCGCCTGTTGAAACGGAACATGGCGTCGTCTTCTTAATTGCGGACCCGCTTGATCATGGCCTTCGCAACGAGGTGGCGTTTCATGTTGGCTTTGAGCCGGAGTTTAAAGTAGCACATGGAAGAACCATCCGAACCGCGCTGAAAAAGGCACGCGGGCCGCAAACGCAAAACGCAGAAGAACTTCGGAATAATGCGCCGAAAATTCCGGTGCAAACCTTAGATCTGGATGGGCCAACTATTCGTTATGTAGATCAGCTCATGGCGGAAGCCATCGCGCTTAGTGCTTCCGACATTCATTTAGAAAGCAGTGTAGACAGTCTCGATATCCGGTTTCGAATCGACGGGACGCTATCACCGCAAACATTCGACGCCCAACTGAACAGAAACGCGGTTCTCGCGCGGGTCAAAGTCATGGCCAACTTGAATGTGTCCGAACGTCGATTGCCGCAGGATGGTCGGATTGCCAAAACTATTGCAGGGCGGAAAGTGGATTTTCGGGTTTCGTCCGTGCCGACCAGCCTAGGGGAGAGTATCGTTTGCAGGGTTCTTGACCCAAAAGCCCTTCAACTTGGCTGGCAAAATCTTGGGTTTCACGGCGATCTGCGCGACCAGCTAATCAACATCATTGAAAGACCAAGTGGACTATTTCTTGTCACCGGCCCAACAGGGTCCGGAAAAACCACAACGCTCTACACTGCGTTGTCTCATCTGAACCAACCTGATCGAAAAATCCTGACAGTGGAAGACCCGGTAGAGTACTCTTTACCCGGCGTTCAACAGGTTCAGGTCCACGAAGAGATTGGATTCACGTTTGCAAAAGCACTCCGGGCGTTTCTCCGCCAGGACCCCAACGTGATCATGATTGGCGAAATCCGTGACGAAGAAACTGCCCAAATCGCCTGCCGTTCTGCTATGATAGGTCGATTGGTCCTCTCAACCCTGCACACCGCTTCGCCAGAGGCCGCGTCACACCGCCTCGTAGATCTTGGTGTCCCTGAGTTTCTGTCGCGCGACGTGCTTCTTGGCGCAATGGGTCAGACATTGGTGCTTCGCCGGAATGGTGGTAGGCAAGTTGAAGCGAGGCTCGTTACAGAGTTTTGATTTGACTTAGGCTTGGCGGGGAGTGCCATATCGGCCGCTACTAGAAGGGCTCGGTTGCTGCGTTTGCAACGCGCTAAGCAGACACTTTCCACGGATCAATCAAGGTCGCTAATTGGACTTCCTTCTGATCAGGAATTACGAGCAATTCTTGACACTTCCACCGCTGCCGGAAAGGCGATCAGCCAAAACGCGATCACTCTAAAGGCTATAGAGCTAGACCTGCCCTCGAAACTTCCCGCAACTTGATGTAGAGTTTGCTCAACCTTTTGAAGAAGCAAACGAATGCGAAAGAGCCGTTTTACGGAAGCTCAGACCATTGGGATGATCAAAGAGCAGGAAGCTGGGATGCCAACCGCAGAGGTGTGCCGCAAGCACGGTCTCAGTCAAAGCACGTTCTACAAATTCAAATCCAAGTACGGGGGCATGGAAGTTACCGAAGCGGCCAAGCTGAATGCGGTGGAAGATTAGAACGCTAAGCTGAAGCGACATCTGGCTGATCAGATGTTGGCTAATGTTGTTCTGAAGGATCTGCTGGGAGAGAGCTGACGAAATCAACAAACCGACGGAATGCGGCGCTCCGCGTGATGCAAGATATCTCACAGGGCCGTACGCGCTGGTTTTTTGGTGTCGACCCGAAGACTGTCCGGCGCGACCGTCCGCCCGACAATCCTGACATCCGTAAGGAGATGAAGAAGATCGCGGCCAAGCGGCGTCGGTTTGGCTTCCGTCGGATCGGCGTGATGTTGGAGCGCCAAGGTTACATCATGAACCACAAAAAAGCTGTATCGGTTGCATACCTAGGAAAAGCTGAGCGTCTGGCGGCGAAGGGGTCGAAAACGGGCGGTTGGATCGCGGACGCCGACGCCCGAAGCTCTGAGACCTGGCGAATGTTGGTCTTTGGACAATCCCTGGCCAATGCAGGATACTTTATTGCGCGTTCCCCCGTGGCTCTGGACACGCTATCTTGGTACAAATATTGGTACGTTTTCGCGCGGCAGCGCGACCGAATTTACTGACGTTCGGCGGTTAAGATGTTGAACGAAAAATGTTTCTAACTATTCTATGCAGTCAAGTAGGGTGAAACGTGCAATCCCTTCGTCTCCGCCACATTTCGACAATCTGATCGACGTGTAGCTGCTTTCGTTTCGGGCGAAGGCGGCAGTTTGCATGTTGGGATGCGCTGACGGGATATCTCTACAAGAGCCGCTCGAAGGGGCTGAAACGGAGCCCTTCTGAGCTGGTCGGGCATCATAGAGATCAAGGGCGTATACCTGCAAAACTGCCCGAATTTTAGGCGAATTTTCTGAAACCGTTGCCCAAGGGCGGATATCACGCGTTCAAAGCGCGATGAGGCTTTCCATGAAGCACTCGTCTTTTATGAATATTTCCAATACTCTAGGCTTGGGGTGGCCATGGAAAATCAAAAAATCTTCGACGAAATGTGGGGAACGGAGGATAGCCTTCGGGAGCCATACCGTAAGTTTCAAACTTGGTTCGACAGCGAAGATCCGGCGCGTTTGCGAAAAAAACAGCGCGATGCCGAAGAGCTGTTCCGCCTGACCGGGATCACCTTCAATGTCTACGGCAAGGCCGAGGCCGAAGAGCGACTGATCCCCTTTGATATTGTTCCTAGGATCATTTCCGGCAGTGAATGGTTTCGTTTGTCCCGTGGGATCGAACAGCGTGTGCGGGCGATCAATGCCTTCCTTCATGACATCTATCACAAACAGGAAATCGTGAAGGCTGGCCGCATCCCCAAAGAGATGATCAGCCAGAACGAGGCCTTTTTACCCCACATGATCGGGGTCGAGCCGCCGGGGGGTGTTTATACCCATATTGTTGGCATCGATCTGGTGAGAACGGGTCCGGGTGAGTTCTTCGTTCTCGAAGACAATGCGCGCACGCCTTCGGGTGTCAGCTATATGCTGGAAAACCGCGAAACCATGTTGCAGATGTTCCCGGAGCTATTCAGTCAGAACCGGGTTCAGCCTGTTTCCAATTACCCAACAGATTTGCGCCGCTCGCTTGCGGCCTGCGCGCCGCCCGCATGTGAAGGCAAGCCCGTGGTGGCCGTTCTTACACCCGGAATTTACAACTCGGCCTACTTTGAGCACGCGTTTCTGGCCGACAAGATGGGCGTCGAGTTGGTCGAAGGCCATGATTTGCGGGTGGTTGACGGACGCGTCGCCATGCGCACCACGCGCGGATACAGGCCGATCGACGTGCTCTATCGCCGGGTGGATGACGAGTATCTCGATCCTCTGAACTTCAATCCGGACAGTGCGCTTGGCGTTCCGGGGATCATGGATGTCTATCGCGCCGGTGGGATCACCATTGCCAATGCGCCTGGCACGGGGATTTCAGACGACAAGGCAATCTACAGCTATATGCCCGAAATCGTTGAGTTCTACACCGGAGAGCGTCCATTGTTGCAGAACGTTCAGACATGGCGGTGCTCGGAACCCGATGCTCTGGCCTATGTGCTCGACAATCTCGAAGAGCTGGTGGTCAAGGAAGTCCATGGCTCAGGTGGCTACGGAATGCTCATTGGGCCTACGGCCACGAAAAAGGATCTGGCCGCTTTTCGGCGCAAGCTGAAAGCAAGGCCGGGGAACTACATTGCGCAGCCCACCTTGGCGCTTTCAACGGTTCCGATCTTTTCGCGCGCAGGGCTCAGCCCCCGGCACGTCGATCTCAGGCCGTTCGTTTTGTGCAGCCCGGGAAAGGTGGATATCACCCCCGGTGGTCTGACACGGGTGGCGCTCAAGAAGGGTTCATTGGTGGTCAACTCTTCTCAGGGTGGCGGCACCAAGGACACCTGGGTTCTGGAGGACTGAGGCGATGCTAGGCAAAACCGCAAACGGCCTCTTTTGGATGTCACGCTATCTGGAGCGCGCGGAGAACACGGCGCGTCTGATTGAAACAGGGCAGCGGATCGCATTGACCAGACTTGGTAGTGGCGAAGCGGAATGGATACCTGTACTGCAATCGGCCGGGTCTTTGGATGGCTTTCACGACGCCTATGAAACGCCTGGCCAAGAGGCCGCGGTCGATTGGATGCTGCGCGGGCGTGACAATCCATCGTCCATCATGGCCTGTATCGCTTCGGCCCGGCAGAATGCCAGACTGGTGCGCACGGCCATAACCGGCGAGGTGTGGGAAGCCGTCAACGCAACGTACATGATGGCGCGTGAGCTGCTTGCGCGGAAGGTCAGCGAGAGAGACTTGCCAGCCGTTCTGGCGGCAATCCGGCAAAACACCGCCTTGGTGCGTGGCATGATCCACGGGACAATGCTGCGCAACGACATCTACGATTTTCTGCGGATTGGGACGTTCCTTGAACGGGCCGATAACACCGCGCGCATTCTGGATGTGAAATACTACGTGCTTTTGCCCTCTGTCAGCGCGATTGGCAGCTCAATCGACAATGTTCAGTGGGAAAGCATATTGCGCTCGGTCTCGGCGCGCGGCGGGTTCCGCATGGAGTATGGTTCAGAAGGGGGACCGCAGGAAATCGCTCATTTCCTGATTTTCGACAAACGCATGCCGCGCAGTCTCGCGTTTTGCGTAGGCAAGATAAAAGACAATCTTCGCTATCTGAATGCCAGTCAGTCGAAACCTTCGCAGTCCCAGAAACTCGTAACCCATCTCGAGACAGCTTACCTGTCGCATGGCATTGACCAGGTGTTCGAGTATGGGCTGCACGAATTTATCGAGAAGATGCTGGAACTGCTCGGTGATCTCGCGGGGCAAATCCAGCTCGACTATCGGTTCTACGAGTAAGCCATGCGCCTGACCATTCATCACACCACCCGCTACAGTTTTGATAATCCGGTTCCTTTTGGGCTTCAGCAGTTGCGCAAGACACCGAAGAGTACGCCCAATCAGCATATTCTGGAATGGCATACGCGGATAATCGGCGGTCAGAAGGAACTGGTTTTTGAAGATCACCATAACAACGTGATCGAGCTGATCAGCTTCGATCCCGGTGTCGAAACGCTCGAATTGGTTTCCGAAGGCCGGGTCGAGCTGAACGATACTCACGGAGTGGTTGGGCGCCATCGCGGCCCGGCACCACTATGGCTTTATGCGCGCCCAACCCAATTGACCGAGGCACGTGCCGGTGTTCGGGACATGATCCGCGACCTTGATGACCGGAATACCGTTGACATGCTGCATACACTTTCGGCGCGTATACGCAGCAAGGTGACCTACGAGATCGGTGTGTCGCAACCGGACTGGAGCGCAGAGGATGTGATCAAAGCGGGTGGCGGCGTTTGTCAGGATCATGCTCATGTGTTCATTGCCTGCGCCCGACAAATGGGTTTCGCCGCGCGCTACGTATCCGGCTACCTTTTGCTTGATGATCGGACGACGCAGGATGCCATGCATGCCTGGGCCGAGGCCCATGTCGAAGGGCTGGGCTGGGTTGGTTTTGATGTCTCGAACGGGATCTCGCCAGACACCCGTTATGTCCGTGTTGCAACTGGGCTGGACTATTCCGACGCGGCGCCTGTATCTGGAATGCGAATGGGTGATGCAGGAGAAGCGTTGAACGTTCAGATCCAAGTGGCGCAGCAGTGAGGCTAGAATGACGTATTGTGTGGGAATGATGCTGGATATTGGCCTCGTGTTTATGTCCGACACCCGCACAAATGCCGGACTGGACAACATTTCGACTTTCAAAAAGATGACAAACTGGGAGAGCCCGGGCGAAAGGGCGATCACGCTTATGTCGTCGGGGAACCTTGCGACCACGCAGGCTGTTGTCAGTCTGCTGGACGAACGCACACGCGCCCATGATGATCGGGACCCTTCGATTTTGGCGGTGCCTTCGATGTTTCAGGCCGCGCGGCTTGTGGCAGATACGATGCGCGAGGTGATTACCCAACACGCCGAGGCCGGCCAACAGGCGGACAGTGCATTTGGCGCCACTTTGATTTTGGGTGGTCAGATCAAGGGCGGCCCGCCTCGATTGTTCATGATCTACCCGGAAGGCAACTTCATAGAAGCCAGCGCCGATACGCCGTTCTTCCAGATCGGTGAGACAAAGTATGGCCGGCCCATTCTCGTGCGCGCCTATGATCCCCAGATGTCCTTCAAAGAAGCTATGAAACTGCTTCTGGTCAGCTTTGATTCCACTGTGAAAGCCAATCTATCAGTGGGTGCCCCGTTCGATTTTCATCTCTATGAGAAAGATACAATGAAGATCGAAACCACGGGTCGCATTGAACCCGAGGCCCCGTATTTCCAACTCATCTCTCAAGGCTGGGGTGATGCGTTGAAAAACGCGCTCGATAGTTTGCCGGACTTTTCCCTGGAGTAGGGGTGCCATTGCCTTTTGGCCTGTAGGGTTTTGAACTCATGGGGTTTATTGCCCCAGAATGTCCTTCAGATTGATCGCGGGTTGAGCGACTTCGCGCAGATCCAAGGCGCTCAGGATGTCCAGCAGGTGGCTTTTCATCAGCTCTTCTGCATCCGCGCCGTCGCCTCTTCGCAGGGCATCGACCAGCGCGTGATGGGCGTGTTTTTCGCAAAGTGCGCTCTGACGCTTCCAGTAAAGCGCAATGATCAGCGATGATCGGGCGACCAGCCGTTCGATAAAACCCGCGATGGTGCTCTGGTCAGCGATCCGCGAGATTTCGATGTGGAACTGGCCAGACAGGCGCAGGGCCCGTCCGGATTGACCCGCGGCCAGCGCGTCGTGTTCGGCAGAGATATGTTTTTCGAGACGTTCAAGCGCTTCTTCTGTCATCCGTTCGGCAGCGGATCGGGCGGTTCTTGGCTCCAGCAGGGCGCGAGCCTCGAACACTTCCCGCGCCTCGCGGACCGTGGGCTGTGAGACAAAGGCACCGCGGTTGCGCTTAAGTTCAACCAGCTCTGAATGCGATAAAGCCTGAAGCGCCGTGCGAACCACTGTGCGAGAAACTTTGTAGATATCGCTCAGTTCATCCTCTCCCAGCTTGGTGCCGGGCAACAGCTTGTGCTCATGAATGGCCAGACTCAGCGATGCGAAAAGCTGCGCGCTTGGCCCTTTGAGCATGGGCTGGATGAAGTCGGATGGGCTTTCAGTCGTTGGCATTTGCATCTCCTGAATCCCGCAATGCCGTTTTTGCGAATCCAGCGCAAGCCACCACCCAATCGTACTCAACGTAAAACTTAATTGTATACAATCTTGTGCGCAAAAATGTGGCGGACGCTGTTTTTGGCGCGTAAATTTTAGGCGAATTAAGATTCCGGCGTCGAAATTTGTGCGAAAGCTTTGGCGGATCGGTCGGACGTGCCGCTTGGTGTGGGTGACTTCACTGAGGTGCCCAATGGCCAACGACTCGACGCTTGAACTTGTCTCTTTGACAAAACGGTACGGATCCACCGTCGCCGTGGATGCCATTTCCCATAACTTTCAGGCGGGCGTCTACGCCTGTTTGCTGGGTCCATCGGGGTGTGGCAAGTCTTCTACGCTGCGCATGATCGCTGGCCATGAAGACGTGTCGGATGGCTCCATTGTCCTGAGCGGTCGCGACGTATCGCATTTGCCACCTGCCAAGCGCGGGACGGCAATGATGTTCCAGAACTACGCGCTCTTTCCGCACCTGTCCGTACGCGACAATGTCGCATTCAGTCTGCGCATGTCCGGGGTCGACAAACCTGAACGTTACAAACGCGCCGATGAGATGCTTGATCTTGTTGAAATGACCAGTCTGGCCGACCGCCGCCCGGACCAGCTTTCGGGTGGGCAGCAGCAAAGGGTCGCCCTTGCGCGTGCGTTGATCACGCGCCCGCAGGTCTTGCTCTTGGATGAACCTCTGTCGGCGCTTGATCCATTCCTGCGCATCCGGATGCGGGCCGAACTGAAACGGTTGCAGCGCGAGCTGGGGATCAGCTTTATTCACGTCACGCACGGGCAGGACGAAGCGTTGGCATTGGCCGACGAAATCATCGTCATGAATGACGCCAAAATCGAACAGGCCGGACCCGCGCGTGATGTCTTCAACAAACCGCGCACCGCTTTTGTCGCCCGCTTTATGGGCGGTCACAACGTGCTGAAGCTTCCGCAGGGCCATATCGCGCTGCGCTCGGACGAAATGATTGTCACCACCCCGGATGAGGGCCGGATCGATGGCCGCGTAATCGGAGTGGAATATCAGGGCACGCATATCGCCCTGACCGCCGAAGTCGCTGGGGGCCAAGAGGTTACTGCCCTCATGCCGGACGCCAGCTTTCTCGACGCACCCAAGGATCTTGGCGAGGTCATTGGACTGCAATGGGAGGACCGGGTCGCACATCCGCTGACCGCTTAGAACGATCGCCACCATGCTCAACAGAGAGGAAATAACATGACGACAATTTCGAAAATCCGCTACAGCCGCCGTGCGCTGCTGAAAACCGGTGGGGCCGCCCTTGCGGCATCCGCGCTGCCGGCGCCCATGGTCTGGGGGCAGGAATCCAAGAACATCACACTGCGCCAGTTCGGCACGGGTGTTTCCAACCTCAATGAAGTTGCAACCAAGGTTAAGGAAGACCTTGGTATCACGCTGGAAATGACGGCCTTGGACACCGACAGTGTGACCCAGCGCGCCGCCACGCAGCCCGACAGCTTTGACATCGCCGATATCGAGTATTTTGTTGCCAAAAAGGTTTGGCCAACTGGCAACCTTCAGGCGATGGATGCCACCAAGATCGCCAACTACGACAAGATCGTTGGCATTTTCCGCAATGGTAAGCTGACACCGGAAAGCACCATCGCGCAGGGCACCGCGCCGCACACGGTCGGTTTCGTGGAAGGCCCGGATGGAACGTCCTTCGTGGACAACGAATCCGGCTGGATGACCCTGATCCCCACTATCTACAACGCGGACACGCTGGGCATCCGCCCTGACCTGATTGGTCGTCCGATCACCAGCTGGACCGAACTGCTGAACCCCGAGTTCAAAGGCAAGGCGTCGATCCTGGATATCTCCTCGATCGGTATCATGGACATGGCCATGGTCTGCGAAGCGATGGGCGAAATCACCTATGGCGACAAAGGCAACATGACCAAGGAAGAGATCGACAAGACGATTGCGATCTTTACAGAAGCCAAGAAAGCCGGTCAGTTCCGTGCCTTCTGGAAAACCTTCGATGAATCCGTGAACCTGATGGCTTCGGGCGAAGTCGTCATTCAGTCCATGTGGTCGCCGGCGATCACGGCCGTGCGTTCGCGTGGCATCCCGTGCGTCTACCAGCCGTTGAAAGAAGGCTATCGCAGCTGGGGTGGCGGCATCGGTCTCTCGGCCAGCCTGTCCGGCATGGAGCTGGATGCAGCCTACGAATACATCAACTGGTACCTGTCCGGTTGGGTCGGCGGCTTCCTGATGCGTCAGGGTTACTATTCGGCCGTGCCGGAAACCTCCAAGGAATACATGTCCGAAAACGAGTGGGGTTACTGGTTCGAAGGCAAGGAAAGCACCGGCGACATCACATCGCCGTTCGGCGACAAGCTGGCTGGCGCTGGCGAAGTGCGCGACGGCGGATCGTTCTACGACCGTATGGGCGCAGTCGCCTGCTGGAACTCCGTCATGGAAGAGAACCAGTACATGGTTCGCAAGTGGAACGAGTTCATCGCCGCTTAAGCACCACAGCGCGGGGGCATCCGTCCCCGCGCGCACCCTTCTTTTGGGAAGACCTATGACCAAACAAGTCACCGCATGGATACAGGCCGCACCGATGGCGTTGGTGTTGCTGGCATTTCTGGTCGCCCCGATCATCATGATCGTGATCGTCAGTTTCTGGGGCGCGACCGAATACTCGATCTATCCAGCATTTCAATTCGACAACTACGAATTCCTGTTTGGATCTCCGGTGACCTACACCGTGTTCGCGAACACGTTTAAATACGCCTTGATCACTTGGGCCTTTACCTTTGTCATCGGTTTTACCGTGGCCTATTTTCTCGCATTCGAGGTCCGCTCGTTGAAGTGGCAGATTGCCCTTTTCCTGTTGTGCACAATCCCCTTCTGGACCTCGAACATCATTCGCATGATTTCATGGATCCCGTTTCTGGGGCGTAACGGGCTGGCCAATTCGACCTTGATTTCATGGGGTGTGATCGATGAGCCATTGGAGTGGCTGCTGTTCAGCGACTTCAGTGTGATCCTTGCTTTCGTGCACCTCTACACGCTGTTCATGGTCGTTCCGATCTTCAATTCGATGATGCGGATTGATCGATCGTTGATCGAGGCTGCCCGGGACGCCGGGGCGAGCGGCTGGCAAACCTTGCGTCACGTTATCATCCCGCTGTGCAAGCCGGGCATCATGATCGGGACGATCTTTGTCAGCACATTGGTGATGGGCGACTTCATCACGGTGCGTTTCATGTCCGGATCGCAACGCGCGAACGTCGGCCGATTGATTTCGAATGACATCAGCTTGCTTCAGTATCCGTCAGCGTCTGCCACCGCCGTGGTTTTGCTGATCACGGTGCTGATTGTCATCGCGCTGTTGTTGCGGCTCGTCGATATTCGCAAGGAGCTTTGAGATGGAAAAACGCAGTCTCAGCTTTTACCTGCTTTCCGGCTTTTTTGTACTGTTTGTGCTGTTTCTATACGGGCCGATCCTGACCATTGGCATTCTCAGCTTCCAAGGGCCTCAAGGGGGGCTGACCTTCCCGATGAACGGTGTTTCGTTGCACTGGTTCCGCGACCTGTTTGAAGAACAGGCTGTCGGTGACATCTGGGGCAGTTTCCGCCGATCATTTGCCCTGGGTCTCATGGTGATGGTCACGACGGTTGTCGTATCAGTGTTGGGCGGTTTGGCATTTCGCAAACGTTTCAAAGGGGCGACGATCCTGTTCTATCTCGCTATAGCCTCGCTGGTGATCCCGTCGATCCTGATTTCGCTGGGCGTTGGTCTGATCTTCAACCAGTTGGGACTGCCGGTTCACTGGGCGAGTTCGGGGTACGGCAGTCAGTTGACCTGGACCTTGCCGTTTGGCCTGCTGATCATGTTTGCAGTCTTCAACAGGTTTGACAAAAGCTATGAAGAAGCGGCCCGCGATCAGGGTGCGAGCGCGTGGCAGACCTTTGCCTATGTCGTGTTGCCGATCATAGCGCCATCGCTGCTTGGGGTCGCACTGTTCGGCTTTACGCTCAGCTATGACGAATTCGCCCGTACGCTTTTGACGGCAGGCAGCTACAATACGCTGCCGCTTGAGATATTCGGGATGACAACCAATGTGACAACGCCGGTGATCTTTGCGCTGGGAACGCTGACCACTGTCTTTTCTTTCTGCATCATCGGCGTCTTCTTTGTGATGGTCTGGTTCATGTCACGCCGTAAGGACAAAGGCTCTGATGCGGGCAAGGGGCTGGTCTGATCAATGACCGTTGTTTTGATCAACCCCAACAGCACCGAAGCGATGACACGCAGTGCGTTGAATGCGGCGCGCCAAGCTGCCCCGGACATCCAGTTCGAAGGTGTTACATCGCATGCCGGGCCTGCATCAATCGAAGGGGCCGAAGATGGCGCACGGGCAGTGCCGCCGTTGTTGGCATTGGTCAAAACCGCATCAGATCAGGGCGCAAAGGCTGTGATTATCGCTTGTTTTGACGATACCGGGCTAGATGAAGCACGCGCCAGTGCCGCTTGTCCCGTTATCGGAATTGGGCAGGCAAGTTTCACACTGGCCAGCCTGCTGTCTGGGCCAGCCAGCGTCGTGACGACAGTCGAGGCCGCGGTTCCTGTTATTGAGGCTAATATCCGCGACCAAGGCTTTTCGGATGTGGTCGGAAGTGTGGTTGCGGCTGGTGTTCCGGTGCTCAGTCTGGAAACAGAGCCGGACCAAGCGGCTCTGGCCTTTGAACAGGCAGCAGCCGAGCTTCCCCAAGATACCGCAACCTTGATCCTTGGATGCTCTGGTGCCGTGTCGATCAAAACGCGTATTCAGAAGAACACGCGACTGCGGGTCATTGATGGGGTTAGTGCCGCTGCACGGCTTTGCCGCGTGTTCTAGGCTCTTCGCGGGCCAGCCCCGCAAAACCAAGAGTCAGGCCGCGATCGATCCCGATGACCACGTTGTTGCGGATTGTTTAAAACTGACCAGACAGTCCGGCGGTATTCCGTCCCAATGCCCTGCGATCGCATCCAGAGGGCTTTGTTGCACAAATAGTGTGAGGGATTCCCTGTTCGAATCCAGCGTGGTAGCTGGCGAGCATGAGCCGTTGGTCCCCTACGAAGTACAAGACCAGGAACTGGCCTTCGTACAACACGGCGCTGAAGCAACGCAGTTCGGTATCGATCTGGTTTGATCCCGAGATGACCTGGCACGCAGCACCGAACAGCAAGCGGGGGCGTCAGCCCGAGTTCCGCGATGCGGTGATCTAGGTTTGCCTCACAATGAAGGTGTTGTTCGGCATGTCTCTTCGCCAGACGACCGGGCTCTTTGGCGAAAATTGACCGGCTATCACCGCCGAAGCCGCGTAGAGACGAAGATGCACTGCGTCAAACTCCTCATCCAAAGCCTCATGGCCCGAGACTTTGACCGGCAGGTTGCCGAGCGACAAATCCGGATCGCGATGCTCAACCGCTACGCCGCTCTAGGCATACCCGTCACGGAGCCCGTGGGATAAGCCCGTCCGGGGAAAGGGGAAGTCTGCCTTTCAACCGATTTGTGCAACAAAACCAACAAAAGGCGTCCCAACCTCAGAAAGGAGAAACTCTCAAGGGAAACGGGAGGTCCGGCGAGCAACCAATCTGCGTTTTTTTCAGACCGAAACAAAAATATAAATCTAATAAAGAACACCGCGACTATAGAACTTGTAGTACCAACCAAGTAGACAATTATTACTCCCATTAGACTTACATCCAAAACGTAAATGTAAATCAATGCTGTGATTAGTCCGACCGGAATAGAAACTATGACAGCGCCAAAAGCTATAGGGAAACTGTTTTCGGTAGTTGGCTTGGGGTCTATTTCGAAGAATTCGTACTTTTCCTCCTGCGAACTACTGAATTTCGGAGGAAGGGAAAATTCTTCAACTTGCCAAATCCAACTATCCTTATTGGGCGCGCCCGGCATGGATCGCGGATCAAGTAAAAAATTTAGTTTTTCCTGCCCTTTTGGAATTATTTTGTTTTCCACTTTCAGACTATCGCAATCTGTGGAAACTACTTGGCATATTTTCTGAGGGGCGCTGTGTTTCATAAACTCAATAATCAACTGTAAGCAATAGATGCCCGGATACATCCATTGTTTTCTGCCTCTCAGTGAACAAGGCAAAATAGGTTACTTTTCAAACGGATACAGCTTCACGGGAACGCAACGCATTCAAAGATCAGTGTGCAGCCGTGCAAATTTGCATTTCGGGAGCATGAATAGAGTGCGGGCTCATGGCCGCAATTCGCACGGGCTGTGAAGGTGAGGCGAGTATTTCGTTACTGCGCCCCCCCCCAAGGGCTTTGCCGCGTGTTCTAGGCCCTTCACGGGCCAGCTCCGCAAGACCAGGAGTCAGGCCGCGATCGATCCCGACGACCACGTTGTTGCGGATTGGTTGAAACTGACCAGACAGTCCGGCGGTATTTCGTCCCAATGCCCTGCGATCCCATCCAGAGGCTCTGATGCAACCACGACGCCGTCATCCATCCATGTGCGGGATACATAAAGCGTCGGGCATTTTCCGTCGCTCGCATGCCGAAAACACAACAGACGTTCGCCATCGGAAAAGATGCAGGTCAGACGGAAAAAGGCAGGTACCTTCACCCGTTTCGCCGTTTCCTTCAGCTGGCGGATGACCGCTTTACACGCTTGCTCCGGGTGATCTGCAAGCCCGGCATTGAGCAGCAGAAGAAACAGCAATTCGGAATCCGTACTGCCGTGGCGCAATGCATAAAGTTCATCAGGCAAAGAGGCTTCGAGATCACGCCGTAGTGCGGTGAATGAACCGGTTTGCCCGTTGTGCATAAAGCTCCAGTTGCCATACACGAAAGGGTGGCAATTTGAGCGGGCCGTTTCGCCTTCTGTTGAGGCGCGCACATGCGACAGAAACAACGGTGCCGAGATGTGATGACACAAGCTCAGCAGATTGCTGTCGGACCACGCAGGAAGAACGTCTTTGAACAATCCGGGTTCATTTTGCGTTCCGTACCAAGCGATGCCAAACCCATCTCCGTTGACGGACAGCTTGGCTTCATTGGCCTCCTGACTTTGCGCCAGCAGCGAATGGCTGGGCGAAATGACAACGTCGGAAAGGGCGCGTGACGGGCCCAGGTATGCAGCCATTCGACACATCAGTGTCGGCTCACGATGCGGGCATTCATGTCTTGGATCATGCGGCTGGCGGTCTTTTCAAACAGACACGGGATAACGGCATGGATCAACGCGGCGAAACCGGCGGCTAGCAGGCGTGCGGCAAACCAGCCGGCAAAGCGCATATGTTCGAAGTAGGTTTCATCAACAGACTGTGGATGGTGCACAAAAACTCGCTGCAGGGATTTGATCATGGCGCTTCCTTTCCTTCGTTGTTCAGGAAAGTAGCCATCAATTTGCAGGCATGTGTCCCAAAATGCACTTCCATAATGAATTTTTTGTGGATAATATCCCAGGAATGTTGGATACGATCGACGAAATTGACATGCGCTTGTTGCGACTGCTGCAACAGGATTCTTCGCTTAGCGTAGATGCGCTTGCGGAACAGGTTCATCTGTCGCGTAATGCTTGTTGGCGGCGCGTGAAGCGTCTTGAGGCTGAAAAGATCATTCAGAAACGGGTCGCCCTTGTTGATCCAGCGGCCGTTGATCTGGGTTTGCAGGTCTTTGTTCTGATCCGAACGAGCGACCACAGCGCCGATTGGCTGGCGTCGTTCCGAAATGCTGTTCGGCAGATGCCGGAAATTGTTTCGGCCCAGCGTATGACAGGCGATCTGGATTATGTGTTGCGGGTGCGGGTCGCGGATGTCGCGGCCTATGACAGGTTCTATCAGCGCCTGATCGACAAGGTGCAACTGGCGGACGTGTCAGCCAGCTTTGTGATGGAAGACATCAAGGACACGACAGCCCTGCCGATCTGAAAAGATCGCTTTTGGGTCGGTCGAAGACTGTCGAGGGGTAGGGTGGTCAGCCCCCGCTGATGCAGCGGGGGCCGGTTCCTTTATCAAGATGCGAGAAGCACGCGGATCTGGAACTCTTTCAGCGTTGCACGTGCCGCCGGATAGACGCTTTCGGTGCAGCCCTTCTTGAGCTCAGGGAAGATCGCAAATATCTCGGCACGGGCTTCGGCATCCAGAGCAGACAGAGACACGTCGCCGGGCTGGAAGCTTTCGGTCCAGCACCCGTCAGAAATGACGACCTCGTGGTGTTCGAACATGAAGTGGACGTAGGTCACTTCGTCCAGATCCACTTCTTCGACACCGTCCAGCACAAGCAGATGCTTGGCAGGCACAAGAACCTCGTCTTCACCGAACCAAAGTTCCGTACGAGAGCCACCGATCAGCACCCGGTGCTGAGGCGAAACCAGCAGATCACGCGACGGAACACCTTTGGCCAAAGCGTCCTTCTTGATCAGGATCGGCTTCAGGCCGTCGACCTTGGCCATCGTCGCTTCGTCCACCAAACGGGATCCGGCCCAAATGACAGGCTGATAGCCATTGTCGCGGGTCAGAACGCGCGTTCCGACAGTGATCTCTTCTACGGGCATTTCGCCCTGTGCGGTCTTGATCTTTGTGCCGGGGGTAAAGCATGGCACGTAGTTCAGGTTCTCGATCTCGGAGAAGGTGACAACCTCACCGGTATCATAGTAGGTGATTGTCCCGCTTTCCTGGCTTGGATCGTCATAGACGATTTCCGCCGGGCCGGTCACGTTCAGCGTGTCACCAACGGTTTCGCCGGTTTCACCACCCACGATGGTCAGATTGTTGCCGTCCAGATCACCTGGTGTCAGGTTGAAGACGTCATCGCCCCCGCCGCCCTGCGCCGTGTCGCCAGAGCCAACATTCAGAACGTCAGCGCCTTCGCCACCAAAGAGCAGATCTGCGCCTTCGCCACCGGTCAGCGTGTCAGAGCCTTCGTTGCCGTAAAGCTCATCCGCGCCAGCACCACCGTCGAGGCTGTCATTGCCCAGATCACCGACAAGGGTGTCGTCGCCGGTGCCGCCCTCAACGGTATCGTCGCCAGCATCGCCGTCCAATTGGTCGGCTCCATCGCCGCCAACGATCGAGTCGTTGTCGTCGCCGCCGAGCAATGTGTCATTGCCGGTACCGCCTGTCATGGTGTCATCGCCGGCAGCGCCGAAGACGTTGATGCCCACGGTGTCGGAGGTACCGTCAACACTGTCAGCGCCCGAACCAAGGTTGATCGCCTCGATCTCGGAGAACGTGACTGTCGTGTCGGTGTTGGTGAAGGTACCCGCTTCGTCACCTGTATAGGTGACTGTGGTATCCAATGTTTCACCACCAGCTTCGATCAAATCCTGATCGGTGCCTGTCGTGACTGTCTCGCCACCAATAATGGTGTCGTTGTCTGCAGAACCGTTCAGGTCAAAGACATCGTTGTCCGCGCCACCGTCGAGCAGGTCATCACCCAGACCACCCGCAAGCGTGTCAGAGCCATCTTCACCGCGCAGCGTGTCATTGCCGGTGCCCGAGAAGCCACCGCCGGTCAGGCTGTCATCGCCAGCGCCGCCCAGTACAGAGTCTGCGCCCAGCGATGCCGTGACAGTGTCATTGCCGTCGCCGGCAAAGACGGTGTCATCGCCATTGTTCGACAGAATGAAGTCGTCGCCTTCGCCGCCATCGATTGTATCGTTGCCGTCGCCGCCGCTGATCGTGTCATTGCCGGTACCGCCGTCGATGCTGTCTGCATCGTTGCCTGCATTGACAACGTCGTTGCCCGCGCCAGCCTGAATGATGTCCTGATCGCCGGTCTGGCCTGCGAACTGTGCGTCGTTGGCATCAACAAGATCGCCATCCGGATCGCCAACATAGCTGCCGCCGATTGTATCGTCGCCAGCTGTGCCGGAAACGATGCCGTCGGAGCCCAACGGAATGCCCATGGCATTCAGAGCCAGCGGGTCGGTCACATCAGCGGGCGCAATACCGACCAGAGTGACGTTCTCGCCATTCGGGAAGGTCAGAACTGCGTTGCCGCTACCGTCATCGCTGACAACCACGTCATTGGTGTTCACCGGATTGCCGAGATTGTCGTTCAGACCTGATACGTCGAACTGGTCCTGACCCGTGTATGTGCCGTCGCCGTTGTCAATCGGGCCTTCGAAGTCGGCCACAACGTCGTTGCCGGAACCATCTTGCAGAACAACAGTGTCCACTTCGCCATCGGCTGGACCGACGTTGATGTTGTCGTCACCTGCACCGCCGTCGACAGTATCCGCACCCGACGATGTGACAAGGCTGTCATTGCCCGCGCCGCCTTCGACGCTGTCATTGTCGAGACCCGAGAAGATCGTGTCGTCGCCGTCACCGCCGAGGATCGTGTCATCGCCGGTTCCGCCAAAGACGTATTCGTTTCCGGTGCTGCCTGTCAGGCTGTCCGAACCCGCGCCCAGCGTCAGCTGTTCGATCTCGGAGAAGGTTGTTGTGCCGGTGCCGTCGCTGATGGTGCCAGCCTCGGGGCCAGACATGTTGATGGTCAGATCGGTGGCAATGCTGCCCATTTCGATCCGGTCACCACCGCCGTCTTCGTCGGTTTCGCCGCCAACGATGGTATCGTTCTGAACCGCTCCATCGAGGAAGATGACGTCATCACCGGCGCCTGCGTCGACGCTGTCGTCGTCAAGGCCACTGTCGATGGTATCATCGCCTGCGCCTGCAACGATCGTGTCTTCGTTGTTGCCGGATCCGTCAACATTGTCGCCTGCGTCGACCATGTCGCCTTCCGGATCGCCGGAATAGCTGGCATTGATAACGTTGGCTGTGCCATCGCCGGAAATGATACCGTCAGAAAGCGGGATGCCGATTGCATTCAATGCGACCGGGTTGCCCTGAAGATCGCCTACCGGCGCTCCGAAGAGCGTGATGCTCTCTCCGTTCGGGAATGTCAGAACAGCGTTGCCGGTTCCGTCATCGGTGACAACAACGTCCGCTGTGGTCACAGGGAAGCCGTTGTCGTTGTTCAGTCCGGAAACATCCAACTGGTCCTGACCGGTCCATGTGCCGTCGCCGTTGTCGATGGGCCCTTCAAAACCACTGACCGTGTCACTGCCCGATCCATCAGCCAGAGCGACTGTGTCGTCGCCGCCGCCAAGAACAATGTTCTCGATTTCGATGAAGGTCGTTGTGTCGATGCCATTGCTGACGCTGCCCGCTTCTGGGTCAGTGCTTGTCAGATCAACAGTCACGCCGGTCGTCGTGCCAGACAGATCAAGCGTGTCGCCAGCGGTTTCACCCACTTCACCACCTTCGATGGTGTCGTTGCCGAAATTGTCGGTCAGCGAAATGGTGTCGTCCTGAGCGCCGCCAAGGATGCTGTCGTCGTCGAGCCCACCGTCGAGAAGGTCCGCGCCGTCGCCACCTTCCAATGTGTCGGCCTCGCTGCCGCCAGTCATGACGTCATCGCCAGTGCCACCGATCAGACTGTCGGTTCCTGCGCCGCCGGCGAGGGTATCGTCTTCGATGCCGCCATCCAGTGTGTCGTTTCCGGTTCCGCCTTCAAGCGAGTCGTTGAAACCACCGCCCAGCAGGCTGTCGTTGCCGTCGCCGCCGATCAGAGTATCGGAAGAAAGGCCGCCATCCAGCGTGTCGTTGCCAGCGCCGCCTGACAGCAGGTCTTCGTCTTCGTTGCCGAAGATCAGGTCATTTCCGATGCCGCCATCGATCGTATCGACACCGATGCCACCGTCGATGGTGTCAGCGCCGCCGCCACCAATCACGCTGTCGTCGCCTGCGCCCGCGTCGATCGAGTCAAGCCCGGATCCGCCATCCACTGTGTCGGCACCGTCGCCGGCAAGGATCGTGTCGTTGTCGTTCTGGCCGCTGATTGAATCGTTGCCAGCGCCACCAATCAGGCTGTCGTCGCCATTGTTGCCAATGATCGTGTCATTGCCGTCGCCACCATCAATGGTGTCCGCTCCCAGGGCTGCGGGTGCGTCGCCACTGGTTCCGAATGTTCCGCTGTCGTTTCCGCCAACAAGGTAGTCGTTGCCCAGGCCACCGGAAATGCTGTCCTGGCCTTCACCGCCGGCGATGCTGTCATTGCCGTCTTCGCCAAAGATCGTGTCGTTGCCGAGCTCGCCCAGAACGGTGTCAGCACCGGCGCCAGCTGTAATCACATCGGCGTCGCCACCTGTCTGATTGTCACCCGCATCCACGAGGTCGCCTTCGGGATCGCCCACATAGCTGCCGTCGATCAATTCGCCGCCGGCTGTGCCTTCCACAATATAGTTGGGGGCAGGGATGCCCATGGCTTCCAGTGCGGCCGGATCGTCAACCTCGGATGGCGTCACGCCAAGCAACGTGATGCTTTCCCCATTCGGGAATGTCAGGATCGCATCGCCGGTTCCATCACCATTTGTATCGGTGACCGTGACATCGCCGGTGTTGACCGGTGCGCCGTCGGCATCGGTCAGGCCTGAGACGTCGAGCTGGTCATTGCCGCTGAAGGTGCCGTCGCCGTTGTCAGTCGGCGCTTCAAAGCTGGAGACGGTGTCGTCACCATCGCCATCACCGAACACAACCGTGTCGACTGCATTGTCCGCCGGGCCAAGATCGAATGTGTCATTGCCCGCGCCGCCGTCGACTGTGTCGATGCCCGCGCCGGTGGACACGTTGTCGTTTCCGTCAGACCCGATAACACTATCGTCACCTGCGCCGAGCCAAACTTCTTCGATTTCGATGAATGTCGCCGTGTCCGTTGCGTTAGACAAGGTTCCGTCTTCGGGATTGCTCGGGTCGCCTGCCGACAAATCCAGAACAACGTCTTCGGACATCTTGCTGCCGTCCAGAACGTCGCCTGTTGTCTCACCGGTGCTCCAACCATCGATAGTGTCGTTGCCGAAGCCATCTTCCATGATGATTGTGTCGTCACCACCACCCGCAAAGATGGTGTCTGCATCGTCACCACCAACCAGTTGGTCGTCGCCGTCACCGGCAGACAGCGAGTCCTGTCCTGCGCCACCTTCAAGAGTATCGGCGCCAGCGTCATTGCCGCCCAACAGAGTATCGTTACCAGCGCCACCGGTCAGGAAATCCGAGCCATCGGCCCCGTCGAGGTAGTCGTTACCGTCGCCAGCTTGCAATGTGTCGTTGCCAAGCCAACCTTCCATGCTGTCGTCACCAGCACCGCCGGTCAGGCTGTCGTCGCCTTCTGCACCAAAGATGCTGTCCGCACCATCGCCACCGTGAACGGTGTCATTGCCTGCGTTGCCGCTCAGCCAGTCATCGCCGATGCCACCATCGATTTGGTCGTCATCGTTGCCGCCAGAGACAGTGTCATCGCCAGCGCCCGCATTTACGGTGTCATTGCCAGCTCCTGCTGCGATCGAGTCGCTGTCAGAACCAACAACTTCGCCATGGGTGCCGAGAGCATCACCATCGTCGACGGTTGTTCCATCCGCGTCCGAATATCCTGCGCCGATATTGTCGGCGCCGGCTGTACCGGACACAACGTTGTCGTTCGGATCATTCGGAATGCCGATTGCTTCAAGCTCGGCATCGCTATCCACCTGCGTTGGTGCAACACCAAGCAAAGTGATGCTTTCGCCGCCCGGGAATGTCAGGACCGCGTTGCCAGAACCATCGTCGGTCACAGTGACATCGCTAACGTTGACAGGGGTCGTGCCACCATCACTGGTCAGGCCCGATACGTCCAACTGGTCGATGGTCGTGCCATCGCCACTGTCGGTCAGGTCAAACGAGGAAACCGTATCGGCGCCGTCGCCGTCGGAAAATACCACGATGTCGCGATCGCCGTCGGTCCCGAGGTCGACCGTGTCTGCGCCTTCGCCGGCATCGACTGTGTCGGCACCTGCGCCTGCTTCGATGGTGTCGTCACCGCCACCCATATTCAGGGTATCGTTGCCAGCACCGGTTGCGATGTTTTCCGGGCTGAACGTGCCGGTAACTGTGTCGTCGCCCGCGCCGGTTTCAATCCGTTCAATCTGCGAGAACAGAACGCTGTCGGTGCCGGTCGTTACAGTACCTGCCTCAAAGCCAGAGTAGACAATGGTCGAGCCCGCTGTAACGAGCGACAAGTCGAGGCTGTCAAAATCGGTTCCTGTGGTCGCGCTTTCGCCGCCAATAACAGTGTCGTTTCCATAGCCGTCGGCGAAGACCATAACGTCTTCGTCGCCATCAGCGCGCACGGAGTCGTTGCCCGCGCCACCAATGATGGTGTCAGCGCCGGGGCCGACCTGGATCGAGTCGTCGCCCGCGCCGCCATCGACACTGTCGTTGCCGTTGTCGCCCCAAACAGTGTCGTTGCCGTCGCCCGCAACAACCGTATCATCACCCCAGCCAAGGTCGATGTTGTCGTTGCCGGTGCCGCCGTCGATAAAGTCGTTATCGTCGCCCGCGTCGATGGAGTCGGCGCCGTCTTCGCCAAAGATGCTGTCTGCACCTGTGTCGGTCCGGATTGTATCGTTGCCAAGACCGCCAAAGACGGTGTCGTCGCCAAGATGGGAGCGAACAAAGTCGTCGCCGTCACCTGCGAGAACCGAGTCATCGTTCGATCCATCGGAGTGGTCACTGTTGTCGATTTCTTCGCCTTCAGCATCGACATATGTGCCCAGATTGATGCTGTCATTGCCAGAGGTGCCATCGACGATGAAGTTTGGTGCACCGGGAATGCCGATTGCGACCAGTTCTTCTCGATCATCCACATCCGTTGGCGCAACGCCGAGCAGTGTGATGCTCTCGCCGCCCGGGAAGGTCAGAACGGCGTTGCCCGAGCCATCGTCGGTCACGGTCACATCGTCAGTGTCAACGGGGGTCGTGCCGCCATCGCTGGTCAGGCCCGAGACATCCAGCTGGTCATTGGTCGTGCCGTCACCGCTATCTGTCAGGTCGAACGCCTGAACCGTGTCGGAACCGGAGCCATCGGCCAGAACAATCGTGTCGCGTCCGCCGCCGAGCACAATGTTTTCGATTTCGCTGAAGGTTGCCGTGTCTGAACCGCTTGATACAGAGCCCGCTTCGGGGTCAACTGAGGTCAGATCGACGGTGGTATCCGTCGTGATGCCGGACATATCCAGGGTGTCGTCGTCCGCCCCAGTGGTGACGCCTTCGCCACCAAAGATGGTGTCGTTGCCAAAACCATTCTCAAGGATGATCGTATCAGCATCTTCGTCGGCGGTGATTGAGTCCGCTCCGCTTCCGCCAATGATAGTGTCCGAGCCGGTTCCACCATCCAGCGTATCGTCGCCTGCGCCGCCATCGATACTGTCATCACCGATCCGACCGCGCAGGTTGTCGCCTGCGTCACCGCCGAGCATCGTGTCTGCACCTTCGCCGCCGATCGCATATGCGCCGTCTGTGTCGGCTGTCAGATCAAACAGGTCGTCATTCGAAGAACCCTGTAGGGTTTCGATGTCTGAATAAGAAATGGATGTGCCGGACGAATGTGTCGCCGTGCCGCTTTCGTCGCCTGTGGCCGTGATTGTGTAACCAGAGGTTTCCAAAACAGTCGAGACATCCAACGTATCGGAGTCTGTTCCACCAGCGCCGCCGTCTACGCTGACGGTTCCGGCGTCTTCGGTTACAACGATCAGGTCAGCATCATCGCCGCCTTCGACGGTGTCGTTTCCGTCGGTGACCCGGATGGTGTCATTGCCAGCGCCGCCAATGACGGAGTCATCGCCAAGCTGGCCGCGCAGCGTGTCATCTCCGGCGCCACCATCAATCGTATCACCAGCGTTGCCACCGTCGATTGTATCGTTACCGCCGTAGCCGAAAATCGTGTCCACGTCGCCATCGGCGCCGTCGATGATGTCGCCCTGTGCATCCACATAGCCCGGCTGCATCAGATCGCCGCCTGCGGTGCCATCAACAGGGCCAATCGGCGGGATGCCCATCGCAATCAGTTGATCATCGCTGGAGACTTCGCTGACATTCACACCCCAAAGCGTGATGCTTTCGCCATTGGGGAACTGCAAAATCGCGTCACCCGTGCCGTCGCCATTTGTGTCAGTTACGGTGACATCCAGAACGTTGACCGGAGACCCGCCTGCATCGGTCAGACCAGTGACATCCAGCTGATCCTGTCCGGTAAAGGTGCCATCACCGTTGTCGATCGGGGTTTCGAAGCCTTCGATCGAGTCGTCACCAAATCCATCGGCAAGAACAAGCGTGTCGTTGTCGCCGTCTGTCGCGCTGAAATCCTGGGTCTGACCCATTGCGATGATATCATCGCCCGAGCCGCCCTGGATTGTGTCGGAGCCTTCGCCGCCATCCAGAATTTGCTGAACGGTCGAAGCAGAAGCATCAATGCTATCAGTGCCTTGGCCGCCCATGATGTGTTCGATTTCACTGAACGTGACGGTGTCGGTGCCGTCCGTCATGGTGCCGGCTTCGTCACCGGTGAAGACCACGGTCAGGTTGTCGACGCTGTTGTGTGCGTCCAGTTTGTCGCCGCTGTCGGTCGGGGTGGTGTCGTTCAGTTCACCGCCGATGACTGTGTCGTTGCCAGTGATCGTGGTGTAGTCGAAACGGTCTTTGCCTTCGCCGCCATCGATAATGTCGTTACCCGCACCGTCAAGGTAGGTGTCGTTCCCGTCGCCAAGCGTGATGCTGTCATCGCCAGTTCCGCCGTCCACAGTGTCAACGCCACTGCCGCCGAGGATGGTGTCGTTGCCATCCCCACCTGTGATCGAGTCGTTGCCGTCTTCACCCCAGAGGCTGTCGGCGCCTGTGCCACCGTCCAGCGTATCGGCGCCATCGCCGGCAAAGACTGTGTCGCTCCCGGCGCCACCAAAGACCGAATCGTCACCCAGGATCTGGGTGCCAGCCACGTCATCGATCAAGTCGTTGCCGTCGCCTGCGTTAACGGTGTCATTGCCTTCGCCGAAGTAGATGGTGTCGTTGTCGGCACCTGTAAAGGCGACGTCGTTGCCTGCGCCCAGTTCGACGTAGTCCCGGCCGCCATCAGCCGCATTGGAATCGTAGATTTCATCGGCGCCGTCGCCACCGATCATGACGTCGTTTCCGGCGTCACCGATCAGGGTGTCCGATCCGTCACCGCCATAGAGCGAGTCCGCGCCCGCATCACCGTCAAGACTGTCATTGCCCAGGCCGCCGATGATGCTGTCATTGCCACCTTCGCCAAAGACGGTGTCGTTGCCGGTGCCGGCGTCTACCGTATCGTTGCCCAGACCGGCGTTGACCACGTCGTCACCGCCTGCCGCAAAGATGGAGTCGTCATTGGAAGAAACGACTTCGCCATGCGTACCCAAAGCATCTGTTCCGTCCTGCTGGGTGCCGTCGGCATCCGTGTAGGTAGAACCAATTGCATCATTCCCGGCAGTGCCGGTGACAACGTTGTCGTTGGTTGGCGTGGCCGTGACATCCAGCTGGATGATGCCAACGTCAGTCGTGCCCGCACCATTGTCGACCGTGTAGGTGAGCGAAGAGACACCAACATCACCGTCCGTGATGACAGTCAGGGTGTTGTCGGCGTTCAGTGTGACCTGTTCACCAGTGCCCAATGTAACTGTCTGACCAACCACAATATCTTCGCCATTGATCTGCGTGATCGTAAGGCCGCCGCCATTCAGGTCGTCGTCGTTCGCAAGGGGTGCAATCAGTACAGTGGAATTGGTCGGTACAGAGAACGTATCGTCATTGGCGATCGCAACAGACTGGACGGAATCCGCCATGATCAGAACGTTCGAATCGTATGCAGCATCCCCGCCATCGGCGATGCCGAGGAAGAATGTGTTAACCACGCCCGGGTTTACGTCAGCCTTGTAGGTCAGAACCACGGTCATACCGTCCATTTCGGTATTGTAGGGGTCTGTTGCCTCAGGGTTGTCTATGTACAGATTCGAGTTGTTAGTGTTGGTGATTTCATCAATCGAAACGTTTCCGGTACCCAGAACGAAATCGACTTTGACACCGTTGATGTACAGGCCGAGGGAATCGTTCACGCCGCCATTGACGTATTCAAGGTATTCTTCGGACGAGAATACCAACTGGATCGTCATGGTGTCGCCGGTTGGGATGAAATCGCCTTCGAGGATGGCGGCGTCAAAAGTCGCCTGTCCCGAAACAGCGTCCATGTTGGCGTTGCCGTCAATGCCGCCCACCAAATCGGTGCTGGTACCGGGGGCGGTGTTGGTGTTGAGCGTGCCGTCCGAATTGGTAAAGTCCACGGCATTACCGGTCGACAGGATCACACCGGAATCAGTGGGCGAAATTCCACCCAGTGTCGTGATCGCGTCAGAATAGATGCCCGACGCGGCTGCATCGCCCGAATAGGTTGCGGTACCAGCGACAAGCGTGATGCCGTCACCGAAAATTTCGTTGAGCATGTCCTCCGCGGTTGCGGCGGTATTGATCGTCAGTTCATTTGCGATGGGCATTTCGGTAACCTTTTAAATCAGCGCTGTGTGAGCGGAGCGGGGGTGGAAGTGGTGAATTTGGAACCAACTGCTGGTCCCCCACTCGTCAGAACTGGGACGCCGAAAACGCAAAAGCTCTGGAACGGGGCATCCCCATTCCAGATTTCAAGTCTGGTTCGTTCTTTGCGGGCCAAGCACATGCGCCGACATCCTTTTTAACTCAAGACCTGCACGAGACGGATTGAGCGAACCCGCTATCTCCGTGCGACTCTTCACGCTCAAACAGATGAGCGTCGGAACAAGATGCTGGAGAAAAGCGCCATCAAATGGTGGCGCTTTGGGCAATTTTGGGATTGGTAACGGGAGGCCGACAGCCAAATGTGTTCTAAGAGCGGCTCTCGCTACCGTTGCACGTTTTGCGAACAATCAAATGGAAAGCGGTTTATTGTCGCCAGTGATTGCTGATTGCTACAACCGCTGACGGTATTCGGCCTATTGGGAAGCGTAGACTCGGGTAATAAAATGAAACGTGAATATGGCGGCCGTTTTCACAATCCAGTCACATTCTCCGGGGCCTAGGGCTGTTTTTCCAGCTCAGACGCCAGAATTTTATGCTGTTTTACAAGCGCATCAAAACCAAGGGAAACAGTCTTGGCCATGCGATTCTGGGGTTGCTTCGACCAGACTTGCAGCGGCCGGCGCGAGCCAAAGTGGAACACCTTGCGCGCGCCTGAAGCCAAACACTATTTGAGTGTCAGCCAAACAAAACGGCTGTGGGCTGCACTTCGATTGCGAGCAGCAAAGGAACATCGGCAGGCGTGGTCAAGGAAATGGTCAACGCCAGATCAGCGCTGGCGACACCGCCATCGACGCGCTGGGAAAACGGCCACGCTACATCGTCTGACAGATTGGTTTTGTCGCGTGATGAAACAGTCAGCTCAATGTCCAACCCTGCGCCCACCAACACATTCGTGGACAGGCTGGTCGCCGAACCACCGGGGCCAAAAACGCTGTCCCACGTGACGCCATCCTTGTTGGGAACCCAATCCTTGTTTTTGTACGCGGATGCAAAAACCCCAGGAGTGAACCAGCCGCCTTGCCGGATGGGCATCATGGACGCATGCGCCAGCTTTACACTGAATGATTGGATCTTTGTGTTGGTCCAGTTCACGTCTTTCGGCAACAAACCAGCCCCGGAACTTGTCAGTGGTGGCTGTGACAAAGCCTGTGCCGTTGTCATATCCTGCGCATCCGATTGAAAGCTGATGGATGGGCTATTCTGAAGCGCCGTGGTGATGTCCGTTCTGTCCGGCGTATATTTTGCAATCTTGTGTTCGTCCTTGGTTAACCAGTTTTGCGGCTTGGCATAGTTTTGTTCCGCGATGTCGACCATCATGCCCGGCTGTTGCGCAGTCAGGATTTGGCCAAACACTGTGCTGAAGTCCGTCAGGTTCTGATCATCCGGTAGCCTGTCGAATATCGAAAATAGAACGGCATCGGTTTTCGGTAGTTCTGAGAACACGGGTTTGAGTGTCTTTCCGGAAAGGCGCAGCGCATCGGCGAGGCCGTTGACCAGTAATTCCTCATATGTGGTTGTCATGTGAGCCTCCAATCAAGACGTTCCAAGTTCTGGCAAAAGGAGCCGCCACACGCGGGAGAGAGCATGTGGCGGCGAGGATCCAAGGTGGGGCCTTAGATCATGCGGCTGACAGAATCGCCTTGGATCGCTTCGGAGGTGGGGAGGACACCGACACCAAAGATCTGCAAGCTACCCGGCGCCTGAGTGATCGTTGTCGTGATCGACTTGTCGTCGTTGTAATGATGCGACTGCACGGCGGTCGAATGCGAAGACGATGTGTAGAACGGCCAGACATTGGTTTCCGAGCTCTTTTGGACTTCGGAGTACTGGGATTCAGAGTAGCTCGCGTAAGAGCGTACCGTGATTGTATAACCGTCAACCAAGAGGATCTGATTTGCGATCCGCTGCGCCGAACCGTTCGGGCCGAACACTTTGTCCCAGTCGGTTTGACCTTCTTTCCAGTCGCTCGGCTTTTGATACTGGTTTGTAAAGAAGCCTTGGGTGAACCAGCCGCCGGGGCGTGTGTTCAGATAGGCGAACTTGTTAAAGTTGCCTTCGACCGTAATACGAGAGGATGACGCCATGGAGTTGAGTTCGGTGGAAACGCTGCTGGAAGATGTGCCCCAGAAACCGACGCCGGCCGAACTGCTGCTGTCTGCCCAAGAGTCAGAAATATTTGTGTCTGACGTCTCAGAGTCGAACGAGAATGTCGCGCTTGATCCGGCGTTGACCTGATTTTGCAGATCCGCGAACGAAGGAGCATAGATCGGGTCGACCGCAACATTGCCATTCACCCAATAGGCCGAGTTCATATAGTTGTTGGTCGCCAACGTGGTCAGGAAACCGGGCACCGCATCGTTCAGCATGATCTGAACGTTGCCGTTCAGGCTGTTGACCGGGTTGCTGGTGTAAAGAACGGCGACAGACTCTGGCGGAATGCCATCCAGAAAATTGTAGAGTCCCGACGCATTGGATTGAACGGGCAGAACACCCTGGATCATTTGGAATTGCTTGTTGCTGAGTTTGAGCGCGTCACAGAGCGTGTTGTACATTCCGTCAGTGGCGCTTGGCAGATTTGCAGACATGATAGTCTCCCTTGGGTTAATGAGTTTCCCGATGCCCCGTATTGGCTGCTTGGGCATCGACACTCACAACTCTAGGTTTGATCCGTGGACCGGGTCCTTAAGGCCTTATTAAATGAAGTTAATATTCGGGGAATCTCGGTTCAGGAGCGGTGCATTCGTTGGTCTTTGCATCGGGCCAAGGGCGTCGCATTTAGCCCGAAATATCGTTTCTTTGGCTATGCTTAACGCGCCCTAAACCAATGCGGTGGTCTTTGCGCGCGGTTGGCGCAGTCCAGCATTTCTGAGCGAGGGCTTTGTCAATTTCCCGCAGAGGATAAAGGTTAATTTCAGACAGATTTCATATTGATTTCAGGTCAGCTTCTTAACCTGCCGTTAATGCTGGTTTCAGGCGGGCAGACGCTCCGCTGCCCAAGCCTAAGAGAGCGCCGCACCAACATGCAAAGCAGGACCGTTACAGATATTGAGATGTATCCGTATTATCCCGGCATCACGACTGAGGTGGCCCCGATAGTTGTTCAAGGGAAAGGCACGCTGGTCACCAGCTCTATCCTCGGACAGCAAATATATCGCCTTGATCTGATCGACGGAATACTTGCGGAGGCGGTCCGCGTTGGTGCGGCGTTCAGCTGGGTTGGCCGGGATGAGGCGGGCGCGCGCATTTCCTCACATTGGCTGTATTGTACGGCGTCCGGGGCCAAACCTGCCTTTGGGGCAATATGTGACTGGTCTCGTCAGGGGGCGACCTTTCCCTTGATGAGCGATGCCAAGGCCGAATTGATCTATTTGGAAGAACTGGCCGATATTTCCGCGTCCCTACCAACCCCCAGCGCGCCCTATGCACAGTCTCAGGCCCGGCTTGGTAAAAAGGGCTGGTTGGTCATGACAGCCATGACAATGCCGGGTTTTATGGGGATGCTGATCGAAGATCCGACACTTCCTTTGAGCTGCGCTGTGGGTACCTCTGAGATTTCAATTTCGGCGACATCGGCACGCACATTGCAGACCGTTGGATTGTCCAACCTTTATTGCGCGCGCATCGACACGTCTGCCCTGTTCTTGCAGGGGAGTGCGTGATGTTAAGATTGGTTAACAATCCTATGGACAGGGGACACGTTTTACGCGAACCTTACGTAACGTCCGCAACTATTTGTGGGCGAAAAACGGGGGGAGGGCGTCGGCCCGGGTATTCGACAGTCTCCGCAGTCCAGGGATTGATCGCCATGCCGAGCGATGAAAGCGCCACGCCGGGCACGGCGAACCAGCAAGGCCAGCCTAATCGGCCCGCCTATGTCAGGTTCGGAGACGTGGTTTATGGGGCCGGAACCGGCCAACTGACGTCCTCGGAAGGTCAGCATACCTACCTCAGGGCCCAGTCTGCGCTGGTCCTAGATATTCTTGTGGAACAGCTGGGCCAGTTGGTTCCCAAAGACGACCTGATCCAAAGAGTCTGGCCCGATATCATCGTGACCGATGCGAGTTTGACCCAATGCATCCGGGATATCCGTTTGGCGCTGGGCGACACGGACCGAAAAATCCTGATGACGGTTCCAAAGCAGGGCTTCCGTCTGTTTGGTGCTTTGTTGCCTCAGGATCAGGCCGCCGAATTCTGGGCCGAAGTCGATCTGAAGATCCCTTTGCCCACGGTTCCTGCCAGAGCCGCCGGTGCGGGTGCCGAGCCGGGGAAAATCGTTCCAAAACTGGATCCGCGTGACGTCCTTCCGACACTGGCTGTGCTTCCGTTCAAAGGGATTGCGACCCAAACCGTGGATGTATTCGGCTTCTTTCTGGCTGACGAAGTCTCCAGATTGCTCAGTTTGGGCAACGATGTGAATGTGATTTCGCGCATGTCGACCGGAACGCTTGGGGGTGAGCCGCTTGCGCTTTCCGACGTCCACAGCAAGTTAAACGCTGATTTTGTATTGTCTGGATTTCTTGCGCCGCATGGTGATCAGGTTGCCGTTTCTCTGGAATTTGCCGAAACGGAAACTGGCTATGTGCTCTGGGCTGAACGGATGCAGATTCCGTTTGATCCGATCAACCCATCCACCGAAGGGCTTGATCTGGTGGCAGCCAACATCAGGCGTGCGATCATGGCCAACGAAGTGCGCCGGGTTCATTCCCGTCCAATCGGTGATCTGAAGCTTTTCAGTATCCTGCACGGGGCTGTTGGTTTGATGCACCGGCTGTCGCCGGATGATTTCCGGCGGGCCAAGGGCTATCTGGAGTTGCTTCATGAAAAAGTGCCACAGCACCCGGCGCCCTTGGCATGGATGGCGCGTTGGCATGCTCTGAACGCGGTGCAGGGCTGGGCGCATGATCCAAGGCGCGAATCCGAAGCGGCGCTGGAACATACGGCGCGTGCGCTTGACCTTGATCCCAACCATACCCTTGCGCTGGTCTGTGAAGGGCAGGTCCTGGTGCATTTGTCTCAGGATCTGGATGCCGCAGAAGAACGCTATGATCAGGCCCTGAAAAACAATCCCAACGATGCAAATGGTCGAAGCCTGCGCGGCATGTTGCGCGGCTTTACGGACCGCGGTTCCGATGCCAAGCGCGATACGGAACGCGCCTTGCATCTGACACCGCTCGATCCCCACCGTTTCATGTATCTGACACTGGCTGCAGGTGCGTGCCTCGCGGATGAAGATTATGAACGCGCGCTCGCTTTGACCAAGGAATCTCTGCGCCTCAACCGGGCGCATATGTCTGCGCGCCGCATGCTGCCCGTGGCCTATCTGGGAACGGGCAAAGAGAAAGCGGCGCAAAAGGCCGCCGAAGAACTGCTGACACTGCAACCAGATTTTCGAGTGAGCGATTGGCTTCGCTCTTCACCAAGTGCGGATTTCAAAAACGGAATGCGATTTGCCGAAATGCTCACCTCGTTGGGCGTTCCGGACTAAAAAAGGGGAAAATACCATGTCCAATCCAGAGAGTGCCTACAGCGCCTACAGTGCTTATAGCGCGTACAGTGCCTACAGCGCGTATAGCGCCTACAGTGCCTATAGCGCCTACAGTGCCTATGGCCGGGAAAGCCCGGTTGACGCGCTTGCCCTGATGACGAACCGGGATGGAATTGTCGGCGCCAGATTGGAAAACCTGACCCCACCCCTCAAGGCGCTAGCCGATGATCCCAATACACTCAAACGCTTGTCACCGGATGTCCAAACGGCCCTCTATGTGTCCGAACTGGCACCAACCGTGGATGTGTCGGCAAACCCCGCAGGTCCGTCACCGGAAGTGACGGTTTGGCGGCGCAATGGCCTGAACGTTAAGAACGGGAACACAAATTTCGTTGAAATGATGAATATGACTGCGCCGAGCATGGACCAGCTGGTCGATCAAATGCGCTTTCTTTCGGGTTATTCGCAAATTCGCGGGGATCGTGCTGCTGAGATACTTGGCCAGCTCTCTCTGCCGATCCCGTTCTTTGCGACCATCGGATATATGGATCCGTCGCGAACGCCGCGGACGCTTGAGTTGCTGAATGCGATCACCACGTTTTCGTTCACGGTTATTCAGCGCACGAAATTTGCCCTCGCGGTCAAACGTCCGATCGAGTTTTCGCCGCAGGTTCAACCGATGATCCCAACGCCAACGCATGCGTCATTGCCCAGCGGTCATGCGACCGAAGCCTTCCTGATTGCGCGGGTGCTTTGGAAACTTCTGCGCGAGAGCGGTGCGCAGCAGTATGAGGATCATGCCTACTGGGGCGATATGCTGATGCGGCAGGCCGCTCGTGTTGCGATCAACCGAACCGTCGCTGGCGTGCATTTCCCGGTGGATAGCGTTGCCGGGGCCGCACTGGGCCTGACACTGGCGGAACACGTCCATTCTGTTGCGAAAGGTGGCAAGTGGTCTTCGTGCGTATTCGATGGGTCCCAGTATAATTCCGAAACCGATTTTGAATGGTTCAGGCTCTACGGTCCGGAAAAGGACAAGATGCGCAAAACCTTCCAAAGCGGTGGGGCGAAATGGGGTGGCTCTGAACAACACGAAGGCTCGTCCGGTATTCCGGCACCCATGTTGAACTGGCTTTGGAAGCAGGCCGTGGCGGAATGGTGCGAAGTTCCGGCGATCAAGGATTGATTGGGGATCGTCATGTTGGATTCCGACACCGCAACTTCGGGCAATGCGCCAGGCGTTCTGAGCCAGGTCGCCGATTTTCGGCTGACCCGGTTCAGTCACAAGAACAACGCTGACCAGTGGTGGTCTGTATTGGTGGAAATCGAAGGATCAATCGACGCATTCATCGCAAACGCGATAGAGCAAGGGCAGGGGACGACTGCGCCGAATTTGAAGCCGATCCCTGTGGACCAAGTGACGTTTGTCGTCCCGGTCGCCTATGACGCAGCAGATCGCGCGGTAGATCATAGACTACAGCCCGTCTCCATCTTTGCGCGGCAGTCCTTTCTGAGCCTGCTGAACCAGCAGCCACTTGCTGGTCACAGTGCAAACCAATGGAATGTGCAATCGCTCGTTCTGGGGGGGCTGGTGGATCCGGTCGTGCTTGATTTGGATGCAGATTGGCCCGATACGACACCGCACCCGCCCCTGTCCAAAGGCGCGACGGTTATGGCCGTGATTGATGACGGCATTGCAATCGGGCACGATTTGTTTCGCGATGGCGAGACTTCGAGCCGGGTCAGATTTGCGGCGTTTCTGGAATCTGTTCCGTTTCGAAAAGATTCCAAGACGACAGTCGGCCGTACTCTGAACAAAGAGGCAGTCGACGCACTATTGGAAAAATGCACACGGCAGGGGCTATTGGATGAGGATACGTTCTATAGTCGAACGGGTCAGATCGATTTCCCAAAACAGATTTTTTCAACTGTTGCTCTGAGATCTTCGCATGGCAGTCACGTCATGGCTTTGGCCGCTGGGCAGATGTTGGATGACGCAGAAGACGAACGTCCCATCATTTGCGCTGCGCTACCTTCTCGTCTGGTTGAAGACACCTCCGGGGTTGATCTTTTGCCGAGCTTTTACCTTGGCTTCCAGATGCTGACCAAGGAAGCGCGCCGGTTTTGTGAAGCCTCTGGAGCTTTGGCGAAAGTCATCTTTAATCTGTCCTACGGCAATTCGGGCGGACCGCATGATGGCACGGGTTTGTTTGCCCGATTGTTCGAGCACTATTTTGGTGCAGAGGCCGTGGTGAACGGTGATCCTCAACGTGCTTGGCTGATGCTTCCCGGGGGAAATGCCAATCTGGCGCAGCTTCATGGCGTTCTGGAGCCTGGTGTGGAACTGGCGCAATTCGACCTTTCGGTTTTGCCGGATGATCGGACTGGAAACGCGGTGCAAATCTGGATGCCTTTTGAAGGGGCTGACCCGGCCAAGGCTACCGTCGTGGTCTGGTCGCCTGATGGAAAGAGCCATCAAGTGACGACGTCAGGACCGGACCAGAGCCACTGCTTTGTGAATGAACAGGATTTTGAGATCGCGCGCTTGTCTTTTTCCGGACCGCAAGGCGAAACAAAGCGCGGGTTGGTTCAACTGTTGATCAATCCAACGGCCAGCCACGACAGGAAAGAGCCGCTGGCTCCTTCCGGGATCTGGCAAATTGAAGTGACCCGCGAAGCGGATGCCCCACATGCTATCGAGCTGTGGGTGCGCCGCGATGAAACGATACCGGGGCTGAAACCTGGTGGGAAACAAGCCTATTTCGACAATCCCGGATATGAACGGTTTGGCAAATACGGCGAGCCGTTGCGCGTCGATCCACCCGGTTCGGATTGCCCCGTAAAACGGGCGGGTACCCTAAGCGGGTTTGCCTGTGGTCAGTCTCCGGTGGTGGTCGCTGCTTATGTTGCCAAAACCGAGGACTTGGCACCCTATTCGGCGTCTGGCCCGTGCAATCAGCCGTCATCGCCTGCCGGATCAGACAGAGAGGGTCCTGACCTTGCAGCCAAGGGCGACGAGAGCGATGTCGTTCGCGGGGTTCTGAGTGCGGGATCACGCAGTGGAACGCTTGTGCGTCGCTCCGGAACCAGCGTCGCTGCGCCGCGCATGGCGCGGGCGGCGGCTGTTGCAATCCACGATTTCGATGGCTCAGGTCGTGAATGGGCGCAAGCGCCGACAGCGTCGACACCGGGCATGGAGAAACTGAACCCTGGAGCGCCGAAGACGCCGCAACAATCGGGGTCAGGTGCGTATAGCTATCCTGTGGAAGCGCGCTGGATCTATGGCAAGTAGCTTAGCGCGGCGGATCATTAGCAACGCGGGCCGTCTCGTGCCTGCGTTGCTGCCGTGACACCCAAATTTGTGTGCGAATTCCAATCAAGCAAGTGTTTTTCCACCGTAAATCACGTTTGGATTGGCCTCGGGATCACGCTGGGTTCACGAGGGCGCCGTAAACTGAAGCTCCAGGCACGAGAATCGAAATGGAGTAGGCGTTGGCAGATTTTCACGACGAGATGCTGGCAATTGCCAATGGATACATAGCACATTTGAAGGACGCTCTGGACCTCCCAGTCGCAGGAAACGCAGACGCAAATGACGTTCAGCGGAAAGTGTTGCGTGACTTGAACGCGTTCCGGACGCAGGAGTTTCCACCGCTTTGTTCTCAACCCAAAGGACGGGATCGGGACAAGATCGCCTTGGCGCGCACCCACCAGCTCTGGGGCATCCTGCAAGAGGCGGAAGCCGATTTTAATGCGTTGCTTTCGACAGGGGATCTGATTGGAAAAGCGCGCCGTTTTTCTGATCTTGCAGCGCGCTATTCCGAAGTTCGGCGTTTACCGTAGCTACGGCAAAACACTCGGATCAAATCCGCTGTCCAGCCGGTCCACGGGTTTTCGCGCCTTGCGGTCTTTCCGGCCTTGGGGCCCAATTTTCGCTTCTGGAACCTTCGTGCGTTTCTTGAGCTTTTTGTCGTCGTTCTTCTTGTACTTCGCTTCGGTGTTGATCGGCATCATTGTCCTGCCCATCCGGTTTTCTACGAGGTGCCGCGTCGCCAATGCCGCAGCAAAGCTCGTGCCGCCGCGTAGACTGGTTGAACACGATCCAATGCCCGCAGCCATCGTACCGAAATGGGCCGGTGCGTCCTCACATGGGAATGAGTAGTCAATCATGCGGACTGTGTCGCACTGGTCTTTTCCCTTCATTACGGCGCTGTACGGAACCGGCTGACCATCGCTGCGCCGATGCCCGGAAATCACGGTCACGTGGTTTGAATTGGCCAAAGAGTTTTGGTTGCCCGCCTGCTTCACTTGCTCGGTCAGCCTGTCAAAGTCGCTTTGACGGATATCCCCGTGATCAAAGGGGCGGCCTGTGGCATCGGTCAAATCTGTGAACTTTGGGTCAGCAAAATAAGCACGGCGCACGGTCAAATTGTCAGAGCGCAAGGCCTGATCCACCTCGATGTCACCGGTGATTTGAATGGGGTCATCGCGTTTGTTTTTCAAACGTATGCGCCACGCCCCGGCCGGGGCCAAGGCAATGTTTTCATTCTGCGGGATGTCCCCGGGAAATTGGGTCGGATTCACGATGAAGACATATTGAAAGCGGTATTTTGCGCCGCGTTCATGACGCTGAACAAAAACCATCCCGACGCGATCATCGCCAACTTTCAAATCTGCATAATGTGGTTGGTCCGGTTGGTGCGGCGTTGCCAATTCAAGCGTTATGCCCGGCGCAGAAATTCCTATGTCCAGCGGCCAATCAGCATCTGTCAGTTTTTCTGTCCAGAATTCGATCATGCTGGCTGTCTGATCTTCGGGTTGAACGTGAACCACGACGTCACTTTCCTGTTGTCCGGGCAGGCAAAATTCGACGTGACTGCGTTCCAGATTGTTGTTGCCGATCGGCATAACAATCGTCGGCGCAGGCAATTGGCGCACCGCGCGCGCTTCGATTAATTGTGCGATTGCACCTTCCAGGATTTCGAACCCGTCCTTTGGTCCTGCTTGTTGGCCGAAAGAAAGATTCACAAAGATCGACCAAGGCGTATCGTCGCCTGCAGATGACGCGCCGAGCATGAGCGTGTCGATCCAGTGCAACGCCCGCGACAAAGCGCTAACCACAAAATAGGGAAGGAACGCGCCTGTGCGTCCAATGGCGCGTCGGGGAGGCAGGTTGATCAGAAAAATCGGCTGAGCACCCGTTTCGGGCCTGTCTTCAATCGGGCCATACCCCGCTGCAAGGTCAGCGCTGTGCATCCCGTGTGAGCTGTGGCGCATCATCCCGACACTGATGTCTTCGCCTGACCCGATCAAACCTCGATGTCGCAATGCCTGTTCTTCTGAAAACACACCGTTTTGTATGCGTTCAACGTCAGCTTGGATTTCAGAACGCATGACCTCTCGGCCGAACGGCAAAGTGAGGTCGGTGGTTTCGTTGAGTGAAAATTGCTGCCAAGAGGCGACAACCCGCGTTTCACCAGTATTGTCCAAGAAACGCTCATGTGCAGGAACCATCCCTGTGTCGATTACGACCGTGAACACGGCATCGCTCCGGATGTGCCAGGGCATTGCTTTGATTTCTTGATCAATGGGGATCTGTTCGTCGGGGTCGAACTTTTGGTTTAGTACCTTTTCGGGAACCTGGTCTAGCACATCCAAATGCGGGCCAAAGATACCGGTGAAATTGAGCGTTTCTGGCACAACAGGGTTTGCCGCGGTGTCCGCAGGCGGCAATGTGTCTCCGGGAAAGTTTGGTTGGACGATTGATGCCTGCGGTGGTTGGTACTGTTGGAGAAACTGCACAACCGCTTGGTTTTCTGGATCAATCTGACCGTCTTCATCGAAAATGCCTTTGTCGCTTAGACTGTCGAATTGACCTTTTTCTCGTGGGCCGCCTCCAAGCGAGCTGTAGCTCGCAAACAAGTTTGGGATAATATGTTGGCCCGGCGGAAAAACATAGCGTCCCAGTCGCGCAACATAGCGGACGTAGGGCGGGATTTTTTGCTCGTCTTCCTTCTCTGGTTGCCAATCGCCGATCATCGGATTGGCCCCTGCGTGCGTTGGCCAAATTCCTCTGTTGCGGCTTTCCAGACGGCATGTAGTACGGGGACCGCTTCTGCTGCCTTTGTCTCATTGGCCGCGGCAACGTTTGGTTGGAGTGGGATCTTGTTGCCGTCGGATGCGCCAAGGCCCGCGACCGTACCCTTGTCGACCTTGGTATAGTCGAAATCATCGCTGTTGTCGTTTCCGAGTTTGTACACAGCTTTGTCGGCTTGCATGCCCCCGGTGCTGGCAAGATCCCAAACCGCTTGGCCAATGATGCGCCCAAGGGTGCAGCCCGCGATGCTGTCGATCGGATAGTGAACACCGGCGACTGTGCGGTTCACGGCTATTCGCGCGGCAAGGCGGTCAACATAGGTCCGCGCACACGGAAAGAAATTGCCGATCACGGTCGCAACAGCGAAGGCTTCGGTTGCATGCCCTGATGGGAAACTGGAATGCGCCGGTGTTTGAATGATCGGCATGACCTTGGGCTCGATTTCCACCGGCCGTTTCGTTGCCACGTGATGTTTCATGTGTTGCGACAGCGCCGACGCGATTTCCAGGGTCGCTGTTATGAACTCAAAAGTGTGTTTGTAGCCGCTGGCATCCAGTTGTACCGGGCTTGCCAGATAGGACAGGATATCCGTCATCTGGATATTGATTTCGACCGCCCGATCGATGCGCAGGTCGGCATAGTTCCGAACGTGCATCAATTGGTTTTTGAGCGTTGTGGGACCCGGTCGGTTTAATTCCAAAAGAAGAGAGCCGTCCGATTTCTGTAGCGCCACTGTGCCCTCGCCGCTCTCGACCTTAGTTTTTTGCAGAACCTCCATAACCATTAACTGATGACGCAAGCCCGGAGGCAGATAGAAGGGGGCTCCATGGCCGACGTCGGTGTCCGCAAGCGTAGCATCGGTTGTCCCGTCCCAATAGCCGATCACCGCATCGCTGGCAGCCGCTATCGTGGCACTGAGAGCTGGCGAAACAGAGCCGCCCGCGTGTGCTGTGCCACTACCAGAGCCCGATCCGCTGCCGGACCCGGACCCGCTGCCGGAACCCGACCCAGATCCCGAACCCGATCCACTACCCGAACCCGAACCGCTGCCCGAACCAGATCCCGAACCCGAACCAAAAGCCACCATGATAATTCTCCCCTTATCGTGAACCTTCAACAAAGATGTACCTGTGTCTCTGGCTGCAATTGTGAGGCGAGCCGAATGTCTTTGGCAAATCTTAATGGCAATGGCGCTGCATTATTCACGAAGCATTCACGCTGAAGCGCCTACTGCTCATAAAAAGTTTCGGAAAAATGGGTGGGGGCCTTACTATGGCGTTTATGAGTGTCCATTCTGCCTTTGTAGAAAAAGCTGTTACGATTCACCTTTGCGGTACATTTCGTATGGTCAATGCGGCTGGCAAAGACGTCACGCCGCGTGGGGCAAAGACCTGCGGGTTGGTGGCCCTGTTGGCGACAGCGCATCTGCACCGCAAGACACGCATCTGGCTTCAGGACAAGTTATGGAGTGATCGGGGTCGTGAGCAGGGCGCTGCTTCGTTGCGGCAGGCGCTGGCCTCATTGCGTCGGATATTGGGTGACAACCGGGATGCGCTCAATGCCTCACGCACGCATGTGTCGCTGGACGCGTCTTTCATTCACGTGGTCGACAATCCCCAAGATGGCGAGTTTCTGGAAGGGATCGACATCCGGGACGAAGAATTTGAGGAATGGCTAACGCTGGAGCGGTCAAAACGTGACCCGCAGGGGCCGATCCCGACCCCTGTTCTGGGCGTTCGAGAGCAGGATAACCCAGCGCCGCTTCGGGCTTTGTTTGTTGGCTCGGGAACCGAAAACGAAGTATTGGCCGCTGTTGAACTTTCCATCCTTGATCACCTGTCCTGCACCCTTCGCGAAAACCTGATCGCGGATGTGGTCTGCCAGACTGATCCGACCCATGAACCTGGTGAACAGCCCGCCATCGCCTGCGACGTGCGGGTTTCACTCAAGGCCTTTTCGTTGGGACATGAAATCATCGGTCTGCGCGTCTTGGCCGAAGACGGGAAAAGCGGCACGTTGATTTGGTCGGATACGCAGCAGTCCTTTCTGGATGGGATGCTGCCAACCGATAATGTGGGTTTGTTGCGCATTGGAAATCAGATGCTCGACGCGCTGAGCATGCACTTTTCCCGCCGCGTGCAGCAGCCTGAAATGGCGGCCAGCGGTATGTTGTTACAACTCGCTCTGCGCAATCTGTTCTCAATGACGCGCAAAGGCAGCATCGAGGCGGACAGACTGTTGCAAATCGCGCAGGAAACATCGCCAAAGAACGGGTTGGTTGCGGCGACCCGCGCCCATGTACGGGCCATTCAATGGGTCGAACGCTACGGCATTGACGAAGAACAGCTCAGGCGTGAAGCACAGGTGTTTCAGCAATCAGCGCTGGATTTGGAGCCGGGTAATTCAGCCGTTCTGGCCAATCTTGCCAACACGACATTGATCCTCGACCGGGATTTCTATCGCAGCGAAGAACTGTCCGACCGGGCGATTGCGATCAACCCGGGCAATCCGTTCGCGTGGTGGGTTCGATCGGCTTCCGAGCTTTATCTTAACGAGTTTGACAAAGCACATTCGAGCGCCAAGCAAGCCAGCGCCTTGCTCGGGCCCGGGCCGTTGAAATTCTGGTGGGATCAGCACAAGGGGCTGACAACGGCGATTGTCGGGTCTGTGCAGGATGCTATCCGGGATCTGCGCCGGACCCATGCGACCGCGCCAACTTTCAGGCCCGCGTTGCGGTTCTTGATCGCGCTTTACGGTCTGTCTGATGACGAGGAAAACGCGGCCGAAATGATCCGGCGGCTACAGGCACTGGAGAGTGATTTCACGTCGCAACGACTGGTCGAGGATGAAACCTATCCGGCCAAGCTTGCGCGCAGCGAGGCATTCATGAATGACCGTAGTCGCGACTTGCTGCTTGGGCTCTAGCCCGCGCCGGGACGCGGTTCGGCGCATGTGCCCGCTGGGTTTCCAGCGATCAGTTTAATTCGACCGCGGGGCGGGACAGCGAACGCAAATCATGCGTAATCCGGTTGATGTCTTCCAGACGGGTAACGCCGGGAGCCAAACCGCTGGGCAGGCCAATCAGACCGGCGGGGACCGAGGTCGCGGCGCGCAACGCGTCTTCGAGATCGACACCGACCGCGTTGACCAGCACGTTGATTGCTTGGGTCAGGTCCAGATCGGCCCCGGCAAGCGTACCGTTGTCCAATGTCAGTCTGCCGTTCTCGCGGCAGATGCGTCGTCCGTCGAGGAAAAACTCGGTTTCCTCGGTGCCGGCCACGGCCATTGAATCGCTGACCAGATAGATCTTGCCCGGACCCGTTTTTGCTTTCCATGCGGCTTGCAGAACAGCGGGGTGTACATGGATGCCGTCGGCAATTACGCCCGAAGACAATTGGCCAAGGTTCAAAACCGCCCCAACCAGACCCGGTTCGCGATTGCCCAGTTGGCTCATGGCATTGAACAGATGCGTTACGCAGGACGCGCCTGCCTTTGCATAGCGGCGGCACGTTTCGAAATCGGCATCCGTGTGGCCAAGCGACACAAGAATTCCGGCCTGTGCCAGTTTCGATACTTGGTCTGGTGTGACGTTTTCCGGAGCGACTGTAATCTTGAGAACCGGAATGTTTGTCTTGGCCTCCAGCAACTGCTGAAAATCGGCGTCATCCATTGGTCGGATGAGCGATGCGTCATGTGCGCCTTTGCGGGCAACAGACAAATGAGGGCCTTCAAGATGCAGCCCCGAAATGCCGGCAATCTGGGCCTGCAAGGCTTTGCGTACTGCGTTGATGGCTGCCGTTGTTTTATCTGGACGGTCGGTAATCAAGGTCGGCAGGATCGCCGTGCATCCCAATGACCTGTGCGCCTCGGCCATAATCGTCAGAGTATCAAGGTCAGGGCTTTCATTGAACATGACACCACCGCCGCCGTTGACCTGCAGATCGACAAAGCCCGGTGTCAGAATGTCCCCCTTCAGATCAACAGCTGCTTCGTCCTTTGTAACCGCGCTTTCCGGAACCAGTTCTGCAAAAACACCTTCACGAAACCGCGCTGCCATGGCGTCATGCAGGCTTTCGCCGTCGAAAATGCGGCCGCCGGCGAATGTTACGGACGTCTGGGTCATACGGTTTCAGTCACTTTCTTCAGGTGACGCGGTGTGTCGGGATTGATGCCGCGTGCCCGTGCGACCTTTTCCACCATTCCATAAAACGACACAATGGCCGCGATCGGATCGGTAAGCCAGTGATCGGTGCGTGCATGGGGCAGGGCGGCTGCCCGCGTGACTTTGGTTGATGCCGCAAAGGCTTTTGCGCCCTTATCGGCCAAAGCGTCCAGGACCTCGGTGACACTTGTTTCGGCGGCGTCGCCTGCGGCAAAGCCGATCACGGGAAAGCCTTGCTCCACGATGGAAACCGGCCCATGCAGCACTTCAGCCGATGAATAGCTCTCGGCGTGGATCAGACAGGTTTCCTTAAACTTGAGTGCAGCTTCGTTGGCGATTGCCCAAGATGGGCCGCGCCCGAGCGTAAACAGTGACTGGCCGCTGATCGCCGAAGCGGCGTCCGACCAGTCGCAAAGTGTGGCCGCCGCCAGATGTGCAGGCAGGGCATGGATCGCCGCAATCAGATCGGCGTCTTGTTTGATTTCCGCAATTAACCACAGCCCCGTGACCAGCGATGTGACAAAGGTCTTGGTTGCCGCCACGCTCAGCTCTGGGCCTGCATGGATCGGCAGGGTTGCATTGGCCACCGCTGCCAGATCAGACGCTGGATCGTTTGTGATGGCGACGGCCATACCGCCGGATGCGACAACCGAACGTGTCATCCTGACGATGTCGGGGCTCATACCGGATTGCGAAACGGACAGGCACAAGGCGCCCTTGGCGACAAGATCGACGCCGTAGATCGACTTGACCGAAGGTCCGACCGAAGCCATGGGCCGGCGCAGAACCAGTTCGCTCGCATACTTCAGAAAGGTGCAGGCGTGATCGGAAGAGCCACGCGCCACAGACAGCAAAAAGGCCGGATCCATGTCTCGCGCGGTCTGGGCCGCGGCGCGGATGTCTGCGCCGCCATCGGACAGCAGGCGTTCTACGGCATCGGGTATTTCAAGAATTTCCCGTCGCATGCGAGTGGGTTCAGGGTGCATCTGGCGCGCCTTTGTTAATGTGACAGACGCAGTTCGGCCACGAAATCGTAGGCATCACCGCGATAGATTGAACGGGTCAACTCAGCGACCCGTCCGCTTTGAAGATAGGATGTGCGCTGGATGCGCAGCCCGGCGGTTCCCTCGGCGACGTTCAGCAATTCGGCGTCTTCTGCTTCGAGATTGATCGCCGAGATTTTCTGGACCGCGCGTACCGGTCGTACGCCGGATTGTTCCAGCAATTCATAAAGCGATGTTGTGACAGCGGTGGGGTTGGATAGGATGTCCAGCGGCAACGCTGCCCGCTCCAAGGCCATGGGCTGCCCACCCGCTTCGCGCAGGCGATAGATCCGGGAAACCTGATCCCCTGCTGCGAGCCCCAGCGCCACCACTTCGTCGGGCGAGGGCATGAAGATGCCTCGTTCAAGCCACTTGGATGTGGTTTGAAGCCCGCGTCGCTGCATATCCTCGGTAAACGAAGTCAAATGCGACAAGGATTGTTCGACGCGGGGGATCGGTTCCCGCACAAATGTGCCGGACCCCTGACGTTGTTCGACAGCACCTTCCCGGACGAGCTCTTGTATGGCTTTGCGGACCGTAACGCGCGACAAATCTGTGATCTCGGCCAGTTCGCGTTCGGGCGGAAGCGATGAATTGGGGGCAAGAATGCCCTCTTCGATCCCCGCCTCCAGTCGGCGGCGCAACTGCACGTACCGTGGCCCTGCGGAGCGGCTCAACCATGCTTCGGGGCGCAAGAAGTCAGCAATATCCATGTGTCACCTCTATTTCCTGCGAAAGTGCAATCGCGCCATCCAGCGGCTCGCCCAGCGGGTCAATAAGGTCTTGGGCCATTTCATGCGCAAGATAGGGGGCAAAGAACGGCCCGATCCCGCCAGTCAGGCAAATCGCAAGGCCGGGTTTCCACGCCATCTGCCGCAGGCTGGACGCAATGTGATCACCCGCGGATTGCAAAATGCTGACCGCAACGACATCGCCCTGTTGCGCGTGCTGTGTGACGCAGGGCGCAAGCGCTCCCAACGCGGCAGGGCTTGCGTCCTGCGCAAAGCTGACGAGACTGCCAGTATCGCCAAAGCGGGATTGCAGGTCTTCGATCATCGGGCTGGATGCAACAAACCCGTCATGGTGTTGCAGCACCTTGGCCAGCGCCTTGCGCCCAACCCATTGGGCCGATGCTTCGTCACCCAGTCGTGCACCCCAACCGCCTGCAAATTGTTCGTCGCCAGCAATTCGAGACGCAAAGAACGACCCTGTTCCGCAATGTGCGATCAGGCCATCACGTCGGCCCAGTGCGCCCCTGAGGGCCGCGCGGCGATCATCCGCGTAACGGGCATTTTTGAGCGGCAAAGCATTGGCCATCCGTTTGGCTTCTGCCTTGCCGGTGATGCCCGCGAGCCCGACGAAAGCGGGCAGAGCGCATAGGGTGTCGAAAGACATATCTGCGTTCTGCGCGGTCGCGTTCAGGCCATCCAGAAGGCACCGAACTGCATTGTCAAAATCGGTTGCAGTGTTGGCCGGCCCAAATTCAGACACCAGACGTTCACCTGCGTCTTGCAGGGCAATTCTGCACCGTGTGCCACCGCCGTCGATGGCCAGGGTCTGGGTTTCGGTCGAATCTCTCATGTTGATACCTTTATAATACCTTTTACGTGAATTAAAGGCCCAATTGATACCAAATGCGCTTAAAGCGGGCGTAAGTTGGTGAATTCCATGTCAAAATTGCGGCGAGAAACAAAATGGTAGACAAATGGTATCTAAAAGGTATTTTGATTGCAGCTATGGGGAGAATCGTGTGAACGCCAAGACCACTGAACATCTGCATGATTTTGCGATTGGGCTGGATCAGCGCGCGCCGGAGGAGATCGCCTCGCTTCTTGCGGGCGGTCAGCTCGCCGCGGCTGTCATGGTGCAACACGCAATTTCAGGTATTTGTGCGGGTGCCAAGGCGATGGCGCAATCGATCAGGGTCGGGGGATGCCTGCACTATGTGGCGGCTGGCTCGTCCGGTTTGATGGCGGCGGCAGATGCTCAGGAGCTTGGCGGCACGTTTTCCATTCCGGCCGCGCAACTGCGCATTCATATGGCGGGCGGTCTGCCGACCGGCGTTGAAATGCCCGGTGACACAGAGGACGACACCGACTCTGTTCTGTTGGCGATGTCGGATGTGTCTGCGCAGGACACGATTATTGCCGTCTCGGCGAGCGGCTCAACCCCCTACACGGTTGCAGCGGCAGAGCGTGCCAAATCGCTCGGGGCTTCCGTTATCGGTATTGCGAATAATGCCGGTTCTAACCTGTTGAATCTGGCAGACCATGCCGTCTTGCTGGAAACGCCGCCCGAGGTCTTGTCCGGCTCGACACGAATGGGGGCGGGGACGGCGCAAAAGATTGCGCTCAACATGCTTTCGACACTGATGGCGGTGGATCTTGGGCATGTCCATGACGGCATGATGGTCAATCTGCGGGCGGACAACATCAAGCTCCGGCATCGAGCCAGCGGAATCGTGTCACAGATTGCCGGTGTGTCCATCGTCGATGCCGGCCGTGCGCTTGATGATGCGGACGGAGACGTAAAGACGGCCGTTTTGATTGCTTCGCGCGGGCTGACCCCGGACGCGGCGCGGGTACTTTTGAACGAGACCGCCGGGCATCTGCGCCCGGCGATGGGGCAAACACCTTAGTACATAAACCAATGTTTCAACTGGGAGGATCCATTCATGAAACGCAACATACTGAAACTGGCTTTACTGAGCACAGCGCTGACAGCCACAGGCGCCATGGCGCAGGATGTTACGCTGACAATCGAAAGCTGGCGCAACGACGATCTGGTGCTGTGGCAGGAAAAGATCATCCCGGCATTTGAAGCGGAAAATCCCGGAATTAAGGTGAAGTTTACGCCTTCCGCACCGGCCGAATACAACGCGGTTCTGAATTCCAAACTGGACGCCGGATCAGCCGGTGACATCATCACCTGCCGCCCGTTTGACGCATCGCTTGCACTCTTCGAGGCGGGTCATCTCGCCGATCTGGACGATATGGACGCAATGAACAACTTCTCGGACGTTGCCAAATCCGCGTGGCAGACTGACGATGGTTCGGCCACGTTCTGCGTGCCGATGGCCTCGGTGATCCATGGGTTCATCTACAACAAAGATGCATTCGCCGAAGTCGGTGTCGAAGTTCCAAACACCGAAGCCGAGTTCTTCGCGGCGCTCGATAAGTTCAAGGAAGACGGCAACTACATTCCGATGGCGATGGGCACCAACGACCAATGGGAAGCCGCGACCATGGGCTACAACAACATTGGGCCAAACTACTGGAAGGGTGAAGAAGGCCGCCGTGCATTGATCGCGGGCGAGCAAAAGCTGACCGACGAAGCCTGGACCGCCCCATACGCCACACTGGCCAAATGGAGCGCGTATCTTGGCGACGGGTACGAAGCGCAAACCTATCCTGACAGCCAGAACCTGTTCACGCTGGGCCGCGCGGCAATCTATCCTGCCGGTTCGTGGGAAATCGCGGGCTTCAATGCTCAGGCTGATTTCGAAATGGGCGCCTTCAAGCCGCCGGTCCGGAATGCGGGCGACACCTGCTATATCTCTGACCACACCGACATCGGTATCGGCATGAATGCCGCGACAGAGAACGCAGAGGCCGCAAAGACATTTCTCGCATGGGTTGGCAGTCCCGAATTCGCTTCGATCTTCGGAAATGCACTGCCGGGTTTCTTCCCGCTGTCCAAGGAACCGGTTGAGCTGAGCGATCCGCTGGCAAAGGAAATCGTTGGTTGGCGCGGCGAGTGCGAGAGCACGATCCGGTCGACCTATCAGATCCTGTCACGTGGCACGCCCAACCTCGAGAATGAGACTTGGGGCGCATCCGTTGCGGCCATCAAGGGCACCGCGACACCCGAAGAGCTGGGCGCCGATCTGCAAAAAGGTCTGGCGAGCTGGTACGAACCTCAGCAGTAAACCCTCCCTTTACTGCCTTGTCCGGGCGGGCCTTTTCGCCCGGACTCTTTAGGAGATTCCCAAATGCAACGCGCTCGCATCCGCTGGCATATCGCGGTTTTTCTGGCACCTGCCGTGCTGGTCTACACCACCGTCATGATCTTCCCTTTGTTCAACACTTTGCGGCTCGCGCTGTACAGCAAGGTTGATCAGGAACGTGTCTATGTCGGGCTCGAAAACTTCCGTACCTTGTTCTTCGATCCGATCTGGTCAGAACAGTTCTGGAACGCGCTCGGGAACAACTTCTGGTTTTTCGTCGTTCATATGCTGGTGCAGAACCCGATTGGTGTAGCGCTGGCTGCGATCCTCAGCCACCCTCGCTTGCGGTTTGCCGCGCTCTACCGGTCGGCAATTTTCATTCCGACGATCCTGTCCTTTGTCATCGTCGGTTTCGCCTGGAAACTGATCCTGTCACCGATCTGGGGCATCGCGCCGTCGATGCTGGATTTTGTCGGGTTGAAGTCGCTGTTTGTGCCTTGGCTGGGCAAAGAGGAATATGCGCTGACGACGCTCGCGCTGATCTCGGTCTGGCAGTTTGTCGGTATTCCGATGATGCTGATCTACGCGGCGCTTCTGACTATTCCAGAAGAGATTTTGGAGGCCGGAGAGGTGGATGGTATCACCGGGTTCTCGGCATTCTGGAAAATCAAACTGCCTCTGATCCTGCCATCCATCGGGATCATCTCGATCCTGACTTTTGTAGGCAACTTCAACGCTTTCGATCTGATCTATGCCGCGCAGGGCGCATTGGCTGGCCCAGACTATTCGACCGACATCCTCGGCACCTTCATGTATCGCACCTTCTTTGGGTTCCAGTTGCAACTCGGAGACCCGCACATGGGCTCGGCCATCGCTGGCGGCATGTTCGCAATCATTCTGATTGGTGTCTGCATCTATCTCTTTGGCATCCAGACCCGGATGCGTCGCTATCAGATGTGAGGACGGAAAAATGAACAAAGCCCGCACGAACCCGTTCAACAACATCGCCATGCACGGCGCGTTGATCCTTTATACCCTTATTGCGCTGTTCCCGGTTTTCGTAATCCTGATCAACAGCTTCAAAACCCGCAAAGCCATCTTTCGCGAACCGCTCGCATTGCCTGACGCTGACAGCTTTTCGTTGATTGGCTACCAAACGGTGCTGAAGCAGGGCGACTTTTTCTTGTACTTCCAGAACTCGTTAATCGTGACGGTCGCCTCGCTGTTCTTTGTGCTGCTATTCGGAGCAATGGCGGCCTTTGCGCTGGCGGAATACCGGTTCAAGGGCAACACGCTGATGGGCTTGTATCTGGCGCTTGGCATCATGATCCCAATCCGGATCGGAACGGTTGCCATTCTGGAGATGATGGTCGCAACAGGTCTGGTCAACACGCTCTGGGCCCTGATCCTCGTCTATACGGCACAGGGTCTGCCGCTCGCAGTGTTCATCCTGAGCGAATTCATGCGGCAAGTCTCTGATGATCTCAAAAATGCGGCCCGCGTTGATGGGCTGAGTGAATACGCCATCTTCTTCCGGCTTGTGCTGCCTTTGGTGCGCCCGGCCATGGCCACCGTTGCCGTGTTCAACATGATCCCGATCTGGAATGATCTTTGGTTCCCGTTGATCCTGGCGCCAGCAGAAGAAACCAAGACGCTGACGCTGGGATCGCAGGTCTTCATTGGTCAGTTCGTGACCGATTGGAACGCGGTGCTTTCCGCGCTTTCCATGGCGATCCTGCCAGTTCTGGTTCTCTACGTGATCTTCTCGCGGCAATTGATCCGCGGTCTGACATCAGGAGCGGTCAAATGATCCGTGTTCTTATCGCCGGCTTGGGCAATATGGGGCTGTCTCATGCCTTGGCCCACCATGAAAATCCGCATTCGGAAATTGTCGGTCTGGTCAACCGGTCTGACGTTGATTTGCCGGACGCCCTGCAGGGTTATCCACGTTACGCGACCTTCGAAGAAGGGCTGGCGCTGGAGCCGGATCTCGTGGTGGTCGCAACCTATACTGACAGCCATGCGGATTTTGCCTGTGCCGCGATGGAAAAGGGTGCGCATGTCTTTGTCGAAAAGCCTCTGGCCATGACCGTCGAAGATGCAAGACGCGTTGTCGCCACGGCCAAACGATTGGGGCGCAAGCTGGTTGTGGGATACATTCTGCGCCATCATCCGTCGTGGATGCGGCTGATCGATGAGGCCCGCGGTCTGGGTGGCCCTTACGTGTTCAGGCTCAATCTCAATCAACAGTCGTCTGGCGCGGAATGGGATACGCACAAGGCGCTGATGCAAACCACCAGCCCGATCGTGGATTGCGGCGTGCATTATGTCGATGTCATGTGCCAGATCACCGATGCTGATCCCATCCGCGTTCACGGCATGGGGTTGCGGCTTTCAGACGAAATTGCCGAGGACATGTACAACTACGGCCAGTTCCAAGTCGTGTTCGAAGATGGATCGGTCGGCTGGTACGAGGCCGGCTGGGGCCCGATGATGTCAGAGACGGCCTTTTTCGTGAAAGACATCATTTCACCCAGTGGCGCGGTCTCGATCACTGATGGCAACAAGGGCGCGTCCGCTGACATAGACGGCCACACCAAGGTTGGCGGTATCCTTGTGCACCGCACGTCTGGCGATCAGCTGATCGAAATGCCCGATGAGCCTGGTCATCAGGAACTGTGTGACGCAGAGCAAGCTTACATGCTGAACGCAATCAGGGATGACGTTGATCTGACCCGGCACATGAATGATGCCGTACAATCTCTCGCTATTTGCCTGGCCGCCGATGAAAGCATCCGCAGCGGTCAGCCCGTGATCCTTAAGGAGCCAAACCGATGACTGCCTTGACCCTGACCAATGTGAACAAGTCCTTTGGAGAGGTTCACGTGTTGAAAGACATCAACATCGAGGTGGAGGAAGGCGAGTTTGTCGTCTTCGTCGGCCCGTCGGGCTGTGGCAAGTCCACATTGCTGCGCGTGATTGCAGGGCTTGAGGATGCGACCTCGGGTGAGGTCCATATCGGGGGCGATCTGGTCAACAACACGCCACCATCGAAGCGCGGTATAGCCATGGTGTTCCAAAGCTATGCGCTCTACCCGCACCTGAACGTGTTCAAGAACATGTCTCTGGCTCTCAAACAGGAAAAACAAAGCAAGGCCGTCATCAACGAGCGTGTGGCCAAGGCCAGCAAGATGCTGAACCTTGAAGACTATCTGGAAAGATACCCTTCCGAGCTTTCGGGTGGACAGCGTCAGCGCGTTGCCATTGGGCGTGCCATTGTGCGAGAGCCGAAACTGTTCCTGTTCGATGAACCGCTTTCCAATCTTGATGCGGCCCTTCGCATGAACACACGGCTTGAGATCGCGAATTTGCACGACACGCTTGCCGCCTCGATGATTTACGTTACGCATGACCAGACCGAAGCCATGACGCTGGCCGACAAGATCGTGGTTCTGCGCGATGGCCGGGTGGAACAGATCGGCAGTCCGATGGAGCTGTACAACAATCCGGTCAATCAGTTTGTCGCCGGTTTCCTTGGCTCTCCGGCTATGAACTTCATGCCGGCCGGGTTTGTTTCGGAAGGGGATCCCAGAACCATCGGCGTACGCCCGGAAGACCTGCGACTGCAGGATGACGGCGGGCTCGCCGCCACGGTGCAGCACGTCGAGCACCTGGGCGGCGACACCAATGTGATCGCGGAGGCTAAAGGCACCCAGATCACGGCGCGCCTGTTCGGTCAGCACGCGATCAACCAAGGACAGACAGTCACACTGGGATACGCGCCTGAGCGTGCCTACTACTTCGACAAGGAAGGGCATCGCGTCTAACGCTTTGAGCGCCAAACAATGGCGCTCGCGCGCCTGCACCGACATAGCCGTCTATGCCGGTCATTTCAGGTGCGGGACGCATCAGGGGTGGGCGAAACCAGCAGCGGGCCACTCTGGTAGAGGCGATCAGCAAGCCTTCCGTCGTTCATTGTCTGGAATTTGCGTGGTGGTCGCGGTGTCCGTTTACCCTGCCTCGATCAGCTGAGACCTCTCTCGAATTGCGAGCACGGAAGAATACGTGGACACGCAATAGGGCACACAGAATGTGACCATTATTTTGAGCAGACCGCCGGTGGTCAGGCTTGCCGAAAGGATCGCATCACCGTGGTTGATACAAGCCAGAACGACGCCGACGATCAGTGCAATTTTTGAGGCGCGTCGAACAACCGAAGGCTGCCTTGCGAGCCAAAAGAAAGATGCGTTTTGTGCTGGCATACCGACTTTTCCGGCATCTACCCGAGGGATTCTTCCAGCTCTCGCGCTGAAAGCAGGTAGTAGTTCCGCGTCGGCGCATTCACCGTGAAGTCGGCGATATGCCGCAAAGCTTCGATCTTGAGCTGGCTGGCTTCCGCCTTGTGCTGATTGCAGGCGATCAGACGATCGGCCAGTTCCATCGCCCATTGTGCATCATTGCCCGAAAGTGCCGTTCGAGCTGCGGCCAGAACCGCCTCTGCCCCACCCGCGAGTGCTATGATCTTGGCCGCTTCAACGGCTGGCGGCAGTTCGGCAAGGCTCGTGGGATTGCCATCAAACCAGCCCAATGTCCCCGCGAAATAGGCCCGCGACGCATAACCGACATCGCCGTAGAACTCCTGCAGGTAGGGTTTGGATGCCAGATGCTCGGGCAGTTTCAAATCAGCTGCAATCGTTACCGGGTCCAGTCCGGCATTCATGCCTTCCACTGTTTTGGAGACAACATAGCGGATTGCATCGCGGTAGTCGGTCAGAGCCGCGCGGATTGCCTCCGCGCCGATGACCGGTTGCGTATGACCGGGTGCCAGAATTTCGGGTTCGAAATCCATGAGCTGATCCATCGTATCAGCCCAGGCATCAAAATCGCGATATGGTGTGCCGCGGATTGCGTAGAGATTGGGGAAGGCGTGGTAGAAATTGTCGCCACAGAACAGCGTCTTTTGCGAGGCGAGCCAAACCACGATGTGATCCGGTGTCTCGCCAGGCGCTTTGGTCAGTTCAAGATCAAACCCTTCACGAGTGATGCGTGTCGTTTCCGAAACCCGAAGGGTGGGCTCAATATATCCGGCGCCCATTCCTTTCATCGGACGGTCGCCCGGACCAACGCCAACGCTGATACGTTCATCGGGCCGAAGGCTAATGCCAAAGTGCCGTTTTGTGCGCGCCATCAGCGCCTTGTTCGGGGCAGGGCGGGTTTCATCGACGCCAACAAGATCCGATGTGAAATTGTCAGATGCAATGACCTCGACTTCGCGGCCTTCGGCAAAAACCGTTGCGCCCGAAATGTGATCCCTGTGTGAGTGCGTGTAGATGATCGTGGTGATCGGAAGGTCCGAATGGGCGCGAAAATCATTCAGAATGTTCTCAGCGGCCTGCGTTGTTTCGGTGGTATCGATCAGGACGATGCCAGCCTTTCCCACCAGAAAATGCACATTGGATGCAGCATATCCGACAGCCGAGTAGACGCTGTCTGATAGCTGATGGATTTTCTTTGCGAATTGAGCGTTCTGAGCGATGAGGTCTGGATGTGCTGGCATGTTTGCTCTTGGTTATGTTTGCAGTTGCTGATCGGTATCGGCTGCGGGGGCAATCGCGCGCGTAATGCTCAGACCTGAGTAGCCAATCAGGTCTTTGATCGTCAGTTCTTCGTTCCGTTTCTCGAAAATCTTGATGTATTCAACCATGGTGTTTGAATGCTCACGCATTATGCCCTCTGCGCGCACCGCATCGCCGCTTTGGATCGCTTCAAAGATCACTTTGTGCTGAGAGTTGCCGAGCTGCAGTCGGAAGAGGCTTCGGTCGATGCCTTCCTTTGAGGCCAGAACTTCGCGATCAAAGACCATTGAGCCCACCTCAAGCATTGGCAAATGGCTGATGCGGCTGCAGGTAAAGCCAACAAAGTTGTTGCCGCAACCGTCCAGGATCGTCCTGTGAAAGATCGCGTTCTGCATTTGCATGGAGCTCAGCGATGCTTCATCCATTTTGCCCGCGTTGATGAAGCCTTCGATCTTTTCGATCGCAATCTCCAGAGTTGGTAGAACGCTATGACGGTTCGGCGATTGCGCCATCAACCGTGCAGCGAGGCTTTCCAAATGTCCGCGAACCTGCACCGCTTGAAGGATGTCCTCGACCTTTGGGGCCATGACAAAGTATCCACGCCCCTCGCTCCGTCGGATTAGGCCTTCCTGTTCCAACATACGCAGCGCAAGGCGAACGGGCGTTCTCGAAACGCTATGGGTTTCGCACAGCTGCGACTCTGACAGGCGTTCTTCTTTCCCGTAATTGCCGAGAACAATGTCATGCCTGATTTTGGCAGCAAGTTGAGTATCGATAGATTCCATGGATGTATTGACCATTCTTGGGATCCCAAAGTCAAGGTTCGTACAGGCCAATACTGCCGGATATCGTGATTTTTGCTTGCTTTGGGATCCTTAAACCTCAATAAAGGCATGTAACAGAGCTGGAATCGGGTCGCATTGGCTTAAAGATCCTTTTTTGGGATCCCAATCGCAGACCTCGGATTTGATGCTTGCGACATGATAGAGGGAGCCCTTCCATGGATGGTAGAACGGACATTCGATCCTTGCGTCACTATATCGGCGGTCAGTGGGTTGATGCGTCTGGCGGGGCGACATTTGATGTGCTCAATCCGTTGGACGACAGTCACTATGCACATGCTGCGAAAGGCACTGCTGATGACGTCCGCAAAGCTGTTTCTGCAGCAAAGGAAGCGTTCACGTCCTACAAAGAGACGACGCCGACAGAGCGTGAGCGTTGGCTTTTGCGCGTTGCTGAGATCATGGAGACGCGCCAGAAAGATCTGGTCGACTGCCTGATCGACGAGATCGGATCGCCGGTTCAAAAGGCGATGTTCGAGTTTACCAAAGGCCTGACCATGATCCGTGCGGCCGCAGGCATGTGCCGCAATGTGCGCGGTGAGACGATCCCGTCGGACCGTCCGGGCACATTCTCAATGTCGATCCGCGAACCGCTTGGTGTGGTTGCCGTTATCACGCCGTTCAACGTGCCACTGATCAAGACAACGCGACTGGTTGCCAATGCTTTGGCCGTCGGCAATACGGTTGTGCACCTGCCATCGGAAATGGCACCGCATTTGACGGTTCTGTTTGCCGAGATCGTCGCCGAGGCCGGGGTTCCGGAGGGGGCCTACAACGTCGTCACCGGTATGGGCGCAGAGATCGGCGATGATCTAACAGGCCACAAAGACGTGGATTTTGTGACGTTCACAGGATCGACGGTCGTGGGTCAGCACATCAATGAAATATGTGCGAAAAACAAAACCCCAAATACATTGGAATTGGGGGGCAAAAGCCCGACGATTATCCTTGCCGATGCCGATCTGGACAAGGTCATGCCGCTGGCTGCGCGGTCAATGTTCATGTTCGCGGGGCAAGCCTGTATCGCTTCCAGCCGGTTCTATGTTGAACGCCCGCTCTATGATGAGTTCGTCAAGCGCTTTGCGATGATCGTCGGGAAGCTGGGCATGGGTGATCTGCGCGATCCGAACACAGTGATTGCGCCTGCTATCTCTCCACGTCAGCGCGATCGGATCAAAACCCACATCGAAGACGCAAGGGCGAAGGGCGCAACCATCGTTGCGGGTGGTGAATGGGTGGGCAACCGCTGCCAGCCGACCCTTTTGACGGATGTGTCTGACGACATGACCGTTTGTCGTGCGGAGACCTTTGGGCCAGTGACGTCCATCTATCCGGTCGACAGTTATGAAGAAGGTTTGGCGAAGGCCAATGACACGGAATACGGCCTGTCTTCTGCCATCTTCACCAAAGACATCGACAAGGCGTTCCATTTCGCCCGCAACTCTAACGCTGGCATGTGCCACATCAACGGACCCACAATCCATGACGAGGCGCATGTGCCCTTTGGCGGCAACGGCGAAAGTGGCGTCGGGCGGGAGGGAACCGATGCCGACATGGAAGCGATGACAGAACTCAAATGGGTCACGGTGCAGCTATGACGTTTACACTTTATCACCATGGATCTTCTGTCTGCGCGGCCAAGGTTCGCTTTGCCATGGCCGAAAAGGGCATGGAGTGGGACGGGGTTTACATCGACATCCTCGCGGGAGAGCAGTTCGATCCCGAATACATGAAGCTGAACCCCAAAGCGGTTGTTCCAACGCTTAAGCATGATGAACAGGTCATCACGGACAGCACCGTGATCTGTGAGTACCTCGATCATATCGCGCCGGAAACCAGCCTGCACCCAACCAATCCGTTTGAGCGAGCGCAGGTCCGCTACTGGACCAAGGCCGTTGATGAAGATCTGCATCCTGCTTGTGGCGCGATGACATTCCTGTGCTCGCACCGGCACACAGTTTTGCGCAATCTTGGTCCAGAAGGTGCTGCAAAGTTCCTTGCTTCCACGCCAGAATTCTCAGTGACCTCTGATTGGAAAAGCTTCAAAGACGCCATTGTGAGGCAGGGTTTTGACGCTCCCGGTGCGCTGGACAAGGTCAAGCTTTACGATAGCTATCTGCATAAGATGGATAAGGCACTGGATGGTCAGGACTGGCTTGTCGGCAATAAGTTCTCCATTGCCGATGTCGCACTGACGCCCTACGTCAATCGGCTCGCGATGATGTCGATGCGGGGCATGTGGGAAAATGGCCGTTTGCCCAATCTCGAAGCCTGGTTTGCCCGGATCGAAGCGCTGCCCAACTTCAAGACCTGCTTTATTGATTGGGTGCCAGAGCAATTGACCGATGACTTGCGCGAGAATGGCAAGAAAAGCTGGCCCGAAGTGGCCGCAATCCTCGACATCAAGATCGAAGAATAAGGCGCGAAGACTGCGCCAGATAAGGGAGTGAAATATGGGACGACTAGACGGAAAAACCGCCGCCATCACAGGAGCCGCTCGCGGCATCGGGGCAGAATATGCGAAGAAACTGGCCGCTGAAGGTGCCAACGTCGTCGTCACTGACATTCTGGATCCTGCCGAAGTTGTGTCCGAGATCACCGCAGCCGGCGGCAAGGCCACAGGAATGGTCGTGGACGTGACATCAGACGATGATCTGAACGCAATGGTGGCCAAGGCGGAAAGTGAGTACGGCGCGCTGAACATTCTGGTGAATAACGCGGGTCTGTTCGCAAATCTTGAGCTCAAGCCATTCTTTCAGATCAGCAACGATGAGTTCGACAAGGTCATGACGATCAATGCGCGCTCGATCCATCAGGCGACAAAGGCCGCTCTTCCGGCAATGATGCGGGCAGAAGGCGGCAAAATCGTTAATATCGCCTCGGGCACATTCTATTACGGCCCTCCGGGTCTGTCTCATTACACCGCCTCCAAGGCCGCTGTGATTGGCCTGACACGCGGACATGCGCGCGAGTTGGGCGACAAGAACATTCAGATCAACGCAATTGCGGTTGGCCTGACCGAAAGCAGCTCGATTGCCGGTGACGACAAGTGGGATCGCGCTCGCGCACCCACTGTAGACTCACGCTCGATCAAGCGGGAAATGGTGCCAGAGGATCTGATGGGCACCCTGATGTTCCTCGTGACCTCTGACAGTGATTTCATCACCGGCCAGACCATCAACGTCGATGGCGGCAAGGTGAATCTCTGATTGATGGCCAAGCGGTACGCATATCTTCCTCCCGGTGGAGGCCCGAACTACGAGTGGTCCGCAGACCATACCTACGTAAAGGTCTCTGCCGCGGATACGGGCGGTCAGTACACGTTGATGGAAGACAACCTGAAGGCCAACTTTGCACTTGGCCTTCATCTGCATCGGTATCATGCCGAGACTTTTTATATCCTCGAAGGGCGTGTCGATTTCTTCATCGATGGTGATTGGATGACCGCAGAGCCGGGGACATGCATTCATATCCCGCCCGGCGTCGAACACGCCTGCTGTCTGGCAAAGGGCTGTGAGGGTGGGCGCATGCTGATGATTTATCAACCATCCGGGTTTGATGGCTACCTCAATGAGCTCAGCGCGATGTCGGAAGCCGACTTTGAAGACACGGCAAAGATGGAAGCCCTGAACGCCAAATATGACATCGTGAACATCGGGCCATTGCCCGAGCGTGATCGGGAAGAAAGCTGAGCCATGTCAAAACGCAAGAACATCCTTTTCATTATGTGCGATCAGCTGCGCCATGATTACCTGTCTTGCGCAGGCCATAAGACGTTGCATACGCCCAATATTGATGCGCTTGCCGCGCGGGGTGTTCGGTTTTCCAACACATACGTTCAATCACCCATCTGCGGCCCCAGCCGGATGAGCACCTATACAGGGCGCTACATGTCTGTGCATGGGTCTTCGCAGAACTTTGTGCCGTTGCGCGTGGGTCAGAAAAACATCGGCGATCACCTCAAGCCTCTGGGGATGCGCCCGGTTTTGGTGGGCAAAACCCATATGGTTGCCGATCAGGAGGGCATGAAACGGTTGGGCATTGATCCTGCCAGCGAGATTGGTGTGCACCACTCGCAAACAGGCTTTGAGCCCTATGAGCGTGATGACGGAATTCACCCCGATCTGGTTCTGAAGCCGGGGGTTGCGTACAACGAATACCTCAAGGAACGCGGCTACGATGATCACGAAAACCCGTGGCATTGGGCGGCAAACTCTGTCGCCGGGGAAACAGAGCCGCGATCCGGTTTTTTCAACGATGTCGCAAGCCAGCCCGCACGCGTAACGGACGAAGAGTCTGAGACGCCTTACATGACCCGCCGCGCCATGCAGTTCCTGGAGGAAGATGACGGCGAAACACCGTGGTTGCTGCACCTGAGCTATATCAAACCACATTGGCCATTCATCGCACCTGCGCCCTACAACGATATGTATGGCCCGGAAGATGTGCAGCCTGTGCATCGTTCAGAGGCTGAGCTGAAGGATACCAACCCGCTGGCAAAGCTCTATCAGGACAGGATTTCCGGGCAGACGTTTTCCGATGACGACAAACGTGCCGCGACGGTGCCTGCCTATATGGGCCTGATCAAACAGATCGATGACCAATTGGGGATCCTGTTCGATTTTATGCACAAGCGTGGCCTGATGGAGGACACGATGATCGTGTTCACATCGGATCACGGCGAATATTTCGGCGACCATTGGATGGGCGACAAGGACTTTTTCCATGATCCGGCCGTCAAAATCCCGCTGATTATCGCTGATCCGGATCCCGCATGTGATGCCACCCGCGGGACCGTGAATGATATGTTTGTCGAATCCATCGACCTGTTGCCGACCTTTGTCGAATACGCCGGGGGCGAGGTGCAGCGGCATATTCTGGATGGCCGATCGCTCATGCCGCTGCTTGAAGGCAAGCAAATCGCTTGGCGTGACTATGTCATCAGCGAATATGACTACTTCATTCAGCCGTTCAGCCCACAAACTGGACGCGCGCCGCTGGACTGCCGCAGCTATATGATCGCCAACGCGGATTGGAAGTACATCCACATACCCGGCTACCCGCCGATGTTGTTCGATCTGACCAACGATCCCGACGAATTCCACGATCTGGGCCGGGCGCCCGACTATGACGACGCGCGCAAAACCATGCAGCTCGCCCTTGCTGACTGGGCGCTGCAATACCGTCAGCGCGAGACGATCTCAGAAGAGCGTGCGGGCGAGATGGTCGGGCTGGAGGACAAGTTTGGCGTGCTGATCGGATATTGGAACGAGGACGACGTGAAACCGCCTGCTTCTGCGCCTGATTACGCGCGGGGGGCGACAAAAAAATAACGTCTCGAAAAGAGACCTTTGATCAACTGGGAGGAAATCATGATCAAGAGAATTATCGCCGCCGGACTTGCGTTTGGCCTGCTTTCAGGGGCTGCCTCTGCGCAGGTCATCCTGAGTGCCGAAACCGGACCTCCGGGAACTGTCCCTTTCACGGCCACGACAACTTTGGCCGAGATCGCAGCCGGGGCCGGTGTCGCAGATATGCAGGTTGCTGACAGCCAGACGCTTACCAACTCTTTGCAAAACGTTGCAGAGGGCAAAACGGACGTGTCGGCCGCTCCACTGATCCTCACCTTCCTGATGTCTCGGGGCGCTGGTCCCTACGCAAAACTCGGAAAGGAAAAGGGCGCTGAGCTGGCAAGCAAAGTACAGGCGCTTCACACCTTTAACTATGGCGGTTTTGGCCTTTACGCTTACGACAGCGCCAGCGTCAAAGGATGGGAAGACGTAGCCGGCAAAACCATCCTGAATGGTCCGCCACGCGGCGGGGCGCTGACCCACGGTCGCGGCATTCTCAAGCTGGTGAGCGGTGTCGAAGACGGCAAGGATTACAAGGGTGTCCAGCTCAACTGGGGCCAGATGCCCAAGACCATCACAGATGGTTCGGTCGATGCGATGATGCTTCCGGTGACGTTCCCGGATGCCCGCATCACGCGGTCTTTGTCGGCGGGCAACATCACGCTTTGGTCGGTCCCGAAGGAGATCTGGGAAGGCGAAGCCATGCAGAAATATACCAAAGCCCCTGGTACGGGTTCTATGACTTTCCCACTGTCTGACCTGGCGCCCATCGAAGGTCTGACGATCGTCAGCGAGGATGGCATGTGGCGCAGCCCAACGACCCTGGGTGCGGAAGTCGTGAACGCCAGCATGGACTTTGAGACTGCCAAGGCACTGACAAAGGCGATGCTGGAAAACGTCGACACCTTCCTGACCAAGGCGCCCTATATGGGAACCACTCAGGTCGGTTCAGTGGGTGTTGGTCTGTGCGGTCCTATCCCGCTCAAGTACCATCCCGGCGCGATCGCGGCCTACGAAGAAGCTGGCATTACAGTGCCAGACTGCGCCAAGCCCTAATCGTCTATTGCGAGCAGTGAAGGCAGGCGGGGGCGCGGCAAATGTCGCGACCCCGAACAGATCATGAGCACGGGGACAAAAATGTCAGGGCCTGAGACCGTTGAAAAACCAAAAAAAGGCCGGGCGCAATTTCTGGTTTTTTGGCTATCTGTCGCGTTCGTCATTGTCGGAATGATCAATGCGATGCCGGGTATTCCGGGGCTCGATGCATGGGCCATTCGGATTACCGGCAATGACGGTTTCGTCATTCGCAAGTTTCCCTTCGAATACTACTATCCTTTGGCATTTGCCGTGATGATGCTCATCGTCGCGCTGCATCATTCGATGTGGCGCGCGTGGGTCGATAAATCCAAACTCCGCCGCGGCTTTGGTCTGGCAATGGATCTTGCGTTGGTGCTCATGGCGCTGACCATATCACTCACCTATCTGATCGAGATCGAGTCCGTCTGTATGATCGATCAGATAACCGGTGATCGCGCCCGTTTGATTGCCGAGAGTCTTCTGATCGAGAAAGAAAATGCCGTGTTGTTTGGTTTGCCAGAGCCAACCACGGTTGATGATCCACAGTGTCTGAGCACCACAGGCCCTTGGTTGGTGCTGATCATCGGTTTGGCGATTGTCGTGTTCCTTGCCTACAACGTCAAAGTCTGGGGTCTGCCGCTGGTGCTGGTCGCGATCCTGGTTGCGGCCTACACGATTGGCACTGTTCTGGTTTGGTATTTTTATGGTGTCGAAGACATCAACAAATACCTGGTGACCAAGATCGGCGGTGAGCCACGGATGCTTTCGGATGGCAGACCGCGCGTGCACGATATTCTGGTGAACAATGCCTCGGGTCTGTTGGGGCGGTTCATGGACATCATCCTGAACGAAATCTTCCCCTATCTTATTCTTGGTGCGCTGTTTGGTGCCTCTGCCGGCGGGCGCTCTTTGATCAAGGTGGCCTTCCGCTGGACCCGTAACTTGGCCGGTGGTCCGGCGCATGCAGCGATTGTCTCATCCGCGATGTTCGGGACGATTTCGGGCGGGCCCGTTGTCAATGTGCTTTCGACGGGTGTGCTGACCATCCCGATGATGATCAAACGCGGGTTCTCTAAGAACTTCGCTGGCGGGATGGAGGCGGCGGCCTCTTCGGGCGGGTCGATCATGCCGCCGGTCATGGGGGTTGCTGCATTCATTTTGGCCGCTCTCACGGGAGTGCCTTACAATCAGGTGATCATTGCCGCAGCAATTCCGGCCGTGGCCTATTTCGTTTGTTTGTTCCTGTCGGTGGTCTTTCAGGCGCGCAAACAGAAAATCCGCGCGATTGGCGAGTTGACCGATGACATGCAGATGGACCGTCAGGATATCCTGAACCTGGTCATGATTTTTGCGCCGATCCTGATCATTCTGGTTCTGCTTTTGACCAGCAAGGGGGGCGTCGGCTGCGGTCTTCTTGGTGGCATCCTTGGGGCAGAGCGCAGCTTTGTTGACGGGGTATGTCAGGTCGAGAGCCTGTCTTGGTTCCTGCAACTCGTTCAGAATGCCGCTGGTGACGCCGGCAGCGCTGGATGGTGGGCGGTGATCGTGCTGTGCTTCTTGCTGTTTCTAGACCCGGACATGCGGGCGAAACCGTTCAAGCTGCTGGAGTCTTTTGCAAGTGCAGGCACTTTGATCGCAACGCTGTATCTGATGTTTCTTGCTGTTTCGATCATCGACTTCTGCCTGAAATTCACTGGCATGCCGTTCTTTATCTCGCTCGATGTTCTTCAATGGCTGCAAAGTCTGGATCTGGGTGCGGACGGATCCGCCATGTTCCAGCTTGTAGCGCTGTTTGTGACCATGCTGCTGGCGGTACTTCTTGGTATGGGGATGCCTGCGGTGCCGGCCTACATCAACGTGGCTTTGTTGATGGGGCCGGTGCTGGCCGGCCTTGGGATATCCGTGTTCTCGGCCAATATGTTCATCTTCTACTTTGCTGTTGCCTCAGCCATCACACCGCCTGTCGCGCTGGCTGCCTTTGCCGCCTCGACGATCACCAAAGGTGAGCCCATGGCGACCGGCTTCGCGGCTGTGCGGGTCGGTATCGTAATGTTTGTGATCCCATTCGTGTTCGCGCTCTATCCAGAGATCTTGTTGATCGAAGCGGCCGTGATTGATCCAAGCACAAGCGATGGGGCAGAGATCCAGTATCTGCCTGGCTACACTGATCAGCTGGATTGGGGTGCCCTGACACTGGTGCTGTTGCGTCTTTTCCTTGCGCTCTTCCTGCTCGCCAGTGCGCTGGCCCGCTTTGACCGCGCTGCATTGGCGTCCTGGGATGTTATCCTGCGCTTGGTGTTGGCGGTTTCGCTCATGACAAAAGACCCTGTGATCTACTCATCTGCTGCTGTCGCGGCTTGTCTCTGGCTTGGACTGCATTTCATCAAGAATCGCCAGATCCACGCGGACGAGCCTGTCCGGACATAGGGCATCACCCAAAAAACACTCAACAACGGAGCACCTCACGTGGCTAAAATTGGCGAAGACCTCATTGGCAAAAGTGCACTGCCCGCATTTTTCAAAGTGGAAAATGCAGATGAGGTGGGCATATCCGCGCCCGAGAACCGCAAAGGCGATGCCCTGCGCACATGGGTGCGCTCTTTCAGCGGTTTTCAGAAAGAGGCGCTGGTGCGATCGGCCAAAACCGGTGACACTTGGCGCTTTGTCAGTGACGAGGGGCCGTATTTGAATGGCCATGATGCCGCGTGCTGCCCATTGGCGTTCCTGTCCTGCGGCATGGTTGCCAGCTTCATGAATGAGATCATGGCTCTTGCAGAGCAAAAGGGCATTGAGATCCGCAAGCTGAAGCTGACGCAGGACAACTTCTATACCATGAAAGGCTCGATGCCGAGGCGGACCATGGTTGGTGGGGCCGAAAACATCGAATTGCAGGTCGAAATCGACTGCGATCTGGATGATGGGGCTCTCAATGAATTTCTGATCAATGCGACCTTTGCATCGCCGTTGAACGGATTGATGCGCGGACAGATCGAAAGCCTGTTCAAACTGGCGAAGAATGGCAACGAGCTTCCGACGGCCAAAGCTTTGGAACTAAGTGGTTCGATCTTGCCGGACCCCGGTGATCATTTCGCCAAAGCCACGCCGGGCGAGAGCGTTTCAGATCTGATGAGCAAAGTCGGTCCTACGCCCAAGAAAGAGGTCGCCAAGGGGACCGCATCCGGCAGTTCGTCATTGTCGGACGAACAGGACAGGCGGCTGAACATCGGGGCTGTCGCTGAATTGCGCGCAGATGGGATCAAACAGATCCAACAAATGCAGTATTCGCCCTACGGTACCTCGTTCATGTTGCTGAGTTCAGAGGATGGTCGCGCGCCCGACGCGAACACCTTGATCAGCGCCGGGATCGGGTTCTGTTTCATGACGCAGTTTGGTCGTTTCGTGTCGATGCTCAAGCTCGACCTGCCAGACTACCGCATCGTGCAGGACACTCATTTCAGTCTCGGTGGTGCCAGTGGCGGCACCGGCAAAGCGGGCGAGGCCGACCCGATCGAAACGCATGTTTATTTGCAGACATCCGAAAGCGATGAGACGGCGCAAGAGATGCTCGATATCTCGGAGAAGACCTGCTTTTTGCATGCCTTCTGTAAAACTGACCTGAAGACAAAGCTGAAAGTGAAAAGGGTCTGAGGTAAGCGGGATACTTCGGACCAAAAGAAAAGCAGTGATTGGGCTCCCCGGTATCTTGGTAGCAACAGGGTGCCGGGCCGTCCGGCAAGGCTTATCGGATCAGAAACAGATCGATGACAACGCGCTCTTTATCGCGTTTGCCCGTTCCGAGAAATAGCGATTTGTTGACCCATGCATACCGGCTGTCACCGGTTTCCAGTCGTGCATGGGTGCGCATATAGTAGCTGTCGGCCGGCACGTCTTCGCCGCGTGCAAGCGCCGCTATGACCTCTTCGGGGCCATGGCGGTAGCCAAAGTTGATGATCTCGATCAGTGCGCCATCGTCGGTTTCAAAGGCATAGCGCGTATCGAGTTGCGCGAGGCCATCGTCGAAGACCGTCTGCCAATCCGCACCGAGATTGACGATTTTGCCCGAGAGGCGGGGGCCGGAAACTGTGCCGCCGATGATCGGGATGATCCGCCGTTGTCCCGCCCGTCCCGGCCCCATCTCACGGATTGGGGCAAGTTGCACTTTCAGTTGGCAGATGAATTCAAGCTCGGGCGGGATCATGATCAGTCCTTTTCGAGAGAAAATAGTGAGAGCATACGAGCGCCGCGGCGAGGCCGATGCCGACCCACATAACCGGCGTGGTTTTCCATAGGACCAGCAAGGCCGCCAGCAGGCGTAGCGCCATTTCCAATCGGCTGATCGGCCCACGGTCGAACCGCGCGAGCGCCGAGGCCAGAAGGTACAGCACGAGAACCAGTCGCAGCAAAAGTGCGGCCAGCGATGGCCAATCAACACCGGAACCATAGCCTTCGATCAGGACCCGCTGGCCGTTGTCGTCCAGCACCGTGACAGCCTCTTCGATAAGCAAGAGTTCGGGATACCAAGCAAAGATGAAGGGGATCGTGAACATGACGATGCCCACCCGGACCGCTTCAAAACCAGTGCGCATCGGTTCGGTCTTGGCGATCGAGGCAGCAGCAAAGGCGGCAATGGCCACCGGTGGGGTGATGGCGCTGGCGACGGCGAAATAGAAGACGAACATATGGGCCGTGAAGAAGCTGACCCCGAGATTGGCGAGCAACGGCCCAAGGAGAAGCGCTACATTCACATAGGCCGGAACCGTAGGCATGCCCATGCCGAGAATGATTGCGCAGAACATCGCTGAGATCAGCGCCACCATGAGATAGACACCGCCGGTGATGTGGACATCGATGCCGAAGATGCGAATGACTTCGGCGCTTTCGAGCCATGACGTGACGGCACGGGTCAGTTCGCCGGTCAAACCACTTTCATTTAGAAAGGCTGAAATGATCGACACAGCGAAAAGCAGCAGGAACAGGTTTGAAAGCAGGATCCCGCCCTCGGCAAACGACTTCAGGATCTTGGAGGGCTTCGCGCGGGTTTCGGGGTCGAGAAACAACAGTGGCAGCAACACCGCCACCGCCCACCAACCGGCGGAAACCGCGTCACCGGTGGCGTTGGTGATGATCTGCTCCACCCAGCCCGGCAGAACCCATGACAAAACACCGGTCGAAACTGCATCCTTGCTGCCAAGCAGAAGGAACAGGATCACGAGGATCGGAACGAAAATCATCACGACATTGAGCCAGTCCTGACGTTCCATCTGTAAATCGTCTGGTACCTCACCCATGGCGGCGACCTTTTCACGCCGGGCCTGGAACATGACCGTCAGAAAGATCGAAAAGAAGAACGCCATCGCGGGCAGGAAGGCTGCGACAACCACCTTGGTGTATGGCACTGCCGTGAGCGCCACGAGGACAAAGGCGGCCACGCCCATCACCGGCGGCATGATCTGACCACCGGATGATGCGGCTGCCTCGACCCCTCCGGCAAAGCGCGCGGAAAACCCGTTGCGCATCATCATCGGAATGGTGAGCCGTCCAGTGGAGAGCACGTTGGTCACAGGCCCGCCGGTGATCGTGCCAAAGAGTGCCGATGATACGATAGCAGCATGGGCCGGGCCGCCCCGCAAGCGCCGTGTGAGCCGCACGGCAAGCTTGATCAATGATGTGCCACCGGCCGAGGTGCCAAAGAGCGAACCGAGGATCACATAGGGAAAAACCTGATTGACGACGATGTTCATGAACCGGCCCATGAAACCGTCGGGGGTGATGAAGACATTGGTGGCCTTCTGCACGGCTGCGGCCATCACGTCGCCGTTGTCGGCCCCGAGCTTGGTCAGCAGGAAATTGTTGTCCGACATGCTGAACATCCAGATCAGCGCTGTCGCGACAGTGTAGGCCACGACGATTGTCGCAACGATCACCAAAGGCGCCCCCCAAAGGCGGACATTGTAGAGGAAGAACAGCCCGATGATGGTAAACAGCAGTGGTATAATCCAGATGCCGAACCGCGCCTGACAGGCCGGCACTTCGGCATCGAAGGACATGCCGGGGATCACACCTTCGGCACGTTCGGCGGCCTCTTGGATCAGGCGGGCCCGTTCACCGCTGATTTGGTCGAACAGGCAAACGGCATCATTTTCAACAAGGTACCCCAGCGCACCCAACATGGCCGCTGTGATCAGACCAATATCGAGCAACAGCCCAAGCCATGCTGGGCGGTATTTGCGGGGTGTGGTCTTCCAGTCTTGATAGGCGCTGCCGTGAAAGGCGACGATCACCATCATCAAAAGGAACATCGGCGGAAAGAAAAATTCCGGCGCGAAGTTGGATACCCGGAAAAAGGGCCGTCCGGTGACAGAGCGTGCGAGTTCTTGAATGCCCGGAATTTCGGGCATTGTGTTGATCATTCCAAAAAAGACCAGCACCAGCGCCAATGCCAAGGCAATCGTTTGATTTATCGGTCGGCGAAAGGACGTTTGATCAGTCATGAACAACTCGCGCTCAAAAGGAGCGGGCCCGGCCCCGTTTTTGGGGGGCGGGCCCGTGTTGAGGTTTCAAAGTGCGGTTACGGACGCAGGCAATCTGCGACTGTGTGACCAGCCTCTTCAAAGGCACGGATTGCGCCAGGGTGCATCTTGACCTTGACCGCACCACAGGCGCCCTGGCTCACACCATCGAGGTCGCCAAAGCTCAGCCGGGTGTAGGGACCACGCGGCGAGCCGGTCAGGAAACGCTCTTCGCCGGCGAGATAAGCTTTGGTGATCTGATAGGCGAGCTCTTCGTCAAGTGAGGCCGGTACGATCTGACCAAAGGCGGTGGCAAAGCTGTCAAAGCTGTCATCGTCGGTCACCACAGTGATGCCATTGCCCGCATAGGCGGCGCGGAATTCCTCAATAGGCACCGAATAAGGCGCGTGGCCCGGCGCTTTGAGGATTTGCTGGCCCAGCTTGCTGGCGAGCAGATCGGACGGGACGTCAAAGATCGTGATGTCACCGGCTGCCGCAATGGCGATTTCGCGGCCCGAAGGCAGGCCTTCAGGAATGGTCCAGGCGTCGACGCCGCCCCCGGTGATGGTTCCAACCGTGTCGGGCCATGCGGTCTGGATGCCTTCATAGCCTTCCCCGTCTTTCAAACCGGACAAAAGCTGGATCATCGCGCGACCCGAAGTCAGCGCCGCCCCGCGCGGCGGACCGTTCCAGATGCGCAGGCCTTTGAGGTCGCGGATGTCTTCGACAGGGTTCGAATTGTAATACCCGAACATTTGTGCCGACCCGGCGTTGAAGAAAAGCACCCGGATATTGGCAGCCATTTCCGCGCCTTTTTCCGGCCCGATGCCGCTATAGGGGCCGATGCCCTTGGACATCAAAAACGGCAGGATGAGCGGGGCAGGGGCCATATCAAGTCGGCCCTCGGCAACAGCCTGAACCGAGTTTGTGAGCGTTGCGCCTTCGGTGATTTGCATTGTCGCGACGCCGGCGCTGTCGAGCACGGCCGCCAGCGTCGTGTCGATATAATGCGGCGTGGAGCCGGGTGTGGTGGTCTCGGCGGTGAGCGTCGCCTGAGCGGCGGCAGCAATCGGTGCAAGCGCACAAACTGCCCCCAGAATGGTCGATCTAAACATAGTTTCCTCCCTGTTTTTCACGCCGCCCTTTACGGCATGCGCGCCCCTGTTCCGGGGTCCTGTCTAAAGCGTGGCAAAGATTATGTGACTTGTCACGTAGTTTCTATTCGGTGATAATCAGCAATACAGGAGGCTCCCAATGGCGAAGTATGATGGCGACAAGGTTGAAAAGGTTCGCCAGCGGCGTCTGCATGAGGAGCAGAACCTGTTCTCTCGCCTGCCTGCGACCTATGCGGCCTCGCGCAAGCAGGGCCAGCAGATCCTGCAACGCGCCGCAGGACTTTCAGTCGTTGAATGGCGTACACTGTGGGACCTTTCCGAAGCCGGAACGCTGACAATACGTGAGCTTGCCGAAATCCAGCGCGCCGATCATTCTCTTCTGTCACGGGCGCTTCCGGCTATGCAGAAAAAGGGCCTCGTGAGCATGCAGCGTGACGCTGGCGACGGTCGCCAGACCATTGTTGCACTCACCGACGCGGGCCGCGCAGCATACAAGCGTGCCGCGCCGTCGATGAAGCGCCGCCGTGACGCGCTTCGCGAGCAGTTCACACCCGAGGAGCTTACCACTTTCGTTGACTACCTTGACCGGTTGGAGGCCTTTCTGCGTCAACCCATCGACGACATTCTGTACGAAAAGGAGAGGGTGAATTGACCCAGCGCCCCAACGTATTGTGGATCATGGCCGACCAGCTTCGGTATGACTATCTCAGCTGCTACGGCCACCCACATCTGCACACGCCACATCTTGATGCGCTTGCCGCGCGCGGCGTGCGGTTTGACAATGCCTATGTTCAGTCGCCGGTTTGTGGACCTTCGCGCATGTCAGCCTATACCGGCCGCTACGTGCGCAGTCATGGCTCGACCTGGAACTCCATGCCATTGCGTGTGGGCGAGCCGACCTTGGGCGATCACTTACGCGAGGTCGGGGCGCGTGCCGTGCTGGTTGGTAAAACTCATATGGCTGCCGACCTTGAGGGTATGGCCTGGCTCGGCATCGACCCTGAAAGCTTTATCGGTGTGCGGGTTTCCGAATGCGGTTTTGAACCGTTCGAACGTGATGATGGCCTGCATCCCGACAGTCACCGGCAAAAGTGGTCGGCCTATGACGACTATCTTGAGGCCCATGGCTATAGCTCTGACAACCCTTGGGAAGACTTTGCCAATTCCGGTCTTGGTGACGACGGTGAACTGATGTCGGCCTGGCTTCTCAAGAACTCGCGCCTTCCTGCCAATGTGCCAGAAGAGCATTCCGAGACCGCCTATATGACCAAGCGCGCGATGGACTTCATGCGAGAGGCTTCGTCTGATCCCAATGGCGGGCCGTGGGTCTGTCATCTGTCCTACATCAAGCCACACTGGCCCTATATCGTGCCTGCGCCCTATCACGACATGTATGACGCGCGCCACGTCATCGCCCCGGTGCGCAGCGAAGACGAGCAGCAGACCGATCACCCCCTGATCCGGGCCTATCTGGACTCGCGCGTTTGCAAGAGTTTCGCCCGCGACCATGTCCGTGAACATGTGATCCCGGCCTATATGGGCCTTATCAAGCAACTCGACGACAATCTGGGACGGCTGTTTGCCTGGATGGAGGAAACGGGTCTGGCTGATAACACGATCATCGCCTTCACGTCAGATCACGGTGATTACATGGGCGACCACTGGATGGGTGACAAGGACTTCTACCATCAGCAGGCGGTGAAAGTTCCGCTGATCATCTACGATCCCCGCCCCGAGGCCGACAGCACCCGAGGCACCGTGTCGGATGCTTTGGTCGAGCAGATCGACCTTACGCCCACCTTCATGCAGGCGATCGGGTGTCCCCCGAAACCCTGGGTAATCGAGGGGCGCGATTTGACCCCGATCCTTCATGGAAAAGACGGGTTTTCTCGCAACTACGTAATCAGCGAACACGACTACCATTGGTCGGAAATGGCACGCGCGTTAAACCAGCCACAAGAAGATGCGCATACTGTGATGATCTTTGACGGGCGTTGGAAATACATCCGTTGCGAGGGGTTCCGTCCGGTGTTGTTTGATCTCGAAAGCGACCCCGGAGAACTGATTGATCTCGGTGCCTCGGATACGCCTGAACATGAAGCGGTGCGCGCACGCATGTCCGACGCACTCCTCAGTTGGTCGCGCCAACATCACACCCGCATCACGGCAACCCCCGAGATGCTTGCCCGCCAGACCAAGTCCGCGGAGACGGGCGTCCTCATCGGTTTCTGGGATGAAGCGGAATATGAGGCCGCGACCGGCAAGCGATTTGATAGCCTCACGCCAGTGGGGCGCCCGGATCGTTAGGTGCTTAAAGCGGATTTTTCGACATCTTTGCGTATCCGCCCGGTTCCGCTTCTAACAGAGGCTGGAGCCTCGCAATACGCGTGACGGCGACCAGCCTGTCATCGCCGCCATTGTGAGCCGATTGGGCGCGATGCCTCGGCGATACATGCCCATCAAGGCAACGCACGCGATGGATTGGATGTCGAAACCAGTGATGCCAACTGGTGATCCGCAGTCCTTATGCGTTACGCCATCCGACTTGATCGCGGGCTTTCGTCCATTTGCCCGATCAGGTGATCGGACAGCGTTTCGAAAAGCCGGGCTTTGGTTTCGCGATACGCTTCGTCCGCCCAAAGGTTCCGGGTCTGGCGCGGATCTTTCTTAAGGTCATACAGCTCGCCCCAATCCTGATCCTTGTAGACACTGAATTGCCAATCCTGCGTCACGACTGAGCGCACGCGGGCGGGTTTGTCAAAGCCCATGCGGGTCAGCCCATCATTGTATTCGATCAGCAGGCTGTCGCGGTGGTGGTTGGCGCCATGGACACAAGCGAGAAAACTTTGCCCCTGCATGCCAAAATACGGGTCCAGTTCGGCGCGTTCCAAAATGGTTGCGGAGATGTCGATGGTCGAGGCGAGGGCGGGCGTCGCGTGTTCCGTGCGATCCATGGGATCTGACCAGATCATTGGCACTCGGTTGATAGACCGCGTGGCCCAGGCCCCTTTAAGCAACATGTTAAAGTCGCCCATGTAGTCGCCATGATCCGCGTTGAAGATGATCACCGTATTCTCGAATTGCCCCGCGTCCTTCAGCGATTGAATGATGTCGCCCACGGCATCGTCGATCATCGTGATCATGCCAGCGGTCAGCGCCATCGCCTCGCGTACTTCACGATCCGGCGCCATGAAAGCCGTCTGAGGGGTCTTTTGGCCACCACCGTTTTCAAAGACTTGACGGGCCTCCTGCAGAGGCGGCGGCGGGTTTTCGTGGTCCTCAAACCGGGAGGGTAATTCAAAGTCATCGGGATCATACATGTCCCAATATTTCCCGGGTGGGTTGAAGGGGTGATGGGGGTCGCTGAATGACACAAAGGCAAAAAACGGCTGATCCTTGTCCGCTGTATTTGCCAGATATTCTCGGGCACTTTCCTTGATGTAGGCGGTTGGATAGCTGTCCTCGGGGATCGGTGTGCGATAGGCCTGCGGGCAGGTGTAGCTATGCGGCAATTGATTGGCGGGATCGCACAGATCTTTCCAATCCGAGTGTTTGTTCCTGAACCATTGGCGGTAGTGACCACCGGCCCGGTCGCCGTGACCTGTCACCATGTCGACGTGATCAAACCCGTAGTATGGAGTTGGGAATTCATAGCGATCCCCTTCAACATACCTCTCGGGCTCTTCGCGATCATAGGATCCGGCTTCCGGCTTCCACGCCTCGGCAATCGGCCCATTCAGACCCGGATCAGGATGTTGTGCCAGCATGTCTGTAAAGGGCTGCAGGTGGCTTTTGCCTATGGTCGCCGTCGCGTAGCCATCCGCTTTGAGAACATCCACAAAGGTGTTTGCACGCTCGGGCAAAGTGCAACCGTTATATCGCAGTCCATGCACGGACGGCATTCGCCCGGTCATGAAGCTCGCCCTATTGGGCATGCAAACAGGCGTTGCTACGTGGAATTCATCAAACCGTGTTCCCTGCGCGGCAAGCGCGTCAATGTTTGGGGTTTTGACTACCGGATGCCCATAGCAGCCAAGCCAGTCCGCCCTTTGCTGGTCGACCATGATGTATAGAAAGTTTGGTTTTCTGGTCATGAAGTTCGTCCTGAAGTGCTTTGGGCTGGCTACCCTCCGACAAGAGCCTGCGGAAGGAATGTCGCTATCTGTGGAAAGATGATCAACAGCCCGATCATTGCCGCCATAGCGAACCAAAATGGCCAGATGCCGCGGAAGATTGTGCTCATTGGAACGTCTTGGGCGATGGATTTCACGATAAAGACATTGATGCCGACTGGCGGACTGATCATGCCCATTTCGAGCACGATCACCACGATGATTCCGAACCAGATCAGATCCCAATCCAGTGCAATGGCAATTGGGATAACGACAGGGATGGTCAGAACAAGCATCGCAATGGCTTCGAGAAACATACCCAAAAACATGTAGATCAGGACGATGATCAGCAGGATCCCGATTTCGCCGATAGGCAGCGAGGTCAGGATTGTAACCAGTTGTGCCGGCAACTCGGTCAGCGACATGAAGGGAATAAACACAAACGCGCCGATGATGATCAAAAAGACCGTCGCTGTTGCGTTCATGGTTTCCAGGATCACCTGTTTACCAGCTTGCCAGTTGAGAGAACGGCGCCACGCGGCGACAACAAACGTCAGGAATGCCCCAACCGCTGATGCCTCTACCGGTGTGAAAAAGCCGGTGTACATGCCGCCAATGGTGGCCAGAACAACGCCCACAATTGGCAGGGCACGCCAAAGTGATGCAAGTCTTTCAGACCGGTCAAACCGCTCGCCCTGCGGTCCGGCGTCTGGGTTGCGCAGGACGACAAAATAGATAGCCCCGATAAAGAGCAAGGTCAGGATGATCCCCGGAAATACCCCGGCCATAAACAGTCGTCCGATGGATTGTTCTGTGAGCACCGCATAGATGATCATACCGCCAGAGGGCGGGATCAAGAATCCAAGCGTTCCGCCTGCAGCCACTGATCCGGTGGCAAGGCTGTCGGCGTATTTGTATTTCTTCATCTCAGGCAAGGCGACGCGGCCCATCGTGACCGCTGAGGCAAGCGATGACCCTGACAGCGCGGCAAACCCGGCACAGGCCGCAATTGTGGCTGATGCCAGACCGCCCCGTAGATGCCCCATCCACCTGTAGGCTGCCGAAAACAGATCGTTCGACATGCCGGAAACGCCCGCAAGATTGCCCATCAGGACGAACATCGGGATCACCAACAGGTTATAGTTCGAGGCTGCTTCGAAGGTTTCGCCGGCGAGGTTTGAATAGGCGATCTTCAGCCCGCGTGCCCAGGCCTGATCCTCGGCCATTCCCACGGCCATCAATTTGGTTGCGTTGGCGACAATCGTGCCAAAAAATCCAACGACCAGCATCGACAGGGCGACGGGCATGCGCAGCGCCAAAAGTGCAAAAAGCGTCAGCAGTCCAAGAATGCCGAGAACGGTTAAACTGATCATGAGATATCGTCCCCAATGCGCAACCGGATCACCTCGCCCGAACGCAAAATCTGCCAAATGTCCAAAACAATAACCAAGGCATAGAAAGCTATGGAGATGGACAGCAAATAGTAGAAAGGCCCGAACGAGATGAGCAATTGCTGTGTGGTCTCGCCGAATTTGCTGGCCGTCCCCCCTGCATGCCAAAGACACCACGCCATAACGCCCAGCAATGCTGCCCCGACCAGCTTGACCACAACCATCGACCATTTGGCGAACTGGGCCGACATGCGGGATTCCAACACCTCAATTTCGATGTGCGCGCCGGTGCGTGCACCTAGGGGAATTGAAAGACCGACGATGACCACCAGTGTCAGGATGAGGTAGTCCTCGGCTCCGAGGATCGGCGCGTTCAGCGCCTTGCGCATGATCAAGACATTCCAAACGGAAAGGCATGTCATAAAGATCAAAGTGGCCCCGCCACAGATCACCGCGATCCAAGTGAGCACGCGGTCAAGCAACGCAATAAGGGGTGGCAGGGGTTTGCCGTGGTCGGTCATCGCGAAGCCTCCGATAGTGGTTTCATCGCGCAAGCTATCCATTTCGATGGAACTGACGCCTGCGGGTTGTAGAAGTGCGTTGCCCCGGACCCTTGCTCGCGGCACAGGTCCGGGGCAGGGGTCTTATTGGTTCAGCGCTTCGTAGATTTCTTGCGCGTTATCGATGCCGCGTTCTGCGTACTCGGCATAGATTTGTTGCATGCCCTCTGCTGCCGCGGCTTCCATCTTGGCCCGCTCTTCTGCAGAAACTTCGATCCACTCGACGTTCAGCTCACCCGAAGCGATTTTTTCGTCTTTCCATTCCAACGCAATTTCATCAGCGTGATGGAAAGACCTTGCCAGCTCCAGCGAGAACGGAAGGCCAGAGATTTCATCCAAAATGGCGCGGTGCTCGTCACTCAGACCCATGTAGCGTTCTTTGTTCATGACAAAGTAGACAGGGTTAAATGTCGGAGGGACATTCACGATCGCGTAGTTGGCCACCTCATCGAGGTTCCACGGCGGCATGATGTTGTTGATCGTCGAAATCGCCGCATCAATGGTTCCCGTGCTGAGCGCTGTATAATGCTCGGTCGCGTCCAGAGCCACGGAAACCGCGCCCAGCCCCTGGATCACGGGGGTGGTCATGGACGAAAACGGGACGATCTTTGCCCCTCGCATACCTTCCATAGTCGAGACGTTTTTGGTGGAAATGATCATGCCACCGGCCGGGTTGCCAATGGCAAGAACGACGACGTCGCTCCATTCGTCGGCCATGTATTGATCAAAGACCGCCCACATCCGTTCCGTTGAATCGAGCGCATCAACCGCTTTCCCGGGCGGCACAGCGAGCATTGTTTTGGGAAACAGCGTTGGTGTGACCGAGGCGATGCCAAAAGTAATATCGGCCACGCCTTCAACGGCACGTTTGTATTGTTGTGCTGGGCCGGCACCCAATTGGCCGGCGGGATAAAGTTTCATCGTCAGCGATCCGCCGGACCGCGTTTCGATTTCGTTGCTGAACCACGCCAGCGCGCCAGTGACCGTTTCATGGTTCGGCGGTACGAAAGTCGCGACGCTCAGCTCTTCTGCGGTTGCTGCCGTGGTGTTGAGCCCGACCGCACAAGCGAAGCCGATAGCCATGCTAAATGTTTTGAAATTCATCACTATTTGCTCCTCCTGAGGAAAAAGGCGCTCAAAGCAGCCGCTTCGAGCGCCCGTGCCGAATGCTTATTGATTCAGGGCGTTGTAAATCGCGCGGGCATCAGCGATGCCTTGGCTTTCGTAATCGGCAAAGATGACGTCAAGGCCCGCCGCAACGGCGTCATCCATCTTTGCGCGTTCTTCGTCCGAGACGACGACCCATTCGTAGGATTTCCCGGTTTCTGCCGCGATCATCGCCTTCGACCGTTCGTCGGCACCGTCAAAGGATTTGGCCAGTTCCAACGACATCGGCAAGCCCGCCAATTCATCGATGATTGCACGGTGCTCATCGGAAAGGCCCATGTAACGTTCCTTGTTCATCACGGCAAAGGTGACAGCAAAGCTCGTCGGGACATTTTCAACGATATGGGTCGAGACGTCCCAGAAATTCCACGGCGGGGTGATGTTGTTGTATGACGATGTCGTTGCATCAATCGTCCCGGTGGAAAGCCCGGTATACATCTCTGTCACGGGCATCTGGACCGGAACTGCGCCCATGGCTTCGATGATCGGCGTGGTCATGGCGGCGTATGGCACGACCTTTGCACCTTTCAGACCTTCCATGGTCGAGACATCCCGTGTCGCTGCCAAAAGGTTGCCCGCGACAGTGCCAATGGCCAGAACCTTTACGTCGCCGTATTCGTCGGCCAGATGCTCTTCGAAGATATTCCAGATCGCTCGGGTGGATTGATCGGCGTTTTCAGAGGCGCCGGGCAGGATTGCCAGCATGGTTTTTGGAAACAACGCGGGCGTATAAGCCGAAACGCCAAAGGTGATGTCTGCCACACCCTCAACGGCACGCTTGTATTGCTGGACGGGTCCTGCGCCAAGCTGGCCTGCCGGGTAAAGCTTCATCGTCAACGTGCCGCCAGAACGCTCTTCGATTTGCTCACCAAACCACGCAAACATCCCTGTATTGGTGTGATGCTGGGGTGGCACGAAGGTGGCAACGCTCAGCTCTTCAGCCGCAGCAGCTTGGCCGAATAGCCCCACTGCAATGGAAAGGGCAGCGGGAAGGCTGAACATCTTGAAATTCATCATTGGGGGATCCTCCAAATCCAGTTAGCGGCGCGATTTGGGATCCCAAGCTGTAGCCGGGAAACCGATATTAGACTGTTTTGCGCCTTTATGAGGTCAATCTAGGGGCATTTGGGATCCTGATTCAAGTAATTTGTGTGCAAGATGGGTGTTGTGGGGGCTTTTTCGCTTCATTTGGGATCCCGAGTGCCCCAAATCGCAGCGCGTGTGTCCAGAAGGTTCGTCATTCTGTGCCGTTGGCTCGCCTTTTGCGAATCGTCCAAAGTGATGTCGCGTGGCGTGGGCAATGCACTTTGGGGAAAACAGCTTCGCTATTCATGGAGGCAACCGAGGTGCCAATCTGGTTTCACGGCAAATTGCGGGGCACCTGCCTGGAACATGCGCCTTGCCAAGTGCACCGCTTTTGATTGCTAGACGGCATCATTATGGCGGCCACTCCCGGCACCTGCGCATCTTGAATAGTTGGCACAAGGCGGCGCGCTGGATCTGAGGCCGGGACACAGTGTTCGGCTCGAAACTGTCCTGCTGATTGCTGCGGCCCAAGCAGTTTTGCGGATCTCAATCGCCCAAAAGTCCGACATAGATAAACCTCAGCGCGACGGCACTGACGAGAATGCGGAATACCCGTCTGAACAGCGTTTCTGATACGTGGTGTGTCACGCATTTGCCGGCCCAGGTGCCCGCGAACCCGGCAATCGTAGCCCCGATGATATGAGGCAGATAGTCGGCGTAGTTGAACCCGAAAGAGCTGTAGCCAATCGCCTTGAGCAAATCGAGCGAGAGCATAGCTGCGGCCAACGTTCCCGTGAGCTGCATCTTCAGAAGATCGGTCCTCAGGAGCAGCGGTTGCAGCACACCGCCGACGCCAAACAGAGATCCCAAATAGCTGTGAATGATGCCAACAAAGACAAAGGGATGTTTTACCGGCAGTGAAGGCAGTTGCGGTACCCAGATCAAAAGCAGCAGGACAAGGCCCAAAAGCAAAGCAATCGCCCGTTCGGGCAAGGCAGCGAAGGTCCAGGTCCCTATGCCCACGCCGAGCAGGCAGCCCAGAAAAAACAAGCGGACGATCCGCCAGTCGATGTGCTCCCAGAACAGTGCCACGCGGGCCAAGAGAGAGGCTGCCGCAAAAGCGGATTGCAACGGAACAGCAGCGCTGAGCGGGAGAACAGAAGAGGAGGTGAACAGAAGGATATAGACGCCGCCTGTTGCAAAGGCTGCATTGACAAAGCTGGCAACGAAACTGCCCGCTGTGACGATAAAGACGGCCCAGTCCACAGGGCCGCCTAAGCTTTACAAGCCAAAATCAACTGAACGACTTTTCGATCCGATCCAGTGTGCGCATCGCGGCCAGCGTGTCGTGCACCGATCCATTGGGCTCGCGGCCTTCCCGGATGGCGGCAATAAACTCCCGGTCGATCAGTTCGATCCCGTTATTGCTGACGGCCACATCGCTCAGATCAATCTGGTTTTCACGGCCGTCATAGAGATCGTCGTAGCGTGCCAGATAGGTGCCGTTGTCGCAAATGTAGCGAAAGAACGTGCCAAGCGGGCCATCGTTGTTGAACGACAGCGACAGCGTGCAAATCGCGCCGGATGGCGTTTTCATACCGATGGACATATCCATGGCGATGCCCAGTTCCGGGTGGTGCGGGCCTTCCAGGCCATAGACCTCGGACGGAACTTCGCCTGTTTGATACTGGAACAGGTCAACCGTATGGCAGGCGTGATGCCACAGAAGGTGGTCTGTCCAGCTGCGGGGTTCCCCCTTCGCATTGGTATTCGTGCGGCGGAAGAAATAGGTCTGCACATCCATTTGCTGCACGTTCAGTTCGCCCGCATCGATCTTGTTTTTGATCCACTGGTGCGAGGGATTGAAGCGGCGCACTTGCCCGGCCATTGCCAGGACACCTGTCTCTTTTTGAACGGCACAAATGCGCTCGCTATCCTCCAGCGAGTCTGCCATCGGAATTTCGATCAACACAGGCTTGCCCGCTTTCATGCAGGCCACAGCCTGATCGGCATGCATCTGGGTGGGTGTCGCCAGAATAACCGCATCCACATCGTCACGTGCGAGGCAGGCGTCCAGCGAAGTTGAGGCAAAGTCAATGCCGCGCTCTGCGGCAGCGGCGTTGATCTTGGCCTCGGTCGGTCCCATCACCGCGGTTACGGTAACGTCGTCAATCGCGTCCAAAGCTTCCAGATGTTTGGTTCCGAATGCGCCGTAGGCGCCTGCTACGCAAAGTCTCATTCTGCTGCAATCCTGTCTTTGTTGTTTTCAAGGATGATATGACCAACGGCTGTGTTCGAAGCTGGCACATGATAATGGCGATGCACTTCTGTCACGTCATCGTCGAGCGCGCCGCGCATGACATGCCACATCACCATTTCAACGCCTTCCGAACCGGCTTCGCGCAAGTATTCGACATGCGGAGTTTGGCTCAGAGCGACAGGATCCGACGTCAGACGATCAAGAAACTGGGTGTCCCATTCCTTGTTGATCAAGCCGGCCCGCTTGTATTGCAACTGGTGGCTCATGCCGCCGGTGCCAAAGATGACGACGTTAAGATCTTCATCAAAGCTCTCGACCGCGCGCCGGATCGCTTTGCCCAGATTGTAGCAGCGGTTGCCGGTCGGGGCAGGGTACTGCACCACATTCACGCACAGCGGAATGACAAGACAGGGCCATTCATCGTCTGGTCCTTTGTCCCCAAACATGACGGACATCGGTACGGTAAGGCCGTGATCGACCTCCATCTCGTTCATGATCGTGATGTCGAATTCATCTAGGATCAGAGACTGAGCGATGTGGCTGGCCATGACCTGATGGTTTTTGACCACGGGAACGGGGCGGGGGCCCCAGCCTTCGTCAGCTGGTGCGAATTCGGGCGCGCACCCAAGCGCAAAGGTCGGAATGCAGGATGCGTCAAAAACCGTGCAATGATCATTGTAGACGAGAAAAATCACGTCTGCGTTCTGCGCTTTCATCCATTCGCGCGACTTCTCGAAACCCTCAAAGACGGGCACCCAATAGGGCTGTTCCGTGATGCCCTGATCCATTGCCACACCGATGGCGGGCACGTGAGAACACCCGACGCCTGCTGTAATACGAGCCATTAGCTGTCTCCCTCTTTGTCATCCCATTCGGATTGGTAGCGATTGCCCTCGGGCGAACGCCCGCCCGCAACCATCATGGCGCGGTACGCCTCATTGCCCATGCCGGTCATCAGCCCGGCCAATTGCTGAAAGTTGATCCCATCATTGGCGGCCAGTTTGGAGGTGTAGTAAATGTTTCCCCCAAGCTCCAAGAGCCGGTTCCAGTCGCGATCGATCACGGCCTGGCGCTGGTCGGCAGTCATTGGATACTTGTCGAGATATGCGCCCTCATCGGCGTTGAACGCATCACGGTTCACCTGAAGCCTTAGTGAGATGCAGAACTGGTTGAGTTGATACCCCTCGCGTCCGCGGTCGGCGTCAAACACGAAAGTGCCGGGGATGTCCTCATAGTCTTTTTTTAGAGCCATTTCCTATTCCTTTGTGTCTTTCTGTGCGGCCATAGAAGCGAGGATTGTATCCGCCAGTGCTCCGAGGTTCTGGGCCTGTTCTTCGGTGACATGTAGCGCCAGCGCGCCCATTTCACGCTGACGCTGCACAGTGCGTTCAGTCATTCGCGGTGCCAAGCCCAGATCACGCAGGGTCTTGGCAACTTCTTCCATTTCGGCCGCCCTCCTGATGCCGTGGGTTGCCATCCGTTCCATCATATAGGGTGCACGTTCGCCCCATCCGAAGCCGGGAAAGCCTGCGTCAAGCGAGGCGACAATATCGTCTTCAATACCAGCCTTGCGAGCTGCCAAGAAACACTCAAGCGACAACGCCTCGAGCCCCTTGATCATAACCGAGCGGATCATCTTGCGGGTTGAAGCGTCGCCTACACAACTGCCCGCAATCTCGACATTCATGCCAAGTTGCGTTGCAATTTCCTGTGCTGCCTCGGCATGCGGCCCTGACAACAAGCATGGGGCTTTGTGCAGCTTTGGATGCACTGGCGTCATTACGGCGACATCGACATATCGCCCGCCAGCAGCCTCAACCAGTTGGGCCGACCGACGTTTGGTTTCCGGTGCGCAACTGTTGCAGTCGAAAAACAGGGCTTCGTTCAAAACGGACTGCGCTGCGGCTTGTGCGGCGACTTCTGATTGATCGGCCGTAACCAATGAAAAGATCAGCTCGGCATCTGAGCAGGCGGACAGAGCGCTTGCGGCGTCTGTTACGCCATGCTCTGCAAACTCGTTTTGTTTGACCTTTGCGTTCGGGCCATCCGTTTTGATGTCGTAGCCGCAAAGACGCATAGCAGCATCTTCGTTTCGAAGGCCCGTCGCAAAAGCTTGGGCGGCTTCCCCAAATCCAAGAAATGCAATTTTTGGTCTCGACAAAGTCACAGCAGCCCCTGAGTGGTCTTGGTCGTTCTATCTAACAAGTCCGAGGTGCTTTGCGCCAATTCAATTGACAGGGTTGGCATTGAAAAAAGCTATATTGCTGCTTGGAAGGCTTTCAATCCTCGGTCGCAATTTTGCTGAATTTCCGCAAAAAGCCAATGAATGTTTCTTGCGCGGCCGTTGGCTTCCATGCCGTGCGGTAGGTCAGGCCGATGTCGCGCAAATGCCCTGACAGTGGGATGTCCAGAGGGGTTATCGTGCCTTGGCTCTGGTCTACTTTTATCTGGTGGCCAGACACGACCGAGACGTACGGTCCCTCTGCCAAAACACCGCGCAAGATTGCCAAAGAGGACGCGACGATACGCACGGGCGTTTGCTCACGATCGCCGATGCGCAAGGTTTCAAAAAGGTACTGCCCCGCCGGCGTTTCAATTGGTGGCGCGATCCATGGGAAGTCCAAAGTGTCTTCCAGTCGCAGATTGCGCTTTGATGCCAAAGGGTGTTTTGGGTGTGTCACAATGGTCAGCGCATCACGAAAGAGCAGCTCTTGGGTGACGTTCTCTGCTGGCTCCGGGTACCTGAGGGCGCCAATCAAACAGTCTATATCGCCCTCACGCAAAGAACGCAGTAGTTCGCCATAGCGTCCCTCAACCACCCGAATTTGGAAGCCATCAACTCCAGTGACCATTGAATGAACGGCTTTGGGCACAATTGTGGTTCGAGCAAGAGGTAGACTGCCAAGCACGAATGTTCCTTGCTCATGCCCCAATGCGTTGCTGATCTCTTCATACCCTTGCTTCAGTTCAGCCTGAGCAAGTTTGGCGCCAATGACAAAACGTTCAGCGGCCGGTGTAAGACGGACGCCAGAAGGAAGTGCGACAAAGAACGGCGTGCCGACAACGGCTTCCAGGCTGCGGGCAGCGCGGTGCACGGTTGGCTGCGACAGGCCAAGCACTTGAGCGGCCATTGTAAAACTTCCTGTGTTCACAATAGCGATGAGATTGCGGAGCTGTGATGCTGTGACCGAGAATTCAAATGTTGTACCGCGACGGCTTTTGATGCCGGCTTCACCCAGGGCCGCTTGCAGCCCGTTCTTGAGGTGGTCCAGCGCCTTTTGCGCCCGCATTGCAAACAGTGCGCCAACGTCAGTCAATGCAGCGCGCTGGCGGCGGCGAACCAGCAGGGGTACACCGATGTCCGCTTCCAACCGGCTGATCGCCTGGGTGGCCGCAGGCTGGGACAGGTGACAGCGCTTCGCGGCTTCTGACACCGATCCGGAGCGAGCGGTTTCAAGAAAAATTCGCATGTGCCGGATATTGGGGAAGCCGCCGCGCATATCACCTCTATAGCTTTTTCCAATCTTATGCGCTCAATTCGAAATAGGCAATTTGATGTAGCCTGCCTAAAGTCGTTACACCGGCCCGAGGGCCCAATCATGGTATGAGAAGAGGGGCCACTGCATATGTCCGACACCAAGACTGCGCTGGTGATCAGCGCCCATTCGGCTGATTTTGTCTGGCGCGCGGGGGGTGCCATCGCGCTGCATCAGGAAAAGGGCTTTGAGGTTACCGTGGTTTGCCTGTCCTATGGCGAACGCGGCGAAAGCGCCAAGCTTTGGAAGCAGGAGGGGATGACGCTCGAAAAGGTCAAAACCGAACGCCGCAAAGAGGCCGAGAATGCCGCTTCGGCGCTGGGCGTAAATGATATTCGGTTCTTTGACGTTGGTGACTATCCACTGGATCTGGGCCGCGAAACCCAAGAACGCATGGTCGACGTGATCCGCGAAGTGCAGCCCAATTTCATGATGTCGCATTCGAAGTGGGATCCCTACAACACGGACCACATGAACACGACGCAGTTCGCGCTTGAATGCCGCATGATTGCGCAGGCCTGGGGTCACAATCCGGGTCAGAAAGTGCTGGGCGCGCCGCAGCTATACCTGTTTGAACCGCATCAGACCGAGCAAATGGAGTGGAAGCCCACAACGTTCCTCGACATCACCGATGTATGGGACAAAAAATGGGCCGCAATCCAGTGTATGCAGGGTCAGGAACACCTCTGGAATTTCTATAGGAACGTGGCCGAGAACCGCGCCAATCACTTTCGGCGGAACTCTGGCGGGCAGGCCGGCGGACGGGCAGCGAAATACGCCGAAGGGTTCGAGACAATCTTTCCCCGCACCGTGGATGTGCTGGAATGAGTTATCAGGCCGGAACCACGGGCGTTGTCGTCCAGAACATTAAGCGCGCCGATCAGTCCATTATAGACGGATTGGCCGCTTGCGGCGTTGCAACTGTGCATGAAGCGCAAGGGCGCAAGGGTCTGCTGGCCGACTATATGCGCCCGATCTATCCCGGAGCACGCATTGCCGGCTCTGCCGTGACGATCCTCGCACCGCCATGTGACAACTGGATGATCCACGTGGCAATCGAACAGCTCAGGCCAGGCGATGTTATGCTGCTGGGCACAATCACACCGTCCAATGCCGGGTATTTTGGCGATCTTTTGGCCACCTCTGCCATGGCGCGGGGATGCCGAGGGCTGATTATTGATGCTGGTGTTCGCGATATCCGCGATCTGCAAGACATGGGTTTTCCTGTCTGGTCCAAGGCCGTGCATGCGCAAGGCACGATCAAGGAAACGCTGGGTTCGGTCAATGTGCCCGTTGTATGTGCGGATATGCTTGTGAACCCCGGCGATATCGTTGTCGCGGATGATGATGGTGTTTGTGTCGTGCGCCGTGACGAGGCGGCTGAGGTGCTCGAAAAGGCGCAGGCGCGCGAAGCGAACGAAAGCGCAAAACGCGCGCGGTTCGAAGCCGGAGAGCTGGGCCTTGATATCTACGATATGCGCGGGCGGCTCGCGGAAAAAGGCCTGAAGTATGTCTGACGGTGTGCGGTGCATGTGGATGCGCGGCGGCACCTCTAAGGGCGGTTATTTCCTTGCCAGCGACCTGCCAAACGATCCAGCCGCGCGCGATGATTTCTTGTTGCGCGTCATGGGTTCACCGGATGTGCGGCAGATTGATGGGATGGGCGGGGCAGACCCGCTGACCTCAAAAGTTGCCGTGGTTCAAAAATCAGCACGTCCGGGTGTTGATGTGGACTATCTGTTTCTGCAGGTTTTCGTAGATCAGGCTGTCGTCACAGATGCGCAAAACTGCGGAAATATTCTGGCTGGTGTTGGTGCCTTTGCGATTGAGCGCGGTTTGATCGACGCGCAATCAGAAGAAACCCCGGTTTCAATCTATATGGAAAACACCGGGCAAATTGCCGTGGCGCGGGTGTTCACGCCGGATGGCAAGGTCAACTATCGGGGCGACGCGTCAATCGACGGGGTGCCGCGCAGTGCGGCGGCCGTCCCTTTGACATTCAAGGATACCGCGGGTTCGTCTTGCGGCGCGCTTCTACCAACGGGAAATGCCGTTGATCTGATCGAAGGTGTCGAGGTCACGATGATCGACAATGGCATGCCTTGTGTTGTGATGCGCGCATCAGATCTGGGGATCTCGGGGGATGAGACGCCAGAGGCGCTTGAAGCAGACCAAATGCTTCGAAGCAGGCTCGAAGCGATCCGCCTTGCCTGTGGTCCATTGATGAACCTGGGTGATGTGACTGAAAAGTCAGTTCCAAAAATGACCATGGTCAGTGCGCCCTGTGCTGGCGGTGCCATAAGCACCCGCACCTTCATTCCGCATCGCTGCCATAAGACAATCGGCGTTTTGGGTGCCGTCAGCGTTGCAACGGCTTGCCTTTTGCCCGGATCGCCGGCGCATTCCCTTGCCGATCAGGGGCGGGGAACACAGCGCAGTCTTTCGATTGAACATCCCACGGGTGAAATGACGGTCATCGCCACGTTGGATGCCGTGGGGGCGGTGCAAGAGGCAGCAATTTTGCGGACAGCCCGCAAACTAATGGATGGAGAGATTTTCGCATGAGCGAACAGAAAATGGACGAGGATTGGCTGGTCTTTCATCCAAGCCCCAAAAAACCCGATTTCAAACTGCCGGACGGCGCAGTTGATGCGCATTGCCATGTGTTTGGTCCATCCCCTGCGTTTCCCTATGCGCCCGAGCGGAAATACACTCCGTGCAACGCCGGAAAGGATCAACTGTTTGCCTTGCGCGACCACTTGGGCTTTTCGCGTAATGTGATCGTGCAGGCGACCTGCCATGGCAAGGACAACAGCGCGATGGTCGATGCCTGCCGCAGCGCAGGTGAGCTTGCACGGGGTGTCGCCAGCGTCGGTGCAGATATCTCTGCCGCGGAATTGGAAGACATGCATGCGGCGGGTGTGCGCGGCGTCAGGTTCAATTTTGTCAAACGACTGGTTGATGCCACCCCGAAAGTGGTATTTCTGAACATCGCTGACAAGATCCAGCAATTTGGCTGGTCAATCGTGGTCTATTTCGAAGCGGCTGACCTGGAAGAATTGGAACCCTTCCTAAAGCAACTGCCGGGGATAATCGTGGTTGATCACATGGGTCGCCCGGACGTCACCAAGGCGGTGACTCATCCAGATTTTCAGCGCTTCATCCGGTTGATGGAAGAAAACGAAAACATCTGGACCAAAGTCACATGCCCGGAACGCCTGACCGTTGCGGGACCACCTTATGACGACGTCGTGCCGTTCTACCAAACCATCGTTGACCAGTTCGAAGATCGTGTGCTTTGGGGGACGGACTGGCCCCATCCGAATATGAAGTCACATATGCCGGATGATGGAGCTTTGGTGGACTACATCCCTAGTATTGCACGGACAGAGGCGCAACAGCAGAAGTTGCTCGTGACAAACCCACTGCGGCTATACTGGGGATCATAAAAAGGACCGCAAGACATCGGATCCTAACGGCACGGCATGCAGTGCAGACGGCCTGAGCACATGTTCAGCCCTCTGCGCGCTTCATCTTTTGATGCTCGTCCTCGACCAGCCCAATTTTCCAGTAGCCCGAGATGTAGGTGTCGCTGCGTGGCAGGCCCATATCCTGATGGAGAAACGCGCGCAGGGTGCGGATCAAGCCGGATTCGCCTGCAATGCAAGTCTGAACCCGGCCGCTTGGCCAATCGAGAGATCGGATAAGATCACTTTGCTGGACTGAGGGCATCTCGGGTTTCGGATGAACCAGCCAATGCATCTGAATGCCCTCTGGCGCATCAATGTCCTGCCGATCCTCGGCTGCCGTCACCTCAAATACAGCGACGCCTTTCGCATCGCGCGGCATCGCTTCTAGCGTCGCAGCTGCTACCGGAATCGCCGAAGGGTCGGCGGCGACAAGATACCAATCCGCGTCGAACGACGTGACCTTGGGGCTGCTTGGACCCATGAAACCAAGGAAATCGCCTGCTTCTGCGTGGCTTGCCCAGCGAGAGGCTGGGCCATTGTCACCATGAGCAACGAAATCGATGTCCAACTCCTGCATGTCGCGGCGGAAGTTGCGCACTGTGTACGTGCGGCGAACCGGCATCGGGCCGTTCACAATACGATCGGCAAAGGCATCTCGGCCTTCCGCAGGCTCGGGCAGCATCAGTTTGCAGTTTCCCCCTTCGCAGCCTTCGGGAAACCCTGCCAACTCCGGCCCTGCAAAGGTCACCCGGATCATGTTGGGTGTCAGACGCCACGCGCTCTTTACGGTCAAAAGCCGGGGGCCGGGGCGACCCGTGGCTTTGCGGATTGTATTTTTTGCCTTGGAAAGGATGCTCATTTCATACTGCCTTTATCCTACTGTTATTGTCGGATATAGGGCTTGGCCCTCGATCCACAACGTTGCAAATTCAGAAGACACTGTTCGGCGCCACCGAATGGTCTGTCGGGCAAGGGGTGTTTTGCTCCATTTGGCCAACCGGTGTTGGGTTGGTTCATCGCGCATTGACGCTTCTTGCTAGGCGGCGCGTAGACTTGGAGTGACGAGACTAAAGGCAAGAGGTTGAGCAAAGTTCGGCAAAAGTCGACCGACAGCATTGCTGAAGGGCAGGGCCGCTATGGAAAACCAATCAGGCTTCGCCGCTTAGCAAAGATCCTGCTCAGCAAGATACCTGACAAAGAGAAGCGTAAGACTCTCGCGCCGGGATTTGTCGGGCCATACGGCATAGATTCCAAGTGGCCGAAGCGACCAGTCCGGCAAAAGTCGCACCAGTTTCCCTTCTGCTTCGCCGCGTTCGGCAAGAAAGGACGGCAGAATTGTTGCGCCGGCATCCTGAATGGCCAGGTGATACAGCGCATCTATGCTGTCGACCTCGATCTGTGAATGGCCTGTCACGCTCTCTTCGTTACCATTGCGATCCGTGAAGCTGGTCACATCTGAGCGGTTCCGATACCGGATCCAGTTCCAGTCTTCCAAGTCACTCGGTCGCTTTGGAACGGGGCGGTTGGCAGCGTAACCACATCCGGCAACCATCACGCGCTGCCCGTCGGCAAGTTTGCGCGCCATCATGGAGCTGTCATCAAGCCAACCCACACGGATGTTCATATCAAAACCGTCTTCCACAAGGCCAAGCCGATTGTCGGAATAGACGACCGAAAATGCGACGTTGGGATGCAGTTTGGTGAACGATGCGACCGCAGTGGTAAATGGCCCGCCAGACAGGAAAGCAGGCAGCGATATCCTCAGAGCGCCAACCGGGTCGAGGGAAAGCGCGTTTAACTCGTTCAGGCCAGTCTCGGCGCTGCGCAACATTTCGACAACACGTCCGTAGAACATCCGGCCTTCGTTGGTCAGCGCGATCTTGCGCGTGGTGCGGTGCAGCAGCGTGACCCCAAGGTATTCCTCAAGATCCGAGACCGTCTCGCTGATCCGTGACGGCGAAAGCCCGATCTCTTTTGCGGCGGCGCGAAACGAACCTTCATCAATGACGCGTGCAAAGATGGCCATTTGTTTGAGGTGGTCGATCATTGTTCTGCCTCACCGATGAGTAACTTCTGAAATCTGCAAATAGTCGAATTATTGCCTGCTGCCTAGAGTGCATGCGTAGATGTGATCAATTGGAGGAACCCGGAAATGAAACACCTGAGAAGCACGGCCATCGCGGCCTTGATTGCGGCGTTGCCAATCGGAATGGCCCCCGTCGCCCACGCAGCCAGCGCAGACCTGAAGTTTGCCGGCGCGCTTGAGTTCGCGGATGATGGCACATTGTTTGTTGGCGACAACTACAGCGGTGCGATTTTTGCGTTCGAGATGCCTTCTGCGGCAGCGCCTGATCAGGTTACGCCGGTCAATATCGGCGACATTGACGTTAAGATTGCCGATGTTCTCGGCATGCCTTCGAGTGCGCTCGCCATCAATGATATGGCGGTCCACCCAGTCAGCGCTGAGATCTATATTTCTGTCTCGCGCATCGGGAACTTCGAGTCCGCACCGGCGCTCATTCAGGTGTCGCAGGCCGGGGAGATCAGCGTTGTCGACCTTTCATCCCTGAATTTTCAAAAGCAGATGCTGGATCACTATCCCGATCAGGAAACCACGTTCCGCCCTCGGGGCCTTGGGCAGATGCCGCCACTCGTGCGTGACCAAGCCAAGGGCGAAATCAAGCTAAGCTCGCTCGCGATCATGGATATGGAGTTCCATGAGGGCGAACTCTTTGTCTCTGGTGTCGCGTTTGACAATTTCCTGTCCACACTGCGCCGCATGCCGTACCCATTCACCGACACACAGTCGGCGGCGAATGTGGAGATGTACCACATCAGCCATGACCAATTCGAAACCCGTGCGCCGATCCGTGCGATGTCCATTCACGAGATCGATGGCGAACCCACGCTCGTTGCGGCTTACACTTGTAGCCCGATTGTTCTGATTGGCCTTGATGAAATCGTGGATGGTGCCAAAATTTCGGCGCGCACCATCATGGATTATGGCAACGGCCAACCGCTTGACATGCTCAGCTACAAGCTGAACGGAGAGGAGTCCCTGTTCCTGACAAGCAATAGCCGCTCGCCGCATATCATTCCGGTGTCCAGCCTGAACGATGCGCAAAGCTATACCAAGGGCGATTTGCCTGAGGGCGGCAAGTCGGACACCATGCCAATCATGCCGGTTGGCGATACCGGGAAAGCGATCATGTTTGATGGTATGTCGCTCCAAATGGCGAATCTGGGAGAGAACTTCTTCGTATCGCTGACACGCGACATGTACACGGGCAGCCTGAACATGGACTCGAACTTCAACGGGTTCCCGAACCGCCTGCACAATCTCGTCGCGGAGTTCGATTTTCCGCAGTACTGGGAGGATAAGTAACCCATGCGCCCGGGCTGCCTGAATCGTTGGAGAGGTCTCTCTCTGGCAGGTCTTCTGGCGCTGGCGCCGGCAGCCGCCCTCACACAAGAGGGCGGCTTTACCGCGCCGGACCAGACCGATGGGCCGGTTTCGATTTCCATGAACGCAATGGGAAGTCTCACGCCGCAAGCAGGGCTCAGGGTTTTTGTCGGGCCTGCGTCCGAATGTTGCGAGGGGCGATCCCCGGTGTCCGGCCGTTACTTGGTCGTTGAGGATACGGTATCTTTTGTACCGGCCTTTCCCTTCGTTCAGGGGCAAGTCTACTCAGCATTGATCCGGGGCGAGAGCATCAGGGAATTTGTTGTTGGTGGGGAAAGCGTTTCGGCAGCGCCCGAGGTCGTTGCCGTCTATCCAAGCGGCACTACTATTCCCGAGAATACGCTGCGGTTCTATGTCGATTTTGCCCACCCGATGCAGCCACACCGGGCCGAAGAATTCATTTCGTTGGAACGGGGCGATGGACGTCCGGATCGCGCAGCCTTTATGTCGTTCAAGCAAGAGCTTTGGAACCATGATCGCACCCGACTGACGCTTTTGATGGATCCGGGCCGGATCAAGCGTGGCGTAGCCACAAATCTGGAACTTGGGCCGGCCTTGGAAAGCGGCCAGAGTTACACGCTTGTGGTCGGCGCGGGATGGCCGAGCGCAAACGGTCAGGGCGTCACGTCGGAATATCGCGCCCCGTTTGACGTGGGCGAGCCGATCCGAAGTCTTCCCGACACCAAGAAATGGACTGTCTCAGCGCCCCGAATGGCGACGCGCCAGCCGCTTGAGTTGCGCTTTGATCGCCCTTTCGATCAGGTGCAGTTGGGCCACACGATTATAGTCCATGATGCAGCTGGTCGGCGTATCCAAGGGACGATTAACACTTTGGAAAGCGAAACGGTCTGGCGCTTTGTTCCTCAGGCCGCCTGGAGTGATCCGGAGATTCAAGTCGTTGTCGATGCGTCGCTTGAGGATGTGGCAGGCAACAACTTTCGCGAGGTCCTCGATCATGCAGTGGGAACGCCCGCGCGTGAGGTTGTCAGCACAACCCTCAAGGTTACCTTGAAAGCGCCGTAGGCGAGAATCACGCTGAATTTCAGCTATTTACGTTCGGAATATACCTGTCCTACCCCCATTTTTATTGTTCGGTATGGCCGAACTTTATCTTCAGAAATGGACGAATATTCAAAATAATACCCTGCGCCTAATGTCCGTTCACGATTGAAAGGACCTGGCTGATGAACGCCACAGCAAACTTTGAAACCGAGTATGCGGCGCGGTATCTGGCGAACTTGTGCAAGCACTTTGCCCGACGCATTCCCACAACACACCAAGACACCTTCGGAACCGTCGAGTTTCCGTTTGGCCGTTGTCAAATGTCGGCTCACCAAAACCGCCTGACCCTTGAAGCGTTTGCCGATGACGCGACTGGGCTTGGCCAGGTCACGGAACTGGTGACGCGGCATCTCGAACGTTTCGCATTTCGTGAAAACCCGCTGCTGGACTGGCAGCTGAACACCGGCTCATCCCCGGAAATCCATTCCCCGAGAAAGGACACCCTATGATTACCCGTACGATGTTATCCGCGGCTTCCCTGAGCTTTGCGGCCACCTGCGCCGTTATGGCTGATAGCGCGACCAACAAGGCGTTCGTTCTGGATGCTTTGGAGGCAACTGTTCTCTCTGGCGATGTAGAGGCGGTCGAACAGTTCTTCGCGCCTGACTACATTCAGCACAATCCGATGTTCCCGAACGGGGTCGACGGACAAAAAGGTGTGGTTGCATTTCTATCCGGAACCGAGGGTTTCAAAGCTGACTACGTTCGTGTCATCGCTGATGGTGACATGGTTGCGGTGCACGCCCGCTACGAAGGCTTTGGTCCGGTTGCAACCATCGGCTTTGACGTTTTTCGCGTCCAAGACGGTTTGATCGTCGAGCACTGGGACAACCTCATTCCAGAAGAAGCCCCAAACCCGTCCGGACATACACAGATCGATGGCGCGACTGAAATCACAGACCTCGAAAAGACCGAAGAGAACAAAGCCAAGGTTCTGGAGTTTATCACCAAATCGCTGATCGAGCACCAAGAGGTCGACATCACGGACTACATCAGCCCGGTCACATACATTCAGCACAACCCTCAGGTTGGTGATGGGCTCGAAGGGTTTGGTGCCTTCATGGCGCAGATCGCCGAACAGGGAATTTCGATGGAATACACGAAGGTCCATCACGTGATCGCAGAAGGCAATTTCGTTCTGACAATGTCTGAAGGCTCATTCGGCAAAGACGCGATGGCCTTCTACGACCTGTTCCGGCTCGAAGAGGGCCTGATCGTTGAACATTGGGACGTGATTGCGCCGATGCCGGGGCCTGATGCGCCAGCGAACGAAGCCGGCAAGTTCTGACCGGATAATCCAACCAAGGCAGATGAACAAATGAACCGCAGAACTCTTATGAAAACCACCCTTGCGAGCGCGCTCGCAACAATTCTCGCACAACACGCAGGAGCACAGACAATGGACGAAACCAGCCAGAAATCCTTTGACACCGTCATGGCCTTTATGGGCGCAATGGGGCAGGGCCCCGACGCGATGTCACCGCTCATGGCCGACGACATGGTTTGGCGCAACGAAGGCGATAAGAGCATCCCGTGGGTCCACGGCGGGATCGAAGGCAAAGAGGCAATCTTTGAATTCCTGGGCGTATTCGGCGCCGGTTTGCAGACCACCAAATGGGAAAACACAGATGCATTTGCATCGGGCGATACCGTCGCCGTCTTCGGTGTCATGAACGGCATCACCACAGCCAGTGGTCAGGAAATTGGCGAGTTCAGCTTCGCTTTGCGCGCCAAGGTCCGCGACGGCCAGGTCGTGCTTTGGCACTGGTTCGAAGACAGCTTTGCACTGAGCCAAGCTTACCACAAGCGCGGCTAGTCGATCCCCCATTTCAACCAACAAACGAAAGAGAAACACCATGAAAAACGTTTTGTCTCGCCGCGATCTTTTGCAGGGCGCTGCCCTGTCGGCCGGTGCTGTTGCACTGATCCGCGCAGGCCTCACACCGACACCCGCTCGTGCCCAAGGAAGCCTGCCCGCTGGCACTGTCCACTCCTTTGCCAAGGCGGGTGTGCGCTTTCACACCTACGTATCGCCCGCGCAGGCCGTGAATGTAACGGCTCACGTGATCGAGTTGGGCGACCAGCTTCTGGTCGTGGATTCGACATTCCTGCCGCCCACGGCAATGGAACTGGCCGACGTGATCGCCTCGACGGGCAAGCCCGTCCACACGGCCTATGTCAGCCATGAGCACCCGGACCATTGGGGCGGGGTTTCCACTCTGGGCGATCTGAACTTTGTCACCCTGCCAGAGATCCGCGAAGGCCTGCGGGCCGAAGCGACCAACGGCGAAAACCCCGAACCCACATCGCTGTTGAACGGCGCAGATCTGGCGTTGGGCATGACCGAGATCGGTGGCGTAGCGGTTGAGTTCCGGGCCTACGACAATGCCGAAGCGCCCAAGGCCATCGTCGCCGTCCTGCCTGAGCAGAAGGTCGCAGTGGTGCAGGATCTTGTCTATAACGGCGTCTATTTTGCGCCGGGTGTCGATCGCAAAAATTGGATCGCGACGCTTGAATCTTTCCGTGATGACCCAGCCTTTGAAACCTTGCTGGTGGGGCACGGCTTGCCGACAACGCGCGGTGAGTTGGATTCGGCCATCGCCTATCTGAAAACCTTCGACGCCGCATGGGATGCCGGTGCCACACCGGATGACGTGAAGGCTGCCATGATGACAGCCTACCCAAGCTATGACGGTGCCTTCCTGCTGGGGCTGATCGAGCCCTACTGGGACAAGTAAGTCGCGTTGGCGCGGTGTCTGCACGGCACCGCGCCCGAACCTTTCAAAGACAAACGAACCCGAGAAAAGATAATGACGAACAAACCCTATCTCATTCCGCGCATTCTTATAGGCCTTATGGGGCTGGTCATGCTGGCGGCGACGATACCCGCATACGCAAATCCCACGTCAAACCCGGGCCTGATCAACCTTGTCGATCCTGCATTGTCGCTCGGTGAATCCGCTGGTGCCTTTCTTGGACGTCAGTTGACCGTAATTTTGATTGCCTTGATCGGCGCGTTTACCGGCCTGCGCCACATCGTGATGATGGGCGGTTTCGGCATGGCCTTCATGAATGGTCACGACGCGTTTTTCATGGGATTGATCGGCGGCCCGGATTTCCGTGCAGCAGCCATTGCGGGGTTGGTCTTTGCCATTCTTGGCATCCTGTCCATTGCGCTGGTGTGGCGCAAACCTGCCTGATAACATAAAATCCGAAAAAACATATTAAATGACTATTTCCTCGGGTTTTGGTCGCTTGTTGGCCATGTGTTTCCTCCGTTCTCCTAAACATAGCGGAGGACCACTTCAGTGGGGGAGGATCAGCTTGGCAACACGTTACGACCGGTGCCCGAAGGTCTTCCTCTCAACCATCGCTCGAACGGCTCTCGTCGTCTATTGGTTATGAGTCCTGACTTTAGATGGTTGACTTTGTAAGTCGCAATTGATTTTTGGCATGGCACCCACTACGTTGTTGCTCAGCTTTCTCGTATCGCCAATTGAATAGGTAACTGAAGTGATGAATAATTGGAATGCTGCATAGAGTTTGATTTTGGCAAAGATTAGACTATTGACAAAAAACGATTTTCTGCATGGGCAGGCCATTAGGGGCAGGACAACAGCGCTAGCCTGCATCTCTTCAGTTGGTGCTATTTTTTTGATGCATCCGGTTATAACTCGTGCCTATAATCGCAGTGAAAATTTCGCAAACTTGGTTAATCAAGTTTTTGCTTCCCGTGTAGACTACTATGCGTCAAGAAGCCCAGAAAGCCTTCTATATTTAGCGACTTCATTGCTAATTGTTCCAATAGTTGCAATATTTTTGGTATTTAGTGCTCTCCAAAGATTTGCACCTTCCAAGAGCTTCCATTCTGATGTGGAACGAGATCATTTCAAACTGGCCGTTCATCTAATTTTTCCATTAGTTGTATTTTTTGTTTTCTTTTTTCTTGGATTGCGGAGCCCGTCAGGCGACCCGTACAGGCTGGCCCCATTGTTTGAGATACCGTTTCTCCCATTTATGATGTCGCCACTTCCTATTTTTTTGGCAGTGGCTTGTTTTCCATTTTTTCCTCTTTTTAAGAAGCATTGAAGAATGAATACTTCTCCCGGTAAAGCCAACGTCCATGACCTCCGCACCGGCCACCTGCCACTCATCCAGCCAGCGCTAGAGTGGCTTTAGGTAAGTTGTCCACCTCTCCAAAGGAGCTTTCGCACTATTTGTCGGATTGCCGGGTATTTTCACAAACAGTCTGAAGTCACTCGGGTGGGTCAATGCCTCGTCCAATGCATTGTCATCACGAAACAAATCCAGCGTCGGATCGATCCAATTCCGAAAGAAGTCGTGCATGGCGACAAAACGATCGGCAATTGGAATCCCCACACGTTCATCGAATATTGAATCTAAACCAAAGGCTCAGTGACCGGACTGATTGCAAGGCGCCGGAAACTATCGTTCAAATGGACCCTAGGCCAATCATGCATTAACTTCCAATTTGGACCAATCCGATAGGGTTGGTCACGTTTGGAAAATTGTTGATAAAATTACTTTACATATTTATTGTTGCTGTCGCTTTCTTGTCGACTGTTCGGTGGTTGAGCGTTTCTCCATCAACAAAAATTCTAGGATTAAAGGATAAATTTCCGGTGGGCACTGCCGAGGAAAAACTTGTCGCCGTTATTCGAAGTGAGCAATTTTCCATTGCTGAAAGAAGAGGTGATCTGTGGTTCGAGAAACACAAAAAAAGCCCAAATGGATTTTTTTATGGATCTGTTCTAGATACGGCCCCTGACTAAATCGAAAACTCAGGTTGCACGCTTCGATTTGCATTTAAAAGGCACTCACCGGGACTCGGGTGGATATTGATTTCCACACGTACTATGCCGTTTGGTGCAGCAGTTCCGGTACAATCACTTTTATTGAAACGCCAAATGAAATTTGGATTGGTAACAAGTAAAGGCACTGGATATGGATGGCAGGAGCATCGCAGTAGGCGAAAACTTTGTAGCGGGAACTGGGTATGTGCACACACGCGGTTTGCTTATGGGTCCAAATGGCATTGTTAGGGCGAGAATAAAGGTGCAGCCGAGTGGTTAGCTAGGCAGCAATTTTGCATTGGCCATCGGTATCTGCGCTTCATTTTCTTTGACAATCCCAGTAGTACAGGCCTAGGTGAAGTGGCTCTCTTGCATCCGTTTGCACCTTCAATAGTTTGCGAAAACACTACATCAGATCGATAGAGTTTTCGGAGTGAAGGTCAATAATTTCGTTCTCAATTCCACACTTATCATGTTCCGAGACGTTGCCATCATATACAAGTGAGTTTGCATTCTCACTTCGCCTTGCTAACTTTGCCGTCAGAAACACAGGGTACCCTGTTGGGAGTACGGGGCGTGTCATGAAGAAATTACTTATAGTCGCGCGCAAGAAGACATCTGTTGACAGGCGCTGTCGCTTCAAGAATTCTTGCTGGGTCAACTTCACAGCTCGAAGTGCGGATAGCCAACTCAAATGATGCTATTAATTCACTTTTTTATTCTTTGTGTGTTGGGCGTCTGCTCTTTTTTGGCTGTACGCCTTCTTTTAAAAAACTGGAAAAAAGGTAATTTTATTCCAGACTTTTCCGATAAAAAGGATCGGCAGCAATTTGGACTTGTATATTTTGGTATTTTCGTAGTTATGCTCCTAGCGTCAATCTTTGATTTTTAGGGTTTAAATGTGAGGGAAGTAACGCAAAGCAGCGGTCCCTTTCAAGAGGGCACGACTGGGCATGGTGTGTCATTTGGCTTTGAGGCTGGGAGAGGTATTGCGCTGCAGTTTGAAATAACCTCTATCGCTGAAGGCGAAGTTCAGCCGGGCCAAGAATAATTTTTGGATCGATATGATAGTAGTGCTTCAAGTCCTTCGGGACTCGCCTCACGAAGTAGATAACACCGTCTTTGATAAATGAGCGAGGTGCAGTTCAGTTCTCCGCCATGTTCTACGGTAGCTCCATCCTAAGACAAAGCTGAGGCCTTACAATGCTTTGGCGGAAGCTTTGGTGCCCGGGGGCGGAATCGAACCACCGACACGAGGATTTTCAATCGTCAAAACCAATGGACATTTTCCATTTAAAAACATATGGTTACCTCCATTTCGCCAAAATTTGTGTATGCGAATGTGTAAGGAAAATCCGCATTTCTCACGGTTTTCACTCTTACACGAGTTGGGCTGAGATGTGAATCCAGCCCATTGACCTGCGGACAGCGAAAACGACCGCTCAATACGCCAAATCAAGGCCTTAAATACCAAGTCCTCGGGCGTGTGTAGCGGTTGTGTAAGGATTGCTGGAAAGACCAGCCAACCAGCTGGATTGATAACATCAATCCGTCGGTCGAGGGGTACATAGTGCCCACTCCCTAACAAGTACCCCCATAATTTTCGGCTATCGCATTGAAAATTGGGGATACATTTGCCCCCGATTGTCGCGCGTTTACACCGCGACCCAATGTCTGCTTCTTGCCTCCGAAACTCCGGCTGCGGTCTAACGCCAGCGCACCAGAGCAGCCATTGGGTCGCGGTGACACGAAACCGCATCCAAGCCCGCCACACGTCGCATACGCGACGGGCGGACTTGGGCGTTTTCGGCCCCGTCGACAATCGGGGGCGAACGAGTTCAAAAGGCCGCAAGGGGATACCCCCCGCCTTTTGAACCTCGCCACCTTCGTATCCTCATGCGGCGAGAACAGGGCGATCTGCTATCGCTCCACGCCCAGACAGGTTGCCGATATGCTCGGGAACCCGAGCCAGGCAACAAGGAACAAAACGGTCAGGAAGCCTGAACAGGCTGACCCGTTTTGAAGGGAACCCTTTGTCGGCATACCGCCGACACAACCAATCAGATACGTTCCATCTCTTCGAAGATGCGCACCATGGCGTAGGTGTCGAGCTTGCAGTATTCCAGCATGTCTGCCCGAAGCCGGTCACGGTCTTCACCAGCAGCCATCACGATCAACCGCTTCCACGCCTCCATTGCATCCGTGCCGTTCGCGACAGCCATCCCAGCGTAGTTCAAATCGCTCGCCAGAACTGGCAGAACCTTCTTGATGGATGTCGACCCGCCAAAGGCGATGTCGACATAGGCCGCTGCAAATATGTCCTCAAGGTCGAGTGTTCGATCAATCAGGCTGTTCAGGAACTCTGCCTTATCAGGAAACTGCTTTGCCATGGTCTTGTTCTGAGTGTTCTCAAACGAGGCGTGCCAGGAGATGACGCTGCCTGTTGGCCCGATGTGTTGTTGCATGTGCTCGACCATGGCACGCGGCAAAGCCGCCTCATCGGCAAGGTACTCGACATGCACCAATTCCAGATCGTCTGGCGTGCGCTTAACGTGCAGAGAGTATTGAAACGGGATCGGCGATTGCGGGCGCGCGCCGTCCACTATCGGGACGGCGGAGGCGTAGGTTTCATAGTCGAGAAAATAAAGCGGATATTCCGCCTTGCTGAACCAGCTCGACAGCGCCGCGTGATCGATCACTGGCGCTTTCAGTTGCGCCGAACGCAGCACAAAGGCTTGCTTGTCCGTAACCTCATCCAAGCCAATCTCATCCAGATCGAAGCGCCCTTCACCAATAAAGGTTTCGAGTTTGGCTTTGGAAATGCGGGGAAGATTGTAGATCGATGGGTTGGGGATGTCTTTGTTGAAATACGCGAAGCTGTCGCAATGATTGGCCTTGCTCAGCGTTAGGCAGGAACACGAGGATTCGTCGATTTCGGTAGCATCCAGAAGCACCAAAGCTTGGTCAATTTCAGCACGAATTTCCTCGGCTATGTCGCGCACGTCGGACGTCACTTTAGAGAAGGTCAAAAGCGCCTGGGGGTCGACGTCACCATCACGGACATAGTCGCCATTTAGATGCACGATGAAGACATCTCGAACGTTTTGCCCGACCTCTTCGGCTGCGATCGTCTGAAAGCAGGCATCCTTGATCTGGTTGTGCTGCGCGTCGGTCTTCACCCTGGTCGAGGATTTGATCTCATAGAGATTGACTGAGCCGTCCTCATTCGTCCGAACCATATCGGCTTTGGCGTAGAGACCCCGATCCGTCTGGAAAACTGTCTGAAAGGAAAAATGCGCCGCATCCTCACCAGCTTCTATCAGCTGGCGGACATAGGCCTCCACCTCATAACCTTCAGCGGCGAGCTTCTTGGCATAGTCGGAAAACTCGCCATGGGGGTAGTCATCGGGTTTGTGCTTGAGCAGCCAGAGCGACTTTGGGCAATGCAGGTATTGGATGAAATCTGTTTTTGAAATTTGCATGGGTAACTCACAATGTGACTGACTGAATTGTACCCTAGGTGGCAGCCCTACCAAAGAAAAAGGGCTCGGAAACTTCCAAGCCCTTCGGGTCAGTATTTCGGCAGATCGTCGATCAGCGCCTCGTCCATCGTGTCGGGCTTAACGCCCTCCTCCAGAACGATTGTTCGAACGAACAACCGCTTTGCCAAAATTGGTAAAGCTTGCTCGACACCAGCGCGACCACCGTCGTCACCATCAAAGATCAGGATACAGTTTTTGACGCCCGCATCCGCCAGCAGATCGGCTTGCGCCTCAGAGAGACTCGCGCCGAAACAGGACACGACCGGCACGGCAGCGGCGTGCAGCCGCAGGACTGACCAGAAGCCTTCGACAATCACCACTGTTTCAGGCACACCTTCTGCCAGCACGCGGTGAAGGTTGAACAACACCCGCGCCTTTTCGAACCCTTTTGGCAGTTTGTAGCGCGGCGTATCCTTTGGCAGTTCCTCCTCCACCCAGCGACCCGAATAGGCGATCAGCTCACCATTCTCATTGTGAATGGGGAAGCAGAGACGCCTCTGCATGGAGCCACGTTTGGCAACGCCAAGGCCAAAGGTCTTGATCTGCGCTTTGGTCAGCTCGCGATCTTCGAGATATGGATGCGAGGCATCCAGTTGCAGCTCGAAAGTCAGCGGTTTGTTGGCGGGTTCGCCATTTGCCTCGGTCGGCGCATCTTGCTGCTCATCGGCAGCGGGTGCAGCCTCCTCCTTCTCAGCCCGTTTCGCGCCCTTAGGCGCGCGCTTGGCGGGCTTGGAAGGTTTTGCCTTTGCTTTCGGTTGGTCACCCGATTTGGCATCTTGCTTGCCGCCATCGATGCCGAAGACCTCGACCGCCTGCAAAGCTGCCTTTCGCAGCTCTTTGGGCTCATCAGGATCAAAGCCCTCCATGCGTGCAAAGAAGTCGAGCACATTGCCCTTGGCTTTGCACGACCAGCACTGAAACACTTTCTTTGAAAGGTTCACCCCGCAAGACGGGTTGCTGTCATCATGAAACGGGCAATGGATCTTCACCTGATCCTGGCCGTTGGCTTTCGTCTGAAACCCAAAATGCGCCAACACCTCGGTGAAGTCCAAGTTCTCGCGTACAGTTTGAAAATTAACCCATGTCATAATCGTTTGCTCCTTCGATTGAGGGGGCGCTTGATTATATCATGTTAGGTTGGTCGCTAGTTGTTCACCGACACATGTTGGCAGATGAAGCTTCGTCGGAGCTATTCGCGCAGTCCAGCGGGTAGTGTCAACAATCTGGAAATTCGTCTGGAGAAGGACGAAACACAAATGGCGGTCGACTGGCATATCCCTGAGACGAAGAGGCCCTGAAGAGTACGGTGGGGGATTGACCACTTCCAAACGAGAGCACAACTTCACCCTCGCGCCCAGGAATTGCAAAAGTCTTCGCCGCGAGGCCGTTCGATAGCTGCACATCCCTCATTCGTGGCGCGGCAAGCCGATCTCCATTTCCATAGATGAAGAAGACTTGTTGGTTGCCTCGCCGATCCTCACAAACCTGAAGCGTAAGCTCCGTTTCGCTAGAGCTCTGATTTGGGCCAAGCTCGCCACTTTGTACGGGGAAGAAGAGATCAAAGGTTTGTCCCACTTGATACGGACGAACATCTTCTGCAAAGGCTGATCCCGCGAGAACGCAAAAGAACGCGACTGTTTTTCCAATTGATTTCATATTCTTTACTCACGTCAGTGATTTACACGGGACTGCCAAACAAATCCCATGGACACCTTAAGTTGCAACCCTCTGGTGTCAATCGTGTGCTACAATAGCCCCCTGACATCCCGAAACCAGCGCAGACTATCTGCGGGTGCAGTTCACCGATAACCCGTCATCCGTATGAACTCTGCGCTGGTCTCGGCATATGAGCGGAAAGACAAACAACCTCTATCTGGGCTATCGCGCGTCATCTGTTGATGACGAGCTTTTGGCGTTGTCGCAAGAAGACCGCCGCCGCCATGTCTATGTCATCGGGCAAACGGGATCGGGTAAGACGACCTTTCTCAAAGCCTGCCTTCTCCAAGACATTCACGCGGGGCGTGGCATCGCCTTGATCGACCCTCATGGCGATTTGGCCGAAGAGATCATCGACAGCATCCCACGCCACCGCACCCGCGATGTGCTTTATTTCAATCCGTCGGATGTAGACTATCCCATCGGCTTCAACCCGCTTGGACATGTGCCGCCAGAAATGCGCGCAGTCGCGGTGTCGAACATCGTTGCTGCGCTGCGGTCGATCTGGCGCGACAGTTGGGGGCCACGGATGGAGCATATCCTCGCCAACACGCTCGCGGCATTGGTCGAGGCGCCACAGGGCAAGCCGCAGACGCTCATGTCCATCCCCAAGATGCTGACCGACCCGAAGTTCCGCAAATCAGTGCTGAAACATGTGCGCGATCCGGTGGTGCTGGATTTCTGGCAGGTGGAATTCGCAGGCTATGACCCGCGCTTTCGCAACGAGGTCATCGCGCCCGTGCTGAACAAGGTGGGTGCATTCATGCGTTCGCCGATCATGCGCAACATTCTGGGGCAGACGAAGAAGAGCTTCGATCTGCGCTTCATGATGGACAACCGCAAAATTCTGGTTGTGAACCTGAGCAAAGGGCAGCTGGGGGAGGATATGGCGAACCTCTTGGGCTCGCTTCTGACCACGTCGATCTATCAGGCCGCGATGGGGCGGGCGACGGTGGCCGAGCAGGCGCGTGAGGATTTTCACCTCTACATTGACGAGTTCCAGAATTTCACGACGGATGCGTTTGATGCGATTGTGTCCGAGGCGCGGAAATACCGGCTATCCCTGACCGTGGCGCATCAATATCTGGATCAGCTGCCTGTTGGGATCAAACAGGCGATTCTGGGAAACGTGGGGACGATGATGCTTTTTGCCTTATCGGGGAAGGACGCGGAGGAGCTGGCGGTCGAAATGCACCCCCACACGGCGGCAAGCCTGCGAGCGACGGGTCGTGGAGAGGCACTGGCTTTGGCCTTGTCTGAGGGGGAGCGGCGGGTTCCTGAGAAAGTGCGGGTTCCAAATGGGTCGTCGTTGCTAAACTCAAGGGAACGCGTGACGAGGAATTCAAACGGGAGGTTTTCCAATTGCCACAGAGTTCCTCCATGTGCATTGTGATTGGTGTATTTCGTTCTTGTTCTAAAACAGGCTGGTTTTCATGATTGACAGACGCACCTTTGGAAAAGGCTTAGCTGCCACTACCACTGTCCTTTCAGCACCGTTGATTTTTCCATCGTCCGGGAGAGCCCAGTCATTCACCAACGACCCAAGACGATCATCTCAAGCTGAAATTGGGATAATGATAGCAGAAACAGGCCCTTATGCTGATGAGGGCCTCGAACTACTTCGAGGTTACTTATTGGCCGCTGAGCATGTCAACGGTGATGGTGATGGCGGCGTCCTCAGTTCGTTCTCCTCTAAAGCGCTTGACGGGAATGGGGTTTTGGGAAAAAAGATTTCCGTAGTGACAGGAGATACGCAAACTAAATCTGATGCCGCTAGAGCGTCGGCCAAATCGTTAATTGAAAAAGATAATGTAATTTCAATCATGGGCTCCAGCACTTCGGGAGCAGCTCTCGCAACCTTAGATATAGCGCAGCAAGCTGGCGTCATAATGATGGCAGGGAATCCTACAACGCTTGAATTTACCGGTGCGCGCAGGAGCCGCTTTGGCTTCCGCCATTTTCGAAATGAATTCATTTCCACTCGTCTGTTGATCCAATCTCTTGCGGCGGTGTTTGGAAGAGACCGCAGAGTAGCAACTGTTAGTTTCGGGAGGGTCGGAGATGCTGGTCACCTTGCTTCTCAGGCTCAAAATGTAGGCTGGGAGATTGGCGCGCAACTGAATCCGGGTTTCTTTGCACCTCCACAGCAAGTTGTTGCCAATATCGTTAATTCAGGTGTGGATACCGTTCTTACGAATGCTTCCGGTGGAATCTTAGCGCGATTAAATCAGACTCTTTTGAGCTTTGGGCTATTTGACCGCCAGATAAATGGAAAAAACTTGGTTTTCGGAGCTCCCAATGGCTCATCGGGCTTCTTTAGCTCGCTACAAAACAGTTACATAGGCCTCAATTGGCACTGGGACAATGAAGAGTTGGGCTCATTCGAATTCACTAAAAGTTTTGGTTCTAAGTACGGGTACCCGCCCTCACAAGACGCACATACGGCATACACTCAAATGTTGTTGTACGCTGACGCGGTTGCCCGAGCGGAAACGTTTCGCCCTGAAGGTGTGTTCGAAGCGTTGGAAGGTTTTGAGTATTCTGGCACGGGAAATGGGCAGGCACTATACAATGGCGGCGATCATCAAACTTACCAAACCACCTATGCAGCAAAGGTTGAGACAGGCGGAAAATTGGCTTTTCTACCTCCGATAGATCAACCTGAATGTAGATGTCCAAGCCTCGGTGGAAGCGATACATGCTTACTGCAATACTGTAGTGATGAGTACCAAGAAACATGATGGCTCGATTTCTGACATCATTAGGTACACACAAAGACGGAATAACAACATTTCTTGCGCTTTTTGCCGTTTTGGTGGGATTTTTTCAGTATTTCGATTTTCGGGCAGAGACGAGAATTAAATACGCGGTTGAAATCCTCGAGCGTCGCGAGAAGAGTGAACTTCTGAGAGCGGAGGCGGATTTTAATCTGTACTGGAAGCAAGGGAGGGATGGCGTTGATCAGTGCAACAAAAGCAGAGCGACAAACAATGGAGCTGAAAGACCTAAAAATGAAATCAAGACCGGTGGTAGGTGTATTTCTTCCGGCGATTACCGGGTAGTGGTCAGCAAGCTATCAGTCTACTACAATTCCATTTCAAGCTGTGCGCTTGGGAATATTTGCGACCGCATTGTTGTTTGCTCAAGTATGTCAGGAACAGTGCAGCGATATCTGAGGTTAAATAAATCTTACTTCCGTTCTGTTGCCATAGATGAGGAAGCTGTTGCAGCCCGGAAACTAGTTCTGTCGCTTCCTGAATTTGTAGAGCTGTGTTTGGGACAGCGTGACTTTACTGAGGCAGAATTTAGAGAAGCTCAAAAAATGTCTGCGGAAACGGGAAAACCAATACATTCAGAATTCAAGGTCACTAGAGGTTCAGTTTGGTCTAAAGCCAGCTTGTATACCAATGGCGTTCGAGATAGCAGCCTAAGCTGCCGAACTAGTTTGTGGCTGGAACGCATGTTCGGGCTTGGTATTTCGTTTGCTTGTTCGGATAAGTCAACGAAATACCATCAAATTGTCTTTAGATGATCACGAAGACGCAAGTGGTAATGGACGTACCAATACATTGATGACAACACTTGTTGGTGTGAGCGTCTCTTGATTTTGCTAAAATGAGCGCATGCTCAAACGCTCCCGATTCAAACGTGCCAAGCCGTCCAATATCGAACTCACCGACCGTGACGTCGCCATCATTCGCGCGCTCGAGCATCACCGATTTCTGACCACCGATCACCTTATGACACTGACGGATACCAGCAGCCGCCAAGGGATCACGCGCAGGCTGCGCGAGCTTTTTGATGCGGGTTATGTTGACCGGCCCAAGGCGCAAATGCTCACCATGGCTTATGCCGACAAACGCCCAATGGTCTATGCCCTTGGCAACGCGGGGGCTGATCTTCTTGCTGACCGGTTTCAGCTTCGCCTGCCGGATGTCTATTGGACAGAAAAGAACCGGCGGGTGAAGGAGAAGTTTGTCGAGCATACGCTCGGCATTGCGGATTTCATGGTGGCGATGGAACTGGCCTGCCGAACAGCGGGTAACATCGAGATTATCCCGCGCGAGACGATCCTGGCCGCATCACCACAGAACACCCGCCGCCGGGAATATCCGTTTCGCTGGCAAACGCGGGTGCATTGGAACAACGAGTGGCAAGAGCTGGCCATCGTGCCCGATGCGGTCCTTGGTCTTCGGTACACCGACAAACCAGCGGGGAAGAACAAAGCCTATTTCTTTGTCGAGATCGACAGGGGCACGATGCCCATCACGCGCCGCGATGTGAAGCAGACGAGCTTTGCGCGCAAGCTGCATTCTTATGCCGACACGTTCGAGCGCAAGCTGCACACAGAGCAATTCGGCATCAAGAATTTCCGTGTGCTGACGGTGACCACGGGGCGCGAGCGCATAAAGAACATGCAAGAGGCCTTTCAGGCAGAAGTGGGGGGCAGCGCCCCGGCTGGTTTGTTCCTCTTCGCCGAGAAGGGAAGAGCGCCCGAGGCGATGCTAGATTGGGCGAATGGGAACGGCGATCCCGTGAGCCTGATCTAGTTGATCGGATGCTGACATTCGACTAACTTAGTTTAAACCTCTCTGTGGGAATATGACTGTGAAAAATTTTGGCGCTTTTATTTCCGGAATTGTAATTGCAGGCTTCGGGGGCGCACTCGCGAATTTCCTAAGCTCCGATAAATTCATAAATGCGGTAGGGTACTTTTCAGTTTCACAGGTAAACGAACAGGTTGCACGAGCGGAACAAGCGAAAGCACAATTAACCATGGTGAAATTGAGCGGGATAGCAGTGGACAGAGAAGGCTGTAGAGACGCCGCCCGCACGTTTATGGAAGACCTAGGCATTGCACATGAAAGTTCATTAAGTTCGGAATCATTCTACGTTTGGGGCACATTTGTTGACGATTTCGGTGTAGAAAGTGGTGTCGGCGTTGATTGCAATAGCCGTTACGATGAGTGGACAGACATCTTTATTGCTGTGGCCAGTAGCGACCCAGAAGGGGAAGTCAAAGTCGCCGGAGAATTGCGCGATATGTTTAAAGAACAGTTTGAACAAGTCCCTTTGACCGTCGGGCGTTAGTAAACATCGCTCTAAACGCGTCTGTGCCCGCACCCACGAGGGGTGCGTTTTTCTTTTCTCTCTTCTGCGGCAGTTCGACGATACCCACCAAATCTTGCCGTCAAGTTCGCTGCGCTGCCTTTGACAGAAAGATGTCTGGCGGGCTCTTTGGCCTGCTAACGCAGAAGCGAGAATTCTGCGGATTACGAAAAGCGATAACAAGAAACGCTATGACAGATTTACAAGCAAAGGAGGGAAGAGGGCCAGATTTCAAGCCATGCTGCGACACCGGAATCGAGGTGACCCAAACAGTGCGCCAGCTGTGCAAATTCAGAAAAGAAGACCGCGAGCTCTATATGAATATCTGGGAGGATGCGGAGGTCACCGGCATCCGCTGTGTCATATGTGGGCAGGTCTACAGGGAGGAGGATTTCACCATTATTCACTAACCACTACAACTATGAAGAAACTGATTACAAAAGAGATTTTACAGAAACTCATTGCTAATGACGAACTTAGCCAAATTGGGATGAACCGGCTCGACATGGTGCCTGTGCTGCGCCTGTTCACACCCGATGCTGCTGCAACTTGGGTGCTGGTGAGTGGGGAAGAGGTAGAGGGGGATGTCATCCTTTACGGATGTTGCGACCTAGGGCTTGGCTTTCAAGAATTCGGCAACGTCAGCCTGCGAGAGTTACAAACGGTCAGGGGCAAGCTAGGGTTGCCCGTCGAGCGCGACCTTTATTTCCGCCCAACCGGAACACTGCATCAGATGTCAGAAGATGCGGAGGCTGCTAACGCCATCGGCTTATGAGTGGGGAAGTAAAGGGCAATATGACGCCCTGCGATGTCTGCGGGTCCACCCTCTTCATGGCGACCCGCTGCGAGGTCTACAACGCGGAAGTCAGCGAGGACAATTTCCTGGAATTCCTCAAGCTGCGCGATGTCATCTATGAAATCAGTTGCCGCGAGTGCGACCACACGTTTGAACGAGGCCCCGATGAGCGCCTGACGCAAGATTTCGACGATTAGAGAAGTCCCAAGAAGCCGCAAACTCTGCGGCTTTTTGCATGAGATAGCGACGATGTCGCGAGAGATATATTCCGCGACATTTTCGGGAAACTGTCAAATTGCTCGCCCGCTCGATTGAGCGGGCGTCCGACTACGGGCAAGGTGTACGCTTTGGTTCTACCGAAATGTTTCGAGACGGGACACGTTCCCAGTCGCCCCCTTCGTTGCGGTAAAGTACGGCGTTCACTTGGTCACCAGACATCGAATAAAAAATCTCGCCGCGACCACTTAGGGGGCGGAAAATTTGACCCGCAAAATCTCCGAACTGTGCAGTCGAAAATTCGAGATATTGGAACCCTGCACTTTGGGTCTGAAATCCTGGGCGGTAGCTACCAGCGTCATCAACGCAAACCGGAAAATTGAAACCTTGAGTGTATCGGTCTGGAAATGCACTTGATGACACCCAAAGGTCGTCGGCTAGTGCCATTCCGCCAACAAACGATGCAAAAGCAAAAACTCCAGAAGCCAGCGTCGCCTTACGCATGAACCATTCCTTCATTTACAATGAACAGCACAGTAGCGATGCAAGCCTGCGCCGCAAGTCTACTCTAGAAAATCTGGGTCGTGTGGAAGCCGTGCCTTCGGCAAATCTGGTGCTGCTCTCTTCCCTTCGACCTTTACGAGGTAGGGATTTTCTTGCCGCAATCGTTCCAGAAACGCCGCCAGCGTGCCCGCACCGATACGCTCGTCCGGTGCATCCAGAGCACGGAATTTCATGTTCACGCGCCCGCCAATGCTGACCACACCATGCTGACGTGGCAGGCTGGCTATGTCATCAGCCAGTACAAAAACCTGGTCTTCGACACTCCATGTTCCGCCGGGGCGGTCTTCCAAGATAGGCATCAAGGTTTGCGACCGCGACCGGCTTGATGCGGTGCCGCTTGCCCTGGTGTCCAGAGTGGTGGATGAATTCGAGTTGACTTGGCCAAGCTGCGTCGGAGAGGTCAGCATTCCGCCATCAGGCGTTAAGCTGATGGCGCTGCCGGAGATGTCATTGCTGCCACTCCCCTTCACCAGCGATGTGCTTTCCGACTGCGTCTCCAAGTAGTCGATTGCGTAGCCGACCACCGTGGGCTTGGTCAGCACATCCTTGATGCGGTTCGGGTCAATCTGTCCACCTCGATACAAAAGCCGCACCAGATATTCGGCGTCATCAGGTTCCTTGATGGAAAACACCACCTTGATATCTGCTTCATTCACAACCGTTGAAAACACCCGGTCGCCCGCATCCCTCAACTGCCCGAGATTTTGATGCGCCAGCACCATATGGAGCCCGTATTTGCGGCATTCCTCGAATATCTCAGCAAGGTTTGAACCAGACAGAAACCGGTGGCTTTCATCGACATAGAGGAAATATGGGTGCGTGTTGCTCCGCAGCTTGGACTGCGTGAACAGGCTCGACATCAGCAGGAGCCCAAAGAGCTGCGCGGATTCCGCGTCAAAGATATCCGTGTCGCTCAAATCAAACAGCAGCACTTCCCCATCATCCATCGCGCGGCATAAATCGATGGTCGCCTCCGCCTGCCCAAAGCAGGTTTCAATCACGGGGTTCGACATCAGCGTGAACAGCCGCCGCGAGACGCTGGAAACGTAGTCGGTGAATTCGGATGCCTTGTAGGCGCGCAGCATCTTCCATTGTTCCCGCGCCGCCGTGCTCTGGAGCTGGTCGAGCAAAGGCTCGACATCGGGCCGGTTCTGGTAGTTCAGCAAGAGCGGGTAATCCGCCAGGGTCAGCCCTGTTTCCGCAAGCGTCATAAGCAAGAGCACCAAGACCTCCTGCGTCAGCGGTTGGTGTCGCAATTCCTCTTTCGAAAACAGCCTGCCAATTGCGTCCGAGACCCGTTTGGCCGTGGCGCTGGCATGGCGCGGGTCATCGGTTTGCAGTGGATTGAAGGCAATAACCTCTTCCCCGTTGCCGATCTTGAAGTGCCGCACCTTGCGATGTTTGGCGAGACGTGGACGGTTTCCAAGCCACGCCAGCACATCCGCACATTGCGTCCCATGCGGATCGATCAGGCACAGCCCGCGCCCCTCCTGAATGTCTTGCTGAATGAGCGTTCGCATGAACCGGCTTTTGCCCGAACCGTTTGAGCCCACGATATGCATATGCCGCTGACGCGCGTTTAAAGGGGCGATGATCGGCGGCGCTGCAATCTTCTCACCCAACCCGTTGATGACATCTTCCGAGACGGTGCCCAGTACCAGATCGAGTTTCGGGAATTGTCGTTTTTGGCGTGTTATACTGGTCATGTGGCCCCCGGTCGTGGCGGGACAGGAGCTTGCTCGAAGAGCCAGCTCCTCCCCCTCATGACAACACGGAGGTCACTATGACTGTTCTTTCCCACGCCAGCGGCAAGGAGGCGACCATCGGGTTTCCGATCAATGGCCGCTATAGCTACATCACGCTTCTTCTCGATTTCATCGAATGGGGCGTCGATCTGCCTTGGGTGCGTGCGCGCATCGCACGCCTTAAGACAGGCGAGGATTTTGCCGAGCTCTTTGGCGACATCATCGTGCAAAGCAAATCCAAGTCTTGCTGGTACCAGCACCCAAGCGCTCGTGATGTCTTGTTGCGTCATTGCGAGACGCTGATCGCTGCCTGGGACACTACGCTTGCCTCCAGTCCTGATCGCAATCAGCTGACGCTGGAGTATATGGTGGATGCGCTCAAACGCTTTGCCGCAGAGACGAAGCATGCATGACTGGCACAAAGGCCCGCCCCATCTTGGGACGGGCTTTTTCATATGCTGGCTGCGCGGGTTTCCATCAACTCGATGGCTTCCGCTTTTTCTTCATCGGTCAGGTCATCATCCTGTTTGATTTTGAGAATTGCCGCATCAAGCTCGGCATCAAGCTTCTTGCGGCCCTTGATGACGTCCAGCACTTCATCTTTGAGCTTGCTCGCAGGATCGCGCGTATCCGGCAGCGCTACAGGCTCCTCTTGCTCAAATTGAACACGAGAGGCTTCGCCCCGCACTGCAACCCGAGATTTCCGCGTGATATAGTGCAGGTCACGGGCAAAACTCAGAAAACTGTAGGGCATCGGCTCCTTCTTGATTTGCAGCCCCGAGGCGACGGGTACGTAAAAATACGTCCCGAACGGCAAGCCATCATCATAGAAGACCTCCGAGGCATCGGATGTAAGTTCACGCGCCGTGGACAAAACGCAGGAACCGCGCGCAGCAATCTCGCTGCTTGACCCGCCACCGCTTCCCGTCAGCCGGTAGATGTCCAACTGTGCTCCGTTCGGCAATTCGGCAAACCAAGCAATCGCAACCCGCCCCTCATGCATGCGGGCTTCAAACCGCAGAATGTTCGGGCCTTGATCGAGCGTGCTGCTGCCCCTGATGGCGTCCAATTTCGCGTTGTATTTCTGACGAAAGCCAAAGTCGATGATGGACGCCAAGACGAAAATCGGCGCAACAGCAAACACGATGACGTAACCGAGGGCGATAACGCCAATCACTATCGCGACGATGACTGCCATCTTGGCGGCAAGTTCATTGTCTGACATGGGATCAGATCTCTTCTAGCACATCTTCGTCAGAGGCGTTCAGCGCCGAAAGCCGTGCTTCGAGGACTTGCTTGAGGTTCGTCGCGATATCCCGCGCCTCGGAAATCTGCAATTCCCGTTCCTCGGGCAAGCTTGTCCGGATGTTCGCTTTGACGACCTTTGTCTTTGCGGCCAGCCCATAGCAGCCAGCAAGCGTGACCTTCTGGCGAATTTTTGCGGAGATTTGGCGTTCCCCCAACGGATAAGCGCTCCATTCTTTCGATTTGGCCATCGATTGAAGCGCCTCAAATTCATCATCGTTTAGATGAATATTGGTCTGAGCCAAATATACCGGCTTTTTGAAAATGAACCCTTCGCGTTCTTCCCTTTTGTTGATGACTTCAAATTGCATGTCTTTCTCCTTTGTCAGTCGTTCTCAAAGGATTGGGCAGGTTTGAAAGTTTCACACCCGACAGGTGTCGGACGGCATCTCTGTGGCCAAAACCATTTGAAACTCGCGCTTAAGTTGTTATTTTCGGGCGGTTTAACGGGTGACAGTGGTCAAGGGAGGGAGCATTGTCGAAAGAAAAGAACGTCGCTCCGCCGCCCCAAGGGGCAAGTTTCTGGGAATTGTTTGATTTCATCTGGGTGCGCGGCCTTGGCAATGAGCTGCACGAGGATGGCACCAGCCAAAGCTGGACAGCAACATCGCTGGAAATTGCCTTTGATGGCAGCCCTGACAAACGCTCAATAGAAAACTGGCATTCCCGCGCGCATATGCCCTCCCCAGACAACCTGCGGAAGGTCAGCGCGCTTATCTCTGGCGGTGACGATGCACTCCGCAAAGAGTGGTATGAAGCGCTGATCGACGCCCGCAAAGAAGCGAAACGGCGAGAAAAGGAACAAACTTCTGCCGTGATCGACAACCCCCCCGTGCCTGAGGCCGCCAAACCAACTGGAAAGCGTCTGACATTTGCTGCAATCGGTGGTGTTGCCGCACTCGCCCTCGGGGGCATCATGCTTATGCAATCAACCTCGGCAGGGTCATACGTCGAGAATATGCGTATCTGCGATGCCGCTTATTTCGACACCGAAATCAACAAATGCACCAAACATGTCGACGTCTTTGTCCACGGCGTCGATGAAGTCTTCCTCAGTTTCGATTTCAACGGTGTCGCGGAAGGCGCGCCTTTTGAACGTTGGTGGATTCACAATGGCGAGCGTGTCGCGGGGCGCACGAGCTTCAATGATGAGGCTTGGCCGGGATATACATTCTGGCGCCCTGGTGTTCTGCAAGTGGGCACATATGTGGTGCGGCTGGTGGTCGATGGAGAGGTCACAACTCAGACTTTTTATGTACAGGCCGAAGGCTTTACATCTGAGAGCTGACTTTCTTTTTCAACCTGTTCAATAGGTTACGCGCGAATTTTCGGTTGCGCTTCGGCTGCGCTGCTTTCGTGATGCCCACACCTCATGCCAGCAAGATGTGGAATTGGCCCTGTGCCACCGCATCTTGGAGTGAAAGCGTGAAAGACCCAAACCGCATATTAGCAAGGACGCGCCTCGAGCGATGCCCCTGCATGCCTGTGGGTTTGGATTTGGCGGAGCGCTTCAATCTCGCGGTCGCGGTGATCGACATTCAGGCGAATATTCTGGACGCCTCCTCTGCCGCCGAAGAGATGTTGGAAGCCCATCCAGCGCTCTTGTCTTCCACGCGGCGCCTCGGGCTCCTATCGAGCACACATTCTCGTGCTTTCCGCATCGCCATTCGCCGTGTTCTGTCTGCCGGGGGTGAGCACATGATCCGCGCCGACGATGGCTGCATTTCCGCCCCCATGGGACTGCGTCTTTCCCCTTGGAAATGCCCCAATCATTGCCTTGTGAGCTTTCACCCGTTCGAGGCCCAACCGGCCGATTTCGATCTTTTGGCAGGTGTCTTCGACCTAACCCCACGCCAACTCGACTTGCTGAAACACTTCAGTCAAGGCTTGAGCCTCGCGGAGATTGCTGATCGCACGCGCCTGAGGCCGCAGACCGTGCGAGAGGCCTTCTCCATCCTTTACGCCAAGTTCGATGTGCAGGGTCAGCTCGAGCTCATGTCGGTTTTGGCCGCAATCGGCACCCTCGGAACGCCGCAATGACGGAGCGGCGTAGTTTGGGTGCAGCACGCAGCCATGATAAAATGCGCGCGAATGAGCCTTCCCTGCTAACCGCTTCCCTTCTGCCTCGATGGACGCGCCCGAATTCCTCGGACGTGCCCTGCGAGGAGAGAACTATGGAAGAGAAAACAGCAATCATTCGCGATCAGAACGACCGTTTCCGCAAGGCGATGCCAATGCCCTCGGGCGTGCCCGGTCGGGTCATGATGACCTCGGGCATTCAGGCGCTTTGTAATGACGAGGCCGAGCCGAACAAGCATTTGCCCGCGCTCTTTGAGGCGGTGCGCAGCTTTGAAGATTTCAGCGAGGATAAGGATCCCTATCACGATCACAGCTTCGGAGCCTTCGATTTCCGGGGCGAAAAGGTGTTTTGGAAGGTGGATTACTACGATGCGGATTTGCAGTTTGGGTCAGAAGACCCAAGCGACTTGACCCAGACCTGTCGCGTCCTGACCATCATGCTCGCCCAGGAATACTGATGGAGCGGTTTGAAACCGCGACGCTCACCTGGCGCGGCATCGAGATCGAAACCAGCTGCAAATATGGCTATCCAATCGAGGGCTTTTGCCACATCGAGGTGAAATCCCCCGAGCGTCTGCCCATCACCGAAACCGGCTACAGGTCGCATTTCATGGCCATGGTGGAACTGGAGGGGTTCGAAACCCATGTCGCCTATTTGGCCGCATGGCTGGAACACGCCGCACAAAGCCAGGATTGGCAGCACTATGTCGAGAGCCGCCGCCAGGGCGACCTCTTTGACCTTTGAAAACGAGCAGGGCCAGTGACCTGCCATAAGCCCGCGTCTGACATCATCGGCGCGGGCTTTTCCTATGGTATAATGCGCGCATCGATCTTTCCCCAAATTGTTGAAAAGGAGACCCCAATGCCTGCTATTGGTCATGTGAAGCTATTGGAAAACGGTTCCTACAAAGGCCGTCTCGCCACCCTGTCGATCCGCCGCGAAATACAGATCATTCCGGTTGAGAAGTTCAACGACGCCATGCCCGACTTTCGGGTGATGGCTGACGATGTGGAGCTCGGCGGAGGCTGGAAGCGCCTGAACCGCACGAACGGAAACGAATACATCTCGCTGTCACTCGCCGCGCCCGAGTTCGGGCCCCGCACGATCTACGCCAACCTCGGCAAGAAACCCGACACCAAAGACGAATTCGCCCTCATCTGGAACCCAGCTGATTGATGCCAAGAGCCACCTGTAAAGGTGGCTCTTTTCTGTGGTGTTCGGCCCAAACCGGACATTGACCAAACCAACACGTGCTGCACTGCAGCTTACCAAAGCGGTAGTTGAAACAGTTCGATGGCCTAAAAGGCTTTTCCATGATGTCCAATTCCTTGCCTATTGTTTATGACGAAACTGGGCGCTACATATAGAAGACCCAATATGGTCTACACCCTTCTGGTTGCTGTCACCGGCGATGTTCCTCATTCGCTATATGAGCTCTACCCAAAACAATGGAGTTTCAGCGACTCAAACCACAATCAGCAAAATCTGGACGAGAAATTTGATTGAGAAAAAGCCAATGGTACAGTAGCTTGATCAACAAAGTTGTTAAAAAGGTGAGCTGCAGTGCAGGCAGAGGACATCAAACGCAAAGCCTTTAGGTTTGTAAGAGACACCGAGCTTGGCCCAGTGGTTCTCGATCTTCTCATTCCCCAATGCGTTCCGCTTTCATTTGAAACAGAGTTGTGGGATTTCAAAAGAAAACCACCGTTATTGGATGAACATCCGGATGTGGCGGCTAGAGACTTACATAAACTCGAGATCCATGAACTGATCAAAGACATCGCCTCTTTCCACAACTCATTTGGGGGCTACATCGTTTTCGGCGTGGAAGACTCAGGTGCCGAACGTGTTGTGGGATGCAGCGCCACACTGGATCTCGGTGACATTTCTAAGCGTTTCAAATCACATACTGGGCGGGACATCGAGTTGTTTCAAAATACTCTTCAGGTTGGGGAGAAGAATGTTCTTCTATTATTAGTCCCTAGAAGGAAACGATCAGAAGAACCTATTCAATTTTTGAAGACAGGCCCAAGCTCAGAAACGAAGAAAGCAGCTTACCAAAAAGGCTCCATATATATTCGAAGGCTGGATGAGTGTCGTCCGGCTGCCAATTCTTCAGAGGATTGGGCGTTTTTATTTTCTGATAGGATCGTTTCAGATAGTCTGACAACTTCAAAGAAAGAAAACATACCATCCAATCTCCCCCCCAGAGATCCAGATTTAGTCCAATTTGTTGGGAGGGAAGACGAACTTACGTCTCTTAGATCATGGGTCTTGGACAAGCGGAGCCCAGTCAGGCTAATTTCAGGGATAGGAGGCTTAGGAAAAACTTCTGTAGCGTACCACTTCTGCGAAGAGTTAGCTGTGTCCGGAGCGGGTGACTTTGAGTATATTGCTTGGGTGTCTGCCAAGAAAACAACCTACGCGGCGTTGCGCGGTGGATTGGTCAAGACGACCCGGCATGATTTTTCAACTGTTTATGAACTCCTTGAAAGACTGGTGATTTTGATCGCTGGCGAAAGCTCTGTTGATGACGATGCGGAAGAAGAAGAACTCGCAGACATATTGGTTGATGCGTTGAAGTATCGGCCCTCGTTTATCGTTGTTGATGACTTGGACAGCCTTTCACCTGAAGAACAAAGAAAGTGCGCCACCGTACTTCAAGAGATTGGATTCAGAACATTGGATCGTGAACACGCTGGCAGCAAATTGTTAATGACTTCTCGTCTTGATCAAGGGCTCTCACCGACTTCGGTATTGAAGATTTCAGGGCTCGATCATGATGCATTTTGTCTGCACATTGACAATTTGTGTGATCAATTTGGTCAACCACAGTTCAATTTGCGGCTCGTGAAGCAGGTTTATACGGCTTCTTCCGGCTCCCCCCTCTTTGCCAGCGCTATTGTCAGGATGGCTAGTCTGGGCGAACCGCCGAAAGAGGTTTGTGAGACATGGGCATCGCAAGATGGTGAAGATGTACGAGAGTTTGCTTTCAAGCGTGAACTTGATCGTCTCTCGAAAGCGAGTGCTTCTGTTCTGCTTGCAGTAGTAAAGCTCGGAGAAGTAAGCACAGAAGAGCTACTTGAGGCAATCGAAGTTTCAAGAAGATCACTTTCTGATCACATTAACGAGTTACAGTCTTTTCACTTACTAGGTAAAAAGGAAAATGAACATGGCGACATAGTACTTTCGACTTCCAAAGAGCTCATTGCCTCAGCTGGAATTCTTAAATCTAGTTTAGGGCAAAGGGCACAAGAGATTGAGCGCCGATGCGCAATAATTCGGAAGAATCAAGGCGATCAATCTCGTGAGGTTGGGCGAACCATTCGAAAAATCATCAAGTGCTTGGATGAATATGAACCGGATCAAGCATTGGTGTTGGCAAAAGACTTGTCAAAACGAAATCCTAGGAATGGTGATGCATGGTGTATTCTCGCTCGCGCATTTTTGAGCGTTCAGCCACCTTACTATCAGCAAGCAGATGATGCCTGTACTAACGCCGTGAAGAATTCTTGTTCTAGAGCAGAACTTTTTGATTATGTTATTGAATCTAAGAAAGGTATTGGGGATTGGCAGGGCTTGAAATTCTACGCTGATAAAAAACGCTTCAAGTCAAAAAAGCGAGATCCGGGGCTGGAAGCTTATCTAACTGCAGTTTTTGAGTTGGTTGACTTGGCGAGCCAACGCGGAAGCTACACTGATGCTACAAGGCATGCAATGGACGGCGTCACTAAGATCTCGGACAAAGTTCAAAATAGCTACCTCGAAAGTAGCTTCTTCAATAAATTGATCATTGACCAAAATCGACTTGCTGATCTCGCCATAAAAAACACACGGTTGTCAGTAGAACGCCCTAGAGACAATTTGAGAGTTTCCGACCTGGGTTTTGAATTGATTAATTTGAACGTTCAAACGAAAGGGGCAGTTTCGGCAGTTTTCTCTGGTCTAAGCGATTGGACAAATCACGTGAAACAGAACGATCTACTAGATGAAGCAGAAATTGATATCATCTCAACGAACATTAGAAAGCTGGAACGATTGACCGATATGCTTTCGCAACTTAGCCGAGACGTTTCTATCGAGCTCGACCAAGTGGCTACGATTCAAAAACAACTTGGCTTTTTGGGGGCTTCTTTCTCATAGACTACGCATGTCCAATGTCAGCTTTGCCGTCCTGATTCTGTTCAGGCTGCAAGTGCAGTGAACTTCTGTTCTCCGCCCAGACCTCGTAAGGAACATCACCACATTCGGTCAGCAATTTCCAGTTCTTCATCCCCCACCGCGTTTGCGTAGATCGCTGTGGTGGTCATGCTGGCATGCCCCATCCATTTTTGCAGCATGTGAAGCTGGACGCCTGAGCGGACGGCGTGGATGCCGTAGCCGTGACGCAGGCCCTTGGGTGAGGCTTGGGGGCCATTGATTTCTGCTTTCTCCATAACCCGTTTGATCCATCGGTAGGCGGTAATTCGGCTAACCTTTTGGCCGCAGACTGTCCAGATCGGCAGGGGCAGCTCGCGTGGCAGGTCTCGGAACGCTTCGATGAGCTGAGGGGGAACGGGAATTTCGCGGATGTGGTGGTGGCCGCGTTTTTTTAGGCTGCGGAATGAGATGAGGCGCGCTTGGGCTTGGATGGCAGAGAAGCGCAGCTCGCGCGCCTCGGACAGGCGGCACCCTGTGTAGAACAGCGTCAGGCAAAATGCCCGCACCGTTGGCTCTTCCCCGTCAGCTGCCGCCAAGAAGCGCGCGCGTTCATCGGTGTTGATGTAGAGCCTTCGGCTCTTGTCGTCATATAGGCGCATCGTGGATGGCATGGGTGATGTGAAAGCTGCATTCATGACCTCTCGGGGTTAGGGTGATCGAAGGGTTCGAGAGGCTCTGGATGCAGTGAAACAAAATTGGCAATTCTGTTTCAGCGTTTCGCAAGGCATTGAAAATCATGCACTTTGCGCCACCTGCCAGGAGCTTATGCCATCTGAATCACGCTCGCAAGCCGCGTAAATCCTTGTTCTTTCGCATTGTACAAAATTGCCAATTTTGTTTCACGCGAGGCATGTGGAAAACCCATGTGACGCGCCTCCGTTTTGTAACGTTTGGAGGTCTCGAACATGAAAAGAATTCCCTATTTCCTGGCTATGGCGGTGCTGGTGCCGGGGTGCATGCAGCCCGATAGTTTTGTCTCAGATGACGCACGGACGGCACGGCAGGAGCTGCGCCTGCAAGGCTATCAGCACATGTCGTGCAGCCAGCTTGCGCAGCATCGGGCAGCGGCATTGCCTGCGCGTTCCGCCCTAGGGGCCATTTCAGTCACAGGTGGCCTTGGCCGTCAGACCCTTTCGGACATCGAAGAGATGATGCGCCGCAAAGGGTGCAGGATTCAGGGGTGAGGACATGACAATGAAACGATTGATGATTTTGGCCAGCCTGTCGCCGACCGCAGTTTTTGCGCAGTTCACCGTGCCGGAGGTTCACTACGATCCCCCGCCGACGCAGACAGAGATATATTTCAGCAACCCCGACAATTGGGTGCAGCTTGGCATCCTTGCCGCGCTCGTAGGTATCGGGGTTTTGCTGTTGGTACGGTGGAAGGGGTCGTCAAAGGATTGACGTTCAGACCCGTGTGGACAAGTTCGCGTGCGTTCGCACCCGTGCTTGCTACGATTGAGACATGCAAGAACACACGACACCGCCACGCGCGTGGCTTACGGTCGATCAAGCCTTTGTCGCCTGCCAGCAGGCGGGGCTTGATCGCACCAAGAAGACAATCCGCTCCTGGGCGCGGAACGAACATGTTGAAGCCCAGAAACAAACCACCCCGACCGGTGAGCGCTGGATGGTCGAAGAGGCGTCGCTATCTGTGAAAATCCGCTCAGAACTGGAGTTTCAGGCGCAAAGTCAGAACCAGTCCGAACCGGTGCAGACCCGTGTGCACCCGTCCGAACCGGTGCGCACCATGGACGAACCCGTGCGAACCCGTGCGGACGCGTTCGAACCCCGGCGTACCGAGGCGAACGAGGGGGAACGCCAGCAAACCAGTGCCGAGATTGAAGAGCTTCGCCGCGAGCTGCGGTCGCTTGAAATCGACAAGGCCGTACGTGACAGGCAGATCGACTTTCTGACCGAACAGAACGCGGAAGGGCAGAAGAACCTGCTCAGCCAGAGCCGCTATATCGGCCATCTGGAAACGCAGGTATTGCAGCTGGGCGGCGCGCCAGATCAGACCTTTTTGAAAGCGCCAGTGCAGACCCAAGCAGGCGATGTGCGCAACCCTGATCAGCCGCATCTGAATGTGGGTTAGTCCAAAGCAAGAATTCAAACGGCATGGTAAAATGACACCATGCAAACGATTGGAGAGATCATCAAGGATCGCAACATAGACGTCAAAAATGGCGATATCATTTCGCAGCACCGTGGCTTTACCCAGGTGCCGAATTTCATTTTGGTCAGCAAGCAGGTGAGCGTTGGGGCCAAGCTGACCTATGCGATGCTTCTCAAATATGCTTGGCAGGATGACTATTGCTATCCTGGGCAAGAACGTCTGGCCGATGATATCGGGGTGACGACGCGCAGCGTGGTGAAGTTCATCAAAGAACTGCAAGAGGCGGATTTCATCGAGGTCGAACGGCGTGGGCAAGGTCGCGCCAACCGCTACATCCTCAATCTGAAACCGCGAAAGTGATTTTCTAGAAGTGAAAAATTTGCACTTCTAGACATGAAGCTTTTGCAGCCTTGAGATGAAATATTTTCACTTCCTTCTATATAAAAATACTCAATGAAGAAGAGGGAGGTTATCCACAATCAGGATGGCCTTTAAGGCAAGAAAGCTGGCCGGGATCGGGAGTAGCCAAATCCCAGCCAACCTATCCAATCAACGCTTCGAACGACGCACATTGATCGCCGAGGCGTCAATGACGTTCTTGAGATGCACGGCATAATGCTTCTCGATCATCTCGACCGATGTTCGGCAATTCTTGGCAATCTGATAGATGTCAGCACCTTCCAACAGTCGGAACGAAATGTAGCTGTGCCGCAGCGAGTAGAGCGTCCGGCGGTTGCCTTCGCGGTCGAACTTGAGGCCGGTTTCGGCCAATAACCTGTTGAACTGTTTCTTGTGATCGACAGGGAACAGGAGGTCGTTCGGTTTCGGCTCGTTTCTCTCTTTCAACCGTTTGAACGGCATCACGGCTCCGGGCATGCTCTTGCAATAGCCAACGCCGCGTTTGCCCCGCACCACGATCTCCAGAATGGTGTCGCCCGAATGCTCGTCATCGACGATGGTGACATCGCGATATTCGATGCGGCGCACCTCATCTGGCCTGACGCCCGTGTTCGCCATGAAGAGCACCATATCGTGCAGCTGTTCAGCTTGATGCCGCCAAGGCTTCGTTTGCGATGCCTTCACGTTTTCGCGGCTGGCGGTGTAGAGCGTCTTGTATTCATCCGGCGAAAACCAAGCGCGGTGCGCAACCTTTGTCGAACTGCGATAGGGAGCAGACAGGTCAGGCAAAGCGGCCAGCCATCCCTGACGGATCGCCGTTTTCAGCACCATGCGCAATGTCACGATTTCCTTGTGCATGGTCGAGGCCGAGGGCGGCTTGAAACCGCCGTTCCCCTCCATTCTGTGCAAGCGATAGTCTTGCACAACACCCGAAGTCACATCGACCAGAGCCTTTCTCCCGAAGAAGGGCAGCAGGTGGTTGTTCAGGCGTGAGACATGCCCGCGCACGTGATCGCGATTGCGCGTGCCGCCGGTCATGACCTCATATTCGCGCATGAACCGGTCAGCCGCTTGCGCAAAGCTTCTACCGCTGACGGCCTCGCCCCTGATCTGACGATGCTTGAGGTCGAGGAACCAAGTTTCTGCAACTTCCTTGGCCTGCGTCAGCATCTTTTGCTTGGTCGACGTCCTGTGGTTCTTACCTTCAAGATACGTGGAACATTGCCAAATCTGGCTTTTGCCTCGGCGGTAGAGGTTCACCTTTCCGTCGAGGATTTTATGCGTTTCCTCCATCTCTCAAACCCCTCCGACCTGAGGACAAATCCTTGTGCAAGATTTGTGTAAGAGATGTGTAAGGGCAGATTCGCGATACCGACATGTGTCGATCTTCGCTAAGTCATTGGTTTTGTTTGATTTTATGGTGCCCGGGGGCGGAATCGAACCACCGACACGAGGATTTTCAATCCACTGCTCTACCCCTGAGCTACCCGGGCACGGGATGCGCTTTTGGCGCTGGGTGCGGGCGGTCTAGCCGAGGTATTTGGCAGTGTCCAGAGGGTTGCGCAGGTTTTTTGCATTGAAAGGCGCATCAACGGGCCGAGCCCCTTTATCCTTTGGCTGCAACAGTCTAGAGCCCAAGCATGGCCATTTCCTTTTCTTCTGTCTCTGCGCTGTCGCAGCACGGCTATGACGCTGTGATTGATGTGCGGTCTCCAGCTGAATTCGAAGAAGATCATGTGCCCGGCGCGGTCAATATGCCGGTGCTCAGCAATGAAGAGCGCGCGCGGGTTGGCACGATTTACAAGCAGGATTCTGCGTTCAAGGGACGTAAGGTTGGGGCTGCATTGGTCTTTCGCAATGCGGCCCGGCATATCGAGACGCATCTGTCTGACAAGGACGGCGCCTGGCGGCCTTTGGTCTATTGCTGGCGCGGTGGGCAGCGGTCAGGTGCATTCGCTTGGATGCTTCGCGAAATTGGGTGGCGTTCCGAGACCATAGAAGGCGGTTACAAATCGTACCGACGCATGGTTTCGCAGAGCCTGTATGAACAGCCATTGCCTTATCGGTTCATTCAGCTTGGCGGGCATACTGGCACGGCCAAGACGGCACTTTTGCCGCGGCTCAGGGAATGCGGTCTGCAGGTCATCGATCTCGAAGGGCTCGCGGGCCATCGCGGTTCATTGCTGGGTGAGATGCCGGGGGGGCAGCCAAGCCAGAAGTCCTTTGAATCCGCATTGATTGGAGCGCTAACCGCGTTGGATGCCGACCGCCCGGTACTGGTCGAAGCCGAGAGCAGCAAGATCGGAGCCCGGTTGTTGCCACCCAGCCTTTGGGAAGCCATGAGGCAGGCCCCTTGGATTGAAGTCACCGCGCCAATCGAAACGCGCGCGTCTTATCTGGCGCAGGCCTATGCCGATATTTTGTCGGAGGCGGACCCGCTGATGCAGAAACTGGATCCCTTGCGATACCATCGCGGAAACGCGCTGGTGGATCATTGGAATTCGCTTATTTCCCAAGGTGATAAGCTGGCGTTGTGCAAATCTCTGGCCGAGGATCACTATGATCCTGCCTATACCAAGAGCAAACAGGCCTACGCGCCGCGCATTTTGAGCCGGTTTGAAACAGATAGTTTGACAGGCGATGCCCTGGACGCCTTGTCAGCACGCATTGCTGCGGCGGTTCAGGCAATGGATATTTGACCGGCGTCTTCCGTTAAGGCGCCGATTTGCGCAGCCTCATAGCCCGCTTCAGCCAATGCTTGCAGGATTGGCGCGGTTTCCCCTCGGATGGCCGCTAGCAGGCCACCGCCCGTTTGCGGGTCGAACATCAGGTCCAGACGAGGATCCTCTGGATCAGGGGCGCTGATATGAACAGCGGCACGGTTGATCGGAAACAGCGAGGATCGAACGCCTGCCTCGGCCAGGGCTTCGGCCCCTGCAATCAACGGGACCGCGTCCAGATCGATTTGAGCGCCAACTGCCGATCCGGCGCAGATATTCGCAATATGCCCGGCAAGGCCAAACCCGGTTACATCCGTCATCGCTTGTGCGGCCGACAGGATTTCAGCGGCTTGGCCTTGCGGCATCATCATCGTGTTTAGCGCATTCTCAACCGTTTCGCCTGATGCCAGCTTGGCCATTTCCGCTGCCATGACGACGCCAGAGCCAATCGGCTTGGTCAGGATCAGATGGTCGCCGGGGCGGGCGCCGGTCAGTGTAATGGGGGGCTTGGCGCAAAGGCCTGTCACCGTGAACCCGATTGTCAGCTCGCTGCCTTGGGTGGTGTGCCCGCCAACCAGTTCGGCTCCCGCATCGCCAAGAACGGCGCGGCTGGCCATTGTAATTTCCCGCAGGCTGCGCTGGGCGAGCGTTTCGGACTGGCGCGGCAGGATCACGTTGATCGTGGCGGCCTGCGGTTTTGCGCCCATCGCCCATACGTCGCCTAGCGCGTGAACGGCTGCGATCTTGGCCAAAACGTACGCATCTTCGGTCATGGCCCGCAAATGATCCGTGCTGATGACTTGGCGGGTCTGGCCAGTTTGCAAAATCGCGGCGTCGTCGCCGGGGGCGTCGCGATCCCCAAGGGCGGCGATCAGGGCAGGGCTGCCGACCTTGGCGCCGCAGCCGCCGCACATGGGCTTGTCTCCCAGTACTTCGCGGCTGCCTGAGGCCCTTGGCCATGGAAGATCGGGCGGCGGCATCTGTGGAAGTGTGCGAAACTTCTCCATAAAGGCTTGGTCGATCCGGTCCTTCCATTTCCACAAGAGCGGCCCGGACAGTTTCAGACCAAAGCGATCCGCAAGCGCGGATTTTTTGCCCAGCGAGATCAGTTTAAGGTAGTCGCGTTGCGGCACGTAAGGCTTAAGGCCGCCAGCATCCGAAAGCGTAGCGCGCAAGTTGTTCAACAGCGTGGGGGCCTGACGTACGGCAAAAACACCGGCCTTTGGGCGTGGGCTGGCCGACATATGGGCGCAATCCCCGACGGCGAAGACCGATCCATCAGAGCTGCGCAGGCGATCATCGACGCGGATAAAGCCGCCTTCCAGATCAAGCCCGGTTCCGGCGATCCAGTCGTGCGGTTTCGCTCCAGCGGCCCCGGTGACAAAAGCGGCTTCGATCACTGAGCCATCTTCCAGCTGCACACCCTCCGCGGTTACGGCGGCAATTGCGGCCTGCTCGATCAAAGTGACTTCCTGATCTGCTAAGGCTGCTCTCAGGGCATTGGCGGTTTTGGATCGAAGGGCTGACAATGCGTTTGAGCGGTCAATCAGCGTTACCTGCGCAGCGCGGCCTTTTGATTTCAATGCAAATGCCAGAGCCATCGCAATTTCAGCCCCGGCGACGCCCGCACCTATAACGGCAACTGTGGCAGGGCCTTTGCCATCCAGAAAACGGGCCCAGGCCGAAGCAAACGGCCCGAGCGGTTTCGCTGGAACCGCGTGCTGGGCAAAACCGGGCAGGGCGGGCATAGCCGATGTGATGCCAACATCAACCGAGGCAACGTCAAATCCGATTGGGGCGCGTCCCGGTATCGAAATCGTACGGGCCTGCAGGTCTATGCCGTCAACTGCGCCCAGCACCAATCTTGCGCCGGCAAAACGGGCAAGCCGAACCAGATCGATGTCCAGTGCGGCCCGGGGATAGTGGCCAGCCAGATGGCCGGGCAACATCCCCGAATAGGGCGCTGTAGGGCCCGGATTGATCAGCGTTACCCGCACGCCGGGTAGAGGGTTCATTCCCCAGACCCGCAATACCAATGCATGCGTGTGACCGCCCCCAATCATGACGAGGTCGCGCGAAAGCGGTAGTGTAGGGCTATGCATGGGACCTCTCCGCATTTTGACATGCGGGGCTTAGCATGTGAATTTCGTGCCGCCTATTGGCGTTTTCGTGATGCGTGCGTCAGCTTTCATAGCGTGTCCCACCCCGGCGGTTGGTGTCGATGGGCAGCTTCATGTGCAGAGGTTGGTGGGCACGCTGGGCGCAGGCCTGCCGGGGGCAGACGTGACAGTTGATCCCGATCGGGCTGAAGACGTTTTCGCCGCTGGTGTCGAATGCGCTCGCATAGCCGATCTCATCGAGATGAGCGACTTCGCACCCGATGGCAATCACAAGGCGCCGGTCCTGCACTGTTGAGCCAAAGGCAGGCCTGTCGGATGTGCGTGACAGGGTGAAAAAGCGGCCGCCATCAGGCAGTTCCACAAACTGTGGGATCATGCTCCCGGGGGAACGAAAGGCGCTGTGCACATTCCAGACAGGGCAGGCGCCGCCTTCTTCAGCAAGGGTAAAGGGGGTGGCGTTGAACCGTTTGGTGACATTCCCGGCCCGGTCGAGCCGCAGGAAAAAGAACGGCACGCCACGTGCGCCATCGCGCTGCAGCGTTGTCAGGCGGTGGCACACCTGTTCAGCGCTGACACCAAAGGCCGCGGCCACGCGATCAACATCGTACCGCGTTTGCTTTGCCAGCTTCAGAAAGGGCGCATAGGGCATCAGCAGCGCCGCAGCGAAGTAGTTGGTCAATTCAACCAGCAAGCGGGCGCGTCCATCTTTGGTGTCCAGCGCACTGTCCTTGACCATGTCCTCGATCAGCGGACCTGCTTCGACCAGCCCGAGAACATGGGCCAGCTGGAATATCCGGTTGGGATGATCGAGCGCCTCGGAAAGCTGCACACGCGATTCAGCTTCATCGAACAGGCGCAGGCTGCCTGACATGTCTTCGACCCGCAGAACCTCGGTCAGGATGCCATGCTCGACCCGCAGCTCTCTTTTGAGAAGGGTATAGATGTCGTCTGTGCTGCCGCCGATCCGAGTGCGCAATGCTTCGGCCGTTTCTTCAAGGATAGGAAAGTGATTTCCGTGATCTCGAAAGTAGTCGTGGATTGAGGTTTCCGGGGTCACACGAAGAAGCTGTTCCGCCGATCCTGTTCCGGACAGTCGTTTGACCTGTTCTACAAGACTCCTGTGGCTTTGGTAGAGGTCAAGGAATTGCGAGACGAGAACCGGCGCATGATCCTGCGCGGCGCGCAATTCGGCCAGATCGGGCTGGGCCCCGATAAAAATCGGGTCACGCACCGCGGCCCGAAGTTCCGCGAGGCGGGTCGTGTCGGTTTCGGTCACCAGCGTGCGCATGTCTATGCCGTAGTGTTCGGTCAACGACAGAAGCACGGCGACGGACAGAGATCTTTGGTTGTTTTCCAGCAGATTGACGTAGGCCGGACTAATGCCCAGCCGTTTTGCCATCTCAGCCTGAGTGTGGCCGTGCTGACGGCGCAGTTGGCGCAGTTGTGGGCCGACAAGTGTTTTGCTCATATTTACATATTTACAAAAATTAAAAATGTAATTGCAAGATTTAACATGAAAACACGTTTTTTGGTGAAATAAAATTACGTGGCCATAGGTTCTCGATCAGGGCTTGCAAGGAAAGGCGCGATTCTAGCGTCACGGGGGGCGGGTCGATCATGTCGGGAGGATACAACATGGCATACACATTCACACGTCGCGTTGCGATGGGATTGGCAGCCTCGGCTGCTCTGGTCGCAACAACTGCTACAACCGCACTCGCCGAAGGCTGGAAACCCCAAAAGCCTGTCGAGATGGTGATCATGGCCGGTCAGGGCGGTGGCGCTGATCGTCTGGCGCGTCTGTTCCAGTCAATCATCCAAAAGGAAAGCCTGTCTAACATGCCGATCCTGCCTGTGAACAAGGGCGGTGGTTCTGGCGCTGAGGCGCTGCGTTACCTCAAAGATAAAGAGGGCGACGCGCATACGATCATGGCGACGCTGAACAGCTACTACACAACGCCGCTGCGCACCGACATTGGTGTGAACATCGAAGAATTCACCCCAATCGCGCGCATGGCCGAAGACACCTTTATCCTTTGGGTCAATGCCGATGCGGGCATTTCGAACCTTGACGAATACGTGGCTGCTGTAAAAGCCTCGGGCAAAGACTGGAAAATGGGTGGCACCGGAACCGGGCAGGAAGACAGCCTTGTGACCGCGATGCTCGAAAAGGAATTCGGGCTGGAAATGACATACGTGCCCTTCAAAGGGGGCGGTGACGTTGCCAAGAACCTGATCGGCAACCACATCAATTCCACGGTGAACAATCCATCGGAGCAAATGGGTTTCTACAAGGCAGGCAAGTCGATTCCGCTGGTCGCCTTTACACCTGAACGCCTTGCCGCGTTCCCGGACGTACCAACGGCCCGCGAACTGGGGCATGACATTGTCTACGCCATGCAGCGCAGCTTTGTTGCGCCAAAGGACATGCCGGCTGAGGCAGTCGCCTACTATACAGCGATGTTCCAAAAGCTGTCGGAAACCGAAGAATGGCAGACGTACACTTCTGAAAAGGCTCTGATGCCTGCCTATCTGACCGGTGACGACCTGCAGGCCTACTTCATGACCGAGCGGGACAAGCATCAGGCGATCCTGTCCGCGATGGAAGGCAATTCCTGAACGATCTGATCCAGAAAATTGCAACCGGGCTGCCGCTATCGCGGCCCGGTTCACCATTTTGACGCGCGAAGGAATTGGGGATGTTGGTTGCAGATCGCATCATAGCAGGGGCCATCATGGCACTGTCCGCGTATTTCATGTGGCACGCGGTTGCCTTACCCATCGGCTGGGAAGGGGAAACAGGCGGTCCGGGTGGCGGCGCGTTTCCGTTTTGGCTGTCGTTGATCATGATGCTTTGCGCAGGCGGGATATTGCTTCGCAGCTTTGCCGCCGACGCGGTTGCCAGCTTTCAGTTTGACCGCTCGATGCTGCGCAGCGTGGTTGCCGTGGTTGCGGCGCTGGTCGTCTGCATTGCACTGATCCCGATCGCGGGCGCCTACATCGCGATCCCGCTGTTCTTGCTTTGGTATCTGAAGGTGTTCGGTGGGCATGGCTGGTTTCTGACCCTGTCGATATCCGTGCTGACACCGGTCTTTTTGTTCTTTTTCTTCGAAGCGACGCTGAAGATCCTGCTGCCAAAGGGCTTTACCGAGCCGCTCTTCTTCCCGCTCTACGCGATGTTTTTCTAAAGGGTCTTTCCAATGGACGTACTTGCGCTTCTGGCCGAAGGCTTTGCAACATCACTGTCGCCACTCAACCTGATGGTGGTCATTCTAGGGGTGACTGCCGGGCTTTTTATCGGCGCGATGCCGGGTCTCGGATCAGTCAATGGTGTGGCAATCGTGTTGCCTTTGACATTCATTGTGCCTCCAAGCTCGGCCATCATTCTACTCGCCGCGATTTACTATGGGGCCATGTACGGCGGGGCGGTTTCGTCGATCCTGCTGGGTATACCGGGCGCATCCACTGCCGTTGCCACCACTTTTGACGGACGGCCCATGGCCCAACAGGGCAAGGCCGGGCTGGCTTTGATCGCAGCGGCTGTGGCCTCGTTTGTGGGCGGAACCATTTCGGTGATCCTGTTCACGCTCTTTGCCGCGCCGCTTGCAGATGTTGCATTGGCGTTTGGTCCGGCTGAGGAATTCGCCTTGGTCTTGATGGCCTTCACCACCTTTGTGGGGCTGGGCGGAGACGACAAACTGAAAACAATCATCATGATCTGTCTGGGTCTGGTCCTGTCCACGGTTGGGCTGGATCTGATTTCTGGCCAGCCGAGACTGATCTTTGGCGACATGCCGGGCTTTTACTCTGGGATATCGTTCCTGGTTCTGGCCATCGGTGTCTACGGCGTCGGCGAAGTTCTCTACACGATCGAAACCTCGAAATCCTCGCCGCAGGTCACCCCCGCCAAGATCACCTTTGGCGAACTCGCCTTGGGCATAAAGGCGATGGGCCGCATTTGGAAAACCATGAGCTTTGGTTCATTCATGGGCTTTTTCGTTGGAATGCTGCCAGCCGCTGGCGCTACGCCGGCATCCCTGATGGCCTATGGCGTCGCCAAGCAAACATCCAAGCACCCTGAAACCTTTGGCAAAGGCAACATCGAGGGTGTTGCAGCACCCGAGACTGCCAACAACGCGGCCTCAACCGGATCGCTTTTGCCGATGCTGACGCTGGGCATTCCCGGCTCGCCCACAACCGCGCTGCTTTTGGGCGGCATGGTGATGTGGGGGCTTGTGCCGGGCCCGATGCTGTTCATCGAACAGCCAGATTTCGTCTGGGGGCTGATCTCATCGCTCTACACGGCCAATTTCGCGGCGGTTCTAATAAACATTGCGCTGATCCCACTTTTTGTCTGGGCACTGCGGATGCCGTTTACGGTGCTCTGCTCAATCGTACTGGTGCTTTGCATCGTGGGCGGCTTCGCGCCGAGCCAGAAAATGCACGACGTCTGGCTGATCGCGGGTTTTGGTGTGGCAGGGTATCTGCTGCGCAAGGCGGATTACCCGCTGGCGCCGCTGGTGCTTGCACTGGTGCTGGGCCCGCTGATGGAAAAGAGCTTTCGCCAGACGCTGATCGCCGAGCAAGGCAACGTGTTTGCCTTTGTTGAGCGGCCCCTGTCCGGAACCTTTATTGCCATTGCCGCGCTTTTCTTTGTGCTGCCCTTCATTAAGTATCTACGCAAGGGCACCCGCAGCGGTATCGCACCAGCGGAGTGAACACGATATGACTGGAACGAGAAACGACAAGGAACGGATTCATGGGGACAACTCTAAAGCAGCTTCTGTCTACCCATCCCGGGGAAGCACCGGCCATCGGAGCGCCGGGCAAAACCTGGCTGAGCTATGGCGGGCTGCGTGCTCTGTCGGATCAGATCCGCAGTCAGCTGCGCGCCGCGGGCGTGGGCCGGACGGATCGGGTGGCCATCGTGCTGCCCAACGGGCCAGACATGGCGACGGCCTTTGTCACTATCGCGCAGTCAGCCACGACAGCCCCACTCAATCCTTCGTACCGCGAGGATGAATACGCGTTCTATCTCGAAGACCTGAAAGCCAAAGCCATTGTGCTGGCCGCAGGCGAAGAGGGCCCGGCCTTTGCAGCAGCGCAACGACTGGGGATCATGGTTCTTCGCTTGCAGAGCGATGCAGAGATTGCAGGGCAGTTTTCGTTGTCCACGGAAGGTGGCACAGAGGTTGCCGATGAGGCGCCGGGCGAAGATGACGTCGCCTTGATCCTGCACACCTCTGGTACCACGTCGCGACCCAAAATCGTGCCGTTGCTGCAAAGCAATGTGGCGGCATCTGCGCAGCATATTGCACATTCCCTGACCCTGTCACCGGCAGACCGCTGCATGAATGTCATGCCGCTGTTCCATATCCATGGATTGCTTGCAGCGGTTTCCGCGTCGCTGGCGTCCGGTGGTTCGATCTTTTGCACGGCGGGGTTCAATGCGATGAACTTCTTCGCGATGATGACCGAGGCACGCCCGACATGGTACACGGCTGTGCCGACAATGCATCAGGCGATCCTGACCCGTGCCGGGCGCAATGCTGACGTAATCCGTGACGTGCCGCTGCGCTTCCTGCGCTCGTCTTCGGCTAGCCTGCCAGCGCAGGTCATGGAACAGCTGCGAGAAACCTTTGGCGCGCCAGTCATCGAAGCCTACGGGATGACCGAAGCGGCGCACCAGATGTGCTGCAATCCGCTGGAACAACAAAAACCCGGCAGTGTCGGTGTCGAGGCAGGCCCGATGGTGCGCATTGCGCACGAAACCGATAACGCTCTGGTCGATGGCACGGGCGAAGTGGTGATCTCTGGCCCGAACGTGACACCGGGTTACGAAAGCAACCCGGACGCCAATCAAAAGAACTTTTTTGAAGCGGACGGACATCGCTGGTTCCGCACCGGCGATCAGGGCGCTTTTGATGCAGATGGTTTCCTGCATCTGACCGGAAGGCTCAAGGAAATCATCAACCGGGGCGGTGAAAAGGTCTCGCCGCTCGAGGTAGATGGCGTCTTGATGGACCATCCGGCCATTCAGCAGGTCGTGACCTTTGCCTTGCCGCACCCAAAGCTCGGCGAGGAAGTGGCGGCTGCCGTGGTTCTGCGCGACGGGCACGAAGCGACGGAACGCGACATCCGCAACTTTGCGCTGGAGCGGCTGGCCGATTTCAAAGCGCCGCGCAAGGTTGTGATCATGGATGAGATCCCCAAGGGCGCAACAGGCAAGATGCAACGCATCGGGTTGGCCGAAAAACTGGGGCTGGCTGAGCCGGCCTGAGCAATTCCCGGCGGCGCGCCTGATGGCAGCCGCCGGAAATTTGCGTATTTTCAAAAAGAAGAAGAAAAGAGGTCGCGCCAAATCCGGTGAGGCCAGTGCAGGGGACTGTGATGAAAATTTGTGTGTTCGGAGCAGGCGCGATTGGCGGCTACATGGGCGTAAAGCTGGCACAGGCGGGCGCAGATGTCAGTCTGGTTGCAAGGGGGCCGCATCTGGCAGCGATGCAGGCTAACGGGCTGAAGCTGGTCGAAGAAGGCGGCAATGAAACCGTTGTGCAGGTCACGGCGTCCAATGATCCGGCGGATATCGGGGAACAGGACTATGTCATCGTTACGCTCAAAGCGCATTCCGTGCCGGGTGTCGTGGACAGGATGCAGCCTTTGATCGGGCCGAACACAACGATTGTCTCTGGTGTGAACGGTGTGCCTTGGTGGTACTTCCACAAGATCGGGACCGACCTTGAAGGCACGCGCCTGCAGACTGTTGATCCCGGGAACAAGCAGTGGGATGGCTTCGGTCCGGATAATGTTTTGGGATGCGTGGTTTACCCGGCTGCAGAAGTGGTTGAGCCGGGGGTGATCAAGCACATCGAAGGCAACCGGTTTTCTCTGGGCGAGCCGGACGGATCAAAATCAGATCGCGCCATGGCGCTCAGCAAAGCGCTTGCGTCGGCTGGATTGAAAGCGCCTGTGCGCCCGCGTCTGCGTGACGAAATCTGGGTCAAGCTTTGGGGCAATCTTTCCTTCAACCCGATCTCGGCGCTGACCCACGCGACGCTGGATGTGCTGTGCACCGATCCGGGCACCCGTGCGGTGGCGCGCGGGATGATGGTAGAAGCGCAGGAAGTCGCTGAAAAGCTTGGCGTTAAGTTTCCGATCGATGTTGAAAAACGCATAGACGGTGGTGCGGCCGTAGGCGCGCATCGGACCTCTATGTGGCAAGATCTGGATATGGGGCGGCCGATGGAAATCGACGCTTTGGTTGGCTCGGTTCAGGAACTGGGACGGATCACGCAGACTCCCACGCCGACGATTGATACAGTTCTGTCATTGATCCAGCTTCGCGGTCGCATGGCCGGTTGCTATGGATAAAGTGTGGTCCAAAACACGACGGTCATAGACGGCAAGTCACTGACGAAAAACATATTCTCCTTGTTTTGGCCTGACTTTGGGTCAACCCCCGCTTGCCATGCTCGGCGACTCGGGTTCTACTAACCAAGTCGACTCCCCCCTTGTCGGAGGGAGACTACTCAGGGAGACAATCATGAAAAAATTCGTACTTGGTGCTATTGCTGCGGCAGGCATGACCATTTCCGGTGGCGCTTCGGCGCAGGAATTCATTTCGATCGGCACGGGCGGCGTGACCGGCGTTTATTATCCGACCGGTGGCGCGATCTGCCGTCTGGTGAACAAGTCTCGTAAAGAGCATGGTATCCGCTGCGCCGTGGAATCCACAGGTGGTTCGGTCTACAACATCAACACCATCAAGGCTGGCGAGCTGGAGTTTGGCGTTGCGCAGTCTGACTGGCAATACCACGCCTATAACGGCACGTCCAAATTTGCGGACAACCCATTCCCGGAAGTGCGCGCCGTCATGTCGGTACACCCAGAGCCCTTCACACTATTGGTGCGCGGCGACAGCGGCATCGACAGCTTTGAAGGCCTCAAGGGCAAGCGCGTAAACGTCGGCAACCCCGGTTCCGGTCAGCGCGCAACCATGGAAGTGGTTATGGAAGCCTTTGGCATTGGTATGGACGACTTTGCACTCGCGACCGAGTACAAGGGTTCGGAAATGGCCAAGCAAATCTGTGACGGCAACATCGACGCCATGATCTACACGATCGGCCACCCGGCTGCTGCGATCAAAGAAGCCACTACCACATGTGACGTGAAACTGGTGAACGTGTCCGGTGCGGCGATCGACAAGCTGGTTGCTGACAACCCATACTACCGTGTCGCAACAATTCCCGGCGGCATGTATGCAGGCAATGATCAGGAAACCACGACCTTCGGTGTTGGTGCGACCTTTGTGACATCTGCCAATGTGCCAGAAGAAACCGTTTATGTCGTGGCAAAGGCTGTGATGGAAAACATCGACGATTTCAAACAGTTGCACCCGGCGTTCGCAAACCTTGATGCAAAACAGATGGTCAAGGACGGTCTGTCGGCACCGCTGCACCCCGGTGCGGAACGTGCTTACAAAGAACTGGGTCTGATGGACTAATCAGTATTTGGATGCGCCCGGGGAAACCTGGGCGCATTCGCCTTTTAGGCAATTTTCAAAGACATACGTTTTCCGGGGGGTAAGCATGAGCCAGAATGCGAACGAGGCGCGCAGCGCCGACGATATGGTAGCCGAGGCCGATACCGGCGCGCGGAACCCATCGACCAAATGGCAGGCCAATCTGATTATCGGCACCTGTATCGTCTGGTCTCTGTTCCAGCTCTACATCGCCTCCAAGTTGCCGGGCATCGTTGCGCAGGCCACTGGCATGTCGATCTTTGCGAATATCGTGGCGCAAGCCCGTTTCGTGCATTTGGCGTTTGCCATCATGTTGGCAACGCTGGCCTTTCCTTTGTTCAAATCCTCACCAAGAGATCGCATTCCGCTCTATGACTGGGCGCTGGTGATCCTGGGTGTTGCGGCCTGTTTGTACCTCGTGGTTTTCCGCTTTGAGATCGCGGACCGTCCGGGGCTGTGGAACAGTACAGACGTCACCATGTCGATCATCGGCATGGCCGTTCTGATGGTATCGGTCTACCGGTCGCTCGGGTTGCCTCTGGTTATCATCGCCAGCTGTTTCATCGCATTTGCCTTCTTTGGCGGGTACTCGGAATGGGCGCGCAACATCACCAACTACGGCGGCTCTTCCCTGTCCAAGGCCTTGGGCCACTACTGGATGCAGACCGAGGGCGTCTTTGGTGTGGCGCTGGGCGTGTCCACTTCCATGATCTTCCTGTTTGTTCTGTTTGGTGCGCTTCTGGATCGCGCCGGTGGCGGGAACTGGTTTATCAAGGTTGCCATCGCCCTGCTGGGTGCGTTGCGCGGCGGGCCGGCCAAAGCGTCGGTTTTGTCTTCAATGATGACCGGGATGATTTCGGGCTCGTCCATCGCCAACACCGTGACGACAGGTACCTTTACAATTCCGCTGATGAAGCGCATCGGCTTTCCGGCTGAAAAGGCCGGTGCGGTCGAGGTTGCAAGCTCGACCAACGGTCAGCTGACCCCGCCGGTGATGGGGGCTGCGGCCTTCCTGATGGTGGAATATGTGAACATTCCTTACATCGAAGTGGTCAAGCATGCCTTTTTGCCAGCGGTCATCAGTTATATCGCTCTGCTCTACATCGTGCATCTTGAAAGCCTGAAGATGGGCTTGGAAGGGTTGAAGAAACCCGGCCGCCGGATCGGCGTCATGATGATCATGATCCTCTTCTTGTCGGGCTTTATCTTCCTTGGAATTCTGACCTTTCTGATGATCGGTCTGCGCGCTGTTCTTGATCCGGTCATGGGCGAGTCGGTCTATGCCTCAGTCGCTTTGATTGCGGTGATCTATATTGCGCTGCTTTGGGTCGCGGCCCGCTATCCCGAGATTGAGGACGACAGCGACAGCGAAGGTGCCCCAGTGGCGCCGCGGCTGACACCGACCCTGATCGGTGGCCTCTACTTTGCCATCCCGATCTTTATCCTCGTGTGGAACCTGATGGTGCGCACAGAAGGATTGGAACGGTTGTCGCCAGCGCTTTCGGCCTTCTGGGCAACGGTCTTTATGATCATCATTGCCCTGACGCACCGCCCGATCAAAGCGTTCTTCCGTGGGCAGGGCCATGCCGAAGCGCTGGTGCAGGGCTGGCGCGATTTCGTGAACGGCCTGATCCTTGGTGCGCGCAACATGATCGGGATCGGTGTCGCCACCGGTGCTGCGGGTATCATCGTCGGCACCATCAGCCTGACTGGGGCCCATCAGGTTATCGGACAGGTGATCGAGGTGATTTCGGGCGGCAATCTGATTATCCTGCTGGTTCTGGTGGCCGTGCTGTCGCTGATCCTTGGAATGGGCTTGCCGACAACGGCAAACTACATCGTGGTTTCCAGCCTCATGGCGCCGGTTATCGTCAGCGTGGGTGCGCAGGCGGGTCTGATCGTGCCGCTGATCGCTGTGCACATGTTTGTCTTCTACTTTGGCATTCTGGCGGATGACACGCCGCCCGTGGGTCTTGCGGCCTATGCGGCGGCTGCGATCAGCCGCGGCGATCCGATCAAGACCGGTGTGCAGGGCTTTGCCTACGACATCCGTACAGCGCTGCTGCCGTTCCTGTTCATCTTCAACACCGATTTGTTGTTGATCGATGTGGGGCCACTCAAAGCGGTCTTTGTCTTCTTCATAGCGCTGACAGCCATGCTTCTCTTTGCGGCGGCCACGCAGGGCTATTTCATAGCCAAGTCGAGAAAGTGGGAAACGGCGGTTCTGCTGTTGATTGCCTTCATGCTGTTCCGACCCGGGTTCTTCCTGAACCAGATCTCGGATCAGTACATCACTGCCGAAGGCCCTGCTGCCTTGACGCTGATGGAGGGGGCCGAAACTGGCGAACAGGTGCGCCTGACCATTTCCGGACCTGATTTCGACAACGGCGAATTGCGTCCGACGACGATCACGCTTCCGGCGATGGCTGGCGATGCAATGGGGGCTTTGACGGATCAGGGCCTGACTGTGCTGGAAGAGGACGGCAAGCTGCTGCTGGACGAACCTTTCCCCGGCACACCGCACTTCGAAACGCTCGGCGTCGAATATGACTACTACGGCGATTCACCTGTGGTGATCTCTGCCGTGCAGATCGAAAACGAACGTATGGCCAAGGAATGGTTCTTTATTCCGGCTTTGTTGATGCTGATCGGGATTGTTCTGGTTCAGCGTCGCCGTGCGACACAACCGGCCTTCTGAGGAGACAGGATATGTTCAACAAGATTCTTCTGGCCATTGACCTCAATGAACCCAAAGGGGCCGCACGGGCGGCGGCGGCGGTGCAGCGCATGGTTGGGCAAGAGCCTGCTGAAGTGCACGTGATCAACGTGGTACCCGATATGGGCATGGCGATTGTTGGCGCGGCTTTTGCGGCAGATCACAGCAAAACGATGAAGCGCGAAGTCGGGGAAGCCCTGGCTGAATGGGCCAAGGATGCGCTCCCCGGTCTCGAGCCGACGCTGCATGTTCAGCAGGGTACAATCTATGACATGATCCTGCGATCCGCGAACGATCTGGATGTCGACGCGATCGTTGTTGGGGCCCACCGGCCCGAGTTGCGGGACTACCTTATGGGTCCCAACGCGGCGCGGGTCGTCCGGCATGCGCGTCAGTCGGTTTTCGTGGTCCGATAGGCACCTTTAGGCAGCAAAGGGTCGATCTGCGCGGGCGCTTCAGTGCGCCCGCGATCCGTAAAGCCTGCGCATAATCAATGGTGTGAGGTACATTGGCAGCTGATAGCAGCCGATGAACACCATTAACGGTGCGGTTACTTCGGGCGGGAGTGACACCAGAAAAAGCGCGACATTCCGGTTCCCGGCGATCAGGGATATGGGAAGCGCATGGTCGCGGGGCATTCTGTTGCGGGTCAGGTGCCAGACAATGGCCTGACCGCCGAGGTTGGCCAAGAGAACAAAGCCCAGCCAAAAGGCAACCTTGCCGGGCTCGCTCAGCGCCACGGTGCTGACCTGTGGCATCAGACCGATCACAAAGACCGCAAGCGCGATTGCCGAAACACCCTCAAGGCGGGCTTCCTGTGTGGGTGACGGGGTGCGCAGAAAGTTCCGCCGCAGGGCCATTGCGACAACCGTGACAACGCTGATGGTAATCAGCAACGTCAGGGCCGCGCCGCTTACAGCCCCAGATCCACCAAGCGCTGGCAGGAGCCAGAACACGGGCAGGATTGTCAAAGGCATCAGGGCGGTGCCTGCCACCATCAAACGCATGGCGTGATCCGGTGCGGCTCCAAGCATCATCGAGATGTTCGGGCTGCCCATAATCGACGGCGCTGCCAGCATCAGCGTCAGCGCCAGAACTGGCAGGCTGTCCTGTATGCCCATTGCACGAGCGAGCAGAACCACGGTCAGTGGCGCCATCAATTGCAGCGCCAGAGCGGTAAGCAGAACACGCGGCACGTCTGACAGAGATCCGATCAGCGCCGAAGGCCGGATGCGCAGCACCGAGACGAACAGCAGGACGACCACCAAGACCGGTAACCATGGTCGCAGCACCGCCGCCAAAGAGGGCAGGGCTAGCCCGACGGCCAGCCCTGCAACGAGTACCCATGGCCCGTGTCGGGCCGCGGCGATCAACGGATCCACGTGTTATCCACCCGGACTTTGCCGAACGTTGTCTGGTAGCCAAGTTGCCAGATCAGGGAACACGATGAGGACGAAAACCATCAGCACCATGATCAGGAACATTGGGATGGCCGCCTTGGCGATGTAGCCCATCTCATGGTTGGTCATGCCCTGCAGCACGAACAGGTTGAACCCGATCGGTGGCGTGATCTGCGCCATTTCCACGACGACCACGATAAAGATGCCGAACCAGATCATGTCGATACCTGCTTCGCGGACCATGGGTTCGACCACGGCCATGGTCAGCACCACCGAGGAAATCCCGTCGAGAAAACAACCAAGGATGATGTAGAACACCAACAGCACCATCAGCAGCTCGAAACGGCTGAGCTCAAAGGTGGCGATCAGGTCGGCCAGGCCGCGCGGCAGGCCGGTAAAGCCCATCGCCAGACTTAGGAAAGCCGCACCGGCGAGGATCAGCGCAATCATGGCGCTGGTGCGGGTGGCCCCCATCAGGCTTTCGGCAAAGGTGCCCCAGTTCAGCGAGCCTTGAACCGCCGCCAGAACAAGCGCGCCGATGACGCCGATTGCCGCTGCTTCGGTTGCTGTTGCGTAGCCCAGGAACATTGAGCCGATCACGACAGCGATCAGGCACATCACAGGGATCAGAAACCGCGAATTTCGCAGCTTTTCGGCAATAGTCATGCCGGTGTCCTGCAGCGGTTTCCAGTCACGTGCGAGCAGCGAGTAGGCCGCCACATAGGCCATGAACATTGAGGCCAGAACCAGTCCCGGCAAGATGCCTGCAAAGAACAGCTTGATGATACTTTCGTTGATCGACACGCCGTAGACGATCAGTGTCAGCGAAGGCGGGATCATCAGACCCAGTGTGGCAGCGCCTGCCAGCGTGCCAATGACCATGTGTTCGGGGTATTCCCGCTTGCGCAATTCCGGGATCGACATTTTGCCCACCGTGGTCAGCGTCGCAGCGGAAGAACCAGAGACCGCCGCAAAGACCGTGCAGCCCACGATGTTGGTGTGCACCAATCCTCCGGGTAGCCGGGCCATCCATGGCGCCAGTCCGCGGAACATGTCTTGGCTCAGCCGGGTTCTGAACAGGATTTCCCCCATCCAGATGAACAGCGGCAACGCGGTGAGTGTCCAGCTTGAGGACGCGCTCCAGATGGTGGTTGCCATCCGGTCACCGGTTGGTCCCGTGGCAAACAGCTCCATCCCGACAAAGGCAACGCCGATCAGGGCAAGCCCGACCCAGACGCCTGCGCCGAGCAGGGTAAAGAGCACAAAGAGAAACAGGATGATGACATAAGCCTGATCCATGGCACTTACTCCGATTGGCTGTCAGTGACGTCGCGCACGATGCGGTGCTGTCCGGTCACGAGAAGGGAAATGAGATTGTCCGTCAGAGCGATGGCCAGAATGACCATCCCGACGAGCATTGTGCTTTGTGGAATCCACAGCGGTGTGGCGTCCTGTCCTTGGCTCACGTCGTTGAATTTGATCGCGAAACCCAGCATCCGGTAGGCATAGTAACTCACGTACCAAGCGGCAGCGGTTCCTACGGCAAAACAGAAGATTTCCAGAAAGTAGCGACCACGCGGGGGCAGGGCATTCAGCACGATGGACACGCGAATGTGGCTGCCCTTCATCAAGGCATTGGCAAAGGCAAAGAACGACGCCGCGGCCATTGCATAGCCTGCGTAGTCAGGCGCGCCGGGAAAGACCTCTCCGGTCCAACGAGCCAGCATCTGAAGTACAATCAGTGTAAGGATGATAATCAGGCACAGCGCGGCAAGTACGCCCGCTGCCGTGTATAGCCCGTCGAGGGTTTTGCGTATCATGTCGGATTTCCAAGCATAAAAATAGCGCTCCGCCACAGACAGGCGGAGCGCTTTGGTTTGCTTACTGCATGGACTTGAAGGTTTCGACGATGGATGCGCCGTCGTCACCTGCTGCTTCGAGCCATTCTGCGGTCATCGTTTCACCAATGACTTTCAGCTCGTCCACCAGCGTGTCGCCTGCGCGCTGCACGGTCATGCCACCGGCGGCCAGCCCGTCGAGTGTGAACTGGGTGTAGGCCTTGGAAGCGGCCAGACCGTCAGCTGCGGCCGTATCGGCACAGGCCTGAATGGCGCCCTGTGTGGCTTCGTCGAGGCCGCCCCAGACATCCGAGTTCACCATGACGTGGTTGAATGGCAGCCAGGCGTCCACTTCGTAGAAGTGTGTCAGCGATTCCCAAACCTTGCGGTCATAGCCTGTTGCACCGGATGAGATCATCGATTCCGCGACGCCGGTGGCGAACGCCTGGCTGATTTCAGCCGCTTCGATGGTGACGGGCAGCATGCCTGTCAGTTCCGCCAGACGCGCTGTGGCGTTGGAGTAGGAGCGGAACTTGATGCCTTCCATATCGGCAACCGAATTGACTTCTTTCTTGAAGTAGAAGCCCTGTGGCGGCCATGGCACCGAATACAGCAGCGTCAGGTTCTGATCTGCGAGCACTTCGGTCAGCTTGGGTTTGGCTGCTTCCATCAGCTTGCCGGATGCTTCAAACGAGGTGGCAAGGAAAGGCACCGAGTCAAAGCCGAAGACGGCATTTTCGTTCTGGTGGCCGGACAGCAGACGTTCGCCGATCGGAACCTGACCGGTCTGGATCGCGCGCTTGATGTCAGCCCCTTTGAAGAGCGAGCCGGATGCGTGGACCGTAATGTCGATGGCGCCCGAGGTGCCTTCGCGTACGCAGTCAGCGAATTTCACGCCGTTTTCCGAATGGAAGTTGGACGCCGAATAAGCCATCGGCATGTCCCACTTCTGCGCGTGGCCGTCCGCAAGAACAGGTGCCGCGGTGGTCGCGGTCAGGGCTGTTGCCAGCATTAGGTTTGTTAGTGTTTTCATCTGTCTTTCTCCTTGTTGAATTGATGTGCCTCTTTGTCAGAGGTCTGGTCTTGCTCTACGCCCAGCGTGCGGGCGCATATGCCTCTACGTCAATGTTGGGTGTGCGTCCTCCGATCATCTGCGCCAGCAAACGCCCGGTTTTTGGCCCCCCCGTTAGGCCGATGTGGTGATGGCCAAAGCCCATCCATGCGCCCTTGAGGCCCGGAACGGCACCGATGGCAGGGATAGAATCGGCTGGTGCAGGCCGATGGCCCATCCACTCGACTTCGTTTTTCCAAGTGAGCCCCGGAATGGCGGCGCGGATATTGCGGCGCAGCAGGTCAAGCGGCGCTTTGGAGACCGCCGTCTTGAGCCCGCCGAATTCAACGATCCCGGCCAGTCTGATCCGGCCATCCATCGGGGTTGCAACGAATTTTCCCGATGCGATCATGACCGGCGCCTTGGGCATCACCGATGGTTCCCACAGTTCCAGATGGTAGCCGCGTTCGGTTTCGAGCGGCACATTCATTCCCAGTTTTCCGGCCAATCCGCCCGACCAAGCACCCAGCGCAATAACGGCATCGTCACAGGCAATCGTATCACCACCTGCGCGCACACCGGTGACTTTGCCGCCTTCACGGACGATGTCCTGCACGTCCGCCTTGATGAAAGTGCCGCCCTGCGCTTCGAAGTGTTTCGCCAAAGCTTTGACATATCCGCCGGGGTCGGTGATGCGACCGTGATCGCCCAGCCGAACGGCAAAGTTGATGTCGGGGGTAAAGATCGAATCGTAGTCGCGAAAGGCTGCGCCTTCCAGTTCATCCCAGGTAAAACCCGCCTCGCGCCGTAGGTTCCAACCGAATGAGTCGGCCTCATAATGGCCGCGCGTGTCGTAGAGATAGAGATAGTCCGACGGCACAATAAAGCGTTCAGCCGGCGTTCCCGCACTTAACGCCTGATGATCGGCAAGGCTGTCGCCAACGATCGGCAGCAGGGCCTCGGCAATGCGTTTGGTGTCCGTCGCATTCGCGTGGCCAAGGTATTGCCGCAGCCAAGGTGCCAGTTTGGGAAGATAGGCCCATTTTAGAAACAGCGGCTGGTTCGGGTCCATCAACATGCGCGGCGCTTTTCGCAGCAGTCCGGGGACTGTGACAGGCACAACCGCGCAGGATGCGAGCACGCCACCGTTGCCATGGCTCGCGCCTTCAGCCGGTCCCTTGCGATCGATCAGAACAACCTCGTGTCCATCACGTTGCAGCCACAGGGCTGTAGATACCCCGACGATACCGGCTCCTATGATGGCGATCTTTTGGCTCACGAACGTGGCCTCCTCATGTTCTTCAGGGATGCTGGCACAGTGAAACTCATTTCGTCAAGAAAATGTTGACATTTTGTCAGTGAATGACATTCTGGCAGCATGAGCCCTTCTTCTTTTGGTCCCGTCGTATCCTCTGCTCACCTCGCCCAAAGCGGGTTCCCACAGGTGTCTGAGCTTGAGTTTGGTTTGATTATTGCGTCGAACGCATTCAATCGCTGGGTGGTCCGCGCCATGAGCGCAGCAGGCTACCCGGAATTGTCGTCGTTGGATGTATTGATCCTGCACAGCGTTTATCACCGCGATCGGCCGAAAAAGCTGGCGGATATCTGTCTGGTGCTGAACGTGGAAGACACGCATATCGTCAATTACGCGATCAAGAAGCTGGCCAAGGCGGGGCTTGTTGAGCTGGGCCGCGCGGGTAAGGAAAAGACCGTCGCTGCGTCCACGCTTGGCGCGCAAGCCTGCGAAAAGTACCGAGAAATCCGAGAAGATCTTTTGCTTCGCGGCATCAAGGATGCCGGTGTCGAGGCCGAACAGATGAGCCGCCTTGCGGCCTTGCTGCGGCTTATGTCGGGGCAATACGATCAGGCGGCGCGCGCGGCGACCGCGTTTTAGCGGGCGCACCATCATTCTGCAGACCCCCGTAGGGCGTATTTTTCAACTTTGTCAGGGTCGGGTTGAATGCCAAGACCGGCGTTTTGCGGAACCACAACCTGTCCGTCACGGATCACAAAGGCCGATTCCAGAATGTCCTCGGTCAGGTAGTATTTCGACTGATAAAACTCGCAGCCAAGTGTGATTTCCGGGGTGGCTGCAATCAAGTGGGTGCCCGCCAGATGGGCCAGGCCGCTCTCGAACATGTCTCCGCCATAGGCTGTCATGCCATTGGCCGCAGCCATCCGCGCGACGGTTTGAGCGCGGGTCAGCCCGCCGGCTTTCATGATCTTGATCGATACCCCATCGCAGATTCCCTCCCGCGTGGCCCGGGCCATGTCTTCGGGGCCAAATACGCTTTCATCCGCCAGCAGGGGCACGTCGATTTGATCCCGGATGCGGGCCATCAGGTCGAATTGATGGGCCGCAACTGGTTGTTCGATAAAGTCGGGCTGCATGGACGCGACATCCATGACCCTGACCTCAGCATCTTCGGGAGTCAGGCCCTGATTGAAGTCCACGCGGACCCGAAGGCTGGGGAAATCCTTGGCGATCGTTTCGAGGCGCATCATGTCAAAGCGATGGCCTGCGATTCCGGCCTTTAGTTTGATCAGCCCGACACTGTCGGACACCAATCGCTCCAACAGCGCAATGTCGGCGCTGAAATCAGGGTTCGCAATCGATACGGAAAGCGGGATGGTCGAACGGCACTGCCCGCCCAACAGCGACCAGACCGGCTGATTGGTGATACGTCCTGTCAGATCCAGCAGGGCGGTTTCCAGTGCGGCCTTGGCTTCGGTGCAATGGGCGACGCAGCGGGCCGCATCTTGCATCATGGCCGCGCGGTCCGACAGGCGGCGGCCCACCACATGAGGCCGGATGTATCGATCCAAAGCGGCAAAGCTGGCCTCGGGTGAGCCGGTGAATACTGACCATGGCGATGCCTCGCCCCAGCCAACGGTTCCGTCCTCGGCAGTCAGGCGCAAAACCACGATTTCGCAACTGCCGGCCACGGTCCCAATTCCATGATCGCGACGCGAAACAACTGGAAGCGAAAGATGCCAGACTGCCATCTCGGCAATGGTTTGATTGAGTTCGGTCACTAGTTTCCCCCGTGCCCAATCAGAGTGCCAAGGGAAGATCATCATTTCCAATACAAATATTTACATCAGGTATCACATAAATTTATGGTGTCTGGCATGTCCTTACGCTTTCGCCAACTTCAGGCCTTTCACGCCGTCATTGAAACAGGGACGGTCACCGCCGCGGCTGGGCAGCTTGGCATTTCGCAACCGGGCCTTTCCAACCTGCTCGGGCAGTTGGAGCGAGAGGTGCGGTTTTCGCTGTTCGACCGAAAGCGAGGCCGCTTGGTTCCCACCACCGAAGCAGAGGTGTTGTTCAGAGAGGTGGATACAGTTGTGCGCGGCCTCGATCATGTGGCGCAGGCTGTTTCGGACTTGCAAAACAAACAGGCCGGCCAGCTTCAGGTCGCGTGCCAGCATTCAATGTCGTTCGATTTCTTGCCGCGCGTCATTGCCCGGTTCTCACAAAGCCGTCCGGATTTGGCAATTTCGTTCCAGTCTCAATACTCAACCAAGATTCAGGAATGGGTCGCGGCTGGATTGTTCGAGATCGGCATTTGCGAGATGCCCTTGCTGCACGATGGCTTTGTTGTACGGCGTTTGCATTTTGAAACCCGTATCGCACTGCCAGAAGGCAACCCCTTGGCGCAGTATGACGAACTGACGCCCGAGTTGCTGGAAGGCCAGCCTTTCATCATGATGGGGTCGGAACACATGACCCACCGCCGTTTGCGCGAAGCGTTCCAGAATTCCGGCGTGCCACTAAGGCCAAGGGTTCATTCCCACCTTTTCCGTAATTTGCTCAGTTTTGTAAAAGAAGGGATGGGAGTGGCTTTGCTTGATCCGTTTGCGATGGAGTTCGACAACAGCGGCGGGTTCGTCTCGCGGTCGTTCCGGCCACGCATCTTGATGGACATGGCGATCATCACCTCTAGCGCGCGTCCGCTATCATCCGTTGGTGCCGAATTTGTCGAAACGTTGCTAAGAGAGATTGAGCCTTATCTTGTTGCAGCCCCGTCCAAAGGTCGTGACGGCACCCAAGCATAACCGTCCGGGCACAAAAGATAGCATTCACGCAGACCGTGGGGCTTGTCCGTCGGCGGTTGAAGAATCGTCATGCCGTGGTCTTCGGCGCGGGCTGCGGCAACATCAGGGTCTGTATCATAGAGGCGTAATTCAGCACCGGCACCGCGCGGCGGATTTTCGGGCAGCAGGCCCAGATAAGGGTTTGCGGAATAGGTCCCGTCTGCGTGCAGCTGAAACACGGCAGTCCCATATCGTAGAATGGCAAAGTCAGCACTGATCTGATGCGCCGTCATGTCGAATACGGCGCTAAGCATTGAACAATGTAGTTGGACATCCCGCACGAGCAGGTTGACCCCCATGCCTCGCAGGCTGGCGCCAAAGGCATCGGCTGAAACGGTATCGTAATCCATTGGCGTCCCCTTGCTGCCAGAGGTTGAAGCCCGCCCCGCAAACTGTCAACCTGCGCCAATAATGAAAAGACGGAGTAAATCATGCAGGATCACCGGGCCACGGCGGTAACAAAGACACCGGACGTACCACAGCCGCAGATGTTTGAAGACGCCGACAAGGCGGTCGATCAGCTTTGTGATCTTTATGATTTGGCCTGCGATTTTCTGCGCCGCGAATTTCAGTCCGCAATGGAAAGTGGTCATCCCGGTACCAGAATCCGGGCGTATTATCCCGAAATCCGTATTCAAACCACGAGCTTTGCCAAGGTCGACAGCCGCCTGAGTTTCGGTCACGTGTCAGAGCCGGGGATCTACGCAACGACGGTCACCAGACCGGCGATGTTCCGGCATTACCTGAGGCAACAGATCAGTTTGCTGATGACGCATCATGGTATTTGCGTGCAGATCGGGGTGTCGGATACGCCCATGCCGGTCCATTTCGCGGTTGCCAACCATGGGGACATCACCGTTCCACAAGAGGGCGCGGCGGACTTTATCTTGCGTGACGTCTTTGACGTGCCGGATCTTGAGACGACGAACGACGATATCGTAAACGGTGTCGCGCAGCCCGCCGAAGACGGGGCTCGTCCGCTGGCCCCTTTCACAGCGCAGCGCGTGGATTACTCGCTGGCCCGCTTGTCTCATTATACGGCGACGGAACCTCACCATTTTCAGAACCATGTTCTCTTTACGAACTATCAGTTCTATGTGTCCGAGTTTGAGGCCTATGCCCGCGCGCAGCTTGCCGATCCCAACAGCGGCTACACCAGCTTTGTCAGCACTGGGAACGTCGAAATATCGGATCCGGATGCCGAAATTCCCCCGACAGCCAAGATGCCCCAGATGCCGACCTATCACCTGAAACGAAAGGGCGGCGCTGGTATCACCTTGATCAACATCGGCGTCGGGCCGTCAAATGCCAAGACCGCGACAGATCACGTGGCGGTTTTGCGGCCCCATGCATGGGTCATGGTTGGTCACTGTGCCGGGCTGCGGAATTCACAATCTTTGGGTGATTTCGTGCTCGCCCACGCGTATCTTCGCGAAGACAAGGTGTTGGACGATGACCTGCCGGTCTGGGTGCCGGTTCCCGCTTTGGCCGAAATTCAGATCGCGCTCGAAGGCGCGGTAGCGGGCGAAACCCAGTTGACCGGTTTTGACCTAAAGCGCGTGATGCGTACCGGCACTGTTGCCTCTGTAGACAACCGGAATTGGGAGCTGCGCGAACACGAAGGGCCCGTGCAGCGCCTTAGCCAGTCGCGGGCCATTGCCTTGGATATGGAAAGCGCGACGATTGCCGCCAACGGTTTTCGGTTTCGCGTTCCCTATGGAACGCTCTTGTGCGTATCGGACAAACCGCTGCATGGTGAGCTGAAGTTGCCGGGCATGGCCTCCGACTTTTACAAAACGCAGGTCGCACGGCATCTGATGATCGGGATTCGGGCGATGGAGTCGTTGCGCGAAATGCCACTTGAGCGAATCCACAGTCGGAAATTGCGCAGCTTTGAAGAGACTGCCTTCCTCTGACGCAGGGGAAATTCGGCAAAATCAGCCAAAAAACCCCTATAAATCGCATATTCTGGAACCACTAGGCGTTGTGTTTTGCGCCTATATCCGGTTTTATCTTGCGACAGAGGCCCAACTGGTGGGCAGTGAAGGAGACCATAGAAATGGCGAAGCCGATGACCAAGACCCAGCTCGTTGCCGCGCTGGCTGAAAAAATGGATGCTGACAAGAAGACCGCAAGCGCGGCACTTGACGCAATGACCGACCTGATCACCTCTGAGGTGTCCGGCGGCGGCGCAGTGACCCTGCCCGGTATCGGCAAGTTCTACTGCCGTGAGCGCCCAGAGCGCATGGTGCGCAACCCGGCCACCGGCGAGCAGTTCAAGAAAGAAGCTGACAAGCAGGTCAAAGTGACGATTGCGAAGGCGCTGAAGGACAGCGTGAACGACTAAGTCGTTCAAACCGGAATTTTGGAAAAGGGCTGCCCGATCAGGCAGCCCTTTTTCGTTCCATGACGACCCGCTCAGAATTGCGACAATTGCCAGGCTGGCCGCGATCTGCGTGTAAATGCATCAGAGATTTGGGGGCGGATCGTTTCGCGCCATTGTGCGGACAAAAGAAAACCCCCGGTTGCGCAATGCATCCGGGGGTTGTCAATTCGTTTTAGTGCTGGAAACCAGCGGCAGCTTACATCATCCCTTCGCGTTGGGCTTTTTTGCGTGCCAGCTTGCGGGCCCGGCGGATCGCCTCGGCCTTTTCGCGTGCTTTTTTCTCGGACGGCTTCTCGAAATGCTGCTTGAGCTTCATTTCACGGAAAACGCCTTCGCGCTGCAGCTTCTTCTTCAGGGCACGGAGCGCCTGATCGACGTTGTTGTCGCGAACACTTACCTGCATGTGGTTGTCACCACCTTTCTAGATTTGAGTTGCAAGGATTTGCAGGAAGTGGCCGCATAGCAAACAGCCGCTACTTTGTCTAGAGTATAGGAAACGCAGCCGGAGGCCTGACGATGAACGATGATATGAAACAAGCGCTGCTGGATGCGGCTTTGATGCATGTTCCATTTGATGGATGGTCTGAAACCACGTTCAAAGCCGCGGTCGAGGACAGTGCTGTTGATCCGGTTGTTGCCAAGGCTCTGTTTCCGCGCGGGGCCGTTGATCTGGCGATTGCCTATCACAAACGCGGCGACGCCCAGATGATGGACCGCCTGGAGGCCGCGACGCTGGATGGGATGCGGTTTCGGGAAAAGGTGATCTTTGCTGTGCGTGCTCGAATCGAAGCAGTGGATGATCGCGAAGCAGTGCGGCGCGGCACGACTCTGTTCGCGCTTCCGCTTTATGCTGCGGATGGGGCCAAACTTATTTGGGGAACCTCTGACGCGATTTGGAACGCGCTTGGCGATACCAGCCGCGATTTCAACTATTACACAAAACGAGCAACGCTGTCGGCGGTCTATTCTTCGACAGTCCTGTATTGGCTTGGCGACGATTCGCTGGACAACCAAGCAACCTGGGATTTTCTGGATCGCCGGATCGAGGATGTGATGCGGTTTGAAGGCGCCAAAGCGGCGGCTGCAAGAAACCCGCTTGTCTCGAAATTGATGGCTGGGCCGGGACGCATTCTGTCGTCGATCAAAGCGCCAAGTGCCACGCGCCGCGGGGACCTGCCCGGCGGTGGCGGAATATAAGCAGATTGATTGCTGCCGCTGCCTGATTGCGTCACAGTCTCAGCCAAAGGTTTGAGTCAGAAAGGGCGCGACATGGCAGAACAAATGCGGGCAATCGAAATCACCGAAGCAGGCGGACCCGAGGTTTTGCAGCTGTGTACCCGCCCGGTTCCGCAACCGGGCCACGGGCAGGTCGTGATACGTGTTGCCTATGCAGGTGTGAACCGACCCGACGCTCTGCAGCGCGCTGGCAGCTATGCACCGCCGCCTGGTGCCTCTGATCTGCCGGGATTGGAAGCCTCGGGCGAGGTTGTTGCCGTGGGCGAAGGGGTATCCTGGCCGCTGGTTGGGGATGCTGTCTGCGCCTTGTTGCCGGGCGGCGGATATGCCGAATACGTCGCAACACCCGCCGCGCACTGTCTGCCGGTGCCCAATGGGCTGGGTCTGAAAGAGGCCGCGTGCCTGCCAGAGACCTATTTCACGGTCTGGACCAATGTATTCGAACGGGGCGGCTTGCAGGCCGGTGAACGGTTTCTGGTTCACGGCGGCTCATCCGGGATCGGCACAACAGCGATCCAGCTGGCCCATCAGTTTGGCGCAAGGGTGTTTGCGACAGCCGGAACAGCAGAGAAATGTGCGGCCTGTGTGGATCTGGGGGCTGAACGCGCCATCGACTATAAGCAAGAGGATTTTGTCGAGGTCTTGCGCGCCGAAGGAGGCGCGAACCTGATCCTTGATATGGTTGGGGGCGACTACCTGCCGCGCAATGTCCGTGCGCTCGATGATGACGGTCGGCTGGTCCAGATTGCGTTTTTGCAAGGTCCGAAGGTCGCGCTCAATTTTGCGCAGGTCATGATGCGCAGACTGACCATCACAGGCAGCACACTCAGACCGCAGAGCGATCTGGCCAAGGCGCGCATCGCCGATGCGCTGAGGCAAAAAGTCTGGCCGCTTCTGGCGTCAGGGGTAATTGCGCCTGTGATGGATTCCGAATATCCGCTGGAGGATGCTGCGGGCGCGCATACGCGCATGGAAAGCTCGGGGCATATTGGGAAAATCGTGTTGAAAATAGAGTAAGAGGTTCGACTATGTCTGGTGATTTTGCAGAAGATGATGTCAGCAAATTCGTGAGAGCCACAGAGCGACTGAAGTACAACAATAATAAATGGGTCAAAGCAGCGGCTTTTGTTCCATTTCTGGGAACCGCAGTCCAATCTGTTCTGGATTTTGCCAACCTGCGCTCGAAGTTCCTGGTCGAACGCACCATGGCCGAAGCGGGTGTTCCGACATCCAAGGTTTTGGGTTCGGTTCTGACGGGTCTCGTGGCCTTGTTGGTATTGGTTTTTCTTGCGTTCATCTTGAACCCGTTTGACGCAAGCGGTTCTGGTGCCAAGCTGATCTTTTCGGTGTTGTTGGTTGGTTTGGCGGTCGTGCTGGTCCCGATGATTGCGACCGGATTTGCCGTTTTGATCGGAACGTTGGGACATATGCGAGGCAAAGGCGAGAAAGGCTTCATTCTGAATTCCAACCTTGCCCATTTGGCCAAGCGGAACATCTTTTCGCCGAAGGAATGAACAACTGAGGGAGGCTCGCATGGCGCGCACAGTCATCATCGAAGAACACGGCGGCGCAGATGCGCTGGCGCTGGTTGACCGGCCGGTGGGTGAGCCGGGACAGGGCGAAGTGCGCATCGCGCACAAGGCCTGCGGTCTGAACTTTATCGATGTGTATCAGCGCAGCGGGCTTTATCCACTCCAGATGCCTGCAGCTCTGGGGATGGAAGCCTCCGGCGTGATCGAGGCTGTGGGAGAAGGCGTGAAACACCTGTCCGTGGGCGACAGGGCGGCCTATGCCTCCATGCCGCCCGGGGCCTATTGCGAAGCGCGGGTGATGCCTGCCGCGCAGGTGTGCAAGCTTCCTGATGAGATCAGTTTTGAGCAGGGCGCCGCCATGATGCTCAAGGGACTGACGGTTCAGTACCTTTTTCATCGCACCACACCGCTGAAGGCGGGCGATACCGTTTTGTTTCATGCAGCGGCCGGCGGAGTCGGATTGATCGCCTGCCAGTGGGCCCGGTCTGAGGGCATTCGACTGATCGGAACCGCGGGCACTGATGAAAAATGCGCTCTGGCGCTCGCCCATGGGGCGGATGCCTGCATCAACTATCGCACTGAAGACTGGGCCGCCCGTGTGCAGGAGCTGACAGATGGCGCGGGCGTGGATGCGGTTATGGATGCGGTTGGTGCAGACACCTTTGAAGGATCGTTGGACAGTTTGAAGCCCTTGGGTATGATGATTTCCTTTGGAAACGCATCAGGCCCTGTGCCGCCATTTAATATTGGTCTGCTGGGCCCGAAGGGCTCACTCAAGATCACCCGCCCAACACTGTTCACACATATTGCGGATCATCAGGCATGTCAGGATATGGCGGCGATGTTGTTCGACAAGGTCCAGTCCGGGGCGGTTGAGATCAAGATATCGCAACGGTTTGCCCTTGAAGACGTAGCCGAGGCGCATCGGGCGCTCGAGGCGCGCAAGACCACCGGGCAGACCATTTTGACGCTTTGACGGGAACGGCGCTGTTTCGGCGGGGCCGAAATGCGCCCCGCCCACCGTCCCAGAATCCGCCGCCTACGCGTGCCAGTCGAAAAAGCCAGGACCGGCTGCGGCCAGAAGCCGTTCGGCCAGCGCCTTTCCCATGTCCGGGCCATCTGCAATAGCGCCGCTGATTTCATCAGCATGCGAGGCCGAGCCGTCGGGTCGCAGCACTTCACCGCGTAGGCGCAGGCCTTCGGATGAGAACTCTGCCAATCCGGCGATGGGCGTTTCGCACGAGCCGTCCAGCGCAAAGAGGAAAGCCCGTTCCGCAGCCAGCCGCTGACCGGTTTCAAGATCGTGAATCGCACCAAGCATTTCTGCGCAGCGGTCATCGGAGATCCGTCTTTCGATGCCGATGGCGCCCTGTGCGATTGCCGGCAGCATGTCGTTTGTGTCGATTGCGTGTTTCGGCACTTCGTCCATGTGCATCCGGTTGAGCCCGGCCATGGCGAGGAAGGTTGCTCGGGCCACGCCTTCGTTCAGCTTTTTCAAACGCGTTTGGACATTGCCACGAAACTCTACGACCTGAAGATCAGGGCGGCGATTGAGCAACTGCGCACGGCGGCGCAGTGACGAAGAGCCCACTGTTGCCCCCTGTGGCAGATCGTGGAGGGATGAAAACTCGGGGCTGATAAAGGCATCCCGTACATCTTCGCGAGGCAGATAACAGTCCAGCACCAACCCGTCAGGCTGCACGGTCGGCATGTCTTTCATCGAATGCACGGCGATATCAATCGCGCCCGACAGCATGGCTTCTTCGATTTCCTTGGTGAACAGGCCTTTGTTTCCGATTTCCTTCAGCGGGCGATCGGCATCAATCAGGCTGCGGTCGTCACCTGTGGTCTTGATCACGACGATCTCAAAGGCCTCGGGCGGCAGGTCAAAAGCAGTGCCAAGCCGGTCGCGGGTCTCATGGGCTTGCGCCAATGCAAGCGGTGAACCGCGGGTTCCGATCTTGAGCGGAGAGTCGGGAGTGGGGAGTTGAAGCGTCATGTCTCAAGGTTTAGACGTGTCAACTTGCCCTGACAATGCCCTCTGTCTTGACATAGCGCTTCTGAGAGGCAACGCAGGGGGAAGGACAAAAGGAATGCCCCATGACCAAGACGATTTTGCGTGCCCTTGCTGGTGAAACTCTGCCGACACCGCCCATCTGGATGATGCGGCAGGCAGGCCGATATTTGCCTGAGTACCGGGCGACGCGCGCCGAAGCCGGTGATTTCCTGTCTTTATGCTACAACCCCGAACTGGCCGCCGAAGTGACCTTGCAGCCAATCCGGCGATATGGGTTTGATGCGGCTATCCTGTTTGCCGATATTTTGCTTTTGCCTCAGGCGCTTGGCGTCGATCTTTGGTTTGTGACGGGCGAAGGCCCGCGCATGACCACGGTCACCACGGATGCTGAATTCGATAAATTGGGTCGGGGTGACATGATTCATGACACGCTGAATCCGGTCTATGAGACCGTTCGGATCCTGTCGCGCGAGCTGCCCAAGGAAACCACGCTGATCGGGTTTGCGGGCGCGCCGTGGACTGTCGCCACCTACATGATTGCGGGGCAGGGCACCAAGGATCAGGGACCGGCACATGCGCTGAAAGCAGAGAACAGGGCGCTTTTTGAAAAGTTGATCGACAGGTTGACAGAATCGACCATTGATTACCTGTCCAAGCAGGTTGAGGCCGGGGCCGAAGTGGTCAAGATCTTTGACAGTTGGGCAGGAAGTCTCAAGGGCGAGGACTTTGAACGCTATGCTCTGGAACCCGCGCGGATCATCACCAAAGAGATGAAGGCGCGTTTCCCGGATCTGCCCGTAATCGCGTTCCCGCGTCAGGCCGGTGACAAATACGTAGGCTTCCATGCGGCGACAGGCGCCGATTGCGTGGCTCTGGACGACAGTGTGACCCCGGAATGGGCGGCGCAGAATGTGCAGCCCGGTGGCTGTGTCCAGGGCAACCTTGCTTCGTCGCATATGGTGACAGGCGGCGATGCCTTGGTTAGCGAAACACGGCGCGTGGTGCAGGCGTTTTCAAAAGGACCGCATATTTTCAACCTTGGCCATGGAATTACGCCCGATGCGGATCCGGAGAACGTCAAGTTGATGATCGACACGGTTCGGGAAACAGCCTGACCGGAAATTGCGATCGGCTTTGCGGTATAGCCAGACAAAACAAGGCTTCGGCAGGCGCGGGCCTGCCGAAGGTCTGAGTGGCACAGGTTACCAGTGCTGACGCGCGCTACGCTCTGCCATCAACAGGGCGCGTTCGCGGGCCATGCAGGCGTGAAACAGCGCTTCGGGCAATTGTTTGCAGGTCCGGATGGCGTCACGCAGGTCGCGGTTTGACGGCTGATGCGGTTCGTGCAGTTGCGAATAGCCGGGATGTTGGCGGACCGTTGGCATCTTGCGCTTTGACAAATAGGCCGAATGCGCCCAGCCGACGTGGCCTGACACGTGGCGAACAAAGAACCATTTGCCCTTTTTACCAAGCACTTTGACCTTGCTGCCCTGCATCATTTTCATGATCACGGGATGATGTTTTCCCGCTCCACGTCGCAGGTTCAGAGCGCCGTAGGCCGGGGCATGCACCCACATGGTATATTCAACGGCATCCGGTTTTGGTGGCAGGTGCTTGATCGGATGTGGTTTGTGCTTGGACAGCCATCCGCTGTGCGCCCAGCCAATTGTACCGTGGGCGTTCTGCAACTTAACCCACTTGCCCGGTGCGTGCAGAACATGAACTTTGCTGCGGTGGGGCATCTTGTCGATCACATGATAGGCCGTGCCGGGACCGGTCCGCAGATTGAGAAATCCATCTTTGGGGGCATTGACCCATGCCTGGGTGGCTGCAGCAGCGCTGCCTATGAAAATGGCAAATAAGAAGGTGAAAAGACGAAGCATGGCGATTCCTTTCGAGCAGTTCGAAAATTCATGCTCAAAAGGTGCGCGCTTTCGCCGTTGATATACAATATCAGCCGGAAAAGCGATTTGATTACAGAGTATTGGGTTTGACCGCGGTTTTCCTAAACCTGTTCTACTGTCACGCCATCCTGCTCGTGAAACGCAAGGTAGCCCGCGATTGCGGCGACATCGTCCTTGGGCGACTCGTATGACCAGACAGCGTTTTCATATGTCTTGGACTTGGCAACGATCGAATAATAGCTGGCCGTACCCTTGTGCGAGCACTCTGTCGTCTTGTCTGACGAATCCAGAAAGGCCATCGCAATGTCATCACGGGGAAAGTAGATGACTGGGGGCAAGTTCCCCTCGTTCAGTTCAAGCGCGCCATTGGTTTCGCCAATAACGGCGCCGCCGGCCCGGATTGTCCATGTGCCGCCTGCAGGTGTGATCGTGATCGTTGTGCTCATAACGTCCCCCTTCGTCTGTACCACCCTTCTGACAAAAGGGATGTAACGCGAACGTGTCAAATAGCGCGGCAGGCGTTCAAAAGCCAGTCTTGTGTAGCCTCATCCAGCAGGGGCGCGACCATTTTGAGCACCTGAGCATGGTAATCGTTCAGCCAGTCACGCTCCTGCGGGGTCATCAAATCGGGGTCTACAAGGGTCAGATCGATGGGAACCCAGGTCAAGGTTTCAAAGCTCAGCATCTCTGAAACGGTCTGGCCAGGCAGGGCGCTGGCTGCTTCGACCGCGATCAGGTTTTCGATGCGAATACCAAAGGCGCCCTCCTTATAAAAACCGGGCTCATTGGACAGGATCATACCGGCTTCCAAAGGCACGGTTCCGGAGCTGGCGATACGGGCGGGGCCTTCGTGGACAGACAGGTAACTGCCAACGCCGTGGCCGGTGCCATGGCCATAGTCCATTCCGGCCTCCCACAGGGCGGCGCGTGCAAAGGGATCAATGTCCCGCCCTGCCATTCCTTTGGGAAACCGCAGTCGTGAAATTGCGATCATTCCCTTGAGGACCCGGGTAAAGGCAGCGCGTTCGGTGCCACCGGCTGTGCCGATGGCAACGGTACGGGTGATGTCAGTGGTGCCATCAACATATTGGCCGCCGCTATCCACCAAAAGCAGCTCGTTTTCCCGAAGTTTGCGGTTTGTCTTGTCCGTCACCCGGTAGTGAACAATGGCACCGTTGGGACCAGAGCCTGAGATCGTCTCAAAACTGATGTCTCTGAGCGCATTGGTTGCACGGCGTTCCTCTTCCAAGCGCGTGACCACGTCGATTTCGGTCAATTCGCCCGGCGCGGTCTGATCCAGCCAAGCAAGAAACCGGACCATGGCCGCCGCATCCCGCAAATGCGCAGCGCGTGCGCCCGCCAGTTCTGCGGCGTTTTTGCGGGCTTTGGGCAGCGCGCAAGGGTCGGGCGCTTCGATGGGATCATGGGGCAACGCCTCGACGACTGCGACCGGGCAACTGGCCGGATCAATCATCGCGGGGCCTGAGAGGTCCGCCAGATCGGACAAGAACGCATCGGGCGCTTTCACTTGGACCGACGGGCCAAAGTGATCGCTCAGACCTTCCAGTTTGCCAGCGTCCATATAAAGCGTAACGCGCGCATCGTTGTGCAACAGCGCAAACCCATGTGGCACAGGGTTGCGTGGAATGTCACTGCCGCGAATGTTCAGCAGCCAGGCAATGCTGTCAGGCAAGGTCAGAACGGCACAATGCGCCGGGCCTATGTCTTTGGCCAGCCGGGCGATCTTGCTTTCATGGGGTTCGCCCGCCAGATCCACCGGCTGCGCAAAGACAGCACCAGCAGGGGCAGGGGGCTGATTTGACCAGACTTCATCCACCAGATTGGCGCAGGCTTGCAGTGCAATCTCTGGCGCGTTCTTGGCCAGTGCCTTTTCGAGTGTGCGGCGCTGTGAAAGGCTCAGAAGCCATGGGTCAAACCCAACCCTTCCGGATTGCAGAGCAGAGGCGATCCAGTCGCCCAAGGAAACCTCGGGCCAATCGACAGGTTCATAGCAATCGGCGACCTGTGCCTTGACCTGAACGCGATAGCGGCTGTCGACAAAGACACCTGCGCGATCCTGCAGCGCAACGCACCAGCCCGCCGATCCTGTGAAGCCCGTCAGCCAGGACAGCCGTTCATCATGGGGCGCCACGTACTCGCCTTGGTGGGCATCCGCGCGTGGCACAAGAAAGCCGTCCAGACCCTGCGCCTTCATTGCGGCACGCAACGATTGCAGGCGCGCGGGCCCTTGTTCGGGCGATGCGGTTTCTTGGAATGTCTGAAACATGGGGCCTCTCCGGTTGCGCGCGTTTTATTGATAGCGGTTTGTCACAAACTGGCCAGTGGGTCTGACAAAAAACACTTGGCGATGGCCGTCGCCGGAGTCATGGTTTGCCGCGTTAACGTGTTGAAGGTGGCGACATAATGAGCGAGTGGATTACGCCGCAGAATCTGGTGCTTGCGGCCGGGGCCTGCTTTGTTGCGGGCTATCTTGTCATCAACCAGATGTTGCTCAGGTTGCTGCTGTTCATGGGATCCACCCTGTACCTGTGGTACTATTTTGTAGCGGCTGAGCAGCCCCTTTGGGATGCCATCGCCATGTCGGCCTTGATGCTGGCCGCCAATATCGTCGGGTTCATTGGTCTGTGGCTGCAGCATTCGGTCTGGATCATACCGAAAAAACACCGCGATCTTTATGACCGCTTTAACGCTTTGCCGCCGGGTGATTTCAAGGATCTGATGAATCAGGCCTATCGGGAAAACTACGAAACCGAAGTGCAGATCACGCAAGAGGGCGCAGCCGTGGACAGACTGTACTACGTGATCACCGGCGCCCTGAGCATTGAAAAGCAAGGGGAACGGTTTCGCATGCCTGCGGGCGTCTTCGTCGGTGAGGTGGCCTACATGACCGGGATGAAATCATCAGCATCCACGTGGCTGAGCGCAGGATCAGAGGTGTTGGTCTGGGACGTGCAAAACCTGCGCCACCGGTCCGAGCGCAAGGCGCGTTTCAAGCTGGCACTCGAAGCCATGCTGTCCAAGGATCTCGCCATGAAGGTTGCCTATGCAGTTGCTCCGGCTGCAACGCAAACTCCAGAAGCGATCGCGGCGCGCGAACGGTCTGCATAGTCCACCAGACGGGCCGTCAAAGCGCGTTCAGGATGCGCGCTTCATACCCATGACGCGCGCGCGTGCGCGTGGATCGCTGTCAAACAGCGAAGCCAGCTGTTCGGTCATCGCGCCCGCCAGTTGTTCAACATCCGTAATGGTCACCGCTCGCTCGTAATAGCGGGTCACATCATGGCCAATCCCGATAGCCAGCAATTCAACCTGTTTGCGCCGTTCGACCATGTCGATCACATCGCGCAGGTGCTTTTCCAGATAATTGGCCGGGTTTACCGACAAGGTGCTGTCATCAACCGGAGCGCCGTCAGAAATCACCATCAGGATTTTGCGGGCCTCGTGGCGCATCACCATCCGCCGGTGCGCCCATTCGAGCGCTTCGCCGTCGATGTTTTCCTTGAGCAGACCTTCTTTCATCATCAGGCCAAGATTATCACGTGTCCGGCGCCAGGGGGCGTCTGCGGATTTGTAGATGATGTGACGCAAATCATTCAGGCGGCCGGGTTGCTGTTCGCGCCCTTCGTTCAGCCACGTCTCGCGCGCCATCCCGCCTTTCCACGCCTTGGTCGTAAAACCAAGAATTTCCACTTTGACCGAGCACCGTTCCAGCGTGCGTGCCAAAACGTCGGCGCAAATCGCCGCAATGGAAATGGGACGTCCGCGCATCGATCCGGAATTGTCGAGCAGCAAGGTCACGACTGTGTCACGGAACTCGGTGTCTTTTTCCACTTTGAAAGACAATGGTGTCGTGGGGTTGGCGACGACACGGGCAAGGCGTCCGGCATCCAGAATACCTTCCTCGCGATCAAATTCCCAAGACCGGTTCTGCTGGGCCTGAAGCCGTCGTTGCAGCTTGTTGGCAAGACGCGATACGGCGCCCTTGAGCGGTTCAAGCTGCTGGTCCAGATAGGCCCGCAAACGCTCCAGCTCAACAGGCTCTGCAAGGTCTTCGGCAGCGATCTCTTCATCATGTTCTGTGCTGTAGACCGTGTATTCCGGGTCCGCCTCAGAGATCGGTGGGGGCGGGGGTGGATCGAGAGGGGCCTCGCCTTCGGGCATCTCGACTTCTTCGCCCATTTCCTGATCGGCGGCTTCGTCCATTGAAACCTGAGCCTGGCTCGGATCCTGGGTTTCGTCCTGTGACTGTTCCGGCGAAGCTTCGGATTCTTCGCCTTCGCTGTCGTCCTGACCTGTGCTGTCGGGCTGTTCCTCTTCGTCTTGCCCGTCTTCCTGCCCGTCTTCGTCGGATTCGTCGTCCCATTGGTCCGGGTCATCACCCAGCTGATCACCATAGCCCAGATCAGTGATGATCTGGCGGGCAAACCGGGCAAAGGCCGCAGGGTCGGCCAGCGTTTCCTGCAGGTTCTCCAGCGTGTCGCCTGCGCTGTTTTCCATGAAGCCGCGCCATAGCTCCATCGCATTTGCCGCATCCGAAGGCAGGTCGCGTCCGGTGGCCAGATGACGGATTAGATAGCCCGCAGCAACGGGCAGGGCGATTTCAGCCGGATCGGTGATTTGGCCATAACCGCGGCGCGCTGCTTCGTGGCCAATTTTGGCGTCGATGTTTCCGGCGGTGCCGGGCATGTCGCGTGCGCCCATGGCTTCGCAACGGGCGGTTTCCATGGCTTCGAACAATTCGCGCGCCATGTCACCGGGCGGTGCATACCGGGCGTGCGTGCCCGCATCGTGGTAACGACGGTACAGCGCCAGCGCATCGGCTGTGCCCCGCGCCAGCATGACTTCGTCGCGGCTCATACGGCGGCTGACTTGCGGCAAGCGCATTGAGTCGCCCGATACCCCGGATGGATCGACCGTGTAGCTGACTGACAACTCAGGGTCGTCGGCCATGACCTTGGTTGCCTCGGCAAGGGCTTTCTTAAAGGGATCGGCGGGGTTGTCGGACTGTTGTGCCATGGATCATGGTTTCCACGGTCCGGCGGCAATTGGCAAGAGCCTTGTGCCCTGTTCGAGGGCTTCGCGCCGTGGTTTTTACAGCGCGGTTTCCGGCTGCTTATGCAAGGCTGGGGCCGTTAACCAAGGATCATCGCATCGCACTGGCGCATGTGTTGGCGGACTTGTGCCGCCGCTATATCCGCGCGGCGCGGGTCAACGTGGTATTGCGCGACCACCAAAAGCCGTTCTTGCATCGTCCGTGCCCGGGTCAGGAATTGCGAAAGTCCTGACGGATCCAGACCGGCGGCGTGAGCGTCTTGTTCAATCGCGCCGAGCAAGTCGGCATAGATGTCGCGTTTTTCACGCACCGTCGGGGCCTCTTGGCCGTGCATGCGCTGGTGATCGAGATGAGCGGTGTAGCGCCCCATGCAGGCGGCAAAAAATGCGGCCTGCTCAGTGACGCCAGCGGCGACAGCAGGATTGGGCATGTAGCCCGCAGCCGAGACGGCAAGTGCAATCAGCGTTGCGCGGATCTGGCTGGATCTCTGCGACGTGTTTCCCATAGGAAACACAATAGGGCAGTGCGGCATACAATGGAATACTGAAATTCAAAGGGCTGCAATTTTCATCCGTACAATTTTCGAAGTGACGAAAAATTACGCGGCTTCATTCGTGGCGTGCTGGTCAACGGGGCAGCAATTTTATGGGTTTAGTGCTGACAGGCTGTATCGTCAGCTTAAGATCAGGGCGTTGCACAGCGCGGTCAGCTCTTGGGCTCGGGCGCGTGCACGGGCTGAGCGTTCGCCGTTCTGATCAAAGCGTGCAGTTTGCAGCAATCGGGCCTGCGCATGCTTGGCCCTGATCCGGATGTCCAGAACTTCGGGGCCGGTCAGGCCCGTATCCGAGGCCGGGAATACGGCATCCAGAAGCGTGACAAATGTATGCCGCCGCGCCCGTTCGTCAGCGCCGTCATGCCCGACGAGCCACGCATATTCCATCTGTGCTGAAAAACGACCTGCGCAGGATGCAAAAAGCTGGACCTGTTCGCGGGGATCAGACGGCATTGACTGTGCGCTGAACGAAGCACAGGCAAAGGCCAAACCGGCGAGATATGTTTTCAAACCGCCCATGAATTAAACATTAGCGGTAAAATATGTTCTATATGTTGAGCGAAATGAAAACTTTTAACTAGATGTGACTGTCCGGTAACAGCCGAGGCAGAAGGTCATTTGCATCTGCGGGCACGGGTCAAAGAAAAAGGGCGACGCAAGCGCCGCCCTTTTCCCATCAATCGTAAGTTTCGATCAGCCGAGGCTGAGGCTCGCCGCACTTTCGGGAAGCTCTTCGTCAAAGCAACGCTGAAAGAACTCGGCCACGGTCTGGCGTTCCAGCTCGTCGCACTTGTTGAGGAAGGACAGGCGGAATGCATATCCCGTGTCACGGAAGATTTCCGCGTTTTGGGCCCACGCAATAACGGTCCGTGGCGACATCACGGTCGACAACTCACCGTTCATAAAGGCGCGGCGGGTAAAGTCCGCGACAGTCACCATCTGGCGTACGGTCTTGCGACCCTTTTCGTTGTTGTAGTGCGGGCACTTGGCCAGAACGATCGCTGTTTCGGCGTCGATGGACAGATAGTTCAGCGTCGCAACCAGAGACCAGCGGTCCATCTGGCCTTGGTTGATCTGCTGTGTGCCGTGATACAGACCAGTCGTGTCGCCCAGACCAACAGTGTTGGCTGTCGCAAAGATGCGGAAATACTTGTGCGGGGTGATCACTTCGTTCTGGTCTAGCAACGTCAGTTTGCCGTCCGTTTCCAGAACACGCTGGATCACGAACATAACGTCCGCGCGGCCCGCATCGTATTCGTCGAACACAATGGCAGTCGGGTTGCGCAACGCCCATGGCAAGATGCCTTCCTGAAACTGGGTGGTCTGCTTACCGTCCACCAGTTTGATCGCATCCTTGCCGATCAGGTCGATCCGGCTGATGTGGCTGTCGAGGTTCACGCGAACCGCGGGCCAATTCAAACGGGCCGCCACCTGTTCGATGTGCGTGGATTTACCGGTGCCGTGGTAACCTTGGATCATCACACGACGGTTGTTGCGAAAACCGGCTAGAATTGCGAGTGTGGTGTCAGGGTCGAATTTGTAGGTGCTGTCCAGATCCGGAACGCGATCCGAACGATCCGGGAACCCGTGCACCGTCATGTCACTGTCGATCCCAAAAGTTTCGCGGACGGAAATCTCTTCTGTGGGTTTCGCGTTGATATCGATCGTGCCGTCCGCCATGTTGGAGTTGTCCTTCTACCCGAAGCCTATAATGTCGGCACCCTCGTGCCTCATATCGAGACGATGGGCAAGGGGAAGCAGGCCGAAGGCGAGCCAAAAATATGACGTCGAAAGATGAATTAGAGACATTGATTGCACGCGTTTCCATGGGGGACCGGGCAGCCTTTGAAAAACTATACGGGCAAACATCACCAAAGTTGTTCGCGGTCTGCCTTCGGGTTTTGCACGAACCGGGCTTGGCCGAAGATGTCCTTCAATCGGTTTATTGCAAGGTCTGGCAAGGCGCCGGTCAGTATCGGGCGAACGGGTTTTCGCCGATGGCTTGGTTGATTACCTTGGCGCGCGAAGCGGCGGTCGATCATCTAAAGCAGCACGGATCGCCCGCGAAACCGGCCGTCACGGACTTTCCCGATCGCCTGTCGTTCGATTCCGAAGCACTGGCGATGGCGTCCAGCGAGGCGCAGGCGCTTGCCTATTGCATGAAATCCTTGCCGCCTGAGCACGGGGCCATGATGAAGGCGGCATATCTGGACGGGGTGGACTATTCGGATATCGCCCGGATTGATGGCGTCAGCCCGGAAACCGCGCGCGGTTGGATCCGCTCCAGCCTTCTGCAACTACGCGATTGTCTAAGCTGATGACCACGTCGATGGATGCCGCTCAAACCGATCTGTGGGATGCCGCTGCGGGCGAATACGTTCTGGGGCTTTTGCCCGAGGACGAAAGGGCCATGTTCGAGGTCCGACTGGCCTCGGATGTGCAGCTGGAACAGGATGTCGCCGCATGGTCCTTGTACTTTTCCGGCTTTGCGGAAGAGATCGAAGACGTTGTGCCGCCGCCCCAGATCAAGCGCAGGATCGAATCCGAGTTGTTCCCCGGTCCGCCCAAGAATGTCTTGCTGACAGTGTTGCCCTACCTGTTGGGCGCGGTTCTTAGCGGTTTGGCAGCCTGGATCGCAGTCGAAGCGGGATTGCTGGAACTCCTTTAAAGCCCATTCATGAAAAAATGCGCCGGCTCGGATCACGAGCGGGCGCATTGCTTGTTCAATATCTGACCACAAAATGGCCAGACGTTCGGATCAGACGATCTTGATTCCCGCGGACTCGGCGTCTTTGACAAACTGCGCGAGGCCTTTGTCGGTCAGAACATGGTTGGCCATCGCCTTGATCACGCCGGGAGGGGCGGTGGCAACATCCGCGCCGATCTTGGCGCATTCGCTCATGTGGTTGGCCGAACGAATGGACGCCGCCAGAACCTGCGTTTCAAAACCGAAGTTGTCATAGATTTCGCGGATGTCAGCGATCAGGTCCATGCCATCAAGGTTCAGATCGTCAAGACGACCAATAAACGGAGAGATGAACGTCGCGCCTGCTTTTGCGGCCAGAAGGGCCTGATTTGCCGAGAAACACAGGGTCACGTTGACCATTTTACCTTCGCCCGAAAGCACTTTGCAGGCCTTGAGGCCATCCCATGTCAGAGGCACTTTGACAGTGATGTTTTCGGCGATCTCTGCCAGTTTGCGGCCTTCGGCGATCATGTCATCTGCCTTCAGCGCAACCACTTCGGCCGACACAGGGCCGGAAACCAGATCACAGATTTCCTTGGTCACTTCCAAAATATCGCGGCCGGATTTCTTGATCAGCGAAGGGTTGGTGGTCACACCGTCCACCATGCCCAGATCGTTCAACTCGGCAATTGCGTCGATTTCAGCTGTGTCGACAAAGAATTTCATGGAGGCTCTCCTTGATGTGCCCGCTCGGGACGCGCGGGCTTGGCATTTACTGATGCGTGTCTTAACCCAGATAAGCGCGGGCGGAAAGGGCATGGTGTTTGCGCTAACAAATCGGCTCGTCCCGGGTATCACTGCTAAAGCGCGAAAGGCGCCCTGAATGGCAACTTTCTTTGAAGAAGGCACATTGGTCGGCGTTTTGACAACGCAGCCGCTGGACCGTGCGCTCGACTACAAGGCGCCCGAAGGTGGTTGTCATCTTGGCGCTTTCGTCGAGGTGCCTCTTGGTCCGCGCAAGGTCTTGGGTGTGGTGTGGGGGGCTGGCAAAGGTGGGTTTGATCTGGCCAAGGCGCGCAGTGTAATCCGGGTGCTGGACGCAGCACCGATGCGGGATGAGATGCGCGAATTTCTTGAGCGCGCGGGCGCTTATACGCTGACGCCGATGTCGGCCATGCTGCGGCTGGCCACGCGCGCTCCGGGGTTGGGTGATCCCCCTTCGATGCGAAAGGTCTACCGACTGGGTGAGGGCGAGCCGGCTCGTATGACAGACGCACGCACCCGCGTTCTGGACGCTGCGCGGGAAATGGGCGGGCTAGCGCTGACCCTGAAGGAGCTTGCAGAAGCCGCAGGTGTTACAACGTCTGTCGTCAAGGGGCTGGTCAGCACCGGCGCAATCGCCGAAGAACAAAGCCCCCGTGACACACCGTTTGCCTTGCTTGATGCCGACTATGGTTCAAAAACACTGACGCCCGATCAAACCGAAGCGGCCGAAGCGCTGCGCAGCGCGCAGCGGGCACAGACCTACGGGACAACTTTGCTCAAGGGCGTTACAGGCTCGGGCAAGACCGAGGTCTATCTCGAGGCTGTGGCCGAAGCCTTGCGGACCGGCAGGCAGGCGCTGGTTCTGTTGCCCGAAATCGCTTTGACCGCCGAATTTCTCACACGGGTCGAGGCCCGTTTCGGGGCAAAGCCCGCTGAATGGCATTCCGGGGTCACACTGACAGAGCGGCGGCGGGTCTGGAAAATGGTGGCTCAAGGGCAGGCGCAAATGGTGATCGGCGCAAGATCTGCCCTGTTCCTGCCGTTTCAGCGTTTGGGCCTGATCGTTGTCGATGAAGAACACGACACGTCCTACAAGCAGGAAGAGGGCGTTCTTTACAACGCGCGGGATATGGCGGTGCTTCGGGCCTCATTGATTGGCGCACAGGTGGTGCTGGCGACCGCGACGCCTTGCCTGGAAAGCTGGGCCAATGCTGATGCAGGCAAGTATCAAAGGCTGACACTGACCTCCCGCTTTGGCGAAGCCGTCATGCCCGAGATGCGCGCCATCGACATGCGCAGCGAAGAATTGCCCGCCAACCGCTGGATTTCCCCATCCTTGCAACGGGCCGTGGCCAAACGCATGGAGGCGGGTCAGCAATCTTTGCTGTTCATCAACCGCCGTGGATATGCGCCGGTCACATTGTGCCGTGCCTGTGGTCAGCAAATCGGTTGCGATCATTGCGACGCACGCATGGTGGAGCACCGTTTTCTGAAGCGGCTGGTTTGTCATCAATGCGGTGAAAGCAAACCGATCCCTGATGTGTGCCCCTCTTGCGAGGCCGAAGACCGTCTGGCGGCTGTCGGGCCGGGTGTTGAACGGTTGGCGGAAGAGGCGCAGGCCGTTTTCCCGGATGCGCGGATCGCGGTGTTGTCCTCGGATCTTTATGGAACCGCGCGTGAACTGAAGGCGCAGATTGAAACGATCGCTGCCGGGGGTGCCGATATCATCATCGGCACGCAGCTCGTGGCCAAGGGACATAACTTTCCTTTGCTGACCTTGGTTGGGGTGATCGACGCTGATCTGGGTTTGCAGGGGTCGGACCTGCGGGCGGCGGAACGCACGTTTCAGCTTATGCGGCAAGTGTCGGGCCGTGCTGGTCGTGCCGAACAACCGGGCGAGGCTCTGCTCCAGACGTTTCAGCCGGAGCATCCTGTCATACGTGCCATTCTGAGCGGCGATGAAGAGGCATTCTGGGCAGCCGAAGCCGACGAGCGCCGCGCTGCCGGGATGCCGCCCTATGGTCGCTTGGCGGGCGTTATCCTGTCGGGGCCGGATGTGCAGTCCGTTTTTGATCTGGGGAACCATCTGGCGCGAAACGACGCCCCTTTGCGCCGGATCGGAGCGCAGGTGTACGGTCCGGCGCCTGCGCCGATTGCGCGGGTTCGGGGGCGGCATCGCGTTCGGTTGCTGGTCAAGGCTGACAAGGGCGCGCCCTTGCAATCTGCATTGGCCGATTGGGCCGCGCAGGTCACACTCAAGGGCGATCTGCGCATGGCAATTGATATCGACCCGCAGAGCTTCTTCTGACCGGCGCGCGACTTTGGGTTCACCCCGTTGCAAAGTGTTTTGCGGCATTTCCAGCGGGTCAAATGCGGGCGGCTGGGCCACAACGGTTTCTTCTTTTTGTCGATCTCTTGTTTGTCGCCAAGGCTCATTCTACATGGGGCTTCATGAAACGCTGGATCCCCTTTGTGAAATCGGACCCGCTGGTCAACGTTGTGCGCCTGCAAGGCGCGATAGGCGTTGGTGGACGTGGCTCCCTGAGTGACCGGTCGGTTGCACCACTTCTGGAAAAGGCGTTTCGCAGGGGCAAACCTGCCGCGGTCGCGCTTGAACTGAACTCGCCCGGCGGGTCCCCGGTTCAAAGCTCGCTGATCGGCTCGCGCATCCGCCGTCTTTCTGAAGAAACCGAAGTGCCGGTGTTCGCATTCGTCGAAGACGTGGCGGCCTCGGGAGGATACTGGCTGGCTTGCAGCGCGGATGAAATCTGGGCTGACCCCAGTTCAATTCTGGGATCCATCGGGGTCATTTCGTCCGGCTTTGGCGCGCATGTCCTTTTGCAACGGCAGGGTATTGAGCGGCGCATCTACACAGCCGGAAAAAGCAAATCGATGATGGACCCGTTCAGCCCGGAAAAAGAAGAAGACGTTGCGCGATTGAACAGGCTTCTGGGACAGTTGCACGAAACATTCATTGGTCAGGTCAAAACACAGCGTGGCGAAAAGCTGGCACAAGACCCTGATCTGTTCACTGGCGAGGTCTGGATCGGATCCTCGGCGGTCGATGTGGGGCTGGCCGACGGGATCGGGCATCTGGTGCCGACAATGAAGAGCCGGTTCGGAGACAAGGTGCAGTTTCGCCGTCTTGATCAAAAACGTCCTCTGCTGCCCCGGATCGGTGTGCAGGCGGTTCAGGGTGCCTTGGGCGAAATCGAGGAGCGTGCGCAGTTTGCACGGTTTGGACTCTGACGTGATCATCAAGATTGTATCACTCTTCCTGATTTTTATGGGTGTGCTGGCTATGTTCGGCAAACTCAAAGTGCCGGGCGCCAAGCAGATCGCTTCCAAGCGGTGTTCGTCCTGTGGACGGTTTCGGATAGGGCGCGGCCCTTGTGCCTGTGGCAAGGGAAAGACTTGAAATGGTATTTCTGTACGCGTGTCTCGGGCTTGTGATCCTGCTTCTGGCGGGCGATGCGCTGGTCAAAGGGGCGGTCAACCTGTCCTTGCGCGTCGGAATACCTGCACTGATCGTCTCATTGACCATCGTGGCGTTCGGGACATCCGCGCCTGAACTGCTGATTTCTATCAAAGCGGCGTTGGAAGGCGTGCCGGGTATTGCGCTGGGCAACGTAATCGGCTCGAACACTGCCAATGTCTTGCTGGTGCTGGGTGTGCCCGCGTTGATCGCGGTGATGCACACCTCGGAACACGACACCCGCAAGAGTTATGTCCAGATGATGCTCGGTACCGGTCTGTTCATCGGGCTGGCATATCGTGGTGTATTTGACTGGATTGCCGGGATCATTCTGCTGGTGGCGCTGGCACTGATCCTGGGGGATCAACTGCGCGAAGCACTGGCCCACAGGCGCGCCGGCAAAGCCGACGAGGATCTGGAAGAACCCGAAGGTGCTGACCCCGACATGCCGTGGTGGAAGATCATTCTATTTCTTTTGCTCGGAATTGTCGGCCTGCCGCTTGGGGCGGATTTGCTGGTCGATAGCGCACGGGAAATCGCCCTGATGTATGGCGTTCCCGACCGGGTCATCGGTCTGACGCTCGTCGCTTTGGGCACCTCTTTGCCAGAGCTCGCCACGACTGTTATGGCAGCGATCCGCAGGCAGGCGGATGTGGCGATCGGCAACGTGATCGGCTCGAACATGTTTAACCTGTTGGCGATCATCGGGGTTGCGGCCCTGATTGCACCAATGGAAGTTGACCGGGCTCTGCTGCGCTTTGATATCTGGGTGATGTTGGCCGCTTCGCTGGCGCTGATCCCCTTTGTCTTCTTCCGGCGGGATCTCACGCTCGTTTGGGGTGTGCTCTTGTCGGTGCTGTATCTGAGCTATGTGGGTTTTGTGCTGGTTGCCTGACCGGCCCGGAACAAAGGAACCTGACATGCAAGCATCAGCCCCCCGTGCTCTGGTAACCGGCGGCGCGAAACGCCTTGGGCGCGCCATGGCGTTGTACCTTGCGGGACGCGGGTACGATGTCGCGATCCACTTTGCGCATTCAAAAGACGAGGCCGAAGCGCTGAAAGCCGAGATTTCGGCGCTTGGACGTCAGGCGGCGGTTTTGCAAGCAGACCTGCTGGACGAGTCACAGGTTCAGGGCCTTGTGCCCAGCGCGGTTGAAGGTTTGGGCGGACCATTGTCCGTTCTGGTCAACAACGCATCTGTTTTCGAATACGACGACATCAAAACCGCGGATCGGCGCAGTTGGGATCGCCATATGGAAAGCAATCTGCGCGCGCCGGTTGCTCTGACGCAAGCGTTTGCCGCGCAAACCCCAAAAGCCACCGTTGACGATAACGGAGAGCCGATGCCACAGGCTCTGGTCGTTAATATGATTGATCAGCGTGTGCGCAAACTGACGCCGGAATTCATGAGTTACACAATTGCAAAGATGGGCCTTTGGGCGTTTACGCAGACAGCTGCGCAGGCCTTGGCGCCGGATGTGCGGGTCAATGCAATTGGGCCGGGTCCGACCCTGCAGGGCGGTCGGCAAACAGCTGAACAATTTGCGGCTCAACGCGCGGCAACCGTTTTGGGGCGCGGCGCGAACCCTGATGATATCACTGCGGCACTGGGGTATTTTCTGGATGCGCCATCGGTAACGGGGCAGTTGCTTTGCATTGATGGGGGGCAACACCTATCTTGGGAAACGCCTGACGTCGTGGACGTTGAATAGCTTGCCCCAACGGTAAGTTGTGCACCGCATTCACTTTGGTTACCAAAGCGTTACAAAAAGTTTAAAGAACTCAATAACTTGTCGTACGTCAAAATTTTTTCCGTTTAGGATCAAGTGGTTATAAAACTGCCTAAAAAATAGGCATTTTTGCGAAGTCTGCCGAAAACAACGAAAAAACCGGACTGTCTAGATTTTGCCTACAGAGTTATCCACAACTAACGGGGATGTATTCGTTCTTGAATTGCGAGGCACATCGTTGCAGCGGAAGGGCGGAATCAGCGCGTTGACAACTATGGGGCGACCTTTCGAGGGTGTAGTATGACCAAGGATGTGCCTGACCAGACACCGGAGCGTGGACACACGGTCGTGCAGGGGTACCTGAAGACGCTGGACAGCAGTCCGGGCGTTTATCGGATGCTGGATGACCAAAGCCGCGTTTTGTACGTGGGCAAGGCCAGAAACCTGCGCGCACGGGTCAGTAACTACGCCCGTCCAACAGGCCATTCCCGGCGTATCGCGCGGATGATTTCGGAAACCGCTTCGATGATGTTTCTGACCACGCGGACAGAAACCGAAGCGCTTTTGCTTGAGCAGAATCTGATCAAGCAATTGAAGCCCAAGTTCAACGTGCTGCTGCGTGACGACAAGAGCTTTCCCAATATCCTCGTGACCGACCACGCCTATCCGCAAATCCGAAAACATCGCGGTTCGAAAAAGGACAAGGGAAGCTACTACGGGCCCTTTGCCAGCGCGGGGGCCGTGAACCGAACGCTCAGCCAGTTGCAGCGCGCATTCTTGCTGCGCAATTGCACGGACTCCATGTTCGACAGCCGCAGCCGCCCCTGTCTTTTGTATCAGATCAAACGGTGCAGTGGCCCTTGTGTCGGCAAGATCTCAGAATCCGACTATGCGGACAGCGTCGCCGATGCGCAGCGTTTCCTGTCGGGCAAGTCGACCCAGATTCAGGAAGTTTTGAAAAACCAGATGCACGAAGCGTCAGAGGCGATGGAATTCGAACGCGCTGCGGCGCTTCGGGATCGCATCCGGGCGCTTACGCAGGTTCAGACGGCGCAAGGGATCAATCCGCAGGGGGTCACCGAAGCGGACGTGATTGCGCTGCATATGGAAGGCGGACAGGCCTGTGTTCAGGTGTTCTTCATTCGGGCAAACCAGAACTGGGGCAATCAGGATTTCTACCCGCGTGTCGGCGATGACGTCAGCGCCGAAGAGGTGATGGAAGCATTTCTCGGACAGTTCTACGACCAGAAAGACCCCGCGAGGTTGGTCCTGCTGTCGCACGGCATCGAGAATGATGACCTTATGTCAGAGGCCCTGAGCGGCAAGCTGGGGCGCAAAGTGGAACTGGCTGTGCCGCAGCGCGGTGAGAAGTCCGAGCTTGTGGACGGTGCATTGCGCAACGCCCGCGAAAGTCTGGCACGGCGCATGGCCGAAACCGCAACGCAGGCCAAGTTGCTGCGCGATCTAGCCGAGGCTTTTGAACTGGACGGACCACCCGATCGGATCGAAGTGTACGACAACAGCCACATCCAGGGGGCACATGCCGTCGGCGCGATGATCGTGTCCGGACCGGATGGCTATCTCAAGAACCAATACCGCAAGTTCAACATCAAGGGTGAAGACCTCACGCCCGGCGATGACTTTGGCATGATGAAAGAAGTCCTTCATCGCCGATTGAAGCGTCTGCTCAAGGAAGATCCGGACCGGGACAAGGGGCTGTGGCCCGATCTGATGCTGATCGATGGCGGCGCGGGGCAGGTCAGCGCCGTGGCCGAGATCATGGCAGAGCACGGCGTCGAAGATGTTCCGTTCGTCGGTGTTGCCAAGGGCATTGACCGCGATGCGGGCAAGGAAGAATTCCATCGGCCCGGCGAACGCCCCTTTGCGCTTCGGCACAATGATCCGGTGCTCTATTTCGTGCAGCGGCTGCGCGACGAGGCGCACCGTTTCGCAATCGGGACGCACAGGGCAAAACGGTCCAAGGCTGTCAGCGCCAATCCATTGGACGAAGTGCCCGGTGTGGGGGCTGCCCGAAAACGCGCGTTGCTGGCGCACTTCGGCTCGGCCAAGGCTGTCAGCCGTGCCAATCTGGCTGACCTGAAGGCAGTCGAAGGTGTGAGCGAAGCACTGGCAGAACGGGTTTATGCTTTTTTCCGCGACAGATAGGCTCGGGCGCGCGGCGACACTGGACATTTTCGCGATCACGGGAAAGGAAAGGGCATGGACCTGGACGATCTGAAATCCCGTATTCTTGCCGGCGAACGCCGCGCACTGGCCCGCGCCATCACATTGGTGGAAAGCCAAAAGGCAGAGCACCGCGACATGGCGGCACAATTGCTCGAAGGATTGCGCGGGCACGACAGGCAGGCGCTGCGGGTGGGCCTGTCCGGCACGCCTGGGGTGGGCAAAAGCACATTTATCGAAAGTTTCGGATGCATGCTGACAGGGCAGGGCTTGCGTGTGGCCGTTCTGGCGGTTGATCCGAGTTCGGCGCGCTCGGGCGGCTCTATTCTGGGGGACAAAACCCGGATGGAACGGCTGAGCCGCGATCCCTTGGCATTCATTCGCCCGTCCCCCAGTCAAAGCCACTTGGGCGGCGTGGCCCGCCGTACCCGCGAGGCAATCGATCTGTGTGAAGCGGCGGGCTTTGATGCGATTCTGATCGAAACCGTCGGTGTGGGCCAATCGGAAACCGTGGTGGCGGAAATGTCCGACCTGTTCTTGCTGTTGCTTGCACCGGCTGGCGGGGATGAATTGCAGGGCGTAAAGCGCGGTATCATGGAAATGGCGGATCTGATTCTCGTCAATAAGGCGGATGGGGATCTCAAGTCAGCCGCGACGCGCACTTGCGCCGACTACGCAGGTGCATTGCGCCTGCTGAGAAAACGCCCTCAAGACCCCGAAGGCTATCCACGCGCGATGACGGTGTCGGCCTTGGAAGACAGCGGATTGTCCAAGGCCTGGGAGGATATGCAAGAGCTGTCGGACTGGCGAAAGACCGAAGGGCACTTTGCCGCAAGACGGGCTGCGCAGGCCCGGTACTGGTTCGAGGCAGAGGTGCAGGAAGGCCTGTTGGCCCGCTTGCGGCGCGAGCCGGTCAGTGGTGCCATGGCAGCGCTGGCAGTACAGGTTGAAAACGGAACGACCACCCCGACGGCCGCAGCTTCTGAGCTTTTGGAGCGCTACTTGCAGATATCGACGTCCGGAGCGCCGGACAGCCCGCTTGAGGCTTGACGCTATGGGGCGGGGGGTCTAAGGAAGCGCGACGAGATTCCGGGCGCCGCTGATGGGGCGCCCTTTGATATTGGCCGGGGCCCATGAGCCAAGGCCCGAAGCAAGAGGATGTACCCATGTCGCGCGTTTGCGAACTGACCGGTAAGGGCCCAATGACTGGCAACAATGTCAGCCACGCCAACAATAAGACCAAGCGTCGTTTCCTGCCAAACCTGAACGATGTGACCCTGCAGTCCGAAACGCTGGGCCGTGGCATCAAGCTGCGCATCTCGGCGCACGCACTGCGTTCGGTCGATCACCGCGGTGGTCTGGACAAGTACCTGGCCAAAGCCAAGGACACCGAGCTGTCCGACCGCGCTCTGAAGGTCAAGAAAGAGATCGCAAAGGCACAGGCAACCGCCTGATCCTTAGACGTTTTCAAGGCAAACAGCCTCGCATCATTGATGCGGGGCTGTTTCCTTTTGTCGCTTTGGAATTCTGGCAGCGAGCGCATAGCTAACCTGTATGAAGCCGATTGTGCGCAGCATAATGACCGGATTTCTGGTCTGCATCCTGACGATGACCAGCGTGACCATGGCCGCCGCGAAGGGCCAGTCTGCGCCTGTCGGCGCGATGGTGATCTGCGCCGGTCAGGGCAGCTACACGGTTTTGGTGGATGCCGAAGGCCAGCCAACGGGTGCGGTGCACCTGTGTCCGGACTGTGCGCTTTCGCTGTTTGACACGAGCGCAATTGATCCGTTCATCCTTGTGACCCGCATCGTGCCGGTTGCACGCGCTCATGTCATAGAATCACTGGCAGCAGATCCGCAGGCCGTGTTGGCTGCGAACGCGCGGGGCCCGCCCGTCCTTGTTTGAGTCCGAAACACAAACGAGTCAAACTGGGATACTATTGAAATGAAACTGAAAGCTCTTTTTGTGGGGGCCTTTGCCTCTGCTTTGATGGCCGCACCGGCCATCGCTGAAATCACTGTGCACGATGCCTACGCGCGCTCTGCCACGCCCAATGCCAAGACGGGTGCGGCCTTCATGGTGATCGAAAACACCGGTGACGCCGATGATCGTCTTGTTGCCGTTCGTTCAGAGGCGGCCGTGCGCGTTGAATTGCACACCCACATCGATCAGGGCGGTGGGGTCATGAAAATGACTGAGGTCGAAGAAGGCTTTGTCATTCCGGCCGGAGGAAAACACATGCTGGCCCGCGGCGGCGATCATGTGATGTTCATGGGGCTCAAGTCGCCCTTCGTACAGGATGAAACTGTTTCAGTGACCCTTGTCTTCGAAACCGCAGGCGAAACGGTTATCGAAATTCCGGTGGATCTGGAGCGTAAGCCCAAACACGGAATGGGTCACAATCACATGAACCACGACAACTGATCGTGTTGATCTGCCCAATGCCCCCGTTTTTTAGGGCATTGGGCCAAAATCATCCTAGGATTTCCGAAACCCAGGCCGGAACGGTTTGCGTTGCCGGGCCGACGATATGGCGATCGAAAACACCGGATGTGTCGGTCCGTTCAAGGTTGATCTCCAATGTAGACGCGCCAAACATTCGCGACTCCTGCACAAAACCCGCCGCAGGATAGACCTGACCCGACGTGCCGATGGAGACAAACAGATCACAATCCTGCAGATGATCTGCAATCTGCTCCATGTGATAGGGGATTTCCCCAAACCAGACGATATCGGGACGTGCGGTTGGTGCGCTGCAGGCCGGACATATCTGCCCGGTCGCCATTTCCGCAGGCGCTGGCCATCGGTGACCGCAGGCCGCGCAGAGCGCGCCGTCAAGCACGCCGTGCATATGTATGGCCCGGCCACCGGCCGCTTCGTGCAGACCGTCTACATTCTGAGTGACGATCACGACCTCGCCTTTGTGCTGTTCTTGCAGGTTCGCCAAAGCAACATGCGCCGCATTGGGGGTGGCTTCTGCAGCCTGTTTGCGCCTTGCATTGTAGAACGCATGCACCAGATCCGGGTTGCGCTGGAACCCTTCCGGGGTCGCGACGTCCTCGATTTTGTGCTGTGCCCAAAGCCCACCTTCATCGCGAAAGGTTCCCAGCCCGCTTTCGGCCGAAAGGCCCGCGCCGGTCAGGATGACGATCTTGTCTGCCATGGCTATTCCCTTGCTCTGAACCTTGCCCCACGCTAGGCCGGGGTATGACCCAACGTATCCTTTTCGTTTGTCTCGGCAACATTTGCCGGTCTCCGACCGCCGAAGGCGTCGTACGCACCATGGCTGTGCGGCGCGGGATCGACGTGGTTCTGGACAGCGCCGGTACCGCAAGCTGGCATGTGGGAAAGCCCCCCTATGCGCCCATGCAAGAGGCGGCCGAACAGTACGGCTACGATTTGTCTTCGCTGCGTGCCCGGCAGGTCCGGCCGCAGGATTTCGAATCCTTTGACAAGATCATTGCCATGGATACGGAGAACATGTCGGATCTGCAGTCTTTGGCTGGGTCCAAAGGCGCACCTGTGGTCCTTTTTACCGACTATGCGCCAGATCTGGGCATGGATCATGTGCCCGACCCGTATTTTACTCGTGATTTCGATGGGGCGTTGCGGCTGATCGAAAGCTGCGCACAGGGCCTGCTGGACGAGCTTGAGGGCGGACAATGAAAAAACACGGCATCCTTCAACGAGAACTTGCAGGCCTGATCGCGGCGCTTGGCCATGGTGACAGTCTGGTGATCGGCGATTCTGGTCTGCCTGTCCCGAAAGGGGTGCCGTGCATTGATTTGGCGGTGACGGTCGGAACACCGGCGATCTGGCCGGTTCTGGATGCTGTCCTGGGGGAAATGGTGACGGAACGGGCCGTCATCGCAAGCGAAGCAGAAGGCCCGGTTGCGTCGGGTTTTGAAGATCGACTGCAGTGCGAACGCGTTTCGCACGAAACGCTGAAACGGCTGTGCGGCGACGCCCGCGCCGTTGTGCGCACCGGTGAGGCAACGCCCTATGCCAATATCGTGCTTTACGCAGGCGTGGCCTTTTAAGCACCCAGCTGTCAGCGTTTGAGCAACATCCGCTGGATCAGGTTTGTCTTCCAGACAAACTGATGAACCACCACACCGCCGACATGTGCAGCGATCAGGGCCAGCAGCAGGAATTTCATGACCTCATGCGCATCGGCTGCGGATTCTGACGCTCTGAACCACGCAACCGCGCCACTGACCGGCATGCAAATCACCAGCGCGTAGAATGCCCAATGGGCAATCTTGGCCAGCTTTTGAAAAAGCGGGGGTTCTGCATCGGGGGCCGGGGGCGCACCTAGTGACATGCGCAGGTTCAGACGCACCAGCATCAAGGCAAAAACGCAAAACCCGACGAAGATATGCAATCCGACAAACGGGCTGAAGGCAGGCGCAGCGCCGTCTACGACCTCGTCAAAGGCCTCGGAAATTGGATCATGCAACACGAATTGCAGGGCGATTAGCACCACGATGATCCAATGCAGTGCAATTTGCCTGTTTTCGTAACGTTGGGTCATTCTATCCCCCCTGACCGGTTTGGAGCACTTGCAGGACAAGCCGCGAATCCGTTAGCTTTTTGCCACATTAGAACACGTGGAAGAAATTTATGCTTCGATTTGCAATTTGCGGCGCGCTTGCGCTTGGACTTTCCGGCTGTGCGGTTCTCACTCTTGAAGACTTGGAATCCGTTGACGGCCCATCGGTAACCTGCGCGACGAACGCGTCGGGTGGTTGCCGCTTTAACCTTGCGCCGCTTCGGGTGCTGGATACGCCGGTGACTATTCCCCGGCGACCCTACAAATTCTTTCCGACGGCTGAGCAGCTCCGCTTTGTCGATGCGCGCGGTCGGCAGTGGGTCGCGCCACCGCGCACGTTGACAGATGGTGCGTCCATTCCGCCGATCTTCACAGCAATCGTTGGCGACCCGACCTCTGAGACATTTATCAATGCGGCCGCTGTGCATGATGCCTATTGCGGGGTTGGCAACGAGACGGGGGCAAACTTTCAGAACGGCCGATGGGAAGACGTGCACATCATGTTCTACGATGGGCTTGTGGCTGGCGGCACGCCTGACCTAACAGCCAAACTGATGTTTGCGGCTGTATGGCTGGGCGGCCCACGCTGGAACACGACCTTTGACCTCAGCCATGTCCCGGTCGATCGCAAGCAACAGGCCATGCGTGAAACCAAGGCCTTTATCGAAAGCACGGATCCTGAATTCAAGAAACTGCTGCGATACCTGCGCAAATGGCAAAATCTGATGTTGGCCGAATTCCCATCCCCCCGAGCCGAAGGATATGGCTATGACCAGTCCGCGTCTGGCGGAGGCATTGGACTGGATGGAATCGGAGACACGGGTGGTGGCACCGGTGGAAACGGCGGTGGCGGACTGACCGGTACCGGCGGCGGCATTGATTCTCCCGGATCGGATGTCTGACGACTGCATCTGCGGTTGCAGTCCCGCATGCACCAAGGCAAGTTGCGGCTCTTGCTGACAGGAGAGCCGCCATGCCTATCACCCTTGCCACCTGGAACATCAATTCCGTCCGTTTGCGGGCTGGACTGGTTGAAAAACTGCTGCGCGAAGAAGCGCCGGATGTCTTGTGTCTGCAAGAATGCAAAAGCCCGGTCGACAAGATCCCCATGGAAGGCTTTGAAGCGCTGGGCTACGGCCATATGGTGGCCCGCGGGCAAAAGGGCTACAACGGTGTTGCGATCTTGTCGAAACTGCCAATCCGAGAAGTGGCTGCCGAAGATTTCGCCCAGCTGGGCCATGCCAGACACGTGGCAGGGCAGTTGGACAATGGCCTGACGATCCACAACTTTTACGTCCCGGCGGGCGGCGATATTCCGGATCGGGAAAAGAACATCAAGTTCGGTCAAAAGCTCGACTACCTGTCGGAGATGCGCGACTGGTTTCACGCAAATCGCCCGGAAAAGTCGATCCTCGTCGGCGATCTCAACATTGCCCCTTTGGAAGAAGACGTCTGGGACCACAAGAAGATGCTCAAGGTTGTCTCGCACACGCCGATCGAGGTCGACGCGCTGGGTGCTACACAAGACGCAGGGGCCTGGGTCGACGTCACGCGCAAGGATGTGCCAGAGGGCAAGCTTTATTCATGGTGGAGCTACCGCGCCAAGGATTGGGACGCCGCAGACAAGGGCCGCCGTCTGGATCACGTCTGGGCCACACCTGACATCGCGAATGCGGCGCACTCCAGCCGCGTCCTGCGCGACGCCCGGGGCTGGGAAAAACCATCAGACCACGCGCCGGTCTTTGCGACACTGGATCTGTAAAGCGGCCCTGAGCTACGTGCCTGCCCTTGCATCCGGCCCCATGCTGCGCCATCTACCAAACAACACGTATGCAGGCCGATGGAGGCGACGATGATCGAACTTGGTGGTGGAAATGGTGGACCGGCGCCAGCCGGTGATCTGATCAAGGATATTTCCGAGGCAGAGTTCATGGCCGAGGTTGTCGATGCGTCGATGAAAACCCCGGTGATCGTGGATTTCTGGGCCCCTTGGTGTGGACCGTGCAAAACGCTTGGTCCCTTGCTCGAAGAGGCTGTGACCGCGGCGCGCGGTGCGGTCAAGATGGTCAAGGTCAACGTTGATGAGGCGCAGATGATCGCGGGTCAGTTGCAGATCCAGTCGATTCCGACGGTATACGCGTTCTGGCAGGGACAGCCAGTTGACGGCTTTCAGGGCGCATTGCCGGGATCTGAAATCAAGGCCTTCATAGATCGTGTCGTTCAGGCTTCGGGCGGCGACGCCTCGGGCGGTCTGGATGAAGCCATCGAAGCCGCCGAGGAAATGCTGGAGCAGGGGGCGGCTGTTGACGCCGCGCAGACCTTTGCGGCCATTCTGGGCGAAGACGCCAACAACGCCAAAGCCTATGGCGGTCTGGTGCGGGCACATATTGCCATGGACGATCTGGAACAGGCCGAGGCGATCCTGAACGGCGCCCCGGCTGAAATTTCGGAATCCCCCGAGGTCGAGGCCGCTCATGCGCAGTTGGAACTGGCCAAGCAGGCGGCCGATGCTGGCCCGGTGGCCGAGTTGACCGCCGCCGTGGAAGCCGATCCTGACAATCACCAGGCCCGGCACGATCTGGCCCAGGCGCTCTATGCGCAGGGGGATGGTGAAGCTGCGGTAGAGCACCTTCTGGAGATTTTCCGCAGGGACCGCGAATGGAATGACGGCGCTGCCAAGACGCAGCTGTTCACGATTTTCGATGCACTCAAGCCCAATGATCCGGTGGCTTTGAACGGGCGTCGTAAACTGTCGTCGATGATATTTGCCTGACCTGCGCTGCGGGCTATTTTTGCTAGCATGACAAGACTGACAAACCTGCCGGACCTGATCCCGGTCTTTCCGCTGCCCGGTGCTCTTTTGCTGCCGCGCGCAAGATTGCCTCTGCACATTTTCGAACCGCGCTATCTGGCCATGCTGGATGACGCGCTCAAGACCGACACACGTTTGATCGGGATGGTGCAACCGAATGAAATCGAAGGCCGCGAAGGCCATGGGTTGCACCGCATCGGTTGCGCCGGCCGCATCACCCAGTTTTCCGAAACGGAAGACGGGCGTTACATGGTGACGCTGTCCGGGGTTTCGCGCTTTCGGGTTCTGGCCGAGGTTGAGGGATTTACGCCCTATCGCAAATGCGAGGTCAGTTGGGAGGGCTTTGATCGCGATCAGTCTTCATCCGAAGCGGACCCGGGTTTCGACCGCGAAGCGATGATGCGATTGCTGGATCGGTATTTTACCGCAAGGGATCTGTCGGCGGATTGGGATACGCTGCGCGAGGCAGAGGACGAACTGCTGATCAATTCGCTGTCGATGCTGCTGGATTTCGATCCCGAAGAGAAACAAGCGCTTTTGGAAGCGCCTTCGCTGTCCACACGGCGTGAAACATTGGTTACACTGATCGAGATCGCTTTGCGAAGCGGCACAGGCAGCGAAGAAGGTAGGTTGCAATGAGTGAGCCGATGCCCACAGGCGAAAAACTGTTCGATGTCCGTATGCTCGAAGCCTTGATCTGCCCGGTTACCCATGCCGGATTGCGTTATGATGCAGAACGTCAGGAATTGATCAGCAAGAATGCAGGGCTGGCGTTTCCGATCCGCGATGGCATTCCGGTTATGCTGATCGACGAAGCGCGGGCGTTGGACTAGCGGCGCTGCGTTTAGCCTAGACCGGACGGTGCGTCAGGCCTTTTGTAGGGCGGCTTTTTCAATGCATCGGCCAGAAAATCGAACACCAGTCTGAGCCTTCGGTTCGACAGGATATCGCGGTGCGCGACCAGCCAGATCGGAAAGACCAGATCCGCCATCGATGGTGCCGCACGCGCCACGGTCTGTTCCGCATCGCCCAACCGGACATCCAGAACGCCGACTCCCAGCCCTTGTCGCACCATTTCCCACATGGCCAGATAGCTGCTGCACTCAAAGGCAATTGAACGCTGGGAAACAGGAATTCCCATGGCTTGCAGTGACTTCACGAAATCTGTTCCATCACCCGGCACGACGAGATTGGCGGCTTCCCAGTCTTTCGGGGTTTCGATCGTGCCATTTGCGTCCAAATACGCGTGGGACGCGTAAAAGGCGGCCCCGGTTTCAGTGATGCGCTTGGCCACCAGTTCTGGCTCTTTGGGGCGGAAATTACGTATGGCGATATCGGCCTCGCGGCGCATTAAATCGGATGCGGAATTCTCGGCCAGGACACGGATGGCAAGTCCGGGTTCGCGCTGGCGAAGTTCCTGCAATATGGGCGGTAACCAAAGTCCTGCATAGGCATCCGATGCTGAGATCGTGACAGGGCCTGAAATTTCATCGCTTTGTCCCTGTGCCGCAATCGACAAGGCCATAGCGCCTTCACCCATCTTACGCACATGCTGCACAAGGTTCGCACCGGCGGGCGTCAGTTCGAGACCCCGGCCAAAGCGTTCGAACAAGACGACACCCAATTCCTGCTGCAGAGCTTCGACTTGTCTGGACAAGGTGGGCTGGGCCAACCCCAATGCCCGTGCTGCAGCAGACAGCGATCCTTCTTCGGCCGTCACGAGAAAGGCGCGGGCGCGGTTCCAGTCGAATGAGACAGCATTCCAATCCATACCAAAATGCATACCAGAACTGCGAATTAGGTCAATTTTGTTGAGGTTTGGTCTTCTGTATTCATGATCTATCGCTGGCCGTTCCAGCGAAACAGACCCGAAATTCAAAGGTTTCCAAGGCGGCCTATTGGCCGTCAACGGAGCCGTGCACTTTGCAGAAAGGAATTGTGATGCAAAGGTTTTCTGATCCTGCGTCCAGCGAATACGCCCGCTGGGCTGGCCTATTCTATCTCGGCATTGCCGTGTTTGGCGGGTTTTCGATCGCCTATGTTCCCTCCCAAATCGTCGTGGCTGCGGATGCCGCTGCGACTGTTGCCAATATTCGGGCGCGGACTGGCCTCTATCATTTGGGGATCGCCGCTGATCTGGTGGTAGTGATCTTTGAGATCATGGCGATGACCATGCTGTACTTCATGTTCCGTCCGGTCTCTGCGACGCTTTCCTTTGCGGCCGCCATGGCGCGCCTGAGCATGGTCAGCGTCATGTCTGCGATGCTGTTCTTCCATGCCGGCGCGGATCTTTTGGCGCATTCCAATGATGTCATGATCCATTTCAGCGCCGATCAACGCGCCGATGTTGCTGGGCTGTTGTTAGAGATGCACCGAGCAGGCGTATGGATCTGGCAGGTGTTTTTTTTCCTGCATCTGGTGCTTCTGGGTTATCTCGTCATCCGGTCCGAGCGTTTTCCAAAGATCATCGGTTATGGGCTGATCCTTGGAGCCGGTGGGTACTTGCTCGACTCGGTTTATGCCTTTGCTTTCCCTGATGCGAGCCTGCTGGCGATGACACGCGCTGTGCTGTTGGCAATTGTCACCCTGTCCGAAGTCGGTTTTGCGCTTTGGCTGGTGGTCCGAGCGCCGGGTACAAAAACAGCAGCAGTGGGAGCGATGGCATGAAACGGATTTGCATTGTCGGTATCTCTGGCAAGCTGGGGCAGTACATGACGCGCCATGCGCTGGCACTGGGATATGAGGTCGTCGGTGTCTGCCGTCCCGAAAGCGTCGGTAAGTTGGATCATTTGAAGGGCAAGATCACGCTATTTCCCGGCCGTACGGATGATCGGCAGGTTGTGCGCCGCGCGGTTGCGGGGTGTGATGGTGTGCTTGTCGTTCTGGCGCCATGGGGCGTGCACAATTACGCGTCCGGAACAGCACAAGCCGTGCTGGACTTTGCCGAGCCAGATGCACGGCTGGTGTTTTCCTGCGGCTGGCACATTTCAAAGGACGGCAAGGATCGCTACAGCCTGAAACTGCGTGCTTTTGCGGCACTTGTGACGGTGATCGGGCCCGTGTTGCGGGTTGTTGATCTGAATGATCAGATCGAAGCCACAAAGCGTGTATTCAGTTCGGATCGTCTTTGGACCGTGGTGCGCGGGTCGGACCTTGAAGAAGGTCCGAGCGAAGGCCTGCCTGTCTGGGCGGAGCACGTGGGTGACCCGGTTTTGGCATCCAACCTGACCCGGCGTACGGATTTCGCGTTATTCATGGTCCACGCCCTGACCGATGATAGACTGATCCATAAGGCGCCAGCCATCGTCGGGCGGTCCAGCGCGTCGGCGCAGGCAGTGCTTGGGCCATCAGGAGCACAATGGGGGCCGGTGCGATGAGTGATGAACGTGACAGGAGGCTTGATATGTCTCGATCTCAGGCGACGCTGTTCATGCTGTGCGGCAAGATTGCCTCTGGCAAATCAACCATGGCGGCTGAACTGGCGGCCAGCAAAGACGCTGTCCTGATCAGCGAAGATCGTTGGCTTGAAATTCTCTTTGGCGATGAGATGCAAACGCTCAAAGATTTCATGCGCTGTTCCGGCAAGCTGCGCGCGACCCTGACAGACCATATTGTTGCGCTGTTGCAGAGCGGGGTTTCGGTGGTGCTGGACTTTCAGGCCAACACGATTGAGTCGCGGCGTTGGATGCGCGGTTTGGTCGAGGCGGCGGATGCAGCGCACGAGTTGCATGTGCTAAACGTTCCCGATGCGGTGTGTCTGGACAGGCTGCGACACCGGAACGCGCGGCATGATCATCCATTCGAGGTGACCGAAGAGCAGTTTCACAGCGTTTCGCAGTACTTTGTCCCGCCAACCCCTCAGGAGGGGTTTACGTTGATCGAGCATGCTCTGGCAGATCAGTAGGCCCGCAGGCTAAAGCGTCTCAAGCGCGCGCGCAAATACAGCTGGGTCCACGTTCCCGCCCGAGATCGTGCAGATAACGGCGTCGCCCTGCACGGCTTCGGGCTTGAACAGGGCTGCTGCCAGTGCCACTGCGCCGCCCGGTTCGGCCACGACCCGCAGGTGACGGAAGGCCAGCCCCATTGCCTCGAGTGCCTGGTCGTCTGTTACCAGCACACCCGGTCCGCACAGGCGGTGCAGAATAGGAAAAGTGATTTCGCCCGGGCAGGGGCTGATAATCGCATCGCACAGCCCGCCCGAGGTAACGGCGTTGCGCTCTCGTTTGCCGCTGATCAGGGATCTGGCCACATCATCAAAACCAACGGGTTCCACCGGGCGCACGCGCATCGCGGGCGCTTTGGCCTCGAGCGCCAGCGCAATCCCCGATGCAAATCCACCGCCGCCACAGCAGACCAGCACCTCAGCCTCTGTGACGCCCAATTCGGCGGCCTGTTGCGCGATCTCCAGCCCGCAGGTGCCTTGTCCTGCGATAACCAAAGGCTCGTCGAAGGGTTTGATCAAAGTCAGGCCCCGATCCGCTGCAATTTCTGCACCGATCGCATCGCGATCTTCGGAGGCGCGGTCATACAGAACCACCTCAGCGCCCAAGGCACGCGTGCCATCAATCTTGGCATTCGGCGCGTCTGACGGCATGACGATTACAGCCGGGATACCATAGGCGCGGGCCGCGTTCGCGACGCCCTGTGCATGGTTGCCGGAGGAAAAGGCGATCACACCGTTGCTGCGCACCTTCTCTGGCAACGCAGAGACCGCAGACCAACCACCGCGAAATTTGAAGCTGCCTGTATGCTGAAGGCATTCGGCCTTGATCAGGACCCGCCGTCCCGCAATAGCGTCTAGCGCAGGCGAAGACAGCATGGGGGTGCGATGGGCGTGGCCTTCCAGTCGGCGGGCGGCGGCTTCGATCATTTCGATGTTCATGTGATGGGCCTTTCGTGGTTGCGTCAAAGGGGCCTCAGTGGTGCGATATTGTCAATGGCGCGGGCCTTGCGTAGCGTGCGGGAATGATAGAACGGGCGCATCAGAACCAGGATCAGACCAGCAGGGCATGGTACTCGTCTTGCGAGGCCTACCGCTACGGCCTAGAGCGCCGTTGGAGCGACGGGCCTTCGTTGCTCTATGTGATGTTGAACCCTTCGACGGCTACCGAAGAACGCAACGATCCGACAATCGAACGGTGTCAAAGGCGCGCTGTTGCGCTTGGATTTGGTGCGCTTCGGATTGCCAACCTTTTCGCGTTTCGGGCAACCAAGCCGCAGGACCTGCGCAAGGCGAAGGATCCCGTCGGTTCGGACAACGATGCGCTGTTGATGGATTGGGCAGAGCAGTCGGATATGACGCTGGCGGCATGGGGCGTTCATGGGGCATTGCTGGATCGGGCAGCGGAACTGGCCCCGCGTTTGCCCGGTGATGTCCGACATCTGGGCCTGACCCGAGACGGCCATCCGCGCCATCCATTGTATGTATCCTATGATACCCAGCCGCAGGCATGGCCACGAGAGGCACGATATCCATGACAGACGAGCAAAGACCACAGGTGGACGTCACGGCCCTGACCGAAGAGGTGAAACGCTTCAACGATCACCGCTTTGTCCGTATCCACAATTCGGTTTTTGCGCTGATGTGGTTTCAGTTTCTTCGCGGTCTGGCGTTTGGTCTGGGATCGGTTCTGGGGGCTACGGCGTTGGTGTCGATTCTCGTATTGTTGCTTGGACAGGTCGAATTCATTCCCATCCTTGGCGAATGGGCCACCCGATTGATTGACGAAATCCAGACACCGCAGCCAAATTAAGCCTCCTGTTAACCCAGATCTGCGAATGACGTTGCCTGATACAGGGCCATCTGGGATAATCAGGGGTCTTCAAACCTAGGGCGTGGTTTATGTTCTTTCTTGCGGGTCTTCTCGGGATGATGGTTCTTGGGTCGGTTGCTGTCGTCAGCACCGCTGACCCTGAGCCCGAAGACGACTCCATGGACCGCACAGGCGAAGCATCCGGCACCGGTCTTCAGGCCGGCGATGACATGACCGCTACGGGATCCCTGTTCGAGCAACTTCGATTGGTTGACCAGGTTGAAGAAGACAGCACTGGCCGCATCGAAGAAGGCGGTAGCGGTGACGATCTTTTGAATGGAACGGATCAGACCGACCTACTCGGGGGCGCGGACGGTGACGATACGCTGTCCGGCGGTGGTGATGATGACGAATTGGTCGGCGGTGCTGGTGCCGACAATCTGTCAGGCGATGCCGGTGCAGACACGCTGCATGGCGAAGGCGATTGGGATACCATTTCTGGCGGCAGCGGGGATGACGCGTTGTTCGGTCATTCTGGTTCTGACCTGATGCAGGGCGGTGATGGAAACGACTCGCTTCAGGGCGGGCTTGGTGATGACGCCTTGCATGGTGACGCTGGCGATGATGCGCTGCTTGGCCGGGAAGGGGCAGACACACTGGATGGCGGGCTGGGTCAGGACACGCTCTTTGGCGGTTGGGGCGATGATATGCTCAACGGTGTGGAGCGTGGCCCAGACGGTACCGATGCAGATGGCATGGACTTTCTCAACGGGGCAGACGGGGCCGATACCATTGCGATTGGAACGGCTGATGTCGTAAGCGGCGGTGATGGCGCAGACACCATGGTGCTGGGCCATTGGATCACGGGTGATGCCGCGGAACTAGTCGATTTCGACAGTGCCGAGGATCAGATCATGATCGTCTATGACGACAGTACCAATGATGAACCAGAACTGGATATCCGACTGTCAGCAGATGATCCAAACATCTCGGAAATTGTTCTCGACGGGCATGTGGTTTCCACCCTGCCGACCGCAGATGCGCCGGGTTTGGACGCTGTGGTGCTCGTTGGCGAAAGCACGGCACAGGCGCTATCGCTTGGCTGATCCAAGGGCTTGAAGCGACCAATCTGGCCTAACCCCCCTTTGCAAACGGAACTGAATCGCCTATACGCGCGCATCCGTTCGCGCAATCGCACGAACAGATACTCCATGGGCTTTGCTGGACGACATCCCGGCTTGTGCCATAACCCTTTGATTTGAAAGGAGACCCCGATGTCGATTACGCCGGAAGAAAAAGCGCGTCTGATGAAGGAATTCGCCACCAAAGAAGGCGACACTGGTTCGCCTGAAGTGCAGGTGGCCATCCTGACCAGCCGTATTTCCACTCTGACTGAGCACTTCAAAACCCACAAGAAAGACAACCACTCGCGTCGTGGTCTTCTTAAGTTGGTTGCTCAGCGTCGTAAGCTGCTGGACTACACCAAGGCAAAAGATGAGGCCCGCTATCAGGACCTGATCAAACGTCTGGGTATTCGTCGCTAAGGCGGCCAGAGACCAGAATAGTGAAACGCCCGCTGATGTCAGCGGGCGTTTTTCTTTTGGCTGTTGCCATATCCGATGCGTCCGTCAAACCAATATGGTTTGGAAAACCTTTCGAGCGTGGTCTGGGATCGGGGCAGGGCTGCCATGCTGGGTATAGACCTGCGTAAAGAATGCTTCTGTGCTGGCTTGGTCATCGGTATTTCGGAACAGGCCAACTTCAAATCGCATGGATGACCGGCCCAGATGCGCGATCCGAATCCCGGCATGAATTTCGTCCGGGAAACCGACTTCGGCATGGTAGCGGCATCCCGATTCAACAACGAGAAAATGCAAGGCATCCGCCCCACGAATGGTCAGTCCCTGATCCATCTGCCAAAGCGATACGGCGGTATCCACCAGTGACAGATAGGTCGCGTTGTTCATGTGGCCGTATTCATCGTTGTCCATCCAGCGGGTCGGCATGATGCGAAAGTCATGATACTGCGCGCGGGTTCCGGGGGGCTGTCGCGTCATGGCGGGCTGTCTCTTGCTGTGCGTTTAGGCGTGGTAAGACCATTGGTGGCGGCCCTAAGGCGCAGATGCAAGCCCGGCAGTCTGGCTTTAGCCCGAACGCAACACGCGGAATGCAGCAGATGCGGCCCAGCCCGCTGCGATGGCGATCGCCAAAGACATCAGGCCATAAAGCAGTGGTTGCTGCCGCGACAGCGCATAGAGCCAACGTTCCAGACCGACCTTGCGGACATCGATCTCGGTCTCAAAGGTCGACACCACCTGCCCACCGCGCGTCAGGAATATGCGTGTGGGGTATTCGCCTTCTGTCAGGTTAGCTGGCATAGCGATTGCGGTGTCAAACAGCGTGTCCTGCCGTAAGCGCACGGTACTTTCGCGCAACTGGTATTGCTCAGACTTTGTCCGGATGCGGATCACGGCATCGGTAAAGCTCTGGGAATTTGAAATTTCCGAGCCAACGGAGCGGATAGCACGCGGAATTGAAACGCGATGCCGCAGATCCTCGGTGTCCGAAATCACCTCGTCCCAAGGGGCGGAGGTCGCGATGGCGTAGAACGAGGGCGCTGCGTCCACTTCCACAGCATCTGTATTGACCCAGATGCCAAACTTGCGCTCCTTGCGCCGTACGGTCAGCGCCTGCGAAGGACCGGCAACAGCGATGATAACCTGCAGGGGGTCGCCATCGGGGATCGGTGCTTCACGCTTGATCGCGCCGTAGATCAGGATTTCAGAGCCATCAAAATTGGTCGAGATGGAAACGCTATCCTGACTTAGACCCAGCACGACTTCTTCTGCGCGAAGCGGCAGGGCAAAAAGCGTCAGCAGAACAAGCAGAAGGCGCATCAGTGGCCTCCGCTTCCAATTGAGAACAACTCGGATGGCTGCAGCAACAAATCAAGGGCCAGCTTCCCGCACACGGCCAGCACCATGATCGCCAGCAAAATGCGCAGCTGTTCGGCCTTGAGCTTGGCGCCCAGCACCGCGCCGATCTGCGCTCCGATGACGCCGCCGACCAACAAAAGGACAGCCAGCATCACGTCGACGGTGTAGTTGGTGGTTGCGTGAAGCAGCGTGGTGAAAGCGGTCACAAAGATGATTTGAAACAGCGAGGTTCCGATCACAACCTTGGTGGGCATGCCCAACAGGTAGATCATCGCGGGAACCATGATAAAGCCGCCGCCGACACCCATGATTGCAGCAAGAACGCCGACCGCCACACCGACCAGTAAAGGCGGGATCACCGAAATATAGAGCCCGGAAGTGCGGAACCGCATTTTCAGGGGCAGCTTGTGAATCCACGTGTGCTTTTTGCGTTTGGGTACTGCGCCGCTCTTGGATTTGCGCAGGGCATTCAGGCTCTCGATGAACATCAAGCCGCCAATAATGCCTAGGAAAACGACGTAGCAAAGCTTAACCAGCAAATCGACTTGGCCCAGCGATTTCAGGTAGTTGAACACCATGACGCCAAGGGCAGCGCCAATGAGGCCGCCAATCAGCAACACCGTCCCCATCCTGAGATCGACGGTTTTTCGCCTCAAGTGCGCTAGGACCCCGGAAAAAGACGAAGCAACGATCTGGTTGGCTTCGGTGGCAACGGCCACGGCCGGGGGAATGCCGATAAAGAACAGCAGGGGCGTCATCAGGAACCCGCCACCGACGCCAAACATTCCCGAAAGGATGCCCACAAGTCCACCGAGGCCTAGCAAAAGAAAGGCGTTGACCGATACCTCGGCAATGGGGAGGTAGACCTGCATGGCTCTTCCTAGTCCTAAGCTTCGTGCTTTTGCAAGTGCAGCAAAGCCGCAGTCTGGCTTAGGACTTATGAGGCCAGTGAAACTGGACCTATTGATTTACGATGGCAACGACCTGACAGATCACCGTTCCTTGACGTAGGGCTCGCCGCCTGCGCGTGGAGGGATAGCCTTGCCGACAAAGCCTGCCAGAATAACCACGGTCAGAATGTAGGGCAGGGCATCCATGAACTGAACGGGTACGGTAAAGGCACCCAGATCGATATTCTGATAGCGCAGTGCGATGGCCTGAAGGAAGCCAAACAGAAGGCAAGCTCCCATGGCGTACCATGGCCGCCACTTGGCAAAGATCAGCGCCGCCAGCGCGATGTAGCCGCGGCCTGCTGTCATTTCACGCACGAACCCGGCCTGAAGGCCTGTGGCCAGATAGGCCCCGGCAATGCCGCAGAGCACACCGCAGATCATGACTGCGGCAAACCGCAGGCCAGTCACTGAAATTCCTGCTGTATCCACCGCTTCGGGTGCTTCGCCAACTGCACGCAGCCGCAGGCCAAAACGCGTACGGAACAGAACCCACCATGTCAGCGGAACGCAGGCGAAGGCGACGTAGACAAGGATTGAATGGCCTGAAATCAGGTCGGCGTAGATGGGCCCAAAGACTGGAATGGGTCTGAATGTTTCCGCCAGTGGCAAGGTGATTTCTGAAAACCGCCCCGCCCCGATAAGCGAAGGCGTACGCCCGCCTTGACTGAACCAGTCCTGCGCGATCAGCACCGTCATTCCCGAAGCGAGAAAATTCAACGCCACGCCAGAGATCAGCTGGTTGCCGCGGAAGGTAATCGACGCTAGCCCGTGAATGGCGCTCATGACCAAGGACGCGGCGACGCCAGCCAGAAGTCCCAGCCAGACAGATCCGGTGGTGAATGCAACCGCCGCCGAGAAAAAGGCCGACATGAGCATTTTGCCTTCGAGGCCAATGTCAAATATCCCTGCGCGTTCCGAAAAAAGACCAGCAAGACAGGCCAGCAGCAAAGGGGTGCTCAGGCGGATAGTGCTGTCCAATACCTGGATGATGGTGTCGAGATCCATGTCAGCTATCCTTCCGCAGGGCGAGAAACAGGCGTTCGAGCGGCATGCGCACCATGTTGTCCAATGCGCCGGTAAAGAGGATGACCAAGGCTTGGATCACCGTGACCAGTTCACGCGGGATGTTGGCCCAAAAGGCCAGTTCAGCCCCGCCCTGATACAAGAACCCAAAGAGCAGCGCGGCAAGGAACACGCCAAATGGATGCGACCGACCCATCAGCGCGACTGCGATCCCGATGAAGCCAGCCCCTTCGGGCGCATTCAGAACCAGCCGTTCTGCTTCACCCATGGTGGTGTTCAGCGCCATAAGCCCAGCCAGTCCACCTGAGATCAGCATCGTTATAACGATGATACGGGTCGGGGAAATCCCGGCATATTTGGCTGCTGTTTCCGAATGGCCAAAGGCGCGGATTTCATAGCCTAGACGCGTGCGCCAAATCAGAACCCAAACAGCGATACAGGCCGCGACAGCGATGAAGAAAGTGACATTGGCGGGTGCGGAACGGAAAAGCGGGTTTTCCGGGCTGCCGAACATGTCAAAGAATGTGGGTAGATGCGTGGCTTCGGGGAAGCCGGCGGTTGCTGGCTCCATAGCGCCTTTGGGGCGCAGCATGTTCACCAGCACATAGTTGAGCACCGCGGCCGCGATAAAGTTGAACATGATCGTGGTGATCACGATGTGACTGCCGCGTTTGGCCTGCAGGATTGCCGGAATATAGGCCCAGGCCGCCCCAAAGACTGCCGCGCCCAGTGTTGCGGCGATCAAGGCCAATGCCCAGTGCGGAAACGGGATATAGAGACAGACCAGCGCAACCCCGAGACCGCCGATCATTGCCTGACCTTCGCCACCGATGTTGAACATGCGCGCATGGAAAGCGACCGCGACCGCCAGACCGGTGAACATGAAGTTCGTTGCGTAATAGAGCGTGTAGCCCCAACCGCTGGATTTCATCAGCGCGCCTTCGACCATAAGCTTGAAGGCCTCAATGGGGTTTTCCCCGATCGCGAGGATCACCAATGCAGACAGGAACGCCGCCAGAATAATTGAAATCAGAGGGACGAGGACTGCGTCGGCCCAAGCAGGCATTCTATCCATGATGTTGCTCCTGCTTGGGGGCGGGGTGTGTCGGACAGTTGATCATGTCTGCGCCTCCGCCCCGTTCGATTGCCCAGTCGACGCCCGCGCTGGCATCTCGGTGACACCGGCCATCAACAGGCCCAGTTCTGTCTGGTCTGTTTCCGACGGAAGCCGTTCGCCCATGATTTGACCGTCGAACATGACGGCAATCCGGTCTGACAACGACATGATTTCGTCCAACTCGACTGAAACCAGCAAGATGGCCTTGCCACTGTCGCGCAGCGCAACGATTTGCTGGTGGATGAACTCAATTGCACCAATATCAACCCCGCGTGTGGGCTGACCGATCAGCAGTACCTCGGGGTTGCGCTCGATTTCGCGGGCCAGCACGACCTTTTGCTGGTTGCCACCTGAAAAATTGCGAGCAGCAAGGTTCGGATTCGGTGGTCGCACGTCAAACCGCTCCATCTTGGCAGCGGCCTCGGCCTTGATGGCAGCGTTGTCCATCAGAAGGCCTTTTTGCCAGGACGGGTCGCGGTGATAGCCGAACACCGTGTTTTCCCACGCAGTATAGGGCATGATCAGCCCTTCGTGCTGCCGGTCTTCGGGTACATGTGCGATGCCACGGGCGCGGCGGCTTTGTCCGTCGGAATAGCGCCCGGTCAGGTCAATGTCCTGACTATTCACACGCACCGTCCCGGTCGCGTCTCGATACCCGCCCAGTACTTCAAGCAGTTCGGACTGCCCGTTTCCGGAAACACCCGCAATCCCGAGAATCTCGCCAGCCCGAACATTGAGAGAGATGCTTTTGAGCCGTTCAACACCGCTGCTGTCCGTGTGTCGCAAGTTTTCGACCTCAAGCACAGGCGCGCCGGGCGTTGCGGCAACTTTGTCGACACGCAGCAGCACTTTGCGGCCCACCATAAGCTCGGCAAGTTCTTCGGGGGATGTTTCGGATGTCTTGACGGTCGCGGTCATCTCGCCGCGTCGCATGACACTGACCGTGTCGGTGATGTCCATGATCTCGCGCAGCTTGTGCGTGATGAGAATAATGGTTTTGCCCTCGGCGCGCAGCCCTTCAAGAATGCGGAACAGGTGATCCGCCTCGGCAGGTGTTAGCACACCGGTTGGTTCATCGAGGATCAGGATGTCCGCTTCGCGATAAAGCGCCTTGAGGATTTCCACGCGTTGCTGATGCCCAACTGAAAGGTCTTCGACCAACGCGTCCGGATCGACATTCAGCTCGTACTCTTCGGCCAGATGTTTGAGCACGCCGCGGGCTTTGGCCAGCGACGGTTTCAGCAATCCGCCATCTTCTGCACCTAAGATGACGTTCTCAAGAACGGTGAAGTTCTGCACGAGTTTGAAGTGTTGGAATACCATGCCGATGCCGGCGGCGATGGCGGCCTGGCTGTCGGGGATTTCCGTCTTTTTCCCGCCGATAAAGATCTCACCGGCGTCCGCTTTGTAAAAGCCGTAGAGGATCGACATCAGTGTCGATTTTCCGGCCCCGTTTTCGCCAATAATACCGTGGATCGTTCCGGGCATGACGCGGATCGAGATGTCTTTGTTTGCCTGCACGGGGCCAAAGGCTTTGGATATGCCCTTGAGCTCGATGGCGGGGGCTGTGGTGGTCATGTCGGGGGCTCCGGCTGGCAGGGAGGGAGTCGATGGCTTGGGGCGAGTTTACGCGCTTGACCGGGCTGCGCAACACCACTTGAACGCTTTCCGCAGCGTCGACCGCGATTGCGCTCAGACGGCGGGCACTTCACGCGTGGCACAATGCACCCCGCCGCCGATCCGGGCCAGCGGATCGGCGTTCAGCATGATCACGTCGCGCTCGGGGAAATGCCGCTGCAACGCGTCCTTTGCGATGCTGTCGGTTTCCGGATCGCCAAATTGCTGGGCGATGACGGCGCCATTACAAACATAGAAGTTTGCATAGGCGGTTACGGCGTCCAGTTCACGTAGTCTTGGCGTTTCAGGTTCTGGCAGAACTTCGATCTGCAAGTCTTTGTCATCATTCAGAATATCAAACATTTCGGCGGCAGCGTCATGAAAGGGGTCTTCACCCGTTTCCATTTCGCTGAGGGTCATCAGCACGACGCCCGGACGAGAAAACCGTGCCAGTGAATCAATGTGGAAATCGGTGATGTCCAATCCGTAAACACCGGGCCCCCACAGGATACGCTTTGCCCCGTAAGCTTCTAACAATGCGTCACTAATCTGTTCGAGCGTCATGGATGGATTGCGATTGTCATTCAGCCACGAGCTTTCGTGCGCGATCAAGGTTCCGGTCCCGTCCTGTTCGACGCCGCCGGGCTCTCCTGTCAGGGTGGATTGCAGCAAGGGCACGTCCAGCCTGTTTGCAACGCGCTCGGCGATTTGGCTGTCGTTCTGATGCACCTGCTTGCTGCCCCAGCCGTTAAACCGGATGTGCCGGATCGCGAGATTTCCCTGTGCATCACGGGCGAACAATGGTCCGGAATCACGGGCCCAAAGGTCCTCGGTCGGGATATCCCATAGGGTGACGGCACTCGGCAGTTGAGGCCGAATCTCGCTGTGCAGATCAGCGTGCGCCAACAGTACGACAGGTTCAAACTCAGAGATCGTCGAAGCGATCCGGGCAATGGTTGCCTGTACCTCGGCCAGTTCGTTGGCGTCCGTATAGACAAAGCGGCTTGCAGGCCATTGCATCAAAGTGAAATCGTGCGGTGCATGTTCCGCCGGAACATAAAAGCCATCCGTCGCGGCAGAGGCTTTGTTCGAAAAGCACAGGCCAAAGGCTCCGGCCACCAACCCAGATCTTAAAAAGTCACGACGTAGCATGAGCCAACCCTGCTCTACAAAACCAAAACGGGCCGCGCCTGCTGGCGCGACCCGCACTATGCCACAAATCGTGGTATTTTAGAAATTCAGCGCCGGGCAGCTGTCGTCGCTGGTGTAGTCGTGAACCGCGAGGTCACCTGCGATGATCTGCTCGCGGGCCGCGTCTACGGCTGCTTTCATGTCGTCGCTGACCAGAGCGGCGTTGTTGTCATCCAGTGCATAGCCGACACCTTCCTGTGCCAGGCCAAGAACTTTGACACCGGTTTCCAGATCTGCACCTTGCGTCATGGATTCGAACACAGCTACGTCCACACGCTTGAGCATGGACGTCAGAACCTTGCCCGGATGCAGGTAGTTCTGGTTGCTGTCTACGCCGACCGACAGGATGCCTTCGTCTGCTGCGGTTTGCAGAACACCCAGACCGGTGCCGCCAGCAGCAGCAAAGATCACGTCAGCGCCTTGGCTGATCTGTGCCTTGGCCAGTTCGGACCCTTTGACCGGGTCATTCCACGCGGCTGGTGTTGTACCGGTCATGTTCGCAATAACGGTTGCGTCGGGGTTAACCGCCTTGGCGCCCTGCGCATAGCCGCAAGCAAATTTGCGGATCAGCGGAATGTCCATACCGCCGACAAAACCGATTGTGCCGGAGGTGGACGCCTGCGCGGCCATCATGCCAACGAGGTACGATCCTTCGTGCTCAGAGAAAAGGATCGACAGAACATTGGGGTGCTCGCCGGGATCAACAAATCCGTCGATGGTGACGAACTTGGTGTCAGGGTAGTCAGCTGCGACGGCCGCAATCGGGGAAGACATCGAGAAGCCGGTTGTCACAACCGGGTTGAAGCCCGCTTCGGCAAAGCGGCGCAGGGCCTGCTCACGCTGTGCTTCGGACTGCAGTTCGATATCACGGTAGGAGCCACCGGTTTCTTCGGCCCAACGCTGAGCGCCGTTGAAGGCTGCTTCGTTGAAGGATTTGTCGAACTTGCCGCCCAAGTCGTAGATCAGGGCTGGATCGGCCAGTGCAGCACCGGCCGAAAGGGCCAGAGCAGCAACAGTGCCTAGGGTCTTTGCAAAGAATGTCATGGTTTGCTCCCAGATGGTTTTGGGCGGCCTGAAGCGGCCGCCTCTTCGCGATGCAGCAATTAAGGCCGCGCCGGACGGGGATGGCAACCGATTCTTGATATTTTGCATCTGCGAACCGGCTTACGTTGGGTTCGTTTGCGTCTCGATTGTTCGTTTGAGGATCAACGCGTCCTGACGCGTGCCATCCGCCTTGCCGTAATATCCCTTACGGCGACCGACCTCGGCAAAACCCGTTTTTTCATAAAGCGCACGGGCCGCGGTGTTGTCCGCGCCAACCTCCAGGAACAAGGTTTCGATCCCACGGCTCTCGCAAAGCTGGAAAAGCTGATGCAGCAGCTGTGTCGCGTGGCCTTCACGCTGAACAGCCGGGTCTACGGCAATCGTCAGAATGTCACCTTCGGGCGGCACCGTTCCAAGTAAGACAAATCCGGCGGAGTCTGGCGTTGTGACCCAAAGCACTCCGTCCTTGTCCAGAAAAGATGTAATATCATCCGCGCTCCACGGTGCGTCGGGAAAGCACGCCGCATGCACCCGCGCGAGCCTTTGCGGATCGGGGCGTTCAGGTGTGATCATGCGTTGTGATCCAGAATAACGGGTCCCTGTTCCTTGGACGGGGCGGCATCTGCAGCGCGCAGATAGAATGGCGCCGGGCGCGCTGGATCGTCATGCCAGCGTTGCGCAGCAATGCGGGCAATGGCCAAACCGGGTGCAAATGCTGCGGGTGACACTGTCGCGCCTAACCGCTCGGCCACTGCCTCGGCGCCCGAGCCGATGCAGGTCAGTCCCGTTTCAGACCAGCCCAAGGGAACCTCGGCGGCATTGATTTGCTGCGGTTGAATAGGGGTCGCTGTGCCGTACCCTTGAACATAAACTGCGTCACGAGGCGCATCCAAACAGGCCAAAACCGGGTTTTGCGATCCAAGGGCCAGCGCTTCGAGCAGGTTCACGCCAACTGCGGGAACGCCCAAAGACAACGCCAAGCCGCGTGCAGCGGATACGGCCAGACGAATCCCGGTGAAATTTCCGGGGCCCGTTCCCACCCCGATCGCACTCAGATCTTGCAGCGTTTGTCCGGCATCAGTCAGCAATTCGTCGAGCAGCGGAAACAACCGTTCCGCCTGACCGCGAGCCATCTCCTCGTAGCGGTCCGCAACGATTTCTGTCCCGTCCCAAAGTGCGGCGCTGATGTAGCGGCCTGATGTGTCAAAACCCAGGATCATGGGGCGCTTATGACCTTGTGCCTGAACGGGCGCAACACTGTCATTCCGTTCCAAAGAACGTCAGAGGTCGCGTCGCGGCACGTTGCACCAGCCCTTTGGCTTCCAGATCCAATTGCACTGTCTTTGCCCACCAGCCCAGTGCTTTGCCCTCCGGGAACAAATCCTGCGGGACGTTCGGCAACAGGGCCTGCTTGATCTGGGCCGCCGTCATGCCGGGTGGGCCTTTGGGAAGGGCCTGCAGCATCAGGTTCCGGATCGCATAGTATTTCGCGCTGTCCACACGTTCGGTGTGGCCGGGGTGATTCACGTTTTCCACGATTGTTTTTTCGGTCATGACGTGCCCGTCAATCTTGGCCGCGCATCAAGGCGTCGCGGCCAGAGCCACTATGCTCTGGTAGTTTGCAGGATTCGTCGAGCCAAGCCAGCCGCGATTCCGCATGGCAGTGCAGGGTGGGTGCAAGTCTCTCGATCTGGTCTATCACACCCAGCGGAACATAGACCTGATCGGGCAGGTAGTCGAAGCGCGCAGCCATAGCTGATCCGCAGGTCTGGCAGGTCCACCGTTGAACACCGGTCGTGGTGACAAAGGGTTCCGGCTCAGAAGGATGCCAGCGCACAACGGTCGGGTCAAAGGTGGCAAAAGCCGGGGCAGCGGCGCCCGTCCACCGTTTGCAATCCTTGCAGTGGCAATAGCATACCGGATCCGCTGGCCCGCTCATGGATAGAAAAAGCGCGCCGCAATAGCAGCGCGCTGTAAACTGTTCGGCCTGATCGGACATTACACCGCGACCGGGCGCACCTCGGTCACTTCGGGGATGTAGTGACGCAGCAGGTTTTCAATGCCCATCTTCAGCGTCAGGGTCGACGAAGGACACCCTGCGCATGCGCCTTGCATGTGCAGGTAAACGACTCCACGCTCAAATCCGTGGAAGGTGATGTCGCCGCCGTCCTGCGCGACTGCCGGACGGACACGGCTGTCGAGCAGCTCTTTGATCTGGCCGACGATCTCGGCGTTTTCGCCGCTGTGTTCGGCATGACCACCGGCCTGTGCAGCGCCATCGGCCATGACAGGCTGGCCCGATTGGAAATGCTCCATGATCGCGCCCAGAATGGCTGGTTTCAGGTGATCCCAGTCCTGACTGTCTTCTTTTGTAACGGTGACGAAATCGGTTCCGAAAAACACGCCGGTCACACCTTCGACGGAAAACAGCCGCTGCGCGAGCGGCGAAGCCGAGGCGGCATCGGAACTCGGAAAATCCGCTGTGCCCATTTCCAGAACAGTCTGGCCGGGCAGGAATTTGAGCGTTGCCGGGTTTGGCGTGGATTCTGTTTGAATGAACATCTGGATCGCACCTTTTCTGGGGTCAGGTGGAATATGCGCTCGGCAGGGGCCAGCGTCAAGGATTGGAACGGTTCTAAACTTGCTTTGTGAAGGCTTAGGTGATGGCTTCAAGCCGTTCCTTGCTCAGATCGCCGGGCACGATCGTGATCGGGATCGGCAAAGAACCAGAGTTCTTGGTCAGTTGGGTGACCAGCGGGCCCGGGCCCTTTTTGTCCGAGGCCGCGCCCAGAACAAGCACGCCAACCTCAGGGTCGCCCTGAACATGGGCGATGATCTCGGGCACCGCGTCGCCTTCGCGAATGATCAGCTCGGGATCAACGTGCTGTTTGTCGCGCATCCATTTGGCAAAGACCTCGAAATGGGCATGAATACGTTCGCGCGCTTCTTCCCGCATCACTTCCCCGACGCCGATCCAATGGTTGAACTCATCGGGCGGGATAACCGACAGGACAGCGACGCCGCCACCGGTATGAGACGCGCGCATCGCCGCGAAGCGCATGGCATTCAGGCATTCACGGCTGTCATCGAGCACGACTAGAAACTTGCGCATGGCGATCTCCCTTGGCTGCAATCATGACCGAGGGTTCAGGCAGTGGCAAGGACCCACAGGCCAGAACCCAAAGGCCAGAACCAGACGGCGGCTGCCGGAATGTTCCCGGGCGGTTGCGCGCTCTGCTTAGACTGGCGACGAAGCGGCCCAATCCCAATACATCTCACGGACTTTCTTGGTGATCGGGCCAGACTGGTAGGAAATGTCTTCGAACCCTGTCACAGCTGTGACTTTGTTCATGTTCCCCGACAAGAAGATTTCATCAGCTTGTTCGAAATCTTCAAAGCTCAGAACACATTCATGCACGTTCATTCCGTCGGCACGCATATTTGTCATGTGCCGCGCCCGTGTGATGCCCGCAAGGAACGTGCCGTTGGCGATGGGGGTGAAAACCTCACCGTCCTTGACCATAAAGACATTGGCGGTCGCGCTTTCTGCGACATTGCCCATGGCATCTGCCACCAACGCATTGCCAAAACCGCGTGCGCGCACCTCGGCGAGCATGCGGGCATTGTTGGGGTAGAGGCATCCGGCCTTGGCATTGACCACGGCGTCTTCCATCACAGGACGGCGGAACTGGGTGCGACCAAGCGTTACAGATGCGGTGTCCGGTGCCATTGGGATTTCTTCGAGACACAAGGCAAAACCGGTTTCGGCCTTGCTTGGAACAATGGCTGACGCGTCTCCATGGATGCCCCAATACATTGGGCGAATATAAACGGCGGCATCATCTGAATAGGCCGAAAGCCCTTCGAGCGCGATTTGCACCATGTCTTCTGTCGTCACGGTTGGCGTGATCATCAAGGCCTCGGCCGAACGGTTCACACGCGCGCAATGTGCCTGCAAATCCGGTGTCTTTCCCTGAACGCGGCGGGCACCATCAAACACCGATGAACCCAACCACGCACCGTGATCACCGGCGCGCATGATCATGGCGTCGCCATCGTGCCATTGGCCGTTGAAATAGGTCCGAATATTCTTGCCGGTTGCCATGGTGAGCCTTTCCTGTTTCCGGCAGCCTAGGCAGCCGCCTGCACGAGGTAAAGGGCGATCGGAACAGGTAACCTGTGGACCTGAGACAAAAAATGCCGCGCGCGCGAAGGGTATTCTGCGGTTGCGGGGTTATAAAATTACAAAATGGGGTGCAAAACGGTTGCAATGTTACTTTGTGGCGCGTATTCGTTCCCCATCAATTCGATTCTGCAGCGCAGAACGCCCACTCTACGGCACGCAATTACAGGAGGCCCATCATGGCTCTGGACGTTCAAAACGGCATCGCACAGTACGATGCGCCCGAAAAAGATCTGTATGAGATCGGTGAGATGCCGCCGCTGGGTTACGTGCCCAAAAAAATGTATGCTTGGGCGATCCGCCGCGAACGCCACGGTGAGCCTGAGCAGAGCTTTGAGCAGGAAGTCGTAGACACCTGGGAAATCGACAGCAATGAAGTGCTGGTTCTGGTTATGGCTGCGGGCGTGAACTACAACGGTGTCTGGGCCGGTCTGGGTCAGCCGATCAGCCCCTTTGATGGGCATGGCGCGCCGTACCATATTGCCGGTTCGGATGCTTCTGGGATCGTATGGAAAGTCGGCGAGAAAGTGACTCGCTGGAAAGTCGGCGACGAGGTCGTGATCCACTGCAATCAGGACGACGGCGACGACGAAGAATGCAACGGTGGTGACCCGATGATGTCACCCAGCCAGCGTATCTGGGGCTACGAGACTCCGGATGGCTCTTTCAGCCAGTTCACCAAGGTGCAAGCGCAGCAGTTGATGCCGCGTCCCAAGCACCTGACATGGGAAGAAAGCGCCTGCTACACGCTGACACTGGCCACTGCATACCGGATGTTGTTCGGCCACGCGCCGCACGACCTCAAGCCCGGTCAGAACGTTCTGGTCTGGGGTGCTTCGGGTGGTCTGGGATCTTATGCGATCCAGCTGGCAAACACGGCCGGTGCAAACGCGATTGGCGTGATCTCGGACGAAGACAAGCGCCAGTTCGTCATGGATATGGGTGCCAAGGGCGTCATCAACCGCAAAGACTTCAGCTGCTGGGGTCAACTGCCAACCGTCAACACGCCGGAATACAACACGTGGTTCAAAGAAGCGCGCCGCTTTGGCAAGGCGATCTGGGAAATCACCGGCAAGGGCAACAACGTTGACATGGTGTTCGAACATCCCGGTGAGGCAACTTTCCCGGTTTCGAACCTCGTTTGCAAAAAGGGCGGCATGGTTGTGATCTGCGCAGGTACGACCGGTTTCAACTGTACCTTTGACGTGCGGTACACCTGGATGCACCAAAAGCGCCTTCAGGGTAGCCACTTTGCCCATCTCAAGCAGGCCTCGGCCGCGAACCACCTGATGGTCGAGCGCCGTCTGGATCCGTGCATGTCCGAGGTGTTCCCGTGGAACGAAATTCCGCAGGCCCATACCAAGATGCTGCGCAATGAACACAAGCCGGGCAACATGTCGGTTCTGGTTCAGGCCCCAACAACCGGCCTGCGGACACTTGAAGACGCGCTCGAAGCGCGCAAGTAAACAAGCCCGCCGTGTGACACGGCAAAAGGCGAAATTGGAACACCCGCGAATCGCAAAGAGCGACGCGGGTGTTTCCGTTTTGGGGGCGTTTTATTCAAATTCAATGCATTCCGATTTGCTCCCTCCCCAGAATTGGGGAGGAGAATTACGCGAATGTTAACCAAAATCACCGCATGTTATGGTTGTATTAATTCATCGTTAACTAAATCTGAGCGAGGCTTTCCATGGGACAAGATTGGATACTGGACGTACTGACAGACCTGAAGACCTTTGCGCGCGCGAACGGGCTGCCGTCTTTGGCGGCTCAGCTCGAAGATGCAACATTTGTTGCCCAGGCTGAAATGACGTCCCTTGGGAAGGGAAAGCCTCTTGGGATTATTGGGGAGCATACCGCAGCTCGACACATTGATCGGGCGACTGGAGTGCGCGGAAACGCTTGATGAGTTGCAAGCTGTCATAACCGAACTGCGGGACCGGCTCGGTGTTGATCACATCGTTTATCACTGGGTCAGCAGTTCCGGCGAACAATACGGTTGCGGCACGTATGACCCTGTTTGGGTCGCTCGCTATCTGGAAAAGGGTTATCTGCGGATCGATCCGGTGGTGCAGGGGTGCTACCAGCGGTTCCATCCGGTCGATTGGAAACGGTTGGACTGGTCCGGCAAGGCAGCCCGTGCCTTTCTGAGTGATGCGATTGCGCATGGGGTCGGCAATCAGGGGTTTTCGATCCCGATCCGTGGCCCGAACGGGCAGTTCGCGCTTTTCACCGTCAGCACGACCTGTTCCGACGAGGCGTGGGAGGTTTTCACCGAAAGCAGCCGGCGCGACCTGATCCTGATGGCGCACTACTTCAATCAAAAGGCGCTGGACCTGGAACCGGGGCGCACGCCCGAACCGGCGCCGACCCTGTCCCCACGAGAGGTTGAAGCCATGACGATGCTGGCCATCGGATACAGCCGCGCGCAGGCCGCAGATACATTATCGATCTCGGAACACACATTGCGCGTCTACGTGGAAAGCGCACGTTTCAAACTGGGTGCGATGAACACAACCCATGCTGTCGCACGAGCGCTCAGCCGTGGTTTGATCGTCGTCTAAATCGGCTGCCCGAAACCCGTAGCGCAACACTCTGCATTTGATGCAGCACTAATAAATAATATTATTGCGTTGACCGTGACGCTTCTCCTTGGTCAACTACGCGTAAGAATCGCGAAATATTAGCGATCTACCCGGAAAATGGGTTATGCCGATGGCTTAGGCCTGAAAGGCAAAGGGAGGAGAATTTTGGGGTACTTGTCTGAGGGCGCAGAGGGACTGCGTTCGGTTCCGGCTTTGTTGCACCGCAACGCGAAGGCTTTTGGCGACTGCCCGGCCTATCGCGAAAAGGAATTTGGGATCTGGCAAAGCTGGACCTGGGCCGAAGCTGCCGAGGAAATCGAAGCGCTGGCGCTCGGGCTGTTGAACCTTGGGGTCAACAAAGGCGATTACATCGCCATCATCGGTCGCAATCGTCCATCGCTGTACTGGTCGATGGTATCGGCTCAGATGGTAGGTGCAGTTCCGGTTCCGCTCTATCAGGACGCTGTGGCCGAAGAAATGGAATACGTGCTGAGCCATTGTGGGGCACGCTTCGTCATCGCCGCCGATCAGGAACAGGTCGACAAGGTCATCGAAATCCAGGATCAACTGCAACAGTTCGAGCATATGATCTACGTCGACCCACGGGGCCTGCGTAAATATGATCACAGCCAGTTGCACCAGTTCAGCCACGTACAGGAACAGGGCTGCGCAGCGCGGGATGAATTTGCACCGGAACTGGAACGCCGGCAGGCTGAGCTGGACTACGACAGCACCTGCGTGATGCTCTATACTTCGGGCACGACGGGCAAACCCAAGGGGGTGGTTCTGTCCAACCGCAACATCATCGAGAGTGGCAAAAGCAGTTCGGAATTCGACAATCTGCGCCGTGACGACGAGGTGTTGGCTTATCTGCCCATGGCTTGGGTGGGCGATTTCATCTTTTCCATCGGTCAGGCCTATTGGACAGGCTTTTGCGTGAATTGCCCGGAATCGGCGGATACACTGATGACCGATCTGCGCGAAATCGCCCCGAGCTACTACTTTGCTCCGCCCCGCGTGTTCGAGACACAGCTGACGCAGATCATGATCCGGATGGAAGATGCGAGCCCGCTCAAGCAGCGGATGTTCAAATACTTCATGGAACATGCGCGCAAGGTCGGGCCGGCTATTCTGGATGGGGAAAGTGTCAATGGGCTGGACCGTCTGAAATACCGTCTGGGCGAGTTTCTGGTCTACGGCCCGCTCAAGAATGCAATGGGGTTCTCAAAGGTGCGCGTGGGCTATACGGCCGGTGAAGCGATTGGCCCGGAAATCTTTGATTTCTATCGGTCTTTGGGCATCAACCTCAAACAGCTGTACGGTCAGACAGAGGCCTCGGTCTTTATCACCATCCAGCCGGATGGCGAGGTGCGTAGCGATACCGTGGGCGTTCCTGCACCAGGCGTCGAACTGCGTATCGCCGACAATGGTGAGGTGTACTACCGCTCGCCGGGAACATTTGTGGAGTACTACAAAAACGCCGAAAGCACCGCCGACACCAAAGACCCTGAAGGTTGGGTGGCCACGGGGGACGCGGGCTTTATCGAAGATGCGACCGGGCATCTGCGGATCATCGACCGGGCCAAGGATGTGGGCAAAATGGCTGATGGGGGCATGTTTGCACCCAAGTATGTTGAAAACAAACTGAAGTTTTATCCCAACATTCTGGAAGCCGTGGTCTTTGGCGCGGGCCGAGACCGCTGCACTGCCTTTATCAACATCGATCTGACGGCGGTTGGGAACTGGGCCGAACGCAACAACATTGCCTATGCGTCCTATCAGGAACTGGCGGGTCATCCGCAGGTTCTGGGTGCAATTCAGGAGCATATCGAAGCGGTCAACGAAAGCGTGGCACAGGATGAAATGCTATCCGGCTGTCAGGTCCACCGGTTCCTTGTTCTGCACAAGGAACTGGATGCGGATGACGGGGAGCTGACCCGCACCCGCAAAGTGCGCCGCAAGATCATCGGCGAGAAATTCGAAGATCTGGTGAACGCGCTCTATGACGGGTCCAATGAGATCTATACCGAGACCGAAGTGACCTATGAAGATGGTCGTAAGGGCAAGATCACCGCGACGCTTGAGATCCGCGACGCAAAGGTGGTGCCGGCGGGTCAAAGGATGGCAGCGGAATGACGGGCCGCTTGTTCTGCGAACATCGCCCCGCCCGCCATCCCGCAGGTGCTTTTGCGGGTGGACCTGCAGCCTGTGAGGCGGGTGGTTCTATGCGTATTTTTCAAAAGAAGAAGCAGGGTGCGTGATGCTGGATACTAGCGAAGGGTACGTCACCGAAGACGGACGCCAGATTGGTGGCGTGTTGATGGAGATGCGTGACATTACCCTGAAGTTTGGCGGGGTAACCGCGATCAACGATATCTCTTTTGATATTCGGGAAGGGGAAATCCGCGCGATCATCGGACCCAATGGTGCCGGGAAGTCGTCGATGCTGAATATCATCAGCGGGTTTTACACACCGACTATTGGAGAGCTTTGGTACAAGGGGGCCAAGCGCCCGCCGATGAAGCCTTTTGAAGTGGCTCGCATGGGGGTGGCTCGGACGTTTCAGAACATCGCCCTTTTTGAAGGCATGAGCGTTCTGGACAACGTCATGACCGGGCGTCTGACCCATATGAAGGCCGGTGTTTTCAGTCAGGCGCTTTGGTGGGGTAAGGCGCGGGACGAAGAGATCGCGAACCGCGAAAAGGTCGAGAAAGTCATCGATTTTCTTGAGATCCAGAATATCCGGAAAACGCCGGTCGGCCGTCTGCCATATGGTCTCAAGAAGCGGGTCGAACTGGCGCGGGCGCTGGCCGCCGAGCCGTCGATCCTGCTGCTGGATGAGCCCATGGCGGGGATGAACGTTGAAGAGAAAGAGGACATGAGCCGCTTTATCCTCGATGTGAACGACGAATTCGGCACAACGATCGCCTTGATCGAGCACGACATGGGTGTCGTCATGGACCTGAGCGATCGCGTGGTCGTCATGGACTATGGCAAGAAGATCGGTGACGGCACGCCAGATGAGGTGCGCGGAAATCAGGATGTGATCGACGCGTATCTGGGGGTATCGCACTGATGGAGCACAGTATTCACAAGACAATCATTGACGGTGCAGGGCGCGTGGACGCCGTTGCAAAGGGGGCGCCATGCTGAGCGATATCTTTATCAACCCGTTCGTGGACATGGTCGCCGCGCCGGATTTCCTGATGCAGGTGCTGTGGGAGGGACTTGTCTCGGGCATCCTCTATGCCCTGATTGCCTTGGGGTTCGTGTTGATCTTCCGCTCGTCGCGGATTTTCAATTTTGCGCAGGGCATCATGGTGGTGTTCGCGGCGCTGACGCTGGTGGGGCTGCATGCCTATGGGGTTCCCGCCTGGATCAGTGTCGCGCTGACGCTTGGGGTGATGTTCGTGCTTGCCGTCACGATCGAACGGGTCGTGCTTCGACCTCTGGTGGGGCAGCCTGATATCATTCTGTTCATGGCCACAATCGGGATCACGCTGTTTCTGATTGGCTTTGGCGAGACGATCTTTGGCGGTGAAAACAAACAGATGATCACGGCCGAACTGGGCATTCCCACTGGTGATACGGTGTTGGAGCCCTTTGGCGGGCTGTTGATCCTGCAACATCTGGACATCACCGTTGTGATCGTTGCGACACTGTTGGTTGGCGCATTGCTGGCGTTCCTGAATTACACGCGCATGGGCCGTGCGATCCGGGCGCTGGGGGATGATCACCAGGCGGCCCTGTCTGTGGGTATCAGCCTGCAGACAATCTGGGTTCTTGTCTGGTTCATTGCCGGCATCATCGCGTTGGTCACGGGCATTGCCTGGGGCGCGCGGGCGGGTGTCAGCTTTGCCCTTGAGGTCATTGCCTACAAAGCGTTGCCGGTTCTGATGTTGGGCGGGCTTGAATCGATCACGGGCGCAATCGTTGGCGGTTTGATGATCGGCATTCTTGAAAAGCTGTTCGAAATCTATTGGGGCCAACCATTGCTGGGCGGCAATACCGAGACATGGTTTGCCTTTGTCCTGGCGCTGGTGGTGCTGCTTTTCCGTCCGCAGGGTCTGTTTGGAGAACGCATCATCGAAAGGGTCTAGAGCAGCGCGGAGCGCGCTGCATTCGATGAACGAGTGGCAGTCTTGACTGCTGAGGGGAACACCGCAAATGGCAAAAATGATCGCAATTCTGAATGTCGTCGCATGGTCTGGCTTTTGGGCCTTTGGTTATCTTGCTTTGACGTCGGATGCCGGTGAAGCGGGCCGGATGGTGACCGCAGTTGCATTGGCAGCAGTCGGAGCCGGGCTCGGGATGTGGGCGTGGTTCTGGATCGTGAGGCATACCGAGCAGATTGGATATGCCAAGCCTTCGGCAAGCCGCGCACGCTTTGAATTGGACGAGGGGCTGGGGGGCTGACATGAACACCAAGAGAAAAACCGGTACAGCCAGCAGGCCGACACCAAACAGCCGCCCCGAGACGGCCGATCTGGCCCGCGGGGCCAATGGTTTGGGCGAGGATACTGATGTGGACGAGATCGCGCGTGGCATTCTGACGGCCCAGATGCGGGTCATGAACACCATGATGCAGACTTCGGCTGATATGACTGCAACCGGACTTCGGGCCATGACGCAGTTCTGGACAATGGGTTTGCCGGGCAAACGCAGCGACAGCAAGGAACGGTTCAAATGATGTCACCGTTTTGTAGCCATAGACAGTCCGTGACACCGGCCGTTTGCCGGGTGGGCGAAACAGAGAATACCAAAAGGGAGGCGCGCTAGTGCTTTACAGAACCGCAGGTCAGTTCAAGACCTCATACGAGGCCGATCAGGCGCTGTTCCCAGTCAAGCAGGATGCCTTTTTGCTGGGCATCATCATGTTGTTTGCCTTGGTGATCTTTCCTCTGACAGCCAGTGAATTTGCGTTTCAGACAATGCTCATTCCGGTGATGATCTATGCGCTGGCGGCGCTGGGTTTGAACATTCTGACGGGTTTTGCCGGCCAGCTGAGTCTGGGAACCGGGGCCTTCATGGGGGTCGGAGCCTATGCCTGCTACAAGATGGTTACCTTGATGCCTTGGATGAACCCGATCGTAGCGATCCTGCTTTCAGGCTTTTTCAGCGCCGGTGTCGGCGTGATGTTTGGCATCCCCAGTCTGCGGATCAAGGGCTTCTACCTTGCGATTGCCACGCTTGCGGCGCAGTTCTTTCTGGTCTGGCTCTTTGAGAAATGGGCCTGGCTTTACAACTACAACGCATCCGGTGCGATCCAGGTGCCTAACCTCGATATTTTTGGCGTTTACGTGACCGGGCCGCAGGCCGACAGCATGGTTCAGTACTATGTGGTGTTGGGCATCGTTGCGCTTATGACCATGCTTTGCATCAACCTGACACGCGGCACGCTGGGCCGGACGTGGAAGGCGACGCGTGACATGGATATCGCGGCGGAATTGATTGGCATCAACCTGATGAAGTCCAAACTGACCGCCTTTGCCATCTCCAGCTATATCGTCGGTGTGGCAGGCGCGCTGTATGTCTTCATGTGGAAGGGCGCAGCCGAGCCGAACCTGTTCGACATTCCGCTGTCGTTTCAGGTGCTCTTCATCGCGATTATCGGTGGATTGGGATCAGTGCTCGGTAACTATCTGGGGGCGATCCTGATTGTCGGCCTGCCGGTTGTTCTGAACCTGCTGCCGGGGGCTCTTGGGCTGTCGATCAGCTCTGCGATGGTCGAGCACCTGAACATCATGATCGTTGGTTCGCTGATCGTGTTTTTCCTGATCGTGGAGCCGCACGGGTTGAACCAGCTTTGGCGCCTGATCCGAGAAAAGCTTATCATCTGGCCCTTCCCGCACTAGGCTGGGGCCCAACAACAAGACCAATAACAACCAACAAACAGTGAAGAGATCCAAGGGAGGATACATATGAAACACTTCACCAAAATGGCCGCCGCCGCGCTGATCGCGGGTGTGACGGCAGGCGCCGCAATGGCGCAGGAGCTTTATGCCCCGAACCTCGCCTACCGCACCGGCCCCTTTGCCGCGACCGGTATCCCACTGATGAACGGTCAGGCAGACTATCTGACGATGCTGAACGCGCGCGACGGTGGTGTTGGCGGCATTCCCGTAAACGCCGAAGAATGCGAAACCGGCTATTCCACCGAAAAAGGTGTTGAGTGCTACGAGAAGACCAAGGGCAAGGCCATCGTGACCCAGCCGTGGTCGACCGGCATCACCCTGCAGGTTTTGCCCAAGACAAACGTGGACATGATCCCGATCCTTGCACCCGGCTACGGCTTTAGCCCGATGGCTGACGGCAAGGTCTTCCAGTGGGCGTTCAACACGCCGTCCGGTTACTGGGATGCCGCGGACATGATCATTCAGTACCTGTCCGGTCAGGGTGACCTGAAAGGCAAGAAGATTGCCTTCCTGCATCTCGACCACCCTTACGGCAAAGAGCCGCTTCCTCTGCTCGAAGCGAAATCCGGCGCGATGGGCTTTGAGCTGGTGCCGATTCCGGTTGGCCTGAAGGAAATGCAGAACCAGTCGGCTCAGTGGCTGCAGATTCGTCGCGAACGTCCTGACTACGTGGTCATGTGGGGCTGGGGCGCCATGAATGCGGGCGCAATCACCGAAGCCGTCAAAACCAAGTTCCCGATGGAGAACATGATTGGTGTCTGGTGGTCCGGCCACGATGCTGACCTCGCTATCGTTGGCGATGCCGGCAAAGGCTATAAGTCGATCAGCTGGTCCTTCCCGAACGCGGATGCGCCTGTCATGGCCGACATCAAGAAGCACGTGGTCGACGCGGGCCTGTCCAAGTCGAATGAGACCGAAATGCAGGGCGTCTTCTACAGCCGTGGCATCGTGATCTCTGCCATCCTCGCAGAAGGCATCACAGCGGCGCAGGCAGAGTACGACACAGCCGAGATCAGCGCCGAGCAACTGCGCTGGGGTCTTGAGAACATCAACATGACTGAAGAGCGCATCAAGGAATTGGGCCTCGAAGGCATGGTGCCGCCATTTGCAACATCCTGCTCGAACCACACCGGTCACTCGGGTGGCTGGATGCTGGAATGGGACGGCGCACAGTTCGTAAAGGTCTCCGATCACCTCAAGCCTGACACCTCGGGTTATGCCGAGCTGATCAACACCAAGGCCGCGGAATACGCCGAGGCGAACGCACCTTGGCCAACCAACGATGCCTGCGAAGGCTAAGTGAACTGTTCTCCGGCGACGCGCTGTCGTCGCCGGAGGATTTGCGTATTTGGAAAAAGAAGAAGCAGCGGATGCCGCGAGAAACCGGCCAGTCTGCACAACAGGGACACTGCCCATGCTGGATGCTGCCAAGACCGATCAGGCACTGCTTGAAGTCAACAACATCGAGGTCATCTACAACCACGTGATCCTTGTGCTGAAAGGCGTGTCACTCAAGGTGGCGCAGGGCGGTGTGACCGCGCTGCTAGGCGGCAATGGCGCGGGCAAGACGACGACGTTGAAGGCGATTTCCAACCTGCTGCATTCCGAACGCGGTGAGGTCACCAAGGGCTCGATCCTCTACAAGGGCGAACGGGTGCAGGATCTCGACCCGGCGGCGCTGGTCAAGCGCGGGGTGATCCAGGTGATGGAAGGACGCCATTGCTTTGAGCATCTGACCGTCGAAGAGAATTTGATGACCGGTGCCTACACGCGCAAAGACGGCAAAGGCGCCATCGAGGCCGATCTGGATATGGTTTATACCTATTTTCCACGCCTCAAGGAACGGCGCCGCTCGCAGGCCGGATACACATCCGGTGGCGAGCAGCAGATGACGGCCGTGGGCCGGGCTCTGATGTCGCGCCCCGAAATGATCCTGCTGGACGAGCCGAGCATGGGGCTCGCGCCGCAGCTGGTGGAGCAGATCTTTGAGATCGTGAAGACCATTAATGAAAACGAAGGGGTCAGCTTCTTGCTGGCTGAACAGAATACAAATGTTGCGCTGCGCTATGCGCATCAGGGCTACATTCTGGAAAACGGGCGCGTCGTGATGGAAGGCCCAGCAGCCGAATTGCGCGAAAACCCGGACGTCAAGGAATTCTACCTCGGAATGTCGGAAGAAGGCCGGAAGTCTTTCCGCGATGTGCGCAGCTACCGGCGCCGCAAGCGTTGGTTGGCATAACCCGGGGCAGCCCTGCTGTCTTCTTTGTGCTGAAAATATCCCGGGGAGTTTGAGGGGCAGGCCCCTCAAGGCCGACCTTGGGACCTTATCCATTCGCCCGCATAACTTGGAGGCCGCCATGACATCCTATTTTGACGATCTTGAAACGCGTTCGCAGGATGCGCGCGAAGCCGCGCAGCTTGTCGCGCTCAACACGCAGCTTGCAAAGCATGGCATGGATGCTGTGGGTGACTTGTCGGGCCTCGCGGGCCTGCCCGTCCTGCGCAAGGCCGACCTCGTTGGACGTCAGAAAGCGCAACCACCATTTGGTGGTTTGCCGGTTTCCAACCTGTCACATGTTTTTCAAAGCCCCGGCCCAATCTACGAGCCCGGTGGCGCGAGCCATGACTGGTGGCGCATGGGCCGGTTTTTGCATGCAGTGGGGATCGGAGCCGGCGACATTGTGCAAAACTGTTTCGGTTATCACCTGACCCCGGCTGGCACGATTTTCGAATCCGGCGCCCGCGCGGTCGGGGCGGCGGTCTTGCCTGCAGGGACGGGGCAGACCGAACTGCAGGCGCAGGCGGCCCACGACATTGGCATCACGGCCTACGCTGGCACGCCGGATTATCTCAAGGTTATCCTCGAGAAGGCGGATGAAATGGGATTGAAGCTCGGGATCACGCGTGCGGCCGTCGGCGGTGGTGCGTTGTTCCCGTCGCTGCGCGACTGGTATGCAGATCGCGGCATAACCTGCCTTCAGTGCTATGCTACAGCCGACCTTGGAAACGTGGCATACGAAAGCCCGGCCATGGAAGGGATGATCATTGACGAACATGGCATTGTCGAGATCGTCACGCCCGGAACCGGCGATCCGGTTGAAGAAGGCGAGGTTGGCGAAGTTGTCGTCACCACGCTGAATCCTGATTACCCACTGGTGCGCTTTGCGACGGGTGATCTGTCGGCCATGCTGCCGGGTATCAGTCCATGCGGTCGCACCAACGGCCGGATCAAAGGATGGATGGGGCGCGCCGATCAGACAACCAAGATCAAGGGTATGTTCGTGCGTCCGGAGCAGGTCGCGCAGTTGGTAGAGCGCCACCCCGAGATTACCCGCGCCCGCGTCGTGGCCAGTCGTGAAGGCGAGATGGATGTGATGACTGTCCGGCTCGAAGCCGAAGGCGGCGATCTGTCGGCCTTCGAGGCCTCTGTGGCGGAAGTGTTGAAACTGCGTGGCACGGTTGAGGTGCTGCCGGTCGGCGGATTGCCGCGCGACGGGCTGGTTATTGAAGATCTGCGCAACTACGACTGATTTTCTCCCTATGGGCCAGCGTCGCTCTTGGCTAGGCTGGTGATGTGACAGTTGGCTGTGTCCTGCCTGTTGGCGGGCGTTTGCCGTTGTTTGCTGACGGACTTGGGAGGAACAGGATGTTTTATGCGAAATCCGGGCGCGCTGGCGCCATACGCGGACTGGCCGGGGTCAGTCTTGCGCTGGGCTTGGGCGGTGCGACTGCAGCTTTGGCCGAGGGCGATGCACTGGTTATCGGGAATTCAGGCTACGAAGGGCTTCAGCTGCTGACCGGTGCCTTCCAGATTGAGCGCACCTTGGAGAGGCTGGATAACCGCGGCTTTGAGACCGAGGTCGCACGGGACGGCAATTCCCGAGACATGCGGGTTTCTTTCCTCAAGTTCGTTGAAGGGATCGACGCGGATACCGAAAGCCTCGTGGTCGTTCTCAGAGGGGCCTTTGTGCATGGCGCTTCTGATGCGTATCTGTTGCCGGTTGAACAGGATATTCCGGAGAACCCGGGGCGTATTCTGACAAGCTCGCTGTCGCTGGATTCTGTCATGACCGTTCTGGCGGCATATCCGGGCCGGGCCTTTCTGGTTTTGGGTGAAGAGGCGCAAGACGCCGACTACGGCGCTTTTCTTGAGGCCGGGTTGGGCGATCTGGATATCCCTCAGGGTGTGACCGTGGTGCGCGGTCCGGGGGCAGATGTGATGCGGTTTGCCGCGACGGATATGCTGTCACGGGGACGCCCCCTCAGCAGCACGGTGCGGCGCTACGAAATCGATCTACTTGGATATGCACCAAAGGATATCACCATTGTCCCCGCGCGCGATGACGCCGCTGCAACGGGGCAGGTGGATGCTGACGCCGGAGAACAACAGCCCGATGCAGACGACTTGGCGGCTGCGGCCCGGGCAGCCGAAGCGGCGGACAATGCCGCGTGGCGGCTGGCCCAGCAGGCCGACACCCTCGTTGGGTATCAGACTTATCTGCAGGGACATCCGCAAGGACAGCACGCGGCTGCTGCACGCCAACGGATCAAGGCGATCGATGACGAGCCATTCTATCAGGACCGCCGCACCGAAGAACGTCTGGAGCTGTCTCGAGATGCCCGGCGCGACATTCAACGCGATCTCACGATTCTGGGCTACAACACACGTGGAATTGACGGGATCTTTGGCCGGGGCACACGGGGTGCCATCCAGAATTGGCAGCGCGCGATATCGGTCCGGGCGACGGGATATCTGACCGCGCCTCAAATCAACCGGCTGGATCGCGCGGCAACGGCGCGTGCGGCCGAGCTGGAAGAAGAAGCACGCCTGCGCCGCGAAGAACAGGAACGTCAGGACCGTGCCTTGTGGCGGCAGGTTCAGGCCGATCCTGAAGAGGCCGCTCTGCGCGAGTATCTGGAGCGCTACCCCGAGGGAATTTATGCGCAAGAAGCCCGTAGCTTGTTGGAGCAGATCGAAGCCCGCCGCGCCGAACGCGCGGCCCGTGCTGATCGCAACGATTGGCGTGCAGCACGCGAGGCCGACACCATCAGTGCCTACCGCAGCTATCTGGAAAAGCGTCCGGGCGGGGCGTTTCAGGCCGAGGCCAAAGCACGCATTCGCGAATTGGAGCGTGCGGCTGAGCAGGAACAGAATGCATCGCGTGCAAGTCAGGCCGAGCGTGCTTTGAACCTTAACCCGGTTGCCAAGCGTTTGGTTGAGGCCCGCCTGACCCAGCTGGGTCTCAAGCCCGGCGTGGTAGATGGCAATTTCGACCAGAACACGCGCCGTGCAATCCAAAAGTATCAGCAGGCACGGGGTATCCGGGCGACCGGTTATCTGGATGAAGAAACCATCATTCGCCTGTTGGCGGGCGGTGTCGGAAACCGCTGATCGTCAACCGTCGGCAAACCGACGAATCGTCGTTTTCTAGGACCCGGTCTTGCTTGGCAGGATCGGGTCCAACATTTCATCCAGCTTCGCCTTTTGGTGCAGGGTCAGCCGAACTGGCAGAGTCAGCACTTTCTGGCGGAACTCGTCAGGCAGACGCACCGCATCCTTTTCAGTGGTGACGAGCTGAGCGCCGATCATTTGCGCTTCCTTTTCCAAGCGGGTCATCAGGGCTGCGGTCAGGAGCTGGTGATCCTCCAGCGCCTCTGCACGCTTTATGTTGGCCCCGAGCGCGCGGAGCGTGGCAAAGAACTTTTCCGGATGGCCTATGCCCGCGAAGGCAAGTGCTGGCAGACCATCCCAGTCCATTCCGGTTTGCAAAGGCTCCAGCGACCCGGTCAAATGCGGTAGCGAAATCTGGTCCTTCCACGTCTCAGAGAACCGGGTTTGCGCGCCTTGTGATCCGATGGAAAGTACCAGATCGCCGCGCGCCATCCCGGCTGAAACCGGCTCGCGCAGAGGGCCTGATGGCATGCAGCGACCGTTTCCGAACCCGGCGACGGCATCCACGACAATGATAGACAGATCCTTGAAAACACTCGGATTCTGAAAGCCGTCGTCCAGAATGATAGCCTGCGCTCCGGCGGCTTCTGCGGCTTTTGCGCCTGCGGCTCGGTCCTTGGCGACCCACGCCGCCGTAAAGGCCGCGATCAGCAGCGGTTCGTCGCCAACGTCTTCGGCACTGTGCACTGCCGGATCAACACGCACCGGGCCGGACAGGCGCCCGCCATACCCGCGTGAGACCACATGCGCCGTGATACCGCGGTCGGCCAGGTGTTGGACCAATGCGATGACGGTTGGCGTCTTTCCGGTTCCACCCGCGTTGATATTGCCCACGCAGATCACCGGGACCGAGGCGCGATGCGCCGCCGCGCGGTTTGCACGGCGGGCTGTCGCGGCAGCTGTCAGCGCCGCCAATGGGCTGAGAAGTCGGGCCCGAAGGCCGGGTTGATCAGGGGCATTTGACCAGAACCGAGGTGGCCGCATCAGACGCGCTCCTTCCGATCAAGCTCTTCGCAGATTTCGTTCACAACCTGATCCACCAGCGCTGCGCTGGCGGTTGCCACATCCCACCCCGCATGGGCCATGGCCGCGGCCTGATCCGGTGCTGTCAGATTGGTCAGCGCGCTGGCCAGAGAATCTGCGTCACGGACAATTCGGGCGGCGCCTGCCTCGACAAGTCTGGTGTATCCCGCAAGATGTCCGCCGACGTTTGGCCCGTACAAAATCGCAGTGCCCAGAGCAGCGGCTTCCATAGGGTCGTGACCGCCGTGACCGGCCACAAGAGATCCACCAAGAAAAGCCAAAGGCGCCAGACGGTACCACATCCCCAGTTCTTCGGGCCCTTCTGCCATCAGAACCATGGTGTTGTCGTCAAGCGTTTCGCCTGCATCCCAGTTCGCGCAGCGCATCTGCTCGGCTTCGACAGCCCGGGCGATTGCTGGTGCCTCTGCCTCGTCATGCGGCACGATGATCAGCAGCAATCGATGGGCCATGCGTACGGCGCGTCTGTGGGCTCTTAGAATGTCGTTCACTTCGGCAGCGCGCAGGCGTGCAGCCAGCCACACCGGGCGGCCGCCCAAAAGGCCGGCCAATTCCTCGCGGCTGTCTTCGTCGCAGCCCAAAGGCACGCCTGTGTCCAGCAATGGCCCGGATATGCGCAAATGATTGGGCGCGACACCCAAGCGGCGCAGGTCGCGGCCTGCCTGCGGTGTCGTTGCGTGAATTTTGTGGAACAAGGCAAGCGTTGCCGGAGCCGGATCAGGCAACCAACGTGGGGCAGGGCTGGACCAAGGTGCATTTTCCGCATCCAGTGCAACCAATTGCGCACCCTGTTCCCGCAGGCTGTGCAGGAGCGCCGGGCGCAGTGATTTCTGGCCGACCCACAGCACGATGTCCGGGCGCAGCGCGGCGGCGAATTCTTCGCAGGCGCTGGCCCGCTCGGGCGGCAGATCTGCGCCAGTCATGGCAGTGTCTGCGGCATGGGCGGCGGCACTGCCGAAAAGGATTACCTGGATTTCTGGCCGTTGGTACAAAAGCCGCGAGCAAAGCGCCGCAAGCGCATGACCCTGCGACGGCGTTTCGCCATAGGCCATGACCACTGGCCCCGATCCACGATCCGGCAGCAATGGAGGGTGTTCAGCCGGCGCTTGGGCGCCACGCGCAAAGGTCAGGTAGGCTGACAGGCTCAGCGCGCGGCGGCTCATGATATTAGCCCAGTTCCTCGGTCGAGGACGCGGCGGCCTCTTCGTCGCGCAGGCGATGCAGATGGGCGATGAAATACCGCATATGGGCGTTGTCGACCGTGCGCTGGGCTTCGGCCTTCCATGCGTTGAAGGCCGATTCATAGTCCGGGAAGATGCCGACAACGTGGATGTCGTCCACGTCGCGAAAGACAGTTTTGGTGGGGTCTTCCAGCTCGCCGCCAAAGACCAGATGAAGCCGTTGCATGGCATATTCCTTTAATAGAAGCCGTTTGAGCCGGAGCCTACCTTATGGCGGTGCGGCGTCAAGCAAAGCCCCGGCGATCAGGGGCGGCCAGAGTTCTGATTTTTGGATTAGCCTCAAAAAGGGTACCGATACGACCCGGGGCAAATCGGTTCAGGCCATGATGTCCAGAATGCGTTCCGGTGGACGCCCGATTGCGGCCTTGTCACCGGCAATCAGCACCGGCCGTTCGATCAATTTGGGCGCTTTGGCCATGGCAGCGAACAGTGCGTCGTCGGGCATGTCGCGGGTCAGTCCCATCTCTTTGAACACGGCCTCTTTCGGGCGCATCATCGCGATAACGGGCCCTCCCAGCTTGGCATGCAGGGCGCGCAGCTCCTCTTGGTCCGGAGCATCGTCCAGATAGCGCCGAACTGAAAATTCCACCCCTTGCTCTTCGAGCAGAGCTAAAGCCTGCCGGGATTTGGTGCATCGTGGGTTGTGCCACAGGATCATAGCCAGTCCTTTCGTCCACTGCCGACAGCATCTGCAACCGACTGAAACCCATCGCGAGCCAGCAGTGCGTCCAGTCCACCGGTGATCTCTTTCACCAAGGAGATGCCCCCGTAAACAAGCGCGGTATAAAGCTGAACGACCGACGCGCCTGCGCGAATTTTCTGATAGGCCTGTTCGGCTGAACCCACGCCGCCGACCCCGATCAGGGGCAGGTCGCCATTGGTCAGATCGGACAAGTGCGCCAGAACGCGGGTTGAGCGTTCAAACAATGGCTGGCCCGAAAGCCCGCCTGCCTGCCCTTTGTGTTTGCTGTGCAGGCCATCGCGGGACAGGGTTGTGTTGGTCGCGATCACGCCGGCCACGCCTGAGCTGAGTGCGACCTCTGCCACGTCCGCCAGGCCAGCGGCGTCCAGATCCGGGGCGATTTTCAGAAAAACCGGGATCGGTTTCGCAAGGCCGCTGTTCGCGTCCATGACCCCAGCCAGCAAGGCCGATAGTGCGTCTTTGCCCTGCAAGTCACGCAGTTTTTCGGTGTTGGGTGAACTGACATTGACCGTGGCAAAATCCAGATGCGCGCCGCAATGTGCCAACACTTGCGCAAAGTCGCGGGCGCGGTCATCTGATGTCTTGTTTGCCCCGAGGTTCAGTCCAAGGATCATGTTTGCCGGCCGTTTGGCCAGCCGGTCGCCAATGGCAACCATGCCCTCATTGTTAAAGCCAAAGCGATTGATGGCGGCCTTGTCTTCGGTGAGCCGGAACAAACGCGGCTTTGGGTTGCCCGGCTGCGGATAGGGTGTTGCTGCCCCCACCTCGACAAAGCCGAAACCCGATCTGGACAATCCATCCAGTGCCTCGGCGTTTTTGTCGAAACCGGCGGCCAGACCCACAGGGTTGGGCAGCTCCAGTCCAGCGATCTGACAGCGCAACCGATCGGATGTCATTGTGCCTGCGCTGGGGGACAGTCCCAGCCGCAGTGCGCGCAGAGCAAGGCCGTGGGCTTGTTCGGGATCAGTTTTTTGCAGCAGGGCAAGACCTGCGCGTTCAATGAGCTTCATCCGAAGACATCTCCTGCATCGGTGGGCGCGCAGCGGATCAGGCGCGATGTTTCAACCGCGGCCTGACGGTGCACCACGGCAATTGCATAGTCAGGATCCTTGACCATCGCCATGAAGGCATGCGCCGAAGGATAGCGGGCGATAAATACATGGTCCCAGGCTTCGTCCGCAGGGCCAATCAGCCCGCATCGCCAGTTGCCCCGCCACAGGATCGAGCCGCCAACCCGCCGCAGAACCGGGCCGCTGTGCGTGCCGTAGTTTGCATAGGCCTGCTCGCCCGTCAGTCCCGCATTGGCAAGGGCGTGCTCTGCTGGATAGGCGGCACGGTCACGCAGGCGGACAAGGTTTAGCATTTCGCAAGGCTCATTACGGTCCAGGCCCTTGAACAGGTCAAACTGCACGCGGGTTGGATCGACGAAGGCTTCGGTCATGCGATGTTTTCAGGAAAGCTATGCTCGCCGTCCGGCCCCAAAGGCAGGGGCTGGGCCCAAGTCACGTCAGCCAGACGCAGCGGACCATACAAGTGCGGGAACAACTGACCGCCACGGCTTTCTTCCCATTTCAGGCCGTCACCCATCCGGTCGGTTTCCAACGCGGCAAGCATCAGGCCCTCGGCCCCTGCAAAATGCTTGGCCGCTGTTTCGCGCGCCTGATCAGCGGTCGAAAAATGGATATAGCCGTCAGCCACATCAATCGGTGCGCCCGTGGTTTCCCCTTTGGCGCGCAATTCGGCCCATTCGTCGGCCCGCAGAATTTTGTAGATTTCCATGCCGCGTGGTTTGCAACGCCCCCGCACGAGGGTCAAGACATCTAAGGCGCGACCGAGATGTTCTGGCGCGCCATTGCTTGGTCAAAGTCGGCCCCGGCCCGCACATCAGACACCAAGGCCTGCAAGGCGTCCTGCCCGTATGTCGTTTCAATATGCGAGGCCAGAAAACCGGCAGAGCCATAGGCCTCGCGCCAGTTTTCCTGCGTCACCAGTGACTTCCAGTCATACAGTGTTTTGGCCTTCAGCACCCATTGTGCGTCTGCCAATGTGCCGGGCGTGCGATAACGGGAATCTGGCGATAAATGCACGGCCAGTCCTTCATCAAACCAATGCGGAAAGCGGGGGTTCCAAAGATCGGAAATCGCATAGTTCTGATGGAGCGCAATGTGGCTGAATTCATGCCCCAGCACGTCCGCGTTCACACCTTCCGGCCCCAGCAGAACGAGATGGCGACCATAGGCCAACCCAGCCGGATAGAGACCAAACCGATCCGCGCAGGCCTGATGGTGGCAAAATATGATGCGCGGGTGCCGGAACGCGCCGTGAAACGCTTCTGCGCGTTGCGCAGCGGTCTCTACAATTCGGTGCAGATCAGCCTGCCGCGTCTGATCATCTGTCCAGATGCCCGGCGCGACATTGTGCAGACCGGCCCAACGGGGCCAGAGGGCGTGTTGCGGTCCGGGTAAAACTGCCGCCGCAAGCGCGGCAAGGCCGATTAACGCCAGCAAAGACAAGGACAAAACGCGTCTCATGCACACGATTTAGGAACGCGGCGCATTCTGACCAAGGGCTCTGGCCATGTTGCCTGTGTTTCGGGCTGTCATCGCTCTGTTACGCGCGACAGTGTATTTGCCCCAGCGTAGCCTTTGACTCGGACGCTGGGCCGAGTCACCATCGGCACATAAATCACATGACAGAGAGGATTCCCGATGTCTGCTCGCCTTCTTTCCGGAGCTGCTGCCCTAGCCCTGACGGCCGGTGCCGCCAGCGCTGATTACACGTTGCACATTATTCACGTAAACGATCTGCACAGCCGGATCGAACCCATCAATAAATATGACTCGACCTGCAAAGCCGAAGACAATGCCGAGGGCAAATGCTTTGGTGGGGTTGCTCGTGTTGCGACCAAAATTGCCGAACTGCGCGCCGAACTGGCCGGACAGAACGTTCTCGTTCTGGATGCCGGTGACCAGTATCAGGGCTCATTGATGTATACGACCTACAAGGGTGATGCCGAAATCGAGTTCATGCAACAAATCGGCTTTGACGCCATGGCCGTGGGCAACCACGAATTTGACGATGGTGACGAAGGTCTGGCCAAACTGGCAGACGGTGTGTCGTTCCCGGTGATTTCCGGCAACATCAATGTTTCGGGATCCAATGTTCTGGCGGGCAAGATCGATGACCACCTCGTACTTGAGGTCGGCGGCGAAAAGATTGGTATCGTTTCGGCGCTTGCCGTGGACACCGTGGAAACATCCAGCCCGTCCGAAGCCGTGATCTTTTCCGACGAAATCGAAAGTCTGCAACAGGATGTTGCGGTTTTGACCGAACAGGGCGTGACCAAGATCATCGCGCTGAACCACGTGGGTGTGGGCAAAGATATGGCCATTGCGGCCGCGGTTGACGGCCTCGACGCTGTGGTGGGTGGGCATTCGCACACCAAGTTTTCGAACACCGAAGAAGGCGCCATGGCCTATCCGACAATGGTCGACGGTGTGCCGGTGGTTCAGGCCTACGCTTATTCGAAATATGTGGGTCATCTGACGCTGACATTTGACGATGCGGGCAACGTCACAGAAGCCTCTGGCGACACCATCCTGCTGGACGCTTCGGTTGCAGAAGACGAAGGCATCGTTGCACGGGTCGCAGAGCTGGCCGGTCCGATCGAAGAGATGAAAACGCGCGTTGTCGCTGAGGCGGGTGCAGCGATTGAGGGCGACCGTTCGGTTTGCCGCGCGATGGAATGCGCAATGGGCAACCTTGTTGCAGACGCCATGCTGGACCGTGTGAAGGATCAGGGCGTCGAGATTGCCATCCAGAACGGCGGCGGTCTGCGGGCATCCATCGATGCGGGCGAAGTGACCATGGGCGAAGTGCTGACGGTTCTGCCGTTCCAGAACACGCTTTCCACTTTCCAGGTGACTGGCGCCACGATCGTGGCCGCGCTGGAAAATGGCGTCAGCCAGATGGAAGAGGGCGCAGGCCGCTTCCCGCAGGTGGCGGGTATGTCCTACACCGTTGATCCTGCTGCCGAGGCAGGCAGCCGTATCTCGGGCGTTATGGTTGGTGGCGCGCCGATTGAGATGGACAAGGTCTATGGCGTTGTCAGTAACAACTACGTCCGCAACGGCGGCGACGGTTACAAGATGTTCCGTGACGCTGAAAACGCCTATGACTACGGCCCCGATCTGGCAGACGTGACGGCTGAATACATCGCAGCCAACGCGCCTTACACGCCGTACACCGATGGCCGGATCACTGTGAAGTAATCGGCACTATCCCAAGAACAGCGAAGGGCGGGCCATAGGACCCGCCCTTTTTCTTTGATCGTCAGGCTGACTGATTGTTTGGGTCAGTCGCTAAGATCGTCATACACATCCAGCGCCTTGGCAGCATACATCAGCCCGGGACCGCCACCCATCTGAATACAGGTCGCAAGCACCTCGGCCACCTCTTCACGGGTGGCCCCAAGGCGGATCAGTGCTTCGGTGTGGAACAGGATGCACGGCTCGCAGCGCGTTGCCACGGCGATCCCAAGCGCCACATATTCCTTTTCCTTGAAGCTGAGCGCGCCATCTTGCTTGACGGTTTTGCCAAGGGCGCCAAAGGCGGCGGTGGTGTCGGGGATGATCTTGTTCAGGCTTTTCAGTTGGCCTTTTGTGTCATCCAGTCTGTCTTTCCAGCTCATGTCGTTTCCTTGCGATATGTTTGCGCATTCATCACAAGTTTTGGCGCGAGGGTCTTTGAGGTAGATCAGGTTATCGACCCGCGGCTTGCTCAAATAGAAACAGGCCGGCGACGTTGTAAGTCACCGGCCTGTCTGAAAGATTTTGTGTGCTTGCGCGGGCTGTCAGCCCAGCAGGCGTCGTGCGATGACCTGTGCTTGGATTTCAGCGGCACCTTCAAAGATATTCAGAATGCGTGCGTCGCACAGAATGCGGCTGACGCTGTATTCCAAGGCAAAGCCGTTGCCACCGTGGATCTGCAGGGCGTTATCCGCTGCAGCCCAGGCCACGCGGGCGCCGAGCAGTTTGGCCATGCCGGCCTCAAGATCGCAGCGGCGGCCTTCGTCTTTTTCGCGGGCGCTGAAGTAGGTCAGCTGTCGCGCGATCATGATTTCCACGGCCATCATGGCCAGCTTGCCAGACACACGCGGGAAGGCGATCAGCGATTTGCCGAATTGTTTGCGGTCCTGTGCGTATTGCATTCCGACATCCAGTGCCGACTGGGCAACGCCGATGGCGCGCGCCGCGGTTTGAATGCGGGCGGATTCAAAGGTTTCCATCAGTTGCTTGAAACCTTTGCCTTCTTCGCCGCCCAGCAGGTTTTCACCCTTCACTTTGAAATCATCAAAGTTAACGGTGTATTCCTTCATGCCGCGATAACCGAGCACTTCAATCTCGCCACCAGAGATGCCGGGATCCTGCCAAGGCTGTTCGTCGGTGCCCGGCGTCTTTTCAGCGAGGAACATCGACAAACCCTTGTAGTTGTCGGTGTCCGGCACGGTGCGGGCCAGAACGGTCATCACATGGGTTCGCGCCGCATGGGTGATCCATGTCTTGTTGCCGTTGACGATCCAGTCGCCGTTCTCATCCTTGACGGCCTTGGTACGCAGGCTGCCCAGGTCAGAGCCGGTGTTCGGCTCGGTAAACACGGCGGTTGGCAGGATCTCACCCGAGGCAAGGCCGGGCAGCCACTTTTCCTTTTGCTCTGGCGTGCCGCCAGCAATGATCAGTTCTGCGGCAATCTCGGACCGGGTGCCGAGCGAGCCAACGCCGATGTAGGCGCGCGACAGTTCTTCGGAAACGACGCACATGGAATTCTTGGACAGGCCAAACCCACCGAACTCTTCTGGGATGGTCAGACCAAAGACACCCATTTCGGCCAGCTCTTCGATCACCTCCATCGGGATCAGCTCATCCTTGAGGTGCCATTCGTGGGCATGTGGCAGCACCTTGTCGACCGCGTAGCGGCGGAACTGTTCCCGGATCATTTCCAGTTCATCGTCCAAGCCACACCGACCCACGGTGATTTCAGCCGAGCGTTCTTCCATCAGTTCGACCAGCCGCGTGCGCGCCGCCTGCGTGTTGGCGCCTTGGGTCAGAGTCATGACCGCGTCAGACATCAAACCGCGCATATCGTCCTGTGACAGGCCCAGATCCTGCAGACGAACCATTTCGCCCTGGTTCATCTGGATGCCGCCGTAGATCTGCCAGAGGTATTCGCCAAAGGCGATCTGGTGCAGCAGTTGCTCGACTTCGCCAAAGGTGCCGTCGGCCTGCATGCGTTCGGCCCAGCCCTGCATCTGGCGCAGCGATTCGAGATAGGTGGCGAACCATGCCAGCCCGTGGGCCGCAGTTTGGTTCGCTTCGATCGCAGCGCCGGACACCCGGCCATCTACGCTGACCATGTCGCGGACACGAGTTCGCGCAATTTCAAAGACTTCCTCGACTGGGGCTACCGCCGCGCCGGTCAGGGAAAGAAGGTCGGGCAGGATCACGCTGCCAAGGCTCAGGTCTTGTCCGTCATGGGCCATGATATGGGTCCTCTCTATCTGTCCCGGTCGGGATAGCTATTTTGCAGTTGCAGCGCAACAAAAATACTATTGGTTGCGGCGTTTTGTTCAAAAATTGCGCGCACTAATTCGGCGCTGCAGCAAGTCAAGACCACCTTTCGGCCTATTTCGGTTAGTATACCGCATTTGACCGCCTGCACCGATCCGTTGTGGCCAAATCAATGTGGTTCAGGCAAGAGCTTGCTTTAATGACGCTGCGTGCCACATGTTTTGCCTATGCAGGACGCACCGCATATCCCCGCGCCAGAGCAGATGGCGGCCCATGTCGAGGCTTTGGTTGAGGCTGAAATGCGCCAATTTCTGCCCGATACGGCGACACGGGCGGCGACTTTGGCTGACTTTTCAAGAATGCGGGTCCGGCGGCCTCGTCCAATCACGGTGAATTTCAGTGGCGGGATAACGCAGACCTGCTGGTCCGTGACCCGGTCCAATGGTGCCTACAGCGTTCTTTATCTGCCAACAGCAGGGTATTTTTCGCTTTGCGTGGATTCTGATTTCGGACCGCTGGACATTGGCGTTCATGGACCGGCCATTGCGGTGTTCAGCGCGGTCTAGCTATCGCGCTCGACCGGGCCGCCTTGTTGTTCCCAGGTGCTGAACCCTTCACGAAGATGCGCGGCGGCAAACCCCATGTCTTGCAGCGTGGCGACGGTCAGCGCAGAGCGCCATCCGGATGCACAGTGAAACACATAGCGTTTGTCGTCCTGCCCAAAGACCTCTTTGAAATAAGGGCTGTCCGGATCGACCCAGAATTCGATCATCCCGCGCGGGGCGTGGACCGAGCCGGGGATAAAACCCGTGCGCTGGCGTTCGCGGATGTCGCGAATGTCGACCACCACTGTATCCGGGTCATCCAGCATGGCGATGAGATCCGAGGTTTCGACTTCGTCGATCCGTGCGCGGGCTTCGGCAACCATCTGGGACGCGGTCTTTGTCAGGTTCGGCATGTTGGCTCCTGCGGGACGTTTCACACGCCATGCTGCCCAGTTTTTGCACGTGGGACCAGCCTATTTTGACGCGATTGCGCGGCGGGTCAGTCTACCAAGACATTTGAACAGCAATCTTCGAAAGCCACAGACAAAATTTGTGCCGGGGCAAAAGGGACAAACCGCAGATTTTTGAGAGGAATGGTGGAGCCTAGGGGGATCGAACCCCTGACCTCTTGCATGCCATGCAAGCGCTCTCCCAGCTGAGCTAAGGCCCCATTCAGGTGGCGTGGAAACGCCGTGTTCGCGGGTGATTACGCAATGCCGCGGGCGGGATCAAGCGGAAAAATCCGCCCGTGGCTGGTTTTCTTTTCCGGCGTGCCGGATGCGATCAGCTGTCGTCGTCTTCGCTTGCGACGTCTGCGATTTCGTCGAGCGAGACGTTATCATCGTCTTCGTCCTCGAGCACATCATCATCGCCAAGATCTACATCGACATCATCATCGTCGAGCAGCACTTCTTCCGCATCATCTTCCTTGGCCTTGGCCGAAGCCTTGTCGGCGGCGTCGGCGGCAATGCTGCTGCGCTTGCCGGTTTCGAGGTTCACGACCTCACCGGTGTAGGGGCTGACAATCGGGTCGCGGTTCAGGTCGTAGAATCGCTTTCCTGTGGTCGGGCATAGGCGCTTTGTGCCCCATTCTTCCTTGGGCATGGTGATCCCCTTGTGAATCGTAGTGTTACGCGGTCTTGCGGACAATCCGTGGCACCTGCCATAACGGCCCAAGCATGTCAAAGGCTTTGACGCTGAGGTCCGGGGCAAAGCCCGGCAGGCAACTGATACGGGGGCATATGGGGCAGATCGAGCTTGCGGGCAACCCTTCGATTACCGTGACTGTCCGGCGCTCGGCGCGGGCACGCCGGTTGTCGCTGCGAATGTCACAACTGGACGGGCGGGTTACACTGACCCTGCCACGCGGTGTCCCCGAAGACGAAGGGCTTGCTTTCCTGCAGTCTAAAGAAGACTGGCTTCGCAAACATGTCGCGGCGCGTGTTGATGATGTGATCGTCGGCATTGGCGCATCGCTGCCATTTCGCGGGGCTCTGCACACCATCCAGAAGGGGACGGGCCGGGGCATAGCGCGATCGGATGAGACGTTGCATGTGGGGGGGGGCGAAGATACGGCCAGTCGCCGGTTGCAGGCCTGGTTGAAGGCGCAGGCACGCGACCGTTTGGCCGTTGCTTCGGATCGCTACGCGCAGGCCCTGGGAAAACCCTATGCACGGCTGACCCTGCGCGATACCCGATCGCGCTGGGGGTCCTGCACGTCTGACGGCGGGTTGATGTACAGCTGGCGCCTGATCATGACGCCGCCCGAGATATTGGACTATGTGGCCGCTCATGAGGTGGCTCATCTTGAGCAGATGAACCACTCGGATGCCTTTTGGGCCGTAGTTGAACGCCTGTATGGCGATTGGCGGCCTGCCCGTAACTGGCTGCGGACCAACGGGGCAGGGCTCCATCGTTACAAGTTCTGATCCTTTCGCTGGATCGGTTGCGTGCGCAGGGGCCACGTTGCGTAGAAAACTTGGGGCGATTGACTGTGCTGGTTTTTGTGATCACAAAGGGGCATGCAGCCGCCCTTGCCCCGAATATCTGAAAGCAAGAACCCCGAAGTCACGCCTTCGGCACATGATCGCGTATATCGCGGTTTGCGCAGCCGTATTCTCTATGGCGAGATTGCGCCGGGCAAAGCTCTGACCCTGCGGGGCCTTGCACGGGAATTCGATGTTTCAATGACCCCGGCGCGTGAAGCGGTTCAGCGGCTCGTTGCGGAAGGTGCGCTGTCCATGTCAGCCTCTGGCCGGGTCTCCACACCGGAGTTGACCAACGAACGCATCGAGGAATTGGCGGCCCTGCGCGCCTTGATCGAGGTCGAGCTGGCCAGCCGTGCATTGCCTCGGGCGCATATCGCCTTGATCGACCGGCTTCAGAGCATAAACGGCACAATCGCGGACGTTGTGTCGAACCGTGATGCCGTTGGCTATATTCGCACCAATCTCGAATTTCATCGCACGCTGTATTTGCGGGCGCAGGCACCGGCAATGCTTGCCATGTGCGAAACGGTCTGGCTACAGCTCGGGCCGACGATGCGTGCGCTTTACGGTCGTTTGAGGCGCACCGAGGCGCCGCAATACCACCGTTTGATTATTGCCGCACTGAAAGCCGGAGATGAGCCGGGATTGAGACTGGCCGTTCGCTCGGATGTCACGCAAGGGCTGCGGATGCTGGCCAGCTGAGCGCATCTGGCTGTTGTGGCTTGGGGGGCCAGCCCCCCAGACCCCCCGGGATATTTCAGGCACAAAGAAACACTGGGCGCGGTCTAATGCGGGTTGGTCAGAGCAACCTATCCAGCAGACTGGCGTGCAGGTTCGGATTTGCCGTCAGTACACCATCGGTTTGCGGGTGGGCGTTGTTGAAACGCAGCGGACCGCCGCGCCGATCCGTAACTTGGGCGCCTGCTTCGGCTAGGATCAGAGCGCCGGCGGCGATGTCCCATTCCCAGGCGGCACGCGGAGTGAACATGGCATCATAGCGGCCCTCGGCGACCAGACTGAGTCGATAGGCCAGAGACGGGCGGTGACTGCGCTGCATGGCGGGCACGCCGCCGGGCCAGAGATCAGGCTCAAACGCGCGTTTGACCGCCAGCATCGAGCCGCTTTCCAGCGTGGTTTGATTGCCGACATTGATACTGCGACCATTCAGGCGGGCGCCGCTGCCGAGGCTGGCCGAATACAGCTTGTCGCGCATCGGCAGAAAAACCACGGCCGCTTCGATTGCGCCGTTCCGGGCAATCGCGATGGAATGGGCCCAGGTGTTGCTGCCTTCGATGAACGACCGGGTGCCGTCGATCGGATCGATGATAAAGACCCGCTCTGCTCCCAGACGGTCAGTCCCGTCAGGGCTTTCTTCGGACAGCCAGCCGTAGTCCGGGCGCGCGTTGCGGAGTTTGTCTTCGAGCAGGGCATTTACCGCGAAATCGGCGGCTGTCACCGGGCTTTGATCGCCATTCTTGTATTGCACATCAAGCGCGCCACCGACAAAGCCGGTGGCCACGCATCCTGCCGCCTGAGCGGCGTCAATCAGCAGTTCTAGATCACTCCCCTGCAAGGGTCAGTCCTTCAACCAGCAGTGACGGGATCACCCGCGACAGGTAGCGCCGCGCATCGTTGGCCGGTGTCATGGATGTGAGCATTTCGCGCAAATTGCCTGCAATAGTGACGCCGGACACAGGATAGGCGATCTCGCCGTTCTCGATCCACATGCCGGCGGCGCCGCGCGAGTAGTCTCCGGTGTTGGGATTGATCGTTGCGCCGATCATGGAGGTCACCAGCAGCCCGGTGCCCATTTCCGCGATCAGTGCATCGCGGCTTTTGTCGCCTTGGGTCAGTTCCAGGTTCCAGACCGTCGGGCCGACACCTCCGGAAACAGACCGTGCCGCATTGGCCGTGCTTGGAAGGCCAAGTTTGCGCGCATTTGCCAGATCAAGCGTCCAGCTTTGCAATACACCATCCTTGACGATGGTGCGGGTTGCGGTTGCCAGCCCTTCGGCGTCAAACAGGCGTGAGCCTGCGGCGCGGGGGCGATGGGGGTCTTCGACCAATGACATTGTGCCGGGCAAAACCTGCGTGTCCATGGCGTCCAGCAGCCATGAAGCGCCGCGGGCAATCGCAGAGCCTGAAGCGGCTGCCATCAGGTGCCCGATCAGCGATCCCGAAATCCGTTCATCAAACAGCACCGGATATGCGCCAGTCTTGGGGCGTTTGGGGTCCAGCCGTGCAATGGCGCGTTCGGCGGCGCTTTGTCCGATCTCTTCGGGAGCGCGCAAATCAGATTGGTAAGTGCGGCTGTCGCCATCGTAATCGCGCTCCATGCCCAAACCGCTGCCGGCAATGGCCACGCAGGACGCGCTGCGCGATGTGCGTTGGTAGCCGCCGGAAAACCCGTTGGAGGCGGCCAGATGAACGTCGCGGGCGCTGTAGCTTGCGGATGCGGACTGAACCTGGGTCACGCCTTGCACGGAGAGGGCAGCGGCCTCGGCGCGGCGGGCATCCTCTTCGAGTGCGGCCGGGGCCGGTTCGGACGCCGGGTCTGCCAGTTCGAGAAAACGGCTATCGGTCTGGTTGGTGATTTGGGCCGGGTCGGCCAGACCCGCATTCGGATCCTCAGGCGCTTCAAGCGCCATGGCCACGGCCCGCTCTGCCATGGCCAGCATCGTTTCGCGGCGGGTATCCGAGGCAGAGACGATCGCGCTGCGTTGGCCCATGAAGACCCGCAGACCAATATCGCTGCCCTCGGCGCGTTCGGCTTGCTCCAAGGTGCCGTCCCGCACATCGATCGACAGGGCAGTTCCGGTGATCGCGATCGCGTCAGCGCTGTCTGCGCCTGCCTTACGGGCGGCGTCCAGCAGGGCTTGTGTCAATTCCTGAGGGGTTTCAGACATGCGCGGTCAGCTCCTATTGAGATGGGCAACAGGTAGGCCGACGAAGCACGGGGTGCAAGCCCGCCAGATCGGCCGCCCCCTGGAGGCACTGCCAGATTGACCGCCAGCGCCGTGAAAAATTGCGCCCGAAAGCATCGGTGGAGGCGGCCCCGAAGCGATGTGAACGGGCAATGCTGGCCCCAGAAATGAAGGGTGTACACGCGCCTTGCGTCACCTCGGTTGAACAGGGGCCGGGTATCAGCCACCTTGGTGCACCGAGACGAATTGCCCCCACAAATCTGCGCACTTTCCAAATCACGCAAAAACATATATGCCGCGCGCATCTGAGACGTGACGCTTTGGCCTTGGCGCATGACAGGATGAAAAGGCCGGCGGCAATGGGGCCGCCAATCAATCGGGGACCCGGGATACGCCTGGGAGTGCCCCACATAGGATAGACGTATGTTCAAAGAGACGAAGAAGACAATGCAGTGGGGCGAAGAAACGCTCACACTGGAAACGGGCAAGGTTGCCCGTCAGGCAGACGGCACCGTGATTGCCACGCTGGGCGAAACCAGCGTTATGGCAAACGTGACCTTTGCCAAGCAGCAAAAAGAGGGACAGGATTTCTTCCCTCTCACAGTGCACTATCAGGAAAAGTATTATGCCGCGGGCAAAGTGCCGGGCGGTTTTTTCAAGCGTGAAGCACGCCCCACCGAAAAAGAAACACTGACCGCGCGTCTGATCGACCGTCCGATCCGCCCGCTGTTCGTGCCCGGCTTCAAGAACGAAGTTCTGGTCATGTGCACCGTGCTGTCGCACGATCTGGTCAATGACCCAGACATCGTGGCGATGATCGCCGCGTCGGCGGCTCTTACCATCTCTGGCGCACCGTTCCGTGGCCCGATCGCGGGTGCACGCGTTGGTTTTGAAGACGGTGAATACGTTCTGAATCCAACGGTCGACGACATGCACCAGCTGCGCGACAACCCCGAGCAGCGGCTCGATCTGGTTGTGGCGGGCACCAAGGATGCCGTCATGATGGTGGAATCCGAAGCCTACGAGCTGACCGAAGAAGAAATGCTGGGCGCTGTCATGTTTGCACATGAGCAGATCCAGCCGGTCATCGACCTGATCATCGATCTGGCCGAAGAGACCGCAAAAGAGCCGTTTGATTTCCAGGCGCCGGACTATTCTGACCTCTACGAGGCTGTCAAAGCGGCAGGCGAAGCGCAGATGAAAGCGGCTTACGCCGTGTCCGACAAGCAAGAGCGCACCGCCGCTGTTGCTGCTGCAAAGGAAGACATCAAGGCCGCTCTGAGCGAAGAGCAATTGGCCGATGCGAACCTTGGCTCGGCCCTGAAAAAGCTCGAGTCGGTGATCCTGCGTTCGGACGTGGTCAAGAACAAGCGCCGCATCGACGGTCGTGCGCTTGACGAAATCCGCGACATCGTGGGCGAAACCGGCATGCTGCCACGGACCCATGGTTCGGCACTGTTCACCCGTGGTGAAACGCAGGCGCTGGTCGTGACCACGCTGGGCACAGGCGACGATGAGCAGTTCATCGACGCGCTGCATGGCAACTTCAAGTCCAACTTCATGCTGCACTACAACTTCCCACCCTATTCGGTTGGTGAAGTGGGCCGTGTCGGTGGCCCGGGCCGCCGTGAAATCGGTCACGGCAAGCTGGCGTGGCGTGCGTTGCAGGCGGTTCTGCCATCGGCAACCGACTTCCCGTACACGCTGCGTCTGGTGTCCGAGATTACTGAATCCAACGGCTCGTCCTCGATGGCGTCGGTCTGTGGTGGTTCGCTGTCCATGATGGACGCAGGTGTGCCGCTCAAGGCGCCGGTTGCTGGTGTGGCCATGGGCCTCGTGCTGGAAGATGATGGTGACTACGCGGTTCTGTCCGACATCCTTGGTGACGAAGATCACCTCGGCGACATGGACTTCAAAGTGGCCGGTACGGAAAACGGCATCACATCGCTGCAGATGGACATCAAGGTTGCAGGCATCACGCCTGAAATCATGAAGACTGCTCTGGCTCAGGCCAAGGCTGGCCGTCTGCACATTCTGGGTGAGATGAACAAGGCGCTGTCCGAAACCTCCGAGTTCTCGGTTCACGCACCACGCATCGAAACCATGCAGATCCCAACCGACAAGATCCGTGAAGTGATCGGCTCGGGCGGTAAGGTCATCCGTGAGATCGTAGAAGTCTCCGGTGCCAAGGTCGATATCAACGACGATGGCATCATCAAGATCGCATCGCCGAATGGCGAGGCCATCCAGAAAGCTTATGACATGATCCACTCGATCGTGGCCGAGCCGGAAGAGGGCATGATCTACAAAGGCAAAGTCGTGAAGATCGTCGATTTTGGTGCCTTCGTGAACTTCTTTGGCAAGCGCGATGGTCTGGTTCACGTGTCCCAGATCGAAAACCGCCGCCTGAACCATCCTTCGGACGTTCTCAAAGAAGGTCAGGAAGTGTTCGTCAAGCTGCTAGGCTTTGATGATCGCGGCAAGGTGCGTCTGGCCATGAAGATGGTCGATCAGGAAAGCGGCGAAGAAGTCGCGCCTGAGAAGAAAGAAGAAAAAGAGGACTAAGGCCAACCGGTCTTTTCTTTTGAAATTATGGATCGGCGCGCTGGAAACGGCGCGCCGATTTTCTGTTTGTGGCCCGCCGGGCGACTTCGGCACCGGGTATGGAAAAACGTACTGGGAAGTGAACCGATTTTTTACCCGTTCGCGCTTAACGTGTTTCTGTCAGAAGGCAGATACGCAACTTCGGCCCTTCGAAACACTCACGGGATGCGAATGCTGGGCCTCGGCGGGGATGCCGGGGCCCTTACTTTTTCGTCAATAGCTCAGCGCTGCCGGCGTGCGTGAAGTTAATTCGCGGCGCCGCTGATTGCGGCTTAGATGGCTGCAATATTTGGCTCGGCGCCGTCGGCCCCAGCGGTGAGAGAAGAGGAAGCTCTTGATTGAGAGCGGTGCCCAAGATAGCCCGAAACCATGCTCGTGTTGGACAACATTATATCAGACAGGGGATCCCGCTATGCCGTGTCGGGTGGTCCCTGTACGTCTGAGGCCGAGATCAAAGCCTTTGTCAAAGAACTGAAGCGCAAAAAGAAGTTCGCGCGTGCGACGCATAATACCTATGCCTGTGTCGTGAACGGAGTGCCAATCAAGAACGACGATGGAGAGTCGGGCGCGGGCATGGTGATTTTGCGCATGCTGGAACGCGAAGAGCTGCAAAACCATATCATCGTGGTCACCCGTTGGTACGGCGGCAAGCATCTGGGTGGCGATCGGTTTCGGCACGTTCAGGACGCGGTTCGGCTCTACCTTAATGCGTTGGCGTCGCCCGGCGCGGGAAATCCCTGAACTTTTTCCCTTTTTCGTACCGGCACGTGCCCGGTTAGGTAGGCGCATCCGGATTTCGTGCCGGGGGCACCGCCGCGCAGGCGGTGGCGTGTAACGAGTAACGCTCATGGGGTGCCTGAGCGAAAAGGGAGAATAGCCATGAAGAAACCCTTGGCTGAGTTTATCGGAACTTTCACGTTGGTTTTGTTTGGGTGCGGCTCTGCTGTGATCGCAGGGGCTGACATCGGTTTGACGGGTATCAGTTTCGCGTTTGGTCTTGCATTGATCGGTATGGCCTATGGCATCGGTGGCGTTTCCGGCTGTCACATCAACCCGGCAGTTACCCTCGGTGTTGTTGCCTCGGGCCGTATGAGCGCGGGTGAGGCGATCCCTTACATGGTGGCGCAGGTTTTGGGCGCGATCGCTGCGGCAGTTGTTCTGCTGGTCATTGCTTCAGGCAAGGCCGGTTATGATGTCGCCAGCATGGGTTTGGGCCAAAACGGCTGGGGTGCTGGCTACCTTGGTGAATACACAATGGCGGCCGCCTTCATCTTTGAAGTTGTTGCAACATTCCTGTTCGTTGTTGTGATCCTTGGCGCCACCGGCGCAGGCGCACCGACAGCGATGGCCGGTCTTGCGATTGGTCTGACACTGGTGGTGATCCACCTTGTGGGCATCAACGTCACCGGTGTTTCGGTGAACCCTGCACGGTCCATCGGACCGGCCTTGTTTGCTGGCGCGCATGCCTTGTCCCAGCTGTGGCTGTTCATTCTGGCGCCAATCATCGGCGGTGTTGCAGCTGGCTTGCTGTTCAAGTCCGGTCTGCTGGACGCTGACGCCGAATAATATGGCTGACGAAAAAAAAGACCCGGGCGGATGCGCCCGGGCCAAGTCCAACAGGGAGGTGCATGTGATGACCCGCACATGCGACGGGAACTGTTGAGTAGCTGTGTAAACATACACGTGCTGTGCTTCTTTGATTTGTATCAAATACGCTGACCTGGCGCAGGTCTGGAAAACCGCACCCATGGATCGGCGATAAGGCTGGGTCGTTTCGCGGTAGAATTTGCGCGAAACACCGCAAGACAAAACGCTTTAGCCGCCAAAGGGCTCCCAAAGCTCGATCGGGGTGCCTTCGGGGTCATGAATTCGGGCAAAGCGGCCCAGTCCCTCGATGGTTTGCATGACCTCGACATCAATTCCGGCGTCTTTCAATTGCGTGACCATCCTGTCCAGATCGGCCACGCGAAAATTGAGCATGAACGTCTTGGATTGTTCAAAGTAGTCACTGTCAGCGGGGAAGGGCGCAAAGACGGCGACACCTTCGTTCGTGACCCAAGGCTGCATTTCCATGTCTCGCGGCGCTGGATTGATCCCAAGATGGGTTTCATACCATGCCGCCAGCGCAGCCGGATTTTTGGCGCGAAAGAAGAAACCGCCAAACCCCAAAACCTTTTCCATCGCGACCTCCGGATCAATGAAGGGCAAAGAATAGCACGAAATGCACAAAAAAACCCGGGCACAAGGCCCGGGCAGTCCAACAGGGAGGTCCCGCGATATACCGCGCGGGGTCGGGTCGGAAATCATGAAACCAGGCGATACCCACCGGATTCGGTAACAAGCAGGCGGGCATTGCCCGGATCGGGTTCGATCTTTTGACGCAGACGGTAGATGTGAGTCTCCAACGTATGTGTCGTCACGCCGGCGTTGTAGCCCCAGACTTCGTGCAGCAGTACGTCGCGTGGAACAACGCCTTCAGAAGACCGGTACAGGAATTTGAGGATGTTGGTTTCTTTCTCGGTCAGGCGGATTTTGCGGTCATCTTCGGTGACCAGCAGTTTGACCGCCGGTTTGAAGGTGTATGGGCCAACTGAGAAAACCGCGTCTTCGCTTTGTTCGTGTTGGCGCAGCTGTGCGCGGATACGGGCAAGAAGAACCGGGAATTTAAAGGGCTTGGACACATAGTCGTTCGCGCCTGCGTCCAAACCGAGGATTGTATCGGCGTCGCTGTCGTGACCGGTCAGCATGACAACCGGGGATTTGACACCCTGTTTGCGCATCAGCCGGCACAGTTCACGTCCATCCGTGTCCGGCAAACCAACGTCGAGAATAATCAGATCGTAAATCTGTTCCTTGATGCGAGCCATGGCACCCGCGCCATTTTCTGCTTCGAAAACCTCGAAATCCTCGGTCATGATCAGTTGCTCGGCCAGCGCCTCGCGCAAATCGTCATCGTCATCGACGAGCAGAATATTTTTCAGCTGTGCCATGGTGGCGTCCTCCTTGCGTTTCAGGACAGATGTGGACATCTTGGCAGCCCGGCAAGATATGCTGCAAGAGACTCACGCCCTCGTGTCCGGTAGTGGCCAGAAACGGGGTTTTGTTACAAAAATTGCCCGCACTTGTAACAGGCGGAGCGCTATAGGAGCGATGATGTCCCTGTCTCCCGACTTGAATGAACGGCTTGCGCGGGCCCGCAGTGACCTGCGAATGGGCCTGCCTGTCGTGTTGGAAAATGCAGACGGGGCCCTTCTTTTGGCGGCGGCTGAAACGCTGTCGGCGGATCGGCTGGGCGCGATGCGCGATTTGGGACGGGCGCATCTGGCGCTGACGGCGCGACGGGCCGAGACGCTCAAGGCGCGCGCCTATGACGGTGATCTGGCCCGCCTCGTGCTGCCCGACGACGCGGATTGGGGGTGGGTTCAGGATCTGGCCGACCCCGCTGACGATCTGGCCCGTCCCATGAAAGGCCCGCTTGTCAGCCTCAGAGGCGGCGACGCCTCGTTGCAACGTTTGGGTCTCACACTGATCAAGTCTGCCCGTTTGCTGCCTGCGGGGCTGTGTGTGGAAGTCGGTGTTGGATTTGCCGCAACCCATGGATTGACGCGGCTGGATGCGGTTGAATCGGCTCACGCTCTGGAAGCGCTGAGTGTGCTGGATCATGTGGTTTCTGCAAAGGTCCCCTTGCGGGCATCAGAAGCCGCACGCCTGCATATCTTTCGGCCAGAAGACGGCAGCGAAGAACACTATGCCATCGAAATCGGCCGACCGGATCGGGAAGCGCCGGTTCTGTCGCGATTGCATTCGGCCTGTTTCACGGGTGATCTTTTGGGCAGCCTGAAGTGTGACTGCGGTCCACAGCTCAACGCCGCGCTGGGACAGATGGGGCAAGAAGGGGCAGGGGTGTTGCTCTATCTCAACCAAGAAGGCCGCGGCATCGGTCTGGCGAACAAGATGCGGGCCTATGCGTTGCAGGATCAGGGCTTTGATACGGTTGAGGCCAACCACCGGCTCGGTTTTGAGGACGACGAGCGCGATTTCCGACTGGGGGCGCAGATCCTCGAACGGCTCGGCTTTAACGCTGTTCGATTGCTGACGAACAACCCCGCCAAGATCGCCATGATGGAGCGTTGCGGCATTCAGGTGACAGAACGTGTTCCGTTGAAGGTTGGTCATACGCCGCAGAACGAACGCTACCTTGCGGTCAAAGCCGAGAAGTCAGGGCATCTTCTGTAGCCCGGCGATCCGGGAGATAGCGGGCCGCATACGACGATGGAGAGTGATATGCAGGCGACGGACATGGTTCTGACCCGGCAAGGGTTGCGATTTTGCGGCCGGTTGTGGCCTTGTACAATCGGCAAAGGCGGTGTTCTGGCCGCAAAGCGGGAAGGTGATGGCGCAACACCGGTGGGTGCGCACCGCATCGTTGGAATGCTGTATCGTCCCGACCGTCTCGCGAAACCGGCGGATTGGGCCGTTCCTATCCGGCCGGGTGATTTATGGTCGGACGATGCGCAGCACGAAGACTACAATCAGATGGTGCGCGCGCCGTACCCGCACAGTCACGAAAGCCTGCGCCGGGCGGACCCTCTTTATGACATCGTGCTGCTGACTGACTGGAACTGGCCCCATGCCCGCCGGGGCCACGGATCAGCGATTTTTCTGCATCGTTGGCGCCGCGCAGGATACCCGACCGAAGGCTGCGTTGCCTTTCGTCCGGATCATCTGCGTCGCATTTGCCGCCTCATCCGCTTTGAAACACGCCTGATCGTGCCGCCCACTATGGTTTGACGAAAAGTTTGCGGGGGCGATCGCAAAACGGCTCCGCGGCCCCATTCTCGGTGATCAGGATCGACTCGGTGATTTCCATGCCCCAGTCGTCCATCCAAAGACCGGGCATAAAGTGAAACGTCATGCCCGGTTGCAGGACCGTTTCATCTTCGGTGCGCAGGCTGACCGTGCGTTCGCCCCAGTCGGGTGGATAGCTCAGGCCAATCGGATAGCCGCACCGTGCACCGCGTTCGATCCCTGCCTTTTCCAACGGAACAGCCAGCGCATTGGCAATGTCGCAGGCGCGATTGCCGGCGCGGGCGGCATCCAGCCCAGCCTCCAGTCCTTCGGTCAAAGCCGCCTCGGCGCGGCGAAACGTGTCAGTTGGGGTGCCAAGATAGATGGTTCGGCACAAAGGCGCGTGATAGCGTCTATAACAGCCGGATATCTCGAAAAAAGTCGCTTCGCCTTTTTGGAAGGGGCGGCCATCCCATGTCAGATGCGGAGCGGCCGCGTCCGAGCCGGAAGGCAGCAGCGGTACGATGGCGGCATAGTCGCCCCAATCGTCGCCCACGCCCATGATGGCATCGCGCTGGGCCTCGGCGACCACCTGGTTCTTGGGCACGCCGGGTTCGACACGTTCCAGCAGGCCATCAATGATTTTCTCCGAGATTTTTGCAGCCCGCCGCATAAAGCCGATCTCTTCGGCTGATTTGATCCCGCGTTCCCAGTTCACCAAGGCGGTCGCATCTGCGATTTCAGCGCCGGACAGCGCCTTGGTCAGTGCAACAAAGGCAGCCGCGGAAAAATAGTAGTTGTCCATCTCGACGCCAAGACGTGACGTTTTGTGCCCGAGATCGTCGAGACGGGCCGCCAAATCCTGCATCGGGTGTTTGGTTGGGTTCTGAACAAAGGTGTCATCGTAGCCGTGCACCCGCTCGTCAGCCATCCAGACTGTGCGCAATGCGCCGTTGCTATCTTGATTGCGTCCCCACCAGACCGGGTCAGCATCATGGAAGACCAGTACGCCCTGATGCACGTAAAAGGACCAGCCATCATATCCGGTTAGCCATGCCATGTTCGACGGGTCCGTCACCAGTAAGGCGTCCAGCCCGGCGCGGTCCATCGCGGCCCGTGTCAGGCTGAGGCGGCGGCTGTACTCGGCGCTGGAAAAGGGCAGGTCCTTTGGGAAACGATGGTCAGGCATTGGGCGGCTCCTTTGTCGTGATGCGGCCAGTCTGCCCGCTAATCTGCCCGCGGTCTTTCCAAAAACGACGCCGCCCCGGCCAAAATGCGCGGCTGGACGTCAGAGGAACCCACGTTTAAAGACCAACTCAAAGCAAAGACACCCGATCTGCCCGGCCTGTCACACAAGGACCTGTCCCAATGAGCGCGAACAAACGCATCGTTCTTTCCAGTGATCACTCTGCCATCGATTTGCGTCAGGCTGTTGCGAAACACATCGCCGCCAAAGGGTATGATGTGGAAGACATTGGGCCGGTAACAACAGAAAGCACACATTATCCGCTGCATGGACGCGCAGCTGCCGAACGGGTGGCCTCGGGCGATTGTGCATTCGGGATCATCATTTGTGGGACCGGTCAGGGTATCATGATGGCGGCCAACAAAGTGCCGGGGATTCGCTGTGGCGTCTGTTCGGATACGTTTTCGGCACGGATGATCCGGCAGCATAACAATGCAAATATGCTGTCCATGGGGGCCCGTGTGATTGCCGAGGGACTGGCGCTCGATATCGTGGACGCCTTTCTCGATGCTCCGTTTGATGGTGGCAGACATGCGATCCGGGTCGATATGATCGAAGCGGATCCAGCCTGAACCATCCCGCTCTTTTGGATAATCGATTCTCCTCGGTTCACGATCCAGCCGGCTTGCACGCCTATGATATCGGGCGGCATTTTGTCTGTATCGGCCCGATCTGCAGGCAATCGTCCCGTCGTTAGCGTTAATTTTTGGCCAAATGGCTTGAATTGTCCGTTGGTTTGCCTTGGCGTGTCCAAGTTGGTTGCAACCTACTGCATGACAGGCTTTAGTTCCGTGAGAAGACAGCGGAGCCAATCCGCGCGAAACACAACAGGGAGCCACTCTTGGCCGACCAAGTGAATGGCGACGCATTCGTCGCATTTGAACGTGTTCAGAAGAGCTATGACGGCGAGACGCTCGTGGTCAAAGATCTCAATCTGACGATGCCGAAGGGCGAATTCCTCACGATGCTTGGACCGTCGGGTTCCGGCAAGACCACTTGCCTGATGATGCTGGCCGGCTTTGAGACGGCGACACACGGCGAAATCAAGCTTGATGGCGTGAGCATCAACAACATCCCGCCGCACAAGCGCGGCATTGGCATGGTTTTCCAAAACTACGCCCTGTTCCCGCACATGACGATTGCCGAGAACCTCAGCTTCCCGCTTGAGGTGCGCAAGATGGGCAAATCGGATCGCGAAGCGAAGGTTAAGCGAGCGTTGGACATGGTCGAAATGGGTGCCTTTGGCGGCCGCCGTCCCGCGCAGTTGTCCGGTGGTCAGCAACAGCGGATCGCCTTGGCGCGTGCGTTGGTGTTTGAACCCGAGCTTGTTCTCATGGATGAACCGCTGGGCGCTTTGGACAAACAGCTGCGTGAAAAGATGCAGTTCGAGATTACGGATCTGGCGCACCGGCTGGGGATTACCGTGGTTTACGTGACCCACGATCAGACCGAAGCGCTGACCATGTCAGACCGTGTTGCGGTCTTTGATGACGGGCGCATTCAGCAGCTCGATCCACCAGATATCCTGTATGAAAAGCCGCAAAACAGTTTTGTTGCTCAGTTCATCGGCGAAAATAACACGCTTGAAGGTGTCATCACGTCGATCAAGGGTGAAACCTGCGAAGTGAAGCTGGATGACGGTCAGGTTATCGACGCCGTTCCGATCAACGTTACCAAGGAAGGTGAGCGCACCCGCGTTTCGATCCGCCCTGAGCGCGTTGAATTCAACAAGGAACGTCTGAGCCCGGACGCCCATACGGTCAAAGCCGAGGTGCTGGAGTTCATCTACATGGGTGACATCTTCCGCACACGTCTTCGTGTGGCCGGAAACGACGAGTTTGTCATCAAGACGCGAAATGCGCCCGACCAGGTTCGGCTCGAACCCGGCACCCAGATCGAGATCGGTTGGTTGCCTGAGGATTGTCGCGCACTGGACGCGAGCTAGTAATTCATCGGACACCGCGTGTCTTTCGGGATGAGGGGCGCGCGGTCCATTCGAGGGGGCGGAAGTCTGCCCGTGACCCACCCCCTTTCAACCAAACGGGCAAACTAGGGAGTATAGTATGAAACTCACCAAGACCCTCATGGCCACTTCGGCCCTGACCGTCGCGGCAGCCGGCGCATTCGCCGCAGGCCACGGCATGTCCGACAGCATGACGCTGGTTTCCTGGGGCGGCGCATACCAGTCGTCGCAGCAGAAGGCCTATGTTGAGCCCTATATCGCCATGAACGAAGGCGTTTCGGCCACTTGGGACGAAAGCTCGGCAGAAGCGGTGGCAAAGCTGCGCGCGATGAACGAAGCAGGTAACGTGACCTGGGATCTGGTCGACGTTGTGGCCGCTGACGCCATCCGCCTGTGCGACGAAGGCCTCGCGCTGGAAATCGATCCGGACGAAGATCTCGCTGCTGCACCCGATGGTACATCGGCAGAAGATGACTTCGGTGACCTGCTGGTCTCCGACTGCTTCATCCCACAGATCGTGTACTCCACAACCTTCGGCTACCGCACAGACATGGTGCCTGCCGGTATGGAAGCACCAAGCCAGATCTGTGACGTCTTCGACCTGGAAAAGTACCCAGGCAAGCGCGCGCTGGAAAAGCGTCCGATCAACAACATGGAATGGGCTCTGCTCTGTGACGGTGTTGCCAAGGAAGATGTGTACGACGTTCTTGAGACCGAAGAAGGTCAGGATCAGGCGCTCGCAAAGCTGGGCACCATCAAGGACAGCGTGATCTGGTGGTCCGCTGGCGCCGACACGCCACAGCTGCTGGCTGACGGCGAAATCTTCATGGGCTCGACCTACAACGGTCGTCTGTTCTCGGTCATCGAAGAGCAGAAGCAGCCTGTTGGCATGATGTGGGACGCGCAGGTGTTCGATCTCGACGGCTGGATCATTCCTGCCGGTCTGAGCGACGACCGTCTGGCCCGTGCGAAGGACTTCGTAAAGTTCGCAACAGACACACAGCGTCTGGCGGATCAGTCCAAGTACATCTCCTACGGTCCGGCACGCCTGTCGTCCGCTCCGCTGGTTGGTCAGCACGCCGATCTGGGTATCGAAATGGCACCACACATGCCAACCGATCCTGAGAACGCAAAGAACACGTTCCTGTACAACTACGAGTTCTGGGCTGACTACCGCGACGACATCGACGCGAAGTTCCAGGCCTGGTTGGCTCAATAAGATCGGAACGGCGGGGTAACCGCCGTCCCATCATGACAAAGGGCAGGGCGGCAACGCCGCCTTGCCCCACCAAACGCGGGGGGCACGCCACATGCCGAAGGGTTACATCATCGGCCACATCACCGTGAACGATCCCGAAGCCTACAAGGAATATATCGAGCGAGACACGCCGATCCTTGAACGGCTGGGCGGCACATTCGTTGTACGCGGCGGAGCATCCGAAACTGTCGAAGGTCAGGCCGAAAACCGCCACGTGGTCATCGAGTTTCCGGACTACGAAGCTGCAAAGCGCGCCTACCACGATCCCGAATACCAAGAAGTTGCCGCGATCCGGCATCGTACGGCCACTTCCACCATTATCCTTGTCGAGGGCACCTGAGCCATGAGCGACGCTACCGCTGACGCACAAAACGAGGCTGGCAAGGTTCTTGCCGCCGACGGCACACCGCTGAAGAAATCCCTGCGCCGCGCGCTGCGGACGCAGAAGATGCGCGCCCTGCTGCTGATCGCGCCATTGCTGATATTTGTCGTGGTGACCTTTATTGCCCCGATCCTGGACATGCTGTTCCGGTCCGTTGAAAACCAGATCGTATCTGAAACGCTCCCACGGACAGTGGTCGAGCTGCGCGAATGGGATGAGGAAACCGGGAACTTGCCGGACCAAGTCGCTTGGGAAGCGGCTTACAAGGATATCTTCTACGCCGCCGAGCGCAAATTGCACACACGTTTGGGCACGCGTCTGAACTATGAACAAACCGGGATTTCGTCGCTGTTCCGCAAGTCTGGCCGCGGATTGGATGATATCGGTGAAGTCTATCAGGACCAGTTCAAGGATCTCGACAAAAGCTGGGACAAGGGCGAACCCTGGGCCAGCATGATGGGCTCGGATGCCTTTAACGATGCAATGTCGAACTGGAAAAAGGGAGATCCCCTGCCACAGTTCGAGGCGCGGGCAGGTATCGCTGAAGTCCTGCCAGAAACCGCCGCGGCCTATGACTGGTTCGCACGTTTCCAGCTGACCGAAGAAGAAAAGAGCCTTCATAAGGAAGAGCCTTGGACGCTTGTGCACTGGGCACTCTACAAGGATCTGAAAGCCGGTGATGTATCCGGTTATACCGGGCCCGGCGCAGAGATGCTGGCCGAAGCCGATGCTCTGGTCGACACGCCCGATTTCGAAACCATTGCTATTCAGGATGCCTTTGTCGAGTTTGATGAGGACTGGGCTGATGTCGAGGTTTGGCGCACGATCAAGACCTATAGCCCGCCCTATACCTCGGGCTACTTCCTGAACGCGGTCGATATGCAAAAGAGCCCGACCGGGCCAGAGATGCGCGACGAAGACGAACGCATCTACGGTCTGCTCTTCAAGCGGACGTTGTTCATGTCGCTGGTTATCACCTTCAGCTGTATTCTGTTGGCCTATCCGGTGGCCTACCTGCTGTCGAACCTGCCCATGCGCACAGCAAACCTGTTGATGATCCTCGTTCTTCTGCCGTTCTGGACCTCACTGCTGGTCAGGACCTCGGCATGGAAGGTGATGTTGCAACAACAGGGGGTGATCAACGATGTGCTGGTCTGGCTCGGACTGGTGAATGACGCGGATCGTCTGGTGATGATCAACAACCAGTTTGGCACGATCGTCGCGATGACCCATATTCTGCTGCCCTTTATGATCCTGCCGATGTATTCGGTCATGAGCACGATCCCACCGTCCTATGTCAGAGCCGCCAAGAGCCTTGGCGCGACCAACTGGACGACCTTTTGGCGGGTTTATTTCCCACAATCGGTGCCGGGGATCGGCGCTGGCAGTATCCTCGTGTTCATTTTGGCGATCGGTTACTACATCACGCCGGAAATCGTGGGCGGTACCACGGGTACATTCATTTCCAACCGGATTGCCTATCACATCTCGTCGAGCCTCAACTGGGGTCTGGCGGCGGCGCTTGGCTCTATCCTGCTGGTAGTGGTTCTGGTGCTCTACTGGCTCTACGACCGCATCGTCGGCATCGACAACGTGAAATTGGGGGGCTGAGACCATGGCTGCACTGACACCTATTTCGAAAAAGCCCCTGTCCTTCAGCGTCCCGATGGCCGGATTGGCAGGCGCGGCGCTGGGTTTGTTTGTCGGCACCGCGAACGGTTCGGCTTTGCTGGGCATCGTGATCGGGTTTGCTATACTGGCAATGCTTGCCTTTGTGGCGCAGGGATTGCTGCCTTCGGCTCTGGAAAAACCCGTGCGCTGGGGCATCGTGGTTCTGATGATTGTGGCGGGCTATCTCCTGGGCGGAACGCCTGGGATCGTGCTGGGCGCAATCTTTGGCTGGCTGTTCGGCTGGTTCATCTACTGGATCGGCGAAGGCCGCTACCGTGCGACGGTCGCACCCTATCTGACACCGGGACAGGTATTGTGGCACTATAGCTTCCGGGTTCTGTGTGGCGCGATCTTTGTGTTCTTGATCACACCGATCCTCGTGGTTATGCCGCTCAGCTTCAACGCGCAGGACTTCTTTACCTTCACGCCGGAAATGCTGCGGTTTGACCCTGCGGGCTACAGCCTCAAGCATTACCGCGACTTCCTGACAAACACTGAATGGACAAACGCAGTCTGGAACAGCCTGCGCATCGCGCCTGTCGCGACCTTCCTGTCGGTCTCACTGGGGACCTTGGCGGCCATTGGCCTGTCGCAAAGCCACGTTCCCGGACGTCAGGCGATCATGGCGATCCTGATCTCTCCAATGATCGTACCACTGATCATCTCGGCCACGGGCATGTACTTCTTCTATTCAAAGATCGGTATCGTTGGCACATACTGGGGTGTGGTTCTGGCCCATGCGGTACTGGGCATTCCCTTTGTCATCATCACCGTTACAGCGACTCTGGTCGGCTTTGACCGGTCTCTGACACGGGCGGCGGCGAACATGGGGGCAAACCCTGTGACCACCTTCTTCCGCGTGCAGATGCCACTGATCCTGCCGGGTGTGATTTCAGGTGGCCTGTTCGCCTTCATCACGTCCTTCGACGAGGTGGTTGTTGTGCTCTTTATCGGCTCGGCCGAATTGCAGACGCTGCCTTGGCAGATGTTCACGGGTCTGCGTGAGCAGATCAGCCCGACCATTCTGGCAGCGGCCACGATCCTCGTTGCAATCTCGATCCTGTTGCTGAGCGCAGTCGAAGTGCTGCGCCGCCGGTCGGAACGCCTGCGCGGCTTGTCGCCGGGCTGATAGAGATACGGAATGCGACGCAAAAGGCCGGGCCACGATGTGCCCGGCCTTTTTCTTTGTTCTAGGCTTTGACGCGACTGAGCAGGATCACCCCGGTCATGATAAGCGCGGAACCTGCGAAGGCAAAGGCGTCGGGAATAACCCCGTAAAGCCCCCAGTCGTAGAGCGCGGCAAACACAAGAACGCTGTAGAAGGCCGGAATGACATAGCTGGCCTCGCCGCGTTTCATGGCTTGCAAAAACAGGCCCTGAGCGCAGATCATGACACCCCCAAGACAGATCAGAAGCAGCCATTGTTCGGCAGTGGGCGCGGTCCAGACAAAGAATGCTGCGACGCCTGAGAGAACCGCACCGATGGCGTTGTTGAAAAGCAAGATCCGAAGTGGTGGTTCAGCATTGGTCAGGCGTTTGATGAAGATGGTTTCAAGCCCAAGAATAAGTGCGGCGATGAGGGCGTAGACACCGGCGATCTGAAAGGCAGCGCTGCCGGGGCGCAGGATTAGCGCGGCACCGGCAAGAGCCAGGCCCATCGCTGCCAGCTTGCGCACGCCCAGTCGCTCAGACAGCATCAAAGCGGCCAGAACGACTGTCACGACAGGGTTTAGAAAACTGATGGCTGTCGCCTCGGCCATGGGCATCTGTGCGACCGCCGCGAACATGGCCGTGACGCCGATCCATCCGCAGATGGATCGCGCCAGATGAAGTCGCCAGCGCGAGACATCAAAGGCGGGTCGCAGGCTCGGGCGTAGAGCAACGAAAAGGCCAAGCGCAGCAAGCGCAAACCAGAACCGGCCCATGCTGACTTGCAATGGATGCAGACCGCTGGCGCCGCCGCCGACGCCTAGGGCTTTGGCGATCAGCGATGTCACGGCCACCAGCGCCGCGGCACCCACCATGATGAAAATGGCCCAGCCGCTGTTCGCTGGCCGGGCCTGAGAGTGCGGGGACATCTGTCCCTCCTTGATTGTGAGCCTTTGGGCCTAGCGGCGCACCAGTGCCTCATAGTCGTCTGAAACCGAACGGGTCAGCGCGCCAACTTCGAAGTTGTAGTCGCCAATCTGACCAACTGGCGTAACCTCTGCGGCGGTCCCGGTCAGCCAGCATTGCTCAAAGCTTTCCAGCTCTTCCGGCATGATCACACGTTCATGAACCTTGATCTGCTTTTCCTGCAGCATGCCGATCACGGTCTGACGGGTCAGTCCATTGAGAAAGACATCAGCCTTGGGCGTATGCACTTCGCCGTCCTTGACGAAAAAGATGTTCGCGCCGGTGCATTCCGCAACGTAGCCGCGGTAGTCCATGAACAGGGCGTCCGAGCAACCTTTGGCTTCTGCCGCGTGCTTGGATGTGGTGCAGATCATGTAGAGACCCGCTGCCTTGGCATGAACTGGAATGGTTTCCGGCGATGGGCGTTTCCATTTTGCGATATCGATTTTCGCACCTTTGAACTTGGCGTCACCATAGTAGCTGCCCCATTCCCATGCCGCGATGGCAACGCGGACAGGATTGCGGGCCGAAGCGACACCCATATCTTCGCCGGCGCCGCGCCATGCAACGGCCCGCACATAGGCGTCGGTCAGGCCGTTTTCCTTGAGCACCGCTGCCTTGGCGATCTCCAGCTCGTCCACCGTGTAGGGGATCTGGAAATCCAGCTCACCGGCCGAAAAATGCAAACGTTCACTGTGTTGACGCGACAAAAAGATGTTGCCGTTGTACGCGCGTTCGCCTTCAAAGACAGAGCTGGCATAATGCAAAGCATGGCTCAGGACATGTACGTTGGCCGAGCGCCAATCCACCATCTGGCCGTCCAGCCAGATTTTGCCGTCGCGGTCGTCGTATCCAGTTCCAGCCATCGCCTTGCTCCTCGTGTGCGATTTGCGAATGTTGCGCTAATTACGTCCGGTTCGGACATAAAGTTGCGTGAAAACTGAGATTCGGTACCAATTCGAGCTTGGAATGTCAACAAGGCTGACTTAATATGAGGGAAAGGCAACAAAACAAGGCCGAAACTGATGGCTGAGATGCAGGGGAGGGGTCCGGCGGGTGGCGATATGCTGCTCTATCTGACCGACGAACAACTGCGGCGCGGCGCCGAGGCCATGTTTTTTGCATACCGGGGATTCACCGCTGATCCGGATCGAATTCTTGCCAACAAGAACTACGGCCGTGCCCATCACAGGGCGTTGCATTTTATCAATGCGGCCCCGGGTACAACGGTGAACAACCTGCTATCCATTCTGGGCGTGACCAAACAGTCTTTGAACCGGGTACTCAGAACCCTGATCGAAGACGGTCTGGTCGAAAGCCGGGTAGGCCGGGTCGACAAACGCGAACGGCATCTGTTCCTGACAGAGGACGGTGCAGCACTGGAACGTGAGTTGTCCGAGGCGCAGCGCGCGCGTATGAGGGCAGCCTACAAACAAGCCGGGCCCGAAGCGGTTTTGGGTTTCCGCCGTGTACTCGAAGCGATGATGGATCCGGATATGCGCCGCCAATACCGTGATTTGCAGGAAGGACGAGGATGAGTGAACCAGACGCCCACCTGCTGATCGTTGATGACGACGAACGCATCCGGACCCTTTTGCAGAAATTCCTGATCCGAAACGGTTTTCTGGTCAGCGCCGCGCGGGATGCTGCGCATGCCCGACGAATTCTGGCTGGTTTGGATTTTGACCTGATCGTTCTGGATGTGATGATGCCGGGCGAAGACGGGGTAAGCCTGACGCGCGGAATTCGCGAAACCTCTGCGACGCCGATCCTCTTGCTGACTGCGAAATCCGAAACAGAAGATCGCATCGCAGGATTGGAGGCTGGCGCCGACGACTATCTGGCCAAGCCGTTTGAGCCCAAGGAATTGTTGCTGCGCATCAACGCGATCCTGCGCCGGATGCCCGAAGCGCGCCCCGAAGAAACCGCGCCAAAATTGCTGACAATGGGCGATTTCCGCTATGACATCGAACGCGGGGAGATGTGGTGTGGCGAGGATCTGGTGCGTTTGACGGCCACGGAAAGCCAATTGATGCGGATCTTTTCCGCGCGGCCCGGCGAAGCGCTGAGCCGGGCGACACTGGTGGAAGAGCTGGGGCGCGACAAGGGGCAGGCACAGGAACGCGCCGTAGACGTCCAGATCACCCGTTTGCGGCGCAAGCTGGAAGCGGACCCCAAACAACCGCGCTACCTGCAAACGGTACGGGGCGCGGGGTATATGCTGGCGCCTGACTAGGCTTTTACTGCATTCTTGCGCGGTTGCTTCCGGTTGTGCCGTTTTGAGTATTTGAACAGAGAAGAAAAAAGAAGGGGGGCCCATGGCCACGGCTTTGATCACCCACGCCGATTGCCTGAACCACGTCACGCCGCAGGGCCATCCCGAACAGGTCGCCCGGTTGGAGCATGTTCTGCATGCACTTGCGGGACTGGATCTGGAGCGTGTCACGGCACGTGAGGCAACCGACGACGCGTTGGGGCTGGTTCACCCGGCGTCGCATATGGATGCACTGAAGGCTGCGGCGCCTTCGGAAGGGTATCACCAGATTGACGGAGACACATGGATGAGCCCCGGCTCATTGCGCGCCGGATACCTGGCTGCGGGGGCCGTTTTGCAGGCGGTTGAGATGGTCATGTCAGGAACGGTTGGGAATGCCTTTGCCGCAATCCGCCCGCCGGGACACCATGCCGAAAAGACCACGCCCATGGGGTTCTGTCTGTTTGGGAATGCAGCGCTTGCGGCCAAGACCGCTTTGGAGGTGCATGGTTTGTCTCGCGTGGCGGTCGTCGATTTCGACGTGCATCACGGCAATGGCACCCAGGATCTGCTGTGGGATGAAGCGCGCGCGCTGGTGATCACCTCGCAACAGATGCCGCTGTGGCCCGGAACCGGGGAGCCAACCGAACGCGGTGCGCATGGCAACATCCTGAACCTGCCTCTGCCACCAGCCAGCACGGGCACCGAGATGCGCGCGGTCTATGAGAGCCGTGTGTTCCCGCGCTTGCGAGAGTTTGACCCCGAGTTGCTGATCATCTCCGCTGGTTTTGACGCCCATCAGGATGACCCATTGGCGCAACTGAACTGGACGACCGAGGATTTTCGCTGGCTGACCGCAGAACTCTGTGCCATCGCAAAAGCCTGCGCCGCAGAGGGACGGGTCGTCTCGACTTTGGAAGGCGGGTATGATCTGGCTGCACTCAGCGCTTCGGCGCGTGCCCATGTGGAAGAACTTATGGAGGCTGCTCAATGAGCGACACCCCGATCGAAGAAATGAGTTTTGAGCAGGCCATGGCCGAGCTGGAACGTGTCGTGGGCCAATTGGAGCGCGGCGATGTCGCGCTGGAAGAGAGCATTACGCTTTATGATCGCGGTGCGGCCCTGAAGGCGCGTTGCGAGACCAAGCTGAAGGAAGCCGAGGAAAAAGTGGCAGCGATCACGCTGGATGCTGACGGCAATGCAGCCGGGACAAAGCCCCTCGATGCAGGCTGAACTGAAGGCTGCGCTGCGTAGTGCCAGCGGCGAAGTAGACGCGATCCTGCGCAGTGCGGTTCCCGCGGACGGTGGGCCCGTGGCCAATGCGATGCTTTATGCGGCCATGGGCGGCAAGGCACTGCGGGCCTTTTTGGCCTTGGAAGGCGCGCGCATTCACGGCGTAGCGGTCGAAGATGCGGCACCGGGCGCAGCGGCTGTGGAATGCATCCACGCCTACAGCCTGGTGCATGATGATATGCCCTGTATGGATGATGATGATCTGCGCCGGGGCAAACCCACTGTCCACAAAGCTTGGGATGAAGGCACTGCCTTGCTGGTCGGAGATGCGCTTCAGGCGATGGCTTTTGACCTGCTTGGACAGGGCGGATTGCCGGATGGCCGCAAGCTGGCCCTGTCGACAAGTTTGGCACGGGCGGCGGGGCTATTCGGCATGGTCGGCGGGCAGGCCAAGGACATTGCCGCAGAGAGCGCCGAAGAGCCGCTGACGCTTGAGCAGATTATTGATCTGCAGCGGGGCAAGACCGGAGCGTTGATTGAATGGTCCGCACGGGCCGGGGCAGTCATGGCCGGCGCCGATCAGACAGCTCTGGCGCGCTATGGCGAATGCCTTGGGCTGGCCTTTCAAATTGCGGATGATGTGCTGGATGTGGAAGGCGACGCCGAGGCCATGGGCAAAGCCGTGGGCAAGGATGCGGGACGCGGCAAGGCCACATTCGTGTCTCTGCTCGGCTTGGACGGGGCAAAAAGCCGCGCAGTTTCCCTCGTGACAGAGGCCTGTGACAGCATATCTGTATACGGTGACAGCGCCGAAACCTTGCGGCAGGCGGCGCAGTTCGTTATTTCGCGCCGCAACTGAACACCGGAGGCGGCCATGTCCATGAGCCCCGAAGACACTCATCTCGAAACACCCCTGCTGGACAGGATTTCCAGCCCGGCTGATCTCAAGGCGCTGTCGGATAGCGATCTGGAGCGGCTGGCGCATGAATTGCGCGCGGATACGGTTGCAGCGGTATCCAAGACCGGTGGCCATCTGGGCGCAGGTCTGGGTGTCGTGGAACTGACCGTGGCGCTTCATGCCGTTTTTGACGCGCCCCGGGACAAGATCATCTGGGATGTTTCCCACCAGTGTTATCCGCACAAGATACTGACCGGCCGGCGTGACCGCATGGGAACCTTGCGCCAAAAAGACGGTTTGAGCGGTTTTACCAAACGCTCGGAGTCGCCCTACGATCCGTTCGGCGCGGCGCATAGTTCCACGTCAATTTCCGCAGCTCTGGGATTTGCCGTTGCGCGTGATCTGGGCGGAGCCTGCGACACGGGCCATGGCGATGCCATTGCGGTGATCGGTGATGGATCAATCAGCGCGGGCATGGCCTATGAGGCCTTGAACAACGCGGGCCATCTGAAGAAACGGCTGATCGTTATTCTGAACGACAATGAAATGTCGATCGCGCCACCGACGGGTGCGATGTCATCCTACCTGTCCCGGCTTTATGCCGAGGCTCCGTTTCAGGATCTCAAGGCTGCGGCCAAAGGTGCGGTTAGTCTGTTGCCTGAGCCGTTTCGTGAGGGGGCCAAGCGCGCCAAGGAAATGCTCAAAGGTATGGCCGTAGGCGGCACGCTCTTCGAAGAGTTGGGGTTCAGCTATCTCGGGCCCATTGATGGGCATGATCTGGACCAGTTGCTGCCTGTGCTGCGCACCGTAAAAGCGCGCGCCACCGGCCCGATCCTGATCCATGTCATCACCAAAAAGGGCAAAGGTTATGCTCCGGCTGAGCATTCAGCCGACCGTGGTCATGCGCGTGGCAAGTTCGACATGGTAACCGGCGAAGTCAAAAAAGCGCCGTCCAATGCGCCCAGCTATACCAAGGTTTTTGCCGAGGCCCTGCTGGAAGAAGCGGCCGTTGATCCGCGGGTTTGTGCGGTAACGGCGGCTATGCCGGATGGAACCGGGCTGGATCTGTTTGCTGAACGCTACCCCAGTCGCTGCTTTGATGTCGGCATTGCCGAGCAACATGGTGTGACCTTTTCTGCGGGGCTTGCGGCGGGCGGAATGCGGCCTTTCTGCGCGATGTATTCGACCTTCTTGCAGCGCGGGTATGATCAGGTCGTGCATGACGTGGCCATTCAACGCTTGCCCGTGCGCTTTGCGATTGATCGGGCGGGATTGGTTGGAGCGGATGGTGCAACCCACGCCGGCAGCTTCGATGTGGCTTATCTGGCCAATCTGCCTGGCTTTGTGGTCATGGCCGCTGCGGATGAAGCAGAGTTGAAGCATATGGTTGCCACCGCTGCTGCGCATGACGCGGGGCCGATTGCCTTTCGATATCCGCGCGGTGAGGGCGAAGGCGTCGAAATGCCCGAGCGCGGAGAGGTGCTTGAAATCGGCAAGGGCCGGATGATTCAGCAAGGGAGCCGTGTGGCGATCCTGTCGTTTGGGACCAGACTGGGCGAAGTTCTCAGAGCCTGCGAGGCGCTGAACGCGCGTGGGATCACACCAACGGTCGCGGATGCGCGCTTTGCCAAACCTCTGGACAGGGAGATGATCTTGTCGTTGGCGGCGGACCACGAAGCCTTGATTACCATTGAAGAAGGGGCTGTCGGCGGCTTTGGCAGCCATGTGGCGCAACTGTTGGCCGATGAAGCCGTGTTCGACGACGGGCTGAAGTTCCGATCGATGGTTCTGCCGGATGTCTTTATCGATCAGGCCAATCCGCGAGACATGTATGACGTGGCTGCGATGAATGCCGAGCATATCGAGGCCAAGGTTCTTTCGGTGCTGGGTGTCGAGGTTCTGGACAAGCGCGCCTGAACTGCCCGGAGCATGTGGTTTCGGATCGCTGGTGCGATCCGACCGGGGGGGGGGGGGGGGGGGGGGGGGGGGGGGGGGGGGGGGGGGGGGGGGGGGGGGGGGGGGGGGGGGGGGGGGGGGGGGGGGGGGGGGGGGGGGGGGGGGGGGGGGGGGGGGGGGGGGG
>NZ_JAQIOY010000005.1:0-1947 GCF_028023555.1 Thalassococcus lentus
ACCAACCCCTGCTCGAAGAGCTCTGCCAGGCGATGGGCGATGCCAGCATATGCGGCCTCGGACAAGCCGCACCAAACCCGATCAGACTAACAATCAAACACTTCCAACAGGAAATTTGATGGCGGGTGGCCCCGTGTTTGGGATCGTGGCGGCTCTGGGGGCTGTGTCGCTGGGCTCAGCGGCGATCTTTCCGGCCCTGAAGGGATACGGCTGGTTTCGCAGTGGCATCAAAACCCTTGCGATCGGCGCTGTTTCGGTCTGGGCTCTTTACCTTGGGCATTTTGGCCTGGCGCTTGCGCTTGCCTTGTCCGCTCTTGGCGATCTGGCCCTGTCCCGCCCCGGTGAGCGCGCCTTTCTGATCGGGATTATCTGCTTCGCAGCCGCGCATATCGCCTATGTTGTCTTGTTCCTGTCCGCCGGGTTTTATGATGCGTCACCTGCGGCGATCTCTGACCTCTACCCGCGCACCGCGGCGGCGCTGATCCTTGTAACCATCGGGTTTTGGCTGGGTCGCCTATACGCCAAAAACGCCGGAGCGCTGGCCATGCCGGTGCGCGCTTACGTAACAATCATCGTATTGATGGGTCTGGGCGCGCTCACTTTGCCCGCGAACGCATCGGGACTGCTGGTCATGGCCGGAGCGATGTCCTTCATGATCTCGGACGCATTGATCGGGCAGCAGAAATTCCTGAACATTGGCTGGACCGGACAGGATTTCGCGATCTGGTGGCTGTACTACATCGGGCAGATCGCGATTTTTGTGGGACTGAGCGTTTAGCCGCTACTCATTGCGGTAGACTGCGCACACACACCCCTGCCGTTTCAGCCGGGAGCAGAGCTTCCATCCTTCGTTGCGTGACTTGCGACCGATCCGGGCCATGAAATAGCCGCCTCGCGGGCTGGCACGGCTTTTCTGCCAGATCAGCTCGGGCTCGATGCCTTTGACCAATCCAGCACACCGGCGCATCCGTGATTTATATTGCTTGAGCGCATTGGACTTTGTTGTCCCGAATGCCACCTGTACGCCCCAGGGTGCGAAGGCCGGTTTAGGCGTTGGAAATTTTGACAGTTTTCGGTTTTTCGCCAGTTCATGACAGGCCTGCGCAAAGGGTTTGTCGGGCTGGAGTCGAAAATCGTGGCGCTCTGGTGGCGTGTCGCGCCAGGTTTCGGCAGTCAAGCCGGTGATGATCTGCACATAGTTGACGGTTTCGCGCGCAAGCCCGCCTGTTCCGGCGATCAAACCCTCTGCTCGACGCTCGCCGCCATTGTATCCAACGGCCGCAAGGCCATGGTTGCCATATCGCCTCGACATCTCGCCCAGATATTCCGCGGAATGTTCAAGCGCATCGGCGGGATTGAACGGGTCGAGCAGTCCACGCAAGCGGGCCGTTGATGGAATGAACTGAGCGATGCCTTGGGCATTGGCATGACTGACAGCGTTGGGATCAAAGCGGCTTTCTTGCCAGATCAGCCGTGCGAAAAAGCCCGGATCCAGTTCATGGGCAAGTGCGAATTGTTCAATCGCTTGGCACGTATCATAGACGAAATGCGTATCCCGGATGCACTGGACCTGCCCAAACGATCCACGAGAGCACAGCTTGCCCGGCTCGGCCATGGCGAGCCCGGGCAGCAACAGGATTAAACCAAAGAACATACGCAAAACCATGGCGCAGCTTAGGACAAACCCAGCCGCCGGGGTCAACACACACTTTTATTACAGCGCGCCGCGTATTAGGTGGGGATAGCAATATTCTAGACGGGCGGTGCGCATGTCCTTTTTCGGCAAGCTCAAGAACAGGTTGTTCAAATCTTCTTCCAAGCTGGATGAGGGCTTGGACGCCATCGTGCAGGATGGTGGCACGGAAGAACCGGAGGCCGAGGCCGCCGAGCAGCCAGATGCGCCCGAACAGGCGTTGACACAATCGCCCGAAGTGGATCCGCTTCCAG
>NZ_JAQIOY010000006.1:0-192181 GCF_028023555.1 Thalassococcus lentus
CGAGCCAGAGCCAGAGCCAGAGCCAGAGCCAGAGCCAGAGCCAGAGCCAGAGCCAGAGCCAGAGCCAGAGCCAGAGCCAGAGCCAGAGCCAGAGCCAGAGCCAGAGCCAGAGCCAGAGCCAGAGCCTCTTTCGGCAATGGATATCAAACCAGAGCCACCGGCGCCTGCGCCCGAACCACAAGAGACGGCAAAGCCCGGTTTGTTGGGGCGGTTGCTGGGACGTAAACCCGCAGCGGCCAAGCCCGTGGTGCGGCGCGTTCTGGATGATGACATGCTGGAACAGCTCGAAGAGTTGCTCATCACGTCGGATATGGGGGTCGACACTGCCCTGCGCGTGACAGCGAACATCGCCGAAGGGCGCATGGGTAAACGGCTGTCATCGCAAGAAATCAAGCAATTGCTGGCTTCGGAAATCGCTCGGATCATGGAAGAGGTGGCAAAACCGCTGCCGATCTACGCCAAGACGCCGCAGGTGGTGCTTGTGGTGGGGGTCAACGGGTCGGGCAAAACGACCACGATCGGCAAGCTCGCTTCGCAGTTTCGGGCTGCTGGCAAAAAGGTGGTTATTGCAGCCGGGGATACCTTCCGGGCCGCTGCGGTTGAGCAGCTTCAGGTCTGGGGCGACCGTGCGGGGGTTCCGGTGTTGACCGCGCCAGAAGGCTCGGACCCTGCAAGCCTTGCATTCGACGCCATGAGCAAGGCGCAGGATGAAGGGGCAGATCTGTTGATGATCGACACGGCAGGGCGTTTGCAGAACCGTGCAGATCTGATGGAAGAATTGGCCAAGATCGTGCGGGTGATCCGCAAGAAAGATCCCGAAGCTCCGCATAACACGTTGTTGGTGTTGGATGCCACGACCGGGCAAAATGCGCTCAGTCAGGTCGAAACCTTCCAAAAGCTTGCTGATGTCTCTGGTCTTGTGATGACCAAGCTGGATGGCACGGCCAAGGGCGGTGTTCTTGTGGCGCTGGCGGACAAGTTCGGTTTGCCGATCCATGCGATCGGTGTGGGTGAACAGATCGACGATCTGCAGCCCTTTGATCCCGAAGAGTTTGCAGCGGCCCTGACGGCGCTTGACACCGAATGATCCTCGCAGGGGCAACAGGCAGTGCATTGCTCGTTGCGCCTGACATGCCACATATCCGGTTTTCGCGCGCTGCGGTGTGGTCGCCTTCGCGTGGATTGAACGCACGATGAGTGAGTGGCTCATCAGCCTCGAAGGCACCCCCCAAGGCCATCAAACCGCTTTGATGCTGGCGCTTTTTGCTGCCTTTTTGCACGCCGTCTTCGGCGCATTGCAAAAGGGCCGTTTTGACCCATGGGTCACGCGGGCCGCGATTGATCTTTGGTTGGTGATCCTGTCGGCACCGCTCTTGTTTCTCGTGCCCTGGCCCGAGCCGCACATGTGGCCGATTTTTGCCGGGGCCGTTGTGATCCACCTGACCTACAAGGTCTTGCAGGCCATGGCCTACACACGTGGTGCCTACACCGTGGTCTACCCTGTGGTCCGCGGCACGGGCCCGCTGTTTGCGGTGATCGGAGCAGGGTTGGTCTTTGGCGAAAGCTTCACAGGCCTTCAATGGTCCGGGCTTGCGATCCTGCTGATCGGGATTTTTGGGCTGGCGGTCTACAACCTTGTCTTTCTTGAAGGACAGCGGGACACATTGGTTCCGGCCCTTGGGCTTGCGCTTTTGACCGGGTTGATGGTGGCGATCTACACGACCTATGACGCCTACGGCATCCGGGCCACGGCAGACCCCTTTACCTTTCTGGCCTGGTTCTTCTTTCTCGGATCGTTGGATTTTCCACTTTTGTTTCTGGCCCGTCCGCTGCGGCGGCGTCTGGAAGGGGTCGCAGTCCGCCCGTTGATGAAACGCGGGGTGACAGGCGCATTGGTGGCGTTCGGCAGCTTTGGTGCGGTGATGTTGGCAACGCGGCTCGACAAGGTGGGCGAAGCGGCGGTCTTGCGCGAAACTTCAACGGTATTTGCCGCCTTTATCGGCTGGCTGGTCCTGCGTGAAACGGTGGGGCCGCGCCGCATCGCTCTCATGGCTTTGATCGCCTTGGGTGCGGTTATCGTTGAGCTTGGTGGCTGATGCCACTATCTGCATTGAACCAACCGCAGCAGGAGCCACCATGGAAGACCGCCAAATCAATCCGTTGATGAAGTCAGCGCTCGAATATGGACCGATCCTCGGGTTCTTTGTGGCTTATCTTTGGCTCAAGGATCGTGTCTTCACGATCGGTGGCACCGAATACGAAGGTTTTATCGTCGTCACAGCGCTGTTCATCCCGATTTTTCTGATCGCCATGGCATTGCAGTGGCGTCTGACCGGCCATCTGAGCAAAATGCAGATCGTGACAGCGGTCCTGATCGTTGTTTTCGGCGGGCTGTCGGTCTGGCTGAACGACGAGCGGTTCTTCAAGATGAAGCCGACGCTGATCTATCTGCTCTTTGGTGGCGCATTGGCAGTGGGCCTGATGCGGGGTCAGAGCTGGCTGCAGGTGGTCATGGAGGGGTTGATGCCGCTTCAGCCCGAAGGGTGGATGATCCTGACCAAGCGCGTGATGCTGTTGTTCTTTGCGCTTGCTGCTGCGAATGAAATCATCTGGCGTACGATGTCGACCGAAACCTGGGTCTATTTCAAAACCTTTGGTTTGCCGCTTTCGGTTTTTGCCTTCTTCATTTTCCAAGGCGGGCTTTTCAAGGCGCATGGAATCGAGGAAGACGAGGAAGAGACCGGCGACGCCAGCTAGGCCGTGCCAGATCGAATGCCCGGCGCTTGGCCGGGCTATTCGCCGGGCCGTGTCAGGCTGAACTTATCGCGCACAACGGTGTAGTCGCGATACCCCATGCGTGACAGAGGGTTGAAACTCAGCACATCGAATATGCCGTCCTTCAGACAATCGTCGCGCATGTGAACGCCCGTAACCTCACCGAAAACTGCAAAATTTGCATCACCGGGCAGCTGAACGATTTGGGTCAGTTTGCATTCCAGATTGGCTGGCGCCGCTGCGACCCGTGCGCAGTCGATCGTATCGCATTGTGCTTTTTCGATACCGGCATCGGCAAATTCATCCACAGTGCTGTCCCATGGACCGGATGTCCGGTTCATCGCGTCGCGCATGGCATATTCGACGATATTGACGCAAAAGACCCCGCTTTCGCGCACCTGAGCGACCGTATCCTTTGTGTCGCCGCGATCTGGTTTCGTCGAGGTCGAAGAAAACATGACCTGCGGCGGGAAATAGGCAACGGCATTGAAAAAGGAATAGGGGGCCAGATTATCGTGGCCATCGCTGCCGCGGGTCGAAATCCATCCGATCGGACGCGGTGTGACAATGGCGTTAAACGGATTGTGGGGCAGGCCGTGGCCGTCTTCGGGGCGATAAAACATCGATCCATGTTCCTTGGTTCCGCCCTGTCACAGGGCGTTTGCGTGACACTTTGTGCCGTGATAGGCCGCTTTGCACCGGATTGCACGCAGGTCTGACACTTTGTTCACGCTCTCTCAGGAAACAGCAGAGGATTGGTGGGACGTAGAGGCCCTGTTCGACCTCAGTTTTGCCCCCGGCCGGTCTGCGCTTTCGTCCTACCGGCTGCGCGAAGATGTTGATCCGGTTTCCGAGTTATGCCGCGTTGCACGTGATGATCAGGGCATTCTGGGTGGGGCGATCCGTTATTGGCCCGTGCAGATCAGCGGGCAGCCCACATTGCTGTTGGGCCCGGTTGCGGTGCACCCCACGGCTCAGGGCGAGGGATTGGGCGGTGCGCTTATCCGGGACACGCTTGCGCGCGCGCGGGACCTTGGGCATCACCGGGTCATTCTGGTGGGTGATGCGCCGTACTACAGCCGTTTTGGATTTGAGAAATTGCAGGACGTAAAAATGCCGCCTCCGACCAACCCGGAACGTATTTTGGGCTGCGCCTTACAGCCGGGCGCTTGGCAAAATCTCCACGGTACGGTGAAACCTGTCGGTTAAACCCTTGAAAGGCGAGTGCACTCTACCCATTGTAGTATGCAGGGGGCCCAATAGAGGCTATGACATGACTGAGACTGACACCACCGCCGTAACGATCAACATCGAGGCGGAGATTGAAGCGATCGCCAACCGTTACCAATCTGCCAGCGGTTTGGGCGTCCAGATTTTCAACATGCTGAACTGGCCTGCAGATGCACTGCTGTCGCGCCTGCCTGAAAATGCACGCGGCAAGGTCGAGGTGCTGACGGTTCGCGGTCTGGAGGCGGCCATGAGCGCCGCATCCGGGTCACGCGCTGTGGTCAAGGATCAAAAGGACTGGGTCAATACGGCGACTGCAACGGCGGCCGGTGTTGTTGGCGGAATGGGCGGATTGCCTACGGCTTTGGCCGAGCTGCCAGTAACCGTCACGCTGCTAATGCGTGCGATTCAGGCGATTGCCACCGAACACGGCTATGACGTGGACGAAGAACAAACCCGCAAGGACTGCCTGCTTGTGTTTGCCGCCAATGGTCCGTTGACCGATGCCAAGGGTGAGCTGGACCTGAATTTCCTTGCATCTCGTGGCACTCTGAACGGCGTGAATGTCTTTATCGGCATTGGCCTGATTGCACCGCGACTTGCTGGGGTTCTTGGGCGCAAGCTTGCGGCGCAGACAATCCCCGTGATTGGTGCAGCGACCGCAGCGGCGACGAACTACAGCTACACTGGTTACTATCAGCAGATGGCCCATGTCGTCTTTGGCCTGCGCCGTTTGTCTGAACAGACAGGCACACCGTTTGCCGATCTGGTGGAAATGCTCCGCGACAAAGCGGCTCAGCCCAAGGTCAATTCGGCGCTCGGCGCTTAACCGTCGCTTAAGGTTAACACGCTATCGTTTTGCAAGGCGTGGTCTGAATTGACCCGTCTGCAACCCGCAGGTGCCAGGCTGATTGAAATGGCAGCGTTCGGCGATTGCGGGGTCCGGACAGAATCGGTTCGGTCGGTTGTGACCAGAAAGGTCTGCCACGTTTATCTCTCTTCGGGCCCGGTTGTTGGCAGAACGCCGCAGCCGGGTTCGTTATATGCGCTTTGCCGCCCTGATTGGGCGGAACATTTGTGGAACGAAGCTTTATCTTGGGGCCGCGCCGCGCTATCTTGCCGGGCATGAGCAGTTTTGACGATATCGACGCCTTCGAAGGCTCTTCGCTGGCCGCCCGCGCAATGGCCGCCCGACCGGCGCCTTATCTGGACGGGCTGAACCCGGCACAGCGTGAAGCCGTCGAGACCATGGATGGTCCGGTGCTGATGCTGGCAGGGGCAGGGACCGGGAAGACCCGTGCGCTGACGGCGCGCGTGGTGCATTTGCTGAACACCGGGCGCGCCCGGCCAAATGAAATTCTGGCCGTGACCTTTACCAACAAGGCCGCGCGCGAGATGAAAAACCGCATTGGCGGTATGCTGGGGCAAAGCATCGAGGGGATGCCCTGGCTGGGCACGTTCCATTCGATTTGCGTGAAACTGCTGCGCCGCCATGCGGAACTGGTGGGGTTGAAGTCCAATTTCACCATTTTGGACAGCGACGATCAGCTGCGCCTGCTCAAACAACTGGTCAGTGCCGCCGGGATCGACGACAAACGTTGGCCGGCCCGTCAGTTGGCCAGCATCATCGATGGCTGGAAAAACCGCGCGCTGACGCCGGACAAAATCCCGGCTGCGGATGCAGGGGCCTACAATCATCAGGGGCCGGTCCTCTATGCGCAGTATCAGGCCCGCCTGAAGGAACTGAACGCCACTGATTTTGGCGACTTGCTGCTGCACATGGTGGTGATCTTTCAAAACCACCCGGATGTGCTGGAGCAATACCAACGCTGGTTCCGCTACATTCTGGTGGACGAGTATCAAGATACCAACGTGGCCCAGTACTTGTGGCTGCGGCTTTTGGCGCAAAGCCACAAGAACATCTGCTGTGTGGGCGATGACGACCAGTCGATCTATGGCTGGCGCGGCGCCGAAGTGGGCAACATCCTGCGGTTCGAAAAGGATTTTCCCGGTGCGCATGTGGTTCGGCTGGAACAGAACTACCGTTCGACCCCGCATATTCTGGCCGCAGCCTCTGGCGTGATCGCAGGCAATGCGTCGCGCCTTGGCAAAGAGCTTTGGACCGAGGCACAGGAGGGTGAAAAGGTTCGCCTGATTGGCCATTGGGACGGCGACGAAGAAGCCCGCTGGATTGGCGAGGAAATCGAATCCATGCAACGTGGCACGCGCGGATTGCGTGCTTTCTCTCTCGATGACATGGCAATCCTTGTCAGGGCGTCGCATCAGATGCGCGCTTTCGAAGACCGGTTTCTGACCATTGGTCTTGCCTATCGGGTGATTGGTGGCCCGCGTTTCTATGAGCGCATGGAGATCCGAGATGCCATGGCCTATTTCCGCATGGTCGTTTCGCCGGATGATGATCTGGCATTCGAGCGGATCGTGAACACGCCCAAGCGCGGGCTGGGCGATAAGGCGCAGCAGACCATTCAGCGGCTGGCACGGGAAAACGGAGTGTCTTTGCTGGATGGCGCGGCCTTGGCGGTTGAGCAGGGCGCGATCAAGGGCAAAGGCGGGGCCGCTTTGGGCCAATTGGTCGTGGATCTGGCGCGTTGGGGTCGCATGACCGGGGAGGCCGGGCTGTCCCACATGGAACTGGCGGAAATCATCCTTGATGAATCCGGCTACACCACGATGTGGCAGAACGACAAAACACCCGAAGCGCCGGGTCGGTTGGAGAACCTCAAGGAACTGGTCAAGGCGCTGGAAGGGTTTGAAAACCTGCAAGGATTTCTGGAACATGTGTCGCTGGTCATGGACAACGAAAGCGATGATGGCGGGGCCAAGGTTTCGATCATGACGCTGCATGCGGCCAAGGGGCTGGAGTTTCCGGCTGTGTTTCTGCCGGGCTGGGAAGACGGGCTTTTCCCGTCGCAACGCAGCATGGACGAAAGCGGTGTCAAAGGGCTCGAGGAAGAGCGCAGGCTGGCCTATGTCGGCATCACCCGCGCAGAGGAGGTCTGCACGATTTCCTTTGCCGGCAACCGGCGTGTGTTCGGGCAATGGCAGTCGTCAATGCCCTCTCGTTTTATTGACGAATTGCCGGAAGAACATGTGGATGTGCTGACGCCGCCGGGTCTTTACGGTGGCGGATATGGCGCGGCTGGTATGAGCGGCGGGTTTGGGTCTGATCTGGAAAGCCGCGTGGCTGAAGCCAATGTCTATAACTCGCCGGGTTGGAAGCGGATGCAATCGCGTGCCGGTGAACGCTCGGTCAGTCAGCCGCGTGAGAGCCGGAACACCGTGATCGATCTGGAGGCAGTTTCGGCCTTCACCTTGGGCGAACGGGTTTTCCATCAGAAATTCGGCTATGGCCGTATCGAGGGGATCGAAGGCGACAAGCTGGAAATCGCATTCGAAAAGGCGGGTATCAAGAAGGTGGTTGCCCGTTTTATCGTCGCGGCGGACGACGTGCCGTTTTAACGGTCCGGGCAGGGGGCGCTGCCCCCTCGGCCTGCGGCCTCACCCCCGGGATATTTGAAGCACAAAGAAACCTTCCGGGATTTATCGAACCGGAAGCGGTGCATCGGCCTTGGATTGCCCCATGACGATCTGGCTGTGGACGCGGGCCACTGTTGGATGGGCCAGCAGGACTTCGTGGATCAAACGGTTGAGCGCGGGCAGGTCTTCACACCAGACCCGCAGCAGGTAGTCGGCTTCACCTGTCATGGTCCAGGCCGACGTGATCTCATCCCGGGTGCGCAACATCTGATCAAATGAACGGCCTTGCTCGGCACCGTGGCGCGCCAGTTGAACCTGCACAAAGGCCTGAACCGTCAGCCCGACCCGTTCCGGGGCGAGCTGCGCCCGGTAGGTGCGGATCACGCCGGAATCTTCAAGGCGCTGCCGTCTGCGGCCGATCTGAGAGGCCGACAGGCCCAGAGTGTCCGCCAGTTCCTGTGCGGTCGCATTGCCCTTGCGTTGCAGCAAATTCAGCAATTGTGTGTCGATTTGGTCCATGATGCGAGTTTTCCGCGCAAAATATCAATATAGAGCGGTATGCATGCGAATTTTCTGAATTGAAAGTATGAAATGCGCAAAATTTGCAGCGCTCGAGGTGTAGATTGATTAGGAAGCCGCAAACAGGAGACGCTCATGGGACCTTTCCCGCACGATGCCCCGCAATCCAAGATCACACCCGAAAACCCTGCCGGAACCGACGGTTTTGAGTTTGTCGAGTTCGCGCATCCCGAGCCGCAGTCTCTGCGCGCGCTGTTTGCTCAGATGGGGTATGCGCATGTGGCCAATCACAAGACCAAGCAGATCGAGTTGTGGCAGCAGGGCGATATCACCTATGTCCTGAATGCCGAGCCGGGCAGTTTCGCCTCTCGTTTCGCCGAGGAGCACGGCCCCTGCGCGTCAGCGATGGCCTGGCGTGTGGTTGATGCACAGCAGGCCTTTGATCATGCGGTTTCGAAAGGTGCGGAGCCCTATGAAGGCGCGGATAAGTCCGTGGATTGGCCCGCCATCAAAGGCATTGGTGGCAGCTTGATTTATTTCACGGATCAGTATTACGACACTTCGCCGTATAACGCCGAATTTGACTGGATCGAACAGTCCAAGCCGCGCGGCGTTGGTTTCTACTATCTCGATCACCTGACGCACAATGTCTTTAAGGGGAACATGGATGTTTGGTTCAAGTTCTACCAGGACCTGTTCAACTTTCGGGAAATCCGGTTCTTTGACATTGAAGGCAAATACACCGGGCTGTTCAGCCGCGCACTGACTTCACCTTGTGGGCGTATTCGCATTCCAATCAACGAAGACCGCGGCGAGACCGGCCAGATTGTCGCCTATTTGAAAAAGTACAAAGGCGAAGGCATTCAGCATATCGCAGTGGGCGCGCATGATATTTATGACGCGACGGATGCAATCGCTGAGAACGGTCTGAAGTTCATGCCGGGCCCGCCAGAGACCTACTACACGCTGAGCAAGACACGCGTGCATGGCCATGATGAGCCGATGGACCGGATGCAAAAACACGGAATCCTGATTGATGGTGAAGGTGTTGTTGATGGCGGCGAAACGCGCATCCTGTTGCAGATCTTTTCAAAGACAGTTGTTGGACCGATCTTTTTTGAGTTCATTCAGCGCAAAGGCGACGACGGCTTTGGCGAGGGGAATTTCAAGGCACTGTTTGAATCGATTGAGCGCGAACAGATTGAAAATGGCGAATTGACCGCTGCTGAATAGCAAGGCCTTCCATCAAAGAAAAACGGCGCCGGACAATCCGGCGCCGTTTTTGTTTTGGGTTGTAGCGATTAGCTGCGGGGCATCTTCAACACGACACTGCGGCCGCTTTTGTTATACCGCAGTTCAGATTCGCTGATCGCGGACACCCGGCCACCGTCGATACGGTCGCCGATCTTGACCTTTTTGTAGCGCCCATTGGCCAAGCGGACGAGTGCGCGGCGATTGGACGATGTCCCATAGACACCGATCAGGTTGATTTTGTTCAGGTTAATGGCATTCCGAACAGTGGCTGAGCGCGCAACGGATGCAGAGGACGGCACATCAGGACGAACGGTACGAGGGGCAACAGCCGCTGCCGATGCCGTTTGAACCGGCGCGCGGGTCGCTTCTCGTTCGGCGCGGCGAACGATGGCATTGATGTTGCGCGGGCGCGATACAGGGGCCAGCGATCTGGCCACGGCCTGCCGGGTTGCGGGGGCGTCCGGCGCCTCGATCTCGGCTTCTTCCTGCGCTGTCTTGGGGCGCATGTTTGGACGGATTTTGCCCAGTTCGGCCCGGGAAATACCGCCCAATTCGGCGCGTTCGCGCTGTTCAACCAAATCCGAAGGCCGCGCGTTGGGGCGGAACGCTGCTAGGGCCAGCGCTTCGGCAGATGGGGGCACGTCTGCGGCATCCGGGGCCTGTGGCGCCGCGAGTGCCGTGCGCAGAGGTGGAGTGACTGGCGGGCGGCCAGCAAAAATACGCAGGCCTTCAGGGGTCAATGCACCCTGTGCGGTGGCTCGGACCAACCCGCGTTCATCGATATCAAAAACCATTCCAGCAGGCGGGGGCAAGCCGGGATCTTCCAATGTTGCGCCCGGTGCAATCCGCCGCGCGTCGGGCAGGGCAACCGCATCAAACTGCTGAACGGCAGGGTCAATCGATGCAACGTAGATGTCTTCGACGTTGCCCACAGGCAGTTCTGCGGGGGCTGTGGGTGCGCGTTGCCAGATGCCGGTCGCAGCATAGGTGGCGGCGGCTTCTTCGGCGCTGAGCGCCGAGGGTTGTCGTGGAATGGACAGTGGTGCTTGCACTGGTTCAACCGGCTCGGCGACCCCGGTATCCAGTGCGGCAACCTGCACCGAGGCATCATCCAGTTCCTCTTCGGCAGGGCGAACGTCCAATTGCTCGGGGTTGACCTCGGGCAGCGCGGCTGGGGCCAGGGCGACTGCGGGTGTTTGATCAGAATTGCGGAAGAAGCGTGCCAGACCTTCGTCCATGAAAACCGAAGCCCAAGCCGCAACACCGATCAACAACAACAGCAGGGCAGATGTGAGCATCAGGCCCAGAAAACGAGGTTTGCCCCCCACCTGATCCTTGCTGCGTTGGCCGAACACCGTCATGCGTTCGCGCTCGGACTGGCTGGCGGTCAGAGTGGCTGCAGCTGCGCCAGCACCGGCTGTGCCAACCAGGCTTGCTTCGTTTCGGCGGGCATCGCGATCGCCTGCAGCGGTTCGGATGGCGGCCAATCTTTGAAGGGCGGCCTTTGACGCAGTGGTTGCCTCGGGTGCTTTGCGTGCAAGCGTTTGCGCGGTCAAAACACCTGCGGGCATTGGCGGCACGTCATCAATGATGCCATCATCGTTGTGCATTGCTGCGGGTTCGGCTTCGGGGGCCGGATCAACCGGTTTCTCAGCCTTGCGCCGTTTGGAAAAGAAACCAAATGTCGCGCCTTTGCCGGTGTCTTCTGCCGTATCCTCAGCAACCTCCTCAGCCTCGATGCGACCATCCGTGATCTTTGCGCCTTTGACACCGGTATCCGCTTTTAGGGATGGCATGAACCGCCGCATTGAACTGGCTGCGGCCGCCGCGGCGGCGCCCAGCTTTGGCACCGAAGCCGGGGCCTCTGCATCTGCGTCGCGGGTTGCCCGGATCGAGGAAAAGCTGGGGCTCGCCTCTGCCTCTGGGATATCGTCCGTCACCTTGGCGGGGATAGCCTCGATCGGCGGTGCGTTTGACACGACAGGCGGCTCGGGGCTGCGCAGCACGGGCGCAGCTGCCGGCGCTGCTGCGGCGGCCGGGGGCGCTACGGTCGGTGCAGAAGGGGCCGGAGCGACTGGCGCTTTGACCGCATCCTTTGCGACCGGCACTTCTGCCTGAGCACCGCCAAACCGAGCGGTCGGGGCTGCCGGTTCTTGCGGCTTGGGGTCGGGTTGTGGCTTGGGCGCTGGGGCGGGAGTCGCAAAGCGAGCAGGCTTTTCCTGTGTTGCCTCGACAACGTCCGGTTTCGCGGCAGGCTTTGCCATTTCGGGCTCTGGCTTGGCTTCTGGTTCTGCCTTGGCAGGCTCAACCACATCGGCCTTGTTCTCACTGCGCGAGGACAGGAAGTTGGGTTTGTTGTTCTGGTCTTCCGGAACAAACGCGTTTTTCGTCGGGGCAAATGCATCTTCTGTCGCAGCGATCACGCGCAACGCTGCTAGCGGGCGTTCCGGTTCTGACTTGCCCTTGAATTGCGCGGCCTTGCCAAAAAACACCGGGCCCTCAAAGGACAGCTCGGGCGCGATGGCAAGATGGGCAACAGGAACAAAGTTGTGGCTCTTGGCAAAAGCTTCGGCTTCGTCCAGCGTCTCGCGTGCAACGGCGGCGACCATCAGGCGGCCGTTCGCGGTGCTCACGTCGTAGGCCAGCTGCTCAAAGGTGTAGGGCGTCTCTTTCTCCAACGCCGCCTTGATAGCGGCATCACGGGCGCTTTGATCGCCGCCCAAATCGGGCAGGTCCAGATAACGCATCTGTTCGTTCGGAATGATCAATCCGACCTGATGCGCGCCACGATGGATGGACCGGGCGGTTTTGCGCAGGCGCGCCATATCGCCATCAAGGTCCGAAGATTCCAGAGATACCTCTCCGATCGGCGCCCAACCGCCCGGCATCCGCCGCAGCAGTACGATTCCGTCGAAGGAGAGTGACAAGGCAAAGTTCAGTCGCATGCGGGCTCTTTAGCAGTCCTGCTATTGCTGTGGGAGTCTTAAGGTTCCACACCCGTATAATACAGCAAAGCTTTGCCGAATAAAAGAAAAGCAGCGCGCTGCGCTTGCTATTGCCCCAGTGCGGCGTGACATTGAAAATTGATGCGCATTGTTCGATGAGACGGCCTGTTCGAAAGGAAACCCTATGCTTTTAAAACGTTTTTTCAGTGCGATGGTTCTTGGACTATCCCTGACGGTGACGGCTCTGCCATTGCAGGCGCAAGAGACTGGAGCTGACGTGCCGACGTTGCGGGTCAACGGACAGGGGGTCGTCACCGCAGCGCCGGATATGGCGAGTCTGACTTTGGGGGTGACAGAACGGGCCAAAACGGCGCCCGAAGCCATGGATGCGGTCTCTCAAAGCGTGTCAGCCATTCTGACCCGATTGAAAGCCGCTGGAATCAGCGGGGCAGATGTTCAGACGTCCGATCTGTCGCTTGGTCCGATCTGGGATAACCGGTCCTCGGGCAATCGACCAGAGGTTTCTGGGTTCGAGGCCTCGAACCGTCTGACAATCCGGGTGCGTGATTTGGATCGTTTGGGTGATGTCTTGGGGGCGGCTTTAGAAGACGGCGCCAATCGAATGTCCGGGCTTCGGTTCGGCCTGACAGAGCGGCGCCCGCTCGAGGATGAAGCGCGCCGTGCGGCGGTCGCGGATGCCTTGGCCAAAGCGCAGCTTTATGCAGAAGCCGCAGGTGTCACACTTGGGCCCATTCTGTCGATCAGCGAGGGGTTCGTTTCACGACCGGAGCCCGGGATCATGATGGCCGCACGCGCTGAATCGGTCCCGGTGGCCGCGGGTGAAACGGGCATATCTGCGCAGGTCCAAATGGTCTTTGCACTGCAGCCCTAGCGCGGGAATTTCAACTTTGCAAAGCGCCGGGCCGCATGCCGGGCAGACGCCATAACCATTGGCCTGACATCCATATGAGCGGATCGAGGCGTTTTGCGGGGTCCATACCGATGTTGATCAAGTCGAACGGGTGGCACTGGCGATCGGGGCGGCCGTAGAACCAGTTGTACCGTTCGCCGTCCCATTCCGATTCCGGTGTCAGATCATGCCGCGCCGAAAAAACGCTGCCGCTTAGATTTCCGGCAGAAGATGTTGCTGGATGGCGGCGCGCAATTGCTGAAGCGCACTCTTCTTGCGCGCCGCCATGAATTTAGCGCGCCGCGTTCAGCGCACGGTCCAGATCAGCGATCAGATCATCAGCTTCTTCTGTGCCAATCGAAATCCGAACCACGTTGGGCGCCGCACCTGCAGCAACCTGTTGTTCCACCGTCAACTGGCGGTGCGTGGTCGATGCGGAGTGGATCACAAGGCTGCGGGTGTCGCCAAGGTTGGCAACATGGCTGAAAATTTCGAGGTTATCGACGAATTTCACGCAGCTTTCGTAGCCGCCCTTGAGTGCGATGGTGAACAGGCCACCGGCGCCCTTGGGGCAGATTTTTGACACCCGTTTGTTGTAGGGTGAAGACTTGAGACCGGCGTAGGTGACCGCTTCGACCGCGTCATGTGTTTCCAACCAGGATGCGACTTTTTCAGCGTTTTCAACGTGCTTTTGCATGCGCAGCGACAAGGTTTCGATCCCCATCAGCGTGTAGTGCGCTGCTTGTGGGTTCAGCGTCATGCCCAGATCACGCAGGCCGATCGCGATCCCGTGGAAGGTGAAGGCCAGCGGGCCAAAAGTCTCGTGGAACTTGAGCCCGTGATAGGCTGGCTCTGCCGCCGAGAGCGATGGGAACTTGTCAGATGCAGACCAGTCGAACTTGCCCGAATCGATCACGACGCCGCCGGTTACGGTGCCGTTGCCGGTCAGGTACTTGGTCATCGAATGCACAACGAGGGTCGCGCCGTGTTCGATTGGCCGGCACAGGTAAGGCGAAGCCGAGGTGTTGTCGACAATCAAAGGAATGCCCGCCTCATCCGCGACACCGGCGATGGCGTCGAGGTCGGTGATGTAGCCACCCGGATTCGCGATCGACTCGCAGAATACGGCGCGTGTGTCGTCGTCGATCGCGGCCTTGACGGCGTCCAGATCGTCGAAGTCGACAAAGGTGCAGGACCAACCAAAGCGTTTGATCGTCTGGCTGAACTGCGTGACAGTACCACCGTAAAGCCTTGTGCTGGCGACGATATTTTTGCCAGGGCCCATCAGAGGGAACAGCGCCATGATCTGCGCGGCATGACCTGAAGAACAGCAAACAGCACCGACACCGCCTTCGAGTGTGGCCATGCGTTCCTGTAGTGCCGCGACCGTTGGGTTGGTCAGGCGCGAATAGATATAGCCGACTTCCTGCAGGTTGAACAAAGCAGCGGCGTGTTCGGCATCGCGAAACACATAGGCTGTTGTCTGGTAAATCGGTGTTTGCCGCGCGCCGGTTGCCGGGTCTGGGCGGGCGCCTGCGTGGATTTGCAGCGTGTCAAAGCCGTATTCGGGTCCGTCGGTCATGGGATCCTCCCTGAAGTTTGTGCTGCCGCAAGGATTAGGCCATTGCATGCCAGCCCACAACGGCCCCTGTTCTTCATCCTCGGACAAAGACCACTTTTCCATGAATGACCGCAAAAGTGTGACGCTGTCCTGATCAAGCGCTGTGTCACATAACATTTGCCCAATGATCAGGCCGGGTTGGTTTTCTTCATCAGGTGGATCTTTTCAGGGCCTCAATTCGGTCAAACCATTGCTTTGACAAGGTCCCCAATATGCCAGAGCCGCGACGCAGTGTTGTCCAAGTGTTCGAAGATACAAAGCGCAAGAGCGAAGAACGAGCGGGAGCGGACATCCGTGCAAAAGACCGATACTCTCGAAGACGGGCGACTGTCTCCGAAGCAACTGCTGGCGTATATTTCTGCAGAATTGCGACGTGCGCTGCCCAGCCATGAAATTGCTCCTGCAACTGACGAGCCGGGACAGGTGAGGCTGATCGACAAGTCCAGCGGTGCCGAAGAGGCTCGCCTCGATCTTGCCAATCTTTTGGCCGAGATTTTTTCGGCGCCCTTCGACGCGTCGCTGATCGACGAACGGGTGACGGCCTTTGTGGAAATGGCCCGCATTGCATTGGTCGAACCGAACGTTGATCCCAATTCCATCTTCCCTGCACTGCGGCACGCGGAATTTCTGGAAACCTACAGGGATAACGCTTTTGTCCGGCCCGGGCCGGGGGATTGCAGCGTGATCCTGATGCAGGATCTGGATGCGCAGGTCGGGACCTTTCCCAGAAGCCGGGGAAAAGCGGCTGGCTGGAGCGAAGAAACCCTTTGGCTTCAGGCTGAAAAGAACTTTGCCGAAGTGCTGGAAAGCATCCAGTTGCGCGAATCTGCGCCAGGTGTCTTCAGCATCTGGCTGGATCACCTGGAATGGAACAGCAACAGTTTGCTGCTGTCGCCCAAGACGTTGAAGGGCATTCAGGCCGAGATCGGGGCTGAGTGTGTCTTGGTCGCGGCCCCCAGCCGCGAAAGCGTGGAAATGATCGATGCCACGGACACGGACGCCTTCCGGCGTTTGGAGCAATGGATGCAGGATTGTTTGGACATGCCCCATCCGCAGTCAGAATTTGTCTACACTTTGTGTGATGAAGGCCGGAAACTGCAGCCGCGGTTCTTTTCGGATCGGGGTGTCCTGCGGGCGATGAACTGACGGAAAGTGAGCCCGTCTGACGGACGGGCGCACGACAGATCAACGCATCCAGAACCCTTCACGCTTGATCGTGTTTCGAATGGCTTGCTCCCGGCGGGGCAGGTCATCGCGGTCAAACAGCGCCCGCACTTTGTGCCCGCGTCCCTGGTAAATCATACGTTTGAACGGGTCATACTGCTTGAGGACCTTTTTGATCTTGTTGGGTTCTGCAAGGCTTTCCAAAAGATCGACGACGCTGTCAGGTTCGCGCGCATAGAGTAGGGGCAGCACGCGGTAGTGACAGGTCGTAGCGCCGTCCAGAAGACCTTCAGGCAAAGTGTTACGGCCACCGCCCAACCCGTGGATAACCAAAGGCAGCGCGATCTGGTCCAGCCATGGATCCAGCGATTGGCACACCAATTCACGCGGCGGGTCGTTTTTGATCGAAAGTGCGTAGTCCAGAAAACGCTGACCAAATTCATGCGGACATTTGTAAAAGAAAAAACCCGCGTTGAAGTACAGGTAACGCTGCCAGTATTCGTCGGGCCAGCTCAGGTCCAGCGAGCTCTCGAAATCCAGACCGAACCGATCATAGAGCGATTTCCATGTTTGCGCGTAGCCGGGGCCATAAAGTTCGATTTGTGGCCATGTATCTTCGCGTCGCATCGATGCGGTCGGCCGCTCGAAATCGAACGGAACACGCGTAAGATCCTGCAAAACCAGCGTGTCTGTATCAAAGAAAACAAATGGCTCGCCCTTTGGCATCGCCAGCAGGGCCTCGATCTTGTTGCCATAGGGGTAGGCGTGGCCGAAATGCCGGTTTTCAAACGGCACGAACACCGCCCCGAGATCTTCCAGCAAGGCGCGGGTGTTTGGATCGCGGATCGAAGGATCGTTTGGCCAGTTCGGGCCGGGCTGCGGTTCCGCTATATAAAGTTTGCAAGGACGGCCCGCGCTGGCGCGTTGCAAAGAGGCCGCAAACAGAATGGCTTCGTACTGCAATCGCCCGGCCTGACCGACGATCATGATGTTGAAAGGCTTGGTTTTCGGCGGCAAGGGTTTCTTGGCCGGGGGTATCCGTGCTGGCTTGGCCGCGCTCTTTTTCGGAGCGGCTTTGGACGTTTTGGCCTTGGTTTTCGCCATTTCTGGACCTGCTCGTTCTTGGGCTGACTTGCCTTTTGGCGCAGTATAGGGCCGATTGGCTCAAGAAAAAAAGCGCGATCTCAATTTAGACGGCAGCGCAAACGATATTTAAAAAGGGAGAGTTGCAGTGTTGGACATTATTCTTTTGGTCATAGCGACTGCCATGGGCGGTGGGGCAGGCTCTGGTCAGGCGGATGCGGCGGCCGCCGAGGCGCCACCTGTCAGCGGCGGTGTGCCAAGCGAAGCGGCTGCACCATCTGCACAGGAACGCGCACGCCAAGCCTATACAGCAGAGCCTCAGGTCGCGACCGGCAAGTTCACAACCGCGCTTGAGGTCAAGCCGATCCTGACGGCTACCAAAGGCAACTGGGTTGCCGTGCGTGACTGGCAAGGACAGGACCTGATCTATCTGTCGCATCTGTTGGCGTGGCGCTGTGGTTTGGCTGCCGCGCATGTCGGGATCAACGGTGAGCCACCCGAGGCCTGGGACCTGCCGCCTTGTCTCGTTGACACGGCGCAGCCGAATGCAATTCCGGACGATGCTGTGATTTACAAGGCTTTTCCGCCCGGTTCGATCCAGACCATCACGGTCGAATTGACCTATGATGATCTGAGCACCGACAGCGCGTTTTTTGAACGCAAGGCCGTTTTGCTGCCTTGATCGGAAGTCAGGCGCGCCACACGGCGCGCCCGGTTTCAAAGCTCGATGGCTTGCATCACCTGTGGTTCGACGACCTGAACGCCCGGCAACCCATCGGCCAAAACTTCGGCTGACTGTTCGAGCAAGGGGAACGTCCTGTAGTGGCATGGAATGACGGTCTTGAAGTCGAAATACCGTTTGGCGGCATAGGCGGCCTGTTTCATGTCCATGGTGAAATATCCACCCGCAGACAGGATGCCGATGTCAGGTTTGAAGTAGTCGCCCATCCAATCCATATCGGCCATGACACCAGTGTCACCGGACACATAGAGCGTTTTGCCTTCGCCCGAGATTATGAACCCGGTTTCCGTGCCGGTATAAAGCGGACGATCATCAACCATCATAGATGACGAATGTGATGCGGGCACCATGGTTGCGGTGACGTTACCCATTTCGATCGTGCCGCCTAAATTAAATCCGTGTCCGTCGGTCGCGCCTTGACTGCTCAGAAATTTCGCCAGTTCGTTCATGCCCGAGACTGGAGCGCCGGTTTTCTTGGATATGTCGACAATATCGGCCGTATGATCAAAGTGACCGTGCGTGACCAAAATGTGGGTCGCCCCGGCGATTGCTGCTTCGCCGTCCTGACCTTCCATCATGGGGTTACCAGTTAACCAAGGATCGATCAGCAACACCTGATCCCCGATCTCTACGCGAAAACTCCCGTGGCCCATCCAGATGATCTGCATAGCGCATCTCCTATTCGCTTTTGGTTCAATCGCGTTAACTGTAGCCCGGGTTTGCAAGAAAACGATACGAAATTTGGATGTTCCCGGTGAGGCCTCATGGATTGGACAAGAGCGGTTGACGGTTATTGCGAGCGGCTTGATGCAGGGTTTTGGGCCGAGCCGATCAACGCGATCACAAATCTTGCCTTTGTCGTGGTCGCCGCGTGGCTCTGGCCGCGCACGCATGGCACAGGCCGCGTGCTTTGCCTTGTTCTCGCAGCGATTGGTGTCGGGTCATTCCTGTTCCACACCTTTGCGCAACCTTGGGCCGGGGCACTGGATGTTCTGCCGATTGTCCTGTTCATCCTGATCTATATCTTCGCTGCGAACCGCGACTTCTGGCATCTGCGCCCTTGGTGGGCTCTGGCCGCGACCGCATTGTTTTTTCCCTACGCGGCTTTGCTGGTTCCGGTATTCGGCGCCATTCCAGCATTGGGTGACAGCGCAGGTTATGCGCCGGTCCCGCTGCTGATCGCGGCTTATGCTGTTTTGCTTCGGCACCGGGCACCCAAAACGGCCCGTGGACTTGCCGTTGGCGCGGGGCTGCTCGTGCTATCCCTGACTGCCCGAACGATTGATGAGCCGCTTTGCAATGTCTTGCCGATGGGCACGCATTTCGCATGGCATTTGCTCAATGCGGTCATGTTGGGCTGGATGATTGCGGTCTGGACCCGTCATGATCTTGCAGGGCGGGCCGCCGCGCGGTAGACGCGCGGGAAGAGATCAATAAAGGAAGCCTGCAGATGTCTATCGACACCGAAACCGCTGCACGCGTGGCCAAGCTGGCCCGCATCAAGGTCGAAGAGGATGCGCTGCCTGCGCTGGCCCAAGAGTTCAACACGATCCTCGGCTTTATCGAGCAATTGCAGGAAGTCGATGTGGACGGCGTAGAGCCCATGGTTTCTGTCACGCCCATGCGTTTGAAACGCCGTCAGGACGGGGTGACCGATGGCGATCAGCAGGACGCGGTCCTGTCCAACGCGCCAGACGCGCGCGAAGGCTTTTTCGCGGTTCCAAAGGTGGTGGAATAACTATGGCTGACCTGAGCAAAATGAAAATCTCCGAAGCCCGCGACGCGATGCGCGCAGGCGATGTGAGCAGTGTTGACCTGACCGAAGCCTGTCTGGGTGCAATTGAAGGCGCCGGTGTTCTGAACGCATTTGTTCACAACACGCCCGAAATCGCGATGGATCAGGCCAAGGCGGCCGACGCACGGATCAAAGCCGGGGATGCGCCTGCGATGTGCGGTATCCCATTGGGCATCAAGGATCTGTTCTGCACAAAGGGTGTCGCCAGTCAGGCTGCTTCCAATATTCTGGGCGGTTTCAAGCCGGAATACGAAAGCACCGTCACCACCCAGCTGTTTGACGCCGGTGCTGTGATGCTGGGCAAGCTCAACATGGATGAATTCGCCATGGGCTCGTCGAACGAGACCTCGTGCTATGGCGACGTGATCAACCCTTGGCGCCGGGGCAACGACGAAGCAAAGCTGACGCCGGGCGGCTCTTCGGGCGGCTCTGCCGCGGCGGTTGCCGCTGATCTTTGCCTTGGTGCCACCGGTACGGACACAGGCGGATCGATCCGCCAGCCAGCAGCATTTGCTGGCATCACAGGCATCAAGCCAACCTACGGGCGTTGTTCGCGTTGGGGGATCGTCGCCTTTGCTTCCTCTTTGGATCAGGCGGGCCCCATGACCAAGGATGTGCGCGACGCCGCGATCATGCTTGAAGCGATGTGCGGGCATGATGCCAAGGACAGCACCTCGGTGGATCTGGCGGTTCCCGATTTTGAGGCAATGTTGACTGGCGATGTGCGGGGCAAGACCATTGGTATCCCACGCGAATACCGTATGGATGGCATGCCTGACGAAATCGAAGCGCTCTGGGCCGAAGGCCGCAAGATGCTGGAGGACGCGGGCGCCAAAATCGTCGATATCTCGCTGCCGCACACCAAATACGCGTTGCCTGCCTACTACGTGATTGCGCCGGCCGAGGCCTCGTCGAACCTTGCGCGGTATGATGGCGTTCGCTACGGGCACCGCGCGTCGCTTGCGCAGGGCGATGGCATCACCGAAATGTACGAAAAGACACGCGCCGAAGGGTTTGGTCCCGAAGTGCAGCGTCGTGTCATGGTTGGCACCTATGTGTTGTCCGCGGGTTTTTACGACGCGTATTACAACCGCGCCCGCAAGGTCCGCACCCTGATCAAGAAAGACTTCGAAGATGTCTTTGCCCAGGGCGTGGATGCGATTCTGACGCCAGCAACACCGTCTTCTGCCTTTGAACTGGGAATGGAAATGGACGATCCCGTTCAGATGTACCTCAACGACGTCTTTACCGTGACGGTCAACCTGGCCGGATTGCCCGGCATTGCTGTTCCGGCGGGTATGGACAAGCAAGGTTTGCCCCTCGGTCTGCAGCTGATTGGCCGTCCATGGGAAGAAGGCGATCTGCTGAATACCGCCTATGCGCTTGAGCAGGCCGCCGGCTTTGTAGCCAAGCCCGCCAAATGGTGGTAAGCGCCTGAAAAAGAATAGGCAGGACATAGAGATGCGGTTTCTTCTAGTAGGTGTGGCAGCGGTTGCCCTGATGGGCTGTACGCCCAGCGTTCCGGACAGCGGTGCTGGTGTGGTGGACAAAGGGCGCGGGGTCGGCTTCGACGACGCGGCGTATCGTCAGGCGCGTGATGCGCAGCTTGAGGGCCGGGGTGGTCCGACAACCGTACCCGGACCTGTTGATGTTCAGGCCACGACGTTGGACGACGCCGCTGAACGCAATGCAGCTGGTTCAGCAGCGGCGGCCAACTCTGGTCAGGCGCCTGTTGATGCATCTCCGTCCAATCCGGCGCCATCCGTTGTACGCAACGCTGCCGGCATTTCGGGCGAGAATGATTTCAACGCGGTCTCATCGCAGCGGGATATTCAGGCTGACGCAGACCTTCTGGCGCGAAACAGGGCGCAATACAGCGTTGTGACGCCGACCGATCTGCCCAAGCGTGAAGGCACCAACCGGCCGAACATCGTGCAGTACGCTCTCAAAACCACCAACCCTGTCGGCACGGCCCTGTACAAACGGTCCAGCTTTCGTGCGGATGCCAAGTACCAGCGGGCGTGTGGCGGATACGCCTCGGCGGATCTGGCACAAGAGGATTTTCTGGCAAACGGCGGCCCCCAGAAGGATCGCAAGGGCGTCGACCCCGATGGTGACGGTTTCGCCTGCACTTGGAGCCCGGCACCGTTCCGTGCTGTTCGCGGTGGCTGATCTGGCATGACCGGGGCTTCTGGGAAGGCTGACACCGAAGACGCCATCTGGTTTCCCTCACAGAATTACGGGCCGCGCAAATCTGTTGCGCGGCCCGATTTAATTGTGCTGCACTACACCGCCATGACCACAGCCGAAGGGGCGCGGGATTGGCTGTGCAATCCCGAAGCCGAAGTTTCTGCACATTATGTTCTGGCCGAAGATGGTAGGCTTTGGCAGTTGGTTCCGGAAGCCGAACGCGCGTGGCACGCGGGGCGGGGCGCTTGGGGGGATGCGACGGATGTCAATTCCCGCTCGATCGGGATCGAGATTGCCAACACTGGCAGCCAGCCATTTTCTGCGCCGCAGATGACTCAACTGGAACGCTTGTTGGCAGGAATGATGCAGCGGTGGTCTATTGTGCCGGAACGTGTCATCGGTCATTCCGATTGCTCGCCCGGCCGAAAAATAGACCCCGGTCGCCGATTTGACTGGAGACGGCTGGCGCTGGGCGGGTTGAGCATATGGCCCGACGCGGCGCAAACGGCCAAACCCGAACAGTTCTGGCGCGACGCAGCAAAATTCGGATACCGCTGGGATGAGGGCAACGAAGCCGCTGTGCTGGATGCTTTCCGATCGCGGTTTCGGCCCGCTGCTCAGGGTGCGCTGAGCGCCGAAGATGCGGGCATGATGGCCGCGCTTGCCAATCAGTGGCCCGTGCTGCGCGATGCTTTGGCCTGACAGCCGAAACTTGTCCGCTATTCCAGCTGATAAGGCAGCACTTCGCGTTTTCCGGGACTGATGGACAGCCGTTTTTCCAGTGGCGGAACGGATCGTTGGTGGCACTTGGTGCGTTCGCAAATCCGGCAGGAAATGCCGATGGGTTCAAACGCAGCGGCGCGGGTAAAGTCCAGATCATCGGCATAGACGATGGACGCAGCGTGTCTCACCTCGCACCCCAGCGCAATCGCATAGCGGCGCACTGGCGCACCAAAATGGCCGCCGGTTTTGGACACATCCCGCGCCAGACTGATGTAGCGCACGCCATCGGGTGTTTCCGCAAGCTGCCGCAGGAAGCGGCCGGGTGTTTCAAAGGCACGATGCACGTTCCACAACGGGCAAGCCCCGCCAAAGCGGGCGAATTGCAGCCGGGTGGCCGAGTGGCGCTTGGTGATCGTGCCGGCCTGATCGACCCGCACAAAGAAGAATGGAACGCCCTTTGCGCCGGGGCGCTGAAGCGTCGAAAGCCGGTGTGCAACCTGTTCGATCGACGCGCCGAAACGCGCAGCCAGCAATTCCAGATCGTGCCGTGTTTCCTGCGCGGCGTTCAGCATGGCGCCATAGGGCATCATCGCCGCCCCGGCGAAATAGTTTGCAAGACCCAGCTTGGCGATTGCCCGCGCTTCGGGTGTCTGGAAACGCGCCAAATCCAGCGTAGCATCGAGCAAACGGTTCTGGCTGAGCAAGGCAACCTGAACAAGTAGCTGAAAACTTTGTGTTTCTGGCGAAGCGAGCGAAGACAGGATGATCTGGCGCTTTTCTGGATCGTAGCTGCGCAAAGGCGTGGTTTGGGCGTAGTGAACAGTGATCCCTTTTGAGGCCAGTCGTCTGGTCGCGGCCGCGTGGATGTTGGTTTCGCCCTGTGTCAGATCGGCATAGTGCTCTGCGGCCCGGTCCACGGCGTCGATGTAGTTGTCGCAGTAATGAAAGAAATCGCGCACCTCTTCCCACGGCGAGGGTTGCAATTGTGCATCCTCGCGCCCCAGCGCTTCGTCCAGCGATGCAAGGCGTTCATGGGTTTGCCGATAGGCGCGGTGCAGTTCCAAAAAGGCGCGCGCCAGCGCCGGCGCGTTCGATGCGGTCAGCCGCAGGTCTGCCAGCGGCGGAGTGGCGTCACCGAACACAGGGTCGGCCAGTGCTTCGCGCATGTCCGTGACCAGCCGTTCCGCGTCGCCCTGACCCAGTTCTGTTACGTCAAAGCCGAACTCTTGGGCCAGCGCCAGAACCACGGTCGTACTGACCGGACGATTGTTGTTCTCCATCTGGTTCAAATAGGGCAGTGACACGCCCAGTTTGGCAGAGAAGTCTTTTTGCGTCAGACCCAGCCGCGTTCTCAGATCGCGCAGCTTGGCTCCGGCATAAAGTTTTTGGGCAACCATGTTTGCACCTTTGCAGAAAACCGCATGCAAGTTTGCAGGGTTGTCAGGCGGCGTCCAGCCCTTTGAGCTGTCTTGCACGCCAGATTACGAAAACGATCGCAAAGATTGAGGCCGCCGATGTCGCAAACATGAGCCACAACAGCGGCCAAACGCCTGATCCGGGCTGGAGCAGGGCGCCCGCGATCGCTGAAAGCGCCGCGCCGCCACCCAGCATGATTGATCCGCCCAGACCAGATGCTGTGCCGGCAAGATGCGGACGAACAGACAGCATGCCCGCCGTTGCATTCGGAATGGTCATGCCGTTGCCCAATCCCACAAAGGTCATGAAACCAAAAAAACTGATCGCCGTGCCTGCGCCAACCCAGAAGAACAGCATCGACAAGACCATGCCGATGGTCACGATCCAGCAGCCGACAAAAACCATGGTGTTCACACCGATGCGCGCAGAGTACCGGCCGGAAATGAAATTGCCTGCAAAGTACCCCACGGCGGGCGCGCCAAAGTAGAACCCCAGTTCCGCCGGGCTAAGGCCAAACACTTCTGTTCCGACGAAAGGAGCGCCGCCAAGATATGAAAAGAACGCCCCAGACGCACAGGCCGAGGACAAGGCGTAGCCCCAAAATCGCGGACTGGTGAGCAGTTCGGGGTATTCACGAAACTGCTGGCCCAACGTCAACCCGCTCTTCTGGGCGGTTTCTCCAAGGTCGCGCCAGCTCAGCCAGAGCATCCCCAGGCCCAGCAGCAGCAATAGCCAAAAGTTGGCCTTCCAGCCCATGGTCTCTTCGAGCAATCCGCCGATTGCCGGGCCAATCATCGGGACCACGGCCATGCCCATAGTCACATAGCCAATCATTGAGGCGGCTTCGTCCTGCGGAACGATATCCCGGACAACTGCACGCGACAGCACCATTGCCACGACGATCACCGCCTGACACATGCGAAAGAACAGGAACATCCAGACGGATGTGGCAAGGATACAGCCTAGGGTGGCCACGCAAAACAATGCGATGCCCCACAAAATGACCGGCCTGCGCCCCAGTTTGTCCGAGATCGGTCCGATCAGAAGCTGCAAGACGGCGTTTACACCCAGATAGACCGCGACGGACAATTGCATCAGGCGGTATTCCGTATCGAACCACTCGGTCATCTGCGGAAGGCTGGGCAGGAAGATGTTCATGACCAGCGCGGACAGACCGGCCAGAAAGACAAGGGTCACGATATGAGGCGGGGTGGTGCGATCCAAAAAACGCACGGCTTGGCGACTTGGCATTCTGAATCAGTTAGGCTGATCGCAGGGCTTTGTCCATGTGGCTCGCACGGCGGGATTCGAAAATTTACACTTTGCAATTTGCTAACGGGTGTATTTTCAAACTTTGCAAATTTGCCATTCTGTTCTTGCTGCAACTGCAAAGGCAAGTATGTTGCGCGAAACAGCAAAGGGATGGCCATGAAAGACATTCTCGCAGAACTTCAGGATCGTCGCGAAAACGCGCGCCTTGGTGGTGGACAGAAACGCATCGACGCACAGCACGGCCGCGGCAAGCTGACAGCACGCGAACGGATCGATCTGTTACTCGATGAAGGCAGCTTTGAAGAATACGACACCTTTGTCGCGCATCGCTGCACCGACTTCGGCATGGAAAAGAACCGCCCCTATGGCGATGGGGTTGTGACTGGCTGGGGTACGATCAATGGTCGAATGGTCTATGTCTTCAGTCAGGACTTCACCGTTCTGGGTGGTTCGGTTTCGGCGACCCATGCTGCGAAAATCTGCAAGATCATGGACATGGCGATGCAAAACGGTGCGCCAGTCATTGGCATCAATGACTCGGGCGGCGCCCGTATTCAGGAAGGTGTCGACAGCCTTGCTGGTTATGGCGAAGTGTTCCAGCGCAATATCATGGCCTCTGGCGTGGTGCCGCAGATCAGTCTGATCATGGGGCCTTGTGCGGGTGGTGCTGTATACAGCCCTGCGATGACCGACTTCATCTTTATGGTCAAAGACAGCTCTTACATGTTCGTGACGGGCCCGGACGTGGTCAAAACCGTCACCAATGAGCAGGTCACAGCCGAAGAGCTGGGCGGTGCGAGCACGCATACCAAGAAAAGCTCGGTCGCTGATGGGGCATTCGAAAACGACGTGGAGGCGATCGCCGAAGTGCGCCGTCTGGTCGATTTCTTGCCCAGTTCGAACCGCGAAAAGCCGCCTGTGCGTCCGTTTTTTGATGACGTGGATCGGATCGAGACATCGCTCGATACGCTTGTTCCGGAAAACCCGAACACGCCTTACGACATGAAAGAGCTGATCAACAAGATCGCGGACGAAGGTGACTTCTATGAAATCCAGGAGGATTTCGCCAAGAACATCATCACCGGCTTCATCCGTCTTGAAGGCCAGACGGTCGGTGTCGTGGCCAACCAGCCTTTGGTGCTGGCCGGCGTTCTGGATATCGACAGCGCCCGCAAAGCGGCCCGTTTTGTCCGTTTCTGCGATGCCTTTGAAATTCCAATTCTCAGCCTTGTCGACGTGCCCGGGTTCCTACCCGGCACAGGTCAGGAGTATCGCGGTGTGATCAAGCACGGTGCAAAGCTGCTCTTTGCCTATGGCGAAGCGACCGTGCCCAAAGTGACGCTGATTACCCGCAAGAGCTATGGCGGCGCCTATGTTGTTATGGCTTCCAAGCATCTGCGCGCTGACGTGAACTATGCCTGGCCCACCTCGGAAATCGCGGTGATGGGTGCCAAGGGCGCGACCGAAATCATTCATCGTGCCGATCTGGGTGATCCGGACAAGATCGCGGCCCATACGGCGGAGTACGAAGATCGTTTCGCCAACCCGTTTGTGGCGGCCGAGCGTGGCTTTATCGATGAGGTGATCCAGCCGCGTTCGACACGCAAGCGCGTGGCCCGCGCCTTTGCCATGCTGCGCGGCAAGAAACAGTCCATGCCTTGGAAAAAGCACGACAACATCCCGCTGTAAGCGCGGGTTGCCTGCCCGCACCCGGTTGGGTGCGGGCTTTGTCGGGGTTGCCTCCACGGGTTCGGAAAAAGGAATGAGATGAGCCGCAAGCGCTGGCATATCGATGTGCAGGAGGGCTGCTACACGCTGGCCCGCCACTGGCCGCCGCGTTTCGACGTGGAAGCACGGGCAGTGTTTCCTGCTGCGCGGCCGGGGCGCTTGGCTCAGCAAATCCGCCAGGATCTTTGGCGCAAGTTTCAGCACTTGCGCGGTTTCTCTCCGGTGATACAAATCTCTGAGCAAACAGGTGCCGATGGTCTGATCGTGCGCGCAGGGGGCCGGGTGATGCGCCCGCTGCCTGCTGAAACAGCTAACCGGATCACGGCCCTTTTGGAAAACCCCGCACATCGTGCGCGGTGGATATCCTGGGCGCAGGAGCGGCGAACATGAATGCGCCGTTGCCCGTGTCCTACACCCCGGCTGCGGCCAGGGGTAACGCAGCCCCGGCGGGAGGAGCCCGGAAACGGGGTCGGGGCTGCATTCTTTCCATTTTGATGGCTTTGGTGGGCTCTGCCGCTCTGGCGGAGAAGATGGACGTGCCTTCCGGGCTGGATGTGCAGTTCCACGACATGATCCACAATGAGATGGGCGACGGGCTGACCTATCGGTTCCGATTTGTTGCGCCGGACATTGGAAAGCCGGGCCATGACTTCATGTCAGTCAATACAGATATGGAATTCCTGTGTACCGAATACGCCCTTCCGCGTGTTTCAAATATTGGCCCGCAACCATCGCGTATCGTGGTGACGTTTATGCAGGAACCGGTGGAATTTGGCGTCGCAAACCCGGAAGTTGTCCAGTTTTTCGAGAGTTACAGCATCGAAAACGACCTCTGCATCTGGGAGGTTTTCTGATGATTCCACAATATCTTGCGCATCGACTCTCATGTGGACAACTATTTGAGGCTTTGGTGTCACAACCCTTGTCGGCTTTCCCGATTTCGTATCTTTTTTCCCGCGTCTCGGCTATCTTGAGCGTCGATTGCACCCAAGCAATCTTTACCTCGAAAGCGGGACGGGCGGTGCCACGTGGCGCCGCAAGTTTCGTGGAACCTGACAGGAGTAAGAGATGTCCAAGAGCATCAAGTTGCTTGCCATGCTGGGTCTTGTTGCAGGCGTTGCCGCTTGCGGTGGCAAGTCCTCGGAAGAAGAGTTCATCGTGGTCGACCCAGAGCCGATCAGCGTTGAGCCTGTCTACACAGGCAAGTATAAATAAGATCACTGCGGGACGGGCTTTTTCGTCCGTCCCGTTTTTCGCCCCTCTCTCGCGGGCCCTTTTTGATGGGGGCCGGGCATGCTGAAGCACCGCGGATTCCCCGGACGTCTTCCGGGAACAGATTTTCAATTCACTTTGCGCCGCGCGAACCCCAAGGGGGCGACTCCGATTGTGGCCCGCGAACGGTATCGTGACCGTCGGCCACCGGACAAACGCGCAGATGCGGCGTTCATGGCTGCGCTGTGGCAGCACTTCGGAAACGAACCCTTCGAGCGGGGCAACCTCGATGCCGGACGCCTCAGCTGGCTTTTTGGCCGCGAAGTTCTGCCGGTCGATGATCCATTCGATCCAGAAGACTACGACGCGTTGCTGGTTATCGACGAAGATGCAGCGCGGCTGTCTTTTCCCGAAGCGTTTGAGCCGGGGGATTTGGCATGATCCCGCCGAGCACATCAGGCTTTGCGCAGACTGTTGCCGAAAATTCGCGCCTTGGTAGATCGATCTTTGCGAAAGGCCAATCTGGTGACAGGGTTGCTCTCACACGTGTGCAGGGCTTTTCCAAGCCGCTCAGATTTCACCGTGACCCTTCCCCTGTCGGGCGGCCCGGAATGTCCCCTTTCCGGCCGCCCGCTTTTTCGTTTTTTCAATCTAAGCCCATGAATCAGCGAGGTTTTGCTGGAAAAAGGCCAATGGAGAAACGATACTGGATATCTGTGTTCAAATACGGCGCAATGCCCCTGCGATCTCTTGATCCCAAGCAGGAGGGTAAAGCATGTACGTGTTCCGAACGAGTATCTCAATTTTCGCCCTGTGCGTGTGTTCGTCCTGTGGTGACACTCTGGGTGAACAAGCGTTGTTTGGCGCGGGCGCCGGAGGTGCGGCTGCGGTGGCAACCGACGGCGATCTCATCACGGGTGCGGCCATCGGGGCTGCGGGCAACATCGCCTATTGCCGAAAGTATCCATCACGCTGCTAGCACCGCGCGCAGCGTCGTTCTTCGTATTCGGACCGCAGGGACATGGCGCCCTCGCGGTCCTTTTTCATGTGCTCGTCCGGGACTGTCCGGCGGCTGCCAAAGTTTCACAAGAAAGGGACAGCAATGTTCGACAAGATCCTGATCGCGAACCGTGGCGAAATCGCGTGCCGCGTAATCAAGACAGCCCGCAAGATGGGCATCAAGACCGTCGCGATCTATTCCGATGCCGACAAAAACGCGCTGCACGTCGAAATGGCGGACGAAGCGGTTCACATTGGCCCGCCGCCTGCAAACCAGTCCTACATCGTGATCGACAAGGTCATGGATGCGATCAAGAAATCGGGCGCTCAGGCTGTGCATCCCGGCTACGGCTTTCTTTCTGAAAACGCCAAGTTCGCAGAAGCGCTGGAAGCGGCTGGCGTTGCCTTTATCGGGCCGCCTAAGGGCGCGATCGAAGCCATGGGCGACAAGATCACGTCGAAAAAGATCGCTCAGGAAGCGGACGTCAGCACTGTGCCCGGCTACATGGGCTTGATCGAGGACGCTGACGAAGCGGTCAAGATTTCCAATGAAATCGGGTACCCCGTGATGATCAAAGCCTCTGCCGGTGGCGGCGGCAAGGGGATGCGGATTGCTTGGAACGATGAAGAATGCCGGGAAGGCTTCCAGTCGTCCAAGAACGAGGCGGCAAACAGCTTTGGCGACGATCGTATCTTTATCGAAAAGTTTGTCACGCAGCCGCGCCACATCGAAATTCAGGTGCTGTGCGACGCCCACGGCAACGGCATCTACCTGAACGAACGAGAATGTTCGATCCAGCGCCGGAACCAAAAGGTTGTCGAAGAAGCCCCGTCGCCATTCCTCGACGAAGCGACCCGCAAGGCCATGGGCGAGCAGTCGGTCGCATTGGCCAAGGCCGTTGGCTATACCAGCGCGGGTACGGTTGAATTCATCGTCGACGGGGACAAGAATTTCTACTTCCTCGAAATGAACACCCGCCTGCAGGTGGAACATCCGGTCACGGAACTGATCACCGGTGTCGATCTGGTCGAACAGATGATCCGCGTCGCCAACGGCGAGCCGCTGACCATCACGCAGGACGATGTCCAGATCAATGGCTGGGCGATTGAAAACCGCCTTTATGCCGAAGACCCCTATCGCAACTTCCTGCCTTCGATTGGGCGTCTGACCCGCTACCGTCCGCCCGCCGAAGGGGAACTGGGCGATGGCATCGTGCGAAACGACACCGGCGTCTACGAAGGCGGCGAAATCAGCATGTATTACGATCCGATGATCGCCAAGCTGTGCACATGGGCTCCGACCCGAGAGGGCGCCATCGAAGTGATGCGCAACGCGCTCGACAGCTTTGAAGTCGAAGGCATCGGGCACAACCTGCCATTCGTCGCGGCGGTTATGGACCATCCCAAGTTTATCAGCGGTGACATGACCACGGCCTTTATTGCCGAAGAATATCCTGATGGCTTTGAGGGTGTTTCCTTGGCACAGGACGAACTGCGCCGGGTTGCGGCAGCTGCAGCCGCAATGAACCGGGTTGCGGAAATTCGCCGCGCGCGGATTTCGGGCCGTCTGGATAACCACGAACGCCGGGTTGGTGAAGATTGGGTCGTCACCCTCAAAGGCGGCGTGCCGGGCGAAGATGTTCCATGGCCGGTCAAGATCGAAGCCGATCAGGAGGGTTCAAACGTCAAGTTCGAAGACGGAAAAACGCTTCGGGTTGAAGGCAATTGGACGCCGGGCGATAGCCTTGCCCATATGATGGTCGATGGCGCGCCTTTGGTGCTGAAAGTCGACAAGGCCACACAGGGCTTCCGGCTTAGAACCCGAGGCGCAGACCTGCGTGCACACATTCGTACCCCGCGTCAGGCCGAGCTTGCGGCGCTCATGCCGGAAAAACTGCCCCCGGATACGTCCAAGATGCTTTTGTGCCCAATGCCGGGCCTGATCGTGAAGGTCGATGTCGCCGAGGGCGACGAGGTTCAGGAAGGTCAGGCGCTCTGCACGGTCGAAGCCATGAAGATGGAAAACATCCTGCGGGCCGAACGCAAAGGCGTGGTGTCGAAGATCAACGCAGCAGCAGGTGACAGCCTTGCTGTGGACGATGTGATCATGGAGTTCGAATAACCCACTATGACGCAGGCGTTTGCAGATACGGCCAAGGCAACAAAGTTGAAAGACTTTGGCCGTTATGCTGCCCCGGTTCTTTTCACGGAACCGGGGAATACCTATGCCTGCACGCTGGCTTTCCGCTTTGACAGCGGTGTGCCTTCTGGCGGCCTGCGAGCCGCTGGATACAGAAGAAGGGCTGCGCCACAGGGCGCAGGCCTGGCTATTCTTGGGGGAAACCCGGGCCTTTGCGGCCGGGCGCGACTGCGCTGTTGCGCGCGTGGATTTGATTTCTCCTGCGATGCGCGAAAGAGGCGGGCCGCTTCCGGTCTCTTCGGTGCGCGAAGCAATCCCGCATCTGCAAGCCGGAACGACGATTGCCTTTGTGGTGCCGGGCGCAACGCCCAATCAGGTGTCGGAACAACTGATGTCAGCCCATCTGTTCGAGGGTCTGGGAATGTTGTCGACATTCGTGGGGCCGGGTCGTCGCTGCATGGACGATGTTTTCGCGGCACAGGCCTACACGGCGCTGATGGACACGCAAACACTGATGATTTTCGATCCGAAGAACTATGTGATGGTTCTGTTGTATCGTCCGATTCCAACCGCCTTTGTCATAAGAACCAAGGGCGGCTGACTACTCAGCGTGTTCCGCTGCGCCGATCCCGGATTTCCTGCTGGCGCAATGGCAACTTGTCGATCGAACGGGAAATTTCACGGACGTCCCAAGGCGCCGGTTTCCGCGCCACGATTGTTCCGTCCTTGGCCATGATGACCAGCATGAAGCCACGCGCCCTTAATTCGCGCCGCACGGAACTGCGCTGCGCCGGGTCGGTGTCGGTGAGAATGACCACATCGCGTTCCAAGAGCACATCCAGACGGGCATTCAGCAGCTCCATTTGTTCGATGAACCGAGGGTCCGCAGGGCTGTCCGCGAACACCACAATCGGGCGCCGGATCCAAAGCCAGTCAGCCAGATCGGTCTCTGCCGCCGGTAGGATGATGCCCGGTGAAGCATCGTCGGCTTCCGGCAGAGCCGCCGTCTCTTCAACAACGGCGACAACGGACTCGTCTGCAGGGGCTTCGACGGTTTGGGAAATGCCTGCGGAGGCAAGACTGCTCAGCATGGCCGCTCGCGCGATATGGTTAAAGACTTTCATAAACCAAGATATAGGTAGGCGATCCGAGCCTGCACAGGCTTCTTGGTGCGCAGACCGCGAAAATTTTAACATTAACAGGATCGACACGCTGCACCGCCCATGGTGCCGACGCGGTGCAAAACGCCCGCGGCTTTATGGGGCACAGCACGCAATGGACACGATTCTGCACGTCGGGACGCACCGCACCGGGACCACCAGCTTTCAACGCTACATGCGCCAGCACAAGGCCGCACTGGCAGGGCAGGCCGTTGGCTTCTGGGGGCCATGGCGTACGCGGGGCGGGTTGCTGAACGGTCTGCTGGAGCGTCCTCGCAAGAATAGCCAGTCTGCCCGGGCTGCGGGCCGTGTTCGGATGAACCTGACCTGCGCAGAGCGGCGTGGAACGGCCGTGCTGATCGTAAGCGACGAAAATATGCTCGGCACTGCCCGCGCGAACCTGCGTGCAGGCAAGCTTTATCCGGACGCGGGCGAACGCATGGCGCGGGCGCATGCGGGATTTGGCGCGCCACGTCGGATCGTGCTGCAAATTCGGTCGCTGGATCAATGGTGGGCTTCGGCCCTGTCGTTCCTTGTGGCCCGGGGGCTGCCCGTACCGGACGCAGACACTTTGCAGGCCATCGCGCATTCGCCGCGTAGCTGGCGTCAGGTCATCACGGATTTGTCCTGTGCCTGGCCCGGATCTGAAATCATGGTGACGCCGTTTGAACGTTTTGGCGCGCGTCCGGACAGGCTGTTTCATCGCATGACCGGCAGTCTTTCTGTTCCCTTTGCCAGCAGTACGGAATTCTGGGCCAACCGCAGCCCAGATCGTCTGGCCCTGCAAAAGATCCTGCATGACCGCGCTGACGATCCATCCATCATCCCACCGGGGCAGGGCCGCTGGATGCCCTTTTCCCAAGAACAGGCCAGCGCGCTGCGCGAGGCCTACGCCGACGATCTGTTCTGGCTAAGAGCCGGAGCAGACGGTTTGGCATTCCTGACAGAAGAGACCGAGCCTGAAGGACCAGCAAACAAGCTGGCGACAGGTTTCGAAAAAAGAGGAAGACATCATGACCGATCTGCCCGACGATTGGAAAAAACGCGCTGAGAAAGAGTTGCGGGGTCGTCCGCTGGACGATCTTACCTGGAACACTCTGGAAGGCATTCAGGTCAAACCGCTCTACACAGCGGATGACATTTCCGGTTTGCCGCATATCGGCGATTTGCCCGGAGAAGAGCCGTTTACCCGCGGCGTTAAGGCCACGATGTATGCGGGCCGCCCATGGACCATCCGCCAATACGCAGGTTTTTCCACGGCCGAGGAATCCAACGCGTTTTACCGCAAGGCTCTGGACGCGGGACAGCAGGGTGTTTCGGTTGCTTTCGATCTGGCCACTCACCGTGGCTATGACAGCGATCACGAACGGGTTGTCGGCGACGTAGGCAAGGCTGGTGTGGCAATTGACAGTGTCGAGGATATGAAAATCCTGTTTGACCGGATTCCACTCGACAAGGTTTCGGTTTCGATGACGATGAACGGCGCGGTAATCCCGATCCTCGCGAATTTTATCGTCACGGGCGAAGAACAGGGGCACGACCGTTCGGTGCTGTCGGGCACTATCCAGAACGATATCCTCAAAGAGTTCATGGTGCGCAACACCTACGTCTATCCGCCCGAACCCTCGATGCGGATCATCGCGGATATCATCGAATACACATCGAACGAGATGCCGAAATTCAACTCGATCTCGATTTCCGGCTACCACATGCAAGAGGCCGGGGCGAACCTTGTGCAGGAACTGGCCTACACGCTGGCAGACGGCAAGGAATACGTAAAAACCGCCATGGCGCGCGGGATGGACGTGGATAAATTCGCCGGACGGCTGTCGTTCTTCTTTGCGATCGGCAAGAATTTCTTCATGGAAGCGGCCAAGCTGCGCGCTGCGCGGATGCTCTGGCATCGGATCATGACAGAGCTTGGCGCTCAGAACCCACGGTCCAAGATGCTGCGCACCCATTGCCAGACCTCGGGTGTGTCTTTGGCTGAACAGGATCCCTACAACAACGTGATCCGCACCGCCTATGAGGCCATGAGCGCTGTATTGGGTGGAACGCAATCCCTGCATACCAATGCATTGGACGAAGCGATTGCGCTGCCGACTGAATTCAGCGCCCGGATTGCGCGGAACACGCAGCTTATCTTGCAGGAAGAAACCGGCGTCACCAAGGTCGTCGATCCATTGGCAGGCAGCTACTACGTCGAAAAGCTGACCCATGACCTGGCCGAGGCAGCCTGGGCGCTGATCGAAGAGGTGGACGAAATGGGCGGCATGACCAAGGCGGTCGCATCCGGTATGCCCAAGCTGCGCATCGAAGAAACCGCGGCCCGCCGTCAGGCAGACATCGACCGGGGCACAGATGTCATTGTTGGGGTGAACAAGTACCGGCTCGAGAAAGAGGATGATCTGGACATCCTCGACATCGACAACGCGGCGGTCCGGGACGCGCAAATCGGCCGTCTCGAAACCATTCGCAGCACCCGCGATGAGGCCGCCTGTACAGCCGCCTTGGACGAACTCAGCCGCCGCGCCTCAGAGGGTGGCAATCTGCTCGAAGCCGCGGTCGAAGCTGCGCGCCACCGCGCCAGCGTAGGAGAGATCAGCATGGCCATGGAAAAAGTGTTCGGTCGCCATCGCGCCGAGGTCAAAACGCTCGCCGGTGTTTATGGTGCTGCCTATGAAGGCGACGAAGGCTTTGCCGCGATTCAGAAATCGGTCAACGCATTTGCCGATGATGAGGGCCGCCGTCCACGTATGCTGGTGGTCAAGATGGGGCAGGACGGGCATGACCGTGGTGCCAAGGTTATTGCCACGGCTTTTGCGGACATTGGCTTTGACGTGGATGTTGGTCCGCTGTTCCAGACCCCGGCCGAGGCTGCGCAGGATGCAATCGACAACGATGTGCACGTTATCGGGATCAGCTCTCAGGCCGCTGGCCACAAGACACTCGCGCCGCAATTGGTTCAGGCGCTGAAGGAACAAGGTGCGGGGGACATCATTGTGATTTGTGGCGGCGTCATCCCCCAGCAGGACTATGAATTCCTGTACAATGCAGGTGTGAAGGCGATTTTCGGACCGGGGACCAACATTCCCGAAGCGGCACAGGATATCCTGCGCCTGATCCGCGAAGCCCGAGATGAGGCCGCCTGACCAATTGACTATGGCGCTGTGCTTATCCAGATAAAAAGCCCCGCCGAAGAAATTCGGCGGGGCCTCTTTTTCGGTTGTGTCGCAATCAGCTGCGGGAAGGATAGACGCCTTCCGTTGCTATGCAGTGGATCATCCCGATGTAGGGGTCACGAATGCTCACAGGTGCGTTGTTTCCGGTAATGCCGATGCTGTTGGACTCCATCTGCACTTCAGCTGTTCCGTTGCCGTAAATGTTCAGCGGTGTGCCATCAATTGAGACATCCGGCCATGCCAGAATGTCGCCGTTCGGACGCTTTTGATCTGCGGCAGTGTTGGTTGCATTGAGTGAGTGGTTGTGCGCTGGCAATTGCGCGGTATTCAGCACGACGGATTCCACGCCGCCCCGTTGACCCCAGACTACATTGCCCAAGCCCGGACCCGTGCCGAGGCCAAGAGCCGAGCGGCCGCGCATGTCAGGCAGGCCAAATGTCGTGCGGCCATCGCCGCCGAATGTCGTACCTAAAAGCGAGAACAGCGCAGTGTTCGAGTTGATTGCCAGCAGAGCGCCGCTCGCTTCAGCCCAGCCACGTGGGCAGAAGTTGAAGCCGAATGTGCGGACTTCACCAAGTATCGCGTCTTGGGCAGCGGCTTTGTCGACCGTTGCGGCATTGAAGCCCAGTGCCAGCAAAGCAACTGTTGCGGTTTTCGTGCAGATTTTTTTCAAGTTTCCGAACATGAATGTGTCCCTTCGTTCAATCATTGGTAGCGAAACGCGCCAAAACATAACCTTACGTAACCACAATACAGGTAAATCTAATTCTTGGTAGAAATTTCTATAGTTCGGACAATTTTAAAGTGTTTGTTAACCTTTTGAAGGGCGATGGGCCTCGAATCATCTATGGGCAAGTCGGTGCTGCGGCGGTAGGTTGTCCGTGAATATTCAAAGGCGGAAATCAATGCTGGAACTTGATCACATTGCAGTTCTCGGAACCACTCTGGAAGAGGCTGCGGAACATGTAGAGCATTGTTTAAAAGAGGATTTGGGCGGTGGTGGACGGCATGCGCATTTTGCCACCCATAACCGTCTGATGGGGCTGGAAGACGGCTTGTACCTCGAAGCGATCGCCAGCGACCCAAGTGTTCCGTCCCCACCGTTTCCGCGTTGGTTTGGCTTGGATACTTTTGTTGGCCCCGCACGGCTGAATAAATGGATTGTGCGTACGCATGACATGGACAGTGCACTTCAGATGTTCCCGCAGGCCGGATCTCCTGTGGAATTGGAGCGGGACGGCCTGCGGTGGACTATGGCTGTTCCGGCTGATGGACAACTGCCGTTTGACGGGCTTTTTCCGGCAATCATCCAGTGGCACAGCGATGTCCCGCCGGGTCAATCACTGGTTGGCTCCGGCGTGGGGTTGAAGTCTCTGCATATCCGGCATCCTCGCGCGGATGAGCTGGCGGGCCTTCTGGGGCCAGCGTTGGAGACTTCGATCGTGCGATTTGAACAGGCCAAGACGCCTGAGCTGAGAGCCTGCATGCAAATCGATGGCAAAGAGGTGTGGTTGTCATGATCATACGTCCGGCAATCCCTTCGGATGCACCGGGCATCGCGGCCATTTGGAATGACGTTATTCTAAACACGTCGGTGACCTTCACCACCGAAACCAAAACGACCGAAGGCCTCATTGAGGATATTGAAAGCCGTGGGCATGGTTTTCAGGTCGCCGAAGATCAAGGTCAGCTGATCGGTTTTGCCACTTATTCCGCCTTTCGCGGTGGTCCGGGCTATGCCCATACCAAGGAACATTCCATCCAGTTGGCGCCCGAAGCGCGCGGTCAGGGCGCGGGCAGGGCGCTCATGTCGGCTTTGGAACACGCCGCGCGGCAAGAGGGCGTGCATTCGCTTTGGGCGGGGGTCAGTGGTGAAAACCCCGATGGGGTCGCCTTTCACAGCGCGATCGGTTTCGAGCAGGTCGCACGTTTGCCCCAGGTCGGGTTCAAATTTGGCCGTTGGATGGATCTTGTGCTGATGCAGAAATTTTTGGATTTGTCGCGCTGACACCGGGTCGGCGCTGACGTAAAGTGATTGCATGTCAATTTGGTCCCGCATTTCCGAAGCTATCTCTGCCCTGACCAAGGGTGAGGGCCTGTCCGCTATTTTTGATGCATTCCGCAGCCCGCCTGAGCGCAGCATTGCTTTTACGATCGCGGTCATCGCCTTGTCCGCCAAGATGGCAAAGGCGGATGGGCTGGTAACGCGCGATGAAGTCACGGCCTTTCGCGAGGTCTTTCACATTGCACCGGAGGAAGAACGAAACGCGGCGCGACTGTTCAACCTTGCCCGCAAAGACGTGGCCGGTTTCGAAGAATACGCCCACCGCATCGGCGCAATGTTTGACGGCGAAGACAGCACCCTGTGTGATCTGATGGAAGGCTTGTTCCATATCGCGATGGCCGATGGCACCTACCACCCGGCAGAAGATGCATTTTTGCAAAGGGTGGCCGAGATTTTCGGCATGGATGACGTGCGTTTTGCAGGGCTGCGCGCACGTTTTGTACCGGATGCCGCACCCGATCCCTTTACGGTTCTGGGCGTCACGCCTGATACGCCTATGGATGAAATCCGCGATCATTGGCGGCAATTGGTGCGTGAATGCCATCCAGACCGAATGATTGCGCGCGGGGTTCCTGCCGAAGCGGTGAAGCTGTCCGAACGCCGGATGCAGGACATCAACCGCGCATGGGAAGACATTCAAGCGCGCGAAACCGCATGAGGTTGGCCACCTACAATATCGAATGGTTTGACGCGCTGTTCGATGATGACGGGGTGTTGCACGACGATTCTGGCTGGTCTGCCCGCTACAAGGTTTCCAGGGCGGAACAGACAACCGCCATTGCCCGCGTGCTGACGGCGGTCGATGCGGACGCGATCATGATTATCGAAGCGCCGGACACCAGCAAAAAACGCAGCACAACCAAGGCGCTTAGCTATTTTGCTGAACGGTTTTCTTTGCGCACAAACGCCGTCGCGACGGGTTTTGTGAACGATACGCAGCAGGAAATCGCTTTGCTCTATGATCCGGCCGTTCTGACAGCGCGCCATGATCCGCAGGAAAGCGCGAACGCACCACGCTTTGACACTGCGTTCCACATTGATCTGGATATTGATGCGACACGGGACAGGGTGGTCTTTTCCAAACCACCGCTCGAGCTCAAGGTTGAAACGACCAACGGCTCGGTGCTCAGAATGATCGGATCGCATCTGAAGTCAAAAGCGCCCCATGGCGCGACGGATCGTGATGAAGTCATGCGCTTTGCCATCGCCAATCGTCGCAAACAATTGGCGCAGGCGATTTGGTTGCGCGCGCGTATCGATGCGCATCTGGAGGCAGGGGACAGTTTGATCGTGCTTGGCGATCTGAACGATGGCCCCGGTCTGGACGAGTATGAAAACCTTTTTGGCCGCAGCTCCGTGGAAATCGTGTTGGGTGAGGGGCCGCAGGCCTTGTTTGATCCGCATGCCGAGCAGGCTCTGGCGCGCAAGCTGGGGGCGCAACCCAGTTCCGCGCGGTTCTATTTGACCGGGGAAAAGCGCTATATGCAGGCACTTTTGGACTATGTCATGGTGTCACAAGATTTGCGCTCCAAATCGCCGCGCTGGCGGATTTGGCATCCCTTCGAAGACCCTGAATGCTGGCGCGATCAAGCGCTGCGCGACGCGCTCCTGACGGCTTCGGATCACTTTCCGGTCGTGTTGGATATCGACGTCTAAGCGCACAGCGCTTTAAATCGGCGTGCTCCGTGCATACATTTGCGTCATGAAACACCTTGCCAACCCCGTGATGGTCCCGATTGTAGCGCTGGCCTTGTCAGCTGCGGTTTTTGTTTCTTCGCCTGCACTGGCACAGGACGATCAACCCAAAGAAGAGGGTCTGAGCCTGATGGAAGAAGGCGCGCGGTTGTTCTTTCGCGGCTTGATGACCGAAATGGAACCCGCTCTGGAAGAGCTGGAGGATATGGCCCGCGAAATCGAGCCCGCGTTTCGGGAATTTGCGGATCAGATGGGTCCGGCATTGCGCGATCTGATGGACAAGGTTGAAGACTGGTCTGTCTATCATCCACCCGAAATCCTGCCCAACGGCGATATCATCCTGCGCAAGAAAACGCCGGATGAATTGGCCGATGAGGGCAAGGAAATTGATCTCTAGCTTTTGATCTAGGCGGGCGTGCCTGTGGCGGCCTGAACTTCGGCCACAATGCCGTCGACAACCTGTTCCAGCAGAGCGTCATCTTCGCACTCTGCCATAACGCGGACCAGCGGCTCGGTTCCGGATTTGCGGATCAACAGGCGGCCCTTGCCGACCAATTGCGCTTCGGCGTCAGAGATGGCCTGTTTGACCGAAGCGGCCTCAAGCGGGGTATCCCCTGCACTGTAGCGGACATTCTTGAGCATCTGGGGAACCGGCGTGAACGAGCGGGTCAATGCAGATGCAGGCTGTCCGGTCCGCACCATTTCACACAGGAACTGCAGCCCGGCCATCAGGCCATCGCCTGTGGTTGCATAGTCGGTCATTACGATATGACCCGATTGTTCGCCGCCCAGGTTCCAGCCGCCCGAGCGCATGGCCTCGACAACATAACGGTCGCCAACGGCGGTGCGTTCCAGTTTCAGGCCGCGGTCTTGCATAAACCGTTCCAGTCCAAGATTGGACATGACCGTCGATACCAGCGTGCCGCCCCGCAGTTTGCCTTCTTCGGCCCAGCGGCCGGCCAGCAGGGCCATGATCTGATCACCATCAGCGACCTGTCCGGCCTCATCGATCAGAATGATGCGATCTGCATCTCCATCGAGGCAAATGCCGACGTCAGCACCATGCGCCACGACAGTTTCTGCCGCGATCTGCGGGCTGGTCGATCCGCACCCGTCATTGATGTTCAAGCCGTTCGGGGCCACGCCCACCGGGATCACTTCGGCCCCGAGTTCCCACAAGACTTCCGGTGCCGTCTTGTAGGCCGCGCCATTGGCGCAGTCGACGACGACTTTCATGCCGTCCAGTCGCAGTCCGTGTGGCAGGGTCGACTTTACCCGTTCCTGGTACCGGAACCGGCCGTCATCGATACGTTTCGCTCGTCCAATGCTCTTAGGAGAGGCGGGGCGCGGTCCATCTTCGACCATGGATTCGATCTGCATTTCCACTTCGTCCGACAGTTTGAAACCGTCAGGCCCGAAAAACTTGATCCCGTTGTCTTCCGCCGGATTGTGGCTGGCCGAGATCATGATCCCGAGGTCCGCGCGCATGGACGGGGTGAGCAGACCGACCGCCGGTGTGGGAACCGGCCCAAGAAGCAGCACATTCATTCCGGTCGATGTCAGGCCTGCCGTCAGGGCGTTTTCGAACATATAGCCGGACAAACGTGTGTCTTTGCCGATCACGACGCGGTGCACGCCGCGGTGTTCACGCCGAAAATGCCGGCCCACAGCGGCCCCGAGGATCAACGCCATTTCTGCAGTCATTGGGAAACTGTTGGCGGTTCCACGCACACCGTCGGTGCCAAACAACTTACGATTCATGGAATTTTCCTTCGTTGATTGCCCGCCACATCCGCAGCGCCTGAGCGGTCTCAGCCACATCGTGAACGCGCAGGATTTGTGCCCCTTGTTGAGCCGCGCAAAGCGCGACCGAAACGGATCCGGGCATGCGCGCGCTGGCGGGATTGGCGCCGGTAATGGTGCCGATGAAACCTTTTCGGGATGCGCCCAGCAACACCGCGCATCCAATGCCGTGAAACAACGACAATCCGTTTAGCAAAGTCAGGTTGTGGGCCAGCGTCTTGCCAAACCCGATACCGGGATCGACGATGATCTGTTCCCGCGAAATCCCCAGTCCTTCAAGCATGCAGACCTGCGCTGCCAGAAAATCGTAGACGTCCAGTAACACGTCATCATAGCGCGGATTGTCGGACATCGTTTCCGGGTCGCCCTGCGCATGCATCACGCAAACCGGCAGATTGTTGCGGGCGCAAAAAGGAGCGAGCATCCGGTCATAGGTAAAGCCGGACACGTCATTGACGATGCGCGCACCTTCCCGAACCGCAACCTCGGCAACACAGGATTTGCGGGTATCGATCGACATGGGAACAGCAATGTCACGATGCACCGCGCGAATGACCGGTTCGATACGCGCGATTTCTGCTTCGACGGGCACTGTCTGTGCACCGGGACGGGTGCTTTCACCGCCGATATCAATGATGGACGCGCCTTCGGCCACCATGCGGTTGGCATGAGCAAGCGCCTTGGCCGCGCCGCTGTGGCTGCCCCCATCGGAAAAGCTATCGGGCGTTACGTTCAGGATGCCCATCAGATTGGGTTGGTCCATTTCCAGCCCGGCGATAGGCGCGCGAGGGCTGCTGAGGCGCTCTTGCCAGTCTTGCGGGATGTCGGACAATGCCACGTGGGTCAGACTGCCGTCCCGGTCGTGTTGGACGGCTTCGTTGAACCAGCCGGGGCCACCGGCCAATGGCAATGCATCCGGGGGACGGGGCAGTTCAAAACGCACCAGCGGTCTGTAGTAGGCTCTCATGGCCATTCCCTGACCCATCCTGACAGGCTTGGCAAGTCGCCTAGAACAGTGCAGCGCCCGGATTGGCCGCGCGCTGTGGAACCGCGCCGCCTTCTGGCAGGCTTTCGCCGATGACAACCAACTCGCAGGCTTCCATGTCTCCTGCGAACCACGCCGCCAGTGCCACGCTGTCGCGCGGTTGAACCTGTGGGCCTTCTGTGGCGTCCAGCACAATCTTGGACGGGGCCCAGACGCAAATCTGGCCATTCTTCATAGCCCAATCCAGTTCCGTTCGCGTGGCCACGACCTTGCAGCGTTCGTCTTTTGCCGCCAGCATCCATCCGTTTTGTTCGATCGCAAGCAGATCGATACGGCGCTGGGTCATCTTGTGCCCGGTCTTGGGGCTTTCGACCTCTGGTGCCCCGACGCACAAAATCACCGGAGCGCTGCGGGCCGCAAGCGCGTCAATGGCGGCGTGCAAGCCATCATGCGCAATGGCTTCGTTGGACAGGTAGACAATGCGGGGATGCGGACGTTCTTGTGTGACCTCATCGGCCAGCTCGTTCAAATGCTGCCCATAGTCCTTCCGGGTTCGAACGATTTCGACGCCAAGAGCGCCGGGGCCGCGATCAAGCTTTTCAATCCGCACAAAGGCCCGAACGGCCTGTGGCTCCAGCAAAATGCGTTCGGCCACCCGTTCTGCCAGCGTTTCGAGCAGGTTCAGACGTTCGGCGGCCAGTTCATGGGCAATCGCTTCGGTCACGCGGTCATACGACAGGATGCGATCCACGTCGTCATCCAGCGTGGGCGGCAAGGGTGCAATTTCGACGACAACATTGAAGCGCAGGCGCTGGGTTGTGCCGCGTTCAGCCTGAAAGGCACCGATTTCGGCCTCGAGCACATGATCGCGCAGACTGATACGGTCGCGAGGCGTGTCCCCGGCAGTGGCAATAGCCCGTTCGGACGGGTGCGCGAACGCGAGACGGATTTCGTCGGCCATGGTTGCTCCTTGCTGGCGGCGCGTGGTTCTTCCAGACCGTACACTTAGCCCATGACAGCCCTTTGGGCCAGCGCGTCACCCCAACGGCTGGATGCGACGTGAAATGCCGTTCAGCGTTTGGATTCGCGCCAGGTGTGTTTGTAGAACAAATGCACCCCGTACTTCGCTGTGCGCGTGTAGGTGCGCGACCAGTTCGGCTTTACCGCCGTGGTGTGATAGTGGGTCGCGCCTTTGGTCAGACCGGGCGAGCCTTTGGTCAGGACGGTCTTGGCAACTTTGCCGACCCGTTCCCAAGCGCGGGGCTCATTGATGTTTTCAGGGCGTCCATCACAAGTGTAGGTGAACTGGCAGGCGTATTTACGCCCTGTGCCCTGATTGATCACACCGCAGACCGAGTTCGGAAAACGAGAGCTTTTGACCCGGTTCATGATCACTTCGGCCACGGCGAACTGACCTTTGAGGGTTTCGCCTCGTGCCTCGAAGTAGAGTGCCTCGGACAGGCATCGCCATTGCGCGTCGCCCGATGGGGCAGGTTGCTTGGCCAGCCATTCGGTCGTCATAGGGTATTTGCCGGTACCCTTGGCGACAGTCTGGGCCTTGGGCATCGGCAAAGGTGTGACGATCCGTGAAAGATGGGCGCCCGATGCCGAAGAAAGGGCGCGTTGTTCGAGCGTCAGAAGGCGTTTGTACTTGCTGCCGGTCTCTGCCTGCGCGGTTACGGCGAATACCGCAAATGTCAAAAATAGGCTGCAAATACGAAGCATGAGATCTTCCACAAATCTGTTCGGCTGCTCTGAAGCGGCATCGCGCCTTCTCAGAGGACTTGGGTGATACTCAAAAACGGTGTCTCAGTAAATCCCGACAGATTGTGCCCTGCTGATCAGCGGATACCACCTATCCGTCATTCGAGCGCTGGTTTCTGGCTACTGCGATCCAATGGTTTCCCGAATCGCGAGCTGCGCGGCTGCCAGCCGGGCAATCGGCACACGGAAGGGCGAGCAACTGACATGGTTCATGCCCACGGCGCGGCAAAACGCGATGGAGTCAGGATCACCGCCATGTTCCCCGCAAATCGACAGCAGAACATCCGGCCGTCCCTGACGCCCCCGTTCTGCACCGATGGCCACCAGTTCGCCAACCCCCTCGATATCGAGAATGTGGAACGGGTCTTCCAGGAACACCTCTTGCTGAACGTAATCCGACATGAAACGGCCCGCGTCGTCCCGCGACAGCCCATACGCCATCTGGGTCAGGTCGTTGGTGCCAAACGAAAGGAACTGAGCGTGCTGCGCGATGTCGTCGGCACGCAGGCAAGCGCGTGGTGTTTCGACCATCACACCCAGTCGATAGGTGAAATCGCGCCCGCGTTCTGCCTTGACCGCAGAGGCAACGGCGTCGATGCGGGTGCGCAGGATTTCGACTTCGCGTTTGGCAGAAACGAGCGGCAACATGATTTCGGGCACCACCGGTGGTGCGCCGGCTCGGCTGGCATCCAGCGTGGCCTCAAAGATTGCCCGGGCCTGCATGTCGTAGATTTCTGGCACGGTAATCCCAAGGCGCACGCCGCGCATGCCCAGCATTGGGTTGTATTCTCCCAAGGCTTCGACCCGTTCGGTCACATCCGAAATCGGCAGATCCAGCGCTTCGGCCAGATCGCGCAGGCCGGCGCGGTCACTTGGAAGAAACTCGTGCAGCGGCGGATCGAACAAACGAATGCAGACGGGCAAGCCTTCCATGATGCTGAAAAGCGCAGTGAAATCAGCGCGCTGCATCGGAAGGAGGACGGCGAGCGCGGCCATCCTGTCTTCGGAACCGTCGGCAAAGATCATCTCACGCATAGGTGTCAGGCGATCCGCCTCAAAGAACATGTGTTCCGTCCGGCACAGGCCGATCCCCTCGGCCTTGAAATTCTGTGCGGTTGCCGCGTCTGCAGGGGTATCGACATTCGCTCGGATCGCAATGTCCCGGGCTTTATCGGCCCAGCCCATTAGTGTTTGAAACGCATCATCCAGAGCCGCTTCGACGGTCAGCGCCGCGCCCGCCAGTACCTGTCCGCTGGTGCCATCCACGGTGATTTCCTCGCCGTGGGCAAAGCTTCGTCCGTCGGCTGTGGTGATCTTGCGTTTGCGTAAATCGAATTTCATGTTGGCGGCGCCTACAACGCAGGGCAGGCCAAGTCCGCGTCCGATCACGGCCGCATGGCTGGTGATCCCGCCGCGTTCGGTGACAACAGCGACTGCTGCATGCATTCCGCGAATGTCCTCGGGGCTGGTTTCCCGGCGGATCAGCACACAATGTTCCCCGCGCGCAGCGCTGGCCTGCGCCTCGGCCGAGGAAAACACGATCTTGCCAGTTGCCGCGCCGGGCGATGCCGCCACGCCTGATCCGATCACGTCGCGATGTGCACCGGGTGCGATCTGGCGGTGCAACAGTTCCGATATGGCACGCGGCTCAATCCGCAGCAGGGCTTCTTCGTGGCTGATAATGCCGTCTTCGGCCAAGCGTACGGCAATGCGGACAGCGGCCCGGGACGAGCGGGGCACCCGGATACCGTCGAGAATATGCAGCGCACCGTTTTCGATGGTGAATTCGATCTGCATTTCTTCGCGCAGGCGCTGCCGCATCAATTCGGCATTTTCTATCAGTGCCTTAAAGGCTTCTGGCGCCTGATCTTCGAGCGATGGTCCACGGGGATCACGTGTGAGAAACAGGCTGGCGAAATCCATCTCCAGCGCCTCGCGGCCCTGGCTTTGGCTGAGGTAACGGCCGGTGATCTGGCGCAGTCCGGTATCGGGATCAACCAACTGCAAAACGCCCGAACCGCATTCCCCGGCCCCAATTCCCAGCGCCATTTCCTGAACGACCAGACCAAGCCCGGCGTCCATGGGCGCGCCTTTGGCTTGCCGCAACAGGCGCGCGGTGGTGCCTTCCCATGCACGGGCCATGCAGGTCAGAACGGCGGACAGTTGTTCGACCGGATCCTGTGGGAATGGTTCTTCGGCTTCTTCCTCGTAGGCGGCCAAAGCAGCCGAAAGGCCGCCGGGACCCATGTCTTCGATTTCATCAAAGGTGTCGGGGTCCAAACGGGCCACGTGGACCGCGTAGGCCTGAACAAACCGCAGATAAAGGACCGCTGCAAATTCGCGGCCAATGCGTTCTGACAAGTCTACGTAGCGGGCATCGTTCATGCCTATATTGAGGATTGCGCCGGGGCCGCCCCAATCAGGGTCCTCGGACGAGGGGCGGACACAAAGCAGCGCGCCTTCGTCAAACTGCGCAATCACATTGGCAATATCCGGAAGCGCTCCGCCGGCGATTTCGTGGACGGTGTCAAACGACAGCGCGACGGTACGTGGAACGGGCAGGTCGAGCCGCACCAGTCGCTGCAAACATTTTGCCCGCCCGCCATGGGTCGGCGTCGCCATCGGAGAGGATGGCGTGATCAGGGTAACATGTGGGTTGTCACCCGCGGGTTGCTGCAGTGCGGCGTTAGGCATGCCGGAAGCATACGGATGAAGTCTGATCTGACAAGTCAGATTGACGTCGCAGCCGTCAGGTTAACTGACTTTGGTCAACGACAGGGGGTAAACCCCAGCATTGTCTGCAATTTGCAGGGCTGGGGGCCTGTGTCGGCGGCGGCATGGCGGGCCGCCGGGTTGAAAGTCAGCCTTCCAGACGGGTCAGATCGGCGACCTGCGAGCAGATTTCGCGAATCGATGACAACAAATTCAAACGGTTGCGGCGAACAACTTCGTTTTCGGCGTTGACTTGCACCGCTTCGAAAAAGGCATCGATCGGTGCTCGCAATTCGGCCATGGCTTCCATGGCAGCGGCAAAGTTTTCACTGTCCATGGAGGGTTTAATCTTGGCGCGGGCCGTATCGAGGGCAGTGAACAGGGCGGTTTCTGCAGGGTCTTCCGCGAACTTGGGATCACCGCCGTAGGAATACTCGACGCCGTCCTTTTCTTCGGCTTGGCTCAGGATGTTGTTGGCACGTTTGAACCCTTGAACAAGGTTCGTGCCGTCATCTGTTGCCATGAAGGACGCAAGGGATTCCGCACGCTTGACCAGCAATACCAGATCGTCGGAGCCGGGCATGGCCAGACAGGCCTCGATGACGTCATGGCTGATGCCACCATCGCGCAGATGCACCTTGAGGCGGTCGTGCACAAAGCTCAGCAGGTCGTCGCTCAGGTCCGGTTTGTGTTCGGTCACGGCGCTGATCCAGTCAGGGGCATCCCCTTCGATCTGGTCGATCACGGCGCGGACAGCCGACCCAAAGACGCCATGCTGTGCAACCTCGCGCAGCAAAGCGTCGCGCAGTGCTGCGGCCTCTTGGGTAGGCTGCATACCAATTTCATGGCGCAACAATTGCGCGTCGAACAAGCGGTCCAGATGAAGACGAAGCCCGTTTTCCAAGACAATCCGGATCACACCGAGCGCGGCACGGCGCAAAGCAAAGGGATCCTTGGACCCTGTGGGCTTTTCTCCGATCGCCCAGAACCCGGTGAGCTTGTCCAATTTTTCTGCCAGAGCGACAGCGATCGAAACCGCCTCGGTGGGAACCGCATCGGATGGTCCCAGCGGCGAATAATGTTCTTCGGCTGCAACGGCCACGGCGTTGGGCAGGCCTGCGGCCTCGGCGTAGTAGCGCCCCATCAGACCTTGCAGATCGGGGAATTCGTAGACCATTTCGGACGACAGATCAGCCTTGGCCACTTCTGCCGCCTGACGGGCCAAAGCGGGATCTGCGCCGACCATTGGCGCCAGTTTTTCGGCCATGGCGGCCATGCGGGACACTTGATCCCCGACGCTGCCCATCTTGTTGTGGAACGTCACGGCTGCCAGTTTGTCTGTCCATGGGCTGAGATCGCCGGACTTGGCAACGCGCAGGTCATTTTCCCAAAAGAACTTGGCATCGGCCAGACGCGCGGCAAGCACCTTTTGATTTCCGGCAAGGATCGTTGCGCCCTGATCGGCAGTCTCGGTGTTGGCTACTGTGATAAACCGCTCGATCCGGCCCGTCTTGGGATTGCGCACCGAAAAGAACTTCTGATGTTCTTTCATGGAGCTTTGCAGCACCTCGGGCGGCAGATCGAGGAAGTCCTCTCCGATCTCGCCCATCAGGACCACGGGCCATTCCACCAGCCCGGCCACTTCAGCCAGCAAACCCTTGTCTTCCACGGCTTCGAAACCAGCCGCGAAGCATTGATTGGTGGCGTCATTCCAGATCGCTTCGGCGCGCTCTTCCGGGTTCAGGATGACCTTTTGGCGCTTCAGGCGGGTTTCGTAATCATCAAAGGACGTGACAGCGAATACATCTCCGGACAGGAAACGGTGCCCCTCGGTGAGATTGTCTGCCTTGATCCCGTCTACGTCCAGCGGAACGACATTTGCGCCGGCCTCATCAACGAGGATGCAAAGGATACGGTGCAATGGGCGAACCCAGCGCAGCGTTCCAGCGCCCCAACGCATGGATTTGGGCCAAGGGAAGGTGCGGATGGCCTTTTCAAGAACATCGGCGACGATTTCCGCGGCCGGACGGCCCGCAGTTGTGACCGTGGCGTAGTAAAAGCTGCCCTTTTTTTCCTCGCGCTCTTCGAGATCGTCACGTGAGACACCAGCGCCGCGCAGAAAGCCTTCGATCGCCTTGTCCGGCGCGCCGACTTTGGGGCCACGGCGTTCCTCACGCAGTGTTGGGCTTTCTGCCAACAATCCGTCGATGGTCAGGGTCAGGCGGCGCGGCGTGGAAAAAGCGGCGGCGCCAGCATAGGTCAGACCCGCATCCACCAAGCCATCGGTGACCAATTTGCGCAGGTCCGCTGCGGCCTTGGCTTGCATCCGGGCCGGAATTTCCTCGGAAAAAAGTTCAATCAGCAGATCGGGCATCAGCTTTCCTCGTCTCGGGATGGGCAATCCTCACCCAGCGGCGAGCCATCATAGGCCTTGTCGCCGCATTCGTTGATTTCGTGCCAGACATAGCCACGACCATCGTTCGTGATCGCAACAACGCGATCAATGCCGAACTCCAGATTGCGCTGTCCGGTAAAGACCAGCGCTGTTCCGGCCTCGATTTCTGCACCCAGCGCTTCTGCGTCGAAGCATTCGAACCAGCCCGGCGCGTTGCGGGGCGCTGCGCCCTCATAGGGCTCATAGGTTTCCGTCAGCATCGGGATCGACATGCTGGTGGTAAAGCAGGCCCGATACCGGATTGGTGAGCTGTCAGCGTCGATCGCCTGAAAGTCATCGGCCAGCACCGGTTCAGGCGCGCCAGTGACGATGTTGGTCAGTTGCACATCGCCATGTCCTGAGGCGGGGATTTCTTCGTAGAACGCATAGACCTGCAGGTAGTAGATGCCGATCCCGGCTGCGAGAGAACTGAGCAAAGTTACCATGGCCAAAATTTTTCCCGTCACGCGACGTATCCCCCGGCTTCGGTTTGCACAAATGCATCTGCGCACATCTTGGCGAGTGTGCGAACGCGGCCGATATAGGCCTGCCGCTCCGTAACCGAAATGACACCGCGCGCGTCCAACAGGTTAAAGATGTGGCTGGCCTTGATACACTGGTCATAGGCCGGCTGCGCCATGACAATGCGACGTCCGGTTTTGGGGTCATCTGCAGGCTGTTCAAGAATGCGGGCGCATTCGGCCTCGGCGTCTTTGAAATGCTGCAACAAGATATCTGTGTCAGCCACGTCAAAGTTCCACCGGGCATACTGTGCCTCAGCTTCGCGGAAGACGTCGCCATATGTCAGCGGAATAGGCGCGTCGGGGCTGTTGAAGGGCATGGCATTGCCATCGTCAAAACCCAGAACATACATAGCCAGTCGTTCCAGCCCGTAGGTCAGCTCGCCCGAGACGGGGTTGCAGTCATGGCCGCCAACCTGTTGGAAATACGTGAACTGGGACACTTCCATCCCGTCACACCACACCTCCCAGCCCAAACCCCAGGCGCCCAGTGTAGGGCTTTCCCAGTCGTCTTCGACAAAGCGGATGTCATGCATCGACGCATCAATGCCGATGGCTTCGAGGCTGCCCAGATAGAGGGCTTGCAGGTCTGGCGGACTGGGTTTGATGATGACCTGAAACTGGTAGTAGTGCTGCCAGCGGTTCGGGCTGTCGCCATACCGTCCATCCGTGGGGCGCCGCGAAGGCTGTACATAGGCAGCTGCCCAATGTGTCGAGCCCAAGGCCCGTAGAGTCGTGGCCGGATGGAACGTGCCGGCGCCGACTTCCATGTCGTAAGGCTGCAGGATTGTGCACCCTTTGGAGGCCCAATAGGCCTGCAGGCGCAGGATGATGTCCTGAAAACAGGTGGGTTTGTCGATGCTTGCGGCCATGGCATTACTTCCCAGTTCGGGTCCGGTTCGGCTTTGGGCCTCTGTTATGTGTGCCAGACGGTCGGGTCAATGCCGCGAAGGCCCGCAAGGGCAGGGTTCAGGGCTGGGATATTTTGTCTCGCCTCTGGCCGCGCATCTGTTAACAATGCCGCCTGATAACGAAAAAACCTTGGATTCGAGGCCGATTACCCGAATGAAAACGCTATTTTTCGCTCTTGTTGCAGCATTGGGTCTGCTTGTTACCACGGCACGTGCTCAGGATGACACGGTCTTTATTCAGATCGAAGCCCGCACCAGTCTTGCCAGCGCGCAACAAAGCGTGCGCAATTTCACCGGTGTGGTTGATGACATCAACGGCTTTTCGCTGGGCGGTGGCTGGTATGGTGTGGCGTTGGGCCCCTACGGCCGCGCCGAAGCCGAGCGCCTGTTGAACGAATTGCGCCGCGCGGGCCGGATTCCCGCCGACAGCTACATCGCCTTTCCATCTAGCTATGGTCAGCAGTTCTGGCCTGTTGGGGCGCAGGTCATTTCGCCCGGCGGCCTGACCGCGCCAGTGCAGGCGCCGACCGTAACAGCAGAGCAAGCACCCGAGGCGCCGGTTGACGCCGCGCCCGAGGAAACCGTCGCAGAACCCGTGCAGGTCGAAGAGCCGGATGAAACGCCCCGTCAGGCCCGCGCCTCTGAGCGTCAGTTGACTCGCGATGAGCGCAAGGAACTGCAAGTCGCTTTGAAGTGGGCAGGTTTCTACACCGCCGCGATTGATGGCGCCTTTGGCCGTGGCACCCGTAATTCCATGGCCGCGTGGCAAGGTGAGAACGGGTTTGAAACGACTGGCGTTTTGACCACCCGGCAGCGTGCTGTTCTGATGCAGCAATACAATTCCGTTCTCGATGGAATGGGCATGGCCGCCTACGCTGACCCGCGGGTTGGCATCGCCATGCAACTGCCTTTGGGCGTCGTCAGCTTTGACCGCTACGAGGCACCCTTTGCCTTGCTGACCCCCAAGGGTGACTTGCAGGCGCGTGTTCTGCTGATTTCCCAGCAAGGGGACCGCGGCACCATGAGCGGTCTTTATGAAATCATGCAGACACTTGAAATTGTCCCTCTGGAAGGTGAGCGCGAACGCCGCCGTGATGGCTTTTTGCTGACCGGTGCAAACAATCGGATCGTATCCCACACCGAGGTGACTCTGCGCGATGGCGAAATCAAAGGGTTTTCCCTGATTTGGCCAGCAGGGGATGAAGAGCGCCGCACCCGCGTGCTGGGGCTGATGCAAAAGAGCTTTGAACGCATCGAAGGCGTTTTGGACCCGGCGGCGATCACGGATGATGGTCAGAGCGTTGATCTGGTGTCCGGCTTGAAGATCCGCACACCGAAGGTAACGGCATCCGGCTTTTTCGTGGACAATGCAGGCACGGTTCTGACATCGGCGGCTGGCATTCAAGGATGTTCACGGGTGACATTGGACGGCACGTTCGAAGCATCCGTGACGTCTGTGGACGACGCGCTGGGCCTGGCGTTGCTGGCGCCCAAAGATCCAATTGCACCGCGCCGCGTAGTACAGTTTCAGGCCGATACTCCGCGTCTGCAATCCGAAGTGGCTGTTGCAGGCTATAGTTTTGGGGGCGTGCTGCGGGCGCCGTCTTTGACCTACGGATCGTTGCAGGACCTCAAAGGTTTGGGCGGCGAAGAAGGTCTGAAGCGTCTGGCGTTGAGCGCGCTGCCCGGTGATGTGGGCGGCCCGGTTTTCGACGCGGGCGGAACCGTTCTGGGAATGCTGCTACCACGCGAGAAGGCGGGAAGTCGGCGTTTGCCGGATGATGTGAGCTTTGCTGCGAATAACGATGCCATTCTGAGCTTCTTGCGGAGCGCGGGCGTTCAGGTGATCGCGCGGGGCGCAGCGGGGGTCATCGACCCTGAGGATCTGACCGCTCTTGCAACAGACACAACCGTTCTGGTGAGTTGCTGGGAATAGCGGTCAGCACCGCTGGCTGGATCTATGGCCGTGACAGATTGAGGGCCGGGTGCAAAAGTGCCCGGCCCTTGTTTTTCGAAAGTCGGATTCTGAAAAGCCAGAGAAGCATTGGGTTTGAAAATGCCGGACCCTCAGCGGCGCTCGGTTTGCGCACCAAAGAGCCGTTTCAGTGCGCCCCATTGGCTGAGCGCGACACCGGCGAGGATCAGAACGAGCGCGGCGGGCAGTGACCAGCCGATGGGTTCGGAGAGCAGCAGCGCGCCAAAGATCACGGACCAAAGCGGCACCTGATAGTTTACGAGACTCAAGAACACCGGGCCCGCAGTGCGGATCACGAGGACCCGCAAGAGGTTTGCACCTGCAGTGGGAACGAGGCCAAGCAAAGCGATGATGCCCAGTATCCAAGGCTCAGGCAGTGGGGGCGGGCCTTCGACAATCCAGGCGATCGGAATGACCAGCGCCGAGCCAAAAACCAGCGGTACAGCAGCCAGACCGATTGGATCGACGGGTGGCAGACGGCGCATGGAAACCGAACTCATGGCATAGCACGCGGCTGCGGTCAGACAGGCCAGCCGACCAAGCCATTCCAAAGAGGCCCCCGTGGTTTCAAAGGCTTGCCCGCCAATCAGAATGATGATGCCGACGAATCCGATCACAAAGCCAACAATCCGGCGCATGTGCATGCGTTCTCCGGGCACCAGAAAATGCGCGAGTGGCAGGACCATCAGCGCCACAGCGGCCATGGAAACGCCTGCGAAACCCGAGGTGACGTATTGCTGTCCCCAGCTGAGCAGCATGAAGGGAATGGCGGTGCTCAGCACGCCGACCGTCAGCACCGGTGTCCAGGGGCGCTGGGCGGATAGAAAAAAATGGCCGCCCCGTGCAAGCCAGATCGCAACGGTCAATAAGGTGGCAAAGCCGATCCGACCCGCCGCCAGCCAGAATGGCGTAATCCCCTGCAACGCGATTTCGATCAGCATGAAGGTTGCCCCCCATATCAGACCGAGCGTTCCAACCATTATCCAGCTTTTCGACGTGATTTCAGGCGCTTCTGTCATTTTTTGTGTTCGCCTTTAAAGATCAGATTTCGTCTGCAGTCAGGTGGTAACCTCGGATAAGAGGCCGCGCATCAATAGTCTTTGCACAATAAATGAGCAATCAACCGCGCGATCCGCCGCCAAGACCGGCTTGGGGCTGTCGCGTTGTCGCAGGACCTGTTTAATCTGCCCGGAGACATCACGACGAGGAGTAGAAAGTTCATGTTTTATCTGACGATTATAGTCTTGATCGCCTTGCTGGCCCTGTGTGTTTTCCAGCTCAAGGACAGCTTTTGAAGCACAGGACGCCGTGCGCCGCTCGTTCCGGGCTGGCCCGGAACATCGCCCCGCCCACCGTCCCGTTCAATGCGGATGCTTGTGACAGCTGACGATGGAGTTGTGGTGCCGGGCGGCGGTCTGTGTCGCCGCCCAAGCTTTTTTGTGTGCCGATGGCAGCGCTGATCAGTTGCGCTCTTTGTCGACCATTTTGCCAGCCGAAATCCACGGCATCATGCCGCGCAGGGTTTCGCCAACCGCTTCGATCTGGTGCGCATCGTTGTTGCGGCGCGTTGCCTTGAACGAGGGCTGACCCACAGCGTTTTCCAGCATGAAATCGCGAACGAACTTGCCGTTCTGGATGTCTGTCAGAACCGCTTTCATGCGTGCCTTGGTTTCGTCGTAAGGCAGGATGCGCGGGCCGGATACGTATTCGCCGTATTCCGCGGTGTTGGAAATCGAGTAGTTCATGTTCGCGATGCCGCCTTCGTAGATCAAGTCCACGATCAGCTTCACTTCGTGCAGGCATTCGAAGTAGGCCATTTCAGGCGCGTAGCCTGCTTCGACCAGTGTTTCGAAGCCCATGCGGATCAATTCAACCAGACCGCCACACAAAACCGCCTGTTCGCCGAAGAGGTCTGTTTCGCACTCTTCCTTGAAATCGGTTTCGATGATGCCGGAGCGGCCGCCACCGATGGCCGAGCAGTAAGACAGACCGATTTCAAGCGCGCGGCCCGAGGCGTTGTTGTCGACGGCCACAAGGCAGGGCACGCCGCCGCCTTTGACGTATTCGCCGCGCACGGTGTGGCCGGGGCCCTTGGGGGCCATCATGATGACGTCGACACCGGGCTTTGGTTCGATCAGGCCGAAGTGTACGTTCAGGCCGTGAGCAAATGCGATGGCGGAGCCTTCGCGCAGGTTGTCGTGTACGTATTTCTTGTAGGTTTCGGCCTGCAGTTCATCGGGCATTGTGAACATGATCAGGTCGCACCAGGCAGCCGCCTCTGCGATGCCCATGACCTTGAGACCTTCGCCTTCGGCCTTCTTGGCGGAAGGGGAGCCTTCGCGCAGGGCGACGACGACGTTCTTGGCGCCGCTGTCGCGCAGGTTCAGCGCGTGGGCGTGGCCCTGCGAGCCGTAGCCCAGAATGGCCACTTTCATGTCTTTGATCAGGTTGATGTCGCAATCGCGGTCATAGTAAACGCGCATGTTTTCGTCCTTCCTTGCGGGTTGTATTTGTGAAGCGCAGCATAGGCGGACCCGCGCGATAGTGTTTGCGTTTTGATTGCGTATTTCCCTAAAAGAAGAAGAATCATTCGCACTGAATGACAATAGTGGAGAAATCATGCTGGATGATACGGATCGGCGCATACTGCGCTACATGCAGGCGGAGCCGGGCGCGGCGGCTTCGGTGCTGGCGGAGCGTGCGGGGGTCACGGCGACCACGTTGTCTCGCCGACTGGACCGGCTGCAGGACGCAGGTGTGCTGAAAGGGGTACGCAGCGTGATCCATTGGCCCGCGCTGGGCTATGAGGTCGAGGTGTCGCTGCGGGTGACGCTGGACAAGACCCAACCGCGCGCCTTTGACGATTTTATCGCGGGCGCGCGCAAGGTTCCCGAGGTTATCGAGATTCAGACTTTTCTGGGATCGGTCGACGCGCGCTTGTCCGTAATTGCCCGGGATATGGCCCATTATCAGGCGCTGTACCGCGAAGAACTGCTCACTCTGCCCCATATTGCGGACATTGAGGCTTTGATGCAGGTCGCGCGGGTCAAGAGACAAGAGGCGCTTCCGCTGTGATTGCACTGGACGAGACCGACCGCGCGCTGATCCGGGCGCTGGCCAAGGATGCCACGGCCAGCGCAGGTGCTCTTGGACGGGCGCTTGGCCTGTCTCAGCCTGCCTGCTGGCGGCGGATCAAACGGTTACGTGAAGCAGGGGTGTTTCGCGGCGCTCGGTTGGATGTGGATGCTCAGGCGCTTGGCTTTGGTGTTACCGTCTTTTTGGGTGTCAAGCTCGCGACCAAGGGCCGTGTAAGCCTGGAGGACTTCGAGCGGGCAGTCACGGCCATTCCGGAAGTGCAGACCGTGGAGCATGTTCTGGGGCTTTATGACTATCGCTTGCGTGTTGTTGCGCGTGACATTCCTGATTTTGAGCGCGTCTTGCGCCGCCGGGTTATGACGTTGCCCGGGGTCGGGAATGTGGAGGCCAATGTCCTGCTGTCCGAAGAGCGTCGGCCCGGACCTCTGGGCTAGCAAAGAAACGACGCGCTTCAGGATGCCTGAAGCGCGTAAGCTTCATATGCCTTTAGGCTAAGCCGTGCCAGCTGTGCCGGGTCATCAGTGGACTGGAACTCTGGAAACAACGCAATGATTTCGTCCTGCTCGGTGTCGTCGAGGCTGCACATGGTCTGATCGCCTAAGAGCAGCGATTCAGCCGGGCAGCATTCTGCAAAGACGATCTCGTGATCATCAAACAAAAAATGCAGGTATTCGATTTCGGGGCAGGGATCGGGTCGGATGGTGCTGTCGTTGACCAGATGTTTGGCGGCCACCAGCACTTCGGATTGTCCGAACATCAATTCAGCCTGTGCGCCACGCAGCAGCATTCGGTGGTTTTGCGACACCCATAGATCACGGACATTGCCCAAGGCACCGGCCTTGATCCTAATGGGCGCGCGTTTCCCGAGACCCGATGTCTTTTTTGATCCGATCCAGCGAATTTTCTGTGGCCCATTGTCGAGTGTATTGACTGCGTCGCCAACCTGAAGGGTTTCGATAAAGCGCGGACCATCGGGTGTCTCGATCAAGGTGCCTTTTGCAAAACAAATCGGGATCCAGTCGTTGAGTTCTGCCGAGAAAAAACCGTCGCTTTCCTCGTTTGGATCGATGGTTCCATCGGAGTTGTAGTCGATATCCTCGAAGGTATCGAATTCGATGGGATTAACGCCTGCTTCGACAAGGTCAACCAGATCGACGCCGGCCACCATGACCAATTCTTCCAGAACGGGTGCGCCGGGATCCGCAGAAACCAGATCGTCGGCATCGAAGTTGAGGTACCGATCTCCCATGCCACTGCGACCATTGGGAATATCTACTCCATCGCCAGAGCCTGTGTAGTCATAGGTATAGAGCGGCGTGTTGTTATAGTAGTCAGCGGCATTGTCGTAGACGATGATCTGCGTGACGACCGAGTCGTTGGTCAAAACCCCATTGGCATCCACGTTGTTGACAACGATGGCGACAATGTCGTCATCCTCGAAAACGGCATCGCCGTCGTGGATCATCAACTCACCACCACCGCTGGCATTGGTATTGACGCGGGGGTCGTTGAGTATGCTGAACCCGTTCAAAAGAAGGGTTTCCGTTGGCATGTGCCTATCGGACCTACTGCTGCCTCTGTGACGGGTCTGAGCGCCCGTTTTTATTCACACTTTAAAAAATTGTAGCCAGATTTCGAAAATTGAAAAGCTGCAATGCAATAAGGCAATACAATCCGTGGGTGTGGGTTACAAAACTGTAACGGGAAAACCGATGGCCCAATGGCGATGCGGCAAAAGGTATTTTGCCATTCTCCTGCCGAACCGTTAACGCTGACGCATCAGCGCGAAAGGAGCATACCATGGCCGCATTGCTTGAAACCATTGATCCCGATGGCATGGAAGAATTTTCGGTCGTCTTTACCGATCGTTCCCTGAACCACATGTCCGCAGCGTTCCAGCAGGTGATGCGGGACATTTCGGATATGCTCAAGGAAGTCTATGCGGCCGACGCCGTCGCGCTGGTGCCCGGTGGCGGAACCTATGGAATGGAAGCTGTTGCACGGCAGTTTGGCAGAGGCGCCGATGTTCTGGTGGTGCGCAACGGTTGGTTTTCTTACCGCTGGAGCCAGATTTTCGAGGCAGGCGGCTTCGCCGGATCAACTACAGTTCTGAAAGCGCGCCGCACCGGCAATGCAGCGCAGGCACCTTTCGCGCCAGCATCTATCGAAGAGGTTGAGGCGCAGATCGCTGAAACCAAACCCGATGTTGTCTTTGCCCCGCATGTGGAAACCAGTGCCGGGATCATTCTGCCGGACGACTACATTACGCGCATGGCTGCTGCGGCCCATCAGGTCGGCGCGATCATGGTGCTGGATTGTATCGCGTCTGGCTGTGCATGGGTCGATATGAAAGCGACAGGTGTCGACGTGTTGATTTCGGCCCCACAAAAGGGCTGGTCCGCGACACCCTGTGCTGGCTTGGTCATGCTGTCCGAACGTGCATTGGCGCGTATGGAAGAAACCACGTCGGACAGCTTTGCGGTTGATCTGAAGAAATGGCACGCGATCATGCAGGCCTATGAAAACGGCGGGCATGCCTATCATGCAACCATGCCAACAGACGGTCTGCGGGCGTTCCGCGATACAATGTTGGAAACACGCGAATTCGGTTTTGAAAAACTGAAGGAAGCGCAGTGGGAACTGGGCAATGGCGTGCGCGCCATGTTTGCCGAAAAGGGCATAACCTCGGTCGCGGCTGATGGGTTTGGTGCCCCGGGCGTTGTCGTCAGCTACACCTCGGATCCAGAGATCCAGTCCGGGCGGGCCTTTGCCGCGCAGGGGATGCAGATTGCTGCCGGTGTGCCATTGCAGTGCGATGAGCCACCGGAATTCGCGACTTTCCGCATCGGTTTGTTCGGTTTGGACAAGCTCTATGATGTGGCCGGTACGCTCGAGCGTTTGCGCCGGGTTGCTGATCAGGTTCTGTGAGAAACGGCTGTCAGCCGCGGGCGCCCAGACCCAGCTGCATCAGCGTCTTGCGCAGGGGTTTGACGCTGTAAAGGGCGTCCAACCCCTTGGCGCGTAGATCCCGCAGAGTGGGTGTGCTGACCATGGAGATGCGGTTCAGGGCAGTTATTCCGGCGACACGTGCGCGGATATCTGTGCGCCGGGCGCGGGCATACTGATCCAGCATGGATTGTGATCCCAGATCCTCGGGACGGGCCGTGGCCAGATCCAGAAGCGTCGAGATATCCTTGAGCGACATGTTCAAGCCCTGCGCGCCAATGGGCGGCACCACATGCGCGGCTTCTGCCACCAGCGCCAGACGTTGACCTGTCAGGTTTTCCGCTTCTTGCGAAATGATTGGCCAAAGTGTGCGGCGGGATGCCAGCGACAAAGGCCCGAACAGATGGCAAGACCGTTCTGACATTGCCGCTTCAAAGGCTTCCGGCTCCAGCGCCATGAGTGCATCGGCCTTTGGTCCTTCTTCCATCCAGACAATGGCAGAGGACGGACGGCCCTCAAAGTCGGGTAGGGGGACCAGAGTGAAGGGCCCGCCGGTACGGTGAATTTCGGTTGAAACATTGCCATGAGGAATTGGATGGGTCACGGCAAAGGCCATTGCCTTTTGTCCGAACCGCGTGGTGGCTACGTCGATGCCAGCGGCAGTGCGCATAGGCGAATTGCGCCCATCCGCGGCAATCACCAGTCGGGTTTTCACACGGGTTCCATCACTCAGACCGACGCGGGCCTCGGCCTCACGCGTGAACAGGCTGGTGGTGCCGGTGCCCGGTCGAAAGGTGACATTCGGCAAGGTGTCCAGGTGGGCCGACAGCTCGCGCCGCAGCAGCCAGTTTGGTAGGTTCCAGCCAAACGGCAGTTCCGAGATGTCGGAAGCATTGAAATCATGCGTGACACGGGGTTCAGGCTCGGCGCCGCCGGCATCCACGATCCGCATGACCTGCAACGGCATAGCGTGCTCTGCCAGACGAGCCCACAAACCGGTGTCTTCCAGAAACCTTTGAGCGGGCTGCAAGAAGGCAGTTGACCGAAGATCTGCATTTTGCGCGTCCCGGGACGTCACCGGGGGCGCGGGATCGAGGCAAAGCACGTCAAAGCCCGCATTGGCAAAGGCGGTCGCCGCAGTCAGCCCGGCAATGCCACCACCGGAAATTACAATGTCATGATCCATTGGTCTGCTTCCCAGCTCGTCGTTTCAAACGGTAACCTAGTGTGCACCTTGACGGCGGACCATGCCCGGTTCTGCGGCAAAAGGACATGCTTGGCCCCAGACCAATCAAGTGAGCCGCGAAAGAAAACCGCTCAGGTCATCGGTGTGATGATGGATGTGGCCGGCCGGTGCGGGTTCTGGCGCAACATGAACCGTCCGCATGCCCATGGCATGGGGGGCTGCCAGATTGCGCGCTTCGTCTTCGAACATCGCCGACTGCTGAGGGGCCAGCTGATCGCGGGCAAACACCCGTTCAAAGGCCCGTCTTTCGGGCTTGGGCACGAAATCCGCGTGTTCGACACCGTAAATCGCGTCAAAAGCGGCTTCGAGCCCGCGGGCCTTGAGCACTTGCGCCGCATAGGGTGCGCTGCCGTTGGTATAGACAATGCGACGTCCGGGCAGATCGCCGATCAGCGCCGCCAGATGTGGATCAGGCTCTAGCGCGCTGAAGTCGATGTCATGTACTTCGTCCAGAAACGCCTGCGCATCGATGTCATGGTTGTGCATCAACCCGGCCAGCGTCGTTCCGTATTCGGCCCAATAGTCGCTGCGCAATGTGCAGGCGCGATCCCGTGGCAGTCCGGTGACCCGCATGACGACATCTGTCATGCGCTGTTCGATTTGATCGAACAGGCGTACCCGGGGATGATAGAGCGTGTTGTCCAGGTCAAAGACCCATGTCCGCACATGAGAAAAAGCGTCGCGTGGCATAGCGAAGACTTAGGCCACAGGCGCAAAGAAGACAATTGGGCGCGCTTGCTATGACAGGGTAGGCGAGGCTAGTGTTGCGCAACGCAGCAAGGAAGAGCGCACAATGAACCAGTCAAGAGCGTCCCAGAAAGACGCCTATACACTGATCCTGGAGGCAATCGACACGGGCCTCTATAGACCCGGGGACCGACTGGTCGAAAGCGAGCTGGCAGACCGGTTCGGTGTCTCGCGCACACCGATCCGAGAAGCGCTGCAACGCCTTGAAACGCAATCGCTTTTGGCACGTGATGGGCGGTCTTTGATCGTCGCTTCGCTGGACCACAACCAGATGGCGGAACTCTATGCCGTCCGGACGGAACTGGAAGGTTTGGCCGCGCGTCTTGCGGCGCGTCATGCGACCGAAGAAGAGGTTCAGGTGTTGCGGGACATGGTCGAGGAAGACCGCGCGCTTCTGGATGATCCATCGGCGCTGTCACGGGCAAACCGCCGGTTTCACAAGATGATTCATCTCGCCTCTCACAATCGCTATCTCGTGCAGCAGCTGGATTTGGTTCACCGGTCCATGGCGCTGATGGCGACCACCTCGCTGGCCGCCGAAGGGCGCGGAGAGATTGCGCTGTCAGAGCATCAGGCCATCGTCGACGCGATCGCACGCCGAGACGAAGACGCCGCCTTTCAAGCGTTGAGAGACCACATTTCGGTTGCTTTCGTCACCCGTCTGAAGCTGGATTCCGCCCGGCAGTTGGAACTCTAGGTCTAGAGCGTTTTCACCACGGTCGGCCGCTGTTCGGATGTATGTCGGGACTGTCGGGCTGGGACGTTCCGTGTGTTGTCTTGTCCCAATAGAAAGCGCGATTGGTGAGCATCTCGAACAGTCCCTTGTAGATTGCGAAGGTGCCAAGAGGGAAATAGGCGAACAGGGTTGGCACCCATGGGATCAGCCGTTCGTGCGGGCTTCGGGAAACAGCGGCTATACCGATCAGGATTGCGACAGCCTCGGCCCCTAAAAACAACGCGGTCAGAACTGCGATTGACGTAGGGCCAAGGTAGGCGTCCAGCGGGTGCGGCAGGCCGAACAGGACCAACCAAAAAGACCACAAGAGCGGTGCCAAAGTGAACTGAACGATCGTTGTGACAAACAGCACCTGCATGCCCAGGAATTTCTTGGGGCCCAGATCACGCCAGAGCGCCAAGGGACGACGGCTATGCACCCACCATGTGATCGCATACCCCTTGAGCCAGCGGGATCGTTGCTTGATCCAGGGCCAGAACCGATTGTTCGCCTCTTCCCGTGTGACGGATGCGATCAGCTCCGTGCGGTATCCGCGCCGGGCCAGGAGTATCCCGAGATCCGCATCTTCGGTGACGTTGTGGGCATCCCAGCCGTGCAGATCGACCAGCGCTTGGCGACGAAAGAAAAGCGTCGTTCCGCCCAACGGGACCGCAAGCCCAAGCCGGGACAGGCCCGGCAGCACAACACGAAACCAACTGGCGTATTCGATGGCAAAACAACGCGATAGCCAATTGGCCATTGGGTTATAGAAGTCCAGAATACCCTGAAGACAGGCCACGTCGGGCGGCGCGCGGCTGAAATGATCCACCACCCGGCCAATCTGATCGGGTGCAGGCGCATCTTCGGCGTCATACACTCCGATGATGTCCCCTTTGGTGAAATGAAGCGCATAATTCAGCGCACGGGGTTTGGTCATGATCGGACCGTCCGGCACTTCGATGACGCGGAACCATGGCGGCAATGCCGTTTTAGCGATCACTTCCTTGGTTTGAGCATCGCCAGCCTCGAGCACCAAGACCACGTCCAGCAGACTGCGGGGGTAATCCAGCCGAGACAGTCTTTGCACGAGGGTGGACGCGATTTCCGATTCCCGAAACAGCGGAACCAAAACGGAAACGGTGGGCGGATGCTCTGGCAGCGCAGGTGGGCCGGAAAGTGGCGCTTGTTTGCGGGATGCCAAAAAGGCCACGACCTTGAGGCCCTGCGCAGCAACCAAAGAAATCAGGGCCAGCCCCAATGCCGCTGCGAATAAAACAGCGGGGTATAGCCAGAGCAGGGCAAACACCAAAAGCAGCGCACCAACACCCAAAGATTTGGTTCGCGTTGTGGACTGATTGATATCGCGGCAGCTGTCGCTTGGCGGCCGCCATGTTTCGGCCGCTCGCGCAAGGGCCGCTCCGTGGCTTTGTGAGATCGCGGCGTGAATATCCTCTTCGAGAGTCACGGCCATCATCACTGGCCCGAGTGTGTCGGGCGCTTGCTCCATGACATCATCAAAATCATCCGGGCGCGCAGTGGCCAAAACCAGCGTGTCGCCGATGCGCATCCACGGCAGAACCGCATGTTTGAGACAAAAGCTGGCAGGCAAAAGGGCTTGAACGGCAGGATCGGGTGGTCTCTCTTTGCACAGCACGGGCATTGCGCCGTGGCGTTCGGCCTGCGCAGCCAAGATATCGTGCCGTTGGGCGATCCCTTCGGCTGCGATGACATTGGCTACGGGCTGTTTGATACGCGCGGATTCGGCCAAGGCGCCCAGCATCACTCGCGGCGCAACGGTGCCGTGATCCAAAAGGATCTGGCTAACAGGTTTTCCCCGACCGGCGCCCTGTTGCGCCAACCGGTTTTCTGCGAGCCTCAGACGTTGCTTGCTCATGATCCATTTCCATCCCAGTACCGGAAGGAAAGTGAAGCAAGTCTGTTAAGGCTTGGTTAATTCTGAGTTTTTGGTTAACGCAGCGGGCTTTAGGCTGCGGCCATCGATGCGGCGAAGCGTTCGAACAGGTAAAAGCTGTCCTGCGGGCCGGGGCTGGCTTCGGGGTGGTGCTGCACCGAAAACACGGGCCGATCCGCCATGCGAATTCCGCAGTTCGATCCGTCAAACAGGCTGACGTGGGTTTCCAGAACGCCGTCCGGCAGGGTCTGGGCGTCTACTGCGAAACCATGGTTCATCGATGTGATCTCGACCTTGCCGGTTTCGACCTCTTTGACCGGATGGTTCGCACCATGGTGGCCGTGGTTCATCTTGATGGTGCGCGCTCCCAGAGCCAGCGCCAGCATCTGATGTCCCAGACAGATCCCGAAAACCGGGATGTCAGTATTGTCCAGAAGTGAGCGGATCATTGGCACGGCATATTCGCCGGTTGCTGCCGGATCGCCGGGGCCGTTGGACAGGAAAACACCGTCGGGCTGATGGGCCATGACCTCATCGTAGCTGGCTGAGGCTGGCAGAACCGTCACATCACATCCGGCGGAGGCGAGGCAGCGCAGGATGTTGCGTTTGGCGCCGTAGTCGACTGCGACCACTTTGTGCTTTGGATTGGTCTGAGGCTTGTAGCCCTCGGGCCATGCCCACCGCATCTCATCCCAGCGGTAGCTCTGCGAGCAGGTTACACCCTTGGCCAGATCCAGCCCTTCAAGGCCGGAGAACGCACGCGCCTTGGCGACCAAGGCTTCGACGTCGAACACCCCGTCAGGATTGTGCGCCATCGCAACATGCGGCGCGCCCTGTTGGCGAATGGCCCGGGTCAGACGCCGTGTGTCGATACCGCCAACAGCAATACGGCCGCGGGCCGCGAGCCAGTCAGACAACTCCTGAACGGCGCGCCAATTCGAACTCTGGGTTGGCATCCATTTGACCACCATACCCTCGGCCACCGGATCGGCGGTTTCATCGTCATCCGGATTGACCCCGACATTGCCGATATGCGGGAAAGTAAAGGTCACGATCTGCCCGGCATAGGACGGGTCGGTCATGATTTCCTGATAGCCGGACATGGCGGTGTTGAAGCAAAGCTCGGCTTCGGTTTCGCCAGTGGCGCCGAACCCTTGTCCGTAGAAAACGGTGCCATCAGCAAGTGCGAGGCAGGCGGTTGGTTTGGTCTGGGATGCGGTCATGACAGAAGCGACTCCGAATGCTGGGCAGGGGGCAGGGGCGCAAATTGCGCGGAACCTAATGCGCGGCGGGGGCCGGGTCAAGGGGCATGCTGATTTTGAAAATTGTTCAAAATCAATAACTTAATATGGCTCGCGCGCGGTTGCACCAGAATTGTCTTTTGGGTAGTGTCGCGTTTCGAGCATTGGACAGGGGATGAATGTTCATGGAACTGCGAGAACGAGTGAATACGGCTGTTAAACAGGCCATGAAAGACAAGGCAGCGGATCGTTTATCGACGCTGCGTCTGATCAATGCAGCGATCAAGGATCGTGACATTGCCCTGCGCGGCACGGGTGAAGAAGGCGGCGTGGACGACGGCCAAGTGCTTGCGATCCTTGACAAGATGGTCAAGCAGCGCCGCGAAAGCGCGAAAACCTACGAAGAGGGTGGTCGTCTGGATCTGGCTGAACGCGAGATTTCGGAAATCGGCGTGATCGAGGAATTCCTGCCCAAGGCTTTGTCCGAAGATGAGATTGCCAGCGCGGTCGATGCGGCCGTGACCGAAGTCGGCGCAGATTCGATCCGCGATATGGGCCGGGTCATGGGCGCGCTCAAGGCTCAGTACACCGGCCAGATGGATTTTGGCGCTGTGGGCCCGATGGTCAAAGAACGGCTCGCCGGCAACTGATCGGACCGATTTGGCGCATGCTCCCTGCGTTCAAGGCGCAGGGAATTGCGATGCGATGATATCCAGCGTCTTGGCGTCGGTGATTTTAAATCGCTGAACAAAGCGGGTCTTGAAACCGACCCGACCCCGGCGTGCGCCAAAATTCTCGCCATGGTTCAACACATAGAGCACCGAGGGCTGGGAAAGCGGCGTTAGCGGTTGTCCCGACAGGCGGGCCAGATACGGGAACATCCTGTGTTCGTGCTGGGTCATGGCGCGCAGGAATTCGGCGCTGAGTGGCTCAGCCGGATCGTGTCTGAGCGCAGCGCAGGAGCCGCAGAGTTTCCAGAACGGTTTTTGTAATGGTTGGACCAGAGTGCGACGATCGGCTCGCGCCACGTCGCCTGTTGCGTGGTCCATTACAAAACCGGACTCCACCAGATAGCCGCCGCGGGCTTGCCGCGTCAGCATTTCCGAAACGGTGCCCTGCCGCAGGATATCGTCGGCATCAAAGGTCATGACATATCCATGGGGCAGGGCCAGTGATGGCAGATGCGCGCAAAGCGCCGACAGCTTGCGCCATTTGTCATTGCCCGGCGTCGGATCGTCAAAGGGCAGATAGGAAAGCCGGTCATCCTTTGGCATCGGCGGGCGCTGTTGGCAGCACACCACAGCGCGCCAATTGGGGTTGTCCTGATCAATCAGGCTTTGCAGCGTTGCCTGTAGTCGCGCGGTGACGGCTTGCCAGTCGTCGACAGGCTCCGGCCCGACAAGCGGGATCAGAAAGGTTACGGCTTCCGCCTGCGTCGTCAGATCTGGTTTGCTGGCACGCAGGGCGAGTGCGGCGCGTTCGCTTGGCACCATTGTGTGCCCGGCGGCCCGTTCCGGCCCGAGCAGACGGGCCAATGCACGCATGCGCAGACGCCTTGTTTTTGGCGTAGCCGGTTCCTGTGCCATCTTGGTCTGCTCCGCTGCGCTGTCAGCTGCGCGAGATGTCACGCACCATGTCGCTGAGTTCATTGAACAAGGCCTTGCGTTCCTCTTCGCTCAGAAACGCGCCAATCTCAACCTCGCGGTTGTCTGATCCGTCCCCTTTGAGGGTGACGTAGTAGGGAACAGGCCCGCCTTTGTCGTGCATTGTGACCTTGACCCAATAGGTGTTGGACTCCCAATGCTGGACATCGCCTTTTGGATTTGTGCGGCTCAGATGTGTGCGCTCGGGTGAAAGGGTCAGCACCTCCAGGATCTGCCGGTCGCGGCCATTGCGGCGCAGGGCATAGTAAATGCCTGCAGTCGAGGCCAGCATGAAGGGCAGCAGGCCCCACATCAGTTTGGTGCCGAGCAAGCCGTAGAGAGGCAGGGAGGCGAATAGGAAGAAGCCTAGGATCAGCGCGGCGAAACCCTCAGCCGGCAGCGAGTTATGCGGCCACAGATGCAGCTCTTGCGGCTCTTGGCGTGGCGGGGTTGTCCAGGAATAAGGCATGCAACGGCTTCGGTCTTGTGGCTCTGTATGAGATGCAAGGTAACGCAGGTCACGAATGTGAAAAGGCCCCGCACAATGGCGGGGCCTTTTATTTTGTCTAGGGTCAGCCCCGGATCAGTGGGCGTGGCCCTTGTCCCAGTCTTCCTGCTTGGGCAGGATCTCGAACGTGTGCTCGGGCGGCGGGGATGGCAGTGTCCATTCCAGCGTGTCCGCATACTCGTTCCAAGGGTTGTTCTCGGTCACGCGGGCACCTTTCAGCACCGACCAGATCACTACGCCAAAGAAGAACACGAAGGACGCGAAGGACAGGAATGCACCCCAGCTGGAAACATAGTTCCACAGAGCGAACTGCTCGGGGTAGTCGATGTAGCGACGTGGCATGCCCTGACGGCCCAGGAAGTGCTGTGGGAAGAATGTCACGTTTGCGCCGATGAACATCGCCCAGAAGTGCAGCTTGCCTGCCCATTCAGGGTACATGCGACCGGTCATCTTGGGGAAGTAGAAGTATACCCCTGCAAAGATCGCAAACACGGCGCCCAGCGACATCACGTAGTGGAAGTGTGCAACCACATAGTAGGTGTCATGGTAGGCGCGGTCGACGCCTGCCTGGCTCAGCACGATGCCTGTTACACCACCAACGGTGAACAGGAACAGGAAGCCAAAGGCCCAGAGCATTGGTGTCTTGAACTCGATCGAACCGCCCCACATGGTGGCAATCCACGAGAACACCTTAACGCCGGTCGGCACCGCGATGACCATGGTCGCCAGCATGAAGTAGGACTGCTGGGTCAGCGACATGCCAACGGTGTACATGTGGTGCGCCCAGACGACAAAGCCCAGTGCACCAATCGCGATAATCGCCCAGACCATCGGCAGGTAGCCAAAGACAGGCTTGCGCGCGAAGGTCGCAATCACATGGCTGATGATACCAAAGCCGGGCAGGATGATGATGTACACTTCCGGATGGCCAAAGAACCACAGGATATGCTGGTACAGGATCGGGTCGCCACCGCCGGCAGGATCAAAGAAGGTCGTGCCGAAGTTACGGTCTGTCAGCAGCATGGTGATGGCGCCGGCCAGAACTGGCAGCGACAGCAGGATCAGCCAGGATGTGACAAAGATCGACCACGAGAACAGCGGAACCTTGAACAGGGTCATGCCCGGGGCACGCATGTTCAGGAAGGTGGTGATCATGTTGATCGCGCCGAGGATCGAGCTTGCGCCCGAAACGTGCACGGCAAAGATCGCCAAATCCATTGAGTAGCCGCCTTCGTTGGTGCTGAGCGGCGGGTAAAGAACCCAACCCACACCCGAACCAAGCTGGCCATTACCCCCCGGTGCCAGCACCGAGCAGACTGCCAGTGTGGTACCAGCCACATAGAGCCAGAACGAAAGGTTGTTCATGCGGGGGAACGCCATGTCCGGCGCGCCGATCTGCAAAGGCATGAAATAGTTGCCAAACCCACCGAACAACGCGGGGATCACGACAAAGAACATCATCAGGATGCCGTGCGCCGTGATCATCACGTTCCAAAGGTGGCCGTTCGGCGTACATTCGCTGGGCATCGAGGCCGCAAGCGAGCTGATAAAGCCCGAGAAGAAGCCTTTGTCCAGATGCTCCATACACATGTACTGAACACCGGGGTTCATGAGTTCCATGCGCATGTAAACGGTGAAGGCCACCGAGATGAAACCGACCAGCGCCGAAACGATCAGGTACAGAATACCGATGTCTTTGTGGTTGGTGGACATAAACCAACGGGTAAAGAACCCGCGGTTGTCTTCATGCTCGTGGCCGTGAATGGCGGCGTCTGCCATTGTATGCCTCCTGTTGGTTTTTAAACCGGTTCCCAAATCAATGGGCGCAAAAGGGAATCCTTCCGCGCCGTATCGATCAAGGTTTTAGAATGTGACACCCTGCCGGGCAATGGCGGGTTTTGACGCAGATCAAACAATATTGTCGCAGGCCCTTGTGTCCCTCGGTTGGCAATACCCGGCTCAGAGGCACGCACTGGACAACGCAGGGTCGTCTGCGCACACTGAGAACAACCGTATTGGCAACCGGAGTAACGCAATGACAAAAGCGATCGGGTACGTGTTTGCTGCCGCATTTGGCGCGCTGCTTTGGCCGTTTCGCTCTGTTGTACGTTGGTGGCGGTCAAACGACTGGCATGGGCGCTTTTGTGTTATGGCTGTCGGCTTTTTCCCGGTGTTTTCGATTGCGCTGTTCGTTGGATCGGTGCGCCAAGTCCAAGCGGATGGCTGTCCACTTGTGTTTGATCTGAGTGGGAACGGGTCTATCGACATTACGGGGCATGTCCGCACTCAGGACAAGCTTTACACCCTTTATTCGCTCAGGGATTACGTGGAATTTGAAATGTTCCCGGGCCGGGACCCGATCAAGATTGATTGGGTTGCCCCAAACACCGATGCCTTTTTGGTGGATTTCCGGCAGGGTGTTCCACAGACTATCAATGGCTCGCATCTGTTTGGAACCGTCGATTCACTTGGCGATGAAAGCTTTGAGAACGGTTTCCAGAAACTCGCAACTCTGGATGCGGACGGGAACGGCGTCGTATCCGGCGAGGAATTGACGGGACTGGCGCTATGGAAAGACAACGGCGATGCAAGGCTCGCCAGCGCGGAAATTGTGACACTGGAAGAGATCGGTATCGTGTCCATCCCTGTCTCGCCCAAGACTGACCTAAAGGCGCCATATCAACTCGAACGCCAATATACCCATGCCGCAATCGGAACCGAGGGCTCGATGTTGACCGAGGAGATATTTGTCGAAGACATCTGGTTCATGAGGATCAGCACCCCGCACCCTTCCGATCAGTGGGTCATGGAGAAAGTCAGGGGGCTTCTGGGTCTTTTCGGGTGAATCTGTTCTGAATTTTTGCACCCAACAAAGACAGAATGATCGTCATCACGAGGCCAAAGATGTTCTGCAGCAAGACAATTGGTGACGCACTGGGGCAGGCCACGTAACTGTCACTGCGCGCTCCGGGTACGGCGGTTGCAATGGAAAACAAAAGATAATCCCATGCAGAGTCGACCATGGCAAAGTCTTTTTCCAACATGACAAAGGGCACAGCCGCGGTTGGGTAGACTCGCTCGTTTTCGGGGCGGTCGGCGACACTCGGGTCAATCACGGTGTCGGTAATCGATCGTTCAATATCAACAATGACAACGCTGTCCTGCCGCCCTTCAACCGTCAGCGACACCACGCCGTGATCCTGGGGCGGGACGGGGATGAACAGGCCGGTGTCTTCTTGAATTCCGTAGGTGTGATAGACCAAGGCGAAACCAAATATCCCAGCGCAAAGGGTCAGAACGGTGGCCAAGGCGTTTTCAAGTTCGTGATCTGAAACGCAAAGCGCCCGGTACCCAAACACGCCAACCGCAAAACACAGGAGCGTCAGGGCGAACCAAGGCACCACTTCATAGAAAAGGTAGCCGTCGCCCGTTGCAGGAACGTGGCATCGTTCATTGATGCCGTTATTGCTGACGTAGATCCAGAAACACAGCGGGATCAAAGCAATCCCTATGATCAAGGGGCGCAACTGGGTTCTCGAAGCTGCGGTGTTTGGGTCAGACAATGAGTTTGCTCAAATCGGTGCAAGGGCAGTGCGCCAACTCTACCGGAATAGAGCCGGTTATCCAGCCGTTTCGCTTCAATAAGGTGGATTGCCTCAAAGGTCTGGGTTTCCTGACTTATGTATTCTTCGTTTTGGGGGCAGATATATGGGCATCTGCTGCTTTCGTCCGAGGAGGACACAATGGCCTTTTTTGACCCCGCTTTTACACCGTCTCGTCCCGGTCTGCGTTCGCGTTTGACGGCGCTTTTCGAAACACCCTTTGATCGTCGTTCCCGCCAGATCGCTGCCGAGGTTGCCGAATTGCGCCGCCGCAGCGATGAAGAGCTTGCCCAAATGGGTATTCGCCGCGACCAGATCCTGATGCACGTCTTTGGCGCGCGCCGCTAAGGTAAAAAGACACACCGCATGTCTCGGGTTACACGCCCAGCCGGTCATGTGCGGTCTGATCGTCCAGTTCGGTGATGTGGCCCGTCCATACATCTCTGCCGCGTTCAATAATCACGGCCCGATCTGAAACTTGTCGCAATTCCCGAAGCGATTTGTCTATCAGAAGGATCGCCATTCCGGTCTCTCGCTTCAACTGACTGATGGCGTCCCAGATTTCCTGCCGCACAATCGGGGCCAGCCCTTCGGTCGCTTCATCCAGAATCAACAGCCTTGGATTAGTCATCAATGCCCGGCCAATGGCGAGCATCTGCTGTTCACCGCCGGACAGGCTGGCGGCGCGCTGCTCGAGGCGTTCGGTCAGTCGCGGGAACAAAGTGCCGACCTTTTCAAGATCCCACTGTCCCGTACGCGCCGCTGCAATCAGGTTTTCCCGTACAGACAGATCAGCAAAGCAGCGCCGCCCTTCGGGCACCAGCCCGATACCCAGGCGGGCGGTTTTGTGCGAGGGCATCCGGCCAAGCTCTTGCCCATCGAATGTGATGGTTCCTTCGGATGTCAAAATCCGGCAAATGCATTTGACTGTGGTGCTCTTGCCCATGCCGTTGCGTCCCATCAGGGCAACCACTTCGCCGCTGTTCACGTGCAGCGAAACACCAAAGAGCGCTTGTGAAACGCCGTAGTGGGCCGTGACATTGCGCAGCTCCAGCAGGCTCATTCCGCGTCTCCCAGATAGGCTTCGCGCACGGCCTGATCCTTGCGGATTTCGTCCACGGTGCCGCTTGCTATGATCCGGCCGTAGACAAGCACGCTAATCCGGTCTGCCAGCGCAAACACTGCATCCATGTCGTGTTCGACCAGCAGGATCGGGGCTTCTCTGCGCAATTCGTCCAGAAACCGGGTCATGGTTGCGGACCCTTCGGTTCCCAATCCGGCCATCGGTTCATCCATCACAAAGGCACGGGGAGACAAGGATAGCGCGATCGCGACTTCCAGCTGGCGCCGCTGACCATGGGACAGCTCCGCGGTTCGCGTCGCCGCATGTTCGAGCAGGCCCACCCGCTCAAGCGCGCGTTCGGCAGCATCACGCAGGGCCGAATTACTGAGGGCAGGGCGAAAAAAACGCCATGGCTTGCCGCTGGCGCCGAGCGCGCCAAGGCAGGCATTTTGCAAAACGGTGTCTTCCATGGCCAGCTGGCTGATCTGAAATGTGCGCGCCAGTCCCAGACGGGCGCGGGCAGGGGGTGGCAGTGTCGTCACATCCTGTCCGTTCAGCAGAACCGAGCCGCTGTCAGGTGGCAGTGCGCCGCTGATCTGGCCAATCAGGGTGCTCTTCCCAGCGCCGTTGGGGCCGATGATGGCGTGAATTTCGCCCGGATTCAGCGTGATTGAAACGGCATCTGTCGCCTTGAGTGCGCCAAAACACTTGTTCAAAGAGCGGGTTTCCAGAACCAGATCAGTCATGGATCTTGCCTCGCCCGGCGAACATGCCGATCAAACCGCCGCGTCCAAACAACACGATAAGCAACAGCAGGGCGCCAAGGTAGATGTGCCAGTAGTCGCTCAGTCCACCCAACCAATGTTCCAAAGCCACGAACAAGGCCGCGCCGACCACGGGTCCGAACAAGCGGGCGACCCCTCCGATGATGATGAAAACGATCAACTCGCCCGAAAGCTGCCAGCTGAACATGGTGGGGCTGACAAACCGGTTTAGATCGGCAAAGAGCGCACCGGCCAGCCCGGTGATCGCGCCGGATATTACAAAGGCCACAAGACGCAGCCGAAACGGATCAAGCCCCACCGCCCGAACCCGTTCGGGCACTTGGCGGGCGGCGTTCAACGCCAATCCAAAAGGGGACCGCATGAGCGCCGCATATAGCGCCAGCGCTGCCAAAAGTATCGCAAGGCACAGCCCGTAGAACTGGATGGGAACCAGCGTGTTCAGCCCCGGAAAACTGTTGCGCACGTAGATCGAAAGCCCGTCTTCGCCGCCGTATTCCGACCAGGAGATCGCGAAATAAAAGAACATCTGACCAAAGGCCAAAGTGATCATGATGAAGTAGACACCGGATGTCCTGAGGCTGAGCAACCCGATCAGAAAAGCTGCGAAGGCCGAAACAACGGTCGCAACCAGCCAGATGATGGGCATGTTTTTGGTACCTTCGATCACAAAGGGCCATTCCATCACACTTGTGTAGGTCTGGGCATGATGGGCCAGAATACCCATGGCGTATCCGCCAATTCCGAAAAACACCGCGTGTCCGAGGCTGACCAATCCGCCGATGCCCAGAGCAATGTTCAATCCCACCGCGGCCAACGCCAGCACCACGGCTCTGGTCGCCAGAGTAATCGTAAAGGGCTCATCCGCCCACAGCGCCCAGAGCGGCAGGATCACGAGCCCAGCCAGAACAGCCAGATTCAACAGCCCTTCGCGCGTCAATCCCCGGGTCATGCGCGTGCTCCGAACAATCCGGTCGGGCGCCAGATGAGCACCAGAGCCATGAGGACGTAGATTGACATGGATGCCAAAGAAGCGCCGGTTTGATTGGCGGCTGCCGGGTCCATGAACAGGGCAAAGAGTTGCGGCAGGAAAATCTTGCCTAATGTATCGGTCAGCCCGACTAGGACCGCACCGATCAGCGCGCCTTTGACGGATCCGATGCCACCAATCACGATTACCACAAAGGCAAGGATCAAAACCGGTTCGCCCATCCCGACCTGAACCGACTGGATTGCGCCTACCAATGCGCCGGCCAAACCGGCCAGCGCCGCACCCAGCGCAAAGACGAATGTGTAAAGGCGGTCGATATCAACACCCAGTGCAGCGATCATTTCGCGGTCATTTTCACCGGCGCGGATCTGGATGCCGATGCGGGTTTTGCTGATCAGCAGGAACAATCCGGCTGCTACGATCAGGCCCGCCACGATCAGGGCCAGACGATAAGCGGGGTATTGGATGCCGCCGGGCAGGGCGACAGGGCCGGACAGGGCTGCGGGTATATCGAGAAACAGCGGAAAGGACCCAAAGATCCAGCGGGTGCCTTCGGAAAAGATCAGGATCAATGCGAAAGTGGCCAGAACCTGATCAAGGTGGTCTTTGTCATAAAGGCGTCGGATCACGATCAATTCGACGAGAACGCCAGCAATCGCCGCGCCTGCCAATGCCGCAACAAGACCCAGCGCAAAGGAGCCAGTCAGCCCTGCCGCTGCGGCTGCGCAAAACGCACCGATCATATAAAGCGAGCCATGCGCTAGGTTGATCAATCCCATGACGCCAAAGATCAGCGTAAGCCCAGCGGCCATCAAAAACAGCATTACGCCGAACTGCAGCCCGTTCAAAAGCTGCTCGATGATCAGAATCGTGCTCATGGGTGATTGTTTCTGCCGGGCGGGTTTCGCGGCACCGGTTCAAGGAGCCGCGAGACGTGTTCAGACGGTCGCCGGGCCGCGCATGTCGGGCCCGGCAATTGGTTTACATCTTGCAATCGCCGGCATAGGCGTCTGTGTGATCGGTTGCGGCAACGCCCAGCACCTTGTTGGTGACCACGTCACCTTCCTTGACCACTTCGCGCATGTAGATGTTCTGGATCGGGTGGTTGTTTGCACCGAATGCGAAATCGCCCCGGACAGATTGGAAGTCCGCTTCTTTCAATGCGGCGCGGAAGGAATCGGCGTCTGCGACATCAGCCTTGCCTGCGGCCGAGGCCAGCAACAATCCGGTGTCGAAACCCTGCGCGGCATAGAGCGACGGCAGGCGACCATATTTTTCCTGGAAAGACGCGACAAAATCAGCGTTGCCGGGTGCATCGAGATCCTTGGACCAATGCGAGGTGTTCTTGACGCCCAGAGCCGCTTCGCCGATCGCGCCCAGAATGCCCTGATCAAAGCTGAAGGCAGGCCCCATTACAGATTTTTCCGCGCCGGATCCGGCATATTGCTTCATGAAGGAGATCCCCATGCCGCCGGGTAGGAAGTAATAGACCAGATCGGCCTCAGATGCCTTGATCTGCGCAATTTCTGCGGCGTAGTCGGTCTGGCCCAGCTTTGTATAGACCTCTTCCGTCACATCGCCTTTGAAGAAGCGCTTGAAGCCGGCGATCATATCTTTGCCCGCAGGATAGTTCGGCGCCATCAGGAACACCTTGCCGATGCCGTTTTCCGACGCCCAGGTACCAGCGGCTTCGTTGAAAGCGTCATTCTGCCAGCTGACATTGAAGTAGTTGGGATGACAGCCTTTTCCGGCCAATGCCGACGGGCCCGCATTAGGTGACAGGTAAAATTTGCCCTGCGCAGTCACGGCAGGCACCACGGCCATGGCAAGGTTGGACCAGATAATCCCGGTCAGCACGTCCACCTTTTCGGACTGCACCATTTTGTCAGCAAGCTGAACCGCAATGTCGGGTTTGCGCTGGTCGTCTTCGATTACAACCTCGATATCGTCACGCCCGGATTGTTCGATGGCCAGCATAAAGCCGTCCCGTACGTCGATGCCGAGGCCTGCGCCGCCACCGGACAGTGTGGTGATCATGCCGATCTTCATTTCGGCCGCCGCGCCCGAAGCCAGCGCGCCCAGCGCGGCTGTCAGGGCCAGTGTCTTTGCAAATTTCATCCCGTTTCCTCCCTTGGATGTCTTCAGAACGCCCGAAACGTCAAAGTTGTCAGCGTGCGTTCGATCCCATCGATGGTGGCCAGCTTTTCGTTGATGTATTTGCCGACATCTTCATCGGTAGGAATGTAGAGTTTCACCAGCAGGTCATATTCACCGCTGGTGGAATAGAGCTCAGAGTGGATTTCGCGCAAAACAAGGGCCCCGGCGACATCGTAGGCCGTTCCGGGCTTGCAGCGAATCTGGACAAATACGCAGTGCATGAGATCCTCCCCAGTTTCTCAAAGCACAGCCTGTCCGAAATTGACGCGCAATTCCAGCCCCTTGTTGGAAAATCGGGGGTAGCAGACAGGACCATCGATTGCTGGTCATGCGGCAGGAGGGAAGAACGAACACACGGCCATGCCCCACATGAAGAATGCCGGGGCATTCCGAACGGACCCGCAGGGCCGTTTGACGACCTTGCAGGGCTATCAGGCCCAGTTCGGGATCAGCGCAGCCTCTGTTCGCTTTGCGCGTCGAAAACATAGACCTTGCCGGGGGCAATCGTCAGTCCGACACTGGCGCCCGACGCGCTGCGTTCGTCGCCGCGTTCTTCGACAATCATGGTCTCGCCGGTTTGCGAAATCAGGTGTGCGTAGGACACGCCCCCAAGACTTTCGGTCAACTCCACCTTGAGTGCATCGCCTGTGCCAAGGGTCAGATGTTCGGGGCGCAGACCCACAAGAACTGATTGGCCATCCACTGCAGAAGTCGGAGCAGGCAGTGTCTGCTGAATGGCAGGGACATTGATCTGACCGCCGGACACCGTGCCTTCGAGGAAGTTCATGGCGGGCGAGCCGATGAAGCCGCCGACGAATTTGTTGTCGGGGTCGCGATACAGGTCCATCGGCGCACCGACCTGAGCAATATGGCCGCCTTTCAGAACAACGATCTTGTCCGCGAGGGTCATGGCTTCGACCTGATCGTGCGTCACATAGATCATCGTCGCGCCGATTTCCTTGTGCAGGCGTGCGATTTCGACCCGCATTTCGACGCGCAATTCCGCATCGAGGTTCGACAGGGGTTCATCGAACAGGAAGACGTCGGGGCCACGCACAATGGCGCGTCCGATTGCGACCCGCTGACGCTGACCGCCCGACAGGGCCGCTGGCTTGCGGGCCAGATAATCGTCCAGCTTGAGGATGCGGCTCGCTTCGCCAACCTTCGATTCGATCTCGGCCTTGGGGTGGCCATTCATCTTGAGCCCGAAGCCCATGTTCTCTTTGACCGTCATGTGCGGATAGAGCGCGTAGGTTTGAAAAACCATCGCTACACCGCGTTCGGACGGATCCATACGCGTCACGTCGCGTGGTCCGATGTGGATCTGGCCGCCTGTTGTTTCTTCCAGACCAGCGACCATGCGCAACAAGGTTGACTTGCCACACCCCGAAGGACCCACGAATACGCAAAACTCTCCGTCTTCGATTTCAAGATCAATGCCATGGATGACCTGAACGTCACCGTATTTCTTGACCACTTTGTTCAGCGTAACGCCCGTCATGGGTTATGCTCCTTTGAATGCGCGAGTTTGCGTTTCTGGAAAGGCCCAGTCTTCGGCGTCGCGACCGATAGCCTGAGCAGTTTCGTTCAATGCAGGGGCCAGCTGTTCCATTTCGGCCAGACTGGTTCGTGATGTGGTGCTGGTAATGGACAGCGCGCCCAGCGGACGGCCTGACGATGTCAGGATCGGCAGAGCGATACAGATAATGCCGGGTTCATGTTCTTCGTCGTCAAAACTATGGCCGCGGGCCCGGATGCGCAGCAACTCGCCACGCAGGCTGGCCGGGTCGGTAAATGTCTTGTCTGTAAACCGGCGCCAGCTTTGCTGTTCCAGCGCGTCGGCCAATTGTTCTTCGGGCAAAAAGGCCAGCATGGCCTTGCCGACACCGGTGCAATAGGCTGGCCCGACCTTGCCCGCCTGACTGTACATTTGCACAGGCGTGCGCGCATTCCGTTTGTCGACATAGAGCACCTGGCCGTTGTCCAGCTGCGCCAAATGAACGGTTTCGCCCAGACGTTCCGACAGAGTATCGAGGTGCGGACGCGCTATGGGTGCAAGTGAGCTTTGTTGCCAGGCCGCGTGGGCAAGCCGGACAAGCCGCATGCCCGGCGCATAGGTTCCGCGATCGGGGTCATAAGACAGCATCCGCTGTCCGGTCAGAGTTTGCAGAAACCGGTAGAGAGTCGCCTTGGGGTAGGGGCTGTCATCCAGCAGTTCCGAGAACTTGACTGGCCTGCCGTAACCGGCAACCCGGTCCAACACTTCCAGCGCCTTTGCAACTGTTCCTTCACCGGCTGCGGCCATCGTTTCATCTCCTCCCGTGCCCGGCGCTCTTGTGTCGCGTGTTTGTCAGGGCTGTTGACAAGCATAGGCGAGTCGGGGTTAAGTTTTCAATATCCAAAACAAAGTTTCACATAATGAAACTAGAAGCACCAGACTCTAGGCCGTGAAATTTTGGGTGGGTCGTTACAGATGTTGAAGCGATAGGGAGGATACCATGCTTCGCAAATTCACCTCGGCAGCCGCTGCGCTGGCGATGACAACTGCACTTGCCGCGCCTGCTCATGCAGATCTCGAAGGCACGCTGCGTATCATGTCCGACATGTCGAACCCTGCGCCCCGCGCAATCATGGAAGGCCTCGCTGCGGATTTCGGTGCAATGCACCCTGATCTCACAGTGGAGCTGGAGATTGTCGATCGGGAAGCTTGGAAAAGCCAGATTCGCAACGCGCTGTCGGCCAACCCGCCCGACGTGGTGAACTGGTATGCTGCCAACCGCATGCTGCCCTACGTCGAATCCGGTCTGTTCATGGACATCTCGGATATGTACTCGGGCGGCGATCTGCCGGGTCTGGACGCTGTAAAGGGCGCCATGACCATCGATGGCAAACAGTGGGGCGTGCCTTATTCCTACTACCAGTGGGGCATCTACTACCGTGAGGACATCTTCAAGGAACTGGGTCTCGCAGAGCCAGCCACCTTCGAAGAAGAAATGGCCAACTGCCAGAAAATCCTCGACGCGGGCAAGAAGTGCTACTCGATCGGCTCCAAGTTCCTGTGGACTGCCGGCGGCTGGTTCGACTACCTGAACATGCGCACCAACGGCTTTGATTTCCACATGGAACTGGCGCAGGGCAAGGTCGCATGGACTGACGATCGCGTTCGCGAAACCTTCGCCAACTGGCGCAAGCTGATCGACATGGGCGCGTTCATCGACGATCACCAGACATACAGCTGGCAGGAAGCGCTGCCATTTGTTGTGAACGGTGAGGCGACAGCCTACCTGATCGGTAACTTTGCTGTTCCGCACCTGCGTGAAGCGGGTCTGACTGATGATCAGATCGACTTCTACCAGTTCCCGAAGATCGCAGATGTGCCGATGGGTGAAGACGCCCCGACCGACACGTTCCATATCGCATCGGGCGCAAGCAACGTAGACGCGGCAAAAGCCTTCCTTCAGTTCGTGACCTCGGCTGACGTTCAGTCCAAGATCAACGGTCCGGACGGTCTTGGCCAGCTGCCAATCAATGCGAACTCTTCGGTTGCGGATGATGAATTCATCCAGCAGGGCTTTGAAATGCTGAGCCAGAACGCAACCGGCGGCATCGCGCAGTTCTTCGATCGCGATTTCCCAGCTGAAATGGCGTCGATCGGCATGGAAGGTCTGCAGGAATTCATGGTTTTCCCTGATAACCTGGACGACATCCTGGGCCGTATGGAACAGGCGCGTCAGCGTATCTACAAGTAATACCGAACTCTGGGCGCGCGATGCTTGTCGCGCGCCCTTTTCATCCCCAAAATCCGGTTTTGGATAGGGACAGCATTCACAAGCCCTGACATTGGGTTTTTGCATGATGTGCCCGGACGCGATGGTCCGCAGGAGGAGCCCACATGACAGCCGCAACAGACCCGACCATTCCGCGCAGCTGGATGCAGCGCAATCGCATGACGATCACGCCTTTGCTCTTTCTTGCACCGGGTGTTTTGTTCTTTGCGGTCTACGTGATCATCCCGATTTTTCAGAGCTTCTACATCTCGACGTTCGAGTGGAATGGTCTGGGGGAGCTATCGGAGCAGGGCGAATACGTCGGTTTTCGGAACTATCAGGAATTGATGACCGACCGGGCCTTTGAGATTTCACTGTGGAACAACGTCAAATGGTTGGCGCTGTATTTGCTGGCCATTCCGGCGGGGTTGTTCATTGCGCTGTTCCTCAATCAGACCATCATGGGCATCCGTATCTACAAGTCCCTGTTTTTCTTTCCATTTGTGATCTCTCAGGTGGTCGTGGGGCTGGTGTTTTCGTGGTTCTACCTTCCACGCGAAGGATTGCTGAATCTTGTGCTCGGAGTCTTTGGGGCAGGGCCTGTGAACATCCTTGGCGATCCGACGCTGGCCACCTATGGCATCATCGCCGCGGGGCTTTGGCCGCAGACGGCTTATTGCATGATCCTTTACCTGACCGGTTTGAACGCCGTGGATCCCGAACAGGTCGAAGCGGCGCGTTTGGACGGCGCAAAAGGCTGGAAGATGTTGTGGTACGTCATCATCCCGCAACTCAAGCCTGCGACCTTTATCGCCTTTGTTGTCACTATTATCGGTGCGCTTCGCTCGTTTGATCTGATTTCGATCATGACCAATGGCGGACCCTTCGGATCAACCCGCGTGCTGTCGTTCTACATGTTCGAAAAGGCGCTGTCCGAATATGGATTCCGAATGGGGTACGGCTCGGCCATCGCGGTCGTTCTGTTCCTGATCATGCTGGTCTTCATCGGCTACTTCCTGTGGTCCATGTACCGCGATGAGAAGGGGGCACGTCGATGAACGGCCAACCCGATCTGCGCGACCGCGTAAACACCATCGCAGAAGGGCTGCCTGGTGCCGAGCTGACCCATCCGTTTGACCAGGCGCATGATGCTTGGAAGGTGGGCGGAAAGATGTTCACATGCATTGGCGCCGTCAATCCCGGCGTCAGCGTCAAGACGCCGGACACCGAGACCGCAGCGATGTTGATCGAGACCGGCGTGGCGCAGCGCGCACCCTATTTCCACCGATCATGGGTGCAACTGCCGCCAACTGTTCCAACCGACGAACTGCAGCACCGGATTTTCGTATCCTACGACACCGTGCGCGGTGGTCTGACGAAAAAGCTGCAAGCCAGCTTGCCGCTGCGCGTACAGGAGGTCTGAGATGTTCCCGACACCCATTCAGAAACGCCCGCGCGCGGCGCAGATCACCTATCAAACGCTTGTTCCATTGGCGCTGATCCTGTGGTTGCTGCCATTGCTGGCTGTCGGCCTGTTCTCGATCCGGCCTTTGTCGGACTTTACCAATGGCAACTACTGGGGCATGCCGTCGTCCTTCGAGTTCTTTACCAACTACGGCAAAGTCTTTTTCGAAAGCGATATGCCCCGATATCTGCTCAACTCGCTCTTGATCACTGTGCCGACGGTCATCGGCGCGGTGGCACTGTCCTGCATGACGGGGTTCGCGCTGGGCATCTATCGGTTTCGCGGCAACCTGTTGATATTCTTCATGTTTATCGCAGGTAACTTTGTGCCGTTTCAGATCCTGATGGTGCCTGTGCGCGATTTGACTGTGAATATGGGGCTGTACGACACCAAAATTGGTCTGGTGCTGTTCCATATCGCGTTCCAGACTGGGTTCTGCACGCTGTTCATGCGCAATTTTATCCGTGCGCTGCCTTACGAGCTGATCGAAGCTGCTCGTGTCGAAGGCATCGCGGAATGGCGCATCTTCTGGTACATCGTGCTGCCCCTGATGCGCCCGGCCATCGCTGCGCTGGCGGTACTGATCTTTACCTTCATCTGGAACGATTATTTCTGGGCCGTTGTGTTGACCCAAGGCCCGGATGCACAGCCGGTCACGGCTGGTATCACCTCGTTCAATTCGCAATTCGTGGCGCAGTATCACCTGATGAGCGCGGGCAGCATCGTGGCCGCCCTCCCACCGGTCATCATGTTCTTTGCCATGCAGAAACACTTCATCGCCGGGCTGACCCTCGGTGCCGTCAAATAGGGAATGACGATGACAAAGATCGCCTTTATCGGAGCGGGCTCCACGATCTTCATGAAAAACATCCTTGGCGATTGCCTGCACTTCGAAAGCCTTCGCAACGCAGACTTTGCCCTTATGGATATTGATGCGCAGCGCCTGGAAGAAAGCGCGACGCTGCTGCGCGCCATGATCGCCACCATGGGCACGGGTGCGACCGTGACAGCCACACAAGATCGCCGTGCGGCTTTGGATGGCGCCGATTTTGTAGTCACGGCCTTCCAGATCGGCGGGTACGAGCCCTGCACGGTGACGGATTTTGAAATCCCAAGCCGCTACGGCCTGCGCCAGACCATCGGGGACACACTGGGCATTGGCGGTATCATGCGCGGTCTGCGCACGGTTCCGCATCTCTGGGCCGTTGCAGAGGATATGGCAGCACTGTGCCCGGATGCTTTGCTGCTGCAGTATGTAAACCCGATGGCAATCAACACATGGGCGCTGGCGGAACGCTATCCGCACATCAAACAGGTGGGTTTGTGCCATTCGGTGCAAAACACGGTTGAAGAAATCGCGCATGATCTGGAATTGCCGAAACACGAATTCACCTATCGTGTTGCGGGTGTGAACCACGTCGCCTTTTTCCTCGATTTCAAACATCAGGGCCGGGACATCTATCCGGACCTGCGCCGTGGCTACGCCGAAGGCCGCTTGCCCAAGCCGCCGTTGTTGATGCCGCGTTGCGCCAATACGGTGCGTTACGAAGTGATGGATCACCTTGGGTATTTCTGTACGGAGTCGTCCGAACATCTGGCCGAATATGTGCCTTGGTTCATCAAGGATGGCCGCGAAGACCTGATTGAAACCTTCAACATCCCGCTGGATGAATATCCCAAACGGTGCATTGAACAGCGTGCAGAATGGGCCGAACAGGCCGAAGCGCTTAAAGGAGCCGCGCAGGTCGCGCATGAAAAGAGCCATGAATTTGGCGCAGAGATCATGAACGCCATGATCACCAACACGCCCTACACCATCTATGGCAACTTGCCGAACCGGGGACAGATGCCGCAGCTGCCAACAGGCGCGGCTGTCGAAACGCCTTGTCTCGTGGATGCCAATGGCATTCAGCCATCGGTCGTCGATGATGTGCCACCGCAGCTGACCGCGCTTATGCGCAGCCAGATCAACGTGCAGGAATTGACAGTTCGGGCCTTGGTGGATGAAGCGCCCGAGCACCTCTATCACGCCGCCATGATGGATCCTCACACCGCCGCCGAGCTTGACTTGCGGCAGATCCGAAGCCTTGTGAGCGATCTGCTCGCAGCGCATGGTGACTGGGTTCCGGCCTGGGCACGTTCAAACAAGAAAGCAGCATAATGCACAGTACGTTCCACGACCTCAAAGAGGCCTCGGCCTTTGTCACCGGAGGCGGCTCTGGCATTGGCGCCGCTTTGACAGACGGATTTTTGCAGCAAGGTGCGAAAGTGGCTTTTGTTCAGCGGTCCGACGCCAGCGCATTTTGCGATGAAATGGAAGCAAAGCATGGCAGCCGTCCGCTGTTCATCCCTTGTGACATCACCGACGTAGCGGCGCTGAAGGCGGCTGTTGGACAGGCGGCAGAGGCCCACGGGCCTGTGACGGTTCTGGTCAACAACGCTGCCAATGATCAGCGTCATGCGACGCTCGAAGTGGACGAAAGCTTCTGGGACTGGTCTCAGGCGATCAACCTCAAGGCCTACTTCTTTGCCTGTCAATCCGTTCTGGAAGGCATGAAGCAGGCAGGCGGCGGTGCGATCGTGAACTTCAGCTCGATCTCTTACATGATGGGCAACGCCGGTTACGCATCTTACACCGCTGCGAATGGCGCTATCACTGCCATGACGCGCAGCCTTGCACGGGAATTTGGCTCTGACGGCGTTCGTGTAAACGCGCTTGCACCCGGCTGGGTGCTCACGCAAAAGCAAAAAGACAAATGGGCGACGCCCGAGGCACTGGCCGGGCATCTGGAACGCCAATGCCTTAAGGAGCATTTGGTCGAACAGGACATCGTTGAGGCAACCTTGTTCCTTGCGTCCAAGGCCAGCCGGATGATGACCGGGCAATGCATCGCCGTCGACGGCGGCGTTGTCACGGTGGCAGGATAGGGGGGCGCCATGGCGTCGGAAGACTGGATCGCGGTAGACTGGGGCACATCGCACATGCGGCTGTGGCACCTGCGCGGCAGCGATGTATTGGCCAAGGTTCACAGCGCCGATGGCATGGGTGGTCTGACCCGGGATGGGTTTGAACCCGCGCTGAAAAAGCTGATCGCCGAGCTGCCACAAGAGCCCCAGGGCGATGTTCTGCGCGTTTTTGCATGTGGAATGGCTGGCAGCCGGCAGGGCTGGGCCGAAGCGCCTTATGCGACAGCACCCTGCACACCGCCCTCAGCCGCCGAGGCCGTGCGCGCCCCGGTGCGCGATGGAAAACTGCTGGTGCATATCCTTCCGGGGGTAAAACAGACCAGCCCGGCGGATGTGATGCGCGGCGAGGAAACTCAGGTTGCTGGGTTTCTGGCGCTGAACAAGGATTTTGACGGCATTATCTGTCTGCCGGGCACGCATACGAAGTGGGTACAAGTCAGCGCAGGCGAGATTGTCAGCTTCCGTACTTATTTGACCGGTGAGATGTTTGCGCTTTTGTCTGAACAATCCGTGCTTCGTCACTCAGTCAACGAAGACGGTTGGGAAAACGACGCCTTCCTTGCCGCCGTCAGCCACGCCATGGGCCGTCCGGCGGGTGTTGCGTCAGATCTATTTGCCCTGCGGGCCGAATCCCTGCTGGACAATCTCGATCCCGCCGTCGCGCGGTCTCGGTTGTCGGGTCTGCTGATTGGTATGGAGTTGGCCGCTGCGCGACCCTACTGGCTGGGTCAGAACATTGCCGTTCTGGGTGCACGTGGCATTGCGAATGCCTATTGTGGCGCTCTGCAGGCGCAGGGTGTGCCGGTGACGCTGGCAGACGCCGAGCGCATGACCCTTGAAGGTCTCAAGGCGGCGCGCGCCTCCTTGCAGGAAATCGTCACATGAGCCGCGAGATCATCGCGATCCTGCGCGGCATCACCCCACAAGAAGCTCCCGCCATGGCCGAAGGGTTGCTGGAGGCTGGCTTTGACAAGATCGAAGTGCCGCTGAACTCACCGGATCCCTTCGATTCCATCGCGGCGATGCTGGCCGTGGCCAATGGGTCCGGGATGATTGGAGCCGGAACGGTGCTTTCGCCGGACGACGTTCTGCGGCTGGGGCAAATTGGGGCTCAGATGGTGGTCAGCCCGGATATGAACCCGCGCGTGATCGTTGCGACCAAGCAGGCGGGTATGGCCAGCTACCCCGGCGTCATGACCCCGACCGAAGCCTTTGCCGCGCTGCGCAATGGCGCAGACGGACTCAAGTTCTTTCCGGCCGGATTGGTCGGAACCAGCGGGATCAAGGCCATGCGTGCCGTGTTGCCTCCGGAAACCAAAACCTACGCCGTTGGCGGTGTAGGGCCTGAAAATTTCGCCCAATGGTTTGAGGCCGGAGTGACAGGTTTTGGCATTGGCACAGGGCTTTACGTACCGGGCCGGTCGCGCGAAGACGTTCTGGCCCGCGCCCGTGATATGGTTGCAGCCTACGACGCAGCGGTCGCATGACGGCCTTTGTTGTCTCGGATACGCGCTGCCAACTGGGTGAGGGCGCTTTGTGGCATCCGGAACGCCAAAGCCTGTTCTGGTTCGATATTCTAGGGAAAACCCTGTTTGAAAATGCCCCGTCCGGCCAACGCCAGTGGGCTTTTGATCGCTGCGTTTCGGCGGCTGGATGGTTGGACAAAAACCGGCTTTTGATCGCGACAGCGCGGGACCTGATCACATTCGATCTGGAAAGTGGCGCTGAAACGCACTTGCTGCCGCTTGAGGCCGATGATCCGGTGACCCGCTCCAATGACGGGCGGGCAGACCCTTATGGTGGGTTCTGGATTGGCACCATGGGTTACAACCTCGAACCCGGCGCAGGCGCAATCTACCGCTACTATCGTGGCACTTTGCGCAAACTCTATGCCGCGATCACCGTATCGAACGCGATTTGCTTTTCCCCGGACGGTCGCCATGCCTATTTCACGGATACGCCAACGCGCGTCATCAAACGGGTGGCATTGGACAACGAGGGATGGCCAACCGGCGATCCGGAGAACTGGCTGGATCTGAATGCCGACGGCCTCAATCCGGACGGGGCCGTCGTGGACGCTGATGGCAACTTCTGGAATGCACAGTGGGGTGCCGAGCGTGTGGCGCGGTATAATGCTGAAGGTCAGTTTGCGCAGGCCTACGCCTTTCCCGCCAGCCAGATCAGTTGCCCTTGTTTTGGTGGGACGCATCTGAGCACGCTTTTTGCGACCAGTGCAGCGGTTGGCGCGCCTGATTGTGAACAGCAGGCCGGGCAGACCTTTGGCTATGAAACCACCTTTCGCGGGCAGGCCGAACATCGGGTTATTCTGTAGCCACAGACCCAGCTGAGCCGGTCACACAAATCAATGGGCCTGAACGCCGCCGTCAGGCTATTCTCATTCCAAGATCAAAGGATGCGACAATGGAACGGACTCTGGGCTGCTGCTACTACCCCGAGCATTGGGATGAAACGATCTGGTCCAGCGATGCGCAGCGCATGGCGCAGCTTGGCCTGACATGGGTGCGTATCGGTGAATTTGCCTGGTCCCGGATCGAACCAGAGCCCGGTGCCTTTGATTGGGACTGGCTGGATCGCGCGATCGACATTCTGGGGCAGGCGGGCCTTAAAGTCGTGCTGGGCACTCCAACCGCAACGCCGCCGCGCTGGGTCGTGGACAAGCACCCGGACATGCTGGCAGTGGATGCACAGGGGCAAACGCGCGGATTTGGATCGCGCCGCCACTACTGTTTCTCTCACAGCGGCTATCTGCAGGAATCGCGCCGCATCGTGCGCATGCTGGCCGAACGCTACGGCCAAAACCCTTGTGTTGCTGCTTGGCAGACGGACAATGAATACGGTTGCCACGACACCGTCATTTCCTATTCGCAAGCCGCACGCGAAGCGTTTCGAGACTGGCTGCGTGTGCAGTTTCCGGCGCAAGAGGGAAACGCGGGTGACATCGAGGCTCTGAACACCGCTTGGGGCAATGTGTTCTGGTCGATGGAATATCGGGATTTTGACGATATCGATTTGCCAAACCTGACAGTGACCGAGCCAAACCCCGCACATGCGCTGGCTTTTCGGCGGTTCAGCTCCGAGCAGGTGGTCCGGTTCAACCGGGCGCAGGTCGAAATCATCCGGGAATACACCACGGCCCCAATTGCCCACAACTACATGGGCCGCGTGACGGACTTTGATCACTTTGCGGTTGGCGCTGATCTCGAAATCTCGAGCTGGGACAGCTATCCGCTGGGCTTTCTGGAAGATCGGGTCGGGGCGAGTGAACAGGCACAGCGGGCCTATGCGCGGCAGGGCGATCCGGATTTTCAGGCGTTCCACCATGATCTCTATCGCGCGGTTGGCCGCGCCGGATCAAACGGTGCAAAGCCACGTCTTTGGGTCATGGAACAACAGCCAGGCCCGGTGAACTGGGCGCCCTACAATCCAGCGCCCTTGCCCGGCATGGTGCGGCTTTGGACATGGGAGGCCTTTGCACATGGCGCTGAGGCGGTCCTGTATTTCCGCTGGCGTCAGGCGCCGTTTGCGCAGGAACAGTTGCACGCAGGCTTGTTGCGGCCGGATAGTGAAAACGCTCCGGGTGCCGATGAAGCAGCGCAGGTCGCCATAGAGCTGAAAAATGCTAAAAATGTTGAAATAGTGCAATCAAATGTCGGTTTGATCTTCGATTATGCGGCTGAATGGTCGTGGAATGTACAGCCGCAAGGGCAGGGTCTGAGCTATTTTGGTCTTGTTTTCGATCATTATTGTGCGTTGCGGCGGGCTGGCTTATCCGTGGATATTCTGCCGCCAGATGCCACGGGACTTGAGGGATATGATTTGATCCTTGCACCGGGCATGATGCACATGCCCGACCCGCTGAAAGAGGCCTTGAACAACAGTGGGGCACAGATCCTGATCGGGCCGCGCAGCGCGGCACGCGATGCGCATTTCTCGATCCCGACGCCGCTGCCGCCCGGATGGAATGGGTTGGACACACTGGTGGCGCGACTTGAAACATTGCGACCGGATCTGCCGCGCCCACTGGAAGGGGGCGGATCCGTGCAGAATTGGCTGGAAACGCTGGAAGGCACCGCGCAACCGGTGCTGTCTTTGCAAGATGGGACAACCGTTGCGGTGCGCGCAGGGTCGGTCACTTATAATGGCGCATGGCTGGACGAAGCCGGGTTGGACCGCCTCGTGGCAGACCTTTGCGCGCAAGCCGGTCTGGAAGTCACGGTGATGCCAGAGGGACTGAGGCGACGCGACACAGGGGCCGAGCGGTTTTGGTTCAACTATTCGGGCCAGTCTATTGACTGCGAGGCGGGCACGGTTCCGGCGGCTGGCGTGTTGCGCGAAACGCTGGGTTGAGCATCTGAGCTGCGCAATGCTTTCCCTGTGTTCGAAACCAGCATAGCCTGAGGCAGGTTGCGAAAGGAAACAGATGTCGCAGGAAGATGCGCTGAGACCGGGCGAACAAAGGCTGGCCATTGCGCCTGATGATGACGCTGCGCTCCGGTTCATAGGACACATCGAAACGCCCTTTCCGGAGCGCGCCGATTGCCCACGACAGGGCAGTGAAGAGGGGCCGGAGTGCACGCTGGTTCTGAAGTCAGACTACGCGCCCGCTTTGCTTGGGCTGGAGGGGTTTGACCGGATTGAAGTGCTCTATTGGCTGCACCGGGCACGTCGGGATCTGTTAACACAGAACCCCGGACAGGACGGGGTTTTCAGAGGCACCTTTTCACTGCGCTCTCCGCTCAGGCCGAACCCGATTGGCACCTCTGTTGTTCGATTGATCCGGGCTGAAGGCTGCCGTGTTACGGTTCGTGGGTTGGACTGTTTGGACCAAACGCCTTTGCTGGACATCAAACCTTACCGATGTGATTACGCACCATTGGCCAAAGGAAAAAACATTAAAGTTAAATAAAAACATTAATTTGAGGAATTTACTTAATCTAAAACATTAAGCCTTTCTTGTTCAAATTTCTTGACCCGTCGTGCAGAACAGCTTTCACTGGGTTAGGTATTTTCCAAAGGGATTTCCGTCATGCGCCCGTTGATCGGACTGGCTTTGTTGGCCGCACCTTCTGCCGCAATTGCGGCCTGTCCAACCGCGAATGATCTTTCCACCGGTATCCGGTTCGAGGTCAGTGGTGGTGATGCAGAGGTCTTTACGACCTTCGGAGAGAGCAGTCTTCAATCCATCTATTTCATCGGGGATGACCCGGTCACGCGGGTCCTGTTGGCGCGGGGCCTGTATCTTTTGGAAGTCGTAGACATAGATGAAAGCGGCGCGCTCGACTTGGCCACGCGGTCCACCTATGCCTATGCGATGCCACCCGGTGAACTGCCGTTGCCCAAAGCTGGCTCGACCTACTCGGCCGAGTATGTCCTGACCGAAAATGGTCAGCCGAGCAGTGAGACAGAACTCTACAGTTTCGGGCAGGAAACGGGGGTCAGTTTCGGCGCGTGCGAGTACGCTGCCATCCCAATTGACGTCCGGTACGGGAATGGCGACATTGATGAATTGATGTGGTTGCCCGAGCTTGGGTTGTCCTACCTGACCCGCTCGATCTACGACGGAGGGGACGATCGTTATTATTACCTGTCGATTTCCATCGAAGCGCCCTAACACGTTTCACGAGGCAGGATTACCTGACTTGTCGTATGTACCAATCATTTCGCCGTTGAACTTCGACGCGCAACTTGCGATTTCATCACTATGAGCGATCACAACTGCCCCAATTGCGGTGACCGCGTGCCAGATCAGATCAGGCACATCACCATGCTGACCTGTCCGTCTTGCGGAACCACGCTCTATGTGGACGGGGCACAGTTGCATGATGCGGGCAATGCCGGACAGATGCATGATGGTCCGGCGCTTTTCGGTGTCGGTGACGCCGTGCGTCTGGGAAAGGCGCTGATTCAGATCACCGGTCACGCGCGGTTTTCCTACGGTCGCGGCTGGTGGGATGAATACTGGGGCTTCGACGAAGACCAGCGCGGCTGCTGGGTTTCCGTCGATGAGGGAGACGTTGTTCTTCAATATCCGATCGCCAAGGATTTCTGGCCGCGCGTTGCACGCACCGCCCGGGTCGGAACACCCTTTCGCTATCGCGACGACGACTGGCAGGTGACCGAAGCAGATACAGCCGAATGCGTGGCTTTGCGTGGCTCATTCGGTGAGCAACTGGAAGTCGGCGAAACCTACACGTTTCTCAATGCGTCCGGGCCGGGCGGTGAGCTATTGTCCGGTGAGTTCTGGGAGGGCGGTCAAAGCTGGTATGTTGGATACTGGTTTGATCCCTTCGATGTGGTGGTGAGGGTCGATACATGAGCCGTGCACCCACATTAGGCGCGATTGATTGCACCGCCTGCGGGGCGGGGTTGGATATTCTGGGCGGTGGCCGAGTGACCACGCACATCTGTCCCTATTGCGGCACCGAACTTGACGCGCTTGATGGTTACAAGGCGCTTCGCAAGTTTTCCAATGTCGAACGTCCCGACACGCCCTTTGCCCTAGGCAGCCACGGAACGCTGCACGATGTGCAGTGGACGGTCGTTGGAATTCTGGCACATCGCGAAACCTGGGCCGGCAAAAGCTGGGAATGGGTGGATCACCAACTTTATTCGGCGACCCATGGATATGCTTGGCTGACGCTGGAAGACGGGCACCTGACCTTTGCGCGCCGTGTGCGCGGTGTGCGCAGCAATCTTTGGATCGGAACCCGCTGGGTGGAAACGGCCGAAACGCCGCCAAAGGTCTCTATGAACGGCGAGTCGTTCAAATACCTCCAGACCTCGACCAGCTCTGTGATCTTTGCGGAAGGTGAATTCACCTGGTCTCCGAGCAAGGGGGAGCAAACCACCTCGGTTTCGGCCATTTCCGATGGCGCCATGCTGGATTTTGCACAGACCGGACAGGAACGGGAAATTCACAGGATTACCTATCTTGATGGGCCCGAGACGCTGGCGGCTTTCGGGCTCGATCCGGAGGCGCTCAGCCCCCGCGGCGTTCATGCTGTGCAGCCCTACAAAGGCTGGAGCGAAACCCGGTTTCTGACGCGTGCCAGTCTGACGTTTGCGGCGGTTGCATTGGTGCTGGCTGTGCTGTTGTCGTTTTGGCCCGGCCGGACGGTCCTTGACCCAGTAACGGTCGGCTTTAGCCAACTGCCACGCGACGTGTCTATTGAGATCACCGATCCAAAGCGCAGGCTGGCCGGGATCTACCTGTCGTCCAATGTGTCGAACAGTTGGGCCTACGTGGATCTGGAACTCTATGATCCCAATGACGAATTGCTGTTCGAGGCGGGGCGAACCATGGAGTATTACTTCGGGACTGATGCGGATGGCAGTTGGACCGAAGGCAATCGCAGCGCATCACTGTACTTTCTGCCCACCGTTCCCGGCACTTACACCCTGACGCTCAGCGCAGTGGAGCAGGGGACATGGGGATCAGGCGGGCGCGATGCGTCGCGTGTCGAGGTCAGTGCACGAACGGGCATGGCATCCGGCTGGTATCTCTATCTGCTGGCGATTGGATTTGCCTTGTTTGCCGCTTTGTTCGGTGCGGGCCGTTTCATTCACAACCGTCGCCGTTGGGCGCACAGCGACTGGAGCGATGATTGACATGAGCTTCGTTCGCATAGTTTTCATCGTCTTCGCCACAACGGCCATCGCAGCGACAGCCTATGTCGGCTATCACGGTGCCGGTGGAGAGAGCTTTGATCTGGATCGTTCCGTGCGCGCCGGATCGGGCGGCACATTCGTCGGCGGAGGCCGCATCAAGTAACGCCAAAAAGGGGGCAACATGGACGCCTATATCACCATTCAATTCGCCGAAATCGTCAGCACCGTGTTTTACACGCTCTTGGGCGTTGTACTCATGGGACTGTGCTGGTGGCTCATCAACCGCATGGCGCATTTTTCGGTCGTCAAGGAGATCGAAGAAGATCAGAACGTTGCTCTCGCAGTGCTGATCGGATCGGTCTTTATCTCGCTTGCCCTGATCATCGGAGCCGTGATCACATCGTGACGGAAACGGACACGGCGCAGCAAAACGGCGCCGGGCACGCCCGTATGCGCGAGATCTGGTTGCTGGCCGCAACGTTTATCATTGCGGTTGCAGGCCTGATCTACGAACTGATCGCGGCCACGGTCTCCAGCTATTTGCTGGGCGATAGCGTGCGACAGTTCAGTCTTGTGATCGGGGTATTCCTGTCTGCCATGGGGCTGGGCGCATGGGCATCGCGTTTCATCCAGCGGGCTATGCCGGGTTTCATATGGGCCCAACTGGCACTGGGTGTGCTGGGCGGTTTCATGGCACCGGTTCTGTTTTTTACTTACGCATGGACAGGTGACGTGGCCTTGGCGCTCTATGGCATGCTGATTGCTGTCGGAGTGTTGTCGGGAATGGAAATCCCGCTGATCGCGCGGGTGCTCAAGGAAATCGGAGCGCCGGAATTCCGTTTCGAAAATGTTCTCAGCGTGGACTACGTCGGCGCTTTGGTGGCGTCACTGGCCTTTCCTCTGCTGGTGATCCCTCACCTTGGTCTGATGTCCGCCAGTCTGTTCTTTGGCTGCCTGAACCTCGCGGTTGCAGGGCTGTCGCTTTGGTTGTTCCGGGAACAGGCCTCTCGAATGCAATGGGGGCTATGGGGCGCGGCGCTTGCCGTATCCGCGCTCGCGCTGGTTCAATCAGAACGACTGGTGTCCATCGCCGAGGTCCAGCTGTTCGAAGACGATGTGATCTTCTCCGAAGCAACGCCTTATCAACAAATTACCGTCACGCGCTTTCAGGGTCGGGTGCGCCTGTTTCTGGACCACTCCATTCAATTCGACAGCCGCGATGAGCATCGCTATCACGAAGCGCTGGTGCATCCGGCCATGGCCCGCGCGCCGCGTCGCAACAATATCCTCATCCTCGGTGGCGGCGATGGGATGGCCGCGCGCGAAGTTCTTCGGTACAGCGACGTCGAAACGGTCACGCTGGTCGACCTTGACCCGCGTGTAACCGCGCTTTTCCGCGACCATCCAGAACTGTCGCTCTTGAATGATCGCGCGCTCTCTGATCCGCGTGTCTCGATCACGAACATGGATGCATGGCGATACATCGAAACAGCGCAAGACAGCTATGACGTGATCATTCTGGACCTGCCGGATCCTAAAAATCTCGCTCTGTCCAAACTCTACAGCCGCAGCTTTTACCATCTTCTGGTCGAACGGCTGTCATCCACAGGATTGCTGGTCACGCAGTCGGGCTCGCCACTTTTTGCCCGTCAGGCCTATTGGTCAATCGTGAACACGCTGGAGACAACTCGCAACCCGGTCTCGCCGGGCGCTGGCCTGTCGGTTCTGCCATACCACGTGTATTTGCCCAGCTTTGGCGACTGGGGCTTTTCCATGGCCAGTTTTTCCCCACTCGCAGAGCGTCAGTTGGCTCTGCCCGATGGCTTGCGTTTCCTGACACCGGATGTCTGGCAAATGGCGCAGGTCTTCGATGGGGATACCAGCCGCGTTGAGGCTGAGATCAATACAATCCAGACCCATGCCCTACTCGAATACTATCTCGAAGGCTGGGACACATGGTTCCGCTAAGACCGGGGCTTCTTTGTGCCTGAAATATCCCGGGGGGTCTGGGGGGCTGGCCCCCCAGTCGGTCGGCTTGCCGCAGGCAAGGCGAAACCAGTCTCAGGTCACAACATCGGGTGCCGCGCGTCCGGTTCTGGCAGAAATGCCTGCCAGAGCGTCGGCAGCGGCAATAATATCCGCCAAGGCCGCCTGAGGGTCATCTTCGAGTGCAGATGGCTCGGATTCCAGACGCTCCAGATAGACCCTGAGGGTGGCGCCTTCGGTCCCTGTACCGGACAGGCGCAGCACGATGCGGCCTCCGCCTTCCAAACCGATCCGCAATCCCTGACCTTCGCTGCGCGAGCCGTCCACCGGATCATCATAGGCAAACTCGTCTGCGCTGATGACCGTCAGGCCCGCGGCTGTTGAGCCGGGCAGGGCGCTCAATCGGGACCGCAGGTCATCCATAAGCGCGTGGGCCGCCGCGCTGTCGACGGCTTCATAGTCATGCCGGGAATAGTAGTTCCGGCCAAACCGGCCCCAGTGATCGCGCAGGACTTCCTGAACCGAAGCTCCGCGTTCGGCCAGCACGTTCAGCCAGAAGAGCACGGCCCAAAGCCCGTCTTTTTCGCGTACGTGATCGCTGCCGGTTCCCGCGCTTTCTTCTCCGCACAGGGTGGCGCGTCCGGCATCCAGCAGGTTGCCGAAAAACTTCCAACCTGTTGGTGTTTCGAAACAATCCACACCCAGATGTTCAGCCACCCGGTCGACCGCTCCCGAGGTTGGCATTGAGCGGGCAACCCCGTTCAAACCGCCCGCATAGGCGGGAACCATCGTGGCATTGGCGGCCAGCACGGCCAGACTGTCAGACGGGGTGACATAGGCATTCTTGCCGACGATCATGTTGCGATCGCCGTCGCCATCCGAGGCCGCGCCAAAGTCGGGCGCATCGTCTGAGAACATGGTTTGCATCAGGTCTTTGGCCCAGATCGGGTTGGGATCCGGATGGCCGCCGCCAAAGTCCTCTGAGGGGATCGCATTCACCACCGAACCGGGCGCGGCCCCGAGCGTGTCTTCGATAATGGCTTTGGCATAGGGGCCGGTGATCGCATGCATGGCATCAAACCGCATGCGAAATCCCGATGCGAACAAGGCGCGGATCGCGTCAAAGTCGAACAGGCTCTGCATCAGATCCTGATAGTCGCTGACCGGATCGACCACTTCGATCTGCATATCGCCAAGCGCGCTCTGTCCGATCTTGGACAGGTCCACATCCGGCGCATCGAGGATCAGGTAGCTTTCCAGTGTCTCGGTTGCCTCGAAAATGGCCTGCGTCATGCCTTCTGGCGCCGGGCCGCCATTGGATGCGTTGTATTTTACACCGAAATCTTCGGTTGGGCCGCCGGGGTTGTGGCTGGCCGACAGGATGATCCCGCCATCAGCTTTGCGCTTGCGGATCAGGTTGGACGCGGCCGGGGTGGAAAGCAGGGCATTCTGTCCAACGATCACCTTGGCGGCGCCACTGGCAGCGGCCATGCGCAGGATGGTCTGCGCCGCTTGTGTGTTGAAATAGCGTCCGTCACCGCCAAGCACATAGGTCTTACCAGCTGCGCCGCCCGTGCCGTTCCAAATCGCCTGCACGAAGTTTTCCAGATAATTGGTCTGCATGAAAACCGGGGTTTTCTTGCGCAGGCCCGAGGTTCCGGGTTTTTGGCCTTCAATGGGCTGTGTCTGAACGGTTTTGATGCTCATGGTTCCCTCAATTCTTGGCGGCGCGCAGCGTTTGGTCGTTCGGTGCGCCGGTATTCTGGCACGAAACGCCCGTTTTGGCACCGGGGGTCCTAAAATGTTGATACGGCAATTTCATGTCGGGAAAGCGCAGCGAATAAGCCTGGGCCGATGTCAAAATGGTGGATGTCTCAGTTGTTGAGCGCAATGTCCTTGGGGCGCAAGGCCAGCCAGATCAACGCCGCGCCGGCAAGTGCCAGAAACGGGATCATGGCAAGGTTTACAGCGGTCCAGCCCGCCTGCGGTGTGCCGCCCGAGCAATTCATCAATCCGCCAGACGCAAGCGATGCAATGGTTACGCCGCCAAATACCAGCAGGTCGTTCAAGCCCTGCATGCGTCCGCGTTCATGTGGCGCATGGGCGCTGGCGAGCATCGCAGTCGCGCCAATAAAGCCAAAGTTCCAACCAAACCCAAGCAGGATCAGCGCCACAAAGAAGTTTTCCAGCGCAACGCCGGACAAGGCCACCGCTCCGGATGCGGCAAGGATAACCAGCCCGGCGCCAACAATCCGTTCGACGCCAAAGCGCGCGATCAAATGACCGGTAAAGAATGATGGTGCAAACATCGCGAGCACATGCGCCGTCACGACATCGGCGGCATCACCTTTTTCGAAGCCGCATCCCACCACGGCCAGTGGGGTCGAGGTCATCACGAGGTTCATGAGCGCATAGGATACCATGGCGCAGATCACGGCGACGGCGATCCTTGGCGTTGTAATCAACTCCCACCGGGTGCGACCTGCAGGGGCATCCTCGGAAGGCACGGGTGGCTTGGGGATGCGCAGGAACACGAACAGGGACGATCCGACGACGTTCAGAACCACAACCATCATGTAGGCGCCCGCGAAACCCGACACCAATGCGCTGGGGTGATCTATGGCTCCTTGGCTCAGTTTGACCAGTTGCGGCCCGATGATCGCAGAGGCCAGCCCGCCCGCCATGACGTAGGAAATGGCCTTGGGGCGAAATTCATCGGATGCGGTGTCTGCCGCAGCGAACCGGTAAAAACCCTGTGCCGACATATAGATACCGGTACAAAGCGAGCCCAGCAGAAAGACCGGGAAAGACGCGATATAAAGCGCATAGGCACAGATGGCCCCGCCAAGAGCACCACCCAGTGCGCCGACCGCAAACCCTGCGGAGCGGCCCGCCCGCTGCATGAACCATGACAACGGCGTCGCGGTCAGCATAGATCCGATTACGATCAACGAAATCGGCAAAGTTGCAAAGCAAAGGTTCGTCGTCAGGGCCTGACCGGCCAGCCCGCTGATGGTAAAGACCAGTGGCATCTGGGCGCCCAGAATTGCCTGCGCGGCAACGAGGATGGCGACATTGCGCTTGGATTGCGCAGGCTGGACGGACGGGGCGGTTTGATCAGTCATGCGCAAGGCGTATTCCTGTCGAACCGGCACTGCAAGAGGCCAGAGCATCGCAGGCTTATGCTTTGGGCCTAAAGCACTGTGGCATAGCGCGGCCCGCCATCGTAAGCAGGGGCATGAATTGTCCGGTTATCATTGGCGGCGCAGCCGAAGCGCATGCGCTGGCGCAGCGCTTGCCGCAGGCGATTGTTCGCCTGCCCGAAGCCGAGCGCGTGCAGCGTGTCTGGCCGGGAGCTGTCAGCCACGGCCCGGTTTGCCCGGACTGGCTGCGGGCGCAGGGGGCCACTGCGGTGATTGAGGCGGCTCATCCGTGCGATTTGCGTGTTGCGCGTGCCGCGCTGCGTGCCGCGGGTCAGGCAGGCTTGCCCTATCTACAGCTGGTGCGCCCGGAATGGCGTGCAAATCGCCGCGATCGCTGGGTTGCACTGCAAAGCGCCGCGCAGGCCAGACATGTTGTGCCCGATGGTGCCCGCGTCCTTGTAACTATGGGGCGCGCTGCTCTGAAAGAGCTGCACGGCTTGCGGGCACATTTATTGATCCGCAGGATCGCCAGTGGTGGGCCTCAGACTTTGCCGCCGGTGCGGTGCGGGCAATACTGCACGGGGCAGGGCCCATTCTCCGTTGCGCAGGAAATTGCCTTTTTGCGCAAGAAGCGGATTGACTGGTTGCTGCTGCGCAATGCAGGCGGAACCGGGGGCTGGCCCAAGCTGGCGGCCGCCCGGCAATTGGGTTTGCCGGTTGCGATGGTAGAGCGGCCCAGACGCCCGGTAGGGCCGCGGGTCGAAACAGTCGAAGAGGCTTTGGAATGGCTGAGCAGGCAGTAGGTCGGATCATCAAATCAGATGCCTGCGTCTCCGAAGGCGTAGACTGGCTGTCCAAGACACACCCGCGTTTTGCCGCTGCGCTTGAGGCCACAGGCCCATTGCCATTGCGGTTGCGGCCGGACGGGTTTGCCCAGCTTTTGCAGGCCATCGTCAGCCAGCAGGTCAGCGTGGCTTCGGCGCGGGCGATCTGGACCAAACTGGAAGATGCCCGGATGACCGAGGCACAGCCGATTTTGCAGACATCCGAAGAAGACTTGCGGGCGCTGGGCCTGAGCCGGCAAAAGGCAGCCTATGCCCGGGCGTTGGCCGAGGCGGCAATCGATTTTGATGCACTGCGCGCTGCGCCCACCGAACAGGTCATTGCGACGCTGACCGCTGTAAAGGGCATCGGGGTCTGGACCGCCGAAATCTACGCGATGTTCAGTCTTGGCCGGGCAGACGTTTTTGCGCCCGGTGATCTGGCCTTGCAGGAAGGCGCGCGTATTCTGTTTGAGATGCCTGAACGACCAAAGGAAAAGGCTCTACGGCGCATGGCGCAGGACTGGAGCCCATGGAGATCGGTTGCGGCGCGTACGCTCTGGGCCTACTACCATGTCATAAAACAGCGAGAGGGCACCTTATGACGCGCGTTTTGAATACTGGCCGGAAGGCCGCTGCTTCGGGTGAAACCCGATCCTGCGTGGTTTTTCTGCATGGCTATGGTGCCAATGGCGCAGATCTACTCGGTCTTGCTGACCCGCTCTCAGAGCATCTGCCCGATACGCTCTTTGTGGCGCCGGATGCGCCCGAGGCCTGTGCTGGCGCACCTATGGGCTTTCAATGGTTTCCGATCCCTTGGATCGACGGCTCGTCCGAAGAAGAAAGCATGGCCGGCATGGCGCGCGCGGTCGATGACCTGAATGCCTTTCTCGATGCTCTCATGGTGGACGAGGACCTGCTGCCCGAGCAGGTGGCACTGGTCGGCTTTTCGCAAGGCACCATGATGAGCCTGCATGTGGCCCCGCGCCGCGAAGACGAAATTGCGGGCATTGTTGCCTTTTCGGGCCGCCTGCTCGCGCCGGAACTGCTTGAAGACGAAGTGGTCAGCCGTCCACCAATCCTGCTGGTTCACGGCGATCAGGATGACGTGGTTCCCCCACAATCCTTGCCTGAAGCGGCCGAAGCCCTGCAAAAAGCGGGTTGGAAAGAAGTCTATGCCCACGTCATGAAAGGCACCGGCCACGGCATAGCGCCAGACGGTCTGGGCGTAGCGCTGGCCTTTTTGCGCGACAAGTGCGGTTTCTGAGGACCGGCTGCGGCACCGCAACTTCGTTGTGAGCTACCGGTAAAGATCGGCTCTGCGATCACGCAAGTGCGATAGGGCGCTGCGTACATTCGACAGGTGCGTCTTTGACAGATCGGCAAAGATCATCTCTTGGCCCGTCCCCGCGCGGGCGACGTCCTGCCCGTCAGGTCCTGCGACGCAGGACAGCCCGCAATAGTCAAATGCGCCTTCGCTGCCGACACGATTGGCATAAGCCATATAGATTTCATTTTCTTCGGCGCGCGTCGGAACCATGCGGGTCGCGACCCCGATATAGGGGGCCATATTTGCGGTCGGAACCAAGATGGCCTCGGCACCCTGCAACGCGTATGTCCGCACAAGTTCCGGGAATTCTATGTCATAGCAAATGGCGAGCCCCAAAGACCAACCTTTGAATTGAACCAGCGGGCAAAGACACTCAGCAGCGCTGAACGCTGCGCGGTCAACATCGCCAAACAGATGTGTCTTGCGGCAAATCGAAAGCACCTCGCCGGAGCAATCCACCAAGGCAGCGGCGTTATAAACCCTGTCGCCATGTCTTTCGGGAAAGCCGCAGAGCACGGCCAGATCATGCCGCCGGGCCATTTCAATCAGGCTTTGTACCATCGGCCCGTCCGCTGGCTCGGCCAGTTGGTGGATGCGATCACGGCCAATGTTGTAGCCGGACAGCGCCATTTCCGGAAAGACGATCAGATCTGCCCCGCCGGCCTTGGCTTGGGCGCAGGCCTGATCACAAAGAGCGACTGTATCGGGAACACTCCGATCGACCGAATTCATCTGAAAAAGGGCCAGCCTCATGGCAGGTCAGGCGGTGCTGTGCGGTAGGGGCCTGTCGCCTCGAATGCGCAGGCCAGTTCCAATAGCGCAACATCCGAATAGGCGCGTCCGGCAAAGGTCAACCCGACGGGCATGCCAATGTCATCCATGGTGCCCATCGGCACAGTCACGGTTGGAACGCCCAAGTGGCGGATTGCGAGGTTGCCGTTTGCAACCCAGACTCCGTTGCGCCACGCCAGATCCGCAGAGACTGGGTTCGTATCGGCGTCCGCAGGGCCGACGTCTGCAACAGCGGGGAAAACGACAGCATCGAGGCCCAGTTCGTCCATCCAGTCCTCCAGATCGATGCGGCGCGTTTTTTCAAGACCGCGCAGACCGCCTTCCAATGTTGGGATATCGGCGAAATCATCGCGTGGATGGGCGCGGGCGTGGGCTGGATAGTCGGCAATGTCGTCTTCGAAGCCCGTGTAGCGGTCCGGCAGGCTGCCGGGGGGCGCTGGGAAAATCCGGCTGCCGTCAATGTCAGCCAATCGGGCAAAGTTCGGATCCGCGTTGGCCTTTAGAAAGTCGTCCCAAGCCCAGACTGAGAGATCAGTGATTTCATGGTGCAAAAATCCTTCGGGCAGAAGGCCGCGCGTGCTGATCTTTGGCGCGCCGGGTCGATCAACCTCGTAGTTCGTGACCATCGGAAAATCGACCACAACAACGCTCGCCCCGGCCTGTTCAAGCGCCGATTTTGCAGCATGCCAAAGCGCGATGACCGATGCCCTGGTGTTGATCCGCTGGCCCGTAGGCCCGCCGATACCAGGGTTGTCACTGGTGCCCGCCTCTGCATCGGCGTTGATATACATGGCCGGAACGCCAAAGCGTTTGCCGCTCAACGATCCGGCCGCCAGCGCGGGGTAAGAGGCAGGGCGTAGGTCCGAGGCCTTTGGCAGCGACACCCAGGGTTGGGCACGCCAGAAATCGCCGCGTGTTTTGGAATCATCTACAACCAGCACGTCGAGCACTTCGAGCATATCGGCCATGCTGCGTGTGTGCGGCACCACAACATCCATCGTTGGAACCAAGGGCCAGTTGCCACGAACCGAGATCACCCCTCGGCTGGGTGTGTATGCGCACAGCGCATTGTTCGAGGCTGGCGCCCGACCGCTGGACCATGTTTCTTCACCCAGTCCGAACGCGGCAAAGCTGGCGGCTGTTGCACTCCCGGATCCGTTTGATGACCCAGAGGCGAAGGCCGCCGTTAGGTAATCGGGGTTGTAGGGGGATTCCGCGCGCCCATAGACCCCGCGTTGCATACCACCATTGGCCATCGGTGGCATGTTGGTTAGCCCCAAAAGGATCGCGCCGGCCCTGCGTAATTGTGCGATGGCAAAGGCATCGTCCGTGGCGACCAGATCCGCAAAGGCCGGAGACCCCGCCGCAACTGTCAGACCCCTGACCTTGTAACTGTTCTTGGCAGTGTAGGGGATGCCGTCCAAAGGGCTGCGTATGCGCCCCTCGGCCCGGCGCTGGTCTGACGCCGCGGCTTCGGCCAGAGCATCGGGGTTTAAGACCGGGACCGCGTTCAACCGTGGTCCGTTTCTGTCATATTTTTCGATCCGGTCGAGATAGGCCGTCACAAGCCCGACGCTGGTGATCTCGCCGCGTTCCAAGGCAAGGCGCAGGTCAGATATTGTCGCTTCTACGATAGTCACGGCGGGCCCTCGAACCCTTGCAGCACATTCACGGCGTTCACACCGATTTCTGCGATGTCATAGCCGCCCTCCATGACAAACAGTGTTGGCAGGTTCAGCGCCGCGATATCCGCGCCATAGGTGGTGAAATCCTCGGATTTGAGTTTGAAAAAGCTGATCGGGTCCGTCTCAAAGGTGTCCACGCCCAGCGAGACAATCAACTGGTCTGGCGCATAACTCCGGATCTGGTGCAAGGCTTTGGATAGCGCTGCGCGCCAGGTGGTGAAATCTGTGTTCGGCGGCAAGGGATAGTTGAAATTGTATCCTTCACCGGCACCATGGCCTGTTTCATCGGCGTGGCCCAGAAAATGCGGGAAGGCATCCATTGGATCGCCATGGATCGAAATGAAAAGCACATCGTCGCGGGCGTCAAAGATGTCCTGTGTTCCATTGCCGTGGTGAAAGTCCACATCAAGGATGGCAACGCGGCTACTGCCATGATCCAGAAAGCTCTGAGCGGCAACGGCAGCGTTGTTCACAAAGCAATAGCCGCCGTACATGTCGATCGCCGCGTGGTGGCCCGGTGGACGGCAGAGCGAAAAGGCAGCATTTGCGCCGTCCAAGATCCGTTTGGCTCCGGTCAGCGCGACTTGCGCCGATGCGTAGGCTGCCTCCCATGTGCCTTCTGAAATCGAGGTTTCACAGGCCAGTGCATAATATCCAAGGCGTCCTTCGATATGGTTGGGGATATGCGCCGACATGCGCCTTGCAGGCCAGACAGTGGGCATCGCTTCGCCTTGAAAACCGGCGGCCTGCCAGTCTGTCCAGGCAACTTTTAGAAAATCGATAAAGGTTTGGTCATGGACCGCAAGGATAGGGTCCAGTCCGAAATCCTCTGGTTCTGTAACCGGCCCAAGACCCACTTCGCGGACCCGGTTGATGATGTATTCGGCCCGGGACGGGCGTTCAAACGGCTCTACAAGCTGTCCGCCATACAATTCGGTTTTGGCGTTCCGTAGCGCGTGGCGCTCGGTAAAGATCGTTTCCATCAGCCGTCCTTCCAATCACAGACGGCGGCCCCGTGATGGGACCGCCGCTGGTTTTGTGCCTGCAGATCAGTTCTTGAGGTTGGTCCAGATCTGATCGTAGACCGCCTGAGTTGCCTGATCGCAAACGGCGATGAACGCCCCGGCGCCTGCCGTTTCCGGTGGATTTGCCTCAGGCAGGGTCGCAAGATCGGGATCGAGGAACTCTTCGGCCCCTGTCACACCCAATCCGTAGCGCGCATAATTTGAAACCGCGGCGATGTTTTCCGGCTCAAGCAGGAAATCCATGAACTTGATCGCACTGTCGCGGTTGGGGGCGTCCTTCAAAAGCACGACGTTGTCCATCCAGACCACATAGCCCTGCGTCGGGAAGGCATAGGTGATCGAGGCACGTTCTTCGCGCGCCTTGGCGCTGAAGCCGTCATAAATCATGCCGACAGACACGTCACCGGACAACAGAACTTCTTTCGCGGTGTCCGAGTTGAACGACGCCCAGTGGGTCTTGGCGTTCTGAAGCATGTCATTCAAAGCGCTCAGGCGGTCGCGGTCCGTGTCACACTGCGGAAAGCCCATGTGCAACGCGGCAAGCGCCATGACTTCACCCTGACTGTCGAGCATGTTGATTTTGCCCGAAAGTTCCTCGGGCGGGTTGAACAACAGGTCGGTGGTGTTGATCTCGCCGTCATAGTCTTCGGTGTTTACCGAGAAAGAGGTGGAACCCCACTGATAGGGGATCGAATGCTTGCGGCCCGGATCGAACGAAGGATCGGCCCATGCGGACGCGATATTGCCCTTGTTGGTCAATTCGCCATCTGCAATCGTGTCGAGCAGGCCTTCGCCAGCCATGATCTGAACCATATAATCGCCGGGCACGGCAACGTCATACGTGCCCATGCCGCCCGCCTTCAAAGAGGCCAGCATCGCTTCGTTGGAATCGTAGGTGTCCATCGTCACCTTGATCCCGGTTTCCGCCTCGAACTTTTCCAGCAGTTCCGCGGGCATGTATTCAAACCAGTGATAGATAACGAGCTCGCCTTCGGCGGCGGCTGAATTGGCAAGAAGCGCCAAGGCCATTGCGGATGATGTTAACAGTTTCATTTTTAACTCCCTGTTTCTATTGTGTATTGTTTCGCTTGGATACGAAGTACGACAGCGTCACCATCACGATCGAGAAGCCCAGAAGCATCGTTGAGATCGCCATGATGTTGGGCTTTAGCCCTTGTTTCACCGAACCAAAGATCGCTGTGGGAAGGGTTTCTACACCGGCCCCTTTCACGAAATTGGTGATGATGAAATCGTCGAGGCTGACAATGAAGGCCAGCAGGAAACCAGAGATGATACCGGGCATCATCAATGGCAAAAGAATGCGCCGAAAGGCCTGTGCCCGCGTTGCGTAAAGATCCATCGCTGCATGTTCGTAGGTGTCTTCAATGCCTTGCATGCGGGCTTGGATCGGCAGGTAGGCAAAGGGAATGCAAAACGCGATATGGGCCACAAGGATCGTCATGTAGCCACGGGTGAACCCGATCGAATTGAAAAAGATCAAAGTCGCCACGGCGAGTACGATCTCTGGCACCATGATTGGCAGGGTTATCAGCCCCAGCGATGGGGTCCGAAGTCGGAATTTTCCGCCTCGGACAATCGCGGTGGCGGCCGCGGTGGCAATCGCCGTGGCCAATGTCGCCGCGATCAGCGCGATCGAAAAGGAGTTCAGAGCGGCCTGCTTGAACTTGGCGCTTTCGGGGCCGACGAAAACTTCGGCGTACCAGCGCAGGGACAGACCCTCCCAGACGGTCAGTGATCGCGAGGCGTTGAAGGAATAGACCGTCACAACGATCAAGGGCGCATAGAGCACGACCAGACACAGAATGGTCATGAACCGAAAGCCGGTATAGGTCCTCACATCCGTCTTGGCGCTCATGCTGAAGCCTCCGCCCGGCGCTGTTGATGGGCAAAGATCATCAACAGGATCAGAACCATGCTCAGCAGGATCATCGAGGCCGCCGCACCAAAGGGCCAGTTGCCCGCGTTGCCTTTGAATTGCTCTTCGATCAACGAGCCAATCATGAAGTTCTTGGCACCGCCCAGAAGGTCAGGCGCAAGAAAGGCGCCAAGACTGGGTACAAAGACAAGGATGCAACCGGCGATGACCCCGGGCCGCACCGCAGGCAGCACGATGCGGCGCAGGGTCGTCCATTTGGTGGCGTAGAGATCAGCGGCGGCTTCGGACATGGAAAAGTTGTAGCGTTCAACCGCCGCATAGATCGGCAAAACCATGAATGGCAGATAGCTGTAGAACAGCCCCAGCTGCACGGCGAGGTTTGTATTGATGATCTGCAGCGGCTCGGCGATCAGGCCGATGTTCAGCAAAAAGTCGTTCAGCGGACCTTCGTCGCGGAGCAGGAATTTCATGGAAACCGTGCGGATCAGCAAGTTCACCCAATAGGGGATTGTGATCAGGAACACCCAAAGTGCTCGGGTTTTGGCCGGGCGCGTTGCGATATAGTAGGCCGTGGGAAAGCCGATCAGCAATGACAGGATCGTTGCCAGCCCTGCCTGCCAGATTGAGCGCCAGAATATGGTGATATAAGTCCATTGCAGTTTCGGTTCGCTATCGCCGAAAAGCCCGCGATCGAAAAAGAACTGGTCATAAGCGGCCAGTGTCGGATCCCAGATCACCCCGCCGCGAAATTCCTTGGTCAGGAACGAATAGATCACCATGACGCAGACCGGAGCGAGCACAAAGACACCCAAAACCGCCCAGGATGGCATCAAGAGCCAATGGCGCGCGCGGGCGTAGGTATCTGACGCGGTCGAGCCGCCCGGGGCCGCGCCGCCTGCCATCAGTCAACCAACAGGCGCGCCGCACCTGTTTCCATATTGACGTAGGCCCGACTGCCGGGTTCGAAAATTCGTTTATTTCCTCGTTCTGTATTGGAAGTGCGCACTGTGATTTTAGGCCCGCCATCCACATCCATGATCGTGGTGATGTCTGTACCGATATAGATATTCTCGGCGACTGTGCCTTTCAGGCTGCTGCCTTCGATCCCCTGATCGGACAAAAGCAGCCTTTCGGGTCGAATGGACAAGTGCACCCTTGCGCCCACATCAACACCGTCCACGGCATCACAGCTCAGCGCGTGATCGCCGCTGATGCGGCACTCGGCCCGCCCGTTTGTCACCTTGTCGACAGATACTTCGAGCAGGTTGGTGTCGCCGATGAAGTCAGCCACAAACATGTTGCGCGGCTTTTCATAGATTGCGCGTGCATCGCCCAACTGCTGCAGCTCGCCTGCTGACATCACAGCGATGCGGTCGGACATTGTCAGCGCTTCTTCCTGGTCGTGGGTGACGAAAATGAAGGTGATCCCGGTTTCGCGCTGAATGTGCTTGAGTTCGATCTGCATCGCCTTGCGCAGCTTCAGATCGAGCGCTGACAGCGGCTCGTCCAGCAGCAGAACCTTGGGGGAGGGTGCCAGCGCACGGGCCAGCGCCACGCGCTGTTGCTGTCCGCCTGAAAGCTGTGCGGGTTTGCGGCCCGCAAATTGTGACAACTGCACCAACTCCAGCATTTCGCCAGCACGTTTTGCCGCTTCCTTGCGGCTGCTGCCTTTCATTTCCAGCCCAAATCCGACGTTTTCGAGCACAGACATATGGGGAAACAGCGCGTAGTTCTGAAACACCGTGTTCACCGGGCGCTTGTGCGGTGGCAGGTTTTCGATCTCGTCTCCGAACAGAAATATCCCGCCTTCTGTCACATCCTCAAAACCGGCGATCATCCTAAGGAGCGTGGTTTTCCCGCAGCCAGACGGGCCCAGAAGGGTAAAAAACTCATTGTCGCGGATTCCCAAAGAGATCTGCTGCAGGGCTGTGAAATCTCCGTAGCGCTTGACGGCATTGCGCACATCCACCGCGAGTTCCGCACTGCTGTTCATTTCCGTTCCCCGTTGGTTGACAGAAGCGTAGCGTCAATCTTCAGATTTTGTCACCTCGCAAATAGCGAAGGCTGGCTTAGGCGAAAGCTTATTTTTGAGTAGAAATATTAGCCACGTCCTAATCAGGGCTAATGCAGACTGTTCTTTTCGCTGGTGACACAAACAGCAATCTTGAGCGCAACCGCTCGGGAGGATTGACAGATGCCAGTGGAAAAAATTGACACGCTCGTTGTCGGCGCTGGGCAGGCGGGTATCGCGCTTTCTGAACATCTGGCCGCGCTTGGCGTGCCTTTCTTGGTGCTGGAGAAGAACCGCATCGCCGAAGCATGGCGCACGTCACGCTGGGATGCGCTGGTTACCAATGGCCCGGTTTGGCATGACCGTTTCCCAAACCTTGAATTTACCGGTAACGCGCCGGATGAATTCGTAAACAAAGATCGCGTCGCCGCTTACATCGAAGAATACGCCGAAATGGTTCAAGCGCCGGTCCGAACCGGCGTTACTGTGCACAGCGCAGAGCGGATCAAGGGCCGCGGCGGGTTCCGCGTTGAAACCTCGCAAGGTGCTATCGAAGCGACACGCATCGTTTCCGCGACAGGGGCCTTTCAGATACCGGTCATTCCCCCCGTCGTTCCGCAAGACACCAAGGTCGCGCAGATCCATTCGGCCGCATACCGAAATCCCGAACAGCTTGCCGACGATGCCATCATGGTCGTCGGGGCCGGGTCCTCGGGTGCGCAGATCGCCGACGAACTGAACAGGGCCGGTCGCAAGGTGTTTTTGTCCGTTGGCCCCCACGAGAGACCACCGCGCCGCTATCGCGGGCGGGATTTCGTCTGGTGGTTGGGGGTTCTGGGCCTTTGGGACATGGCCGCGCAAGAGCCGGGAACAGAGCACGTCACGATCTCGGTCAGTGGTGCCTATGGCGGGCAGACCATGGACTTTCGCAGGTTGGGCGGCGAAGGCGTCACCTTGGTGGGGCGCACCGAAGGGTTCGCGGATGGCGCGCTGCACTTTGCCGATGACGTCCGCAAGAACATTGACGCTGGCGACGACAACCACGCAAAATTGCTGGATGCCGCTGACGCCTATGCCGAGACAATGGGCCTTGATTTGCCGCCCGATCCCGATGCGCGCAAGAAGTGGCCTGATCCCGACAGCCTGATCTCTCCGCTTACTTCGCTCAATCTTGAGGCCGAAGGCATCAGCACGATCATCTGGGCGACCGGGTACAAACAGGACTTCGGGTGGCTCAAGGTTGATGCCTTTGACGAAAACGGGGCGCCGGTTCACCAGCGTGGCGTTTCCAAGGAACCGGGCGTGTACTTTCTCGGGCTGCCTTGGCAGTCGCGCCGGGGCTCCACCTTTCTGTGGGGTGTTTGGCATGATGCCAAATTCGTCGCGGATCAGATTGCCATTCAAAGGGCATATGCCGACTATGACGGTGAAGCGGCGGTTGTCACCGCTGCGGCCGAATAGCCCAGCAAGGAAACGGAAGACCTATGGCGCATACTCGCATTCGAAAATTCAACACGCGCGAAACCTATCCTGAACAGAACCTGGACAACGATCTGTGTCAGGCGGTTGTCACGCAGGGCGGCAAGACCGTCTGGCTGCGCGGGCAATGCCCGCAAAATCTCGATGATGCGCAAAACATCGACAGCCATGATCCGGTGGTCCAGACCCACAAGGTCATGCAGAACATTCGCCAATTGATAGAAGAGGCAGGCGGTTCCATGGAACACCTCGTCAAAGTCGTTGTCTACATCACGGACGTTCGCCATCGCGAAGCGGTGTACCGAACGATGGGTGAATACATCAAAGGTGTTCATCCTGTTTCTACTGGATTGGTCGTGCAGGCACTGGCGCGGCCCGAATGGCTGGTGGAAATCGACGGCACCGCGGTGATCCCGGAATGACGTTCTCATTGGTCGCGCGCTGCGCGGAAACAGGCATGTTCGGATTGGCGATTGCTTCGTCCTCACCCGCTGTTGCGGCACGCTGCGCCTATGCACGCGCCGGTGTCGGGGCCGTTGCCTCGCAAAATGTCACGGATCCGACGCTTGGTCCTTTTGCGCTGGACCTGATGCAGGGTGGGATGAGCGCCGCCGAAGCCATTTCCGGTGTTCGCGATCAGGGCAGGTTCATCGAATACCGGCAGGTTCTGGCCGTGGACAAACATGGCAACACAGCGATCCATTCCGGGCCGAATTCGCTGGGTATCTGGACGCAGGCGCAGGGGCCGGACGTGGCATCGGGTGGCAACCTTCTGGCCAACGAGACCATTCCGCAGGCAGTGGTGGACGGCTTTCTGAGCAGCACCGGACATATCGGGGATCGGCTGATCGCCGCGATGCGCGCCGGACTGTCCGCTGGCGGAGAGGCAGGGCCTGTCCACTCGGCCGGGATGTTGATTGTCGACAAGGTTGCCTGGCCGGTGGCTGATCTGCGCTGCGACTGGACCGAAGATTGTCCGATCGAAAACATCGCGGCGGCATGGGACATCTACAAGCCGCAACTCGAAGCTTATGTTCAACGGGCTTTGGACCCGCGCGAGGCGCCATCCTATGGCGTTCCCGGCGACGAATAAGACGGCGACGAATAAGACAAGGAGGTCATGAAGATGGACTATACCAGAGCCGATTGGGCCAAGCGCGCGTCCGGGCTGACGTTTCGAAGTCAGGCTTTTATCGGCGGCAAGTTCGTCGACGCGATTTCGGGGGAAACCTTTCAATCGATCAATCCGGCGACAGACGCCGTTTTGGCCGATGTCGCCTCTTGCGGTGCAGCCGATGTGGACCGGGCTGTGACTGCGGCCCGGTCTGCGTTTGAGGCCGGTGTTTGGTCGCGGGTCGACCCCGGTCACCGCAAAGCAGTCTTGTTGAAGCTGGCCGATCTCATCCGTGAAAATCTCGAAGAATTTGCGCTGCTCGACAGTCTGGATATGGGAAAACTTGTGACCGATGCAGCGACAATTGACGCGCCCGGTTCGGCCCAATTCTTCCAGTGGTATGCGGAAGCCATCGACAAGGTCTATGACGAAGTGGCGCCGACCGGGCCCGGTGATCTTGCGTTGGTGTCTCGGGTGCCTCTGGGTGTTGTCGGGGCTGTGACCCCGTGGAACTTCCCGCTGGATATGGCGACGTGGAAAGCCGCGGCAGCCCTGGCCGCGGGCAATTCTGTGGTGCTGAAACCTGCCGAGCAATCGCCGCTTTCGGCCCTGCGTCTTGCGGAACTGGCCGTCGAAGCGGGGGTGCCTGATGGTGTGTTCAATGTCGTGCCCGGCTATGGCCACACAGCCGGTCAGGCGTTGGGAATGCACAACGATGTGGATTGCCTCGCCTTTACCGGCTCGACGGCGATCGGCAAGAAATTCATGGAATACTCCGGCCAGTCGAACATGAAACAGGTCTGGCCGGAAACCGGTGGCAAGAGCCCCAATCTTGTGTTTGCAGATTGCGAAAATCTGGATGCGGCTGCGGATATGGCGGCATTTGGCATCTTCTTTAACCAAGGCGAAGTCTGCTCGGCCAATTCGCGGCTCTATGTTGAACGTTCGATCAAGGACGCCTTTGTCGACAAGCTCATTGAGCGAGCGCAGGGCATGCAGCCGGGCGATCCTTTGGATCCTGCCTCGAAAATGGGGGCTATGGTGGACCGCACCCAGACCGAGGGTGTCATGCGCTTTATCGAGGCCGGAAAGCAAACGGCCAGATTGGCGACAGGCGGCGAACAGGTGCAGGTTGACGGCAAAGGCTGCTTTGTGCAGCCGACAATCTTTGATGACGTGGCGCATGAAGACCCATTGGCGCGGGATGAAATATTCGGACCCGTGCTCTCGGTCATTCCTTTTGACAGCGAGGACGATGCCATACGCATGGCCAATGACAGCATCTATGGCCTTGCGGCATCTGTCTGGACAGACAACCTTGGGCGCGCCTTACGGGTGTCCGATCGGTTGATGGCAGGAACCGTTTCGGTGAACACTGTTGATGCGCTCAGCGCTATGACGCCATTTGGCGGGATGAAACAATCGGGTTTCGGGCGGGATCTGTCGCTGCACAGCTTTGACAAATACACCGCGCTAAAAACGACTTGGATCAAATACGCGACCTAGCCATAGTCTTCCCATGGCATTGCGTTTCACTCTTCGACAGCTCGAATACTTCGTCACCGTTGGCGAACAAGGATCGATTGCGCAGGCCAGCGCGATGGTGAACGTATCTTCGCCCTCAATTTCCGCTGCGATTTCCCAACTGGAAGAAGAGTTTGGCCTGCCGCTGTTCGTGCGCAAGCACGCCCATGGTCTGAGCCTGACACAGGCGGGACGACAATTCATGGAGCAGGCCCGCAAGGTTCTGGCTGAGGCCGACAGTCTGAATGGTCTCGCGCTTGCCATTTCCGGGAAGGTGCAGGGCCCGCTCAACGTCGGATGTCTGCTGACCTTCGCGCAGGTTTTGCTTCCGGCCATTCGGCGCGGGTTTCAAAACAAATATGTCGACGTGCAGGTGACGCAGATCGAATGCGATCAGCAAACCCTGATCGAGAAGTTGAGGCGCGCAGAGATCGATGTCGCACTGACCTATGATCTGGAAGTTCCGCCCGATCTTGATTTTGTCCCACTCAGATCACTGCCGCTCTATGCCGTGGTCTCTGCTGATCATCCACTGGCCAGCCGCAAAACCGTGTCGGCCAAGTCTCTGGTCGAATATCCCATGGTGCTGCTGGATCTGCCGATCAGCCGAAACTACTTTATGAGCGCTTTTGAACAGGCGGGGGTCACGCCGACCATTGCGGAACGGACGCGGGATATGGCCGTAATGCGGTCTTTGGTCGCCAATGGATTTGGATTCTCAGTGGCCAACATCCGCCCACATTCGGATTTGTCGCCGGACGGGCGGGCGCTACGGTTCATCCCGCTCGAAGGGGGGCTGCGTCCGCTGAATCTGGGTTTCATTCTGCCGGACGGTGCTCGAAATATTCTGTCGGTTGATGCCTTCGTCGATCATGCCTCACAGACGATCGCCGGCTGGGGCTACCCGGGGCTGTCCCTTGTCAGCGAAGGTTAAGCCCTTCCTAACTCACGCTTCCGTATCCATGACTTTAGCCTAATCCCCAAATCTGTCACCACTAGGCCAGAGCCCATCCCTTGAAGGAGTAGTTTCCCGTGCGTGATCCCCGCTACGACATTCTTTTCGAGCCGATGCAGATCGGGCCCGTCACGGCCAAGAACCGTTTCTATCAGGTCCCCCACTGCAACGGCGGCGGCTATCGCGATCCGTCTGCGGCGGCTGCGATGCGCGGGACCAAGGCCGAAGGCGGATGGGGGGTCATTTTCACCGAACAATGCGAGATGCATCATTCGTCCGAGATTGCCCCCTTTATCGAACTGCGTCTGTGGGAAGACAAAGACATCCCGATGCTGCGCAAGATGTCGGAAAAAATGAAGGAATACGGCGCCTTGGCGGGCATTCAGCTGGCCTATTCGGGGGTGAACGGGCCGAACCTATACAGCAAGGAAGTGCCGCTGGCGGTGTCGGCCCAGCCCATTCGCACCTTTACCAATGATCCGGTTCAGGCACGGGCTTTGGACAAGAGCGATATCCGCGATTTGCGGCGCTGGTTCGTGAATGCAGCCAAGCGTTCAAAGAATGCGGGATTTGATCTGATTTGTCTCTACGGAGCCCATGGTTTCGGGATCTTTCAACACTTCCTGAGCCGCGCAACAAATCACAGGACCGATGAATACGGTGGGAGCCTCGAAAATCGCGCACGTTTCGTGAACGAAGTGGTCGCAGACATTCGGGATGCAGTGGGTGATACCATGGGGCTTACTCTGCGGGTGTCTTTGGACGAAACCATCGGTGAGCTGGGCTTTTCCAATGCCGAAGTGCGCGAATTCGTTGAGATGAATCGCAATCTTCCTGACTTGTGGGATCTTGCTCAGGGCACTTGGGAAGACTGCTCAGGTCCGTCGCGGTTCAAAGAAGAAGCCGCGCAGCATGCGCTGGTCAAAGGCATTCACGAACTGACCGACAAACCGATTGTCGGGGTGGGCCGTTTCACCAGCCCGGATGTTATGGCCAAGATGGTTAAAACGGGGACACTGGATTTCATTGGCTGTGCCCGCCCATCGATTGCGGATCCCTTCCTGCCCAAGAAGATAGAAGAAGGGCGGGTCGAGGACATTCGCGAATGTATCGGATGCAACATTTGCATCACCGGAGACATGACTATGTCGATCAGTCGGTGCACGCAAAACCCGACATTCATGGAGGAATGGCGCAAGGGCTGGCACCCGGAGCGCATGAATACCAAAGGCGACAGCTCGAACGTACTGGTTGTCGGCTCTGGTCCGGCCGGTCTCGAAGCGGCCCGGGCCTTGGCGGAACGCGGCTATGATGTTGCGCTGGCCGAAGCAACGCGGCAACTGGGTGGGCGGGTTGCCCGGGAACGCCAGCTTCCGGGCCTGAGTGCTTGGGGCAGGGTTGCAGACTACCGCGAATACCAACTCAGCCAGAAAGCCAATGTTGAGACTTATTTCGACAGTGAACTGGATGCGTCCAGTATTCTGGAATTCGGGTTTGAAAACGTCTGTATTGCAACGGGCGCAAAGTGGCGGCGCGATGGTGTCGCCCGCCAGCACGTGGTCCCGTTTCCAACCAGCGAAGCGATGCCGATTTTTACACCCGATGACCTGATGGATGGCGCTGCGCCCTCGGGCCATGTCGTGATTTATGATGACGATCACTATTACATGGGCGGCGTCATGGCAGAGTTGCTGATCCAGAAAGGATGCCGCGTGACGCTTGTAACGCCCGCTGCCTATGTCAGCGAGTGGACGCTCAACACCTTGGAGCAGCACGAAATCCATCGTCGCTTGGCACAAATGGGTGTTGTGATCGAATTGAATCGCGGGGTGACCGCGATCGCCGCGGATCACGCCGTGACAAACTGCATGTTCACCGAACAGCTGCGCGAGATCGAGTGCGATGCCGTGTTGTTGGTCAGTGCAAAGCTCGAAAACAACGCGGTTTTCAACGACCTGAAATCACGCGAAGCGGAATGGGCTGATGCCGGTATCAAGTCGGTCAAGCTGATTGGGGATGCCAATGCCCCCGGGCCGATCGCCTGGGCCACCTATGCCGGGCATCGCTATGCCCGCGAACTCGACACAGCCGATATTGGTGATGCCTTGCCGTTCCGCCGCGAAATCGCGGAACTGGCGATTGATTGATGGCGGTCTTTTCATTTCCCGAAAGCGAAGTAGACCGCATACTGAGCTGGACACAGGATCGCATTCTTAACGGTCCTGACCCGACGCACGGCGCGCAAAGCCACGCGGAACTCGAACCTGTTCTGGGCGGTTCCATCACCGAAGAGGGCATGGGCGCGGATGCGGCCTTTGCGTTGTTCACCGAAACCATCGTGCCATCGACACGGCCATTTGGGCATCCGACTTCGCTCAGCTTTGTTGCATCGGCCCCCAATCCAGCCGCACTCAGTTTTGATGCGGCGCTGGGGGCCACCGGGATTTTCGCGGGCAACTGGGATGGTGGGGCTGGGGCCATCCATGCAGAAAATCAGGCGCTGCGATGGCTGGCCGATCTGGCAGGATGGGGCGATCAGGCTGGCGGCGTCTTTGTCGCCGGCGGAACGCTGGGCAACCTCAGTGCGCTGCATGCCGCGCGCAGCTGGAAGGATCAGCGCGCCCCACGTCAGGGGCGGCCCGCCATCCTATGCTCAAAAGAAGCCCATAGCTCTATTGCTGCGGTTGCTCGGGTGATGGACGTGGATCTGATCGAAGTTCCATCCGATGCCGCAGGCCGGATGAGCGCCGAGGCGGCACGGCAAGCCTATGAGCCGCGTGTCTTTGCCATTGTCGCGAACGCTGGCGCGACCAACTCTGGCGCGGTTGACGATATCGCGGGATTGGCCGATCTGGCTGAGGATCATGCGCTTTGGCTTCATCTGGACGGTGCCTATGGGTTGGCCGCACTGGCCGATCCCGGCACACGTCCTGTTTTCGATGGGATTGACCGGGCGCACAGCTTTATTGTCGATCCCCACAAATGGTTGTTTGCACCCTATGACAGTTGCGCGTTGGTTTACCGTAACGCTGCGGATGGCGCGAATGCGCATGGGCAAAGCGGGCCTTATCTCGACGTGGTGGACAAGACCCATTGGAACCCGTCCGACTATGCGCTGCATCTGACCAGACGGGCGCGGGGGTTGCCGCTTTGGTATGCGCTGGCGACCCATGGCACCCGCGCTTATGGCAAAGCGATTGCCCAGACAGTCGCCACCGCGCGCGCCATTGCGGACGGGCTGGATGCTATGCCCAGGGTCGAGCGAATTCTGGGCCCGCAGCTTTCGGTGATCCTGTTTCGCCCGACCGAACTAAGCGATGCCGAGATGGACGAATGGGCTGAAATCCATCGCCGCTCCGGTGCGTTGCTTTGTCTGCCGACAGTCTGGCGGGGTGAAAAGGTGTTTCGCTTGTGTATTGTGAACGCAGACACCAGCGCAGATGAAGTGTTGTCCGTTCTGCGCAGCCTGAGCAGGGAATAGACATGTCGCGCACTTTGGAACTGCTGGACCGGCTGATTGCCTTTCCAACGGTCAGTCACACCAGCAATCTGGATCTGATCGACTGGGCGCATGGCTTGTTGCGCGACGCCGGATTTGCGGTGACACCTATTCCGTCTGCGGATGGCAGCAAGGCCGGGCTGCATGCCCGCATTGGGCCAGAGGGACCGGGGGGGATTTGCCTGTCGGGACACACGGACGTGGTGCCCACGGACGGGCAACACTGGACCCGCGATCCGTTCACCCTGACAGGCACTGACACACATGTCTTTGGGCGTGGCACCACGGATATGAAAGGGTTTCTCGCCTCGACTCTGGCCTTGGCCGAACGAGCAGGCAACCAGCCCCTCAATGCGCCGCTGAGCCTCGTGCTGTCCTATGATGAAGAGGTGGGCTGCGTTGGCATTCAGCACATGCTGCCCGCATTGGCGCCGCTGCTCGGGCAGCCACGTCTGGTGGTCGTGGGTGAGCCGACTTCCATGCAGGTCGCAACAGGCCACAAGGGCAAGGCGGCCTTCGACGTCACCTGTCACGGACAGGCAGGGCACAGTGCACTTGCACCCGCGTTTGTGAATGCAATCCACGTCGCCGCAGATTTTGTTCAGCGCATCCGCGCACTGCAGGACCGCGTGGCGTGCGCTGCAAAAGATGATGCCTACAGCATTCCGTATTCCACGCTGCACGTCGGGCAGATCCGTGGCGGGCGGGCGTTGAATATCGTGCCGGATCAGGTGACGCTGGCCATGGAAGCCCGTCATCTTGCTGAAACACCGTTGCAGGACATCAAAACCGAAATTCAGGCCATCGCCGATCAGGTCAGTATCGGTTATCCCGATGTTCCGCCGCTGACGGTCGAACAGATCACGGCCTATCCCGGTCTTGAAACGGACGCTGCGGGAGATGCAGTTTGTTTGGCTCAGGCGCTGGCTGGCAGCGCAAAAACCACCAAGGTTCCATTTGGAACTGAGGCAGGTTTTTTCGCCGAACTTGGTCTGGACACCGTGGTTGTCGGGCCGGGGGATATGTCTACGGATGGGCACAAGCCGGACGAAGGTTTGCGCAAGACCGAGCTTTCTGCCTGTGACGCAATGATGGACCGGGTGCTGCAAGCGCTTTGCTAGTTGCAAATGCCGGTTCCATTCCGGCGCTATCCTGCGGTCACCCGGCGGTCTGATTATCGGATGACATGCCCGGACAGCTGTAGCAGACTGCGCGCATGGCCAATCAGACAACCTACGTTATTGAAACGATAATACAGCGGATTGATCAGGGTACCTATCTTCCGGGGCAGGTGCTCGATGAAACGGGTATCGCCGAAGAGCTGGGCGTTTCCCGAACACCGGTGCGCGAAGCGTTTATTCGGCTGGAGTCTGACGGTTTGATCCTGCGTGGCGGGCGCCGGGGCGCCAAGCTGTTCAAACCGGACACCAACGAGTTCCTGCAGATCCTTGAGCTTCACGCCACACTGGAAGCGCAGGCCGCAGAGCTGGCCGCGCGGCGCGCCACCGACGAAACGGCAGCCCGTCTGGATGAAAATATCAAGGCATCGGAACGCCATCTGGCGGCGCATGGGGATGCTGCGCATCGCGAATACTATCAGCTTAACCTGCAATTTCACGAAATCATCATTGATGCGGCGGCCAACCCCTATCTGAGCGAGATGATCAAACTGACGGCCAGAAAACTGATGGCCTATTACCGAAACCGCTATGCATTCAAAGGGGCCACAGCGGCATCGGTCAGCGAACACAAGACGATCAGCGCCTATATCAAATCAAAGGATGCGCTGGCCGCGCGCGGCGCGATGAAGCAGCATTTTGAATATGGCCTCGATACGGTAATGGATTTGTTGGCCGCTGCTAATTGACCGCCTGTTCAAAGAAAGCGGCGATGCTGTGGGAATAGGCCAGATTGTCATCTGTCTGCTTCATTGATGATTTGGCTTTGGCAGCAACCTCAGGCCCCAGCGCGTCCCTGAATTCATCTACCAGAGCTTTGAAGAAATCCGCCGTCATTTCCGGGTGGTTTTGCGAGGTGTAAATGCGGTTGTCTATGGCAAACCCGGCGCAGGGCACGCCATCGGCTTTTGCGATGATCCGGGCCTTTGGGGGCAGGGCGGTGACCTGTTCTTTGTGGGCGGCGAACTGGCGGTACTGTTCGCCCAATTTAGACATCCACGGTTGCGGATCGGTGATCCGGCAGTGTTCCAGCCCAAAGCTCCATCCGTGTGGATTGGCCTCCACTTTGCCGCCCAGAGCCAGCGCAATAGCCTGATGTCCATAGCACGCCCCGTAGATCGGCAGGTCGGTTGTTCTGATCACATCCAGCAGCCGCGCGACCCACGTTTCGGGATCATGGACTGAAGCTGGGCTGCCGGTGATGATGAGGCCGTCAAAACCTTCGAGGGTCGCTGGGAATTCGTTCTGATGCACCAGAAAGACCGAGCATTCCCAATCGGGCCGAACCGTCTGCACCATTTTGGTGAACTTCTCGCCATCCAGCGGATGGCTGCGGGCAAAGTCTGAGAGATCCGTGTTTGTGACCAGTATTGCCAGGTGCATGACAGGTTCCGTTTGACATGTGCATATTTATAGGTTTGCATAATATACATTAAATGCCAGCGGCAAGCAAAGGAATGGCATTCGATGTCGATGTGGGCGCCAGATGATGACGGATATGCTGATATTGTCAGCCACGACACCTATTCGAATGGCGTTCCGCACAATACATTCGCCCGTCTTCGACGCGAAGACCCGGTCCACTGGACCGAGTGGGATGGGGGCGAGCCGTTCTGGTCCATTACCCGCAACGCGGACATTTCCCAGATGAACGGAAACGCCAAGGTTTTTTCGTCTGCTCAAGGCATCCGCATCGAAGATCAAACGCGTGAGGAATACCTCGCCCGGCGCACCTTTCAGGAGACCGATGCACCGGAACACCTGATGACCCGCATGAAGGTCTTCAAGGCTTTTGCCAAAACCTCAGTCGCCAGTTTCTCAAAGGACATTGTCGATCTGTGTGGTCCGATCCTCGACAAGGCACTGGCGCAAGGCACTTTCAATGCAACGCGCGAAATCGCCCGCGAATTGCCCATGCGTATGTTGGGCCGGATCATGGGGCTGCCCGAAAGCGATCTCGATTGGTTGGTCGAAAAGGGCGATGCCCTGATGGCCAATTCGGACCCGGATTTCACCGATCATGTTGTTGATCAGCTAAAGACCGACGAATACCGCCTGATGCCGTTCAATTCGCCCGCCGGGGCCGAACTCTATGGCTATGCAAAAGAACTGATGGAGCAAAAGGCCAAGGCCGGCGATACCAATGGTATCCTGCACATGATCCTGAAGCCGGCCAAAGATGGATCGGTCATCTCCGAAGCCGAGTTTCGCAACTTCTTTTGTCTTCTCGTGGCCGCCGGAAACGACACGACGCGGTATTCGATCGCGGCGGGCATTCATGCGATCAGTCAAAAGCCCGAGCTTTTGCGGCAGATGCAAACCGAAGATGTCTGGGATACGGCTGCCGACGAAATCATCCGCTGGGCCACGCCCGCGACCTATTTCAGGCGCACCTGCACGCAAGATACGGTGGTCCACGACAAGACGATCCGGGCTGGCGACAAGGTTGTGTATTGGTGGTGCTCGGCCAACCGCGATCCTGACGCGATCGAGGATCCGTTTCGGATCAATCTGAAGCGGACAAAGAATAACCATTTGTCTTTCGGGCAGAACGGCCCGCACGTCTGTCTGGGCATGCATCTTGCCCGGCTCGAAATTCGCATCCTGATGCAAGAACTTGCCCGGCGGCTAAAATCCATAGAACCTGCCGGTGACGTGCAGTTCCTGCGCTCCAACTTCGTGGGCGGGATCAAACACCTTCCGGTCACGGTTCAGCTTTAAGGACACACCATGCCAAACAGACTCCGCGCCCTTTTCTGTGATGGCCTCAGCATGATGCGAGGCAAGTACCTGCCGCCCAGCAAATTCGGAGATGCCAGCACACGGTTTGCCGTTGCGACCTTTGCCGTTCACTACGACCGCGATTTGTTGCTGGACGCGCCCGGCGCCAAGGTGCGCGAAGGCTGCCCGGACATGGAGCTGCGTTGGCGCGGGGAAGATGTGCGGGACAGCTGGGAAGACGGCGGCAAGATCGTGCTGGGTGACCTCTATGGCGGCGATGGTGAGCCACTGAGCCTTTGCCCGCGCGGCGCTTTGAAAAGGGCGGTTGCGGATTGGACGAGCATGGGATTCACGCCCAAAGTCGGCATCGAGCTAGAGGCATTCGCCCTGCAGATCGGCGAGGATGGCACGCTTCGCCCCTATGACACCCCGGGCGCTATCGTTTATGGCACGGGCCTCTTTGCAGACCCGCTCGGGTTCAATGATCGCATTTGGGAAATGGCCGACCAGATGGGATTCAACCTCGACCTAATCACCAGTGAATACGACACGCCGCAATTCGAATACACGCTGACCTTTGACGATGCCGTCAAAGCGATTGATGACATCGTTCTGTTCCGCCTCATGGCGCGGGAAATCGCGTTTGAGCACGGCATCTTGCTTAGCTTCCTGCCCAAGCCAATTGCCGATGCAGGTGGGTCGGGTATGCATATCAATTTCTCATTTACCGATGCGGAAGGGCGCAATGCCATTACCAACGCCGCCCAAGATGGCCTGAGCGATTTGGCAAAAGGCTGCGTTGCGGGATTGTTGCGCCACCACAAGGGGTTGGCTGGGCTCATTGCACCAAGCGTCAATTCTTATGAACGTCTGCAACCTGCCTCGTTGGCCGGGTACTGGCAAAACTGGGGTGGCGACCACCGCAACGTGACAATCCGGACCAGCAGTGCGGGCGACAAAGCCCGCCTCGAGCACCGGATGGCGGACGCCAGTGCAAATCCATACACGGCCACCGCGGCGGTTCTGCAGGCAGCAAGGCTGGGCGTGCTGAACGGCCATGATTTGCCGCCGATGGAAACCGGTGACGGTTTTGAGCACACCGACGCAGAGACAGGCGTTGGTGCTGATCTGGCTGAAGCGATAGCAGACCTGAAGGCGGACACAGCATTGACGAGCGCTGTGGGCGACGATCTCGTGGCCAATCACATCTACATGAAAGAAAATGAGGTGGAAAAAACCCGCGGGCTGGAAGGCAGCGCGTTGCGGGATTTCTACATCAACTTCATCTGAGACCGGATCACCGGGAATGCGCCGCCTAGGCGAAAGCGTGGGCTTGGCATAATGCTCTGCCTGCCTGTCTTTTGAGCGCTCGAACACAGCCGGATGCGCACCTGTGAACACATCATCTAGCGGGGGTTGTCAGGTCTGATCCCCGAGATATAGTGGTCGCAAAGCTGGGGCGGGGTTCCCCGCCTTGGTGTCGGTAACTGGCAGACAGGGCGAAGGACGAGTCCCCGCATGGATGGCGATTTCAGAACGAATTTTACCAAGGCCCCCGGAGCGTTGAAGCAGCACCCCGCCTTGGTCTTGAACGCGGACTACAGACCGCTTTCCTACTACCCGCTAAGCCTTTGGCCGTGGCAGGATGCGGTCAAGGCGGCGTTTTTGGACAGGGTCGATATCATAGCCGAATACGACGAGGTGGTGCGCAGCCCATCCATGACGCTGCGAATACCCAGTGTTGTTGTCCTGAAAGACTATGTGAAACCTCAAAAGCGCGTGGCCTTCACGCGCTTTAATTTGTTTTTGAGGGACGAATTTTGTTGTCAGTACTGCGGTGCAAAGGGGGATTTGACCTTTGACCATGTTGTTCCGCGCGCTGCAGGGGGCATCACCAGTTGGGAAAATGTCGTCGCAGCCTGTGCGCCGTGCAACCTGCGCAAAGGATCCAAGAGCCTGCGCCAATCCGGTCTTGCCCTGCGCAAACCGCCCCGCCGCCCCGGGTCACAAGAGCTTCTGAACATCGGCAGAAAGTTCCCGCCGAACCATCTGCATGAAAGCTGGATGGATTTTCTGTATTGGGATGCGGAGTTGGAGGCGTAATACCGCAAGGGTTGCTAAGGGTTTTTTGAATCACCTATAAGAAATAGCTAGCATTAGCGATGTTATCGACTTCTGAAAAATAGGTGTTTTTTTAGTGTTACCCCTTGGTTCTCCGATACTGCTCACTCAACCAGGCGCCAACCCTTCTTTCCAACCTGAAATCGCCCCATTGGGCGATGGAATTGTCGTTGTATGGAACCAGAATTTAGCCCAGCCGGTTTTGGGAGAAGTGAATTTTGGATTTGGCAACGAAGAATCGAATACCTTTTCGGACCCACAGGTCGCCAATGAGACCAGCGAAAACTATCAGACTTTTTCCGATGTCGACTCTGATGATGACAGGTTTGCTATCGTTTGGAGCCAAGGCGGCGGTTTTTTAGACACCAACGATACCTTTGTAAGGGTCTTTGCCGCTGACGGTACGCCCTTAACCTCGGAAATACGTGTAAACCAGAACGACACAGGTGGGCCAAGTCATCCGGAAGTGGCCTTCTTGGCAGATGGAACCTTTGTTGTCGTTTGGGAGAATTCAGGAGTTGATGGATCTGGAGCAGGGGTATCAGGACGACACTTTTCTGCCGATGGCACGCCGTTGGGCGATGAATTTACTATTCCCTCAGATAGCTCGCGGAGTGAGTTTGCTGTTTCAATAACAGCATTGGCTGATGGCGGGTTTGTGGTTGCTTGGTCCGTTTATGACTCTATTGCTGAACAACCTTCGGCAAATTTTCGTATTTTTGATGCCGATGCCGTTCCAATTGGACCAAGCCAAAACATTGATTTTCCAGAGTATTCAGATGACGCATCGACATACAGTGCTTACCGCCCTCGTGTTACCACTCTCAGTTCCGGTGACTTTGTCATAACCGGATTCTTTGATGATCGAACGGATGACTTCGGTCCTGGTTTGTTCCTAAGGCGCTTTTTGCCGGACGGGACGCTGGTTGATTGGGAAGGATCTTTTGTAACAGTAGGCGATACGTCTGGTTTCGTTCGGTTTCCGACAGTGCAGGCAACACCCGATGGTGGTGTGATTGTTGCTTTCAGTTTGCAGTCCGAGACATCTGATATCGCGCAGGTGGTTTTTTTCCGAACAGATGCTGACGGGGAATTGGTCTTTGCTGCGCCTATTAGTACCGGTGAACTCACTGATGCGAATGAGTATTTGTATGTTCGGCCTACTGTTGGTGAAGACGGCAGAGTGGTTTTTGTTTATCAGGGATTTGACAGTGATACGTCGCAAACTGATGTTTTGCTCAGGATATTTGAATCCGTCCTTTATGGAACGGAGAATGGTGGAATACTGCCCAATCTGCCTGGCGCACAGCGTTTCGAGGGGGGTATAGGCGACGATACAGTCGACTATACAGAAGCCTCTGGTCGCGTGCTTGCAGACCTGCAAATTGATCAAAGCGCCGCCGCATTCGCACGTTTCTTTGTGGATGGGGCCGGGGCGGGTGATGAATTTGTCAGCATTGAGCACGTGATTGGTGGGCGATTTGCCGACAATCTGCGCGGCGATGGCGGTGCGAACCTGCTGGCTGGTGGCGGATTTAGCGACAGGCTCTATGGCCGTTCGGGCAATGACACGCTGGACGGAGGCGCCGGGGCTGACGCGCTTTATGGTAATCTAGGCGCGGATGTTCTGACCGGCGGCGATGACAGCGCACGTGACCGGTTCATCTTTTTCAGCCTGTCTGAATCCACCCCGGAAGGGCGCGATACCATCACCGATTTCACCCCCGGAGAGGACCGGATCGAGATCAGTCGGATTGACGCTGATATCACCCAAGGCTTCCGTCAGGATTTTGATTGGATTGGTGATGATGCCTTGAGCGGGACAGCGGGAGAATTGGGCTATCGCACTGAGGGTGGCAATACCATTGTGCAAGCGGACGTCGACGGCGATGCGATCGCAGATTTCGAGATCGAACTGACGGGAACTCTGACACTTAGCGAAAGCGACTTCCTGCTATGAGGCCAGAACAGAAAAAGGCGCCCCGGGGGCGCCTTTTCAATGCGTGCTGTGCAAAGCAGCTTATTCTGCAGCAGGTGCCGCTTGTGGCTTGGCTGCGCCCTTGCCGCCGGTGAGCGGATCATCCTGACGCTGAACCGACCCTTCGAAATGGGCGCCGGATTCAATCGCGATTGTCTTATGGATGATGTCGCCTTCGACGCGCGCTGTCGCTGTCAGGCGGACCTTCAGGCCACGCACCCGGCCAACCACGCGGCCGTTTACAACAACATCGTCAGCGATGACTTCGCCTTTGATGGTCGCGGACTCACCAATTGTCAGCAGGTGGGCACGAATGTCGCCTTCAACGGTGCCTTCGACCTGAATGTCGCCGGTTGTCTTGATGTTGCCCGTGATGTGCAGATCATTGGACAAAACAGACGCCGGCGGCTTGGCCTTGGGCGCGGAGGGTTTGAAATCTGTGTTCGGGCGCGGGGCCTCGGGCGCTGCGGGTTTAGCAGCGGTATCTTCGGGTTTGTTTGCACCCGGTTCATTTATTTTGCTTTTAGAAAACATCGTTCGCAGCCTTGATATAGATCATGGGGTTGACGGGTTTGCCGCCGACACGGACTTCGTAGTGCAGGTGGGTGCCAGTGGACCGTCCTGTGTTCCCCATATCACCTACGCGCTGTCCGCGCGATACCCTTTGTCCAACCTTAACGCGAATTTTGGACATGTGGGCGTAACGGGTCTCGATTCCGAACTCATGCTGGATTTTGACCAGACGGCCATAACCGGACGACCAACCGGCATGAATGACGACGCCATCGGCGGTGGAATAGATAGGTGTGCCGTGTGGCGCGGCGAAATCCGTACCAGCGTGCAAGCGGCCCCAGCGATAGCCGAAACCGGAAGTGAACCGGAAAGGATCGCGCAGTGGGCTCGCAAATGGCGCCTTCTGAGCCGCGATTCGATACAGGTTCAGCCGGTCCATCTGGCTCAGGATATTGTTCGCGCGGCGGGTATCTTCCGAAATTTCTTCGCCGCGGGTCGAGAAGGACAGGGGCGTCAGCGGTCCGCCTTGGCCCGAATAGCCTTTGCGGACCTGCCCAAGAATGCGGTCGGGATCCATTCCGGCCTTTTCGAACATTTTGTCGAGCGGCTTGACCGAAACGGTCATTGCTTCTTCGAGTTGGCGGAAGATCTTGTCGTTCTTGTCTTCCATCAGCTCGATTTCGGCCTGCATTTCTGCGGCCCGAACCAGCGCGGCCTGCGCGTCGGCCACGACCTTGTCGCGCTCTTCGGCGGTTCGCGCCAAAGCGGTCGACAGCATGTCGAGCGTGCCGTCCGCCTCGCCACCAGAGGCCAGTGCGGTACCACCGTCTTCGATCTGGGTTTCCAGAGCGGCCAGACGATCGGTGATCGCCTCGCGTTCTTTCATGGTGTCACGCAGGGTCACCTGGATCACGTCGATCCCTGTTTCCAGCTCGCGGCGGCGGGTCTCCGATTCCAGCAATTCGGACTGCATCAACGAGATCTGGCCCAGAGCGGCGTTAAAGCGTTCTTGCGCGGCCAGTGCTTCGGCTGTGCGGCGGTCGCGTTCGCCGGATAGCTCGTTCAGGCGTTGCTGATAGGTGATTTGTTCGCGTTTCGCCTGTTCGCGGTAGCTGCCCGCACCAATGCTGTCCATCAACAGGATCGCTGTCGCGATGATCGTCCAGCCCACAACCAGCGTACCGCCCGCAAAGGCAAGCGCTTGGGTTTCCGGCTTTAGACGAATGAAACGTGTGTCGTTGTCCGAACGCAGGAAAAGACGGCGCTCTGGAAAAAAGCGCTCGATGAGCGCATGTGTTTTTATTGCAAGACGTGTTCTCACGCGACCGTCCTTTTGACCCATCCCAAACGAGACCTCAGTTCCCCAACTGATGCCCGAACACCGGATTAGCCACCCATTCACGATTTCGCAAGTTTTTTGACCGCATGATTCGCCTTCCGCGGTGCAGCGTTGCCGAAATGGCAAAATTTCGCCTATTCAACAGGTTGGAATCTGCCGTTCATCCAGCAGCGGTCTCGGTCAATGGCCAATAGAAATCAGGCGGCAAACCCGCTTCGGCGCGCTTTTCTTCGTTGAACGGGGGCTTCAATGCACCGTGAAAATAGGTGCGCACGAGCGTGTGAAAGGCCTCTTTGGGGTCTTGCTCATGGCGCCCGCACAGAAAATGGAACCACTTGGATCCATAGGCCACATGACCGACTTCCTCTGCGTAGATGGTTTCAAGCGCTTCGACTGCGCTGGTGGCCTTGGCATTCTTGAAAATCTTTATCATTCCGGGGGTTACGTCGAGACCCCGGGCTTCCAGAACCATGGGCACCACAGCCAGGCGGCCCATGAAATCTTCGATCGTATCCTCGGCGGCACGCCACATTCCGGCATGGGCTGGCAGCGCACCATAATGGCTGCCCAGTTCTTCAAGACAATCGCACATCAGGTTGAAATGCTTGGATTCTTCATCGGCGGCCTTGACCCAGTCGTCGTAAAAACCCATCGGCATTTTGACATGCGCAAAGCGTGGAATGATGTCCCAGTGCAGATCAACCGCGTTGAGTTCGATATGCGCAACAGCGTGCAGCAGCGCGATCCGCCCCTGTTCACTGCCGGGTTTGCGTTTTGGCACGTCTCGCGGATCCAGAAGTTCCGGTCGCACGGGCCGGCTTGGCCTGAGCGGCGCGTCGGCAAGGCCGATCTGCAATGGTGTGTCAGCCTTGCGGGCTTCGAACCATTGTTTCGCATAGCGACGTGATTTCGCAGTTTTTTCCCGGCCATCAGCGGTGGTCAGGACATCGACAGCCATTTCGCACAAAGTCATCATGGCCGAACCTTTAGCGGTTGCACCGAAGTCTTTCAAAGCCTTCGGTGCGTTTGTTGGAACTTAAAGAGCGCGCACGGCGTCCAGTACAGCCTCGGCGTGGCCCGGTACTTTGACTTTGCGCCATTCCTGAACGATCCGTCCCTCTTCGTCGATCAAGAAGGTCGAGCGTTCAATGCCCATGAACTTCTTGCCGTACATGGATTTTTCTTTCCAAACACCGAAGTTTTCGCACAGATCGCTGCCTTCGTCGGAAATGAGCGGGACGCTCAAGGCTTTTTTGGCCATGAATTTTTCGTGAGAGGCAATGCTATCTTTCGAGACACCGAATAGCTTGCAGTTTGAGGCGGCAAATTCGGCTTGAAGCGCGGTGAAGGCTTCGTTTTCCTTGGTGCATCCGGACGTGTCGTCGCGCGGGTAGAAGAAAAGAACGAATTTTGATCCTTTCAAATCGGCAAGTGAGACATCACCTGACGTAGACGGCAGGGTGAAATCGGGGGCCATAACCAGTGCGGCATCAGACATGCGTGTTTCCTTGTGGCAGATCGTCTATGTTTGCGCTCAGGTGCGGCGCATGGACCAACAATAATCCGGAAAGGCTGAGCTTCCAGTGAGCGAGGGCGACAAGATCGAAAAATCGCAGCCCGAACGCCGAAAACGGCGTGGCGGTCTCGTCGTGCTTGCGGTTTTTGCCGCGCTTTGTCTGGCCATCGCCGGGGGCGCTTTTGCAATTATGGGCCGGACGCTCGATGCGCCGGTCTGGCTGCGTGAACGGATCGAGGCACGTCTGGCACAGGATTTGCCGGGCATGCGCGTCGCCTTCGGACGCATGAGTGTGCAGGTCGACAGTCTGGCGCTGTCGCGCATTATCCTTTGGGATGTGCGTCTTGATACCCAAGAGGGTCTGCCGGTGGCCGCGCTTTCGGATTTTGAGGCTGGCTTTAACACGCTGTCGCTGCTGCGCCGCTCTCCTGAATTGAAGACGGCTCAAATCTCCGGGGCTTTCGTTACGGTCACGCGCGACGCAGGTGGCAAACTGGGTTTGGCATTGGGCGATGCTTTTGCGGTCGGCTCCAATTCACCGGGCATTCCGGACATGATTTCCATCGTCGATCAGGCTTTTGCGGACCCGCGTCTTGCCGGGTTGAAAAGTGTTGATGCCGATGCTTTGACCATCCGTTTCGAAGATCAGCGCGCGCGGCGTGGCTGGACCGTTGATGGTGGGCGCCTGAAGATTACAAGAAGCGGCAACACGCTGGATTTGTTCGGAGACTTCGCTCTGTTGAGCGGGGGAGCTGGTGTCGCTTCGATCGAGTTGAACGCCAGCAGCCCGATTGGTGGCACCTCGGTGGATTTTGGCGTGTCGTTGCGGGATCTGGCCGCCAAAGACATTGCCAGCCAGTCACCGGCGCTTGCGTGGCTCGAGGCAATTGATGCGCCGATCTCGGGCGCTTTGCGGTCGCGGCTGGACGACGATGGCCGTTTGGGTCCTTTGAATGCGACCCTACAGATCGCTGGCGGGGTTTTGCAGCCCAACGCGCAGACAAAGCCTGTGCCGTTTGACAGCGCACGCGCGTATTTCACCTATGTTCCAGACCTCGGCCAACTGCGATTTGATGAAATTTCGGTTACATCGCCGCTGGGCCGAGTGTCAGCGGATGGCACGGCCAAGCTGGAAGGTCTGGATCAAGGATGGCCGACCGCGCTGCTGGGGCAGGTGCGGCTGTCGCAGATTGCCTTGTCCAAAGGCACGTTGCTTGATCGGGATTTCGCGCTCAAGGGCGCGGACATGGATTTCAAGCTGTTGTTGCGGCCGTTCGAAGTGAAGCTGGGGCAGCTTAGCCTGTCAGATCCTGATTTGCCTTTGCGTGCATCGGGCCGATTGGTGGCCCGGCCGGATGGATGGCAGTTGGCGCTGGATGCCACCGCGCGCGAAACCAACCCGGAACAGGTGATGTCGTTCTGGCCAGAAGACCTGAAGCCAAAGCCACGTAAATGGGTGTCGGAACATGTTCTGGGCGGAACGCTGAGCGATGTCATCTTTTCGCTGCGGGCAGAACCCGGTGAAAAGCCAGTAACCTATCTGGATTTTGCCTTTGATGACGGTCACGTTCTTTACAACAAGAAGTTGCCACCGGTCCGCAACGGCAAGGGACGCCTCAGCATCTTTGACAACCGTCTTGGGCTCAGGCTGGAAAAAGGCACGATAACCCCGGCCACTGGCGGAACGATCGACGTGGCTGGCAGCGAATTTGTCATGACCGAGATCAACAAACCGGGCGGACCGGGTGAAGTGAAGCTCAAGGCACGCGGGCCGGTCAAAGCTGCACTGTCATATATCGACAACGACGCCTGGCGCGTTTTGGCCAAGGTTAAACGCACGCCGGATATCGCTAACGGTGTGGCAGAGGTTACGGGGCGCATCGCGCTGCCATTGCGCCGCGGCGTGAAACTGTCGGAAATAGCGCTCGACCTGAAGGGCACTGCCCGTGATGTGACCAGCGCAGTTGTTCCGGGTCGCGATCTGACATCTCAAGAACTGGCCTTTGCCGTGACCAACAGCCAATTGGTCATAGACGGTCCGGTGACCTTGTCGGGCGTCCGGGCCAAAGGGCAATGGGTGCAGCCGTTCAATGGCAAGGCAGGTCAAATCACTGCCGATCTGCAAATCGACCAAAAGGGGCTGGCTGCCTTTGGTGTGGATTTGCCTGATGGGTTCCTAACCGGCTCAGGCAGCGGCCGGTTGACCGTGGATTTGGTGAAAAACAGCGCCCCGCAATTTGCCGTTCAAAGCGGGCTGGCCGGGATTGGCCTTGCCATCCCACAATTAGGCTGGCGGTTGTCCAAAGCAGCCAAAGGCAGTTTCCGCGTGGCTGGCAGCTTATCGGAGCCTGCTCAAATTGACGCGCTGTCTCTGTCGGCGGGCGGTCTGGATGCCAAAGGCAAGTTGTCACTGGCCGCGAACGGCGGCTTTGAAGAGTTGCGGCTCGATACGGTCAAGCTGGGCGGTTGGCTGGATGTCACAGGCCGCCTGCGGGGGCGCGGCAAAGGGCAGGCCCCTGCAGTAGAAGTGTCGGGCGGATCGGTGGATTTGCGGCGGGCAGCCTTTGGCGGCGGTTCCGGCTCAGGCGACGGCTCGGCATCCGGGGCGGGTGTGCCATTGAACATATCTCTCGACAGGTTGCGGGTCACTGACAGCATAGACCTGCAGCGCTTTGCCGGAGAATTCGTCGCGGGCGCAGGTATGGAAGGGCGTTTTTCTGCCCTGCTTGGCGATGCACCGATTACGGGCCGGGTCTTGCCACAAAACGGGCGCAGCGCGTTCCGGGTGCGCGGCGAGGACGCGGGCGACATCCTGAAGGCGGCGGGCCTGATCAAAACGGTCCAGAACGGGACATTCAAACTGGATCTGGCGCCTGTACGCGGCACCACTGGCAGCTATGACGGCGATCTGACGATCGAAGGCGCGCGCCTGCGCAACGCACCGGCGATCGGTGCGCTTTTGGATGCAATCAGCATTGTCGGCCTGATCGATCAGTTGAATGGGCCTGGCATCTTTTTTGCCGAGGTTGACGCGCGGTTTCGTCTGACCCCAAACCGGGTGGTTCTGACCCGATCCAGCGCGGTTGGGCCTTCAATGGGGATTTCAATGGATGGCTACTACGATATGGCTTCGGGCCAGATGGACATGCAGGGTGTCCTGTCCCCGATCTATATCCTCAACGGCATTGGCCGCCTGATTTCGCGCAAAGGCGAAGGGCTGATCGGGTTCAATTTCAACCTGCGCGGCCCGATTGCGCAGCCGCAGGTCACGGTCAATCCGCTTTCTGTCTTCACCCCGGGCATGTTCCGTGACATTTTCCGCAGACCTCCGCCGCAGGTCTCACAATAACCCCGGACAGACTTATGAAATTGAGCGATTTCGACTTTGACCTTCCCGAAGGTCTCATTGCGACGCGCCCGGCATCGCCACGATCCTCGGCACGGCTGCTGGTTGCCGAGGGCGACCGGATCACGGATGCGCGTGTGACCCAACTGACCGATTGGCTGCGCCCCGGTGATCGGTTGATCCTCAATGACACTAAGGTGATCCCGGCGCGGTTATCGGGTCTGCGCAAACGGCTGGGCGACAGCGGGCTGACCGAAGCCCGGATCGAGGCAACCTTGCTTGAGCCGCAGTCAGACGGCAGCTGGGCCGCACTGGTCAAACCTTTGAAAAAGGTAAGAGACGGTGAAGTCATCACGTTTTCGGCAGACCTGAGCGCGACTCTGGAAGGGCGCTCGGACGGGCAGGCGACATTGAAGTTCAACCTTGAAGGCGATGATTTCGATGCGGCCTTGTCAGCCGCAGGGGCCATGCCTTTGCCGCCCTACATCGCCGCCAAACGCCCGGCAGATCAGCGCGACCATGAGGATTATCAAACCGTATGGGCGCGCAACAAAGGGGCGGTAGCGGCGCCGACGGCGTCGCTGCACTTTGATGCGCCGTTGCTCAAGGCGCTCTCCGAGCATGGCGTGCAGTTCACGCATGTCACTCTGCACGTGGGCGCAGGCACCTTTTTGCCGGTCAAAGTGGATGATGTGACCACCCACAAGATGCACGGGGAATGGGGGCAGGTCAGCGAACAGGCGGCCGCTCAAATCGCTGAGACACGATCCAGCGGTGGTCGGATTATTCCGGTCGGGACAACCGCGCTGCGGCTTATTGAAACCGCGTCGCGTGACGGGGCCATTGCGCCCTATGAAGGCGTGACGGATATTTTCATCTACCCGGGATTCAAATTCAATGTGACCGACGCGTTGATGACGAATTTCCATCTGCCCAAAAGCACGTTGATGATGTTGGTCTCGGCTTTGATGGGCCCGGAACGCATCAAGTCCATCTATGCCCATGCGATTAAAGAACAATACCGGTTCTTTTCCTACGGTGACGCGTCTTTGCTGATGCCCTAGCAGCCGGTCTGCTCAATGCGCATTTCTTGTGCATAGGCGTGATCCAAGCGCTGTAATCCATGCCCCATATGCGACACGCCGCTGATTTGGGGGTCGCATCCAACCAAGTGCTTGCAGCGCGATTCCGATAGTGCGAGGGGCAGGGCAACGGAGGCCGCCATGTTTGATGTTTTGAAAAATTCCTGGGCATTGATGCTGGGCATGTTGTTGCTGATGGTTGGCAATGGCCTGCAAGGTACGTTGCTGGGTGTCCGGGGGCCCGCCGAAGGGTTTTCCTCGCTCGAAATGTCTGTGGTGATGTCGGCCTATTTCGCTGGCTTTTTGTTTGCGTCACGCATGACGCCCGACATGATCCGCCGTGTGGGTCACGTCCGCGTTTTTGCGGCCTTGGGATCGTTGGTTTCGGCCGTTTTGCTGTTGTTTCCGGCGCTCAAGGACCCCATTGCATGGAGCCTGGGGCGGGCTGTGATCGGCTTTTGCTTTTGCGGTGTGTACGTCACTGCTGAAAGCTGGCTGAACAATTCGGCGACCAATGAAACTCGGGGCAAGGCCCTGTCGCTCTACATGATCATGCAAATGTCCGGGATCATCATTGCGCAAGGCCTGCTGGTGGTGCCGGATTCAAGCGGCTTTTTGTTGTTTGTGATCCCCTCGATCCTCGTTTCGATCGCCTTTGCCCCGATTTTGCTTTCGGTCTCGCCAACCCCGGCCTTTGACACCACCAAACCTATGAACCTGCGTGAACTCTATCGGGTGTCGCCATTGGGCTGCGTCGGGCTGTTTCTACTGGGCGGAGTCTTTTCGGCCCAGTTCGGTATGGCGGCGGTTTATGCGACCGAAGTTGGTCTGAGCCTTGGCCAGATTTCGATCTTTGTTGCGGCCTTTTACGTAGGGGCTTTGGTGATGCAATACCCGCTGGGCTGGATGTCTGACCGCATGGATCGTCGTTGGTTGATTATGATGGCAGCTGTTTTAGGAGGCGCCGCGGCGGTGGTATCGTTGCTTTTTGGTGCCTATTTCCCCGTGTTGACGGCCGCCGCGTTTCTCATCGGTGGGACGTCAAATCCGCTTTATTCGCTGCTCATCGCCTATACCAACGACTTTTTGGAAGTCGATGATATGGCCAGCGCATCCGCAGGCTTGTTGTTCATCAACGGTATGGGCGCGATCTCGGGTCCGCTTCTGATCGGTTGGTTGATGCAAACCTTTGGTCCACCAGGATTTTTCGGCCTGATCGCGGCCTCGCTTCTGACGATGGCACTCTATGCGGCCTACCGGATGACACAGCGCTCTGCGCCTTCGATCGAGGACACAGGCGCCTACGCACCGATCCTGCCATCGTCCACTCCGGTGGTCATGGAAGTGGCGCAGGAATACGCCATCGAAACGGCAGAAGAGGAAGAAGCCGCATAATTCCCCTTACGGTTTGTCAGGAAATGACAAAATTCGTGATTGTGGAAAACTGCATTCGCGTGTCAGAACTTATCCACAGGCAATGACCGCGAGGTCTGACAAACGCAAGGAGAGGGGCATGTCAACGCCCGAAGATATCCTGGCCTTTTGGCTGGACGAGGTTGGCCCAGAGGGCTGGTACAAGCAGGACGATGCGCTGGACGCAAAAATCCGCGAACGGTTTTTACCTACGCTGGAAGGCGCGCTGGATGGCCGCTTTGCGCTATGGCTGACCTATCCCAGCGGCACGCTGGCCTACCTGATCCTGCTTGATCAGTTTTCGCGAAACATCTTCCGCGATCAGGCCCGCGCCTTTGCTGCGGATCGGATTGCCTTGGCTGCGGCCAAACAGGCGCTGCATCGCGGCTGGGATCTGAAGATTGACGGTGAGGCGCGGCAGTTCTTCTACATGCCGCTCATGCATTCAGAGAACCTGTGTGATCAGGATCGTTGCGTGCGTCTGATGAAAGAGCGCCTCTCGGACAGCCCGTCGAACCTGTTGCATGCGCGTGCGCACCGCGAAGTGATCCGCCGCTTTGGCCGTTTCCCCACCCGCAACGAAGCGCTGTCGCGTATTCACCGAGACGATGAACGTCAGTTTTTCGAGATGGGTGGTTACGGCGAAGTGCTGCGCGGATTGGAACAGACCGAAGCGGCCTGACACTGCGGCAAAGCCGCGTTGCCCCCCGCTTGGGGATAGGCTAGCGTTCTCCTGTTGAGGAAATGGGGGGACGTTATGGGCGCGAAAAGCTTTGATATGATCGTGATCGGCGCAGGGCCGGGTGGCTATGTTGCAGCCATTCGAGGCGCGCAACTGGGTCTCAAGGTTGCCATTGTCGAACGTGAGCACATGGGCGGTATCTGTCTGAACTGGGGCTGCATTCCGACCAAGGCCATGCTGCGTTCGTCTGAGATCTTCCATTTCATGCACCGTGCATCGGAGTATGGCCTCAAGGCCGAAGGCATCGGATTTGACCTGGACGCTGTCGTGAAAAGATCCCGCGGCGTAGCAAAACAATTGAATTCCGGGGTCACTCATCTGCTGAAAAAGAACAAGGTCACCGCCTTTATGGGGGAGGCCACAGTGACGGCAAAGGGCAAGGTTTCCGTCAAGACCGACAAGGGCACAGAAGCGCTGGAGTCCGCCAACATTGTGTTGGCAACTGGCGCGCGGGCCCGCGAGCTGCCGGGGCTCGAGGCAGACGGCGATCTGGTTTGGACCTACAAACATGCACTTGTGCCAAAGCGTATGCCTAACAAGCTTCTGGTGATCGGCTCAGGGGCTATCGGTATTGAGTTTGCCAGCTTTTACAACACGTTGGGCGCTGAGGTCACGGTTGTTGAAGTTATGGATCGTATTCTTCCGGTTGAAGACGCCGAGATCAGCAGCTTTGCAAAGAAGGCTTTCGAAAAGCAGGGTATGACCATTCGCGAAAAGGCGATGGTGAAACAGCTGGACCGCGGCAAAGGAAAAGTCACCGCACATATCGAACAGGGCGGGAAGGTCGAAACGTCGGAATACGACACGGTCATTTCTGCCGTGGGGATTGTGGGCAATACCGAAGGGCTCGGCCTTGAAGCATTGGGCGTCAAAGTGGACCGGACCCATGTGGTCACCGATCCCTTCTGCCGGACTGGCGTCGAGGGGGTCTACGCGATTGGTGATCTAGCCGGTGCGCCTTGGCTTGCACACAAGGCAAGCCACGAAGGTGTCATGGTGGCAGAATTGATTGCTGGGGGGCATCCGCATGCCGTCGATCCTGACAGCATCGCCGGGTGCACCTATTGTCATCCGCAAGTCGCCAGCGTGGGCCTGACTGAGGCGCAGGCCAAGGAACAGGGCTATGAAATCAAGGTTGGACGGTTCCCATTTATCGGCAACGGCAAAGCCATTGCCTTGGGCGAGCCTGAGGGCCTAGTAAAAACCGTTTTCGATGCCAAAACAGGTGCGCTTTTGGGCGCGCACATGATTGGGGCCGAAGTTACCGAGCTGATCCAAGGCTATGTGGTGGGCAGGCAGTTGGAAACCACCGAAGAGGACCTGATGCAGACTGTCTTCCCGCATCCAACGCTGTCAGAAATGATGCATGAATCCGTCTTGGATGCCTGGGGACGTGCGATCCATTTCTGAACGCATCCTCAGGATCAGATGGTTGGATTGTCGCCGGCCAATCGGGACAGCAATGCACGCGCCTTTGGTTTAAGCCATTCCCACAACGCGGGCGCGCCGCTTGCGATTTTTGGTGCAACACGGGTTTCGAAGGTCTCAATCGTCACGCCATAGTCTGTCCAGCTTCCGCCGCCAGCGGCCAGGTTCAGGTTGGGTGGCGCGAATCTGTCCAGCGACTTGGCGAAACGGGCCTCTGGCGTTTCATTGGCCTCGAATTCATCCCAAAGCTGCCTGAAAGCCTTGGCCTGATCTTCAGGCAAGAGACCGAATATGCGCGTTGCTGCGGCTTGTTCGGCCTGTTCAATGGCGGCGACATCATGGTCTCCGAAAACAGGCGCATCCCCTGCATCGATTTCGACCAGATCATGCAGCAGTAGCATCTTGATAACTGTCCCGATCTCAACCGGTTCTGGCGCGTGTTCGGCCAGTGTTAGCGCATACAGCGCAATGTGCCAGCTGTGCTCGGCTGAGTTTTCGAACCGATCGCCCGTGCTGATGCGCGTTGCGCGTGAAACGGATTTGAGTTTGCAGGCCTCATAGAGAAAAGCCATTTGCGCATCGAGGCGGGGGGTGATCGGACTGGTCATGCGGCGCTGATGGCACGGGCGCGGCTGCGCAATCAAGCGAGATATGCTACATTGGCCATAGTGGAGGCGCGTATGAGTGGTAACAAGACCGTACCAACAGACCAATCCGTCGATGATTTTCTGAATGCCGTAGAGCCGGCCGGACGCGCGGCCGATGCACTTGTGCTGGATACACTGTTTCGCTCGGTTACCGGCTGGGAGCCGAAAATGTGGGGCGGCTCGATCGTGGGGTACGGGCAATATGCCTATCGCTACGACAGTGGCCGCGAGGGCGAGTTTCTTGCCACTGGGTTTGCGCCGCGCAAGGCCAAAATGGTCGTCTATATCATGCCGGGCTATGCAGATTTCAGCGAGATTCTGTCCCGGCTCGGACCTCATAAGCTGGGAAAGTCCTGCCTATATCTTGGGGCACTGTCGAAGGTGGATCTGGATGTTCTGGCCGAACTGATCCGCGCGGGTCTGAAGGATCTGGGTGCGCGCTATTCGTTGCAGCCCTGAGGCTGAAACGAACCTGCTTGGGCATTTCAAGGCTTTGAAAAAAATCGGTATTTCTATTGTCTGTCTGCGCTTAGAGGTTCTCGTTGTCTGATGAAGGCGCAACCGCATCCGGAATATCGCGGCCTTCTTTCTTGGCCTGCAAAGCGGCTTTGACATGGTCATTAAGAAAGACCCGGGCACGCCTTTCGGCAAGCCGGATCCGGATCGAGGTCAGATAGGCCTCTTCGGATGTTTGCGAGGAGGCGCCCAACACCTTGGCCACCTGCTCGTAGAGACGATCATCGCCGAGAGCGTCCATCGCCTTGATCGTATCAGCGGCCAGTTTGTCAGCCAGATCTTCGAGAACCTTGGACATGATGGCGATCCTTTTTAGCGGGTGGTCTCCGTAAGGCGGCGTTTCACGTAGCCGGTTACATTGCCAATCATTTCGTCCATGTAGGGCTCTTCAAAGAAGTGTCCCGAGCCATCAATCTCGTCATGGGTGATTGTGATGCCCTTTTGATCGTGCAGCTTGTTCACCAGCGAACGGGTATCCGCCGGCGGCGCAACACGGTCATTTGTGCCGTTGATGATCAAACCCGAGCTGGGGCAGGGGGCCAGGAACGAAAAGTCATACATGTTCGCGGGTGGGCTGACTGATACGAAACCGGTGATTTCCGGGCGGCGCATCAGCAACTGCATCCCGATCCAAGCGCCAAAGCTGAAGCCGGCAACCCAGCAGTGCTTGGAGTTCTGGTTCATGGACTGAAGGTAGTCGAGGGCCGATGCGGCATCGGAAAGCTCACCCACGCCCTGATCGTATTCGCCCTGACTGCGGCCAACGCCGCGGAAATTGAAGCGCAGGACGGTAAAGCCCATGTTGTAGAAGGCGTAATGCAGGTTGTAGACGACCTTGTTGTTCATCGTTCCGCCAAATTGCGGATGGGGATGAAGCACGATTGCGATCGGTGCATCACGGTCTTTTTGCGGATGATAGCGGCCTTCCAGGCGGCCTTCGGGTCCGGGAAATATTACCTCGGGCATGGGGCGTTCAGGGCTCCTCTGGGGTGCGTGGCTATTCTTGACGAATTTGCTCTGACACCTTAGAATGGTTCTAATCGCGGGGAGTCCCGCTGAATTCGGCTTTGATGCAGATAGGCAATTGGTCGGGCGAGGTCAATTGCCTAGCTTTTGGGGGGTGTCGCGGTGAAACTGAGTACAAAGGGTCGTTACGCCATGGTTGCGTTGACCGATATCGCGCTGCAACCCCAAGACGGACTGGTCACTCTGGGCGATATTTCCAGACGTCAGGACGTCTCGCTGCCCTATCTTGAACAGCTATTCGTAAAGCTGCGGAGGGCCGGTCTGGTGGAATCGGTGCGCGGCCCGGGCGGGGGATACCGTTTGGCCAAAAGCGCCGCCGACATTCGCGTCGTCGATGTTCTGGCCGCGGTCGACGAAACGGTTGATGCGATGCACAAGGGCGCTGGCGCATCCGGTGCCGCCTCGGGCAGCCGTGCACAGTCCTTGACCAACCGCTTGTGGCAAAGCCTGTCCGCGCAGGTCTATGTTTTCCTGCATCAGGCGCGGCTGTCGGATGTCGTGGCCAACACGCTCGCGCCATGCCCGGCAGTGCCTGAGTTATTTGCGGTGGTCGATGATGCCGACGAGTAACCTTGGCGCTGTTCCCAACACCTTGGGGGACGCTGTCCCCCAAACCCCCTGGGATATTTGCGGCACAAAGAAACAGGGCCTTTCATGAGCAGGGTTTACCTTGACTGGAATGCCACTGCGCCTTTGCGCCCTGAGGCGCGCAGCGCGATGATTGCGGCGATGGACGTGGTCGGGAACCCGTCTTCGGTGCATGCCGAGGGGCGGGCCGCGAAGGCATTGGTTGAAACAGCCCGGGCGCAGGTGGCTGCCGCCTTTGGCGCCGATGGGGCAGATGTGGTGTTTGTTTCGGGTGCAACCGAAGCGGCCGCGCTGGCCTGTGCTGGTCGCGATTTGGTGGGCGCTGACATCGAGCATGATGCTGTCGCGTCTTGGATCGAGCCGAGCCTGTCTTTGACGGAGAGTGGCCAGGTCGAAGTGACGGAGCCCGGCAGGTCTGTTGTGCAACTGGCCAATTCCGAAACCGGCGTCATTCAGGACTTACCCAAGGGGATAGCCGTTGTGGACGCCACGCAGGCGTTTGGAAAGCTGCCCGTCGCCTTTAACTGGATGGATGCTGAGATGGCGCTGATTTCAGCGCACAAGCTGGGCGGGCCCAAGGGAATTGGCGCGTTGGTTCTGAAGCGCGGCACTGACATTGCCGCGCAAATCAAGGGCGGCGGGCAGGAGATGGGGCGGCGTTCAGGCACTGAGAACGTGATTGGCATCGCTGGATTCGGTGCAGCCGCCGAGGCCGCTGCCCGTGATCTCGAGGCCGGTGTTTGGTCCGAAGTGGAAAAACTTAGAAATATTCTAGAAAAAACCATTGAGGCTGCCGCCGATACGACTATTTTTGTCGGGAAAGGTGCGGCGCGTCTTCCGAATACCAGTTGTTTTGCCACTCCGGGGTGGAAGGGTGAGACGCAGGTGATGCAGATGGATCTGTCCGGTTATGCCGTGAGCGCCGGTTCAGCCTGCAGCTCGGGCAAGGTGCGCGCCAGCCGCGTGTTGCGCGCCATGGGTTATGACGATGCGGTGGCCAGCAGCGCCATCAGGGTGAGCCTGGGACCGCAGACAACAGAAGATGATGTGTTGGGTTTCGCGAAAACCTGGCTTGGGAAATACGAACGGCACCGCGCGCGGGCCGCTTAACGGAAGGATAGGCAGATGGCAGCTTTGGACGAAGTCACGGTCAAGGAAGGCGTCGATGCGGAAACCGTAGAAGCGGTCAAATCCGTTGGCACCTACAAGCACGGCTGGGAAACCGAGATTGAAATGGAATACGCCCCAAAGGGGCTGACCCCGGATATCGTGCGCCTGATCTCAGAAAAGAACGGTGAGCCACAGTGGATGCTGGACTGGCGTCTGGCGGCCTACGAGCGCTGGCTTCAAAAAGAAGAGCCGCAGTGGGCCATGGTCGACTATCCTGAAATCGATTTTCAGGACCAGTATTACTATGCGCGCCCCAAGAGCATGATGGAAAAGCCGAAGTCCTTGGATGAGGTCGATCCCAAGCTGCTGGAAACCTATGAAAAGCTGGGTATCCCGCTAAAGGAACAGATGATTCTTGCCGGTGTTGAAGGTGCCGAAGACATGCCCGCCGAGGGGCGCAAGGTTGCCGTGGATGCTGTCTTTGATTCCGTATCTGTCGGCACCACGTTTCAGGCGGAACTGAAAAAGGCGGGTGTGATCTTCTGCTCGATCTCTGAAGCCATCAAGGAGCACCCCGAACTTGTCCGGAAGTATCTGGGATCGGTCGTGCCGGTTTCGGACAACTACTATGCCACGCTGAACAGCGCTGTGTTTTCGGACGGCTCATTTGTCTATGTGCCGCCGGGCGTGCGGTGCCCGATGGAGCTTTCGACGTACTTCCGTATCAACGCGGAAAACACCGGCCAGTTCGAGCGCACGCTGATCATCGCGGACAAGGGTTCGTACGTCAGCTATCTGGAAGGCTGCACCGCCCCGCAGCGCGACACGTCGCAGCTGCATGCGGCGGTCGTCGAGATCATCATCGAGGAAGATGCAGAGGTGAAGTATTCTACCGTGCAGAACTGGTTCCCGGGCGATGAAGACGGCAAGGGCGGCATCTACAACTTTGTCACCAAGCGCGCGGATTGCCGTGGCGATCGGGCCAAGGTGATGTGGACGCAGGTTGAAACCGGATCGGCGGTGACCTGGAAATACCCATCCTGCATTCTGCGCGGCAACGAAAGCCAGGGCGAATTCTATTCCATCGCCATCGCCAACAACTACCAGCAGGCGGATACCGGCACCAAAATGGTTCACCTTGGCAAGAACACCAAGTCGCGGATCGTGTCCAAGGGCATCAGCGCGGGCAAGGCGCAGAATACCTACCGTGGCCTTGTTTCCATGCACCCCAAGGCAAAGGACAGCCGCAACTACACCCAATGCGACAGCCTGTTGATCGGTGACAAATGCGGGGCCCACACGGTTCCCTACATCGAAGTCAAAAACAACAGCAGCCGCGTGGAGCACGAGGCGACTACGTCCAAGGTGGATGATGATCAGCTGTTCTATTGCCGTCAGCGCGGCATGGACGAGGAAGAAGCCGTGGCCCTTGTGGTCAATGGATTCTGCCGTGACGTTCTGCAGGCGCTGCCGATGGAGTTTGCCATGGAAGCGCAGCAGCTGGTGGCAATTTCACTGGAAGGCTCTGTGGGCTAACGGCCTGATCGGGGCTGTTCTGCAGCCTTTGAACGGGGCCGTTGCGCAGGCGAATGTGCGACAGGCGGTATTGAGGGGGCTCGAAACTTAAATGGGTTTGCGGCTTGCAACATCGGTTTTGACGGGCGTCTTCTGCGCCGGTTTTGCCTTGGTCATCGATCTGGTGACCGATGCCTTGCCGATGTTGCTGGTTATCGTCATGGCCTTTGCGTCAGGCTTTCTCGGCAGTCTTTTTGCACAGCTTGTGCTGGGGCGCGACAAGTGATGGAGCAGGTTCGCGCACATATCGACGGGCATGATCTGGTGTTCCATCTCAATGCCGACCGTTGTCCGATCCAGGGGCGTCATCGAGTGGGCAAGTTCTATGAACGGGCTGATCTGGATCGCCTGTCCGAGACTGTGAAACCCGGTGCGCATGTTTTGGATGTGGGTGCGAATGTTGGAAATCACGCGATCTATTTCGCGACCTTGATGGGGGCAGCGCGCGTGACCTGCATTGAGCCGAACCCAGTCGCAATCGAAGCTTTGCGCGCCAATGTGCAGGCCAATGGTCTGGATGACATCATCGTGCTGGATGCGCTGGGCATTGGGCTGTCCGATGCCTCGGATGACGGTTACAAAATCAAACGTCATGCAACCAATCTGGGCGCTGCCCGGCTGAAGAAAGGTGGCGACATCGAGGTTCATCCCGGTGATGCTCTCTTTGCGGATGAGACGGTTGATCTGATCAAGGTCGACGTGGAAGGCATGGAAATGCAGGTTCTGCACGGTTTCCAACAAGTGGTCAGCCAACAGAAACCTGCCTTGTTTGTCGAAGTCGATGAAGCCAACGATGCAGTCTTTCATGACTGGTTGGAGGCGCAGGGCTATCGCGTGCTCTGGCATTCCAAGCATCAGCAGGCCAATTGCAATTATTTCGCGCAACCCATTGAGGTGAATTCATGATTTTGACAACGACACCCAGTATCGAAGGCCGCAAGATTATTGACTATCGCGGTATTGTGGTTGGTGAAGCCATCATGGGCGCCAACGTCGTACGCGATTTCTTTGCTGGGATTACCGACATTGTGGGGGGGCGCTCTCAGGCCTACGAAAGCAAACTGCAGGACGCTCGTGACACCGCAATGCGTGAGCTGGAACAGCGGGCCGCGGCTTTGGGCGGCGATGCCGTCGTTGGTGTTGATCTTGATTACGAAGTGGTTGGCGACTCGATGCTGATGGTTTCAGCCTCAGGCACGGCGGTGGTTCTGGAATAGATGACGCATCGCCCCGAAATAAATCGGCTTTGGCCAAATTTCTGGCGCTCTTTGGCGTCAGAATCTGCTTTGGACATTAGACGTTCAAAAGCAGGAGCGATTCATGAGTGCTGCGCAACGCAATACATTTCAGGAACGGGCCGCGCGGCTGAGGTTGGCAGACCAGCAGGCGCGCGCAACGTCGACACCCATCGAAGAGCCGGACCCGCGCGCCAACGCCAAAGAACTCGCGATGGATATCGCGCAGGCGCTGGGCGTGGTGCTGTTGTTCATGCTGGGGCACGCCGTGCTCTGGCTGTTTCTGGACGGAATATTCCCGCCGGGATTCATGAGCTCGGGTTTTGCGGCCATGGCATCCCTGCTGCTCTTTACGCTGAAGGCCGACAGTTCAAAGGCCATGTGGGGCGGCGGGCTGGCCGGGATATGGATTGCCGTTTTGGCCGGGCCCTATCTGTCTGGGTTTGCGCCGACATGGGCGGTCTGGCTGATTTCTCCCGGGGCGAACGCACCGTTGCCCTGACGCAGGGCACAGGGGGGCGTGGATGACACAGACCCTTTCGCGCCCCGAACTGACATTGCCAGACGCCGAGGCTGCGCTTTTGCAGCGCGCTTATGAGAGCGCTGATGTGATCCTTGAATATGGGTCTGGCGGCAGCACTGTTCTGGCGTCTGAAATGCCCGGAAAAACTGTCTTTAGCGTTGAGTCTGATCAGGCTTGGGCGCAAATGATGCGCGATTGGTTTGCGTCGCATCCCGCTGCGGCGGGCACGACTGTCGATATGATTTGGTCCGACATTGGCGCGACCAAGGAATGGGGTCATCCAGTAGACGCCAGCGAATGGCGGCGGTTTGCGCGCTATCCACTCGAGGTTTGGGGCTTGAAAGAGTTTCGCCAGCCAGACGTCGTTCTGGTGGATGGACGCTTTCGCCAAGGCTGCGCATTGGCCACGGCCTTCATGACCAAAAAACCTGTCGAAGTGCTGTTCGACGACTATGTCCAGCGCAAACATTACCACAAGGTCGAGGACTTTCTCGGCTCCCCGGAAATCACCGGGCGTATGGCGCGATTTCGTGTCGTGCCCCAGCCCATCCCGCCTGAAAAGCTTCTTCAGGTGATCCGATTCATGCAGAACCCCTGATCGGGCTGCACACAAAGAGATAAGAACGAGGAAGAAAACCATGTTGGAAATCAAGAACCTGCACGTCAAGCTGGAAGAAGAGGACAAGGTCATCCTCAAGGGTGTCGATCTGACGGTCGAGAGTGGCAAGGTCCACGCGATCATGGGCCCCAACGGTTCGGGCAAGTCCACTTTGTCCTATGTTCTGTCCGGCAAGGACGGATACGAAGTCACCGATGGTGAGGCCTCGCTGCTGGGCGAAGACATTCTGGAAATGGAGCCGGAAGAGCGCGCTGCTGCGGGTCTCTTTTTGGCATTCCAGTACCCGGTGGAAATCCCCGGTGTGGGCAACATGACCTTCCTGCGCACCGCCGTAAACGCGCAGCGCAAGGCTCGCGGTCAGGAAGAAATGAACGCGACCGAGTTTCTCAAGGAAGTGCGCGCAAGAGCCAAGGATCTGAAGATCGACGCCGATATGCTGAAGCGCCCGGTGAATGTCGGTTTTTCTGGCGGTGAGAAAAAGCGCAACGAAATCCTGCAGATGGCCATGCTTGAGCCCAAGATGTGCATCCTCGATGAAACAGATTCCGGTCTGGATGTGGATGCGATGAAGCTGGTTGCAGAAGGCGTGAATGCCCTGCGGGATGAAGGCCGTGGCTTTTTGGTGATCACGCATTACCAGCGCCTTCTGGATCACATCAAACCGGACGTGGTTCACATCATGGCAAATGGCCGCATTGTGAAAACCGGCGGTCCTGAGCTGGCTCTGGAAGTTGAAAACAACGGCTACGCCGACATCCTCGCGGAGGTGGCATAATGGCTCTGGCCCCTGTCACAGCAATTTTGACACCGCGCAAGCAAGAGGCCACCGAGGCCCGACTTGCCGCGATGACAATGCCCGCGGGTGGATGGTCGGACGCGGCCAGACAAGATGCGGTCGCACGCGTTCGTGCAATGGGTTTGCCCGGTGCGCGCGACGAATACTGGAAATACACCAAGCCCGAAGGCTTTGTGGATGTGCAGGCACAGGCGGCCGCCGTTTTCCAAAGCGACGAAGCCCCGATGTTCGACGAATTGGATCGGTTGAAAATCGTCTTTGTGGACGGTGTGTTCGATGCGGATGCGTCGGATGATCTTGCGCTTGAGGGGGTCTCGATTGACCGTCTCGCCGAAGCAGCAGACATCCACTGGGCCAAGGATCTCTACGGCGTTCTGGAAGAACGTGGGCAGGATCCCGTTCAGCGGCCATTGGCCTCTTTGAACACGGCATACGCAACCGATGGCATTTTGATCCATGTCACCGGCAAACCGTCTAAGCCGATCAACCTGATCTACCGGCATGCATCCGAGCAATCGGATGCGATTCTGCACCATGTGATCAAGGTGGACGCCGGAGCCGAGGCAACGATCCTTGAAAACGGCCCAGCGGCGTCGCGTTTCAACAAATGCATGGAAGTCGACGTCGCCGACACGGGGCGTTTGCATCATGTCCGTGCGCAGGGCCGCGACCATGAACGCCGGGCCATCACGCACATCTTTGCGCGTCTTGGAACGGAATCCACCTTCAAGAGCTTTACGCTCACGGTGAATGGCGTGATGACCCGCAACGAATGTGTGCTGGAGCTGACGGGCGACGATGCCGAAGCCCATGTCGCGGGTGCCTGCATGGGCGATGGCAATTTCCACCACGATGACACCGTGTTTGTCACTCATGACGCAGTAAATTGCGAAAGCCGTCAGGTTTTCAAAAAGGTGCTGCGCAATGGGGCAACGGGCGTGTTCCAAGGCAAGATTCTGGTGAAGGAAGGTGCTCAGAAAACGGACGGCTATCAGATCAGCCAGTCGCTTCTTTTGGATGACGATAGCCAGTTCCTCGCCAAGCCGGAGCTTGAAATCTATGCTGACGATGTGGCCTGTTCGCATGGTTCCACGTCGGGTGCGATTGACGAAGATGGCCTGTTCTACCTGCGTGCCCGGGGTGTTCCGCGCGGCATGGCCGAAGACCTCATGACGATCGCCTTTATCGCAGAAGCGGTTCAGGAAATCGAAAACGAGGATATTCAGGAGCAGATCAACAATCGCGTCGCTGGATGGCTGGAAAGGCGCCGTGGCTAAGTGCCTGTAACCACGGACATTGTGGCCACCTACAAGGGGCCCGGTGCTGTTGTTCAGCGCCATCTTGCACGCGGCGAGTCTGAGCCGCGTGCTCTGGTCTTCTTGATGTCGGCCTGTGCGGTGACGTTTATCGCGCAGTGGCCCAAACTGGCGCGGCAGGCGCATCTGGAACAGGTTGAGCTTAACCCGCTTTTGGGTGCGTCCTTGATGGCATGGCTCTTTCTTGCGCCGCTGTTCCTTTACGCGATTGCCTTTGTGGCCCATCTGATCGCCCGGGCCTTAGGCGGACAGGGAACCAGCTTTGGATCACGTCTGGCGCTGTTCTGGGCCTTTTTGGCTGCATCGCCACTGATGCTGCTCGAAGGCTTGGTCGGCGGGTTCATCGGTCCCGGCCCGTCCATGCAACTGGTTGGATTGCTGTGGTTGATTGCCTTTGGTCTGTTTTGGTTGCTGGGTATGCGCGCGGCCCACAGGAAATCTGCCACATGACCTTTGCCGGGTTTCTGGGTCTCGCGTTGCAGACCATCAAAGCGCCGCGAGACGTGGCGCGATTGTTGCTCTCGGCGCGTCTCAGCAGCGAGGCATTGTGGACCGCTTTTGCGCTGGTCGTGGTTCTGAACACGCTGGTGTTCTCAGCGACGATTGCTTTGATGCCGCAAGATGGGTTCGGGCTCTTGGGGAATCCGGTTGCGTTTATGGTAGTGCAGGCCGCCGCGCTTGCCGGTGCCGTCATCGCCATCGCGAGCATCGGGCGCGCCATGGGCGGCAAGGCCGATCTGGCGCAGGTGGCTGTGCTGTTGATCTGGCTGCAATCGCTTCGGGTTCTTGCGCAGGCCGCCTTGATGATCATCGGGATCGCCTCGCAGCCACTGGCGGCGGGTCTGGCGCTGGGAGTCAGCGTCCTTGGCATCTGGCTGTCCATGAACTTTATCGACGAAGCCCATGAATTGGGTAGTCTTTTCAAATCAGCCGGGGTGCTGATACTGGCTTTGATGGCATTGGCTGTGGGGCTTTCCCTACTGTTGTCTTTGCTCGGGGTCGTGCCGCAGGGGATGAACGGATATGTATGACGTAGAAACGATCCGAAAGGACTTTCCGATCCTTTCGCGCGAAGTGAACGGCAAGCCGCTTGTGTATTTGGACAATGGTGCTTCGGCCCAGAAACCGCAGATTGTGATCGACGCTGTTACGCGGGGCTATGCCGAAGAATATGCGAACGTACATCGCGGTCTGCATTATTTGTCCAATCTCGCCACGGACAAATACGAAGGTGTGCGTGATGTGATTGCACGGTTTCTGGGGGCCAAGGATTCCGAAGAGATCGTCTACACGACCGGCACGACAATGGGCATCAACCTTGTCGCCTATGGCTGGGCTATGGAGCAGCTGAGCGCTGGGGATGAGATCATCCTGTCGGTCATGGAGCACCATGCCAACATCGTGCCTTGGCACTTCTTGCGGGAACGCATGGGCGTAAAACTGGTTTGGGTCGATGTGGACAGCACGGGGCATCTGGATCCGCAAAAGGTGCTGGACGCAATCACGCCGCGGACCAAACTGATCGCTGTCACGCAGGTGTCGAATGTCTTGGGCACGGTTGTTGATGTGAAAACCATTTGTGCCGGCGCGCAGGCGCAGGGCGTCCCGGTGTTGGTCGATGGCAGCCAGGCCGCTGTACACATGCCGGTCAATGTCGAAGAGATCGGCTGCGATTTCTATGCCATCACTGGACACAAGCTGTATGGCCCCTCGGCATCCGGAGCGATCTGGATTCGGCGGGCCCGTATGGATGAGATGCGGCCGTTCATGGGCGGCGGTGACATGATCCGCGAAGTCCACAAGGATGAAATCACGTGGAACGACCCGCCAATGAAGTTCGAGGCGGGCACGCCCGGCATCGTGCAACAGATCGGTTTGGGTGTTGCGCTGGAATACATGATGGGCGTCGGCATGGAGAATATTGCCGCGCATGAAGCTAAACTGCGCAACTACACCCGTTCAAAACTCGACGGGCTGAACTGGTTGCAAGTGCAGGGCACGACAGCGAACAAGGCCGCGATCTTCTCGTTCACGCTCGATGGGGCAGGGCACGCGCACGACATCTCGACCATTCTGGACAAAAAGGGCGTGGCAGTCCGCGCGGGCCAGCACTGCGTCGGGCCGTTGATGGATCATTTGGGTCTGAACGCCACCTGCCGCGCATCCTTTGGGATGTACAATACCGAAGCCGAGGTGGACACGCTGGTCGAAGCGCTGGAACTGGCGCATGAATTGCTGGGCTAAAGGCGCGGCAGATTTGTGAGGTTGGGCGGCAAACATGGCTGCCGCCCACTCTTGTTTTATCCTGCCTGAAGACGATCGGCGTATTTGATTTTGTCGCGGTGCTTTTCCACGAACGCCATCAATGATCCAAAGGTCATATCCTTGCCACCAAACCCGTGCCACGGCTCGAAACCGGGCTGGTGCAAGACGCTGGTTTTGTCCAGCCGCAACAGTCTGAGCAGGACCCAAGCCACGATGGTGCCCCCGACGCCATCCAGCTTTTGCTGGCCGCTCGCATCAGCCTCTTCCAGTGTGTAGAACCACAGTGGTGTTTTCTCGATGTTGTGCTTGGCCAAGACTTCAGGCACCGGCAGAGGATTCAAGCCCAGGTGTTGGGCAACCTGCTGGCCCGAAGCGAGTTCCAGTGCGAGTCGATCGCGCAGCACATTGCGAAGCGGCAGACGGCGCGCCAGTTGGTTTTCCAATGTCACGCCCGGGAATTCAATCGGACCGCTGATGAACGGCAGCTCGAACAACGGTGACGCAACTTTTGTGCCGACTGGGCGCGCTCTGGGCGCGGTCTCGCCTCCAATGTCAAACATCATGTTCATGTCGAGGTTCGCCTCAACCGGACGGCGCTTGAAACCGTGATGTGTGAAGAAACCGATGGGTTCCGCTCCGTGCTTCAGGGCGTATTTGATCTGCGCTGTGGCATGACCGAACCGGTATGCAGCGCCTGCAAATTCGACCGGCATGATGGCTGCGTCTGACGGAAAGGCATCAGGATGCTGGGCCTTGATGATGGCGGATTCCGTCACAAAGGCGGGCAGGAACCGCTTCATGATCAGCCACTGATAGTGCCAGCGAATAAACTGACGAACTGCATTAAAGTCTTTCAGTTTTGGGACGACTTTGTCCGTCCAGTTCGAGGATCCCATGCCGGCATCGACAAAGTCATCCATCTCTTCGTCCAGGTGCGGGTCATCCTGTTTGTAGGACATCAGGATGTTGTGCAGACAGACAAAGGCCCCCTGAATTTGGCTGACAAAGATGTTTTCGTCATTCCGTGGATCGCCGATCAGCGCTGTGCCTTGGTCATTGCGCGCCAAATCCAGCGGATTGTCTTTGCGTCCGAACAGCATAAAACCTTCGGCCTCTTCCAGATCCGGGTTCTGGTTCACGTTGACATAGAGATGCGGGCTCGCTTCCGGGCCGTCCCCATAGACACAGTCCAGATCAAGCGCAGGCGTGCGGACGTTCCGAATAAAACTCGGGTCGATTTGGGTTCCGATGGTTGAGGTCGCATCCAGCGTCACGTCATGATCGATGAACTGGCCGATGAAGGTCATCCCGGCCTCGGCCGGACCATCGTCATTGTCGACTGCGCGCATGGGATCGATCATGTGATTAAAGATTTCCGCAAGATCCTGAAGCTCGCCGCTCCATTGCAGGGGGTTTGAAACTTTGGGCAAAAGCCGGCCAAAGGTTTGCGGCAGTTTGCGCGGGTCCATCCTCATCGTACCTTTGGCACAATGCTCCATCAATTTGTCGAACCGTGAAAGTCCGTGTTGAACGTTGGTCATGAATCTCTCCTTTAAAATTGACCGAAGTGGCCGAACCGATGACCACATGGACGCAGTTTTCCGGATGTGCGTGAGGGTTACGTGATCGGTTCGTAAAAAGGTCAGACCATCGCGCGTGTTTTGGGGATTGCGAGGCAGTGGCACTGTGATAATACAGGGCGGAATGCACCCGTAGCTCAGCTGGATAGAGCGCTGCCCTCCGAAGGCAGAGGCCAGAGGTTCGAATCCTCTCGGGTGCGCCATCTTCCCTAATGGTCTAAGCTGCAATCAGGTTGGCTGTCGGAGTGTGTGGTGGTGCCAGATGCGATTTATGATCCCAAAGGCAACGGCAAGGACAAGTCGGTAGACACTGTTACCTTTGTCGAGGCTGAACCGCCCGAAGCGCTTCGTGGGATCGTGCACAGGTATCTTTGGCTGAAAACAGATGCCCCATTGGCTCAGGACTATCGGTTTCATGCGCTGCCGGATGCCTGCACCTATGTGGTCTTTGATCAGAGGGTTCGAACGGTTGCCGGGGTGACCAAGCTGCGCGCGCAGTCCGAAGAGTTCAACCTTGGCCGCGTGTTCCATTTTGTGAACATTCGTTTTCTGCCCGGGGTCTGGCAGGAGGCGCGTCACCCGGCCGTGCACGGGCTGGTGGAAACGCCCTATGCCGGACTCTTGCCGCTGCAAGAGGTCAACGCGCAGCTTGACCAACCCGGGCTGGATGCCTGCGTTCCCGTCTTGTCGGATTTCGTCACCGGTTTGGTCCGGGACGGGATCGTTGCGCGCAATCCGATAACCGAGGCGATCTTTGCGCATCTGGATGATGTGAAATCCGTGGCCGACATGGCGCGGGCGACAGGGTTGTCTGCCCGGCAACTGCAAAGAAGGCTCAAGCAAAGCACCGGGTTTTCACCGCATGACTTTCTCAAAGTGCTCAGACTGCAGCAATCATTGAATGGCGAGGACACGTGGTCTTATGCGGATCAGTCTCATTTCATCCATTCGTTCCGAAATGCCACGGGCTACACGCCCGGCCGCTACGCAAAAAAGTTTGATGTCTGAAATCTACAATACGGCATTGGGGTGTGCCGTTTAGATACCTGTCAGGACAACACTTGATGACAGGAGACGACAATGACCAAGATGAACGCAGTGGGATGGTTTGACATCTTTGTGGACGATATGGACCGCGCCGCCGGTTTTTACGCCGAGGTGTTCGGCGCACCTCTGGAACCGATGGGTGATCCGACCGGCGAGTCGCAGATGATGGCCTTTAGCGCCGATATGGATTGCTATGGCGCAGGTGGGGCCCTGTCCAAAACAGAACACGGGCGTCCGGGACCGGGTGGCACCGTGGTCTATTTCATGGTGCAAGACTGCGCCGTACAGCAAGACAGGGTTGCGCAGGCCGGGGGTACGGTGATCCGGCCCAAGTTCTCGATTGGTGAATTTGGCTTTGTCACTCTGTGTCAGGATACCGAAGGCAATATCTTTGGTTTGAATTCAATGAAGTAAAACGACATTGATATAAGAAAAACGACAGGCGATCGCTGTTTCAGCGGTCGCTTTACGCAACGTCAATATAAATTGAGTTGCCGTGCAAAAAGCACTTTGCGACGGTCGCGAAAATCGAATCAGACGGCGGGGAGGGCCACGATGATACGACCGTTGCGTGACCTTCTCTGGCTGGGGTTCTTTGCGCTCATTCTTGCCGCCTGGGTTTGGCTCTACATGATGGCCATGGGCATGGGGCTGGACTGGCTGGGTCGTCCCGTCACCGCCATGGCAGAAAAGATGCGCATGATGGACCCGCGCATGGACATGTACATGCCCATGGCGGAATTCGGCCCGGTCTTTGCCATGTGGGCGATCATGATGGCTGCAATGATGCTGCCGACAATGGTGCCCACCCTGCGTGCCTATGAAGACCTGATCCGCAGCGCAGATGGATCGCGCCGCGGCTGGCTGGGCCTGCTGGGCGGATACATGATTGCGTGGATCGGCTTTGCGGCACTGATCGCAGCGGTGCAGCTGGCACTGTTGTTCGGCGGCGTTGTGGACATGCTGGGCATTTTCACGTCGACCCTGTTGCAAGGTGGCCTGTTGATCGTCGTTGGCGCATTCCAGTTCACCCGCGCCAAAGAAGTCTGCCACGGTGTCTGCCATGCACCCATGCATTATTTCCTTGGAAACTGGCGCAGCGGAACCCTCGGCGGATTGCGTATGGGGCTGGGGCTTGGCGCGTTCTGTGTTGGCTGCTGCTGGGGCTTTATGGCGCTGGGCTTTGTCGGCGGCGTCATGAGCCTTTTGTGGATGGGATTGGCGACATTTTTCATGGTGCTGGAAAAACTTCCGCAAATCGGTCACCGTATCATCAAACCTCTGGGCGTCGCCCTGATCCTCGGAGGTGTGGTGGTCATCGCCACGCCGCTGTTCATGTAAGGAGAAAGACATGGCACTTACGCGCAAACCGGAGGCAGATCGCCTTCCTATTTCGCAGCGCATCGATCAGCGCATGGCCAACCCCAAGCGGCGCCAGATGCGCCCGACCGAGTGGGCCATCAAGGGCGAGCTTTTTCTGAATTGTTCCTGCACGGTTTTCTGTCCATGCGTGGTCAGCCTCGGCGCCCACCCTCCCACCGAGGGGGATTGCCGCGCCTGGATGGCGATTGCCATCGATGAGGGACACTACGAAGGCGAAGACCTCTCCGGTTTGAACGTCGGGCTGATGGTCGAAATTCCCGGCCGTATGGCCGAGGGCAACTGGAAGGTCGCGGCCTACGTGGATGAACGCGCCTCGGGCAAGGCTTACAATGGCATCTTGCAGATCTTTTCCGGCGCAGCTGGTGGAACCACCGGTCTGTTCACAATGCTGGTGTCGGAAATCATCAGTGCGGAACGCGAGAAGGTCGAGATCATGCGCGAGGGCAAGAAGCGCGGGCTCTACATTGGCCGCAAGATTCAGGGCGAGATCGAAATGATCGATGGCGCCAGCCCGGATCACCCAGTCATGATCTCGAATTCAAAGTATTGGATGGGCCCCGACATCATCGCGGCCCGCGGTCTGAAATCCAAGGTGCGCGACTTTGGCCGCGTCTGGGATTTTGGTGGCAAATCTGCAGAGATCTGCCCAATCGACTGGAAAGGCCCCAAGCCGTGATCCTGACGCCCGAATATGTTTTGGGCATGGCACGATACAATGGCTGGCAAAACAGCCAGCTAAAGGCATGCATGGCCGAATTGGACGACAAGGCGCTGCGCAAAAACCGCAAAGCCTTTTTCGGCTCGATTCTGGGAACGGCTAATCATTTGCTGCTGGGCGATCAATTGTGGCTTAGCCGTCTGGCCGATTTCGCGGCGCCCCAAGTGGGGGCAGATGCGGGCGTTTCGCTTTGCGAGGATGCCGCCGCGTGGGAAATCGAACGGTTTCGCACAGACAGCGCCCTGCTGGCTTGGGCAGAAAAGATTGGTGCCATTGATCTGGCGGGCCAAACGTCATGGCATTCGGCGATTGTGGGGCAGGATTTCACCCGGCCGACAGCGCAATGCGTGATGCATATGTTCAATCACCAGACCCATCATCGCGGCCAGATTCACGCAATGCTGACAGCAGCAGGGGTCAAGGCGCCGGTCTCGGATTACATTTTCATGCCGCAAGAAGGGCCATGGCTGTGATGCGGGCCTGTCTTTATGCACGGCGCGGCAGCGGTGTTTATGGACCGGCACTGGTGCCGTTCAGACCTTTTGTGTTGCCGCGCGACTGGCGGGGCCTTGGAGCCTTTGCGCAAAGGTCAGGGACGGGATAACGGCCGGCGCTCGGCCCGGGCTGTGCCCGGTCCGTCGCCCCGCCCACCATCCCATCTAGAATAGCTCCTGAATCCTGTGAGGAGATCTGACCATGACTCTTATTTCGCCGTCCCGTCGCCTGCGCCGCACACCATTTTCCGAAGGTGTCGAAGCCGCCGGTGTCAAAGCCTATACGGTTTACAATCACATGCTGTTGCCAACGGTGTTCCGTTCGGTTGAAGAAGACTACCACCACCTGAAAAACGCGGTTCAGGTCTGGGATGTGTCTGTTGAACGGCAGGTGGAATTGCGCGGACCCGATGCCGCGCGCTTGATGCAGATGCTGACCCCGCGCGATTTGCGGGGCATGCTGCCGGGGCAGTGTTTTTATGTGCCGATCGTTGATGAGACGGGCGGAATGCTAAATGACCCCGTGGCTGTGAAGCTGGCAGAAGATCGCTGGTGGATCTCGATTGCGGACAGTGATTTGCTGTTCTGGGTCAAGGGGATTGCCTATGGCTACCGGCTAGATGTGCTGGTGGATGAGCCGGATGTGTCCCCGCTGGCGGTTCAGGGGCCTTTGGCGGACGAACTGATGGCGCGGGTTTTTGGCGACTCGGTGCGCGACATCCGCTTTTTCCGGTTTGGCTGGTTTGATTTCGAAGGGCGTAGCCATGTGATTGCACGTTCGGGCTATTCAAAGCAGGGCGGGTTCGAGATCTATGTGGCCGGCTCGGATGCGGGCATGCCGATCTGGAATGCGCTTATGGAAGCTGGTCGCGATCTCGATGTTCACGCAGGTTGTCCGAATTTGATCGAGCGGATCGAGGGCGGGCTGCTGAGCTACGGCAATGACATGGACCGCACGAACACGCCGCATGAGTGCGGTCTGGGCAAGTTCTGCAACACCGCCACAGCCATTGGCTGTGTTGGCCGTGATGCCTTGTTGCGCGTTGCGCAGGAAGGTCCTGTGCGGCAGGTGCGGGCGATCTCGATCAAGGGTGATCCTGTGCCGGGCTGTGATCAGCACTGGCCTGTCGTGGCAAAGGGCAAACAGATCGGACGGGTATCCAGCGCCGCATGGAGCCCGGACTACAACACCAATGTGGCCGTTGGCATGGTGCGGATGACGCATTGGGATGATGGCACCGACGTTCAGGTGCAGGCACCGGATGGGCTTCGCGATGCCGTGGTGCACGAAAGCTTTTGGCACTAGGGTCATGAACAAGACGTCCGGTGAGACCGGGCGTGGCACGATTGCGTATTTGGAAAAAGAAGAAGGGAGCAAGGCAATGGCCTTCAATGCACTGGTGGTCCGCAAGGACGAGGAAAGTGGAAAGACATCGGCCTCGGTCGAAGCGTTGACAGAAGATCAGTTGCCGGCAGGCGACGTGACGGTTGCGGTCGAATATTCGACGGTCAACTACAAGGACGGTCTTTGCATCGGCCCCGGCGGCGGTCTTGTGCGGAATTACCCGCATGTTCCCGGGATCGATTTTGCCGGTACAGTAGAAGCCTCTGGCGATGACCGTTACAAACCGGGCGACAAGGTCGTTCTGACCGGTTGGCGTGTGGGTGAGGCGCATTGGGGTGGTTATGGCCAGAAGGCGCGGGTGAAGGCCGACTGGCTGGTTCCACTGCCTGACGGACTGGACACACGGGCGGCTATGGCCGTGGGCACTGCAGGCTTCACTGCGATGCTGGCTGTCATGGCGCTGGAAGATCACGGTTTGAAGCCGGATCAGGGCGAGGTTCTGGTGACCGGTGCAGCTGGTGGCGTGGGATCCGTCGCGACGGCGATCCTTGGAAATCTGGGGTATGAAGTGGCCGGTGTCACGGGCCGTCCCGAGCAGGAAGACTATCTGAAGGGTTTGGGCGCGTCGCGCATTGTTGCGCGTGACGAGATCAACGAGACGGTCAAGCGTCCGCTGGAATCCGAGACATGGGCAGGCTGTGTTGATGCCGTGGGCGGCGCGATGCTGGCGCGCGTGCTGGGACAGATGAAATACGGCGGGTCTGTATCGGCTGTCGGTCTTGCCGGCGGTGCCGGTTTGCCTGCAACCGTGATCCCGTTTCTGCTGCGCGGTGTGAACCTGCTGGGCATCGACAGCGTTATGCAGCCCTTCGACAACCGCGTGCGTGCATGGAAGCGGATCGCGTCGGATCTGCCCATGGATAAACTTGATGCGATGGTTCACCCGGCAACGCTGGCCGATCTGCCGCAGCTGGGAGCAGACATCCTGAAAGGGCAGGTGCGTGGACGCGTGGTCGTTGACGTGAACGCCTGATAGATCCGGACGTTTCGGACTGAATTAACGGCAGGGCCGGCGCCAGAAATGGGGCCGGCCTTTTCGTATCCGCGACGGCTTGATCTATTTTGTGCCTATTTTTGTCGCAAAAAATCGATCGAACGACGCGAATTTCCCGAAAACCATAAGCTTTGTGTTACCTTGGGCGCACAACAATAACGGGAGGGAACCAGTTATGTCTATTAAACCGCCGCTCATGGATCTGCCGATTGCCGTGGCAGACAGCGGCTTTTACAAGGGATTCACGAAGAACGTTACGGTTACGGGAAAGCTATTGGTTGGGGGATTGATCCTTTGGGCCGTTGCCTTTCCTGAGCAAGCCGGCGGCGTTCTGTCGAGCATCAACAGCCTTATTCTGGCGACCTTCAACTATTGGTACGTCTACGTCATGGCGTTTTTCGTGGCGGTTTGCCTGATCCTTGCTGTCATGCCGGCGTCTGGCCGGCTCAAGCTGGGACATGAGGACGACAAGCCCGAGTTTTCCAATTTCAGCTGGTTCTCGATGATGTTCGGGGCCGGGATTGGCATCGGGATGTTGACCTTTGCAACAGCCGAGCCGCTTTATCACTTTGGTTCGAACCCCGATACGATCCGCGGGATCACCGAAGGCAGTACCGCCGGCAATGTCAGGGCGGCCTATGTCTGGTCCTTTACACACTGGGGACTGGCAGCCTGGGCGGCTTACGCGATTGTTGGCCTTTCACTCGCCTATTTTTCCTATCGCCGCGATCTGCCGCTGACCATCCGGTCCGCGCTGGCACCGCTGTTTGGCCATAAACTGTCCGGCTTTACGGGCCACCTTGTCGACGTTGTTGCGGTTGTCGCGACTGTTTTGGGTGTTTCGCAAACGTTGGGCTTTGGCGTTGAGCAGTTTGTCTCGGGTCTGTCCCGGATCGGATTTGGCGATTGGCTCTATACTGGCACGGGTGACGACAAGACCATGTCAACCGCTGCCATCGTGACTGCCTTGCTGGTGATCATGGGGGCCTCGACGCTTTCGGCGCTGTCGGGTGTTGGCAAAGGCATCAAGTGGCTGTCCAACATCAACATGGGGCTGAGCTTCTTCATCCTCGCCTTCTTCTTGATTTTCGGCTCGACCTTCTTTGGTCTACAGGCGTTGTTTGTCGGTATCTGGGATTACCTGATCTCGATCCCGGGCAATATCCTGACCGTTTGGACGGCGACCCCGATGGACAGCTTTGCTGCTTCGGTGCCTGCAGCGGTACAAGCACTTCCGGCGGAAGACCTTGAGGCGATTTTCAAATCGGCCTCCAGTCCTTGGGGCTCTTTGAGCGCGTTCACTGAGGGCCTGCCTGCTTCCGCAGCCGGACTGTCCTCCGAAGATGTGGCAGCCACCTATTCTGCCGCCACAGACGGACGCCTGTCCGGATGGCAGGGTGCGTGGTCCATCTTCTACTGGGCTTGGTGGATCGCCTTTGCGCCGTTCGTGGGCGTGTTCCTCGCACGGATTTCCAAGGGACGTACCGTGCGTGAATACGTTTTGGGTGCGATCGTTATCCCGGCAATCATGTGCTTTGTCTGGTTTGCCATCGTCGGCGGCACAGCGATTGATCTGGAACTGCAGGGCGTGGCCGAAGGCCAGATCGTCGGCGCAGGCCAGTCTGACCAGTTGTTCGCGATGCTGGCGGTGATGCTGTCGGATACTATGGCCTGGGCGATGTCCGTGGTCGTCGTGATCTTGCTGCTGACCTACCTTGTCACCTCGGCTGACTCGGCGGTTTTGATCATCAACACGATCAACGCAGCCGGCGACGAAGGTCCCAAGGCGCGTCCACACATCCTGTTCTGGGGTGCTGCCCTGGCGCTGGTGGTTGGTGGCCTGATCATCGCGGGCGGTCTGAGCGCAATTCAGACAGCCATGGTGATCGGTGCGCTGCCGTTCAGCGCGGTTATGGCGCTGATGGGCATCTCGGTGCTCAAGGCGATCTGGCGTGACAGCAAGCGTCAAAAAGCAGGTGTTCCTGCGACCAAGGCAGAAGCTGTCGAAGCCGGTGTGGTTGACTCGCCCGCTGAGTAAACACGGCTCATTTGGAAAATCTGGCCCCCGGCGCGTAGCTGTGCCGGGGGCTTTTCTTTATGCCCCATGCGCCGGATCAATCGGATGCAGCGCGGCGGGCAGCCTTTTGTGTGGCTTGACCTTGAACGATCCGCACGATTTGTTTCTTTGTAAAACGGGAGGCGATCTAATGCTGGATATCGATTTCGTACGGGCGCAGTTCCCGGCCTTTTCCGAACCGTCCCTTGAGGGGCAGGCCTTTTTCGAGAATGCGGGCGGATCCTATACCTGCGGTGCGGTTATTGATCGGCTGACGCGGTTCTACACCCAGCGCAAGGTTCAGCCCTACGCGCCCTATGAGGCCTCTTGCCTTGGCGGCGCAGAAATGGACGAGGCCCGACGCCGTTTGGCCGCAGTGCTGGGCGTTGACGATGACGAACTGAGTTTTGGCCCTTCCACAACGCAGAATACCTATGTGCTGGCGCAGGCATTTCGGCAATTTCTTCAAGCGGGCGAGGCGATCATCGTGACCAATCAGGATCACGAAGCGAATACCGGGCCGTGGCGCAGGCTTGCAGACGAAGGCATCGACGTGCGCGAGTGGCGCATTGATCCCTCCACCGGGCATCTTGATACCGACGATCTGGAAGCGCTGCTGGACGAAAAGGTGCGGTTGGTGTGTTTCCCGCATTGTTCCAACGTGGTGGGTGAAATCAATCCTGTTGTCGAAATCACGGCGCTTGCCCATGCGGCGGGGGCTTTTGTCTGTGTCGATGGCGTAAGCTATGCACCGCATGGATTGCCCGATGTCGGATCTCTGGGCGCGGATATCTATCTGTTTTCCAGCTACAAAACCTACGGTCCGCATCAGGGCATCATGACCATTCGGCGTCCCTTGGCCGAGGTTTTGCCGAACCAGGGCCATGTGTTCAACGCGGGCAGCCTGTACAAGAGGTTTACCCCGGCAGGCCCGGATCACGCACAGGTCGCGGCTTGCGCCGGGATGGTGGACTATATCGACGCGCTTGCCGCCCATCATGGAACGGATTCAGCAGGCGTTCATGATTTGCAGCGCGACCACGAGGTGCGCATCCTGCAACCCCTGCTGGATGCCGTGAAGGGTCGTAATGCTGTGCGATTGCTAGGCCCTGAGGATGCGGCGGGCCGGGCGCCAACCGTTGCGCTCGCTTTGAACCGGTCTGGCGAAGAGGTGGCCGCAGAACTTGCGACACTGGGCATCATGGCCGGGGGCGGCGATTTTTATGCGGGCCGGGCCTTGGCGGGTATGGGCGTAAAAGAAGAAACAGGCGTGTTGCGCCTGTCCTTCGTTCACTACACCAGCGAACAAGAGGTCACCAAACTGATCGAAGCTCTGGACCGGGTCTTGTGATGTTGGTTCAGGTCAGCTGAGACAGGCCGGCAGCGTCAGCGTAGCGACCCCGCGCTCGTCAAAGCGGCCGTCCGATGTTTCCGCGCCTGTCAAGGACACCCGCGCGCCCAGAATTTCGCTGCCCGATACAGTGATTTCGCGGCCACCCAGCGTGTCGTCGACGTCGATGGTAAAGGCGACGCTCTGGCCCGGGTTCAGCCCGCGCAATTCCAGCAGGGCAGTGTTGTCGCCGTCTTTCAGGACAGGCACAACATTCAGAAGTTCAGCGCCTGCCACGATTTCCAGCGGTTGGAAGACTTCGACGCCAGCGCCTGCCGCTGTCGTGTCAAAGATCAGCCCGGCGCTGCTTTCGCCCAGATTAAGTTTGATCTGCGATGCACCCAGCGTGCAATCACCAGTGTTTGTGAATTCAAATCTGTCTTTTGGCGCACCTTCGATAAAGCGGGCCTGGATATCTGCTGTTGCGGTTGTCGCCATCGCCACGACGACGGCCAATGCGGGAACTATGATTTTCATAAGAGAACTCCTTTGAACGTTAACTGGTTCGAGGGTCGCGCGGGTCAACGAAAAAGATTGCAGCACCATTGAAGCACAATTGCCCTTGCCTGCGACCGATCCGTTCTAGATTGCTGAAAAACCAAGAAGCCGGAGCACCGCCAGTGAACGACCAATCCCCGATCTTGCTGTGGTATCGCCGTGATCTGCGTCTGTCAGATCATCCCGCCTTGCAGGCCGCTCTTGCAACCGGCAGGCCAATCATCCCTATTTTCGTTCGCGACGCGCTGGTTGATGCCTTGGGTGCTGCGCCCAAGTGGCGGCTGGGGCTGGGGCTGGGACATCTGTCGCAAAGCCTTGGGTCCAAGGGCAGTGCTTTGGTGCTTCGGTCCGGTGACGCTCTAGAAGCGATCAAGACCCTGATCTCACAAACCGGGGCAGGGGCGGTCTACTGGATGCGCGCCTATGATCCGCCCAGTGTTGAGCGCGACAAGGCAGTCAAAGCCGCGTTGAAAAGTGCGGGCGTCGAGGCACAGTCATTCGCCGGGCACCTGATGTTCGAGCCGTGGGATGTACAGACCAAGACCGGCGGTTATTACAAGGTCTACACGCCCTTCTGGAAGATGGTTCGCTCAAATCCGGTGCGCGACCCGCTGCCAACCCCGGGGCAGGTGCCGGGGCCTGCTGACTGGCCGAGCAGCGAACAGCTTGATGACTGGAAACTTGGCCAGGCGATGCAACGCGGCGCGCAGGTTGTGCGGCCCTACGTTCAACTGGGCGAACAGGCCGCCCAAGCCCGACTGGCCGAATTCATCGAGAATAAGGTCGCCCGGTACAACGACGGTCGCGATCAACCCTGGACGGACGGCACGTCCAACCTGTCGGAAAACCTCGCTTTGGGCGAAATAACGCCGGCCCAGTGTTGGCATGCGGGGCGCCGCGCCATGGAAGAAGGTAAAGCCGGTGCCGAGACCTTTCTCAAGGAGTTGGTCTGGCGCGAGTTCGCCTATCACCTGATGTGGCATACGCCCCGTATCCTGACGGGAAACTGGCGTGAGGATTGGGATGCGTTCCCGTGGAATGCCGACGAAACCAACGCCGAAGTTCAGGCATGGAAACAGGGCCGGACCGGCATCCGCTTTGTCGATGCCGGGATGCGCGAGATGTATGTCACAGGCCGCATGCACAACCGTTCGCGGATGATCGTGGCCAGCTATCTGACAAAGCATCTGCTGAGCCATTGGAAGATTGGCCTGAAATGGTTCGAGGATTGCCTGATCGACTGGGACCCGGCAGCAAATGCCATGGGGTGGCAGTGGTCAGCGGGCTCAGGCCCGGACGCAACGCCGTATTTTCGGGTGTTCAATCCCGTGACGCAGTTGGACAAGTTCGACAAGGACAGAGCCTATGTGTCGCGTTGGATTGCTGAAGGGCGCGCAAAGCCGTCGGCCGAAGCCCTGTCATATTTCAGTGCGATTCCAAAAAGTTGGGGTCTGGCACCGGACGCGGCCTACCCTGATCCAATCGTTGCTGCGGATGTGGGCCGGAAAAGAGCCCTGGCGGCCTATGAAAACCGCGGTTTTTAGAGTTGCCCGTGAATAATTGGTGGTGCCTGGGCCCAAAACATCCATCCATCCTGCGTTTTTGAACGTACTGATCAAAGGTTAACGCTTGTTTGCCCCCCGATGAGGGCTAAAGTGTCTCGCAAATCTGACAACGGGTAGAAAATGATCCTGACAACCACCGAAAACCAGACCGATCTTCCACGCTATTTTGCACGGGTGTTCAAAATGGCCAGTGAAATGAATAACGGTCGTTTGGATTTCGTTTTGCCTGACGGGCGGCGCTTTCGGGCAGAGGGTAAAAACCCCGGTCCGGTCGCTGAACTGGACATTCACAACGCGGATATTTTTGCGCGTCTGATCCGCGAAGGCGATCTGGGGTTTTGCGAGGCCTATATGGATGGATGGTGGTCAACACCCGACCTGATGGCCTTCATGGATCTGGTCCACGCCGACAACGACGATCTCTATGACGGCTTCCCGGGCATGGGGCTGGTGCGTGCCTATGAACAACTGCGGTTTTGGTTGCAGTCCAACTCCAAGCGGCAGGCCAAGAAAAATATCTCGTATCACTACGATCTGGGCAATGACTTCTACGGTCTCTGGCTGGATGACACGATGACCTATTCCTCGGCGCTCTACGAGGACACGCAACAGAGCCTCGAAGACGCACAGATCGCCAAATACAAGTCCATGGTTGATCAGATGGGGGCCCAGCCCGGCGACCACGTATTGGAGATCGGCTGCGGCTGGGGCGGCTTTGCGGAATACGCCGCAAAGGAACGTGGATTGCGAGTCACGGGCCTGACGATTTCTGAAGAACAGTTCAAATATGCGCAGGACCGGATCGCCAAAGCAGGCCTTTCCGACCTCGTGACCTTCAAACTTCAGGACTACCGCGACGAAAAAGGCACATACGATGGCATCGCCAGTATCGAGATGTTCGAGGCCGTCGGTGAAAAATACTGGCCGGTCTATTTCGAGGCGGTTCGGGACCGCCTGAAACCGGGCGCGCAGGCAACGCTTCAGATTATCACGGTGCAGCATCGCCGGTGGGAAGTCTACAAGCGAGGCGTTGATTTCATTCAGAAATACATCTTTCCGGGGGGTATGCTGCCCAGCCCTGTGGTGCTGCGTCAAGAAGTGGAAAAAGCCGGTCTGGAGGTCTCCAAATCCATTGAATTCGGGGAAAGCTACTCCATCACTTTGCGCCAATGGTTCGACACCTTTAACGAGAAGTGGGAAGACGTCGCAAAACTTGGGTTTGACGAACGGTTCAAACGGATGTGGAATTTTTATCTGACGTCTTGCGCGGCCACCTTCCACAGCGGTAATTGTGACGTGACCCAGATAACGATTACAAAACCGAGTTGACCCATGCCCACAGCTGCAAAAATGGTCGCTGCGCTTTGCCTGGCGGCGCTAGGCTATGCAGCATCCGAGATGATCAAGACGTTGCTGCCTGCCAGCACTGACTTTGGAATTTTCAGTCTTGTCAACGCAGTCTTGGGTTTCTTGTGCGGCTGGATCATCGTTGGCACGCGGGCGGGACGCGGATTTTCTGCCGCCATTTCCAACGGGTTTACTGGAATGGTTGCTCTTGTTTTCTGGGGACTGTTCATTCAGGCCGCGAACGAAATGACCCGCCTTGCCATGCGGCATCGTTATGATGGCCCGGTCGAGGCCTTGGCTGCCGTGTTCGAAATCATGGTGGACTTCGGCAAGGATATGTTGAATCCCGGTTTGCTGCTGCTCTTGCTGGTTGGCAGCATAATTGTAGGGCTGATCAGCGAATTGGCCGGAAAACACTGGAGATAGCAGCTGTCTGACCTGTTCTTTTACGGAACGCTTCGGCACGATCCTCTGCTGAAGCGGGTCATGGGGTGTTCCGCGCCCGACATTGTGCCCGCAGTCCTGCCTGATCACGCCGTGAATTGGGTCGCGGGCGAAGCCTTTCCCATGATCCAAAAGAGCCCGGGTTCCGAGGCACTGGGCGTGGTGCTGCGAAATCCAACGCCAGAACAGATCGCGCGTCTGGATTTTTATGAAGGTGGGTTTGCCTACGACTTGGAAACTGTCCAAGTGCAGACGGAGGCCGGAACCCAGTCTGCCCAAGTGTTTTTTCCGCAACCGGGCCTTTGGTCGCCGGGCGATCCGTGGTCCTTACAGGACTGGATTGATGAATGGTCCGGTGTCAGCATGGACGCCGCACGATCCATCATGGCACAATACGGCAAGATCAGCCGAGCCGAGGCGCAGAATTTGCTGCCCTATCTCAGATCACGGGCTTGGGCACAGAAACTTGCCGAGGACACCGCGCCATGTACGGTGCGATACAACCCCGCGCCAGAGGATGTAACGTTGTTGCCCGAAACCCGGGGCGGGTATGACGGCTTTTTCCGGCTGCGGCCGCTGACGCTGCAACACCGCCAGTTCGCAGGCGGGCAGGGGCCTGTTATCAAGCGTGAGGCTTTTGTCGCCTACGACGCGGCTTTGGTTCTGCCATATGATCCGGTCTTGGACAGCGTTTTGCTGATCGAACAGTTGCGCTATGGGCCGATTTGCCGAAACGATAGCGCGCCATGGGTTTTGGAGCCCGTTGCCGGTCTGGTGGATGCAGGCGAAGACCCGGAACAAACCGCCCGCCGCGAGGCCGAAGAAGAGGCCGGCTTGACCATGGGTGCGCTGCTCAAGATCAACAAAGTCTATCCGTCGCCGGGCTATTCGTCCGAATTCTTCCACTGTTATCTTGGTCTGTGCGATCTGTCCGGGCGCGAGGCGCAACTGGGCGGTTTGGACAGCGAAGCCGAAGATATCCGCAGCCACGTGGTTTCCTTTGATGAGGCGATGGCGCTTGTCGAAACAGGCGAGATCAACGCGGCACCGCTTGCGATGATGCTTTACTGGCTCGCGGCACGGCGCGAAGACCTGCGGGCCAACCAAAGCTGACAGAGCCGTGATCAGTTTCGTCGATTTGGCGTCGCTGCCCTGCTTGAGTTCCCAATAACCGCGTCCTACACCTGTTGTAACTCTGCAAAAGGATATGCGCCGATGCACTTCGCCAAGGATCTCGCCCAAGCTGTTGGCAACACGCCGCTGATCAAGCTTCGCAAGGCGTCTGAACTGACTGGCTGTACCATTCTGGGCAAGGCTGAATTCATGAATCCGGGCCAGTCGGTCAAGGACCGTGCTGCCTTGTTCATCATTCGCGATGCGGTCGAAAAAGGTCTGCTGCGCCCCGGCGGAACGATCGTTGAGGGTACGGCGGGCAACACCGGGATCGGTCTGGCGCTTGTGGGCGCATCCATGGGGTTCAAGACCGTGATCGTGATTCCTGAAACGCAAAGTCAGGAAAAAAAGGACATGCTGCGTCTGGCAGGGGCGGAACTGGTGCAGGTTCCTGCTGCACCTTATCGCAATCCGAACAACTATGTCCGCTATTCCGGGCGGCTTGCCGAACAGATGGCCCGCGAAAGCAACGAAGGTGTGATCTGGGCCAACCAGTTCGACAACGTCGCCAACAGGCAGGCTCATATCGAAACCACCGGGCCGGAGATCTGGGAACAGACGGGCGGCGGCGTGGATGGCTTTGTCTGTGCGGTCGGCTCGGGCGGTACACTGGCGGGTGTGGGAATGGCGCTGCAGCCCAAGGGCGTAAAGATCGGCCTTGCTGATCCGGATGGAGCAACGCTTTATAATTTCTACAAAAATGGTGAACACAAGGCCGAGGGCGGCTCGATCACCGAGGGGATCGGGCAGGGGCGCATTACGGCGAACCTTGAAGGCTTTACGCCGGATATGGCCTACAACATCCCTGATGCCGAAGCGCTGCCGATCGTCTTTGATCTGATGGCCGAAGAAGGCCTTTGTCTGGGTGGCTCTTCGGGCATCAACATTGCCGGAGCCATGCGTATGGCCCGCGAATTGGGACCGGGCCACACCATCGTGACGATCCTGTGTGACTACGGAACCCGTTACCAATCGAAATTGTTCAATCCAGAATTTCTCAAGGAAAAGGGACTGCCGGTTCCGGCCTGGCTTGATCGCGCGCCAGCCTCGATACCGGGCGTTTTCGAAGACGTATGACAAATATGCTCCGCGCGCTGTGCGCGCTTTGCCTGACGACACTCCTTCTGCTTGGCCCGGCCTCGGCGCAAAACGCGGCCGCGCCGGACTATCAGGCTTGGACCTCTCTGGCCGATCGCGCCGAAGAGGCCATTGATGCTGGGCGGGCATCGGATCAGGCCTTTGAAGAATTGCGTCTGTCCGTTGCTGAATGGCGCGACCGCCTGTTGGAGGCACAAGACGAAAACAGCGCGCGCATAACGACGCTCGAATCCCAGCTTGCGGCCTTGGGGCCCGCGCCCGAGGGCGAAACCGAAAGCGATGAGCTCGTGCAGCGTCGCGCGGAACTTGCAGAGCAGTTGACCGTTTTGCGCGCCCCGGTTCGCCGTGCAGAAGAGGCCTATACCCGCGCGGACGGCATTATCGACGAGATCGACGCAATCATCCGCGCGCGTCAAACGGACAAGCTTCTGGAGCTTCGACCGTCACCGTTGAACCCTGCAAACTGGGGAACCGCGGCTGCGGATCTGATGCAGTCGGTGCGCCGATCCTGGCAGGAATTGCAACGCAATGCGGCTTCGGAAGCACTGCGGGCAGAGGCCCGCAACCAGTTGCCGCTGATCTTTATGCTGCTGGCCGTGGCCGTTGTTTTGATCACCCGCGGTCAAAGTTGGGCGCGTCAGGTCGTTGACCGGCTCAGATCACGCACACGGCGTGGAACTGGTGTTTGGAGCTTCCTGCTGTCTTTGGGTCAGATCATTCTGCCGTTGATCGGGATCTTGGCCTTTACCGAAGCGGTTATCGCCAGCCAGATCATCGGCCCGCGTGTAGGCTTGCTGCTGGAACGGGTTCCGCTCTGGGCCGCGGTTCTGCTCGGTATCCGTTGGCTGGCGGACCAATCCTTTCATCATGATGACGACATCGCCACCATGCCGCTCGAAGCATCCGAACGGCGGCGCGCACGGTACTATGCGAACATGCTGTCGGTGTTGTTTGTCGGCAAAAGCGTGCTGGACACCCTGACCGAGACAGACAACTACCCCGTCACGACAGAGGCCATTCTTGATTTCCCGCTCATTGTGCTGTCGGGATATGCCTTGTTCCGGCTGGGACGGATCCGAAACGACGCGGCAGTGGCCGGGTCTTACGCTGCGCGTTCAGCACCGGATGCCAGCCTGTTCCGGATGCGTCTTGCCCGACTGATCGGTCGCGCCGCGATGATCATAGGTGTGGTTGGACCGGTCATGGCGGCCATCGGCTATGCCCGTGCAGGCGAAGCGTTGGTCTATCCAGCCATTGAAACACTGGCCTTGATCGGTGTGGTTCTGGTACTGCAGCGCGCGGTCAATGACCTGTTTCACCTGATCACCGGACGCGAGGCAGGTGAGGCCGAAAGCCTTTGGCCGGTTCTGGCCGGCTTTGCTCTCGTGATCCTTGCCATGCCGATGATGGCTCTGATCTGGGGCGCCCGTACGGCTGATCTGACTGAGGTCTGGACCACGTTCCGCGAAGGGTTCCAGATTGGTGAGACCCGCATTTCACCGACAGATTTCCTTGTGGTGATCGTCGTTTTCATCATCGGCTACATGCTGACCCGCCTTTTGCAGGGTGGCCTCAGAACATCCGTGTTGCCCAAAACCAGACTGGATCAGGGCGCGCAGAATGCCGTGGTGTCCGGCCTTGGCTACATCGGGATTTTTCTGGCTGCCATCGTGGCGATTACCGCGGGCGGGCTGGATTTGTCTTCGCTTGCTATTGTCGCCGGTGCGCTCTCTGTCGGGATCGGCTTTGGTTTGCAGAACATCGTCAGCAACTTTGTGTCAGGCATCATCCTGCTGATCGAACGCCCGATTTCCGAAGGTGACTGGATTGAAGTCGGTGGTCAGCACGGAATCGTCAAGGATATCTCGGTGCGCTCGACGCGCATTGAGACCTTTGACCGGTTCGACGTTATCGTGCCAAACGCGGATTTGGTTTCCGGCGTTGTGACAAACTACACGCGTGGCAATGTCGTGGGACGGATCAAGGTGCCCGTCGGTGTGGCCTATGGGGCCGATACCCGCAAAGTTGAAAAGATCTTGCTCGATATTGCCCGGCACCATGAAATGGTTCTGATGAACCCCGCGCCTTATATCGTTTTCAAAGGGTTCGGGGCAGACTCGATGGATTTCGAAATCCGTGCAATTCTACGCGATGTGAACCAGGGTCTTGGTGTGAAAACCGAAATGAACCACCAGATTGTCGAGCGCTTTGCCGAAGAAGGGATCGAAATACCCTTTGCCCAGCGGGATATTTGGCTTCGCAATCCCGAGGCTTTGGCGCCGGGCCATGGTTCCGGTGGTGATAGTGACGACGAGAGTAACAAATGACAGTGAACGACCAGCCGCTTTATCGTCAGGATGCCTACACACGGGAAGCGCCGGGTGTTGTTCTGGGGCATACCGAAGAAGGTGGTGTGATCGTCGACCCGCCATTGTTCTATCCGACAGGCGGAGGCCAGCCCGGAGACAGCGGGTGGCTGGAATGGGATGGTCGCAAGCTTCCGATCGCGACGGCGCTAAAAGGCGAGGACGGCGCGTCGGTGCTGGTGCCTGCCGAACCTTCGGCTTTGCCGCCCAAAGGAGCCCATGTGGTTCAGGTTCTGGACTGGGACCGGCGCCACAAGCACATGCGCGTGCACACAGCGCTGCATCTTTTGTCTGTCGTGGTTCCATTGCCCGTGACGGGCGGCCAGATTGGCGCGGGAACCGGCCGGTTGGATTTCCTTATGCCGCAGCCCCCCGAAGACAGGGAGGCACTGGAGCGTGCGTTGAATGATTTGGTGGACGAAGACTTGCCGGTCTCTGAAACCTGGGTCAGCGACGAAGTGCTGGCGGCCAGCCCCGAGTTGGTGAAAACCATGTCGGTCCAGCCCCCGCGCGGTGCAGGTCAGGTGCGGTTGGTCCGCATCGGGGCGGACGGAAATCAAGTTGATCTGCAGCCATGCGGCGGCACACATGTGGCGCGGACCTCGGAAATTGGCAGTCTTCGCATCGAGGGTGTGAAAAACAAGGGTAAGCAGAACCGCCGCATTACAATCGCGCTGGATTTGTAGGGTCGGCCGCTGGCTGGATATGGCCGCACTACAGGAGCAATTAACTGGCGTTGTTTTGCGTTGCGGTCTTGCAGCACAGGGACCAGTGAGTAGTCTGCGCGCGAAAGTAGCCTAATCAGTCGCAGCAGAAAGGCCGTGCCATGACCCATATTCTTGCAATCGATCAGGGGACGACTTCGACACGCGCGATCGTTTTTGACGCCGACATGCGTATCAAGACCAGCGCCCAAGAAGAGTTTCCCCAGCACTTTCCCGACAGCGGTTGGGTTGAACATGATCCAGCGGATTTGTGGTCAACCACAGTCTCAACCTGCAAAGCGGCGATTGAAAAGGCGGGTCTGACCGCGGCCGACATCGCGGCGATCGGGATTACCAATCAGCGTGAAACCACGGTGGTCTGGGACAAAACCACGGGCGAGCCGATCTACAATGCCATCGTTTGGCAGGATCGCCGAACCTCCGAGTTTTGCGCTGAGCTGCGGGCTGCAGGCCATGACAAAACCATCACTGCCAAGAGTGGCCTGCTGGCGGATCCCTATTTCTCGGGGACCAAGCTGAAGTGGCTGCTGGATAATGTAGACGGCGCGCGGGCGCGTGCTCAGGCGGGTGAGCTGCTGTTCGGGACGATCGACTGCTATTTGATCTGGAAGATGACCGGCGGCGAACGGCACGTTACCGATGCGACCAATGCTGCGCGCACGATGCTTTATGACATCCACAATGGCCGGTGGTCGCAAACCATTTGTGATCTGTTCGACATTCCGGTTCAGATGTTGCCCGAAGTGCTGGATTGTGCTGCGGATTTTGGCACGGCCCAAGCGGACCTGTTGGGACATGCTATCCCGATCCTCGGCGTTGCCGGGGATCAGCAAGCCGCCACCGTCGGACAGGCCTGTTTCCAGCCCGGTATGCTCAAGAGCACCTACGGGACCGGCTGTTTTGCCCTGCTGAACACTGGCGAGACAGCGGTCACATCGCACAACCGTCTGCTGACAACGATCGCTTATCAGCTCGATGGCAAGGTGACCTATGCGCTGGAAGGCTCCATATTCATTGCGGGTGCTGTCGTTCAATGGCTGCGGGACGGTCTCAAGATCATTGATGGCGCTCCTGAAACGCAGCCATTGGCGGAACAGGCCGATGACAATCAAAACGTCATTCTTGTTCCGGCCTTTGTCGGACTAGGGGCGCCGTATTGGAATGCTGAATGCCGTGGGGCGGTGTTTGGGCTGACGCGTGGCACGGGACCCGAGGAAATGGCCCGTGCGGCGCTGCAATCGGTGGGCTATCAAACCCGTGACTTGCTCGAAGCGATGCGAGCGGATTGGCAGGACGGCGGCGCGTCTGCAACGCTGCGTGTTGATGGTGGTATGACCGCCAGTGACTGGACAATGCAATTCCTGTCCGACATTCTCGGTGCGCCCGTGGATCGTCCGGAAGTTCTGGAAACCACCGCGCTTGGCGCCGCCTGGCTGGCTGGAAGCCGGGCTGGGATCTACCCGGATCAGGCCGAGTTTGCCAAGACATGGGCGCTGGAACGCACCTTTGAGCCTGCAATGCCAGATGACGAACGCGATGTCCGGTACAGCGCGTGGAAGCGCGCGGTGCAGGCGACAATTGCGGCAGGGTGATTGTTCGTTGCAGAAGAAAACTGTAACATAGGTGAACAAAATTGCACCAAGGCGGATTCTCTTGTTGCCCCGACGCTAACCACGGGCATTATGGAGCCATCGCCAGACTTGGGCCATGAATGCATGGCCGGTAGCGGGCAGCACCCGATGCCTTGGCAAAAGATCGCGGAGGGCCGGCAAACGGCCCACGCAACAAGCCTTGCTCTGGTTTTGTCCGGGTGGGGCGGTCAAATCAGGGAGGTTATAATGACCACACGTAGAACATTCATGAGCGTCGCCGGCGCCGCGCTGGGGCTGATGATGTCCACCGCACCCGCCATGGCACAAGAAGAGGTGCTCACGCTGCACCAGTTCTTGCCAGCGCAGGCCAATGTGCCAAAGCAAATTCTGGACGTTTGGGCCGATCGCGTCGAAGCGGAATCCGATGGCCGCATCAAGGTGGAACGGTATCCTTCCATGCAACTTGGTGGCGCTCCACCAGAACTGATGGACCAAGCGATCGACGGCATCGCCGACATCGTCTGGACCGTGGTCGGCTACACGCCGGGCCGTTTCCCAAGCACCGAAGTGTTCGAATTGCCGTTCATGGTGGATGATGCGCGCGCCGCGTCCTACGCCTATGCCAAAATGTTCGAATCTCGGATGAAGGACACCGAATTCAAGGACGTGCACATCATCGGTACTTGGGTGCATGGCCCGGGCATGTTCCACACCAAGGATCCAGTGACCGTTCCTGCCGACCTGCAGGGCATGAAGATCCGGGGTGGCTCGCGTCTTGTGAACGATTTGCTGACGCGCGTGGGCGCCGAACCGATCGGTATGCCGGTGCCAGCGGTTTCCGAAGCGCTGTCCAAAGGCGTTCTGGACGGCACCACCATCCCTTGGGAGGTGACAGCAGCCCTGAAAGTGCCTGAGCTGGTGGGCAACCACACTGAATTCGACGGCACTGCGCTTTACACGCTGACCTTTGTTCTGGCTATGAACAAGGACCGCTACGACGCGATGTCTGATGAAAACAAGGCCGTGATCGACGCCAACTCTGGTGTTGCATTCTCGATCTTTGCCGGTGGCACTCAGGCTGACGCCGACCTTCCTGCCCGTCAGCTAGCGGTAGACCGCGGCAACAACATCATCACGGTGTCCGAAGAGGACGCAGCCAAGTGGGGCGAGATCGTGCAGCCGATCTATGCCGACTGGATTGCCGACCTTGAAGGCAAGGGGATCGACGGTCAGGCTCTGATCGACGAGGCCAAGGCCCTGATGGGTGAATACACGGCTGAAATGGACAACTGGGCGAAATAAGCCTGTATGTCTGGGCAGGGCCGCGCTGAGAACAGCGCGGCCCTGCCAATCTCTCCGGGGACGTTTTCCATGCAATCTGTACACCGCTTTGTGCTTGGGCTGGCGCGCCTCATGGCAATCCTTGGCGGCATCGTATTGAGCCTTCTGATCCTGATTATCTGTATTTCGATTCTGGGCAGAGCGCTGAATACGCTGTTTCATAGCGACTTGATCATGGGGATCATGCCTGGTTTGGCGACTGGTTTGATCGACGCCGGGATCGGCGCAATCCCTGGTGACTTTGAACTGGTCGAGGCCGGCATGGCCTTTTGCATTTTTGCATTTCTTCCGTTCTGCCAGATCACCAATGGCCACGCGGCGGTGGATATTTTCACCAAGGCATTGCCGCGCTGGGCGAACCGTCTGCTGGAGGTCCTGATCGCGATCCTCTTTGCGGTGGTTCTGGTCACGATCACGGTTCAACTCGAACAGGGCATGGCGCGCAAAATGTCGTCAGGCCAGACCACGCTGTTGCTGCAGTTCCCGGTCTGGTGGTCCTATGCACTCAGTCTGATGGGTGCCGTGATGGCCGCTGCTGCCGCTGTCTACATGGCGCTGATCCGGGCGCTGGAATTCTTGAGCGGTCGCACCATCGTGCCCGCGGCCGTGGGGGCAGACCATTGAGCAACCTTGAGATTGGTATCTATTCCTTTCCGGTGCTTCTGGGACTGATCTTCATGCGCGTGCCGATCGGGCTGGCCATGTTCAGCGTCGGCTTCGGCGGGCTTTGGGTGGTCATGGGCAAACCAAACCTGCCGCTCGCGCAACTCAAGGATGTGGCATACACCACCTTTTCGAACTACTCGCTGTCGATTGTTCCGATGTTCCTTCTGATGGGTTATTTCGCGACCCTTGGCGGGATGAGCCAAGCGTTGTTTAAAGCCGCCGAAGGGTTTTTGGGTCATCGCCGGGGTGGCGTCGCCATGGCTGCGATTGGCGCCTGCGCCGGCTTCGGCGCGATCTGCGGATCATCGCTGGCCACTGCCGCCACCATGAGCCGCGTGGCATTGCCGGAACTCAAACGCTACGGCTATGAGGGCGGATTCAGCACCGCGACACTGGCAGCCGGGGGCACGCTGGGCATCCTGATCCCGCCATCGGTGGTTTTGGTGATCTATGCCATTCTGACCGAACAGAATATTGCCAAGCTTTTCCTTGCGGCCTTTGTGCCGGGCATTATTGCTGCCATCGGCTATATGATCGCCGTGTCGATCTATGTCCGGCGTCATCCGAACGCAGCGGGTGTGCGGGAGCCCATTCCAATGCGCGAACGGATTTCGATGCTGATCAACGTCTGGCCGGTGCTTCTGGTTTTCATCGCGGTGGTCGGTGGCATCTACGGCGGTATCTTTACCCCGACCGAAGGTGCGGCGGTAGGCGCTTTGGGCACTGGAATCATCGCCTTTTTCAATGGTGGGCTGACCCGATCGAGCCTGATCGCCAGCTTCACTGATACCGCCCGGTCTTCGGCGATGATCTTTTTCATTGTTCTGGGCGCGGCCTTCTACAACGGGTTTCTGGCCCGCACCCGGGTGCCGCAAGAGCTATCGAACTGGGTGGTTGAACTGGGCATGACGCCCATTGCCGTGCTTGCTGTCATTTTGCTGATCTACCTGATCCTTGGATGTTTCATGGACAGCCTGTCGATGATCCTGCTGACGATCCCGATATTCTTTCCGGTGATCTCGGTGCTGGATTTCGGGATGTCCCCTGAACATGTGGCGATCTGGTTCGGCATTCTGGTGCTGATCGTTGTGGAAGTTGGCCTGATCACACCGCCGGTCGGGATGAATTTGTTCGTCATCAATGCGATGGATCCGGAAACGCCAATGGTCGAGACCTACAGGGCCGTTCTTTACTACGTGTGTTCTGATCTGGTGCGGGTGGTGCTGCTCGTGGCCTTTCCGTCCATCACATTGTTCCTGTTGTAAGCCGGGGAAGGGGGCGCTGCCCCCTCTGGGCCACTGGCCCATTCACCCCCGGGATATTTGAAGCACAAAGAAGCGGGGGAGAGTCTTATGCAAATTGAGGGTCAGGTGGCGATTGTCACGGGAGGAGCCAGTGGACTGGGGGCCGCAACTGCGCGGCTTTTGGCAGCGCATGGCGCGAAGGTCGGTATTCTGGATTTTGATGAGGCGCGCGCGCAGGCTGTTGCCGGTGAAATTGGCGGTGTGTCAGCAAAAACAGACGTCGGAGATCTGGCATCGGTGGAGGCTGCGGTTGCTATGGTCAAGGATCGGCTGGGTGCGCCGCGGGTCGCGGTGAACTGCGCCGGGATCGGCCTTGCTGCCCGACTGGTCGGCCGGGACGGGTCATTGGGAACGGATCTGTTTGAAAAAACCATCCGGGTCAATCTGATCGGCACCTATAACGTCATGTCGGTTGCAGCGCGGGAAATGGCCGCGCAGGACCCGTTGGATGGCGGCGAGCGCGGTGTCGTGGTCAATACCGCGTCGATCGCCTGGCAGGATGGCCAGATTGGGCAGAGCGCTTATTCGGCGTCCAAGGGTGGGATTGCGGCGATGACCCTGCCTGCGGCGCGGGATATGGCCAAACTCGGCGTGCGGATTATGGCGATTGCGCCGGGGCTTTTCAATACGCCCATGATGGAAGGTCTTCCCGAAGAAACCACCGCCGGGATTGTTGCCAACATCCCGTTCCCGCATCGTCTGGGTGATCCGGCAGAATACGCGCTGATGGTCAGCCAGATCATTGCCAACCCTTATCTCAATGGCACAACGATCCGGCTGGACGCAGCTGTGCGTTTGCCTCAGCGGTGACGTCGATGTATCGCGCGCATAACGTGATACGAGAAGATCGCAGCGATGGCGCGGTTATTCTTCGGTCGGGATACACGCTGAGCCCTGTGGCACGGTGCTCGGGGGAATGGCTTGATCACTGGGCTGGCAGCACGCCTGACGCGGTGTTCCTGGCTGAACGGGATGGCGCCGGTTGGCGCAGCTTGAGTTATTCTGAAACGCGGCAGATTGTGCGAACAATCGCGGCGGGCCTTCTGGCACGCGGCATGAATCAGAAGACGCCCATTCTGATCATTTCCGGCAATAGTGTGAACCACGCCTTGTTGTCGCTTGCTGCGCAATATGTCGGGGTCCCGACGGCACCGGTGGCCGAGCAATATGCGCTGATCCCGGGTGCGCGCCCACAGCTGCTGCACTGCGCCGGTCTGGTCAAACCCGCCATGGTCTATGCTGAAGACATGGAGCGCTTTGGTGATGCCTTGTCCGAGAGCGTTTTCGACACAGTCGAGAAAGTGGTGAGCCGGGGCGCAGCAGAGGGGGTCACGGATTTTGCAACGCTGTTGGAACGCCATGAGACCGATATGGCGCAGGTTGATGCGGCCGCGGCGGCGGTTGGGCCGGACACGGTTGCCAAGTATCTGCTGACCTCGGGCTCGACCTCCAGCCCCAAGGCCGTGATCACCACGCAGCGCATGATGTGTGCCAACCAGGCCCAGATTCTGGATGCTTTGCCGTTCTTGCGGACCCGCCCGCCGCGGATTGTGGACTGGTTGCCCTGGAACCACGTTTTCGGGGGCTCACACAACGTGAACATGATGCTTTCCAATGGTGGCGCGCTCTACATCGATGCGGGAAAGCCGGTTCAGCCTTTGGTTCAAAAGACAATAGAAAACAATCAGTTGGTGGGCGGAACGCTGGCCTTTAACGTGCCGGTCGGCTTTGCCATGTTGCGCGATGCCATGAAAGAGGACGAGGCCCTGCGCAACCGGTACTTCAGCGAGCTGGACATGCTGTTTTATGCCGGGGCCAGTTTGCCGCAGGACGTATGGGCCGATCTGGAGGCCATGGCCCGTGACGTGCGCGGTGATATGCCCTTGTTCACTTCGAGCTGGGGATTGACCGAAACGGCTCCGGCCTGCCTGATCCAGCACGAACCCACGGATATGTCCGGGATTATCGGAGTGCCGATGACGGGTGTCGAGGTGAAGCTGCTGCCAGATGAAGGCGGGCGGTTCGAAATCCGGGTGCGCGGCCCCAATGTGATGCCGGGCTATCTGGATGATCCGGAGAAGACGGCCGCGGCATTCGATGAGGAAGGCTACTTCATTACCGGCGATGCAGTGCGTTTTGTCGATGAGTCGGATCTGACCAAGGGGCTGAAATTTGATGGTCGGGTGTCGGAAGACTTCAAGCTGCAGAGCGGAACCTGGGTCAGGGCTGCCATGCTCAGGCTAGAGCTTTTGACTGCGCTTGGCCCATTGGCGCAGGACGTTGTTCTGTGCGGCGAAGGCCGGAATGAGTTGGGGCTGATGGTCATTCCAACGGCAGACGCTCGGGCCATGGCGGATGACGAAGAGGACGTTCTGCTGGGCAGCGGCTTGCACGATGCGTTGCGCGACAGGCTGGGTGATCAAAGCGGCAAGGGATCATCGATGCGGATTGCGCGGGTCATGGTTCTGGCAGAGCCGCCGTCAATCGGCGACGGGGAAATCACCGCAAAGGGCAATCTCAATGCGCGCAAGGTCCAGACACGCCGCGCAGCTTTGGTTGAGCGACTTTATGGTGACACGGATCCCGGGGTTTTGAACCTGTTGCGTTAGAGTCTGATTGCGACGGCGGGTGCCGCTGTTTTGGCGGAGCCAAAACGCGCCCCACCCGCCGTCCCGCAAAATCTTGCGTCCAAAATATGCATTATAGAGCATAGTGGGCGAAGCATTCGTTGATTGAGAGCGGTGCTCATGCATCATTCCGCATAAATCCGCGGTTTTGGCGGATTCGCCCCAGATCGGCGCAGATCGAGAACGGGCGGCCTTGGTCCAGGGGGAAGCCCCGGCGGTTTGGGAGGACGCAATGACCAACAACGAGAATGCAGCGCTGTATTTCGTCGACCGGCACCTGAAGGAAGGGCGGGGTGACAAGGTCGCATTTCGCGAAGCTGCAGGCCAAAATCGTGAACTGACCTATGCGGAACTTGCTCAGCGCAGCAGCCAGATGGCCGGTGCCTTGGCCCGCGCCGATGTTCGGCCTGAAGAACGCGTGGCGTGCATTGTGTTGGATCAGGTCGAATACCCGGAAATATTCTGGGGCGCCCTGAAAGCAGGTGTGGTTCCGGTTGCGCTCAATACGCTGCTGGCGACCTCTGTGTATGAGTTCATTTTGCGCGACAGCCGGGCGACCTGCCTGTTTGTCAGCCATGAATTGCTGGATGTGGTAATGCCTGCGGCCCTAGCCTGCGGAGATCTGCGCCAGATCGTTGTGATCGGGGGGGATGCACCGGACGGCACCATGTCTTACGGCTCTTTCATGCAGGATGCAGACCCGGCCCCGGTGCGTGACGTTGGCGCGGATGAATGTGCCTTTTGGCTCTATTCTTCGGGGTCCACAGGGCAGCCAAAGGGGGTTCGGCATGTGCACGGCGCGTTACGTGCCACTTCGGACACCTATGGCGCGCAGGTTCTGGGCATCCGAGAGGATGATATCGTGTTTTCGGCCGCCAAGATCTTTTTTGCCTATGGCCTTGGCAACGCCATGACATTTCCGATGTCTGTTGGGGCGACGACCATTTTGTTCAACGGGCGCCCGACACCGGATGTTGTCGTGGACATCCTCGCGCAGGAAAAGCCAACAGTCTATTGCGGCGTGCCGACGCTTTATGCGGCGACCATCGCACATCTGAACAAGACCGGGGTGCCGAAAGCGGCTATCCGCATGTGCATTTCCGCAGGCGAGGCCCTGCCAGAGGAAATCGGCAATTCATGGCATGCGCTTTGGGGCGTTGATATTCTGGATGGTGTCGGAAGCACGGAGATGCTGCATATTTTTCTCAGCAACCGGCCCGGTGACGTGGTCTATGGAACCTCTGGAACGGCGGTTCCGGGCTATGATTTGCGCTGCGTGAACGAAGAGGGCGAAGACGTGGCGCCGGGTGAGATCGGCGAGTTGCTGGTGCGCGGTGAAAGCGCGGCGGATGGATACTGGAACAAGCGCGACAAGAGCCGCAATACCTTCGAAGGGGAATGGACGCGGACAGGGGACAAGTACGAAATCACACCGGAGGGGCGCTATGTCTACTGCGGCAGGACGGACGATATGTTCAAGGTTTCGGGCATCTGGCTGTCCCCATTTGAGGTCGAGCAGGCGTTGAGTGCCCATCCCGGTGTTCTGGAGGCGGCCGTTGTGCCGCGCCGGGACAAAGATGATTTGGAAAAGCCGATGGCCTATGTGGTTTTGCAGGATGGGGCCGATCAGTCCTCTGTTCTGGCCGAGCTTAAGGAATTCGTCAAACAGCGGGTTGGGTTGTGGAAATATCCGCGCTGGATCGAAGTGGTCCAGGATCTGCCGAAAACAGCGACGGGCAAAATACAGCGGTTCAAGCTGCGGGAGACAGTCTGATGCAATGGCAGGATAAGGCCACGGGTCAGATCGAAATCCTTGGAAAAGCTTTGGAATACATGTGCTTTGGCCCGGGGCCAGACGTGGCCCCGACGATTGTGTTGCTGCACGAAGGCTTGGGCAGTGCCGCGCTTTGGCGGCAGTTTCCGGCTGAGCTGGCCGAGGCGACAGGATGCGGCGTGTTTGTCTACAGCCGCGCGGGCTATGGTCGTTCGGCTGCCACAGACCTGCCGCGCCCATTGGATTACATGACGCGCGAAGCCATGGACGTCTTGCCCGTAGTGCTGGATCAAATCGGGTTCCGGCAGGGTATTTTGCTGGGCCACTCTGACGGGGCGACCATTGCCGCGATCTATGCGGGGTCGGCGCAGGACCACAGGGTGCGCGGGCTGGTTTTGATGGCGCCGCATTTCTTCACCGAAGACATCGGATTGGCCGCGATCGCCAAAGCCAAAGAGGCTTTTGAAACCGGGGATCTGCGCGATCGGATGGCAAAATACCACGATGATCCGGACAATGCATTCCGGGGGTGGAACGATGCTTGGCTTGATCCGGGCTTCAAGGCCTGGGATGTCAGCGAAGTGATCGACTATCTGCGGATTCCCGCGCTCGTGATCCAAGGGGCTTCAGATCAATACGGAACTCTGGCTCAGGTCACCGAAGTGGAAGAACGGTCTTATGCGCCGGTTGATGTGGTTGTTCTGGACGATTGCAGGCACAGCCCGCATCTTGACCAGCCGCAGGCCGTTCTGACGGCCGTGACCGAGTTCAGTGTACGGCTGCAGCGGATTGAGAATGAAAAAGTGACAGCAGCCTGATGGAGCCTGATTGGTGTCCGCCCCACGCCTATGTTCCGGGCAAGACACCGCGACATCCAGAGGGGCTGTTTGATCCCCTCAAGCGGGTCGACCAAGGTAATCCGGAGCAAAGCATAGCGTGGCGTGAAGGACTGCGCATGCTGCAATCGGGGTACTATTGGGAAGCACATGAAGTACTTGAGGCCGTTTGGATGGCTATTCCGGACGGACAACCGGAACGCAAGGCTGTGCAGGGTGTTATTCAGATCGCAAATGCCGCTCTGAAGTGGCGCATGCAGAAACCCAAAGCGGCGCGGCGCTTGCAAACGATCGCCATGGCCCTTTTGCACGAAGCTGGCCTTTCCCAAGGGGGGCAGGTCATGGGGTTAACGGCAGCCGAGATCGACGCGTTGTGGGCATGCTGCAAAGCCGAATCGTGCATCAAGGATGCATTATAATGCTATGCTCGGTAAGTCTCTGTAATGTATTGATACTTTGTGGTTAAGCGCACTTGATCGATGGATATTGAGTGCTATTTTGCAATAAGTGAAATTTTGGTGCGCAAAATAGTGCACAGGGAGAGATGACATGTCCAAGCGCATCGAGTTTCAAATTGATCCGCAAAGCTATCGCCATTGGAAGGTGAGCTATGACGGGCCGGTCGCGCGCCTGACGATGGACGTGGATGAGGATGGTGGGTTGTTCGATGGCTACCAGCTCAAGATGAACTCTTATGATCTGGGAGTGGATATCGAGCTGGCGGACATCGTGCAGCGCATGCGGTTCGAGCACCCTGAGGTCAAGGTCGTGGTCATGCAGTCCGGCAAAGATCGGATATTCTGCGCAGGTGCGAACATCCGAATGCTGGGCGGTGCGGCGCACAGCCACAAGGTGAACTTCTGCAAGTTCACCAATGAGACGCGAAATACCTTTGAAGCGGCCGAAGCGGACAGCGGGCAGAAGTACATCGCGGCGGTCAAAGGTTCATGCGCAGGTGGCGGATATGAGCTGGCGCTCGCGTGCAATCACATCATGCTGACCGACGACAGCAGCTCGTCCGTTTCATTGCCCGAGGCGCCTTTGTTGGCGGTTTTGCCGGGCACCGGCGGATTGACCCGTGTGACAGACAAACGCAAGGTGCGACGCGATCTGGCTGATGTCTTCTGCTCAACAGAAGAAGGTGTGCGGGGCAAGCGGGCCAAGGATTGGGGGCTGGTTGACGAAGTCTTCCCCAACTCGAAATTCGACGATGCCGTAGAGGAGCGCGCGCAGGCCTTTGCGGCCAGCTCGGCCAAGGCGGACGTTGCCAAAGGCATCACGCTTGGACCCTTGGATCGGACATTCCACGACGATGGATCGGTCAGCTATTCATTGGTAGAAGTCGAGGCAGACAGGGCGGGCCGCAAGGTCACGATCACCTTGAAGGGTCCTGAAGAAGCCGCGCCGGCCGATATGGATGCTTTTGCTGCTCAGGGCGATCAGGCCTATCTTTTGCGTCTCGCTCGCGAATTGGATGACGCGATCCTGCACCTGCGGCTGAATGAGCCGGAACTTGGGTTGATGGTCTTCAAGACACAGGGTGATCCCGAGGCATTTCTGGCGCACGAAACCGTTGTGACCGGCGCGCCGGAGCACTGGCTGGCCAATGAGGTTACGCAATACTGGAAGCGCGTGCTGAAACGCGTCGATGTCACATCCCGGTCGATGGTCTGTCTGGTCGAGCACGGCTCGTGCTTTGCAGGTGTGCTGGCCGAGCTGCTCTGGGCGGCCGATCGCAGCTATATGATGGAAGATGAATTCGAAGGCGACAACCGCCCCATGGCGACTGTAACGCTGAGCGACGCAAATTTCGGACCGCTTGTGATGGGCAATGGTTTGACCCGGCTTCAAACCCGGTTCCTTGGCAATGCTGATGCGCTTGTGCGCGCCGAAGAGTCCAAGGGCGAGCCGCTGGAGGCTGAAGACGCCGACGAATTGGGGCTGGTCACGATGATCCTCGATGACATCGATTGGGAAGACGAAATCCGGATTTTCATGGAGGAGCGGGCAAGCTTTAGCCCTGATGCCATGACGGGAATGGAAGCCAACCTGCGCTTTGCTGGTCCTGAGACAATGGAAACGCGCATCTTTGGACGCCTAACCGCTTGGCAGAACTGGATTTTCATCAGGCCGAATGCGGTTGGTCCGGAGGGCGCCTTGCAACGCTACGGAACCGGCCAGCGCGGCGAATACAACATGGAGCGTGTCTGAGCGATCTAGGTCGCCATCACCCACGCACCCTGCGGGACCCCGGATATCGGTGCCCGCATTGACGTTTACCGGGCACGCGGCTGCGCGTGCCTCTACAGGAGAAATGTAATGCTCGATCTGATCAATGTGAGTTACGACACCCAGATTCCGAACAACGTCGGCCTGTCTTCGGACCGCAAAGTACTGAAAGCGTTGGAAAAATGGCACCCCGGATATATCAACTGGTGGAATGACCTGATCCCGCAGAACTTTCAGGAAAGCATGGTCTACCTGCGCACTGCCGTCTCGGTAGACCCCAAAGGCTGGGCGAAATTCGACTACGTCAAAATGCCCGACTATCGCTGGGGCGTGTTGCTGGCACCGCAGGTGGAAGACCGCCGCATCCCAATGGGTGCACACAAGGGTGAACCCGCGTGGCAGGAAGTACCGGGCGAATATCGCAACATGCTCAAGCGGCTCATCGTTATTCAGGGCGACACAGAGCCGGGTTCGGTTGAACAGCAGCGGTTCCTTGGCCTGACTGCGCCATCGCTCTACGACATGCGCAACCTGTTTCAGGTGAACGTCGAAGAGGGCCGCCACCTGTGGGCCATGGTCTATCTTCTGTTCAAATATTTCGGCAAGGATGGTCGCGAAGAAGCCGATGATCTGCTGCGCCGTTCGTCGGGTTCGGACGAAGCTCCACGCATGTTGGGGGCCTTCAACGAGGAAACGCCAGATTGGCTGTCGTTCTTCATGTTCACCTACTTCACGGACCGTGATGGCAAGATGCAGCTCGAGTCGCTCGCGCAGTCTGGCTTTGATCCGCTGTCGCGCACCTGCCGTTTTATGCTGACTGAAGAAGCGCACCACATGTTCGTGGGTGAAACCGGTGTTGGCCGGACCATTCAGGCCACGCTTGAGGCGATGAATGCCAATGGCATCACCGACCCGTATGATGTGGGCAAGATCCGCGATCTGGGTGTGATTGACCTGCCGACGATCCAGAAGAAACTGAACCTGCACTATTCGCTCAGCCTTGATCTGTTCGGGCAGGAGATGTCGACCAACGCTGCCAATGCCTTCAACTCGGGCATCAAGGGCCGCTACATGGAGCAGCGGATTGACGACGATCACATGTTGACCAACGACACCTATGTGGTGCGCAGCTTCAAGGACGGTCAGATCGTTGCCGAAGAAGTGCCGGCCCTGACGGCGATCAACATGCGCCTGCGCGACGACTATATCCGGGATGCATCGGGTGGTGTCGGGCGCTGGAACAAGCAAATTGCCAAGTCCGGCATTCAGTTTGAACTGGCCCTGCCGCACGAGGCCTTCCACCGCCAGATCGGTGTCTTTGCACCCATCGAAACAACGCCTGAAGGCGATATCATGTCCAAGGAAGAATGGACAAAACGTCGGGATGAATTCCTGCCCAGTAAGGCGGACGGCGATTTCATCACGTCTTTGATGAAGCCCTGCTATGAGCCCGGGAAATTCGCCAGCTGGATCGCACCGCCGAAGGTCGGCATCGACAACAAGCCGGGCGATTTCGAATACGTCAAACTGCACATGGCCTGACATCGGAGTGACCGGGCGGCGCGATCACACGTCCGCCGCCCGGATCAACGGCAACGCCAAGGAAGGACAGAGCATGGAGAGACACCGCTCCGCAGGAGACGCGCCCAAGACGACGCATTTGTCGAAACGCATTGGGCGCATTGGCGGTTGTATTGACTGCAGCGATTGCAAAGGGATTTGCCAGGCCTTGATCGAAATGATGATCTTGCCGGATGCCGTTCTGAACAAGGGGGCCGGGCAATGAACAAGCCGGTCAAGCAACATCTGATCGATCCGGAAATCTGCATCCGATGCTACACGTGTGAAATGACCTGTCCGATCGGCGCGATCGAGCACGATGACAACAACGTCGTTGTTAACGCCGAAACCTGCAATTTCTGTATGGATTGCATTCCGGTTTGTCCAACCGGATCCATCGATGAATGGCGCGTGGTTACCGAGCCTTATTCGCTCGAAGATCAGTTCGGGTGGGATGAGTTGCCCGAGCAGGAAGAGATCACGCAGGACGCCGGTGGCGAAGATGCCGAGGCGCTGGATGATGCGGTTGCCGCTCTTCTGGCCGAGGCTCATGCCGGGGCGGGGGGCACTTCGCGCGCGCCGGGCTCGGCGGCCAAGCCTACGATCAACCTGTATAATCTTGGAAAACCGGTCACAGCAAAAGTTCAGGGCAACTATAGCCTGACGGACGACCCAGAGCATGACGTTCGCCACATCATCCTCGATTTTGGTGCAAACCCTATGCCGGTTCTGGAAGGTCAAAGTGTCGGGATCATTCCGCCGGGAACCGACGCAGATGGCAATGCGCATCTGCCGCGGCTGTATTCCGTCTCCAGCCCGCGCGATGGTGAGCGACCGGGCTACAACAACGTGTCGCTGACAGTGAAACGTGAGGCGGGGGGGCTTTGTTCGAATTTCGTATGCGATCTGGAAACCGGCGCCGAGGTGCAGGTCACCGGACCTTTCGGGGCAACATTCCTGTTGCCCGAAGACCCCAAAGCGCGCTTGCTGATGATTTGTACGGGTACGGGGTCTGCGCCGATGCGGGCCTTTACCATGCGGCGGCAACGTGCGGGGCACGAAGTCGAAGGGGGCATGACCTTGTTTTTCGGAGCGCGCAGCCCGGAAACCCTACCGTATTTCGGCCCGCTCAAGAAAATTCCATCAGAGGTGCTGGATCAGCATCTGGTCTATTCGCGTCAGGGCGAGACCAAGGAATACGTTCAGGACCGGATGATGTCCGAAGAAGACAAGGTCGCTGATCTGTTGGCTGACCCAAACACGCATATCTACATTTGCGGTTTGCGCGGGATGGAAGAGGGGGTTGAACGCGCCTTGACCAATATCGCGGAAAGCATCGGTCAACCGTGGGGCGCTTTGCGCGACACCATGCGCGAAGAGGGGCGATACCATGTCGAGACCTATTGAGTCTTGCAAAAATGCAAAGCGACGCTGATCGATGACCGCACGCCCAAAACAGCTGTTCATTCATCCGATCCGCATCACATGGGGCGACTGCGACCCGGCCAAGATTGCCTATACCGGTAATATTCCGGGCTGGGCCTTGGATGCGATCAATGCGTGGTGGGAAGAGCATTTGGGCGAGGGCTGGTACCAGATGGAACTGGACCTGAATGTTGGCACGCCCTTTGTGCGGCTGGAAATGGATTTCCGGAGCCCCATCACACCACGGCACAGATTGCTATGCCATGTCTGGCCGGAAAGACTGGGCAAAACCTCGATCACGTTTCGGGTGGATGGCGAACAGGATGACACGCTTTGTTTCGAGGGGCGGTTTACGTGTGTCTTCATCGAAGCACGGGCCTTTCGCAAGCAGCCCCCCCCGAAACAAATACGCGATGTTCTCTTGCCGCTATTGCCGGATTCAGGACAGAGTTAGGCCAAATCCATGGGGGTTTGGCTGCCGTGGTTTGCAGGGTTCAAGATGATTTCAAAAACACACAGGACATCACGTGATAGCTGAGGGCGGCAAATCAGAACTGGAGGATGCGCTGCAGGACGCAGCGTCCGAAGTGATGGCGCGCGCCGGCGAACGTGTGCGGGCGGCCCGGGAACGTAAAGGTATCCCCAGACGTATTTTGGCCCAGCGATCCGGCGTGTCTGCGCGGTATCTGGCGCAGCTCGAAAGCGGCGAAGGCAACATCTCCATTGCTTTGCTGACGCGCGTTGCCCATGCGCTTGACCATCGGCTCGAATGGCTGATCAGCGAAGACGATCCTTGGGGTTCGGATATTTTGCGCCTCGTGCGCCTGTTTCAGGCCGCTGACGCGCAGACCCAGGAAAATGTTCTGCGCGCGCTGAGTGTGGATGCGTCTGAAATGCAGCGGGCCGAACGCATTTGTCTGGTGGGTTTGCGCGGCGCCGGGAAATCAACATTGGGTCAACGCGCGAGCGAGGCGCTGTCTATGCCTTTTGTTGAGCTGAACAAGGAAATCGAGCGTTCGGCAGGCATGGCGGCCTCTGAAATCATGGCGCTCTACGGGCCCGAAGGCTTCCGCAAGCTCGAGGCAGACTCGCTTGAACGGGTGATCGCCTCGCATGATCGCGTGATGCTGGCCGTGGCAGGCGGCATTGTCGCAGAGCCGGCCACGTACAGCCGTTTGCTGGCCGGGTTTCATACCATTTGGATCAAGGCCAGCCCCGAGGACCACATGTTACGTGTGCGGGCACAGGGGGACGAACGGCCCATGGCAGGCAATCCCGAGGCGATGTTGCAGTTGCGCGGCATTCTTCGGGCGCGTGAGGCGCTCTATGATCGGGCGCACGCGCAGGTCGACACCTCGGGCAAGTCGGTTGAAGCCGCACTGGACCTGTTGGTTGCAATCATTCAAACCCGCGGTTTTGCGCGTTCGGTGAAAACCCAGCGCAGCATAACCGGCTGACGCACGCGTCGTTATTCAGGAGTTCCCAATGACCGTTACAACGAAACGCGTGGGCACTGCGCTGATTGTCACGTTGGACAACGCACCGGTCAATGCGATCGGGCAGGCAATGCGTCAGGGCCTGATCGATGTTCTGACCGGGATCGGATCCGAAACCGGTTTGACTCGGGTTATTCTGACCGGCGCTGGCCGTGCCTTTGCAGCGGGTGCGGACGCCCGCGAATTCGATGCGGATCCGATTGAACCCCATTTGCCTGACGTTGTGGCACAGATCGAAGCCTGCGAAGTGCCATGGGTGGCGGCCATCAACGGTGTCGCGCTGGGCGGGGGGTGCGAATTGGCTCTGGCATGCCGGTACCGGATCGCGGCACCGGGCGTGTCCATTGGCCTGCCAGAGGTTACATTGGGCGTTGTTCCGGGCGCCGGGGGGACCCAACGGCTGCCCCGTCTGATCGGCCTGCGCCGAGCGCTGGAAATGATCGCCACCGGAAAACCTGTGACGGCGCAGCAGGCGGAAGCCATCGGACTGATTGATGGTATCGCCGATGACCCGGTCGCAATGGCGCAGTATCTGGATATCGGCACGCTCGAACTGGCTGAACGTATCTGCGATCTGCCAGCGCCCGCGCCAAACGAACAGGCCATTGCCGATGCGCGTGCTCTGGCTGCCAAAAAGTCAGCCGGGCAGATCGCGCCGCTCAGGGCGATAGATTTGGTCGAATTGACCAGCGCGGCCTCGATGACCGATGGACTGAGCCGTGAACGCGAAACATTTCTGGATTTGCGGACCGGTGATCAGGCACGCGCCTTGCGCCATATCTTCTTTGCCGAGCGCGCTGCGAAACCGCCAAATTGGTTGCAGGCACAGGCCCCGGCATTGGATCAGGTTGCAGTCGTTGGCGGAGGAACAATGGGCGCGGGCATCGCCTATGCGCTGTTGAATGCCGGGCTGCGTGTGGTCTTGCTTGAGGTGGATCAAGAGGCTGTGGACCGGGCGCGCATCAACGTAAACAAGATCGTCGATGCCAGCCTTAAACGCGGATTGATTGATCAGGCCGGTGCCGAAGATCGGCAAAGCCGCCTGACGCTGAGTGACGATTTTCAGGCTGCATCGGGGGCCGGTCTGGCTATTGAAGCCGCGTTTGAAAGCATGGAGGTCAAGCGGTCGGTGTTTACGGCGCTTGAGCAGGCCTTGCCGCGGGACGCCATTTTGGCCACCAATACCTCTTACCTCGACATCAACGAAATCGCTTCAGGCGTTTCTGATCCGTCCCGGGTGCTGGGTCTGCACTTTTTTGCGCCTGCGCATATCATGAAGCTGTTGGAAATTGTCCGGGCGCAGGCCACATCAGAGACCGCTCTGGCGGTTGGATATGCTCTGGCCAAGACGTTGCGCAAAGTGCCGGTTCTGGCGGGGGTCTGCGACGGCTTTATCGGAAACCGGATTTTGCAGCGGTACCGCGAGGCCGCCGATACAGTTTTCATGGATGGCTCAACCCCATGGGAAGTGGATGAAGCCATGGTTGCCTTTGGATACGCCATGGGACCCTACGAGGCGCAGGATCTGTCAGGGCTCGATATCGCCCATGCCAATCGTCGCAGGCAGGACGCCACACGCGATCCGAACCGACGCTATATTCCAATCGCTGATCGTATGGTCGAATTGGGAAAACTGGGCCGCAAGACAGGGGCAGGCTGGTATCGATACCCCGGCGGCAACGGAAAGGTCGACGATCCGATTGTTGCAGATCTGGCGGTCGAAGAAGCGCATTTCGCGGGCATCAGCAGGGTGGACTACAGTGAGCCCGAGATTGAGGAACGTCTGGTTCTGGCGATGATCAACGAAGCCGCAGATATCTTGCATGAGGGGATTGCCCAAAATGCGCGCGACATCGATCTGGTCACCGTTTTCGGCTATGGGTTCCCGCGCTGGCGCGGCGGGTTGATGCACTACGCTGATCAACTCGGGGTACCCCAGATTGTTCAACGTCTTGAAGTGTTTGCGCAGGAAGACCCGCTGGTCTGGCGGGTTTCTCAAACGCTGCTCGATTGCGTGGAGCAAGGCATTTCGTTGGCGCAGTACCGAGGATCTGATCGTTAATTCAGGTCTTGCAACAGGCGTCCGTGCCGGCGCGTTTCTGCGATCACCTCGCCAAAGGTACGCAGCCCGCGCGCTTCGAGCATCGGCAACATCTTGACCAAAGCTTCGGCGGTGGCCTGTGCATCACCCAGCGCGGAGTGCCGAAGATGCGCAGGGATCGTAATGCCCAAACGGTCGCAAAGCGCATCCAACGTGTGCTTTTGGCTGGCGCCGAACAAAACCGCTGACAGCAAGACCGTGTCGAGGATCGGATTGTCCCATGCCACCTGCATCTCCGCCTTGTGCCTGTGCAAAAAGGCCATGTCGAAGGGGGCGTTATGCGCAACAATGACGGCACCTTTGGCAAAGGCATGGAAGGCCCGGCCTGCGGTCACGATGTCGGGCTGCCCTGCGACCATGGCATCAGTGACATGATGCACCTTGGTTGATGCAGGCGGGATCGGGCGGCCGGGATCAACCAGCTGATTGATTTGCTCGGCTTCAATGATGCGCCCGTTCACGACCCTCAGCGCGCCGATCTGAACGATCTCATCCTTGTGGGGCAAAAGCCCGGTGGTTTCCGTGTCGAACACGCAAAACACCAGATCACGCAAAGCACTATCCTGCGTGGCTTCGGGAACCTTGCGCGACATCAACGAAAAGTCGAAAACCAAAGGCCGTGCGGCATCTGGCGCCAGCTCAACGGTGGGGGCTTCCATGATCATCATGAAGCCGTTCTCTAGCGGCTTGAGCGTGGCGTTCAGATCTTGCCCGGTCCGTGTTTCCGCGGTGACCTCAACGTCCCGGCCGGTCTTTTCCATTTTCCGTTTGGCGCTCATCAGCGCGCCGGGCTCAAAGTAGTCGGTTACCATCGCGCCCAGACGTGGCGCACTGACCTGAGCCAGTATGTCTGCGGCCTGACCATCATACAAAACAATCTGATCGTTGGTTCCAATCAGTAGAGTGGCCATCGGGATTTCCGTGAGCAGGGCCGTTAGCTGTGCCTTTTCCTGCGCCAGCCTTGCAGTCTCGTTTGCGATGCGATCTGCCGATCCGAGCGCATTTTGACTGAGCGCATCGCTAACCGCCTGCGCCGCGGGCGCAAGATCACCGAGATAACGGGCTGAACCAGTTTGTAAGGCCTCGTCCACGCCGGCATGCGCCCTAGTGCGCAAATCCGCGGCGAGGTGTTCTATGGGTTTTGCAACGTTTTCGTCAAAGAGCAGCCAGATCGATGCGCTCAGGGCAACCAATCCAAACGCCGAAAGGATCCCGGCCAGCAGAAAGCCGTTTTGCAGATCCGTAGAAAGCGCGCGCTGGTAGCCGACCCAAATCGCAGCCAGCGACAGAGCCGTGCCGCCCAGTGCGATCAGCGAAAAGAACAGGAATATGCGCAGTCGAAGGCTGAGCTTTTCCATGGATCAACTCTCGGAGCAGACTGTTTTGACCACAGGATCGTTTTGCCCGACATCCCGCCAGACCGGCGGGCTGCCATCTCCGAGCGCCGGATCGGCGCGGCGGCCCTGGGCGCAATCCACGATGACCTCGACAGCCTGCACGGGTTTCCAGCGACCGTAGAAATAGAGGTCTGCCATAAACAGATCGTCGCGCTGGGAATTGGGCCGCAGGTTCGCGCGATCCACCGCGACAAACCCGTCGATCATCGGGATCGCATAGGTCCAGGGACGCCAGAGCGCCTTGGACGGGCGGGTTTGCGCAACTTCGAGCCCGTCGGGCAGAGCGCTGGCGGTTCTGTCATACCAGCCGTATTCGCTGGAAATGGCAGCCGCCAGCATGGCGGCCCCGGCACCCACAGGCACCAGCCACTTTGGCAGACGACCACCTGACATATGGGCCAGAAGCATCATTGCACCGGCCCCGGCAAGGCCCGCAACGATTACGGCAATCAATTCCAGAAACATCCCATTCCTCCCGTTGCCGTCTTAGGACAGCATCCCTTTGCCATGTCCAACAGCCGATTGCAGCGATTTGATCACGACAAATGCATCGCGCAAATGACTTCGCTCAAAGTCTGACAGATCGGCGGGCGTCAGATAGTTGTTTGGCTTGGCGCCTGCTTTGATTTGATCAGCCTGCCGTTCCAGCCGTGTTTCCGCAATCAGATCATAGGCGTCCAGCAAATCCTGCCCGCCTGACTGGCTGAGCACCCCTGCCGCTATGGCTGCTTCAAGGCGCGCCCGTGTGTTCACAGGCTCGATCTTTCCCTGAAGTGCGTAGATGCGGCCAAGATCAACAACTGGAACAACACCGTTGTGTTTGAGATCCAGCTGGTTCTTGTGCTCGCCCGAACGAATGGTGGTGAACCCGCGCAGCAAACCCAGTGGCGGTTGATGCTTGAGCGCGTTGGCGATCATATGCGCCACGAAAATCGAGTTTTTCGATGCGGCTTTCAGCGTGTCATGTTGAATGTTTTCGAACAACGATGTGGTGCCGCCGATTGGTCTGAGGTCGAACATGACTGATGCCAGCATTTGTGCCTCGGGGTTCGGTTTGGCAATCCAGCCGCGGAAGTAGTCGCGCCAGACCCGCACCGGTTGGCACCATCGCGGGTTGGTCGCCATCATGTCGCCGGGGCAATAGATGTAGCCGCAGGTGTTTAGCCCGTCGCAGACAAAGCGGGCGAGGGTCTCGAAATAGGCCATGTGTTCGGCTTCGACCGCATCGTCCAAAATCAAACAATTGTCCTGATCGGACACGCCAGTCTGTTCCTGCCGCCCCTGACTGCCACAGGCCAGCCAGAGGTAGGGCACCGGAGGCGGCCCCAGCGTTTGTTCGGCCAGAGCAAGCAGGCGGCGGGTGCAGGTGTCGGCCACATCTGTGATCAGGCGCGTGACAACTTCGTGCCGGTTGCCGCCTGCCACCAGTTGGACCAGCAATTGTGGAATGCGGGCGGTGACCTTGGCCATCTCATCGGCGCTTGCGGCGCGGGCGATGTCAGCCACCAGTTCGGCCGAGTTCACGGCTTGAAACCGGGTCAGATCAGTCTGGGTCACGATGCCCACCAACATGTCGGCCTCTGTGACCGGGATGTGCCCGATGCGCCGTTCCATCATGGCATGCAATACGTCTGATCCGATTGCGCTTGGCGGCAGCGAAAACGGATTTGTGGTCATGACCTCGGTAATCGGAGTGTCAAAGGGCAGAGCTTTGGCCACCACCTTGCCCGACAGGTCCCGGACCGTTGCAATGCCTGACAGCCTGTCGTCTTCCACAACGCAAATGGATGACACATGATGTTCGGCCATCAAGGCAGCCGCGCCTTGAACGGTGGTTTGGGGCCCGCAGGTTACCGGTGTGCGGGCCATCAAGGTTTCAACGCGACTGGTGGCCAGATTGTTGGCTTGAGGCCGGACGGGCCGGGATCGGTCAAAGAAACGCCGGGCGGGTTCGTGTTCGGCCAGCAAGGTGTCGAAATCAGCTTTGGGCAATAGCAGCAGGGACGCGGGTTCGGTGGCAACCGCAGATGTGACGGCGATCCCGTCCCGTAAAAGACCGCGTTCCCCAAACGAGTTGCGCGGCCCGAGGATTGAAACGGTGACGTCGTTTTCGTCGCGCACTTCGACTTGTCCGGCGTCGATCAGATACAGGCCGGGCAGGGCATCGCCGCGGCTGTAGATCGGCTGCCCTGCATCAACCCGCAGCGTTTGAAAGGCCGGGATCAGCCCCGTCAGGGCATCTTGTGGCAGTGCATCATAGGGATGCACTGATGCCAGAAAACGGGCAATGGCTGGAGTGTCGATTGGCATGACAGACCTTCAGAAAAGAAAACGTCCCGCCCAGCATAGCGCAGGGCGGGACGTAAGGGCATGGGCCGGGTCAAGGAGGGAACGATGACCCGGCATCTGGCTTAGTGGTCCACCGCCGCACCTGCGCCACGCGGCACACGTACGCTTTCGACCAGTTCTTCGATCTCGGCCGGGATCGGAGCGGTCATCTTGGACACGGTGAAGGCAACCGCAAAGTTGATCATCGCACCAATTGCACCAAAGCTTGTCGACTTGATCGTGCCAAGCAGCGGATCAGCGTCGGTAAAGCTGTTGGTTCCGGGGATGAAGAACCAACCTTTGTGCAGGAAGATGTAGATCAGCGTCACGATCAGACCGGCCAGCATGCCCGCCACTGCGCCTTTGTTGTTCACCTTGGTAAAGATGCCCATCATCAGCGCCGGGAAGATCGATGCCGCCGCCAGACCAAAGGCAAGCGCCACGGTCTGAGCCGCAAAGCCCGGAGGGTTGAGACCCAGGTACGTGGCCACTGCAATCGCCACGGCCATTGCGATCCGAGCGGAGAGCAGTTCACCCTTTTCCGAGATGTTCGGGGTCAGCTGACCCTTCATCAGGTCGTGCGAGACAGCCGAAGAAATCGCCAGAAGCAAGCCTGCAGCAGTGGAGAGTGCCGCTGCAAGCCCGCCTGCGGCCACCAGACCAATCACCCAGCCCGGAAGGTTGGCGATCTCTGGGTTGGCAAGCACAAGGATGTCACGGTTGAACTTGGTCAGCTCGTTTTCGCTGCCCCAGCCAGCCGCTTCTGCCTTGGCTACGGTGTCTGCGTCCTTGTCGTTGAAATAAGCAATCTTGCCGTCACCGTTTTTGTCTTCCCAGCCCAGAAGACCGGTTTGCTGCCATGTCGCCATCCAGTCGTAGCGGGCATCACTTTCGATCATCTCGACCGAAACCGGCTCACCGGATGTGCCATTGGGCCACATCATTTCGGTGATGTTCAGACGCGCCATCGCACCCACAGCAGGTGCTGTCAGGTAAAGAAGGGCAATGAACACCAACGCCCAGCCTGCGGACCAGCGCGCATCGGCCACCTTGGGAACGGTGAAAAAGCGCATGATCACATGCGGCAGACCAGCGGTACCGATCATCAGCGACAGCGTGAACAGAACCATGTTGAACGTGTCAGCATGGTGGGCTGTGTATTCATTAAAGCCCAGTTCCGAAACGATCTGATCCAGGGTCTGCAACAGTGGCGTGCCGGAGGACGCGTGATCACCGAACAGGCCAAGAGCCGGGATCGGGTTTCCGGTCAGTTGCAGCGAAATAAAGATTGCAGGGATCGTGTAGGCCATGATCAGAACGACATACTGAGCCACCTGCGTATAGGTCACACCCTTCATGCCGCCGAAAACGGCATAGGCGAAAACCACACAAGCACCGATCAGCAAGCCGGTTGTGTTCGAAACCTCAAGGAAACGGCCAAAGGCCACGCCGACACCGGTCATCTGACCGATCACATAGGTTGTCGAGGCGACAATCAGACAGATCACGGCGACAACCCGCGCGGTGGGGCTGTAGAAACGGTCCCCGATGAATTCGGACACGGTAAACTTGCCGAATTTGCGCAGGTACGGGGCCAGCAGCAGAGCCAGCAACACGTAGCCGCCGGTCCAGCCCATCAGGAACGAGCTGTTGTCATAGCCGGTAAAGGCGATCAGGCCGGCCATCGAAATAAAGGAGGCGGCCGACATCCAGTCTGCGGCTGTCGCCATCCCGTTGGTTACCGGGTGAACGCCGCGACCCGCAGCGTAGAATTCCGATGTGGAACCGGCGCGGGCCCAGATCGCGATGCCGATGTAGAGCGCAAAGGACGCGCCCACAAACAGCAGGTTGATGGTAAATTGATCCATGATCATTCCTCCTCGACGCCGAATTCACGGTCCAGTTTGTTCATCCGCCAGGCGTAGAAAAAGATCAGGCCAAGAAAGACCAGGATCGATCCTTGCTGTGCAAACCAGAAGCCCAGATCGGTGCCGCCGACACTGATGCCGGACAGGGCAGGGCGCAGCAGAATGCCAAAGCCAAAGCTCACCACCGCCCAGATCACCAGCGAGACGAGAATGATACGCACGTTTGCCGCCCAATAGCCCGCATCGGACTTTTCGGCGCTGCGCGCTGATTGAGATGTTTGATCCGCCATCGCGGTCCTCCTCTTCCTCCTGAAGCCCTGCGAGACAGGGCGCAAAGCCACCGCCTCAGGCAGTGGCCGTTTTCACGATCGCGGCCAGTTCGCCCGCGATAGTTTCGATGTCGCCCATGGCATCGATGCCGATCAGCGCGTCTTGTTTGGTGTAGAAATCGATCAGCGGCGCTGTCTGGGCGTGGTAGGCCTGAAGGCGGCTTGCGACTGTTTCGGCATTGTCGTCCGCGCGGCGGTTGAACGCGGTGCCCGCGCATTTGTCGCAACTTCCGGCCAAGGCCGGGCACTTGAACTGGTCGTGGTAGCCCTCGCCGCAGGCCGCGCAGGTAAACCGCCCGCTGATGCGGGTAACCATGGCGGCATCATCAACCTCGAGGCTGATGGCTGCGTTGATCTTCTGACCGCTTTCGGCCAGCAAGCCATCCAGCGCCTCGGCCTGAACGGTTGTGCGCGGAAATCCGTCAAGGATCACGCCCTTGGCGCAATCTGCGTCCAACAGCCGGTCACGCAGAATGGCTATGACGATGTCGTCACTGACCAGATCGCCGGCCTCCATGACGGCCTGGGCGGCTTTGCCGGCCTCGGTGCCAGCAGCGACCGCTGCCCGCAACAGATCGCCGGTGGACAATTGCACCAGTCCAAAGCGCTCCTCCAGCATGCGCGCCTGCGTGCCTTTGCCTGCGCCCGGAGGCCCCAACAGGATCAAAACGGGCGCCGTGGTCGGGGTTTGGGTTCCGTCCATCATCGGCTTAACCCCGGTTCATTCTGTTATTGATGAGTTCTTCGACGACTTGAGGTTCGGCGAGAGTTGATGTGTCTCCGAGGGCTCCGTAGTCGTTTTCTGCGATTTTCCTCAGGATGCGTCGCATGATTTTTCCGGAGCGTGTTTTTGGCAGTCCGGGGGCCCATTGGATGAGGTCGGGCGATGCGATGGGGCCGATTTCGGTGCGGACCCAGGTGCGCAGTTCCTTGCGCAGCTCTTCGGTCGGCTCGACGCCGGTCATCAGCGTGACATAGCAATAGATGCCCTGTCCCTTGATCTCATGGGGGTAGCCGACCACGGCGGCTTCGGCCACGGCGGCATGGGCGACCAGCGCCGATTCCACCTCGGCGGTGCCCATGCGGTGGCCCGAGACGTTGATCACATCGTCAACGCGGCCGGTGATCCAGTAGTCGCCGTCTTCGTCGCGTTTACAGCCGTCACCGGTAAAGTAATAGCCCTTGTAGTCCGAGAAGTAGGTCTTCTCGAAGCGTTCGTGATCGCCCCAGACGGTGCGCATCTGCGCCGGCCAGCTGGCCTTGAGCGCCAGCAC
>NZ_JAQIOY010000007.1:0-169205 GCF_028023555.1 Thalassococcus lentus
GTGGCCGAAGCCGCCGTGGTCGGCTACCCCCATGAGATCAAGGGACAGGGCATCTATTGCTATGTCACGCTGATGACCGGCGTCGAGCCGACCGAAGAGCTGCGCAAGGAACTGCGCACATGGGTCCGCACCGAAATCGGCCCCATCGCATCGCCCGACCTCATCCAATGGGCCCCCGGACTGCCAAAAACACGATCCGGAAAAATCATGCGACGCATCCTGCGGAAAATCGCAGAAAACGACTACGGAGCCCTCGGAGACACATCAACGCTCGCCGAACCTCAAGTCGTCGAAGAACTCATCAATAACAGAATGAACCGGTAAGACAGATATCGCGTTTACCATCAAAGAGGGGCAGGCCGTTGGTCTGCCCCTTTTCAATTCCGCGCTTTGCTGGACGATTCTGCTTAGAACTTTAGCGGCTTCGATACGGTAATCGCAGGCATATGGTAACCTGTTTCCCGTGGGGGCGCTGAATGGAGTAGCGCTCATGCAGATTCCCAGCCTGCCGCAGATCGCGGCGCCGCTGACGACGGGTCATCCCCTTGGCCTGCCGGAAGCAGCACAACAGAAAGCTCAGTCATCTCAGGTGCCATCAGTGCAACCCTCTGATGGCAGCGCATCTGATCCGTGGCGAGATCACCCATCCCAGCACAATGCCCAACAGGGCGACCGGGATACCGAAGGCCAACCCAAGACGGCACCGCCTTCGATCATGCAAATCAAAATCTCTCAACTGCTTGATGCTCAGGCCGAAGAACAACCCGGGCAAACACAAGACCACGCGTCCGCGATCATTCCCGAGCCAACCGATCCCGCAAGTCAGTCTTGAGGACCTTGCCGTAGTTGTTCTTGGGCAAACCATCCAAGGGGAAATAGGCCTTGGGGCGTTTGAAACGGGCGATCCGGTCGAGACAATGGGCATCCAGACCGGCGATGTCCAATGGCACGTCTGACACGACGAAAGCCACCACGTCTTCGCCCCATTCGGGGTTCGGCCGACCGACAACGGCGACTTCCTGAATGTCCGGGTGTTCCAACAGGGCCTCTTCGACCTCACGCGGGTAAATGTTGGTGCCGCCCGAGATAATCATATCCTTCGAGCGATCCATGAGGGTCACGTAGCCATCGGCATCCATGCGGCCCATGTCCCCGGTCCACAGCCAACCGCCCTGCAAAGTCTTTTGCGTCGCGTCAGGATTGTTCCAATAGCCCGGCATGACAACATCGCCGCGCACCAGAATTTCACCGGTTTCTCCGGCAGGCAGCAAAGATCCGTCTTCGGCCCCAATGGCCACCTCGACCGCTGATTGCGCTCGTCCAACCGATCCAAGCCGTTCGCGCCAACGCGGATGGCTGCGATCAGTCACGTCATGCCGGGACAGGGCCGTGATGCCCATGGGACATTCGCCCTGACCGTAAATCTGCACGAATACCGGGCCAAGAATCTCGACCGCTTCGATGATATCGGCGTTATACATAGGTCCGCCTGCGTAAACGATCGTCCGCAGGCCTTTCCCATTTCGCCCCTGCATCTTGGCCGCGCGGGCCAAGCGTTGAACCATCGTCGGCGCCATGAACATATGCGTGCCATCAAACGCCTCTGCGAGGTCCAGAACCTCGATTTCATCGAACCCGCCAGAGCGCGGAAATACATGCCGAGCCCCCGCCAGAACGTGCATCATATTATAGATACCGGCACCATGACTGAGAGGCGCGGCATATAGCGCTGCATCGTCCGGCCTGATCTGGTCGCAGTCGACCTGATAGCTGAGCGACATGGTCGTCAACATCCGGTGTGTAATCATCACACCCTTTGGTCGGCCGGTGGTGCCGGATGTGTAAAACAGCCAAGCCAAATCATCCGGGTGCCGATGCGCCACATGCCCGACCGGGTCGCCTTGGGTCAGCGTCATCCAATCCGGGCCTCCGGTCTGGATGACAACGCATGCGCAAACCGCAGACAGGCCCTCTGCCAGTTCTGCCGTCGCAAAGCACAGTTCCGCACCCGCATTTTCGACGATCCACGCCGCCTCTTTGGGGTGCAGCTTTGCGTTGATTGGGACGACCACGGCCCCGAGATACCAGACCGCATATTCCGCGATCAGATAGTCCGGCACGTTCTTCATGAACAGCGCGACCCGGTCTCCGGCGCTCACACCCTTGGCAGCCAGCCCCCCTGCCAGCCGTCGCGCGGCCGCATCGAAAGCCCCGTAATCCGAGACCAACTCGGTGCCCAGAAACAGGGCCGGACGATCCGGATGAACCTGCGCGGCACGCTCAAGCCATGTCCCGATATTCATAGCTTCGCTCCCTTTTGACCATAGGAATGCAAGCCTCAATGCCAAGGGCAAGCCAAAATCCGCAATCCCCCCGCTTTTCACTGCGTCAACTTCGGCCTATAAGCGTGCAGCCAAGGCTGCGACGAACAACGGGCCAGGCAGCCAAGATATGGGAACGGGCGAGGACCGCATGAGCAAGAATACCCACGAGACCGATGTTGCCTTTATCAAGGCGCTGGCGGAATTGCTGAATGAAAACGACCTGACCGAACTGCAGGTCAAACGTGAATACGGCGAAGATGACAGCCTGAATGTCCGGGTCAGCCGGATGCAGCCACAGGTCGCCGCCGCACCTGTTGCGATGTCTGTTCCGGCGGCAGCGCCTGCTGCTGCAGCCGCTCCGGCGCCGGTTGCGGACGCCGCAGATGCCAGCATGCCAGAAGATCCCGCCTCGCATCCCGGTGCGGTGACATCGCCCATGGTCGGCACGATCTATATGCAGGCCGAACCCGGTGCACCTGCGTTCATCAGTGTCGGATCGACAGTATCCGAAGGCGATACACTCTTGATCGTAGAAGCGATGAAGACGATGAACCACATCCCTGCCCCGCGCTCTGGTACGGTCAAACGTATCCTCGTCGAAGATGGCGCACCGGTAGAATACGGCGCACCACTGGTCATTCTGGAATAAGGTCGGCCAAATGTTTGACAAGATCCTGATTGCCAACCGGGGCGAAATCGCCCTGCGGGTGATCCGCGCCTGCCGCGAGATGGGCATTCGTTCTGTTGCGGTGCACTCCACTGCGGACGCAGATGCCATGCACGTGCGCATGGCCGACGAAACCATCTGCATCGGGCCCGCGCCCGGCACCGACAGCTACCTGTCGATCCCGGCCATTATCGCAGCATGCGAAGTGACCGGCGCTCAGGCAATTCATCCCGGCTATGGTTTCTTGTCCGAAAACGCGCGTTTCGTTCAGGCCCTCGAAGATCATGGCCTGACCTTCATTGGACCTTCGGCTGAACACATCCGCACCATGGGCGACAAGATCACGGCCAAGGAAACTGCGGCAAACCTCGGGATTCCTGTTGTACCAGGTTCCACTGGTGGCGTTGGCTCCGTCGAAGAGGCCAAGAAGATCGGCGCCGATTTCGGATATCCGGTTATCATCAAAGCGACAGCCGGCGGCGGTGGTCGCGGGATGAAGGTGGCCGCATCCGAAGCTGAAATGGAAAGCGCCTTTCTGACGGCGCGCGCCGAAGGCAAGGCTGCTTTTGGCAATGATGAAGTCTACATCGAGAAATACCTTCAAAAGCCGCGTCACATCGAGATTCAGGTCTTTGGCGACGGACAGGGTGGTGGCGTACATCTGGGTGAACGCGATTGTTCACTGCAAAGACGGCACCAAAAGGTCTTCGAAGAGGCCCCCGGCCCTTCGATTTCCCCCGAGGAACGCGCACGCATCGGCAAGATCTGTGCGGATGCCATTGCCAAAATGGGCTATTCGGGCGCAGGCACGATTGAGTTTCTGTATGAAGACGGCGAATTCTATTTCATCGAAATGAACACCCGTCTGCAGGTCGAGCATCCGGTCACCGAAGCGATCTTTGGACAAGATCTGGTTCGCGAACAGATTCTCGTGGCCTCAGGCAACAAGCTCTCGTTTTCTCAGGATGAACTCGAGATCAACGGCCACGCGATCGAAGTCCGCATCAATGCCGAGCGTCTGCCCAACTTTTCGCCCAGCCCGGGCAAAATCACGCAGTACCACGCACCGGGTGGTCTGGGCGTGCGGATGGATTCAGCGCTTTATGACGGCTACAAAATTCCGCCCTACTACGACAGCCTAATCGGCAAACTGATTGTGCACGGGCGCGATCGCACCGAAGCGTTGGCACGTCTGAACCGTGCCCTGGGGGAACTGATCGTCGATGGTGTGGACACCACTGTGCCGCTTTTCCACGCATTGCTGCGGGAGAAAGACGTGCATACCGGTGATTACAACATCCACTGGTTGGAAAAGTGGTTGGAGGCCGGCGGGCTGGAAGACTAGCCTGAGGGGCATGATCAGCAGCAGAATACAGGTGATCCCAAGACCAGAGCGCGTTTCATGACGTCCGTCGACACGGATCTGTTGTTGCATGCCTATCGCACTGGCATCTTCCCGATGTCCGAGCATAGGGACGACCCGGATATATTTTGGGTCGATCCGCGCCGCCGCGGCATCATCCCGTTGGATGGCTTTCACATCTCGCGCAGTCTGGCCAAGCGGCTCAGGCGTGACGACTATGAAGTGACCTTGAACCAAGCCTTTGGCGGCGTGATCGACGCCTGCGCGGACCGCTCTGAAACCTGGATCAACCCGGCCATACGCAGCCTCTATGTCGACCTAAACGAAGCAGGTCATGCCCATTCGCTAGAAGTCTGGCGCGACGACCAATTGATTGGCGGAGTCTATGGTGTGGTAGTCGGGCGCGCCTTTTGCGGCGAGTCGATGTTTTCCAACGCCACGGACGGATCAAAGATCGCTCTGGCATGGCTGGTGGACCAGCTGTGCCGAACCGGGTTCGTTCTGTTCGACACACAGTTTCTGACGCCGCATCTGGCATCGCTCGGCGGGGTCGAAATCACCCGAGCGGCCTATCGCAGGATGCTGGATGAAGCATTGATGGAAGATGCCGACCTGCTTTCAGAGCCGCTGGCTCAGCACGGTCAGGACGTTGTGCAGCGCAACACCCAGATATCATAGCGTGGGTGGTCCAACGGGTTGAGCGCAGGAGAAGACGCAATCATCCAGCCTCGGTAAACCGGTTCGGCCACTCCGGCTTCGCGGATGGTCAGAAACGCAAATGCATCGCCCGACCGGTTGCCACGCGGGTATCTGCATTCGCCCAGTGTCACGCTAAGCGCACCCAATTCGGAGGTCTGGCCATTGGAAAGGGTCATGTCCGTGGTCTTGGCATTCAGCTTATCAAGACCGCGCAAAACTGCCCCGTCACCTGAATTGACAGCCACCTGTGCTGCCGCCTGCCCGCCCACGAGCAAAGCAGCAAAAAACGCAAAGCGAGTGATCATTCGCCTTCTCCGGACACAAACTTAAGCAACAAAGAAACAAGGCTGACCGCCCCTTGGGTGTCGAGTATCTCGTCACCTTCGGCGAAATAGAAAGGCGATCCGCCGGGGCTGATCTCTACGTAGTTCCCGCCCAAAAGCCCTTCGGAGGCGATCACAATCGCGCTGTCGTCCGGGATCTGGATGTCGTCGCGGATCGTGACAACCGTGTCTGCGCGGTAAGTTTCCGCGTTAAGATCAATTCCCGTGACGGTTCCCACCTTTACGCCAGCCAGACGCACGTCTGTGCCAACACTGATGCCCTCCAGGGACCGAAACGATGCTGACAATTCGTATCCGTCGCTACGCAGCTGAAAGCCGGTGCTTTGAACCGCGTACAACCCAAACGCCAAGGCAGCAGCAAGTACGCCGCCGCCAACCAACACCTCGGTGGTGGAGTGGGTCATTCCGGGCTCCAGGCCTCATAGTCGCTGCGGGTGGACGGATCACCACGCCGGATTGAACCGACAGGCGCATAGGCCAGCGCCGTGCCTGTCAGGTTTTCCTGATGTGGCTTTTCCCATGCCTTATGCGGCAATGGTCGATCTGTGGGCGGTTCTTTGAACGTGTGGTGCAGCCAGCCATGCCAGTCCGGGCTGACGCGCGATGGTTCGGCTTCGCCGTTGAAGATCACCCAGCGGCGCTTGCCGTCGCGGGTCTCGTAAAAAGTGTTGCCCTGCTCATCCTCACCCACCTTGGTGCCATTGCGCCAAGTCCAAAGCTGGGTGTTCAGCGTCTGACCGTTCCACCAAGTCACGGCGCGCAAAAGAGTGTTGAGAATGCCCATGGACGACTCCTGTATGTCTTGGCCCTATATGGCGAAAAGCGGGGCCAAGGTCCAGTGGCCCCGGCGCCGCATGTGCAAGCAATCGCGCAAATCGGAAACTAGGCCAAAGCCGTCAGTTCAATCTCGATCCGGAATTTGGGATCGATCAGATTGCATTCAACCATCGTCGCGGCCGGAGGATTTGCACCAAAGGCCTCGGCAAGGATTGGCCAGCAGGGTTCAAATTCAGCCGCTTCGGGCAGATAGTAATTCACGCGGACGGCCTTTTCGAAACTGCTGCCAGCCTCTTCCAGTGCACGCTGAATTGTCGCCAAAGCATCACGGCACTGTTCCGCTACGGTTTCGCCCTGCCCGACTGTTCCAGCGACGTGAACAAACCCGCCTGCGACGACGGCGCGGCAATACCCGACCTTTGCTTCGAACTCTCCGCCCGACGAAATGCGTCTGATGGTCATCTGTCTCTCCCGGTTGACTGTTGGTTCGGCGCCCCCATATCTTTGGAGCATAACCAACCACCGTATTTTTCAGAAAAAACTGGAATTTCAAGGGGTTTTGTGGTAGAAAGTTGCGTAGCAGGAGGCACGAGCAAATGTTTCGCGAAGGTTTTGGAAACGGCGGAAAAGCCGTACTGATCTGACGGCACTCTTAGAAAAGGGTGTTTATTCAGTTCGTTACCAAGTTTTTAGCCATCTTTCTTATGTCCATTGGCATCGCCATTGGGCTCATCTCTGTTGCCGTATTGATTGCAGATATCGGCGCTGAGTCTCTGTCGCAGATCTATCGGCGCTTTCCGGACAGCCCCAGTGAACGATACAAAACCTTTGCGGGTGTCGCGGCAACGCTCGTTGCAATTGTCAGTGTCGCTGTCGGTTTAATCACATTCATTCTGAGCAGCCGTGCCAACCGAGTAGCGCAGCGCAAACAACATACCATCTCTATCCTGCTGGAAACGCGGCTCTCGGATCGTTTCAAGATGTTGAACGTTCAAAGACGTGCCAAATTTCCGGAATATCATGATGTAACCTTTGAGGATTGGAACGAGGCACGGCTCGCCCAACCAGAGAACACTAGCCTGAAGGCGAAACGCGAAGCGCAGCGTCGCAATGAAGCTGCGGATGCGGTTGTAACCTTGCTGAACTACTACGAGTTTCTTGCCGTGGGCATCGCAGAGGGGGATCTGGATGAGACCCTGCTCAAACGCACGCTGCGCGGGATCATGTGCAATCTGGTGGATGATTGCCGAAATCTGATCTGCGAAATGCGCAAGCGCAATCCAAGAACTTATGAGAACCTTGCTGCACTTTACGAGGACTGGCGCCGCCCAGGCAGCAAGGACATCAACGGCAACGAAAACGAACGGGCCATCCCAAAGGGATAGCCCGCCGTGTCAATTTATCAATTCGGATGCGAAGCGCGTAACGGCTGATTTAGCCAGCCGACGCTTCCTCTTTTTTCTTGTCGCCGTAGATCATCAGCGGCTTGGCTTCAGAATTCACGGACTCCTCGTTCACGACGACTTCGGTCACTTCGTCCATTCCCGGAAGTTCAAACATCGTATCCAGCAGGATACCTTCGAGGATCGAACGCAGGCCCCGCGCACCGGTTTTGCGCTCGATCGCCTTCTTGGCGATTGCGCTGAGTGCATCATCTGTAAAGGACAGTTCGGTTTCTTCCATCTCGAACAGGCGCTGATACTGCTTGACCAACGCATTCTTGGGCGCGGTCAAGATGGTAACCAGAGCGTCTTCGTCCAAGTCTTCCAATGTTGCGATCACAGGCAAACGACCTACAAATTCAGGGATCAGACCGAACTTGAGAAGATCTTCAGGTTCAAGATCCTTGAAGGTCTCGCCCACGCCTGCTTCGGAATCGTCGCGCACATCAGCGCCAAAGCCCATTGCACTGCCTTTGCCGCGCTGCTTGATGATCCGGTCCAGGCCCGCGAACGCACCGCCGCAGATGAACAGAATGTTGGTCGTGTCCACCTGAAGGAATTCCTGCTGCGGATGCTTGCGCCCGCCCTGCGGCGGCACGGAGGCAACGGTGCCTTCCATCAGCTTCAGCAAGGCTTGCTGCACGCCCTCACCCGACACGTCGCGCGTGATCGACGGATTTTCGGACTTACGTGTGATCTTGTCGACCTCGTCGATGTAAACGATGCCGCGCTGTGCACGTTCGACGTTGTATTCCGACGCCTGCAACAGCTTGAGGATGATGTTTTCAACATCTTCGCCGACATAACCCGCTTCGGTCAGGGTCGTGGCATCCGCCATTGTGAAGGGCACATCAAGAATCCGCGCCAACGTTTGGGCAAGCAATGTCTTACCACAGCCGGTAGGACCGATCAGCAGGATGTTGGATTTGGCCAGTTCGATGTCAGACGATTTTTGAGCGTGGTTCAGACGCTTGTAGTGGTTGTGTACCGCCACCGACAAAACGCGCTTGGCCATGGCCTGACCGATTACGTAGTCATCCAGAACTTCGCAGATTTCGCTCGGGGTTGGCACACCTTCCGAGGACTTCAGGCCAGCGCCTTTTGTCTCTTCACGGATGATGTCCATGCACAATTCAACGCATTCATCACAGATGAAAACCGTTGGTCCCGCAATCAGTTTGCGTACTTCATGCTGGCTCTTGCCGCAAAAGCTGCAATAGAGCGTGTTTTTGCTGTCACCGCCAGAATTCGTTGCCATCTTGCACCTTTCTTGGCCCTAATTCGGGCTCGCGAAGCGCTGTTCACAAACGCTTGCAGCCGCTGGCCGTCCTGTTCGCTCCAGCTTAGGGGAGCCAGCCGGGGCGAGCAATGCGAAAAATTTGCCCGCCCACGACACTGTGTTTTCAAAATCGATCAGGACTTCTTGTCGCCTTCGCCGTCATCGCCGGTGTCGCGGCTGGTGACGATTTCATCGATCAAGCCCCATTCTTTCGCATCTTCTGGCGACATGAAATTGTCCCGCTCAAGTGCCTTTTCAACGTTCTCAAGGCTCTGGCCCGTGTGGTGGACATAAATTTCATTCAAGCGTCGCTTGAGCTTCAGCGTTTCTTCGGCGTGGATCATGATGTCTGTGGCCTGACCCTGATAGCCACCAGACGGCTGGTGCACCATCACACGACTGTTGGGCAGCGACAGGCGCATGCCGGGCGCACCTGCGGTCAGCAGAAGCGAGCCCATAGAAGCCGCCTGCCCGATCACCAGCGTGCTGACCTTGGGTTTGATGTACTGCATCGTGTCGTAGATCGACAAACCGGATGTCACCACGCCGCCGGGGCTGTTGATGTACATCGAGATTTCCTTTGAGGGGTTTTCTGCCTCAAGGTGCAGCAACTGTGCCACGATCAGCGAAGACATGCCGTCGTGCACAGGGCCGTTCAGGAAAATGATCCGCTCTTTGAGCAATCGCGAAAAGATGTCGTAGGCCCGTTCGCCGCGGCTGGTTTGCTCAACCACCATGGGAACGAGATTCATATAGGTTTCAATAGGGTCTTTCATGATCGCCTGCCTGCCTGTGCTGTCACGTGAGAATTGGTAACGGAGTTGCGTTACCAGAAGCTTAGTGTTGGCCTAGGGGGGCTGCAAGGGGCCGGACCTCAATTTGCTGTCACGCCTTGAAAGCCAGCCCCCGGCCCCTAGCCTTTCCCACAAGCCCGAGCCGGAGCAAGCATGAACGCCTTTTCGCCAACGCACACCGAAGCACTGCGCCGTTTGTCTGCCTTTGTTCCAAAGGCCGGACGAGACTATGCCGCCAAGAGAAACTACGCTTTGGGGCCCGCGCGGCACGCTGAGGCCGTGTCGGTTTTGTCACCCTATGTTCGGCATCGCCTGATTACCGAAGAAGATGTGCTGACTGCCGTTTTGGCCCGTCATTCCAGCAAGGCCGCTGAAAAATTCATTCAAGAGGTGTTCTGGCGGACCTATTGGAAAGGGTGGCTGGAAATGAGGCCCAGTGTCTGGACGCAATATCAATCCGGGCTCTGGCGTGCATGGAACCAAATTCAGACCCAATCCGGTCAGCGCAATACATGGGAGGCCGCCTGCAAGGGCGAGACCGGAATAGACTGTTTCGATTCATGGGCGCATGAGCTTTTCCAGACCGGGTATCTACACAACCATGCCCGTATGTGGTTTGCCTCGATCTGGGTTTTCACGCTTCGGCTGCCATGGGAATTGGGTGCTGACTTTTTCATGCGGCACCTGCTGGATGGTGACGCGGCGTCCAATACATTGTCGTGGCGGTGGGTGGCGGGGCTGCAAACACGCGGCAAACACTACATCGCCCGTGCGTCCAATATCTCGAAGTACACCGAAGGCCAGTTCTGCCCGGCACCGGGTGTTTTGAATACATCCGCTGACCCGCTACCGGGCAGCGAGCACCCGCCCCGTCTTGCCCCCCCGCAGAGCGCAACACTGGATCCATCCCTGCCGACCGCAGTTTTGCTGCACGAGGATGACCTAAACCCCGGTTTCCTCGCCAAACTCGGCATGAACGTCGTAGGCGCCGCGGTTTTGCCGGTCCAGACCGGCCAATCACCGCTTTATCTGGCGGAGAGTGTCCTGACATTCCGAAACGGCGCTGTCGCGGACATGGCCGTCCGTTGGCAGGAACGCTTTGGACAATTTGAAGTCTCTCTGCCCGCTCAGGACATCGGCGCATGGGCCCGCGATCGGGGCGCGCACCAATTCGTGACACCTTATGCCCCTGTCGGGCCGGTTGCCGAGGCTTTGCAGCAGATAAAAGGTATCCCTGTCCGACAAGTGTTGCGCGACTACGATGCAAGCGCGTGGCCTCATGCCACCGCAGGCTTCTTCAAGTTCAAAGCAAAAATCCCAGAGCTGTTGGGCTCCATGAACGGGCTCAAGGTCGCCTGAGTTCCCGCAACAAAAAAGGCGGGCATGAACGCCCGCCTTTTCCGATGTTATAGTATCAGATTAGCTGAACATATCGGCTGTGATACCGGCATACCAACCCACGCTTTCTTCGTAGGTTGCTTTGCGCAGTGCCGCATCTTCACCAGTCTGGCTGACAAAACCATCAACCTTGGCAATCTTTTCGTCGGTTGCCTCATAGCTGGCACCAACCTTGACGCCATCATCCGTGTCAATAAGCGACCAGCAGGTGTTCGAGAACTTGGCCGGGAACACACGGCTGCCTGTCAGCGCACCGCGCACGGCCATTGCCGCGACCTTGGCCTGGCTGTTGGCAGAGAAGCCGGACTTGGGCATGTCACCCTGTGCACAGGCATCCCCGAGGATATGGACGTTCTCGTCCAGACGCGACTGCATGGTATGGCCGGAAACCGGCGCCCAGTTGCCTTCGGTCAGGGCTGCTGCGTCGCAAATCGCGCCTGCCTTCATGGCCGGGATAACGTTGACCACGTCTGCATTGACCACTTCGCCGTCGATATCGACAGTCATATCGGCCGCATTCACCGAAACGTTTTCGCCGCCGAAGTCGGGGCCAATGCGTTCGATCATGCCGCCATAGTGCTTTTGCCAGCCTTCTTCGAACAGGCCCTGCTTCGAGAACTTTGGCTTGGGATCAGCGATGATGATCTTGGCCGTCGGATTGTTGGCCTTCAGATAGTGCGCCACCATCGACACACGCTCATAGGGGCCAGGAGGGCAGCGGTAAGGGTTCGGCGGAGCGACCATTACATAAGTGCCGCCTTCTGGCATGGACTCAATCTGACGCTTGAGCAGCTCGGTCTGTGTGCCGGCCTTGTATGCGTGTGGCATTGCTGTCTGTGTAGAAAGATCCCAACCCGGAACAGCGCCATCCACAAAGTCGATGCCCGGCGAAATCACCAGACGGTCGTAGGGAACGGATCCGCCGCCCGCCAGAGAAACCGTCTTGGCGTCACGGTCTACACCGATCGCCCAATCGTGCACAACGTTGATGCCATGAGTCGCGGCCAGAGTGGCGTAGCTGTGTCCGAGGCTGTCCATGGTGCGGAAGCCGCCAAGGTACAGGTTCGAGAAAAAGCAGGTGTAATAAGTTCGGGTAGGTTCGATCAACGTGACGTCGATTTCACCCTTGCTGTCTTTTGCAATGTAGCGCGCTGCGGTTGCACCACCGGCGCCACCGCCGATCACAACAGCTCTTGGCTTGGCCTGTGCACGCACCATTGGCGCGGCAAGCGTAGCGCTTGCGGCCGTTGCGGTGCCCAAAAAGGCCCTTCTGTTCAATGTCATATCCGGTCTCCTCCTGATTGGATATTCGTGTGAAACAAATTGAACGAGACCGAAGCCTCTTTCCCTATGTTCCGGTTGAAACGCGCCCGCCGGATTAATCCGAAGGCGCGTTGCGTGGCGGATCTGCTGCCCGCTTGCATACGTCCGCCCAACCTGTGGACGGCGCATGATGCCAAATCGTTCGTTTCAGTCAAAATGTTGCAAAGCCCTGCAGATCGGCGTTCACCGATCTGTCCAAGGGATATGCAAGCGCGCTCAACCATCCTGTTCGATTTTCGCAAAATATGCAGCCAGCGCTGCGATTTCCTCATCCGACAAGCGCGACGCCATCATCTGCATGACGGGATGGGGGCGGACCTTGCGTTTGTAGGCATGCATCGCGACGACAAAGTCTTCCTCATACCAGTTCACGATAGATGGAATTCCGTCATCCGATCCGCTGCGCTTGTGGCAAGTCAGACATTCCGCAGCGAGGTATTCGCCGTATTCGGCATCCCCTACGATCGCCAGAATTTCCGGCGACAGCACAACCTCATGCGCGTTGGCGGTTGGCGCAGCTTCAGGGATATTCTGCGGGCTGGCCGTGAATTGGCGCAGATACGCCAGCACGTCATGCCGATCTTGAGGATCTTTCAAGCCACGGAACGACATCCGTGTTCCCGAGATCAAGGCTCGCGGATTTTCGATATAGGCATCAAGAGTTTCTGCATCCCAAACCAGCCCATCGCCAAAGGCGCGTTGCATGGATTTGGAATATTTGAACCCCTCGATGCTCCCCGCCTTGCGGCCGAAAATCTCGTTCAGGTGCGGGCCGGCCCGATTGGGCGCGTCCGGTCCAACCTTGTGACATCCAGTGCACTTGCGAAACACATCGGCACCGCGCTCGGCATCGCCAAGCAGCTCACCGTCGCTGTCGGCAAAGGCGCCTGCCGGAAGAGCAAGCGCCAAAGCCAAAGCTGCAAAGAAACTCCGCATCTTCATCATGGATCGAACGATTTCAGATAGGCCGTAACAGCGGCAATATCGTCAGACTTCTTGAGACCTGCAAAGGCCATACGGGTGCCTTTGACCGATCCACGCGGATCCGCGAGGAACTCTGCCAACTTTTCTTCGGTCCATTCACCGCCCATGTCGGCCATTGTACCCGAATATTTGAAGCCATCGATACTGCCGATCGCGCGTCCAACGACACCGTTCAGATGCGGACCAGAGCGGTTCTTCGCGCCCTCGCCAACCTGATGGCAGGCCTTGCATTTCTTGAAGACCTTTTCACCGGCCTTGACCATCGCAGGATCCAGTGCCGCGACAGCGACCTCTGCAGGCGCTTCTTCGGCAGGCGCTTCTTCGGCGGCAGCAGCGACTTCGACGGCGGCTGCTTCTTGTGCAGGCGCGGCCTCGGCTGCTGCGTGATCTTCTTCCATGCCTTCCTCTTCTGGCGTCACATCCAGAACAGTTGCACGCATGGTGATCTCAGGCTGCGCGTCCTTGCAATTTTCCATGCAGGGCTCAGTGCGCCAGATCGTATATTCGGTTTCGGCACGATCATCGACGATGAACCCACCCGCATTGGGCATTTCAACGTCAAGGAACGTCTCTTTCGACAGTTCAAACTCATCATCAATGATGTCGTTCGAATAGAGGATATAAGCCGTAATGGCATAAACTTCGTCTGCGCTCAGAGACTGCGCGTTGCCGAAGGGCATGGACCGGTTCACATAGTCGAAAACGGTAGACAGATAGGGCCAGTAGCTGCCCACGGTCTTGAGCGGATCTTCATCCGCCAGCGAACCGTCTCCGCCCGCCAGCTTGGGCCAGTTGTCCACGCCTTCCGCGAAAGAGCCGTGGCAAGAGGCACAGTTCTCTTCGAAGATTTCTTCGCCGTCGAACGCATTGCCGGAACCATCTGGCAAACCCGTGCCATCCGGGCGCACATCCACATCCCATGCAGCAATTTCTTCGGGCATGGCAACACGTCCAAGGCCAAAGTTTTTGCCTGCACCACCTTCGTCAGCATAGGCTGCTGCGACAAGACCGCCGCGCGCGGCGTCGCCTGTCGTTGCATCGGCGACCTCTGCCTTTGCCGGTGCTTTTTCGGCCTCCAACGCGGCAAGCGCGTTGGGCGACAATGCACCCAGTTTTTGCAGATCAGCGGGGACCTTAGCGATGTTACGGTCGGCAAAATTATAGCCCGCCAACAACATAGCGATGACGCCAGCCGATACACCGCCGAACAGATTAAGAGACTTCGACATTTTCTGCCTCCCCGTTGGGTTTCACATGCCATGTCTGGATGCAGTTGTTGTGGTAGATCGAATTCAAACCGCGCACCTCGCGCAGCTGTTCTTTGGTCGGCTGGACATAGCCGGTTTCATCCATCGCACGGGATTGAAGCAGCCAGTCTTCGCCGTTCCATTCCGTATCCAGATAGAAGCGTGTCAGGGCCTTGTTCTCGCCGTCCTTGGCCAGACGTGCGGTTTCCCAGGTCATGCCGCCATCTTTCGAAACATCAACGCGGGTGATCTTGCCATGGCCGGACCATGCCAAACCGGTGATGACCACAGGGCCATGACCGTGCTTGATCGGCGACTGCGGGCTCGGGCTTGTAACCACGGACTTGGCATCCATGACCCATGTCCACTTGCGCGATGTGCCGTCTTCCAGTGTGTCGGTGTACTTCGACGTTTCTTCGCGGCTTTCCACGGGACCGTCCATCACTTCGATACGGCGCAGCCATTTGACCCACATGTTGCCTTCCCAACCGGGGACAACCAGACGAACAGGGTAGCCATGCTCCATCCGCAGCGCTTCGCCGTTTGCCTTGAAGGCAACAAGACAATCGTCCAGCGCTTTTTCCATCGGGATCGAACGACCGTTGGACGATGCGTCAGCGCCTTCGACGTAGACCCATTTGTCTTTCAGATCTCCGGCCGCATCCAGACCCGCCTCGGTCAACAGCGTCCGCAGCGAAACCCCGGTATACTCCATGTTGTGGATCATACCGTGTGTGAACTGCGCGCCGTTCAGCTGCGAGCCAGCCCATTCCATGCCGGTGTTCGCCGCGCATTCACAGAAATAGACGTGCTGTTCGCGTGGGAACCGTTCGAGATCAGCATAAGAGAATACCAGCGGGGTATCCACCAAACCATTGATCATAAGACGATAATCTTCTTTGCGCAGCTCGATCGCACCCGAATGGTGGCGTTCAAAAGCACAGCCCTGCGGCGTGATCGTGCCGTCCAGTGCATGGATTGGCGTAAAGTTGATCGAGCTGATCGTATCAGCGGTCAGCCATTCGACATTACGGCGAACCACGTCCGCTTCGTATTCGATGGGCAGGCCATAGGGTGTTGCGTCAACACCGTCACCCAGACCAGAGGCCCAGCCCTGAACTTCGGTGATCAGCGGATCGGGTCCAGCCGCGCGTGCTGCTGTTGCAGCCACAGTCCCTGCCCCAAGCGCGGCGGCGCTGGTCAGAAACTGGCGGCGCGAAGGGCCGTTGGTTTCTTTGCTCATGTTCTTGCTCCTTTTCAAAGGATGGAAGGCCCTCAGGCCCCCACCACCTGAACCGAATTGTTGGGGGCAACCGTGACTGTGCCCTGCTTGCGGATGTGGTTCTCCACCACGTCCCAGATCTGCGGACCTTCTGTGCCTTCGTTGACCGAGGCCCAGCCGGCGACCACGTAGTTTTTGGCCGGATCAATCGCTTCGCCGTTCTTAAGCAAGGTCATGTCGGTCACCCGTTCGCCTTGCTTTTTGTTTACGTCGATGCGGTAGCCCATGCCCCCGATGCGAACCATGTCGCCACCCTGCTGGTAATAGGGGTCGGGGTTAAAGATGTTGTCAGCCACATCCTCAAGGATCACCTTGATGAATTCGCCCGTCATTTCAGTGCGATAGGCTTTGCCGTAGGTCATTGAAGTCACGTTGAAGATGTCTTCGCGCGTGATGTCCTGACCCGGCAAAATGGATGGCCCCCAACGAACGCCGGGCGACATGGCAATGTCGGCCTCTCGCTCAGAGAGCAGCGCATCACAGATCAGATCATCCCAGCTACCATTGAAGTTGCCGCGGCGGTAAAGCAGGCTGTTGGTCTGGCCGATGACTTCTTCCAGATCGGCCTTGTACGGCGCGCGCTGTTCATCAATCAGCGCAGCAACATCTGCATCGGGCGTGATCACATCCGAGAAAATCGGGATCAGCTTGTGACGGAAACCCATCATGCGGCCTTCGCGGACGTCCAGATCCACACGGGAGACGAACTTACCGTTCGACCCAGATGCGACAATGATCGTCTCGCCGACCAGAACCGGCTCAGGCAGCGCGTCATGCGTGTGACCAGACAGGATCACATCGATACCTTTGACGATGCCAGCCATTTTCTTGTCGACGTCAAAACCGTTGTGGCTCAGGCAAACAACAAGTTCCGCGCCTTGCGCACGCACTTCGTCCACCATTCCCTGCATGTTCTCGTCACGAATACCGAATGAGTATTCCGGGAACATCCAGCCAGGGTTTGCAATTGGCATATAAGGGAAGGCCTGACCGATGACAGCGATCTTGACGCCGCCGCGTTCAAAGAACTTGTAAGGCGGGAACAGTTCTGCAGGCTCGTCCCATTCGGCATCAAAAATATTCTGGCCAAGAGCTGCGAACGGCAGACCTTCGACAATCTCTGCAACGCGATCAGAACCCAGAGTGAATTCCCAGTGGAAGGTCATCGCGTCTGGCTTGAGCGCATTCATGACGTTGACCATGTCCTGGCCTTCGGTCTTGTAGCAGGTGTATGACCCATGCCACGTGTCGCCGCCGTCCAGAAGAATTGCATCAGGGCGATCTGCACGGATTGAATTGATCACCGTGGCGACACGATCCAGCCCGCCGACGCGCCCGTAACCCTTTGCGAGGGAAGCAAAATCATCATACGACAGTGCATAGTGGGAGGGACTGCCATCGTCGATGCCATAGAGTTTACGGAAGTCAGCGCCAGTCACATGAGGAACTGCGCCACGGTTGTCGCCCACACCGATGTTCACTTCCGGTTCGCGGAAAAAAATCGGCTTTAGCTGGGCGTGGATGTCCGTCACGTGGATCAGGGAGACATTACCAAACGTGTCGAACTGCAAAAGCTGGTCCTGAGACAGGCTTTGCTGCGCCGCAAGCCGCGCCCAATTGCCAAAGCCCGACGTGCCGTACAGCGCCGAAGCGGCCATGGACACCTGCAAAAAATCGCGTCTTGAGATCATGGGAGGGATCTTTCTTTCATTTCGCGACACACATGCGCATGTGTGAATAAGTTGGGAGGAAGAAACCCCGCATCAGCCAGACTGATGCGGGGTAGCTTTAGATTTAGTTACGGACGGACGGACCTTCGACCGACAGGCCGTTGGCGCGCGACTTCACGTAAAGCTCGAGTGCGATGAATTCGCCCGAACCGGGGCTGTATGTTTCCGCACGCGTATCGCGGACACAGCCCTTAAAGCGAGAATGTACACCGTTCAATTTCGCGTTTTTCAGACGGTAGGTTGGGAAACCGTTGATCTGACCCTGCGAAAGGTGGTCTGCGCGGATGTAGTTGCCGTAGTTTTCTTCGTGGCACGATGCGCAGGACAGTTCCAGCTGGCCTGTGCGGGTGTAGTAGAGCTCTTTGCCCTGTTCCCAAGCCGCCTGAACCGGACCATCGATCGCAACATTGACCGGCATCCCACGCGAGTGCGATGTGATCATTGCTTCGACGTTGATCGCGACGCCGGCATCGTACTTCCAGGCATCTGCGCCCATACGGTTCGTCCGGCAGTCGTTCATCTGCATCTGCATCGTGCGCAGCTCACCAGCTTCTTCGTTCCACTTCGGATAGCTGGCCGCCACACCCTTCATGCTGTCTGCAGCATCCTCGTGACAAGAGGCACAGCTCTTGCCTTCGGAACCGTCAACTGCATTCCAGGTTTCGATGCCTTGATCGACAAAGATCATGCCTTGGTTTTCGAAATCGTCCATCTGCAAAGCCTGCGTTTCGTCAGCGCGGAAATGCCAGCCAGAGATAATCTCGTCGACGTTTTCCATGTGCGCAGGCGCAGCAGCCTTGGTGACCATTTCAATCTCGCCGTTGAGAACGAGCTTGTCGTCATCCGCACCGCCAGCAAAGGCGATCGGTGCGACCAGCAGTGCGGCGATTGCCGTCATTGCCTTGAATTTCATGAATTTCCCTCCCGTTAGGCTGCCCTGCCCCATCAAGTCGGTGGGACAGGGAAGTGGCTTTAGCCGATGGCGACCGACTTGGTCTCTTCGTAGACAGAGCCGTCGTCGTCGTACCAAGTGAACTTGAAGTCACCTGCTTCAGGAACCATTGCGTCGAACTCAAAGTATGGGTTCGTCGAAATCGCCGGCTCCATGGCCACATCGATCACCATCTCGCCGTTGAACTCGGCTGTGAAGCGATTGATGATCGAGCGCGGGATAGGATTGCCTTCCTTATCCTTGCGCTGACCGGATTCCATCTTGTGCGAAATCAGGGTCTTGATGGTGATCGAGTCACCTGCCGCTGCTTTCTTCGGGACTTTGACGCGGGGCTTTACACCAGATGCCATGTCTCAAATCTCCTATTCTGAACTCAGCCGCCGCAGCCGCCGATGGTGACCTTTACGGTCGATGAGGTGCGCGCAAAGCTGCCATCTGCCAGCTGCGCTACGGCGATCACGTCCTGCGTGCCTGCAAGGCGGATCCGGGTGGATGCGCTCTGAGCCGCGGCCATCGGTCCAAACTTGAAGGTTGCGACGCCCGGAGTCGGGTTGCCCGCGGCCAGCACCATGATTGCTGTTGCGCCTTCGGCAGCGACCGAAATCGGAACAGTGTTGCCGTTCTCGGCAATCTCTGGCGCTGTCAGGTCAACGCCGCCATCAGCGACTGCTGCACCACCGGTGAATTCCGCAATCATGTCGTCTACAGCCGCGTTGGCGCGGAACGGCAGAACGGTCATCAGCGCGGCACCTGCCCCAAGGGCGAGGGTTTCACGACGTGTGAAGTCCATGCTTTTTCTCCTTAAACTCGCGGTCAGCTGTCTGTCAGGGTCAACAGATACGCGACCACATCTTCTACTTCCTGCGCCGTGAGGATTGGCGTCAGGTCTTCTTCTTTCGCGGCTTTGCCGGTGTAACCATTGCCCGGACGAATAAATCCGGTGGTTTTGTAAAAGCCCGGCATGACCGATTCAGGAAAGGTCATCTTGGCGTTCACGACGATGCCGCGCAGTTCTGCAGCGGTACGCACTTCGCCGATGCCATCAAGCATCGGACCGACTTCGCCGTGGAACGGAGAGTCCTTGAGCGCAGATACTTCGTGGCAGGCAATGCAGTTGCCCTTGCCGCGGATCGTCATGATCTTTTTGCCGTTTGCTGCATCACCGGGAGCCCCGGTCAAGGATGCTTCGACGGCACCATATTCATCGAATGATACACTGGTCGGCGCAACGGTGGAATCCGCGTTGGCCGCACCCGCCATCAGCGCAAGCGCTGCTGTGATTGCTGTTAGCCTCATTTTCCCTCCCTAGGCTTGAAGACACCCGAGGGTGCCCTAAGTCGTCTCGGCTGCTGTATACCGTAGGCTACTGAACGCCGGTCACGCAACAACAAATTCGCGAATGTGAATTTTTGTGCCAAAAAGCCGCGATTAATCAAAACTGCCGTTGCTGCGCTCTTGTATTCGCCGGGCATGGTAACGCTGAAAATCTTCATCACTATCAAGCGCATATCGTTCTTCGGCGACCCATGTGAACATGTCCAAAGTGGTGCCCTTGCCAAAAGCGCCGGGCATCACAGCAACCGCCGCCTCAATCGCTGTTTGGCCCTCCGGCACCTCTTGCGGTAGAAAAACAATGTTGGGTGTGAACATCACCCGCCACTTGCGTGCCATGTCTTTTTCGGACAGCGATTCCCCGTCAAAATCGACCACTTCGATGTCACCGTGCAGGTTAAGCTGGACGACGAAATAGTTGTCTTCGATGTAGTCGCTGATGGTCGGGTCAACAAAGACCTCTTCATGCATTTTGCGGCAGTAAATGCAGCCTCTTTGCTCAAAGAACAGAACCAGTCTCTTGCCTTCCGCGTTCGCCTCTTCGAGGTCTTCGCGCAGATCCTTGAACGTATCGCGCATCCAGACTTGCTTGTGCAGACCATCGTCTCCGACTTCGGCCGCAAGTGGCAGAGCCATCACAGCGGCCAACGCCGCACCAATCCAATGTTTCATAGCAGTCTCCTTTCCTATCGGGGATACCCCGCCAACGCCCTAGCCCAATGCAGTCCAGCCGGGGAACGTATCGATCATCCACTGCGCAATCCGGTTCACGCTGTCGGTCACGATGAGCAGGGCGAACAGGATCAGCATCGCACCCATGATCTTTTCAACATACTTCAATTTGTCCCGGTTGCGCGCGGTCCATCGCAAGAACGGACCCGAGAACAGGGCCGCGATGACAAACGGCGCCGTCATCCCGATGCCGTACACCAGCAACAGCACCCCGCCGCGCCAAATTTCACCCATGCCGCTGGCTATCATAAGAATCGATGCCAATGCCGGCCCGACACAAGGTGTCCAGCCGAACCCGAAAGCCAGCCCCATGAGGTAAGCGCCCAAGACCGTGGTCGGCTCTGCTTTGCTTTCCAGTTTGGCTTCGCGGTAGAGCAAGCCGATCCGGATGATCCCCAGAAAGTGCAGACCGAACACCGTTAGAATGGCAGCCGCGATCCACTTGAGCTGATCAAAGTAGTCCGCAAAAGCCTGCCCGATCGCCGTGGCGCCCATTCCAAGAAGAACAAAAATGGTGCTGACGCCTGCAGCAAAAAACAGGGCGGACACAACCAGTCGCCGCTGGGCACCAGGCGCGATACCGGCATCATCTCGCAACTCGGACATCGAAATCCCGGCCATGTAGCACAGATAGAACGGGACCATTGGCAGAATGCAGGGCGTAAAAAAGCTCAGCAATCCAGCAAGCGCGGCGCCAGCAAAGGAAATATCGAGCATGGAACAACGCCTTTTCTTGAATAATTCACATATTCAGATTACGTTGACTGTTAGCAAACCGTCAATTGGAATAGCCCGCGTGGTCAAATCTCATCTCTTCGCAATTTTGGCTTCTGCCGGACTCGCATCCGCGGCAGCAGCAACAGAGGCGGTCAACCTGATTATGGTGGATCAGCCCGGCTGCGCCTATTGCATGGCGTGGGAGGATGAAATCGCGCCGGCCTACCCCAATACGGCCGAAGGCCGCTATGCTCCGCTGTTGCGCGCTGACCTGAGGGATGGCCCGCCAAATGGTGTGGAATACGCACGCCGGGTGAACTTTACTCCGACCTTCATCCTAATCCGGGACGGTCAAGAGATTGCACGCATGGAAGGCTACGTCGGCGAGGATTTTTTCTGGCCGCTCTATTCGAAACTGCTGGAAGACAACACTGACTTCCGGCCGGCAGTGAACTGATTTCAAGGGATAAATCAAAATGGGCCTGCCCGTACTTCATGACGATCTGACAGATGACGAACTCGATCGAATCGTCGACAAGGCGACCACGGCGTCGTCTTTTCTGAAAGCGATCAGCCATGAAGGCCGCTTGATGATTTTGTGCCATCTCGTCACCGGCGAAAAGTCAGTGACTGAGCTTGAAGAACTGCTTGCAGCCCGTCAGGCTGCTGTCAGTCAGCAGCTTTCTCGCTTGCGCCTCGAAGGCCTTGTGATTCCGCGACGCGAGGGCAAAGCGATCTACTATCGGCTCGCGGATGATCGCCCCCGCAAAATGCTCGAGTGCGTCTACGAGCTGTTTTGCAAAGACGATTGAGTAAGCCCTAAACGCCCAGCGCCCGGTCGAAATCGACTCACTTGCGAGAATTGGAATGCGCGCGCATACTGACTAGGCGAGGGCATTTGCGTGCAGGGGAGGAAGGCCGCAATGACCGATCTGTTGTCTGAACACCACATGGTGGCTCTTTGCGGGCTGCTGGGCGGTGTGCTTTTGGGACTGGCCGCGCGCCTTGGCCGGTTCTGCACCTTGGGTGCGATTGAGGACGCCCTCTACGGCGGCTCAACCACGCGCATGCGCATGTGGGGCGTGGCGATTGGCATCGCTGTCGTCGGATCATTCACGCTGATGGAAGCAGGCTATCTGAACGGCGCGGACACCTTTTACCTGTCGCTGACTTTCATGCCTGTCGCCGCGGTCGTGGGCGGTTTGATGTTTGGATATGGCATGGCTCTGGCCGGAAATTGCGGATACGGCGCAATCGCCCGTCTGGGCGGCGGTGATCTGCGCAGTTTCGTGATTGTGCTTGTCATGGGAGTAAGCGCCTACGTCGTGATGTCCGGCCCTCTGGCACCTTTGCGCAATCTGCTGTTTCCGCAAACGGACGTGATTGACACCACACCACCGGGCATTGCCCATCAGATTGGCGCGATCAGCGGTCTTTCTGTCAATGCGATCGGGATCGCGCTGGGGCTGGGCATCCTGGCCTTTTCCGCCGCGCATCGCCAACTTTGGGAAAAACCCAGCAGCGTGTTTTGGGCCGCAGCCGTCGGCGTCGGTGTTCTGATTGGCTGGGCCGGTACGTCTTATGTCGCCTATAATGGTTTTGAAGCCCTGCCCGTGGTTTCACACAGCTTTTCTGCGCCTCTGGGCGAATCCATTTTGTGGTGGATGACAGGCTCTGTGCGTCCGTTGTCTTTCGCAGTGGGGTCTGTCGCTGGCGTGTGGTGTGGTGCTTTTATCGGATCACTGATCAAGGGCCACTTCCGTTGGGAAGCCTGCGAGGATCCAAGAGAACTGCGCCGCCAGATTTTTGGCGCGGGCCTCATGGGCGCAGGCGCTGTCATTGCAATCGGATGTTCGATTGGCCAAGGCCTGACGGCCTTTTCAGTTCTGGCCCTTTCCGCGCCTTTGACCTTTCTCGCGATCTTTGCCGGTGCAGCCATTGGCCTGCGGCAATTGATCGAAGGATTTCAGCCCGCCGAGTAATCGGCAGGCTGAGAACCGTTTGGCCGGGGTCGTCGGCTCGCTCTCAGTTGTAGTCCAACTGGCAAACCGACATCTTGCCTGCAACCGTGGTCCACCAGTGGCCGGTCCACTTGGCCTTGTGAGACGCGGCAAGTACCGTGCATTTTGTTTTGGCGTCTGCCTGGTTCCAGATCGGTCCGGCCTCTACGGCCTTGGGTTTGATCTTGACGATTTGACAAACGGACATTTGGCCTGCCACCGTAGTCCACCAGTGACCGCTCCATTTGCCTTTCCAAGCGGCTGCAGCGGCTGGGCATTTTTTCTGGGCGTCCGCTTGGTTCCAAATCGGGCCGACTTCGACATTTCTGGCTGAGGCAGGAACGGCGGCACCTAGGATGAAAAGGCTGGCGGCTAGGGCTGTGACAATACGCATCTGAGAACTCCTGAATGAAATGGCTTTGGATCGTGTTGGTAAGATGACCCTACGGCATCCACCCAAAGCTCAACAGTCAGGAAATCAATACGTGAACGTCGTTCAGTCAAACTCTCTGAGACGGGCGACATACCGCGCCAGCGTATCAATTTCGAGGTTCACCCGTTCACCTAAAACCACCTGACCCCAGGTCGTGACGGATTTGGTGTGTGGGATAAAGTTGATCCCGAAGTCACAGCCGTCCACTTCGTTCACTGTCAGGGAAGTCCCATTCAAAGCCACCGACCCCTTGGGGGCAATGTAGCAGGCCAAGGCTTCGGGCGCGCGCAATGTGACCCGCGTGCTGTCGCCTTCATCAGACATGGCCACAACTTCAGCCACACCATCAACATGGCCGGATACGATATGGCCGCCCAACTCGTCCCCAACCTTCAAGGCGCGTTCCAAATTCACGCGGCGCCCCTCGGCCCAGAGGTCAAGATTGGTTTTCGAAACGGTTTCGGCGCTGATTTCGACGTCGAACCAATCATCGCCCAGTGCGATAACGGTCAGGCATACACCATCACAGGCGATAGAAGCCCCAATGTCGATTCCGGCGGTATCATAGCCCGTCGCGATACGCGCCTTCAGATCACCGCGTTGCTCAAGGCTACGCACTTCGCCCATATCGGTTACAATGCCTGTAAACATGAACAATTCCCCCTGTTTGGGCCTTATTTTTGCCGAAGTGACCGCATATGCCTATGGTCAAGCTAAGGACATAGAGTGCCACAATGACCAACGCAACCGGACAGAAACGGGTGTTCCTGTTCCTTCAGGGTCCCCATGGACCATTCTTTCACCGTCTTGGTGCAATGTTGCGCAAGACGGGAGCCGAAGTGTGGCGCGTTGGCTTCAATGCAGGCGACCGAGCATTCTGGTTCCATCCGTCCAGCTACATCCCTTTCCGCGGAACATCTGCTGAATGGCCTGAAACCTTCATTCAGATCGCTCAGGACAAGCAGGTTACCGATATTGTGCTATATGGTGATGTGCGCCCAATCCACGCCAATGCCGTGGAAGAAGCGAAGCGTCGCGGCATTTGCGTACATGTGTTCGAAGAGGGCTACATGCGCCCCTATTGGGTGACCTACGAACGCGGCGGGTCAAACGGCCATTCCCGATTGATGAACATGTCCGTAACTGACATGCAAAAAGCGCTCGAATTGTCGGACATGGAGGCCCCCCTGCCCCCAGCCCATTGGGGAGACATGCGCCAGCATATCTTTTACGGCGCGCTCTACCATTGGTTCGTCATGGTTCGGAACGGCGACTACCGTAACTTCCGCCCGCACAGATCGATTTCGGTGTTCAAGGAATTCCAGCTCTACCTGAAACGGCTGCTGCTGATGCCGTTTTCATGGATCGACCGTGTCGTCGCCACACAGCGCATCCGGTTAGGGGGCTTTCCCTACCACCTTGCGTTGATGCAACTCGAACATGACAGCTCGTTTCAAAAGCACTCCCCCTTTTCGACAATGCCAGAGTTTCTGGAACGCGTGATAAAGGGCTTCGCCGCTGGCGCTCCGGGGCACCATCATCTCGTCTTTAAAGCGCACCCGCTGGAAGACGGGCGTGTAAACGTGCGCCGTGCCATCCGTGCTTTTGCCAAACAATACGGTGTTGCTGATCGCGTTCACTATGTAAGAGGCGGCAAACTGGCCCAGTTGCTGAACGACGCACGCAGCGCCGTGACGGTCAATTCAACGGCCGCACAGCAGGTGTTGTGGCGCGGCATCCCGCTCAAGGTCTTTGGCGACGCTGTATACGCAAAGCCGGAATTCGTCTCGACCCAGCCGCTGGCGACATTCTTTGCGCAACCGACGCGTCCGGACAACAAAGCCTACAAAGATTATCGCCGCTATTTGCTGGAAACCTCGCAACTGCCCGGCGGATTCTACTCGGCCCGCGGGCGGCGCCAACTGCTCAGACAGGTCGTCGACATGATGCTGTCAAGCGATGATCCCTATGATGCTCTGTCACACGGAACCGCGGCCCCGAGGCAACAGTTGCGTGTCGTGCACTAAGCCGCACAACCCCTAGTACTGGCTTTTTTCTACAGACTCCGGTACGTTACAAAAAAAACTTGAGGCAGAACATACAGGTCGAGGAGACCGAGCAGTGAAACACTCCCCTTCCCGGTGGGCGCGTTCTATCGCCCTACTGGCCGCGGTGTCCGTATTGGCATCGTGCGGCTTGCCCCGTGTGGGCCCCAACAAACGCGAAATCTTTGCAGGCTCCGTCCAGCGAGAGGGCGATGCCTTTATCATCTCGGTCAACGACCGTGTGACCCGGACCACTGCGGTGGTCCCGGCCTTGGGTTTCTCCGAAAGCTTTATCCGCGCAGGCGTCGTCGGTTCTGACACGATCCGACCGGGCGACACGCTGGGTTTGACGATCTGGGAAAACGTCGATGACGGATTGCTGGCTGGCGAAACAGCCAACGCCACCACGTTGGAAGAAGTGCAGGTCGACGGTTCCGGCTTTATCTTTGTACCCTATGCCGGGCGCATCAAGGCTGCTGGGAACACGCCCGAAGCCGTACGCCGCGTCATCACCCGCAAACTCGAAGACCAGACCCCAGACCCCCAGGTCGAGGTTCGCCGTCTGGCAGGCGACGGCTCGACCGTTAGTTTGATCGGTGCGATTGGTGGTCAGGGCGTCTATGCCATTGAACGGCCAACCCGTACCCTTTCTGCCATGCTGGCCCGCGCAGGCGGTGTCACGATCGAACCGGAAATCGCCCAAGTCACTGTTTTGCGCGGTGAGAAACAAGGGAAGATCTGGTTCCAGGACCTCTACAAGAACCCGGAATTCGACATCGCACTGCGCGGCGGCGACCGCATCCTCGTCGAGGAAGACACCCGCGCCTTTACCGCGCTCGGTGCAACGGGTACGCAGGCTCGTGTCCCGTTTGAAAGCCAGTCACTCAGCGCCGTTGAAGCCATCGCGCAGGTCGGCGGGCTGTTGTCAGCCAGTGCGGACCCGACCGGTGTTTTCATCTTCCGCAACGAACCCGCAGAAATCGCCAATCAGGTTCTGGGCCGGACCGATCTGGTCGGCGCACAGCGCATGGTCTACGTGCTGGATTTGACAGAGCCGAATGGCATGTTCATGGCGCGCGACTTCGTGATCCGCGATGACGATACGCTCTATGTCACCGAAGCGCCGTTCACACAGTGGAACAAGACGATCTCTGCGCTCACGGGCACACTGACTGCCGTGGGCACAATCACCACAACCGCCGACTCGTTGACCGGCGCAAGCGGGGGTTAACCCCTTTGAACAAAAAGACGACCGAGGGACTGACTGACGCCGGGGGGCAAATCTCCCGGCGTCTTTCCGTTCGGAACGGCGGATTTTTGTGGTCCCGCGGAGCATCCCGCATACGCCGTATTCTGGCCTTGGCAGGATACGAGGTGTCGATCGGCGCGCCGGAAGCGGATGGCTTGGTCGGCGTCTGGGGCGCGTCCCCCACGTCGCACAGGGGTGAGGAACTCGCCAAGAACAGCGGCGCGACATTGGTTCGAATTGAAGACGCGTTCCTGCGCTCTTTGCATCCGGGTCGCACGGGCGAGCCGCCACTCGGGCTGGTGATTGACCACAGCGGCGTTCACTTCGACGGCCGATCTCCGTCGGATTTGGAAACCTTGCTTCTGTCTCACCCGCTGGACGACAGCGCACTGATGGCGCGTGCGCGTGGCGGGATTGCTCGCATGCGAGAGGCGCAGCTGAGCAAATACTCGGCAACAGAGATGGCCGCAGCCGCGCCCGAACCGGGATACGTCTTGATCGTCGATCAAACCCGCGGCGACGCCTCCGTAACCGCCTCGGGCGGCGATCGCTCACGCTTTCTCGAAATGCTCACTGCCGCGCGTCTGGAACACCCCGGTGCGCGGTTCGTCATCAAAACCCACCCGGAAACCACCGCCGGTTTCCGTGAAGGGCATTATCAATCCGACGACGCCCAGGACAAAATTCAGATCTATGACGGCAACGCCTCGGCTTGGACATTGCTGGAAGGTGCAACCGCGGTCTACACGCTCTCTTCTCAAATGGGGTTCGAGGCCATTCTGGCCGGACACAAACCGCGTGTTTTCGGAATGCCATTTTATGCGGGCTGGGGCCTGACAGAAGACGAAGACCCGATACACCGCAGAACACGAACCCTGTCGCGCGCGCAGTTGTTTGCTGGCGCAATGATCCTTTTCCCCAAATGGTACGACCCGTACCGTGATGATCTTTGCGAAATCGAGGACGTCCTCGCCACATTGGAAGCCAGAGCGCGGGCCTGGCGACAGGACAACGCAGGCTGGATTGCCTCCGGCATGCGCCTGTGGAAAAGGCGGCCAATCCAAAAATTCTTTGCCTCGGACAAAGGCATGCGGTTCGAAGATGATGTGGACAAAGCCGCCGAGCAAGCGTCGAACACAGGCCGTAATCATCTGAGTTGGGCAGGCAAAACAAATCGTCCGGACGTGGCTCGGGTCGAGGATGGCTTTCTCAGATCACGCGGTTTGGGTGCAGAATTGATCCCGCCCCTGTCACTGGTGCTTGATTCTAGCGGAATTTACTACGATCCGGCGACGCCTTCCGATCTCGAACGCGCTATTTCCGCCAGAGCATCAGAGTTTCGACCAGATCAATACGAACGTATTTCTAGACTTCTTGCATCCATTCGAGCCTCAAACTTGACCAAATACAACCTGTCCGGAGAGTTACCCACATTACCGGATGGCCCGCTCCTGCTGGTCCCCGGACAAGTCGAGGACGATGCATCGATCAAGTTGGGCTGCCCAGAAACCAACACCAACGCCGATCTGTTGAAACGGGCTCGGGCGGACAATCCAAACGCTTTCATCGTTTTCAAACCCCACCCAGATGTCGAAGCGGGCTTGCGAAACGGCAAGGTGGAAAACCCTGAGAATTGGGCAGATGTCACGCTGGAAAATGCCCCCATTGCCGCCGTTTTGGATTTGGTTTCAGAGGTTTGGACGATGACGTCCCTGACCGGGTTCGAAGCATTGCTGCGCGGCTGCAAGGTTACAACGCTGGGCGTGCCTTTTTATGCGGGCTGGGGTTTGACCCACGATTTCGCCCCAATCCCAGCGAGACGGCTGGAGGGTGCCAGACCTTCACTGGAGTCATTGGCCTACGCGACCCTGATAGACTACCCAAGATACTACGACCCAATCACAGGCTCCGCCTGCCCCCCCGAGGTTGTCGTGGATCGGCTTGCGAACAATCAGGTTCCCAAGCCCGGACCATTCAACAGGACACTCGCAAAACTACAGGGCGCGCTTGCGAGCAAATCATACCTTTGGCGACATTAAAGATATCTCACCTTTAGATTGAAAAAAGATCGACAACCATTTCAAAAAATTTTATAAATCAAGTTATCCACAGGCTTGATTTTGAAATGAAATCTCAATCTCAATCGAAGAAAATTACACAATTCACACGAGTCTGTTTTGTGAAACTCTGCGCCAGACATGTCGCACATCTGGGCCGACCGGGATCAAATCCACGGGTTCAAAACGCGGCGCTTCGTTCAGGTGTTCGACGCCCAAAGCGCCTAGTCCGGGGTGCCCTTCTGCACCCAGGGCCATGCCTGCGGTAAAGACATGCAATTCATCAACCAGATCCGCAGCCAAAAGTGAGGCCGCCAATTGGCCGCCACCTTCGCAGAACACCCGGGTCAAGCCGGCTTCTCCCAGAGCCTGTAAAACGGCTGCGGGATCGACACGGCCTCCGTCCAGCTGGCACGGGATCAAACGAGCGCCGAGCTCTTTCCAGGCTTGCTGGGATTGGTCCGAAGCGTCCGGCCCATGGCAAATCCACACCGGGATATCCTTGGCAGTTCGGGCCAGATTGCCCATCAACGGAAGGTCCAGAAATCGCGAAACCACGACTCGAACAGGCTGTTGGGCCACGCCCAAATCCCGAACCGTCAGCGACGGATCGTCGGCACGGGCCGTGCCTCCGCCAACAAGAACAGCATCATGTGTGGCGCGCAGACCATGCACCGCGCGACGTGATCGCGGACCGGTGATCCATTGGCTTTCGCCGGTTGCGGTGGCGATGCGTCCATCAAGGCTCATGGCAAGCTTGAGCGTCAACCACGGACGTCCCTGCTCGACCCGCAAAAAGAACCCCGCATGATCGTCCGCAGCCTGATCCGCCAAGACACCGGTCGTGACCTCAACGCCGGCAGCACGCAGCATGGCAAATCCCTTGCCCGCCACACGAGGATCACTGTCCGTCAAGGGTGCCACGACGCGCGACACGCCAGCAGCGATCAAAGCCTCGGCACAGGGCGGCGTCTGGCCGTGATGCGCGCATGGCTCAAGCGTTACATAAGCGGTTGCGCCCCGCGCCAACGTGCCTGCGGCCGCCAGCGCTACGGGCTCTGCATGGGGGCGCCCGCCGGGCTGTGTCCAGCCGCGGCCAACAACCCGCCCCTGATTGACGATTACGCAGCCCACTGCGGGGTTGGGCCAGCATCGCCCAAGACCGCGTCGGCCCAAGCTCAGCGCATGGGCCATGTGGCGCGCGTCGTCTGCGCTCACTTGTCTGCCGGGGTCTCGGGCACTTCGGGGCGCAGTTCACTGACAAATTTGTCAAAGTCATCCGCCGCCTGGAAGTTCTTGTAAACACTGGCAAACCGGACGTAGGCCACGGTATCGATCCGCGCCAATGTCTCCATGACAATCTCACCGATTTGCTTGGATCCGATATCGGTCTCGCCCATCGATTCCAGCCTGCGGACGATGCCCGAAATCATCTGATCCACGCGATCAGGTTCGATGGGCCGCTTTTGCAAGGCGATCCGGATGGAGCGTTCGAGCTTGTCCCGGTCGAAATCTTCACGTCGACCATTCGTCTTGATCACAACCAAATCGCGCAACTGAACGCGTTCATAGGTTGTGAAACGCCCGCCGCATGCAGGGCAAAAGCGCCGCCGCCGGATCGAAACGTGATCTTCCGCCGGACGAGAATCCTTAACCTGTGTGTCTATATTTCCGCAAAACGGGCAGCGCATTGGCCGTCCCCCTCGTGATTGTCTGCTCTTATTATGCCTGATGGCGGGGTTTATCCCCGCTTATCCACAGGCACTATAGGCCAACCGCCACAATTTGGGTAGAGGGGAAATAGACCCCCTATATAAGCCAAAGGATATAGGGGGAATTCAGCAACTCTTTTCCCCGTCAGCCGAACTAACCTGGAATATGCCAGCCCCGCCCACGCGGCGTTTCCACGTACTCCGGCCAAGGCAGATCGATCGGTGGCTCATAATCGGCCAAGGGCGGGATTGCCCCCATGGCGGCTTTGCGTTGCTCAAATTCTGCCCAAGTCGCCGCGCGGGCCTCGGGATCGGTCAAAAGGCGGATTGCGGTGCGGGCCAAGGTGCGCGCGGCGCAAACGACGGTTGGATCAATCAGTGCCGGAATCCCCCCCAAGGCATTCATGGCCCATGGCGGATACGGCCCGCCACGCAGCGCCGGGCGGGCAATGTAAATTCGGGCGGTCGGCGTGTGCCAGCACATATCGGTATAGTCGTCAGACGTGCTGTTGATTTGTGACGGCGGTAGATCGCGCCGCAAAATTGCCTCTGCCTCTTTCGGATCGATCAGGCGGTTGCATTCAGCAATCAAAGGATCTTGATCCATGTCCTGCCCACAGGCACGGGCCACTTGCGACGCCTGCTTCAGCGCCTCCTCAGACCAAACCGGTGGTCCCACGGCGCTAAGCGCTTCATACGCGATCTCGGCCAAGGCGTGATTGGCCAGCCCGGGCCTCGATTTGCAAACCCAGTGTTTTTCAACACGGCAACCCGACATTTGCGCCGCATGATCGGCAAGCCGGTCCAGTTGGGCGGTGATCTGTTCCGCCATCTGTAGATCGGGCACCCGGATCATATATTGCAGATCCGCGCGCAAAGCCGGCAAATTGTCGGCCGTTGCCTGCCCGGTTGCGAGGATTGCCTCAGACACGGACCAGCCACCACGATGCGGCAGCATGCTGCCCTGCAAACCGCGCGCATTTTGGTACATCAACATCAAGGCATCATTGGCGCCGGGGGCGCGAATGTCTGAGTGGCTCTGCGGAATAGGCGCGCCATCTGTTGCGCCCCAGTTCTGCGGCGCGTCGCAAACAAAGCGGTAAACAAAGCTGTAGGCTGCGCCACAATGCGTATCCCAGCGCACGGTGTTGCAAAGCGGAAGCATGTAGAATGGATGGAAAGACAGCATTGCCGCCAACCCATCATAATAGCCTTTGGCTGCGTGGATCGGCTTCGAACCGCGTACCTTTTCTGCAGGCTCACCGGTGAAACGCAGCCCGCCGGTGATGCCATGCGCTTCCATCGCGGCCTTGGTCGCCAAAAGCCCGCCCAGACTGCCAATACCGAGCGCTGAATGCGGATCCGTGTGACCCGCTGCCGCGTATCCCAGGCCGTCGCGCGGGGCGCGCTCGGGTCGGGCCGCCTGACAATTGCTGGGCACGGCATCGTATTCGGCGTACATTCCGACAACAGGGCCATCCCCGTTGGACCATTCCGCACAAAAGGCGGTGGGCATACCGCCACTGCCCTGCTCAACGGTGAACCCTTCGGCCCTGAGGCGCTGCACATACCATTCGACCGAGCGATATTCGCGCCATGCTGGTTCTGCGTAGTCGAAAATCGTTGCACACCATTGAGATAGATCAGCAGCACGAGCCTCTATTTCAGCCTCGGCGGTTTGAATGGCGGTTTGCGCGGTCATGGCTGGCTCCTGATTTTTGACAAACCTAGGAGGTTTTCACGGCGCAGCGCAACACGCACGGCACCTGTCAGGCAGAAGCACGGGTCAGGCGCATCAGAACCCTTCGTCTCGCAAAATGCGAGACGATCCGTTGGGGGACCAGCCCCCCAAACTCCCCGGAGGTATTTTTGCAAAGAAGAAAGACAACGAAGGCTTGGGACCAAATGGGCTAGGCCAGATGCGCCACGACCGATCTGCTGTGTGGCGCGTTGCGATGTTCAAACAGGTAAATGCCCTGCCATGTGCCAAGAACGAGGTTTTGGTTCGAGACCGGAATGGACAGGCTGACGGGCATCATGGCTGCCTTGATATGCGCTGGCATATCGTCAGGACCCTCGTAGGTATGAGTCAGATAATCCATGGATGGGTCGGTCGTCGGAGGCACGAGCCGGGAAAAGTAGGCCAGAAGATCGGTTTGCACCTCGGGGTCCGCATTTTCCTGGATCAACAAGCTGGCTGAGGTGTGCCGCACGAAGAGCGTCAGCAATCCGCTGTGCTGTTTACTGCCCTGCACCCAGCGCGAAACATCGCGGGTGAACTCATAAAGCCCCTGTCCCTGTGTCTGGATGGTGAATTGCGTTTGCACAGCCCTCATCCGTCAGTCGGCTTGCGGCCATAGAGCAGCTTGAGCGCCAGCAGGACCCAAGGCACGCCATGGAAAAGGAAGTCAAAAACATCAACGATTTTCGTCAGTTCGCCTGCGGCCAGCATCCTGAGCTTTTCCCAGATATGCGGCTCGGGTGTGAAGGGTGCGAGGCCCAGCGTCAGGCACAGCAAAACCAAAACGGCCAGAGGAATACGCTGCAAAATCCGCCGCCCGGCGTTTGGTCCTGCCTTAGCCAAAAATCCGGGAACCCATCTGGTCAATCATCTGCTTGGCTTTGAAGACCGCTGCCTCTTCGCATTCCTTGCGGTCGCGGATCAGGTCAGCCCGGATCAGATGATGGGTCTTGGTTTCCCCGTCAATGTCCCGTTCGATCCGCGCGGCCAGCCGAAACTGGCCGTCCTCAGCGGCGGGTTCGGGAATGATGCGAAAGCCTTCGTATTCGATAGGCTCCGGCGCTGGCGCGTCTTTGCCACCGCCGAACAATTTCGAAAATAAGGACATGTGGCCCTCTTACTGATCCAGGAACGACCGCAGTTTTCTGCTCCGCGAGGGATGCTTGAGCTTGCGCAGGGCCTTGGCTTCGATCTGGCGGATCCGTTCGCGGGTCACGCTGAACTGCTGGCCGACCTCTTCAAGCGTGTGGTCGGTGTTCATACCGATGCCAAAACGCATGCGCAATACACGCTCTTCGCGCGGGGTCAGCGACGACAGAACGCGTGTCGTTGTTTCCTTCAGGTTCTCCTGAATGGCGGAATCCAACGGAAGGACCGCGTTCTTATCCTCGATGAAATCGCCAAGCTGGCTGTCTTCCTCATCGCCGATGGGCGTTTCGAGAGAAATCGGCTCCTTGGCGATCTTCATCACCTTACGAACCTTTTCCAGCGGCATCTGCAGCTTCTCGGCCAGTTCTTCCGGCGTCGGTTCGCGACCGATTTCGTGCAGCATCTGACGACCGGTGCGAACCAGCTTGTTGATCGTTTCGATCATGTGCACCGGAATACGGATGGTGCGCGCCTGATCGGCGATCGAGCGGGTGATAGCCTGACGGATCCACCAAGTCGCATAGGTCGAGAACTTGTAACCGCGGCGGTATTCGAACTTGTCCACGGCCTTCATCAGACCAATGTTGCCTTCCTGGATGAGATCGAGGAACTGCAGACCACGGTTGGTGTATTTCTTGGCAATCGAGATAACCAGACGCAGGTTCGCCTCGACCATTTCCTTCTTGGCCTGCCGGGCTTCTTTTTCGCCCTTCTGGACCTGACCGACGATGCGGCGGAATTCCGAGATATCGAGACCGACATACTGGCCGACCTGCGCCATGTCTGCGCGCAGCTCTTCCACCTTGTCTGTCGAGCGTTCGATGAACATCTGCCAGCCACGGCCAGACTTTTCGCTCATCCGCTCCATCCAATTTGGATCAAGCTCGTTGCCGCGATATTCGTCAATGAATTCGCGGCGGTTGATGCGCGCCTGATCCGCAAGTTTGACCATGGAACTGTCGATAGACATGATCCGGCGGTTGATGCCGTAAAGCTGGTCGATCAACGCTTCGATACGGTTGTTGTGCAGGTGCAATTCGTTGACCAGCTCGACGATCTCGCCGCGCAGTTTCTGATAGCGCCCTTCGTCGGCAGAACTGAACGAGCCGTCCTCATTCAAAGTCGCGCTGATCCGGCTGTCCTGCATTTCAGCCAGCTCTTCGTAGTCGCGTGCAATGATGTCCAGCGTTTCAAGCACCTTAGGCTTGAGCGCGGTTTCCATGGCGGCAAGCGACATGTTCGCCTGTTCGTCATCATCATCGTCGTCATCGGTGGCAATCGGGTTGCCATCGGCGTCCAGTTCGGGGCCGCTGTCTTCCTTGGCCTTGGGCGCTTCGCCTGCCGCCGCAGGCACGACCGGTTCCTCAACTTCGCCGTCCTCGTCCATTTGGCCGGAGAAGGTGGTTTCGAGGTCAATGACATCACGCAACAGGATGTCTTCCGACAGCAATTCCTCACGCCAGATGGTGATCGCCTGGAACGTCAGCGGGCTTTCGCACAGGCCCGCAATCATCGTGTTGCGGCCCGCTTCGATCCGCTTGGCGATCGCGATTTCGCCCTCGCGGCTCAGCAGTTCGACGCTGCCCATTTCGCGCAGGTACATGCGCACTGGATCATCCGTGCGGTCCAGTTTTTCCTGCGTGCCCGAGCCAAGTGTGATCTCACCCGGTTTCTTGGTCTCGACCAGATCGGTCGCACCTTTGTTTTCGTCGTCTTCGGCTTCTTCGTCGTCTTCGGTGACTTGGATGCCCATCTCAGACAGCATCGACATTACGTCTTCGATCTGGTCCGAACTGACCTGATCCGGCGGCAGAACCGCGTTCAGCTGATCATAAGTGATGTAGCCACGTTCACGCGCTTCGGCGATCATCTTCTTGACCGCAGCCTGGCTCATATCGAGGCTGATTTCTTCGTCCTGGTCCTGCGACTTCGAGTCGTCGGTGTCCTTGGCTGCCATGTGGCTCTCCTGATGGGCCCGAGTCGGGCATCATTCGGGTGATTCGGTTAGAACGAATCATTAGCGTGCTCACGCGATTCGGCTACCCGTTTACCCTGTTTTCCTTACACATTCCCACGCACTGATGTCATTTTCCCGTTTTATTGAAGCGAATCTGCGACAGCAGCGAATCAAGGGCGCTGCGTTCGTCTCGATCCATCAGGGCACCATTGGGACCAATTTCAAAATCAGTGTCGTCTTCGTCCTTCATCCGGCCAGCCTGATTGCGGGCCTGTGCGGCTTGGGCAAGGCGCCATGTCACGGCCTCATCCGCCAATTCCTGCAGGTCTTCTTCTGCTTCGCGTATTTCGTCTTGCCAGCCGCTCTGCGCCTGAAGTTTCGCCAATTCCTCGGCGACCGTCATGCGCGCGAGTTCTGCATCAGCCTGACGCAGACACGGCACCACCTGCAAATGGCGCGCAGAGAGCAAAGTTTCAAGGGCTGGGCCTCCGACAGCGGTTTCTGCTTGCGCCCGCATTTCGGTTTCGGCGCCAATTGATGACAAAATGGCATCACGCAGCAAGCCCAACTGGCGGTCACTGCAGACCATGGCTTCAAGTTGCCCTTCGAATTCTGCAGCGACTTCTGGCGCGCTCAGCACCGCCGCCAGAATGACCGTTTCGCGCATCTGAACCTGCGTGGCCTCGCCCGCCGACGCCAGCGCCGAAGCCTTGGTGCCCGCAGTAGGAACAGGTTGCGCTTTCCAATCGCGACGCCGGCCCATACCCGGACCGGACCGTGGCTCTCGCTTTGGCCGGAACAGATCCCAGCGCAGCTGTTTGATTTCCTCGCCGTAATGATGGCGCAGACTGGGATCCTGGATTTTACCGATCCGCGCGCGCAGGTCTTTGTCCAGCGCGGCCTTGCGTTCAGGACTGTCAAAGACCCGGCCTTCGGTTTCCTGTTTCCACAACAGGCCAACCATGGGCATTGCCGCATCCAGCACCGATTGGACCGCCCCGGCCCCTTCGGCACGCAGCAGATCATCCGGGTCTTTGCCTTCGGGCATCAAGGCGAACCGCAACCCCTTACCGGCCTCAAGCAATGGCAGAGCAAGGTCAATCACCCGATAGGCCGCGCGCAGACCAGCTGTGTCACCATCGAGCGCAATCACAGGTTCCGGCGATACACGCCACATCATCTGCAACTGCGGCTCAGTGACGGCTGTACCCAAGGGGGCCACAGCAGCGCCAAACCCCGCCTCGCTGAGCGCGATCACGTCCATATAGCCTTCGGCAACGATCAGCGGCTGTCCTTTTCCGGCCGCCTCTCTGGCCGGCTTGAGGTTGAACAGGTTCCGAGACTTGTCGAACAGCTCGGTTTCCGGGCTGTTGAGATATTTGGCATTGTCCGAGGGATCCATTGCCCGCCCGCCAAAGGCGATTGCTTTGCCGCGGCCATCACGAATTGGAAACATGATGCGATTGCGAAACACATCATAGGGCGCCCGCCCCTTATCCGACTTTTTCACAAGGCCCGCAGCCAGTTGCATGTCCACTGGCACGCCCTTCGCTTCCAAAGCCTCGCGCAGGCCTTCCCAACCGGGTGGGGCAAAGCCGATCTCCCAGCGTTCGAGCGCGGCCTCGCTCAGCCCGCGTTTTGCCAGATAGGCGCGGGCCTCTGCGCCAGCTGTCGTCTTGAGCTGAAGGCGGAAAAACTGCACCGCCTGCTCCATAACGTCAGACAGTTGGGTGCGCCTGTCGGCTTTTTCTCGCGCCTGCGGGTCTCGTTCCGGCATTGGCATTCCGGCCTCGCCGGCCAGAATTTCGATCGCCTCCATAAAGCCGACATTCTCCGTTTCCCGCACAAAGGAAATCGCGTCCCCCTTGGCGTGACAGCCAAAGCAATAGTAGTACCCTTTGCGGTCATCCACATGAAAAGAGGCGGTTTTTTCGTGATGGAAGGGGCATGGCGCCCAAAGATCACCCTTGCCCTGATTGGACTTTCGCGAATCCCACATCACCTTGCGCCCGACCACCTGGCCAAGGCTCAATCTGTTGCGCAGTTCATCCAGAAATCCCGGTGGCAGACTCATGCACTCAATATCGTTGCTTCACGCCCCGATTCCAAGGCCCGTTCGAAACCAATCCAAAGGTCAGCAGAACTTGCGCCTCTGCGCCACAAATGCGCCAACGCGAAACCCCCGCCAAAGGCGGGGGTTTCGTAGCACGGCACGCGCCGAAAGGCGCGTTCCTTTCAACAGTGTCAGAGCGCTTCACACTGCGCTTTGTAGGCGTCACCAACGGCATCGGTCAGCTGGTCTTCGGGAAGTGTGTAGATGAAATCAGCCAGCATATCGCCAGCTTCGCGGTCCAGGGCGGCACGCAGCATACGCCGCGTCTTGCGTTTGGGCTCACCCTCCGCCCGCGCATTCACGGCCTGCATGACCAGTTCAGCCTGTTCGGCACAATCCATAGCTGGCGTGTCCTCGGCCGCCCCTGCAACAGGCATCAGCGCGATCATTCCAACACTCAAAACAAAACCAAGACGCATCAACAACTCCTTCATGGTCTGGATCGTTATCTAGGGCCGACCGGCCCGCGCGGCAACCATGTGCATCGCCTCACCCAATTCATGGCAAAGAGTCGCCGCCATGGACCGGAACACCATGATCTGAAAACGATTTGCCCCGGTTCGTGTGATCGAAGCTGTCATATGCTGACACAGGGTGCGGGCCGTATGCCCCCGCTTGAACACACCGGCACGCAGATCAATCGGAACCAGACGCGCAAGGACATCTTCCGCATCAGCCCCCTCCAGACTGACCACCGTCCACGCATCACTTTGATCCGTAAGCGCGGCAGATGCCTTCAAACTGTCAACCGGTTCCGGCCCCAGCAGAAAGGCCTGTTGCCGACCAGTCCAGAGACAGCGCACGCCTTCTTTTCCTGTACTGCGACCCGGCGCGGGAAAACGCAGCCCATATGCGCTGTTCAGCGCATCAGACAGCGTTGCGGCTTTGCCTTTGAACGGCGACAACGACGTGATGTTCCCCGGATCGACTTCGGACAGTGTTACCGTTCCGTGCGTCACCGGAAGAAGATCACGGCACGGGCTTTGCGCAATCAATTCAGCCACGAAGTCGTCCCCCTTCGCGATCAAAAGCAACCGGATCGGTCACTTCACACAGCGTTTCGATGCCCCGCATGTGATCCACCATCTTTACCTTCTGTCCATGACGCGAACGGCCGTGCTTGAGGAAACCCAGCGCCCGCATCTCTCCCAGAGACGGCGAAAAACCGACCGAGGTGATATAACCCTGATCGTTTTCCCGGATTGGCGCGTCCTCCGGCGCAAACAGATGCCCGCCGGCCACCAGTTGCTTGACCGCGCCGACAGGGCGCAGCCCCACCAATTGTTCACGGTCCTCGTCAACCAAACCCGGACGCGCGGCCATCGTCTGACCGATGCAGTCTTTCTTTTTGGAAACCATCCGGCCGAACCCGATGTCAAACGCAGTTGTCCGCCCGTGAATTTCCGAATGGGTAATGTGGCCTTTTTCAATTCTCAGGACATTGAGTGCCTCCATCCCATAGGCGCCGCCGCCCAAGGCTTCGGCCCGCGCGACGAGAATCCGGAACAACGCATCACCATAGCGAGACGGAATCGCCAGTTCGTAGGCATGCTCTCCACTGAAGGAAATCCGAAACAAGCGGGCAGGAATCCCCATGACCGACACGTCACCGCAAGCCATGAAGGGGAACCCTTCGTCGTCCAGTTTGTCGTCCAGCAGCCCGTTCAGCAAAGCACGGCCCTCGGGCCCGGCGATCGCAAACTGAGCCCACTGCTCAGTGACCGAGATGAACCGCAGGTCCATCTGGGGACAATGCGCCTGATGCACCCATTCCAGATGTTTCATGACTTCACCCGCCGCCGCCGTCGTGGTTGTCATGATCCATTGGTCGTCTGACAGGCGCGCGGTCGTTCCATCATCCATCACATAGCCATCTTCACGCAGCATCAGGCCATACCTGACCCGCCCCGGCTTGAGCGTGCTAAAGGTGTTACAATAGACAAAGTCGAGAAACGCACCGACGTCAGGCCCCTGCAGGTCGATCTTGCCCAAGGTGGATACGTCGCAAATCCCAACCGCGTTGCGCACCATGTTGACCTCTCGGTCGCAGGACTGGCGCCACGTCTTTTCCCCATCACGCGGGAAATAGGATGGCCTGTACCACAGCCCCGCTTCAATCATGGGTGCGCCCATCTGGGTGCTGGCCAAATGCGATGTGGTGAACCGCTGCGGCGCAAAACCTTCGGCCTGCGCGCCCGCCCCCATGGCGGCAATGGATACTGGAACATAAGGCGGCCGGAATGTCGTCGTGCCAGTTTCGGGAATGTCCCGGCCCGTAACGTCTGCAAGAATAGCCAGCGCTGCCACGTTCGAGCTCTTGCCCTGATCGGTTGCCATGCCTTGCGTGGTGTAGCGCTTCATATGCTCGACGCTGCGATAGTTCTCTGCGGCGGCCTGTTTGATATCCTTCACCGTGACATCATTCTGAAAATCCAGCCATGCGCGGCCGGGTCCATCCACAGCCCAGAGCCGGCGCAGGTTATAGACCGCATCATCCGCCTGCGGCAAAGGCGGCAACGCGCCTCGATATCCTGCGCTGCGCGCGGCTTCCAAACCGGCCTCAGAGCCGCTTTTCAGGCAATTGGCCGTACTGAACACGCCGCGCGCGGCACCGGCACAGATCATTCCCGGAACCATGTCGTCCTGCGCCACAAACGCGGCGATTGTTTCATTCCAGATAGGCCGTTTGTTCATGTGACACGCCAGATGAACCGAAGGGTTCCAACCACCAGATACCCCCAGCGCTTCGACCGCGATCCGATCCTCACCGCCGTGTGGCGCACGAAGTGTGATTGCGTCCAGACCGGTGCGGCCATGCGCCCGTGCAACATGGTATCCGGGGTAAAAAGGCACGTCGCCCGCCAAGTTTTCTGCGTCCGGGCGGCTGTCTATCAAGGCCGCAACATTCAGGCCGGCTTTGGCCAGATCACGCGCGGTCCGATGGGCATCGTCATTGTTGCCAAATATCGCAACACTTCGCCCCGGGGCCACCCCCCAGCGGTTGGCATAAGCGCGCAAGGCCCCCGCCATCATGACACCCGGCCGATCATTGTCGCGAAACGCGATGTGCCGTTCCAAGGCACCACTTGCCAGCACTGTGCGCTGCGCCGTGATCCGCCAAAAACACTCCAGCGGTGTGGCCTGCGATGCCGCGCAGTGATGCGAAACACGTTCCAAGGCGCCGTAAACGCCCTGATCATAGGCCCCTGTAACAGCGGTACGGGTCATGATCCGTACGTTGTCCATTGCACGCAATGTGCCTGCGATTTCAGCGGCCCAAAGCGCGGCATCCATCCCGTCGATCGTTTCGCGCTCGGACAACAGCCGGCCGCCCAGCATGCTGTCTTCTTCGCACAAAATGACATCAGCCCCGGTTTTCGCCGCTGTCAGGGCCGCCATCAATCCTGCAGGACCGGACCCAACCACCAACACATCGCAAAAGGCGTAGGCCTTTTCATAGGCATCCGGGTTGTCACCCCCCGGCAAAGCACCAAGGCCGGCGGCATGCCGGATCAGCGGCTCGTACACCTTTTCCCAGAAGGCCTTGGGCCACATGAATGTCTTGTAGTAAAAACCCGCGCCAAAGAACGGGGCCGCCAGATCATTCACAGCCATCAGATCAAAGCCAAGGCTGGGCCAGCGGTTCTGACTCTTTGCTTCGAGGCCTTCGTAAATCTCTTGGATCGTCGCGCGCATGTTCGGCTCGGCCTGCGCGCCGCTGCGCACCGTAACCAGCGCATTCGGCTCTTCACTGCCCGAGGTCAGAACACCCCGAGGCCGGTGGTATTTGAAACTGCGCCCCAGCATGCGCACGCCCGCCCCCATCAGGGCGGAGGCGAGGGTGTCGCCCTGAAAACCGCTGTGTGTGACCCCGTCAAAGCGGAAACTGACGGGTTTCGAACGGTCTATTCCATGCGCTTTGCCATCAATCCGCATCGATCAACTCCGCGCTGAATATTTCATGCGTAACCGTATCGCGTTCGACAACGATCCAGGAACCACATCCGGCCTCGTGCATCCACAAATCGCGTGTGCGCCCGGCCGGGTTATCGCGAAGATGCATATAGTTTTCCCAAGCCTCCTGCCCGGCGTCAGGCGCAGGTCGGTCCAACGCAACGGCAGCGCCCTGATAGTAGAATTCGCGGCGGTCCCGCGTGCCGCAAAGGGGGCATGGCAATCTCATGGCTTCGGATCTTTCGGAATTCCAATGTTCATGTCTGTCTCATCACGGCTAGTGCAGATTGTGCTGCGCGCCCGTGCCCTCCTCGTCCATGATGCTGTATCCAGTGGCAAAGCGATCCAACCGGAACCGCGCCGCAGGTTCATGCGGCCGATCGGTCGCCAACAGATGGGCAAAGCTGAAACCAGAGCCGGGAACTGCTTTGAAGCCGCCGTAGCACCAGCCACAATTGACGTAGAGCCCGTCGATATGTGTTCTGTCGATGATCGGAGAGCCATCCGAGGACATGTCCATAATGCCGCCCCAACTGCGCAGCACGCGCGCTTTTCCGATCGCCGGCATCAATGTCATCGCGGCTTCCATGACATGTTCAGCCATAGGCAGGTTCCCACGCGCTGCGTAGGACGCGTAAAAATCCAGATCGCCCCCGAACACCAACCCGCCCTTGTCCGACTGGCTGATATAGAAATGCCCCATCCCAAAGGTCACGACACCAGGAATAAAGGGCTTTAGTCCTTCGGTTACAAAGGCTTGCAGAACATGACTCTCGATCGGGAGCCGCATACCCGCCAGCGCCGCAACCTGACTGGAGCGCCCAGCAACGACCATCCCGACCTTCTTTGCCCGAATGGCCCCGCGCGTCGTTTGAACACCGCGGACCTGCCCGTTTTCAATGTCGATCCCGGTGACTTCGCAATTTTGGATAATATCGACCCCGCGCATGTCTGCGCCGCGTGCATAGCCCCAGGCCACCGCATCATGCCGGGCCGTTCCTCCGCGCGGATGGTACAAGCCGCCGTAGATTGGGAACCGCACATTGTCGAAGTCCAGAAACGGCGCCAGCTTGCGAACCCCGTCAGGGCCCAGCAACTGGGCATCATCCCCTTGGTTGACCATCGAATTGCCGCGGCGGGCGGCATAGTCGCGCTGGCTGTCGGAGTGAAACAGGTTCAGCACACCGCGCTGGCTCATCATCGTGTTGAAATTGAGCTCTTGCTCCATCCCTTCCCAGAGCTTGAGGGAATGCGAATAGAATTCTGAGTTGCCCGGTAGATTGTAGTTCGCCCGCACAATTGTGGTGTTCCGCCCAACATTGCCGCCACCGATATAGCCCTTTTCCAGAACCGCAACGTTGGTCAGGCCATGTTCCTTGGCAAGGTAGAAAGCAGTAGCCAGCCCATGGCCCCCACCGCCGATCACGATCACATCGTATTCAGCCTTGGGTTCCGGATCGCGCCAGTGCGGCTTCCAGCCTTTGTTGCCGGTCAACCCTTCCCTAAGGATGCGCAATCCCGAAAATCCCATGTGTCCACTCCACAGAAAAACAGGGCCAGCGTGCCAGCCCTGTTTGGAAGTATCAATGCTTTGCCGGTTGGCTCAGAGTCGTTTTCGACAAATCCCGTCGGGTTCACGACAATGCGCGGTAATCCAGCACACTTGGGATGTTAGTTGTCGCTCCAGACAAGCTTGGGGGCGAAACGTGGACGCGAGAAAGCAAAGTTGTAGAAAAGCTCAGCAGTCTGCAATCCGGGCACTTCGAACGGCGGCTCGTATTGCGTCTGTGTCTCGACCACGATCACACGCTCGTTGTGAAGCAGGTTTGGCAGTTGGTCGCTGAGGTTGTTGTTCAACTCACCGTTCTTGAGGGGCTCAAACCCGCCGCGGGTCTTGGACCAGTCGATGCGGTACTTTTGCTTTTTCTTGTTCCAACGCACCATGGTTACGCGCAACGAATAAGGGCCTTCGGAACGTGTCAGGTATTCCATCGTCGAAACCATGCCATCGATATAGGCATTGTTGATTGGATCCGTTTCACGGCTCAGAGCATCCGAAATCGTATACGCGGCCTTGGTGTTCAGTGCCTTGTAGCGAAAAGCATCATGAAACGAGAAGGTCGCAGCAAGCACGGCAATCATCAAGGGAACAAAGATCACTGCTTCCAGGGACATGTTGCCTTCTTGATCGCGAAGGAAACTACGGATTTTGGACTTCATCATAGCAATCATGATCTTTACCTCGGTTCCTGCACAAAGGCAGATGTGACGATCAACTGAGCGTACCCGTCTGCATCTTTGTTGAGTTCTTGCCCAAGACCAGTGGTCGGGAACATCGGACGGAATTTCATGCAAGCGCGCAGCAGCATCAGCTGGTTGTCCTGCCCGTGCTCAAAGTTCCGAACCGGCCGTGGATCTTCCGCTGCGTTTTGGCAATCGGCAAACGCGTTCAGTCCTGAAAAGGCGCGTGGGTCGACTTGGATCATTTCCAACTGCAAGTTTGACTCGCACTCGTCAATGATCGCTGCTTCTGTGCAAATCTTGGATTTCACGTCCGCGTAGCTTGGGATGTCTCCTGTCGCCAGTCGAATATCGCGAACAGCATAGTCAACAGAGCGTTCAAGCATCGCGTGACGCAAATTCATGTATGACATCTCGACCGCAGCTGCGATAACGAAGAACATGACGGTGAAGTAGAGAACAAATTCAACCGAAGCAGAGCCTGTCTCTTCTGCGCGGAAGCGGCGCAGATAGTGATTGATACGGAACATCATTGTACGAGCCTCAGGCTGTTGATCTGTCGAGCGATGGCGTGGAAGGTCTCAGTGATTTCAACACCTTCTACGTCAAAGTAGTGAGACGGGGACGATGCGCAGTCCTGGAGCGCTTCTTGGCCACCTGTTGGCGCTTCGAAAGCGATCGCGAAGATAACAATGCCCTCGTCTCGTGCCGCGGCACAAATGTCCGACAGTCTTTCATCAGCGCTGGAGCCATTCACGATGCTCTCATAGCCGTAGTACATGTCACGATAGACCGAGTAGCTCACCCAACCGTCGCGATATGGCTGGTAGAGAAACTTGTTGGCTGCACCTTTTGTACCGAACCGTGCGAAAACTTCTGCGTTGGTCATTTGACGCGCGCTGCTGCCACCGTCGGGATCATCGTCGTAGCGGTAGGACCAGCTTGAGTTTTCGTAGCGCGTCCAGAAATAGACATCGTTCGAAGTGCCAGACAAGTCACGTACACGAACTGAGAAGCGATCGTCGCTAGCATTGGTGTTCCCACGCTCGTCGATCCAGACATCGGACCACCCGTATTTGTATTCGGGTTCAAGGTCATACTGCGAGGTGTTCTCACCGTCGGTCATGACGACTACGAATTTAATGGCCTCTGGATCAGAGTATGCGGCAGGGCGGCTGGAAGCGCCAGACGCGGCGATCCCGTCGGCAGCCAAGTTACCCACGACATCTGCCAAACTGTCATCCAGCAGCGCTGTGGCCCATTTCATACCCATGTCGATTGCGGTGTTGCCACCAGCTTGCAGTGAATCAACATGCGCCTTTAGTGCAGTGGCGTTGTCACTATGCACAACCATGGCAGAAGTATCGCCCGTAGGGCACCAAGGATTGGCAATCTGAGTTGTACTCTCTGACGAGCTGTACAGGTCGAAGTGCGCCAAACGCTCAAGCGCTGAGGATGTATCCATACCGACGCTGTTGAAGTCAGAGTCGTCGAAGATCGCGCAGTGCGAATAGTCGTGGACTTCATCCCATGTAAAGTAAGGGGCAAGTGTAGACCCAATGTTCACAACCGCGTTGTAAGGGACCAAAGAGACGGTTGTCAGACCGGGGCTGTCCGCCGGCTGGATAACCGTGTCCACAAACTCTTTAGCAGCCGCGCGCATGTTTACGATGCGATCGCCACCCATCGAACCAGAAACGTCGAGCACCACCGAAATCTCAACGTTCGAGATTTTTTCTTCGGCAGTACTGATGCCCGGCGCGGTCAATTGATTGAAGCCCGACATATGAAGGAAGATAGTGTCCAGCTCAACTTGGCCTTCCGCTGTAACGGTACGGTAGTTGATGCCTTCATCGACAACAGCGTCCGACGTCAAACCATCTGCCAGACCGGCTTTCGCCATGTAATCTGCAACAACATCTTGCGGATCTTGTTGTTGATCCAGATCCGCCGCCGCCAGAACCGCGCGGTCCAGTGTACTTTGCATTTTGGTACGAACGGCTTCAAAGCGCATAATGTCAACCGACGCACCTGTGATCATCAAGATCAGCACCAGCATAAACACTGAGAAAACGGTTACGTTGCCGTCTTCATCTTTCGCGAAGCCTAATAGGTCTTCCCATTTCATTGTCTTACTCTCCATCCCACCAGAGCCCATTTTTCGCCAAGGACTCTTTCGGTATGGAGGCATCTTTAAGGGGAGATTGCGGCAAGCCTTTGGCCATGAATGTGTCTTTTCAAGTCACGATCCAAGGCAATTCAAGCAAGATTGCGGCGAAAGTGCCACGGCGCCGCAATCTTGCCAATTTCGATACCAAGTTCGACGCCAATCAGCGTCAAATTGGTTTACAAACCCTTGGCACGGTAACTTGAGGCCACTTTATCAATGGCAACAAGGTAAGCGGCCGTCCTGAGATCAGTAACATCTTCGCGTTCGTGCCAGACCTTTCGCATGCTCTGGTAGGCGATCCGCATAGTGTCATCGAGACCCGAGCGAACCAGCTCCAGCTCATCGGCACCGCGCAGATATTTCTCTTTGAACTCCGGTGTCATGGACCACGCATCCCCAAGATAGCGGTCGAGCCGCTCCAGTTCGTCAATCACCAGTTGGTGGCGCGCCTCCTCCTGTCTTCGCTGCATCCGGCCAAAGCGGATATGCGACAGGTTTTTGACCCATTCGAAGTAGGAAACCGTCACACCCCCGGCATTCGCGTACATGTCAGGAATGATCACTGTGCCCTTTTCGCGCAACACATCATCCGCGCCGGCCGTAATTGGGCCGTTGGCCGCTTCGATGATCAGCGGCGCCTTGATCCGCGCGGCGTTTCCAAGATTGATGACCCCTTCAAGGGCCGCAGGAATAAGAATGTCGCACTCTTCTTCCAGAACTGCCGCGCCCTCGGCTGTGTGACCCGCATCCGGGAACCCCGTGACGCCGCCATGCTTGACGATCCAGTCACGCACCGCATCCACATCGATGCCCTTCTCATTGAACAGGGCGCCATCGCGTTCAATGATACCGATGATTTGGCAACCATCCTCATCACGCAGGAACTTGGCCGCGTGGTAGCCCACGTTCCCCAACCCCTGAACAATGACGCGCTTGCCATCAAGCGAACCCGTCATCCCGGCTGCCTGCATGTCACGCTCATCACGGAAGAACTCGCGCAGCGCATACTGCACGCCGCGGCCGGTGGCCTCCACACGGCCGGCGATCCCGCCGGCATTCAACGGTTTGCCGGTCACGCAGGCACGTGCATTGATGTCCGTGGTGTTCATGCGCGCATATTGATCCGCGATCCAGGCCATCTCACGCTCGCCCGTGCCCATGTCGGGTGCCGGAACGTTCTGACTGGGATGAATGAGATCACGTTTCGCCAATTCATAGGCAAACCGCCGGGTGATCTGCTCCAGCTCATGTTCATCGAATTCCCTTGGGTCCAGACAGAGCCCCCCCTTCGAGCCACCAAACGGTGCTTCGACCAAAGCGCATTTGTACGTCATCAAGGCGGCAAGTGCCTCAACTTCGTCCTGGTTCACCGAAGGCGCGAAACGAATGCCGCCCTTAACCGGTTCCATATGCTCGGAATGAACCGAACGATATCCCGTGAACGTGCGGATGCCGCCACGAAGCCGGACGCCAAAGCGCACAGTATAGGTGGCGTTGCAAACCCGTATTTTTTCCTCGAGGCCAGGCGGGAGATCCATCAACGCGACGGCGCGGTTGAACATCAAATCAACACTTTCTCGGAATGTCGGCTCATTGGCTGGTGCTGCGGCCATAATTGGTTCCTCCCATTGGCTACTGCGGTCCGGGACGACCCGCATCTTACCAATTGAGTCGGATCGTCTAAATTCGACGTTAACGCGACCCATTCAGCGACCCAACCGAATTATGGTCGAAATGCCGCCCAGATTCGCCAAAAGATTCGGGCGCAGCTCCAGTTTGTTACCTGTGGGGAAACAACCCAGTATTTGCAGGGCTTTTTGTCACCCATTTTGAATAGAATTTGCCGAAATTCTCACTCAAATCGCCCCAATTTGGCCATCATGCATCGGCATAAATTGGGCATCGATAATCTGCCTAGTTGGCTTGTACCCGGTCTGCTCCGGGAGAGAGTTGCGAAATGAAAGAGCGAATGAAGACGCCCCAGAGCGTCACGAAAGCGGTGAGCGAAACACGCCGTTCGGCGACCGGTGGCTGGCTTGGCCGCTTCTGGTCCGACCAATCCGGCACAATGTCCTACGTTGCTGTCGCTGGCGCGATGGTGATGATGGTATTCGGCGGCATCGGTGTGGATATGATCCACGCTGAGCTTAAGCGTACCAAAATCCAGAATACTCTGGATCGTGCGGTTTTGGCGGCTGCTGCCGTTGAAAACGAAATGGACGCGGAAACGACTGTCCAGGAATATTTCAATGCGATGAACTTGGCCGACGCGCTGGGTTCTGTCGATGCGGATGTAAGCGCGCGGAACAAACGCGTTTCAGCCGATGCGGCTGTTACGATGCCGTCGCAGTTTATGCAGTTGATTGGTGTGGATACACTTCAGGCCACCGGTGACGCGGTCGCGGAACAGGGCATCACCGAGGTCGAAATCTCGCTGATCCTCGACACCTCTGGTTCCATGGGTGGCACCAAGATTGAACAGCTCAAAACTGCATCCAAAAACTTTGTAGATACAGTTCTCGCGGGAGACGGGGTTACCTCTCCTGTTTCGGTTTCGCTCGTCCCTTACCACGCGACCGTAAGCTTGGGTGACGATCTGCCGAACTACTTCAATCTGCAGAACCTCCACGACTTTTCACACTGCGCTGTATTTGACGACAGCGAGTTCTCTACAACTGCGATCACCCCGACGCAGGAACTGGAACAGCTTGGCCAGTTCGACCCGATTTCGTCCAGCCAAACAGCGGGTGAAGCGGAGTACTCTTGGTGCAATCGTGGAAACGATGGCGCGATCATGGCGGTCAGTTCTGATGCCGACGCTCTAAAGGCGCGCATCGACACATTCGAGGCCTGGGGCAACACGGCGATTGACGTTGGTGTAAAATGGGGTGCTGCCCTTCTTGATCCAGCAGCCCGACCAGCAATCTCGGCCATGGCCTATGATGGTCTTGTGTCTCAGGACAACGCAGCGCGTCCCGCCAATTTCAATGATCAGGCGACGCTGAAGTATCTGGTTGTGATGACCGATGGTCAGAACACCTGGCAATACGACCTGAAACCGGAAAAGAAAGAGGCGGCCGGTTCCGGAATTTGGTTGGCGGACATGGGTACCGGCTCTGTTTGGGATGACAAATACTCGGTTCAGTTGACCGATCCAAACACCGGTGCGCCGGTCTACTATTGGACCCGCTACTGGTACAATGCTTCTCAGCGCTACCAGCCCACTGTAGACATGATTGACCACCCTTCAAACCCAGCGCGTGAACTCACGTGGAACGAAATCTATGATCGTTTCGGAACCAACGGGCTTGTCAACCTGCTCTACTGGCAGCCACGAAATGACGGCTACATCAGCAGCGCCGATTACGCTGATATTCAGTATCCCTATGAGGTCATCGTGACCCCACCACAAGCTGACAGCCGCCTTTCACAGGTCTGTACTGACGCGAAAAACAAAGGGATCGTCGTTTACGCAGTTGGTGTGCAAGCCCCCGAAGCCGGCAAAGTTGCTCTGCAGGACTGCGCGTCTTCGCCCTCGCATTACTATGACATCGACGGCAGCGAACTGGATGACACATTCGGTGCGATTGCCCGGTCCTTCCAAACCCTGAGGTTGATCCAATGAGTGTTCGCGTATTGAACCCCCTCCGCCGCTTTGCCGAAAATGAAAACGGTTCTGTGGTTGTTCCCTTCGCAATGTGGATGCCTGTCTTTATCGGCTTGGTGCTTGCTACGATCGAAGTTGGCACAGTGACAATTCGCTCCACAGCACTCGAGCGCGCCCTGGACGAAACAGTTCGCGAAGTGCGCTTGGGCAATGCAGGCGATCAAACTGCGATCAAACAGTCAATCTGCAACCGCGCGGCGGTACTGCCAGACTGCCTTGACCGCCTTCAGCTGGAAATGGTCCGGCTGGATATGCGCAACTGGAGCAACATTCCAAACCGTGCAGACTGCGTCGATACGAGCGAAGTCTTCACGCCAAACCGTGCCTTCCAGAACGCCGGTGGCAGCGAAGTAATGTTCCTGCGGGCTTGCTTCAAATACCGCCCCATCACGCCAGCCGGCAATCTCAGCGCAAATCTGCCCGAGGATGACGAAGGCTTTACTGCGATCACTGCCTCTTCGGCCTTTGTGACCGAACCAAGCTAAGGACAAGAAACATGCTACGCGAACTATTCAAAAAGCGCCTGCGTGCCTTTGCCGAGGACACAAACGGCTACATCACTGTCGAAGCGGTTATCGTTCTGCCCGCGCTGCTCTGGCTCTTTGGAGTGGGTTGGGTCTACTTCGACGCATTCCGACAGCAAAGCGTGAACCAGAAAGCCAACTACACGATCGGCGATATGATCTCGCGCGAAACCGATCCAATCTCTGGTCCCTATATCAGCAGCGCTGCCAAGCTGTTGCGGGAACTGAACAAGTCGTCGGGTACAGAAAGCGATCTGCGCGTCACAGTGGTCGAGTATAACGGCAACTCGGACGAGTGGGAGGTGGTCTGGTCCAAGCGGCGCGGCAACCAAAGCGTCCTGAACAATGGCACGTTGTCAGAATATTCAGACAGACTGCCAGCAGGCTTCGGCGGCGATCAGTTGATCCTTGTTGAGACTTGGGACGAACACAATCCAGTTCTTCAGGTTGGTCTCAATTCCTTCGAGATCCACACCTACAGCTTTACCCGTCCGCGCTACACACCGCAGGTAGTCTTTTCCAACGGCTGACACGCGAACACACTCACGGAATAAGAAAAGGCCCGGCAGTTCTGCCGGGCCTTTTTCTATTGCGACAGCTCAGACAACTTCAGCGTCAGAATATCTGCCACCGGTCTGGTCTGTCTGCCCGATGTAACACCGCCAATGGCAATTCTGCGGCCAAAGCGCCACCACAGCCCCGGGCGCCAGACGCGCTTTGCCGGCTCTTTCAGAATGATGTTGAAGCCATTGGACGGCTTCATCGCGAACATGCCGCGATCGACCTTTTGGATATCCTCGATCCGCGCCAGCACGAGGCCGGAGCTTTCGCGCAATTCGGTTTCCGTCAGAATGAGGCTGTAGGCCGTTGCGCGCCACATGATCTGGCCCAAGACCAATGCGCCAATCCCCAATGCCAACAGGAAAATTTGCCAATGCAGCCCCGAAGGTGGTGACGTGAGCGCCAGATAAACAACGAGAACACCCAGAATGTAGAGCGCGCCAACGCCAAAGTACCGACGCCCCGCTGATGCCGATATCACCGCCAATTCACGTTCTTCCATGGACCTGCCCCCATCCGCTGTGTTGCTGCCCTATAGGGCAAAGCCACGGCTGGGGAAAGTAGAGCGCGCCCGGCAGCTTGGCAAAAGGCGCGCCCGACGGGCTGTGTTATCGCCGCACAACCACTTCTGCGCCGCGGGCTGGCGGTTCATCATCCACCAGTTCCTGTGGAAAGCCATCTGCCAGAATGCTCAGCCCTGTAGCTTCTTCGAGACGTTCGATCATGCGATCGGATTGGGCTCTGTTTCCGTACCGGGCCTGTCCGTCTTGCATCATCGAAATGATCTGCGGGGAAAGCTCCAGTGGAACACCAAACTGATCCGCAAGGCTCTGGAACAGACCAATGTCCTTGAGCACCAGATCCATCGAGAAATCGACATCCCGCGAACCGGACAGGATCAGCTGGCTCTCGGTTTCATGAACGAAGCTGGTGCCAGATGAGATACGGATGGCCTCATAGGTTGTCGACATATCCATGCCTGCGGCCTTCATCGTCGTCAGCGCTTCGCATAGTGTCAGCAGGTTTGCTGTCGCCAGATAATTGGTCATGACCTTGAGCGTCGAAGCGGTTCCGATGTCCCCGGTGTGCAGAACCTTGCGTCCCAAAATCGTCAGAAGCGGCAAAACGGCTTCAAAATCGCCCCGGTCGCCGCCCGCAAACACCGAGATATTTCCCGTCGCTGCGCGGTGGCATCCGCCGGAAACCGGCGCTTCGACCATGGTTGCCCCGGTTTCCGCGACGCGGCGCGCCTGATCCTTGATCCCCTCGGGGTCTGTCGTGGACATCTCGATCCAGATTTTGCCGGCTTTCATGTGTGGCAGCATCTGCGCCAGCACGGCTTCGGACGCGGCTGGCGACGGCAAGGACGTTATGACGACATCACACTGCCGCGTGATGCTTTCAACGCTCGCACCATCCTGCGCCCCGCGCGAAACGAATTCCGCAACCTTCGCGTCATCCAGATCATGCACCGTCAATTCGACCCCATTGTTCATGAGGTTGCCCGCCAGCTTGCCGCCAACAGCGCCCAATCCGATAAATCCTGTTTTCATCCTGCCCTCCTGTTTGCAGAGCCCAACCTGTGAGTTTTCCAGCCTGCCGTCCGGTCTGTTTGCGACATGGTACAATCTGTCTTAGCGTCAGCTCATGGAGCGCATGATCCCAACCCCAACCGGGCCCATTACAGTGACCGAAGAAAACGGCGCCATTTCAGCGCTGCGTTGGGGCGAAGGACGGTCTGACGAAACACCCGTCCTGATCGACGCCTGTACCCAGATCGAAGAATACTTCAACGATCAACGCACCGTTTTCGATCTACCGCTGTCGCTGAACGTCAGCGACAGCCAGCGCGCCATCTGCGCGGCGATGCAATCGATTCCTTTTGGGGAAACCCGAACCTACGGCGATCTTTCCGGCTTGCTGGGCATACCTGCGCAGGCCGTGGGGCAAGGGTGCGGGCGCAATCCGATACCGCTAATCATCCCATGCCACCGCGTTCTTGGCGCAAACGGGCTGGGCGGATTTTCCGGCGGAACCGGCATCGAAACTAAGGTTGCATTGCTCAAACACGAAGGCGCGGCGAGCCTGTTGATCTAGCGGTGCCGATCAATCCCGGCGCGGATCACGCGGGTAGACACCCAGAATTTCAAGCATATCTGTGAAGTAGTCCAGCTCTTCCATGGCGCGGCGCACTGCTGCATCATCTGGGTGACCCTCGATGTCAGCGTAGAACTGGGTGGCGGTGAAAGAGCCGCCAACCATGTAGCTTTCCAGCTTGGTCATGTTCACACCATTGGTCGCAAAGCCACCCATCGCTTTGTAGAGCGCGGCAGGAATGTTGCGCACCTGAAAGACAAAGGTTGTCATCATGCCATGGTCGGACCGGACAGAGTGATCTGCCTGTTCGCCCATGATCAAGAAACGCGTTGTGTTGTGTGCGTGGTCTTCGATGTGACGCGCAAGGATGTTCAGACCATTCAGCTCGGCGGCAAGGTCAGAGGCCAGCACGCCACGTGTCAGATCGCCGTCTTGCGCCAAATCGGCGGCAGCGCCTGCGCTGTCAGCCGCTGCAACACCGCGAATGCCGTATTTTTCCAAAAAGCTGCGCGCCTGAGGAATCAGCACCGGATGCGCGTGCACGGTCTCAAGCGACTCGATTTCAACGCCGGGCATCGCCATCAGGCTGATGTGGACCCGCACAAAGGCTTCATCCACGATCCGCAGACCGGATTCGGGCAGCAATCGATGAATATCGGCAACGCGGCCATAGGTCGTGTTTTCAACCGGCAGCATGGCCAGATCGGCCCGTCCCTCGCGAACAGCGGCGATTACAGCTTCAAAACTGCGGCACGGCAGCGGTTCCATACCCGGTCTGGCTTCGCGACACGCCTGATCGGAATAGGCGCCCGGCTCACCCTGAAAGGCAATGCGATTGGTCATTCTTGGGGCTCCTTTCGTGGCCGCAGGGAAAAAACTGCCCAGCGTGGTCGTTTGGTCGCGGCTTCTATACCTTGCCTTGAAGCAAGGGAAGCAATAGATACGCGCCCGACACGGGTTTCAGACGAACAGGTCCCTTCATGCTAGACACGATGACATTTACCAAAATCCTCGGCGGCTTCTGCGGCGCGCTGCTCATCTTCTTGCTGGGCAAATGGGGAGCCGAGACAATCTATCATGGCGGCAAAGGCCATGGTCACGGCGATGATCACGCAATGGCTTATGCCATCGAAGTTGACGAGGGCGGTCCGACCGAAGAAGTGGTCGAAGTTGCCTTTGCAGACGTCTATGCCGCTGCCGACGCAGCCAAAGGCGAAAAAGTGTGGGGCAAGTGCCGCGCATGCCACAAACTGGAAGCAGGCGCCAACGGCACCGGTCCATATCTGCACGGCGTTGTTGATCGCGCAGTCGGTGCGGCTGACGGCTTCAACTACTCGGGCAAGCTGACTGCGGCAGCCGACGTTTGGTCGCCAGACAACCTGAATGGTTTCCTCGAAAACCCCAAGGGCTACGCACCAGGCACGACCATGTCGTTCAAGGGCCTGCCCAAGGTCGAAGATCGCGCCAACCTGATCGCCTATCTTGCGACATTCGGCGGCTGATCTCAGCGCCAACCCCAATTTGGAAAAGGCCGCCCTTGGGGGCGGCCTTTTTTCATGTCCGGGCTCAGTCACGCCCACGATGGTCGGCCCGGCCCAAGCGCTGTGACCTGCACAGACAGCGAAATTCGCGGGCCTGACGGTCAGATGCCTGTATTTGTTTAGCGAAACACCTCAAAACACCACACGAACGCGTAATCTCAACTTGAATGTGGTCAAGCTCCGCCCCTAACTTACCTTTAATGGCCAAAGAACCAGTTGCGAATACAGGGAAGAGCACATGATCCACCATGCCCACCGTCCCAAACCCGTTGCCAAGGCAAAAACCGTCGGCATGCGCAAACCTGATCTGCGCCCATGGATACAGGCAGGCTTTGTCGCCATCGGCCTGACCCTCGCCGCCGGATATGCCTTCGCCGAAAGCCATCATGGGAACGTGATAAAATCGCATGGCGTTTCGACATTCGGGCCGCTGAAGTACGACGCCGATTTCACACATTTCGACTATGTGAATCCGCAAGCACCGAAGGGCGGTCAATACAGTTCTTGGGCCTTTGGTACCTTTGACAGCCTCACGCCATATATCCTCAAGGGCAATGCGGCGGCCGGATCGTCCGTCTTTTATGACAGCCTTCTGACCAGCAACCTTGAAGAACCCGATGCCAGCTATGGCCTTCTCGCACATACAATCGAATATCCCGAGGGCCGCGAGTGGGTGACATTCCATATGCGCCCCGAGGCAAAGTTCCGGGATGGATCGCCGGTATTGGCCTCTGACGTTGTTTTTTCCTTCAACGTGCTGGTGGAAAAGGGCCTGCCAAGTTTCAAGACTGCTTACAAGGACATCACCGGTGTCGAAGCGCTCGACGACCACACGGTAAAGTTCACCTTTAATCCAGACGGCCCGCTGCGCGAGCTGTTGATGACTGCTGGTGGCATCCCGGTCTTTTCCGAAGCCTATTATGCAGAGCGCGATTTTTCGGAAAGCAGCCTCGACGCGCCAATGGGATCGGGGCCTTATGATTTGGCGGATGTCGATCCGGGCAAATCCGTCACCTACAAACGCCGCGACGATTATTGGGCAAAAGACCTGCCGACAAACGTGGGATCGAATAATTTCGACACCATCAAGTTTGAATATTTCGCGGATTACACAACCGCGTTTGAGGCCTTCAAGGCCGGTGCCTATCTTTACCGAGAGGAGTTCAGCTCGAAGGTTTGGGGCACCGGATACGATTTTCCAGCCATCGATGCAGGCCACGTTGTCGTGGAAACGCTGCCTGATGGCAGACCCGCGGGTACGCAGGGGTTCTGGTTCAACCTGCGCCGCGATAAATTCTCCGATCCACGCGTTCGCGAAGCGATCGGGATGGCCTTCAACTTTGAATGGTCCAACGACTCGCTCTTTTACGGAATCTACGAACGGACAGACAGCTTTTGGGAAAACTCCCCCACCCTGCAGGCCGAAGGCATGCCTTCGGAAGCGGAACTGGCAATCCTTGAACCGCTGCGCGAATTTTTCCCTGAAACCGTGTTCACTGAACCTGCGTTTTCGCCAGCTGTTTCCAAGGCCGAAGACCTTGCCGACCGGCGCCAGTTGCGCCGCGCGGGCAAACTGCTGGAAGAAGCAGGCTGGATCGTGGGCGATGACGGGCTGCGCTACAAAGACGGCGTGAAGCTGGAAATCGAAGTCCTGAACGACAGCCCCAGCTTTGACCGCATCATCAATCCCTACATCGAAAACCTGAAACGTCTGGGCATTGATGCAACGGCCAACCGGGTCGATCCGGCCGAGGCCCAGGAACGCGAAAAGAACTTTGACTATGACATGGTCACACAGCGGTTCTCCATGTCGCAGACGCCCGGCGACGAGTTGCGCCAGATCTTTGGCTCTGACAGCGCCGATGTGGCTGGGTCCGTCAACGTCGCAGGGCTTCGCAACGAAGGCGTAGACAAACTGATCCGCATCATCGCCGACGCAGAAAGCCGCGAAGATCTGGACACCGCCGTCAAGGCGCTGGACCGGGTGCTGCGCTCGATGCACATCTGGGTGCCTCAGTGGTACAAGGGCGAACACAACGTTGCCTATCGTGATGTCTTTGGACGCCCCTACACCGACAATCCGCCACCGCTGAGCCTTGGAACATCTTCAATCTGGTGGTGGGACGAAGACAAGGCGCAGGCTTTGCGTGACGCGGGAGCACTGTAAGCCACTATGGGCGCCTATATCCTTCGCCGCCTGCTGCTCATAATTCCCACATTGCTGGGGATCATGATCATCAACTTTACGCTTGTGCAGTTTGTACCCGGCGGACCGATTGAACAAATCCTGGCCCAGATCGAAGGCGAAGGTGACGTCTTTGCCGGCATTGCCGGCGGAGGTGGCGAAGTTGAGGCCGCCAGCGAAGACAACGCCGGTCGACGCGGCCTGCCCCCAGAATTCATTGCCGAACTCGAAAAAGAGTTTGGCTTTGACAAACCGCCGCTTGAGCGGTTCCTCAACATGCTGTGGAACTATATGCGCCTCGATTTCGGCGAAAGCTATTTCCGCTCGATCTCGGTGATCGATCTGGTTCTGGAGAAGATGCCGGTGTCGATCAGTCTGGGTCTTTGGTCGACGCTGATTGCCTATCTGGTTTCGATCCCACTGGGCATTCGCAAAGCCGTAAAGGACGGCAGCAGCTTTGATACATGGACCTCGGGCGCAATCATCGTGGCATACGCGATCCCCGGATTTCTCTTTGCGATCCTGTTGCTGGTTCTGTTTGCCGGTGGCAGCTACTGGCAGATATTCCCGCTGCGTGGCCTGACATCGGACAATTGGGAAGAGCTTAGCCTGATCGGCAAAATCGGTGACTACTTCTGGCACATCGCTTTGCCCGTCATCGCCAGCACGATCAGCGCCTTTGCTACGCTGACGCTGCTGACCAAGAACAGCTTTCTCGACGAGATCAAAAAACAATACGTCATCACTGCACGCGCCAAGGGCCTCGCCGAAAGCCGCGTGCTCTATGGTCATGTCTTCCGAAATGCCATGCTGATTGTGATCGCGGGCTTTCCATCGGTCTTCATCGGCATCTTTTTCTCAGGCTCGATCATCATCGAAACGATTTTCTCACTCGACGGGCTGGGGCGCCTTGGCTTCGAAGCGGCCGTCGCCCGGGACTATCCGGTGATCTTTGGCACGCTGTTCATCTTTGGCCTCATGGGTCTGATCGTCGGGATCATCTCTGACCTGATGTACGTGCTGGTTGATCCGCGTATCGACTTTGAAAAGCGGGAGGGCTGAGGCGTGGCGCAAACCGATCCGCAGATGGCACCCGAGCCGCAAGACACCCCGGTCATTCCCGAACCGAAACGTGGAATGTTCACTCTGTCACCGCTAAATGCGCGGCGCTGGAACAACTTCAAGAAAAACCGCCGGGCCTTCTGGTCGCTTTGGATTTTTCTCGGGCTTTTCGTTCTGTCACTGTTTGCCGAATTCATCGCGAACGACAAACCCATCCTGGTGCAGTACCGCGGCGAATACTACACCCCCATCTTCAAGTTCTACCCCGAGACTGACTTTGGCGGGGATTTCAGAACCGAAGCCCCCTACCGCGACATCGAGGTGAAATGCCTGATCCGCACCGGCGGTCTGGAAGAGTGTTTTGACGAGCCCGAAGAACTGATCGAACAGGTTGATCAAGGCATGGTGCTGGAGGGCGATTTCCAAAAAGGCTGGATGCTCTGGCCACTGGTCCCCTACAGCTACAAAACTCCGGTAGACCGCCCCGGTGCGGCCCCCCTGCCCCCCAACAATCAAAACTGGCTGGGGACCGATGACACCAAACGCGATGTTGTGGCGCGGGTGATCTACGGTTTCAGGCTATCAATCCTGTTCACCCTGATTGTCACTATAGCCTCAAGCATCATCGGCATTATCGCCGGCGCTGTTCAGGGGTATTTCGGCGGATGGGTCGACCTGATCTTTCAAAGGATCATCGAGATTTGGGTGTCCACGCCTTCGCTCTATGTGATCATCATCCTCTTTGCGATCCTAGGGCGAAGTTTCTGGCTGCTCGTGGCGCTGACCGTTCTGTTTGGCTGGGTTGCGCTGGTGGGCGTTGTGCGGGCGGAATTCCTGCGTGCACGCAATCTGGAATACGTGCGCGCCGCCAAGGCGCTGGGGGTCAGCAACTGGACGATCATGTTCCGCCATATGCTGCCCAATGCCATGGTGGCGACGCTGACCATGCTGCCGTTTATCGTTACGGGTACGATCAGCACGCTGGCCGGGCTGGACTTCCTCGGCTTTGGTTTGCCGTCTTCCGCCCCGTCGCTGGGTGAGCTGACGCTTCAGGCCAAACAAAACCTTCAGGCCCCCTGGCTTGGCTTCACCGCTTTCTTTGTCTTTGCGATCATGCTGTCGCTGCTGGTGTTCATCTTCGAAGGCGTCCGCGACGCCTTTGACCCAAGAAAGACGTTCTCGTGACCAGCCCATCCATTCTCTCAGTCCGAGATCTCAAGGTGTCATTCTCTCAGGACGGCATCAGCACGATGGCAGTCAAGGGCGTGTCTTTCGACATTCAGCGCGGTGAAACCGTCGCGCTGGTGGGCGAGTCCGGCTCGGGTAAATCTGTGACTGCGCTATCCACAGTTTCGCTTCTGGGCGATGCCGCGACGGTCGAAGGGTCGGTGACATACGAAGGTCAGCAGATGATCGGCGCCGATGACGCCTTGTTGCGCAAAGTTCGTGGCAACGACATCAGCTTTATTTTCCAAGAGCCGATGACCTCGCTCAACCCTCTGCACACCTTGGAAAAGCAGCTCGCCGAAAGCATTCTATTGCACCAGGGGCTGACTGGTGACGCGGCCCGCACCAAGATCATCGAATTGCTGAACAAGGTCGGCATCCGCGATCCCGAGCAACGCCTCACCTCATATCCGCACCAGCTTTCTGGCGGTCAGAGACAGCGTGTGATGATCGCCATGGCGCTTGCCAATGGCCCCGAACTGCTAATCGCAGACGAGCCGACCACGGCGCTGGACGTGACAATTCAGGCGCAAATTCTGGAACTGCTGGCCGAATTGAAACGGTCCGAAGAAATGAGCCTGCTGTTCATCACCCACGACCTAGGCATCGTGCGCAAGATCGCCGACCGGGTCTGCGTCATGAAATCAGGAGAGATTGTCGAAACCGGCCCCACCGCCGAGATTTTCGAGAACCCGCAACATCCCTACACGCAAATGCTGCTCTCTGCGGAAAGCACGGGATTGCCCGATCCCGTCGCACCGAACGCCGAGCAGATTGCCAGCACCGAGAACCTGAAGATCTGGTTTCCGATCCAGCGTGGCCTGCTCAAACGGACGGTCGGGTATGTCAAAGCGGTGAATGATGCATCCATCGCCGTGCGCGCGGGCGAGACCGTGGGCATCGTTGGCGAAAGCGGGTCCGGCAAAACAACACTGGCGCTGGCCATCATGCGTCTGATCAGCTCCGAAGGCGGCATTACCTATCGCGGGCAGGACGTGCGGGCGTGGTCCACGCGCGAACTGCGACGCCTGCGCAGCGAAATGCAGATTGTCTTTCAAGACCCCTATGGCTCGCTCAGTCCTCGGATGACCTGCGAACAGATCATCGCCGAAGGACTGTCTGTGCACGGCTCACCCGACGGTCGCTCGCCCCGCGATGCCGTGATCGAGGTGATGCAGGAGGTTGGTCTGGATCCGGCGACGATGCACCGATACCCCCATGAATTTTCGGGTGGCCAAAGACAGCGTATCGCGATTGCCCGCGCAATGGTGCTGCGCCCAAGACTGGTCGTATTGGATGAGCCAACCTCGGCCCTCGACATGACCGTGCAGGTTCAAATCGTGAACCTGCTGCGCGAGCTTCAGCGCAAATACGATCTGGCCTACCTGTTCATCAGCCACGATCTCAAGGTCGTCCGCGCTATGTCCCACAAGGTGATCGTCATGAAGCAAGGCGATGTCGTGGAATACGGCGAAGCGCAACAAATCTTTGACGCGCCGCAAACCGATTATACCCGAACGCTTCTGTCGGCGGCTTTCGATCTGGTCTGACACGCTACGCCGCGGGACGGCGGGTGGGGCGATGCCCAAAGGGCGAGCATCATCCGCCGACGCCGTCGGCCCGTTCCTCAAATCGCGCTCGAATGGCCCGCCTTGCTCAGATCATAAGCATCGAAACTGCGGGCAATCATACGCGTCAAAGCCCGCGCTTGTGTCGGTATGAACAACCCGTCTTCCGTGATTGTCAGCATGCCTTCGAACTGCGCGTTGACCGTTTCGAACAATTTGAACAGGGCTTTGCGGGAAATCGCAAAACCCTCGGTGATCTCCTGCGCATCAATGCGGAAGTCACACATGATTGCCTCGATCATGCGCGCACGCATCTGATCTTCGCCCTTGAATCGGTGTCCGCGACTGGTCGAGAACCGACCATCCCGAATGGCCCCCGCATACGCCGAGGTGGCCGGAGCATTCTGTGCATAGCCTTGCGGAAACTTCGAAATGGACGAGGCCCCGAGCCCAATCAACGCCGTTGCCGTATCATCGGTGTAGCCTTGGAAATTGCGGCGCAATCCCCCTGTTTTTCGCGCGATCGCCAATCCATCATCAGGACGGGCAAAATGGTCGATGCCGATTTCCTCATAGCCATCCCACAAAAACAGCCGCCGGGCGGTATCGAACAACGCCAGCCGTTCTTCCGGTGTCGGCAAAACATCCGACGGGATCAGCTGCTGTCGTTTCGCCATCCAAGGCACATGGGCATAGCCATAAAGCGCCACCCGATCGGGCCCAAAGCTCAGCAATTTCTGAACCGTATCGGTGATGCGGGCCCGGGTCTGAAACGGCAGTCCAAACAGGATGTCGGCGTTCAGACTTTGGACGCCGCGGTCACGGATCATCTCAACAGCCTGCCGCGTGACATCAAACCCTTGAGGGCGTCCGATGGTCTCCTGAATTTCGGGATCAAAGTCCTGAACGCCAATGGACGCGCGATTCATGCCACCCGCCGCCAGCACATCCAGACGCTCGGCATCTATTTCATTCGGATCGATCTCGACCGAAAACTCCGCGCCATCCTTAAAGGGGGCCGTGTCGTGAACCGCATCGATCAGCCCGCGCATCATGTCGGGCGTCAACAGCGTCGGTGTTCCGCCGCCCCAATGCAGCCGCGACAGCCGCGTGCCTTGCGGCAGGCGCGCCTTCAACATGGCCAGTTCGGTTTTGAGCACCGCGACATAGGCTTCAACCGGCGCAGCGGTGGCCGTCCCCTGCGTCCGGCATGCACAGAACCAGCACAGCCTGCGACAAAAGGGAATATGCAGATAGAGCGACACTTCTCCATTGTGTGGAAGCGCCTCAATCCAGTCCGTGAATTCACTCGGTCCAACGCTCCCGTCAAATTGCGGGGCCGTGGGATAAGAGGTGTAGCGCGGCACTTTGGCATCGAAAAGACCGAGGCGCGCGAGTTGTGTTCTTTCACTCATGCCAATACACTTAGTCTGCGAGGAGAAAGCCAACCTTGACCCAGATCAACAAGGAATATCCGAATGCCAGCCGATAGAGGGCTTGCCGTTTCTCAGGAATGTGCAGATTGCCCGATCAGACACCGCGCCGTCTGTGCCAGATGCGAAAATGATGAGCTCCAGCAACTGGAGGACATCAAGTATTACCGCAAATTCGAAGCAGGCCAGAACGTGATCTGGTCCGGCGATCGCATGGATTTCGTCGGCTCTGTTGTCTCCGGAATTGCCACGCTGACGCAAACGATGGAAGATGGGCGCACCCAGATGGTGGGTCTTCTGCTGCCTTCAGACTTTGTGGGGCGGCCGGGCCGGGACACTGCGCCTTATGATGTTGTGGCGACCACTGATCTGGTGATGTGCTGTTTTCGCAAGAAGCCGTTTGAATCCCTGATGGTGAGCACACCAAACATTGCCCAGCGATTGTTGCAGATGACGCTGGACGAATTGGATGCGGCACGCGAATGGATGCTGGTTCTGGGTCGCAAGACCGCGCGCGAGAAAATTGCATCGCTTCTGTCGATTTTTGCCCGCCGCGATGCCTCGATCAACATGAGCATGGCAACAGGGCGGATCGTCTTTGATCTGCCACTCACCCGCGAGGCGATGGCCGATTATCTGGGCCTGACGCTGGAAACGGTCAGCCGCCAGATTTCCGCGCTCAAACGCGATGGCGTCATTGAACTTGAGGGCAAGCGCCACGTGACCGTGCCTGACATGGACCTGCTTCTCGAAGAAGCCGGAGACGACAGCGACGGCGGAATGCTTGTCTGAACCGATCCGGGATGGACGCAATTGCATGACCGAGCCTTTGGAATTTGTCACACTTGATGTGTTCACGGATCAGCCGTTTCTGGGCAATCCACTGGCCGTGGTGCTGGGTGCAGACACTCTGAGCACCGCGCAAATGCAAACCATCGCGCGCGAATTCAACTTGTCTGAAACGATTTTCGTCATGGCCCCGCAAGATGCCGGCCATACCGCACGGGTCAGGATTTTCTTCCCAACCGCTGAAATCCCTTTTGCTGGCCACCCCACCATCGGATGCGCGATCCACCTTGCCAGCGCGGCAAATCCCGAGGGCGATTTCGAGGCGCTGATCACGCTCGAGGAAGAGGCCGGGCTCGTCCCCGTGAACGTGGTGCGGACGGGTCGCGCCATACGCGCAGAATTCAAAGCGCCCGTGCTGCCGCATGCACCTGACCTTGGCCAGACACCCGACAACGATCGCATCGCAGCGGCGCTGGGTCTTTCAGCCGAAGCGATTGGCATGCCCGGGCACCGACCCGCTGTCTGGCAAGGTGGCCCAGCGTTCCTTTTTGTGCCACTGCGCGACAGCGACGCCCTCGAACAGGCAAAGCCCCATGAACCAGCCTGGTCGGAAATCATGGGCACAGCCGCCGTGGACAGCGCATACCTTTACACAGATTGCCAGCACACAAGCGTTGCGGACTACGAGGCACGCATGTTCTCGCCCACCGCAGGTATTCCAGAGGATCCGGCCACAGGTTCGGCCTCTGCGCTGTTGGCCGCGCAGCTGCTGGACAGCGGGGTTCTTAAGGATGGGACGCAGAAACTGCGGCTGCGCCAGGGTCTGCAAATGGGCCGGGCCTCACACATCACATTGACCGCCAGTTGCGCACAAGGCGCTTTGACCGACATTCGTATAGCGGGCAGCGCCGTCGCAATTGCGCGGGGCCAGATCACTGTTCCTCAGCAAAGCCGCGACTGACCGCCGGTATAGGATTGCGGGACGGCGGGCGGGGCGATGCGGGCTTGCCCGCGAGCGGCGACCACCGTCCCGTAATGTCTAATGGGACATCAAGACCGGGATTTCGGCCCTTTCGAGCATGTTCCGGGTTGCCCCACCCAAGATCGCTTCGCGAAACCGCGAATGGCCATAGGCGCCCATGACAACCAGATCCGCGTTTACATCCCCAGCATGACGCATCAGCACATCTGACACCCGCGGCAGGGTCTTGGACAACACGTCGATCTCGGCCCGCACGCCGTGCCGCGCCAGATATTGCGCCAGCAACCCCCCGGGATCAGACCGGTTGGGGCCATGTGTGGGCGGGTCAATAACGGCCAGATGAACCATCTCAGCTTCGACCAGCAACGGCATGGCTGCGCGTACGGCACTGAGGGCCTCGGCGCTTTCGTTCCATCCGATTACAATCCGTTTTGGTTTGGCGGTCGCTGGACGGTTGTCTGCCAGGATCATCACCGGTGCACGCCCTTCGAACAAGGCGCCCTCGACAATCGGCTCCAGTTCCAAACCGCGCTCCGCCCCATAAGGTTTCGGCAGAACGACCAGATCGGAAAACCGCGCATGCAATGCCACATGGCGACCAATATCAGCCAGTTGTGCAACGCCACTTTCAGCGGACCACCGACACTCTGACTTTCCCAGCAGTGCTCGAACCTGCGCTTCCAGCGCCTGCCCTTCTGCCTGCGCGCGATTCAACGTTTCCTGAAGCACCATCGCGTTCGCACCCGCATAGTAATAGCCGGTTTGGGTACGATCCACGCCCAGACACATAACATCCAGATGGGCATCGTATCCCCGGGCCAGATCTGCCGCCTGCTGAACAGCAGACTCGGCCAACGCTTGATCGGTAACAACACTCAACACGGTTTTATAGCTCATGTCAGAGGCTCCCTTTGTCTCTCTGGTCTCAGGCTAAGCGCGGCGTCCGGCACCTTCCTTGATGCCCGTCAAGCCAAGTCCCCAAATCCATTGATGCAGATCAAGGTCAGCTTTGTTCGGGCCGGGCAATAAGGGGCCAGTCTAAAACCGCCCGCGCGCCAAAAGATTCGTGTGGGAACGACGAAGGGACGAAAAATGTTGAATTATATCAAGCTCATCGTGCTCGGCTTGATTGTGATCTTTTCGATGCTTGCAATCAATTTCGCGCGCGATCTGGCTTACATGATCCATGCGATCATCGTGCTGGCCGTATCGGCTGGCATGTTCCTGTGGGTCCTGCGCCAAACAGACGAACCGGTCAGACCGGTCCCGCAAAACGAATATATGGACGACGTCGTGCGCTACGGTGTCATCGCCACAGCCTTCTGGGGCGTTGTCGGCTTTCTGGTTGGCACTTTCATTGCCTTTCAGCTGGCTTTCCCGGCTCTGAATTTTGACTGGGCCCAAGGCTATATGAACTTTGGACGCCTGCGTCCGCTGCACACCTCTGCGGTCATCTTTGCCTTTGGCGGCAACGCGTTGATTGCCACGTCCTTCTATGTGGTGCAGCGCACCTCTGCAGCACGGCTATGGGGCGGCAACGCCGCGTGGTTTGTGTTCTGGGGCTATCAGTTGGTGATCGTTCTGGCGGCCACTGGCTATCTGCTCGGGTCAACACACGCCAAGGAATACGCTGAACCCGAATGGTACGTTGACCTCTGGCTGACCATCGTCTGGCTGGTCTATCTGGCGGTTTTCGTCGGCACCATCGTCAAGCGCAAGGAACCCCACATTTACGTGGCAAACTGGTTCTTTCTCAGCTTCATCATCACCGTGGCGATGCTGCATGTGTTCAACAACCTTGCCATTCCGGTTTCTATCTGGGGCTCCAAGTCTGTTCAGGTCTTCAGCGGAGTTCAGGACGCCATGGTCCAGTGGTGGTATGGCCACAACGCGGTGGGCTTTTTCCTGACCGCCGGGTTCCTCGGGATGATGTACTACTTCATTCCAAAACAGGCCGAACGTCCGGTTTTCAGCTACAAACTGTCGATCATTCACTTCTGGGCGCTGATCTTCATCTACATCTGGGCCGGCCCGCACCATCTGCACTACACCGCCTTGCCTGACTGGGCTTCGACCCTTGGCATGGTGTTCTCGGTGGTGCTCTGGATGCCAAGCTGGGGCGGCATGATCAACGGTCTGATGACGCTTTCGGGCGCTTGGGACAAACTGCGCACCGATCCCGTGATCCGAATGATGGTGATCTCGGTCGGCTTCTACGGCATGTCCACCTTCGAAGGTCCGATGATGTCGATCCGCGCGGTCAACTCGCTGAGCCACTATACTGACTGGACCATCGGTCACGTTCATTCCGGCGCGCTTGGCTGGAACGGCATGATCACATTTGGCGCGCTCTACTATCTGGTGCCCAAACTGTGGAACCGTGAACGGCTGTACTCGCTCAGCCTTGTCAGCTGGCACTTCTGGCTCGCCACCATCGGTATCGTCTTCTACGCCGCCTCCATGTGGGTGACTGGTATCATGGAAGGCCTGATGTGGCGTGAAGTGGATGCCAACGGCTTCCTGGTGAACAGTTTTGCCGACACCGTCGCTGCCAAGTTCCCGATGTATGTGGTGCGCGGTCTGGGTGGGGTCATGTTCCTCGCTGGTGCCATCATCATGTGCTACAATCTGTGGATGACTGCGCGTCGTGCCCCTGCCGTTCAGGCAGACACTGCCGCAGCCCATGCCACACCGGCCGAATAAGGAGGACCGGACAATGGCAATTCTCGACAAGCACAAGCTTCTGGAAAAAAACGTAACGCTGCTGGCCGTATTTGCGTTCCTCGCAGTAACCGTCGGCGGGATCGTCCAGATCGTCCCTCTGTTCTATCTCGACAACACCATTGAGGATGTAGAGGGCATGCGCCCCTACACCCCACTGGAGATGGCAGGGCGGGAAATCTATCTGCGTGAAGGCTGCTACGTCTGCCACAGCCAGATGATCCGCCCCATGCGTGACGAAGTGGAACGCTATGGGCACTACTCGCTGGCTGCGGAATCCAAATACGATCACCCGTTCCAGTGGGGCTCCAAGCGGACAGGGCCAGATCTGGCCCGTGTTGGCGGCCGCTATTCCGACGAATGGCATGTGGATCACCTACGTGACCCACAAGCCGTTGTCCCGGAATCGGTGATGCCCAAGTACGGCTATCTCGAAGCAAAGCTGATCGATGGCAAATACATCGGGGATCTCATGGCGACCAACGCGCTGGTCGGTGTGCCCTACACGTCCGATATGATCGAGCAGGCCAAGGCAGACTTTGCCGCGCAGGCCGATCCGGATGCCGACTATGACGGGTTGCTCGAACGGTATGGCGACAAGGTGAACATCCGCAACTTCGATGGCGCACCGGGTGTGTCCGAAGCCGACGCGCTGATCGCCTATCTGCAAATGCTGGGCACCTTGGTGGATTTCTCCACCTTCACGCCTGACGCAAGCCGCTAAAGGAGGACAAGCAATGGAAGAATACACATTCCTTCGACAGCTCGCGGACAGTTGGGCCCTGCTGGCAATGTTCGCTTTCTTCATGGGGATCGTGATCTGGGCGCTGCGCCCCGGATCAAACGAGATCCACCGCGAAACCGCCGATATTCCGTTTCGCTACGAAGACAAACCCGCCGCAAATGAGGAGGCCGGGAGATGAGTGCCAAAAAAGACGACGATCTCGATTTCGAAACCACAGGTCATCAGTGGGACGGGATCAAGGAGTACAACAAGCCCCTTCCCCGATGGTGGCTGTATACCTTCTACCTCTGCATCGTTTGGGGCATTGGCTACACGATTGCCTATCCGGCATGGCCCGGTATTTCAGGTGCATCGCCTGGTGTGCTCGGATACTCGACCCGTAGCGAAGTTGCTCAGGACATCGCTGCAGTCGATCAGGCCAACGCGGCCATCAACACCGAACTTGCTTCAGCCGAACTGACCGCGATCGCCGCCAACCCCGAGCTCTTGGGCTATGCCAAGAATGCAGGCGCCGCCGTATTCCGCACATGGTGTGCGCAATGCCACGGGTCAGGCGCTGCCGGTGCCAAGGGGTATCCCAACCTGTTGGATGACGACTGGCTTTGGGGCGGAACAATCGAGGACATTCATGCCACGATCGCCCACGGTATCCGCAACGAAAATGATCCCGATGCGCGCTATTCGGAAATGCCGGCCTTTGGCGCTGACGAGTTGCTGACCGATGAAGAAATCACACAGGTCGTCAATCACGTCATGTCCTTGTCCGGGGAACCGCAGGATGCCAGCTTGGCAGCCGCCGGGGCCGAGGTTTTTGAATACAACTGTGCCTCTTGCCACGGAGAAGACGGCACCGGTGACATCTACCAAGGCGCGCCGAACCTGGCAGACGCGATCTGGCTCTATGGTGGCAGCTATGATGCGCTGCTAGAAACGGTCAGCTATTCCCGCTACGGCGTGATGCCATCCTGGCAGGATCGATTGTCCGAAGCCGAAGTTCGCGCTGTAGCCACATATGTGCACGGGCTGGGCGGCGGCGAAGCAAGCCAATAAAATACCCCCGACGTGTTGAAGAAGGGCCGGTTTATCCGGCCCTTTTTGCTGTAGAGATGTCGTTTGACTGATTGCAATAGCGAAAGCCCGCATTGACAATTTCAAGGTAATGAGCACCTTACTGTCAGGCGAACTTACACAAATGGAAGCAAGGCATGACAATCCGATTGTTGCGGACTCTCGTCGCAGTCGCAGACGCCAAAACATTCAGCGCCGCCGCGCAGATTGTGCATGTGACCCACGCGGCAGTCAGCCAACAGATGCAAACGCTCGAGGCGGATTTGGGAGTCGCGTTGTTCGATCGCAGCAGCCGCACACCGGAACTGACACCGATAGGACGCCTGATCGTCGACAAGGCCCGCACGCTAATTGCGGACTATGACAACCTCGTACCATCGGTGTTGGGCGACGGGGGTTTGACAGGCGTTGTTACCCTGGGCGTTCTGCGCACCACCCTGACAGGCCTGACGCCCAAGGCGGTTGCAGCGCTCAAGACCAAGTACCCACAAATCGGACTGCACCTGCGGCCCGGGCTGACCGTTTCATTGCTCGCCGATATTGAGCGCGGCAATCTGGATGCAGCCATTGTCAGCAAGCCGCACCTGATGCCTGTCGGGCTGGTTTTTCGCGAAATCACCCATGAGCCGATGCAACTGATCACAGCGCTGGAAGAGCCGGATAACGATCCCGTTGAATTGCTGAGCACACGTCCGTTCATTCGGTTCAACCGCAGCGAAGTTGTCGGTGGATTGATTGACGAATGGATCTTGTCCAAGCGGCTGCGCGTTGACGAGACCATGGAACTGGACAGCCTCGAAGCCATCTCGAGCATGGTGCAGGCCAACCTTGGCGTATCAATTGTGCCTAGACTGGCTGTACCGCCCCAAGCCGGTGCCGAAGTCAGGGCCATCGGGCTGGGCCCCGATGCACCGGTCCGGACTTTGGGATTGGTACACCGCGAAGATCAGGTAAAGACCCGCGCTCTGGACGAACTTTACGCGGCCATCATGGGCGTTCTCGATCCCGTCTGAAACCGGTGCATCGTGATTGCCTAGGTCTCGAAAACGGGCGCGGCCATGCCCTGCATCTGAACATTCACGCAGGCCGGCAGGCCGCTATTCACGGCTGCGTGCAAGGCCGCTGCCAACTGGTTCCGTTCGGTCACATGAACGCCAAATCCACCTAACCCGACTACGGCAAGATCATACCGGGCCGCCCCCAGATCGCAGCCGATCAACCGGTCTGGCCCAAATGATCGCATCTGGATCAAATGCTCGGCGTTCCAGCGCTGATCATTTCCCACGACCGCAATGAAAGGCAGGTTTTCGCGAACGGCCGTTTCAAATTCGGCCAGATGGAAGCCGACAGTTCCGTCACCCATCATGGCTATGACCGTTGCTTCTGGATCTGCGGCCTTGGCGCCCATGGCATAGCCGACGCCCCCGCCAATCATCCCGGACACACCATTGATGACCCGCCGCGCTGCCTGTGTGCCCGATTGCGCCCATTGGCCAAATTCACCCCCATCGCAAATCAGGACAGGCTGCGATGCGGTCCTGAGAACCGCTTGCACCGCGTTGCAAATATCGATCGGCAAAATCCCCGGCGCCGATCCGCGCGGCGCGCGCTCTGCGGTCAGATCGCTGACGGTCTTGATCCAACCCTCTCGATTGGGTTGAGGCGTGGCAGCCTGCACCAGCCGCTGTGCGACGCTGTGAGCATCCCCCAACACTGCGCCGCCCAGTCGGGACTTTAGGTTGGTCTGCGCGCTTTCCAGATCCGCCTGATCCCCCAACACCAGATCCCAGAACGCAGCGGCTGGCCATGCCTCGACCGCGCCAAACGACAGCGTGAAATCCACGCATTTCCCGATGCAGACAACGTGATCCGCTTGCTGTGCGACCTGCTTCAACCGGCCAAGCGCCGGATCATTCAAACCGCGCGGACTCTCCATCGCTATGACGGGTGCTTGAAGCCGGTCCTGTAGTGCGTGGCGCAATCCCGGCGCCCGTGTTTCTGTCAGGCTGGGCCCCAACAAAACCAATGGCCGCGCGGCAGCGGACAACCGCGAAAGATCGGGCATCGGAACGTCCTGTGCCGCACCATTGCCCACCGAAACAACAGCCGCGGTTTCGTTCACCAACACATCAGCGGGTAGCGCCAGATGCACAGGTCCGGGGCGTCCTGAATGTGCCAATTGCATCGCGTCGGCAACAGCCCGAGACAGATCATCGGATCGCAATACCCGACGCGATTGTTTGGTTTGCCCGGCACTCATGCCGGTCTGGTCCATCTCCTGAAACGCGCCACATCCGTCGCGATCAACCGGACTGTCTCCGCTCAGCAGCAAGACCGGCGTGTCCGACGCGCGCGCGGCGATCAAGGCCCCCACAGCGTTCCCAAGCCCGCCGCCTGCGGTCACAAGCGCAACGCCAGTCCGACCCGTCAATTGCGCATAGCTTTCCGCCATATAGACAGCCGCTGCTTCGTGCCGGGTGTGGACCAGCCGAATGCCCGCATCGATGCAGGCGTCAAAAATTGGCATGATCTGATTGCCGCTCAGCGCAAAGATGACATCACACCCACCATCACGCAGCGCGCGCACCAGCGCATCGGCACCCCTCATGCCGATCCGACGAAAACGCCGACCTCATGTACCATGTTGTTGCCAAAACCCGACGCGTCCCATGGCGGCTGCAGCGGTTGTACATGCCCCGCTGCGTCCGTGGCCCGGCACTGCAAAACGTGCTCGCCCGGCGAGGCCTGCCAATCCACGTGCCATCCCGTCCACGCGTATTGTCCCACCGGGGCGATCAATTCGGCATCCTGCCATTGACCGTCCACGCCGAATTCGACACGCACAATCGGAACGCCGCCGCCGGACCAAGCGCGCCCCTGCACGCGGGTGGCACCCGGCTCGATGAACCGCAGCCGTGATCCCCAATCTGGCACACCCGGCGGAACCATCAACGATTTGACCCGGATCGCAGTCACCGGACGTCCCGGATCATCCGCATGATCGCGGTAGCGGTAGGTTTGAACCTGCTGGAACCCCGTGTAGCGCTCGGTCAGCGCCTCGATCCGCGTCAACCATTTGACAGAGGCCATCCCGTACCAGCCGGGCACGACGATCCGGAGCGGCGCGCCATGTTGCGGCAAAAGCGGCTGACCGTTCATTTCGTAGACCAACAGCACATCCAATTCGGCCAGTTCCTGCGGTGTCAGGCTTCGTCCGAAGGGGTGCTTTTCGCCTTTGTCAAAACCAACGTCTGCGCCGGTAAAGGAAAAGTCTACGGTGCCTTCTGCGGGTCTGGCCCGCTCGATCAACGGCGCAAGGGGCGTGCCCGTCCATTCCGAGGTTCCCACCGCCTCAACGCCCCAGGGCATTGAGTGACTGCGCGGCGACACACGCGCGCGCCCGTTGCCCGCACATTCCAATGTAACAGGCATGGTGACCGCAGGCAGCGCGCGGATGTCATCCATCGACAGGCTATATGGCGCGTCGAAACCTGCCCCGAACTCCAGCTGATGACGCTGCGCATCAAGGTGTGGGATATCGAAGTGTATCAAAAGGTAATGCGCGCCTGTCGGAGTAATGTCATGGCGCAACGTCTCAAGCAAAAGGCCGCTGTTGCGATTTGCCAGACGGGTTTCGTCTTCTGAATAGAGCCCATCCTGCGTTTCAGGCTTGCCGGGATATGCTGTGAAAATCTCGCGCGTGCGGCCCATTCAAATCACCTCGTCCGTGCGGTCGTCGCTTTCTCCATAGCGTTTCAGCACAGCGGGTTTGGTGCCTTCATAAACCCGAGCGACATTCTCAGCGATCTTTGCGTTTTCGCGTTCAAACAGGCAATCGCCATTCAGATCTGATGCAACAATGAATGGCCCCATTCTATTGCATTTGAGCACCCACATGGCCTGAGCAAGGCCCAGTTCCTCGTTCCAATGCACGGCCTCGACGCTTTCCACTCCACGTCCCAGAAGCGCCCCGGTGCCATAGCCAACGGTGGACAGGTATACCGCGCCATTGGGCACAAAATATTCGCGGTAGTCCTTTGACGACATGCCACCCTTGCCCACGATCAGCTTGGCCCCTGTCTTGGCCATCCATTCCGGCAGCCACTTGGCAAAGCGGAAAGAGGCAGTCGCCGTCACGGCACCCATGTCGAAAGAGCCATCCGGGTTGATCCGCGCAGCCGGTGAGCAATGAAAATTCGCCGCTGATTGGCTGGGCAATTCCATTGGGATGTTGGCCTTGTCCTCCAACGCGCGCATATAGACGCCTTCGCGCGCCGTATACATCAGCCCGTCCAGATAGACGACATCGCCCAAACGCAGATCAGCGATGGCTTCGGGGCTGGGCGTCGTCGAGAGTCGGACTTCACGCGGGCTCATGCTTCATCTCCCAAAGTTCCTGCGACCTGACCAGAACGAAGCCTGTATCCGCAGCAGGCGCATATTTTCGCACGTGGCGTTCTGAAGGGCTTGGAACAGCCTGGACAGAGTGATCCATACTCAGATTTTTTCAATCCATAGAGTTCTTCTGGATGCTCAAGTTCGATGCCAGTCAATTCAAAATATCGCTTCATCGCTTCCTGACCGTATGGTTCATATTGCCTGGCTTCGGCGATCGACACGCCTGTCTGTTCACGATACTTTTGGATCTTGACGATGCGCGCATCCAGCAACGGGGCGATCTGGTCCCACTCGTCTTCATTCAAGAGCGCAGCATCGCGGCCAATTCGGTATGCGTAAGTGTGGAACGGCATCAATCTATCGATTCCACAAAACAATGCCGACAGTTCATTCCGCGGCCTCCCTGACCGTCTCCCAATCCACCGTCTCGCGCCGCTGATATGCGGTGAACCAGTCAGGATCTGTCCGGTACTCGACCCGCCCATCCGCGTGAATGCGGGCCACCGCGCGGCGCGACGACAGGCAAAAGGCATGTACCGACATGGGCATGCCGCCGGTGTGGCAATAGCCAACCTCGATATTGCAATCGATCACCATGTTCTTGCCGACAAAGCCCATGGCCCCCATGCCGATGGAATTGCCCAGTTCCTTGAACTCATCTTCCATCTCGGCGATGCGCGGGTCGGAATTGCGGCTGCCGACGATCCGCAAGGTAGAGGCGCGTTTTCCCAGCGTCATGCAAATGTCCTTGGACCCGCCCAGCCCGATGCCAATGATTGCGGGCTGGCAAGCCAGACCGCGTTTGCCAAAGGCCATCAGGCTGTCGAGATAAAACCGCTTGATCCCCTGAATGCCGTCGCTGGGGAACAGCATGCGATAATCGGTGCCGAACAGTCCGCCCTTGTGTACCGTGATCAGGTCGATCCACGCGCCCTCCGGCTCGAACCCGTATTCGATCTCTGGCGCGCCGATGCCGACATTGTTGTCATGATCCGTCCGCCAGAGCGGATGCACCCGGTTGGGTCGCAGTGGCACGCCGTTGGTGGCATTGGCGGTCGCGCGGCGCAACGCGGTCTCCAAAGCGCACATGCCGCCCTCGACCTGCGCCTCATTGCCAAGCTTCACAAACCAGCGCGGCACCCCGGTGTCCCCGCACATGGCCCGGCGATCTTCTTTGGCGGCCTCGTAGTTCTCCAGCATGGCCTTGAGCACAAAGGACGAAAGGTCCCCGTCTTCGGTCCGCGCGGCCTCTTGCAGCCCATCAAGATAGTCCTGCGGTATCTCGATGGCGGCCTTGTCCATCAGCGTTTCAGCGGTGGATTGGATGAGCGAGATGGGGATCATGGTTTGTCCACTCCAGTCTTCTGCAAAGCATCCACAACAGCGGAACGCGATTGAACCGCCCCGCGCTGAAGATAGGCCATTGCGCGCAAGGCAGCGTCATGCGCGTCCAGAGACGAGCCGCCCACACAGTCCTCGACGACACGGCAATGGTAATCCCACTGGTGCCCGTCAACAAAAGTGTAGTGAACGCACACATCGGTTAACCCACCGCACAAGATCAACGTTTGCACGCCCAGCCCACGCAGCAGGATTTCCAGATCAGTTCCAAAGAATGCCGAATACCGCCGCTTTGGAATTATGTAGTCGCCTTTCCGAAAGCCCATCTGATCATAGGCTATTTCGGTGCGAGGGTCGGTATCGAGGCAATGAACATCTTCGTCGCCATCCAACTCTCGGCCAAAGTCCACGCCGTCAGAGCGATGAATTTCCTGAACGAAAATGACTGGAGTGTCTGCCGCATGTGCCGCTTCGATCAATTCGCGGCAGGCGATCATTCGATCCTTGTAGCCGGGCATATTGGCGATGGCCCGCTCTGTACTGTCGTCAATAAAGGTCGAAGCCTGAATGTCGATGACCAGCAAAGCTGGTTTTCCCTCAATCAATGCGGCTTGGTTTGGTTTTTTCGGGGTCATTGTGCAGCCACCAGCGTTTCCGGCTCGCCTTCGGGCAGGATCGTCTCTCCCGGCCGGACGACTGTGAATTGAACAGGCTCAGTTGTAACGTGAACATTGGCACCGTCGAGACTGGACAGTGTGAAAGTGCTGTCTTCCATGGCACCAGGGTCTGGGAAATCCTCACGGTAATGCGCCCCGCGCGAGTTTTCACGAGCCAGTCCCGCCTTGGTGATGACCTCGGAGATGTCACAAAGCGACCGCAGGTTCAGCCAGTCGTGCCAGGTGAGGTTGAAGGCCAGATTGCTGTCGTCCACACCGACGTCCATCAAAGCCTCGGACACCTCCGCGATACCGGTCAGGCCACGTTTCATCCCCGCCTCTGTCCGCATCACGCCAACCTCTTCCCACATCACATCCTGTAATTGTTTGCGCAAGGGTAGGATCAGATCGGGCTGGCGGGTCAAAGGATAGGTGGCGCGTTCGAACTCGGCGGCCAAAACGTCTTCGTCCGGGTCGCGCAGGGTCATGCTGGCCACATCACGGCCCATCGTGTCGCCTGCGATCCCCCCATAGACGGTCGAATTCGCAACACCATTGCCGCCCAAACGGTTGCTCCCATGCGCGCCGCCAGCGTCTTCGCCTGCCACATACAACCCTTCCATCGCGGTGCGCGTGTCGACATCAACCACAACGCCGCCCATGAAGTAATGCGCGGTGGGCACGACCTCGACTTTGCCGCCGGCCAGATCAAAGCCACTGTCCGCGCAGCGTTTGACCATACCTTTGAACTTCTCGGCGACCCAGTCGGGGCCAAGATGTGACATTGAAATGAACACACCCTCTTGGTCGGGATTGTTGTTCTTTCGCATCTCGGCATAGATGCCACGGCTGACCACGTCGCGTGTGGCACGCTCCCCTTTGCCGTCATAGTCAAACATGAACCGCTGGCCCGCGTGGTTGATCAACTGGCCCCCTGCCCCGCGCAGGCCTTCCTCCAACACAGTGCCCGTCATTCGCGTATGATCCCCGGCCAAAAGACCGGTGGGATGGAACTGCACCATCTCCATGTCGCGCAAGGAGAGCCCGGCCCTCAGCGCCATGGCAAGACCATCCATGGTCTTGTCACCGCTGGGCGTGTGGTACTTGTACATGGTTGGCCCGCCGCCGGTGGCCATCAGCACCGTTTTGGCCCGAACCAGCCGGAACCGACCCGTGCGCATGTCGATCATCAACACACCGGCCAAGGCACTTCGGTCGCGTGTGGGGATCAGGCCGACAGCGCGATGTTCCTGAAGCTTTTCGACTCCGCTGGCCAAAACCTTCTCCATCAGGCGGTTGATGATCTCGATCCCTGTCAGATCCCCTTTGTGCACCGTGCGATCCGCAGTCTGACCAGCAAATGCCTTTTGGTGCAGCGTGCCATCGGGATTGCGATCAAAGAAACAGCCGACTTCGTTCTCAAGCTCGCGAATGCGGACAACCGCCTGTTCGCACAGACGCCAAGCCATGTCCTGATTGGGCAGCCACTTGCCACCCTGAATCGTGTCCATGAAATGCCGCTCAACTGTATCACCGCCGCCCAGCGCCACGTTGTAGCCGCCCTGCACCATGCGCGTGCACCCGCATTTGCCAATCAAACCTTTGACCGCGATCGTGATCTTGGTGCCTTCGGGGGCCGTTTGCTGCGCATGAAGCGCAGCAAACAAGCCAGCACCGCCCGTCCCAAGGATCAGGATATCTGTATCGTGCCGTTCAATGTCTGAAATCCGCATGTCAGATTGCCTTTAGAAAAAACAGAACAGCCACACCAAAGGACGCGGCCGTTGCACAGGCTGCGAGTGTTTTTTGAGATGGCGTCCATGGCAGCCATTCCAGTGCCATCAGACGCAGTCCGCCGAACATGTGAACTGCCAGCAGGAACACCAGACCAAACTCAGCCAGCTTCACAATCCCGGTGTCCGTCAAATTCAAAAACCCGTCCAACCGTGCGGGGTCTGTCATGGCCATGGCCAGAACCCAGAAATGCAGCGGAAGAAACAGGGCCAGCCCAAGCCCCGACACTCGGTGCAGGATATAGGCGAGCCACAATGGATGCGCCCGTGAGTTTATGCCGCGCGCCGCCTTCATGAGAAGGTCACCGCCCAGACAGCGCGGGCACCAAGCCAGAGCAGCCCAGCCCCCAAAAGCCAAGTCGCGCCATCCAGCAATGCGCCTTTCATCCCGCCCCATTCATGAAGGACCACCCGAACGCCGATGGCACCATGGATCGAAACCGCTAGGACAAAAACGCCGTAGAACATAAACCAAGCGACCGAACCCTGTGTCCGGCTCAGGATTTCGGCTGCGCTCAATCCGCCCTGAATGGCATAGATCATGACCGCGAGATGGCCAATTCCCAGCGGCGCCATCAAGAGCGCGGTCAGGCGTTGCAGCATGTAAAGGCGCAGGTTCAACATCAGCGCCCCCGTTTGAAAAACGATTTGGCGGTTTCGCGCTTCAACCCGGCAATGGCCGCCAGTGGATCAAGCTCGTTGGGGCAGTAGGCGGTACAGGATCCGATCGAATGGCAGTTGTGGCACCCGCCTTTTCCAGACACCGCGTCAAGAATGGTCTGCCGACCCTCATCCTTGGCATCGTTGAGCAAGGTCCACGCGCGTTGCAAAGCCGCTGGGCCAAGATAGTCGGGATTGCCCGCGACCGTATCACAGGCCGCATAGCAGACCGAACAATTGATGCATTCAATCCCGGCGTTTGCCGCCTCTCGTTCGGCGCTTCCTTCGTCGACAGGTGCTATCGGATCATCACGGGTCAATCCACCGTGGTGTATGCCCTCGGCCGCAACCCATTTGTCAAAGAACGGATCCATATCAACCGCCAAATCCTTGATCACGGGCAGGTTGCGCAGCGGGCCGATGGTCACCGCATTTCCGTCCAAAACCTTCGAGATGTGCGTACGGCAGGTCCAGCGCGGCACGCCGTTCACCATCATCGCGCAGGATCCGCACATGCCGACACGGCAAGCAAAGCGATAACTGAGCGTCGGATCAACGTTTTGCTGAACCCATGACACGACATCCAGTACGGTCTGGTTGTCGTATTGTGGCACGTCGAAAACCTCGGCCCCCGACGGGCCGCGTTCGATTGTGACCTTCAGTGTTGGCGACGCCGTCATATGAACCTGCTGTGCCCAAGTGCTTTCTCACAAAGGCATAGCAGACAGCGCAGCTTAACAAACGCGAAAAATTCTTACGAATTGCGTTAGGGTTGCTAACAGATCAGGCGGAAAAATCAGTGATCACAGCCGTTCCGGGCGGTGTCGGCCCTTGCATGGCTCTCAGTTCTGCACTTGCCATGGATAGAGGGATTTCCCGCGCGACCATCGGGCCGAGATCAACAGCACCCTGTTCGATCAGTTCGAGCAAGCGTGGGTATTTCCAAGATGGCATTCCACGCGTGCCAAAGAACGACAGCTGTTTGGCGTAAATCGCGCGCATGTTGACGGTCATCATCCCATCCCCGGCGGGCATGCCCACGTGTACATGCCGGCCCAAAGTCGCGAGACATTCAACGGAGGCGTTGGTCGTCTGCGCGACGCCCAACGCTTCGATCGATACCTGTGCGCCCCCGCCTGTCGCATCGCGAATGGCTTCGGCTGCGTTCACCTGCGCAGCATTCACTGCAACGTCGGCACCGAGCGACAAAGCGTGCTGCAGCTTTTCCTCGACCACGTCGACCACAAGGACCCGAGCGCCCAGCATTTTGGCCAACAAAAGCGCGGCCAACCCAATGCCACCCGTTCCGTGAATTGCCACCCATTCCCCGGCCTGAACGCTGGCCCGGTCCGTCAGCGCGTGCCACGCTGTCGTCACCCGACATCCCAACCCGGCCGCCAAACCCGGCGACATGGTTTCGGGCAGGAAAACGAGGTTGTGATCATAGGGAACCGCCACCAGTTCCGCATAAGCCCCCGGCGCACCAAAGCCGGGAACAACCGCCGATTCACAGGCGTTCGAAACGCCCCGGCTGCATTCAGGGCATGACCCGCATCCCAGAATGAACGGCGCAATCAGCCGATCACCGACTTTATGCTTGGCCTTGGCCCCTGCCTCGACAACCGTACCGCAGTATTCGTGGCCCATGATCGACCCTGGAACGACCTTTGGATGTCCGCCGACCCAGCCATGATAGTCCGACCGGCAAACCCCGCAGGCTGCAACCTCAAGCACCACACCCGTCTCAGGGCATTGCGGATCTGCGACAGTTTCAATCGAAAGATCTTGGTTGAATTCTTCAACAACAGCGGCGCGCATTTTGGACCCTTTCTCTGCTCTGAGATACAAGCAGGCCAAAGCATTGGGACAGAAATGAAAAAGGTCAAGGCAATCACGCCCTGACCTTCTTTTCTATTTTACTTCAATATCTTGCACGACACCAAAAGGCCATCGGCAACCTAGGCTGCAGTCCGCAAAACCTCGCCTGCGGCAATGAAGTCAAGGCCCAGCGCTTCGCCCACGGCCCCATATGTCAGACGTCCTGCGTGCACGTTCAGACCATTGAGCAGATGGGGGTCTTCTGCGCAGGCGCGTTGCCAACCCTTGTCGGCCAGAGCCAGCATGAACGGCATAGTCGCGTTGCCCAATGCGATCGTGGATGTCCGTGCAACAGCACCCGGCATGTTGGCCACGCAGTAGTGCATGATGCCGTCCACCTCATAAACCGGGTCGGCATGAGTCGTGGCCCGGGAGGTCTCGAAACATCCGCCCTGATCGATGGCAACATCCACCAAGGCCGCGCCCGGTTTCATCATCGCGAAGTCAGCGCGCTTCACCAGCTTTGGCGCCTCGGCTCCCGGCACCAGAACAGCACCGATGACCATGTCCGCCTGCTGCAGATGCTCTGCCAGCAAACCGGCGCTGGAATAACCTGTGCCAAAGGTCCCGCCAAAGACGTCATCGAGGTAACGAAGACGCGGCAGGGACCGGTCCAGCACGGTTACATCCGCGCCCATACCGGCCGCAATACGGGCCGCGTGTGTGCCGACAACACCGCCGCCAATCACGAGCACCTTGGCGGCGCCAACACCGGGAACGCCACCCATCAGAACGCCCCGGCCGCCGTTTGCCTTTTGCAAGGTCCAAGCGCCAACTTGAGGGGCCAAACGGCCAGCAACTTCGGACATGGGGGCCAGCAGGGGCAGACCGCCGCGTTCATCGGTTACAGTCTCATAAGCGATGGCGGTGCAGCCGGATGCGAGCAAATCATTGGTCTGATCCGGATCGGGTGCCAAATGCAGGTAGGTGAACAGAAGCTGGCCTTCTCTCAGCATTTTGCGTTCCACGGCCTGAGGCTCTTTGACTTTCACGATCATGTCGGATTGCGCAAAGATTTCCTCTGCTGTGTCGGCAATACGAGCACCTGCAGTGGTATAGTCTTCGTCCGCAAATCCAGCGCCAACGCCTGCACCCTTCTGGACGGTGACTTCATGGCCATGTGCAACTGCTTCGCGCGCCGCATTGGGCGTCAGTCCAGCGCGAAATTCCTGTGGTTTAATCTCGGTGGGGCATCCGATTTTCATTGCCATCTCCTCCATGGGCACGATCCGGTAACATGCACAAACAATGCGCCCTACGGGTCGCAAAGTGCTTGCAAAGGCATGGCGTGGTGAACCACATTATTCGAAGAAACTTCGGAACAACTGACAGTCAATGAAAGGATTTTGCGTAAATGAGCCTCGATGAGACAGACCGCCGAATCCTTAGGGTGCTCCAGCAAAAAGGGCGTATGTCCAATGCGGATCTTTCCGAAGCGGTTCATTTGTCCGCTTCGGCCTGTCACCGGCGCGTGCAACGCCTTGAGGCCGAGGGTTTCATCCGGGACTACGTGGCCTTGCTGAATGCACGCAAACTCGGCTTTCCGACAACGGTTTTTGTGGAAATCAAACTACAGGCACAGGCCGACGAAGTTCTGGAGGCCTTTGAAAAAGCCGTTGCCCGTGTTCCCGATGTGCTGGAATGCCACCTGATGGCAGGCACTGCCGACTATATCCTCAAGGTTGTCGCAGAAGACACCGAGGATTTTGCCCGCATCCACCGGCAATATCTGACGCGGCTGCCGGGCGTCGCCCAGATGCAATCGAGTTTCGCCCTAAGAACGGTTTTCAAGACCACCGCCCTTCCGGTTTGAACAGGACGCCAAAAGCGCTTTGCCAACCCGGAATAAACACTCAGGGCACGGCAAATCCCACTTATGGGAACAGCACTTGCCCCTCCCACGGGTGACGCATTTTGCGTTGTCTTAATATTGTGTGGGCCAGCACGGTTCGGCCTCCGTTCTGAAGCATTGCTCTCATCCGGTGACTGCGTCATGCTGCCCACGACAAGGCAGAGTACAATGCAGTTTGATCACATCATCATCGGTGCCGGCAGCGCAGGCTGCGTGATGGCCAAACGTCTGGCCGAAGGCGGACGCCGTGTGCTGGTTCTGGAGGCCGGCGGGCGGGATAATTACCACTGGGTCCACATTCCGATGGGTTACCTCTATTGCATCGGGAACCCCCGCACGGACTGGATGTATCGTACGGCGCCCGAGCCGGGCCTGAACGGCCGCAGTCTATTGTATCCGCGTGGCAAAGTTCTGGGCGGGTGTTCATCCATCAACGGAATGCTTTATCTGCGCGGTCAGGCGGCGGACTACGACGGTTGGCGCCAGCTTGGCCTGCCCGGTTGGGGCTGGGACGACGTTCTGCCCTATTTCAAGCGATCAGAAGACTATGTTGACGGCCCCAGCGACATGCATGGCGAAGGCGGCGAATGGCGCGTCGAAAACCAACGTCTGCACTGGGACCTGCTGGATCATTGGATGGAAGCGGCCCAAGAGGCTGGCCTGCCCAAAACCGATGACTTCAACACCGGCGACAATGAAGGCGTCGGCTATTTCAAGGTCAACCAACGCAACGGTTGGCGCATGAACACCGCCAAGGCCTTTTTGCGCACAGCCGATGGGCCGAACATTAAGGTTGAAACCGGTGCGCAGGTCACTCGATTGATTGTCGAACAAGGCCGTGTAGTCGGGGTCGCATATCTGCGTGACAACGCGCCCATTGAGGCCCGCTGCGATGGCGATGTCATCCTGAGCGCCGGGGCCATCGGCTCACCGCAGATCCTTCAATTGTCCGGCATCGGTCCGGGCGCTTTGCTGCAAGAACATGGAATTGATGTTCTACACGACGCGCCGGGGGTCGGGGCCAATCTGCAGGATCACCTGCAATTGCGGTGTTCATGGAAATTGAAAGACGCTCGATCCCTGAACACTCTGGCCAATTCATTGCTGGGCAAGGCGCGCATCGCGGCTGAATACGCCCTGAAACGATCCGGCCCGATGAGCATGGCACCTTCCCAACTTGGCGCGTTTTCCAAGTCGCGCCCGGATCTGGCGACAGCTGATCTTGAATACCATGTGCAGCCGCTCTCGCTTGAGGCATTCGGGCAGCCCCTGCACGACTACCCGGCCATAACAGCCAGCGTCTGCAATCTGCGCCCGGAAAGCCGGGGAACGGTGGAAATCATCTCACGCAGCCACCGCGATGCACCGCGGATTGCCCCCAATTATCTAAGCACAGAAGGGGACCGGCAGGTCGCCGTCGCCGCGATCCGGCAGGCGCGTGACATCATGCGGCAACCCGCCATGTCCCGCTATGACCCACAAGAGGTGAAGCCCGGCGCTGACATCACGGCTGAAGGCGATTTGGCGCAGGCAGCGGGCGACATCGGCACAACGATCTTTCATCCAGTCAGCACCGTGCGCATGGGCCCCGACAGCAACGCACCACTGGACCATCAGCTGCGGTTCAAGGGCATCGGCGGTCTGAGAGTCGTGGACGCGAGCGTCATGCCAACCATCACCAGCGGCAACACCAATTCCCCGACCATCATGATTGCCGAAAAAGCGGCTGATATGATCCTTTCAAGCCAATCATTATAGGAATTCCCCATGACACGATGGCTCCCCCTGATTTTGTGCACCTTGACCGCGCCAGCATCGGCCGGTGAGGCGCACAAACCGTACGGCGAAGAATATTTCGAACAATTTACCTTTCGCGCCTATGAACACGGGCTTCACCAGCCCGCCCCTGATGGCGCCGTCGTGATCCGGTTTGGGCAGGTTGACCGCAATCATAATCACATCTGGGACAGTCACGAAATCGCATACAGTTTCGGCCCTGCCGCGCGGGATGTCATCCTCAGCTTTGACGCCAATGCTGACGGGCGGGTCAGCCTGCTTGAGTTTCGCGCCTATGATGATGGCAAGGGCGGTCCGGACGGTGTGCTTTGGGAATATCCCTGACGGCCTTTGAAACGCGGCTGGGCTTCAATCCGGTTTCGGATGGTCGTCGTATTCGCCTGACAAGATGCGCTGTGCGTCACCTTCCGGATCGTCGTATTGGTTCGACCGGATGGTGAAGACAAAAAAGAGCAGGCCCATACCGCCCAGAACAAGCGAAATCGGGATCAGATAAGTCAGAACAGTCACAAGATCACCTCAGGCGTAGTGCGTTCAAAGACACAGTAATCGAACTGGCAGACATAGCCAGCGCCGCGATCAGCGGACTACAAAGCCCCGCAATAGCCAGCGGCACGGCGAACACGTTGTACCATGTGGCGATGGTAAAATTCTCGCGAATACGGCGCAGCGCCTTGCCGGACGTGATCAAAGCGTCCGGAATCGGAGCCAGCGAATTGCCCAGCAATACAATGTCCGACGCCACGCGGGCCGCATCCAATGCAGAGGCCGGCGAAATGCTGACATCAGCTGCGGTCAATGCAGCGGTATCGTTCAACCCATCGCCAACCATCAGGACCTTTGCGCCCTCTTTGCGCAGCGTTTCGATGCGGGCAGCCTTGTCGCCCGGCAAAGCTTCGGCCAACCAGTGCTGGATACCCAGCCGTCCAGCCAGATCTTCAACCGCAGGCGCTGTGTCACCGGACATCAGGATCACGCGTTTTTCTGCTTGGATCAGTGCGCGGACCGCTTCCTCGGCCCCCGCACGCAGCCTGTCTGCAAAGAAAAACGCCTGCGCGTCATTGTCATCGATGCGCAGCCACGCAGCCGTCTGGCGCGAGGTGCCGCCACCAACCCAATTGGCCCGGCCCAGCCGAACCTGTCGCCCACGCCAGATGCCCTCGGTTCCGTGGCCCGGCACTTCGCGGATGGCCTCAACCTTCGCCGGTTTGATCCCAGCGCTCTGCGCGGCTGCGACCAGCGCCTGCGACAGCGGGTGCGATGACCCCATGGCCAGTGCCAGCGTTATTTCCAGATCCTTACGCGTAAAGTCACCCAGATTTTGCACCTCTGGTGTCCCGGCAGTCAGTGTGCCCGTCTTGTCAAAAACCACGGTGTCCACATTGGCCAAGCGTTCCAGCGCGGTGGCACTTTTGATCAACAGACCCTTTTTGAACAACCGTCCAGAGGCCGCCGTCGTAACGGCGGGAACGGCCAGACCCAAAGCACAAGGGCATGTGATAATCAAAACCGCCGCTGCAATGTTCAGCGCTACGCGCAAATCGCCCGAATAGAGAAACCAGCCCACAAAGGCCAAGGCCGAAAGGATGTGAACGCCGGGCGCATAGAGCTTGGCTGCGCGGTCCGCCAAAGACGTGTAGCGGGAACGGCCAGACTCGGCCACGGCGACCAGATCGGCCATTTGCTGCAACGATGTATCTTTTCCAACAGCCGTCGCGCGGATCAGAAGCGGCCCGGTCAGGTTCACTTCACCGGCCGAAATACGCGTGCCCGGCAAAGCCTGAACCGGCAGGGTTTCCCCGGTCAGCAGTGACCGGTCCAATTCTGACGCCCCTTCGACAATTTCTCCGTCGACGGGCATACGAGCGCCGGGGCGTAGCCGAATAAGATCACCAACACACAGTTCGGATACGGCAACCTTGTGCTCTTGCCCGTTCACAACCCGAAGGGCCCGTGGCACTTCCAACGCTGCCAGTTCCTGTGCGGCAGATCGCGCGATAGACCGGGTGCGATGGTCGAGATACCGGCCTGTCAGCAAGAAGAACGTCAGCGCAATGGCCGCGTCGAAATAAGCATGTTCACCCGACAATGACGTTTCCCAAAGCGAGGTGACAAGCGCCAGCAGGATCGCCAGTGAAATGGGCACATCCATGTTCAGGCTGCCAGCCTTCAACGCGGTCCAGGCGTTGCGAAAAAACGGCTGTGCAGAAAAGGCCACCGCAGGCAAGACAATCGCAGCACTGATCCAGTGAAACAGGTCACGGGTTGCGCCCTCGGCGCCGGACCAGACCGCGATGGACAACAGCATCACGTTCATGGCGGCAAATCCGGCAACCGCCAGACGCATCAACAAGTCGCGCCCCGCCTTGTCGTTCGCGGTCACGCCCAGCGCGGTGGCATCCAGTTCATGCGCTTCGTATCCGGCGGCTTCGACAACCGGGATCAGGTCTTCGGCAGTCAGGTCCGGTTCTGCGTCGATCGCCACACGTTTCATTGTCAAGTTTACCCGGGCCTTGTGGACGCCCGGCGCAGCATTCAAAGCGCGTTCGATCTTGGACATGCAAGCCGCGCAATGGATGGTCGGAAGAGACAACGAAATATGCGTCTCGCTGAGCTGCTCAGCCAGAGCCTCTGCAGCGGGGGCAGCCGCACAGGCGGGACAGGCGGAAACCGGGGGACGCATCGTGGCGGTCATGGCGGATTATCCCTTGATGTGGAAAACGACGCGCTGTTCGAATTCGGTGCCATCCAGCGCGACAGCATTCATGCGAATATTCCAATTGCCCGGTGCAAGCGCCTCGCGCGCGACATAGGCCTTGCCGTCAAAGGCAAACGCAGGGGTTCGGTCATCCTTGACGTGGGTGGGGCGGCCCAAGGTGGTCTTGAGCGATCCAACCTGAACGGGACGCCCGTCACTGTCAGTGATGGACAATATCAGCAAACCGCCCGTGTGGCGCGCCGCGACGCTCCAACCCAGGGATTCCTGCGCGATACGTCTATCTTCAAAGGTCTGGCTGGCGACGTAGGAATTCTTGGTTTCAACCCCCGGAAAGGTTTTGACCGCCGAGACCGCCAGCGCAACATTCGCGCCGATGATGATGGTGAATGCACCGACGAACACTCCGGCTGCATGCCACCCTGTAAATTGCTTTGCCTTTGCCATCAGTTGGCGCTCCCATTGTAAACGGTGTCGTTGTAGGCCCGGTCGCCTGTGGTCAGATCTTCGACCCATAACCGGAATTCCGTGCGTTCGGATGCCGCCGCTTCGGACCCTTTCGGCGCAATCACATAGACCTTTTGCAGATAGGTCTGGTTCGCCGGCACCGTGACGGTTTCATAAGGCGATCCTTCAAGCTGGACCCGTAGGGCTGGATCGCCATTCAACGTAATCCGGAACGGACGATCTTCGCCGTGCTTGTTCAAAAGGCGCACATCGTAGGTGTTGCGGATCGATCCATCCGAGAGCGTCACGAAAGTCGGATTGCGGACGGGCGCAACGGTCATTTCGATTTCGGGCCTGATGAACAGGGCAAAGACCAGTCCGAGCCCCACCAGCGACCAAAGCGAGGTGTACATGATGACACGCGGACGGAAGACATGCTTCCAGAGCGATTTGGGCGCCTGGCCTGCCCGTTCATTGGCCTCATCCGAAAGCGCCATGTAGTCGATCAGACCGCGCGGCTTGCCGATCTTGGCCATCATGTCATCACAGGCATCAATGCACAGCGCGCATGTGATGCATTCGAGCTGTTGGCCGTCGCGGATGTCGATGCCCACCGGACAGACATTTACGCAAGCCATGCAATCGATACAGTCGCCAAGCCCCTGTTCTTCGCGTTGTTTGCCTTTTCCGCGCGGCTCACCGCGCCATTCGCGATAGCCGACTACCAATGTGTCTTCGTCCATCATGGCGGCCTGAATGCGCGGCCATGGGCAGGCATAAATACAAATCTGTTCGCGGGCAAAACCACCAAAGAAGAAGGTCGTCAGTGTCAGCACCAACATGGTGGTATAGGCCACCGGATGCGCCTGCCCGGTGACCAAATCACGCAAGAGCGTGGGCGCATCCGCGAAATAGAAGACCCATGCGCCGCCCGTCGCCAAACCGATCAGAAACCATGCAACCCATTTGGTCATGCGCAGGCGCAGCTTGCGGAAGTCCAGTTTCTTTTGTCTGTGCAGCCGCAGACGCGCGTTCCGATCACCTTCAATCCAGCGCTCGACCAGAATGTACAGATCCGTCCAGACCGTCTGCGGACAAGCGTAGCCACACCACACACGGCCAAGCGCCGAGGTAAACAGAAACAGCCCCAGCCCGGCCATGATCAACAGGCCCGCTACGAAATAGAATTCATGCGGCCAAATCTCGATCCAGAAGAAAAAGAAACGCCGATTGGCCAGATCAACCAGCACTGCCTGATCCGGAAGCTGCGGCCCACGATCCCAACGCAGCCAAGGGGTCACATAGTAGATCCCAAGGGTCACGATCATGATCACCCATTTGAGATTGCGGAATTTTCCAGACACACGGCGCGGGAAAATCGGCTCGCGCGATGCGTAAAGGCTTTCGGGTTGGGAATCAGACACAGCAGAATCGCTCCTGGCGAAGTTTGGCGTTGGCCCGTTTTCCCAGAGCGCGCCGCCGCCAACCTTGACCTGAGTCAAATACTGAGTCTGTGATTTAGCTTTTTCGCACTTCCGAGCGCAGCCAGCGCAAAAAATCGCGCAATGGTGGCCTGTGAACACCCGGTCGCGTCACCAAATAGTAACCGCCTTTGCGGGCATCTTCGTATAGCAGCTTCAGGCGGCCCGCCTCGATGTCCTGCTGGACAAAGACTGCAGCCGTGATGGCAATGCCCTGCCCTTGTCGTGCCGCCTCAAGCATCAGATTTCCGGGCAACTCGGTATATCCGGCCTCTCCAGGTTTTGCACCCTGCTGTTCGAGCCATTTCGAAGCCTCGGTTGTTCCCAGCTCTTGCAGCCAGTGAAACCGAGCCAAATCTTTGGGCGTGGTGATATCGGCGTTATTCAACAAGGCCGGCGCCGCCACAACGGCAATTGACGAGGGCAGAAACAGTTCCGCCTCCAACCCCGGCCATGTCCCCGTTCCGTAGCGCAGAGCCAAATCAATGCCGCCCGGTTCCAGCGGCCGGATCGCCGCGCTTGGATCAATCATGAGGTTCACCTCGGGGTGACGCTCGCGAAATCGCGCCAGTCGCGGCATCAACCAACCCGAGGCAAAACTGGGCGTGACAGAAATCTGCAAAGCACGGCGGGCGTTGGCCCCGGTGAGCGCTTCGACGCTTTGTTGAATCGCACCAAAACCATCGATCAATGCCTTGGCCAATGCGTCTCCTTCTGCGGTCAGCCGCATTTGCCGCCCCGCCCGATCCAGCAAGGAAACACCCATATGCGCCTCAAGCGCGCGCAATTGCTGCGAGACCGCAGCATGGCTGACATTCAAGGCGGCCCCCGCCGCGCTCACCGAACCGGTGTCGACATAGGCCCCGAAGGCTCGCAAGGCGGATAGAGGGGGAAGTGCCGACCAGTCCATATGTCAATTTTTCTTACATAACTAATTTATTGATGACTCGCATGAAATGGAAGGTTTGGTCAATATCGTATGTACAAAGTCAGATTTAGAGAGGTCGAAAAGATGCTTGGAATATTCGCAAATTCTTTCATGACTGCAACACGCACACAGGGTGGTGCTGATCAGCGCAACCATCGGGATGCACCGCAGCCAACCCATTGGATCGAGGATGATCTTCCTTTTCGCCGGTTTGCCGGACGCAGGACAGGCCGTCATGATTGATCCGATTGTTCTGCAACCCGAACTGGCGTTTCGCGGGCTGGTAAAGCCGCGCAAAACAGCGCCCGGTTCCGCTCGGAAACGCTAGACCACCATGCGGCGGCTAGGCATCGATCCTCAGCCGCCGCAGCCCGTATACGAACAAGACGACCGAGCCAAAGGCCCCAATGAAAAACGGAATACGCAACGCAAGATCGCGGCCAATCTGAGGTTCCAGAGCGGCGACGATCCACCCTCCGATCAAAGCGCCAAAAGGCATCATGCCCCAGCCAAAAAAACGGTAGAGCGCGTTGACCCGGCCCAGCATGTCATCAGGGATCATTCTTTGACGATATGACACCGTCACAATGTTCCAAAGCAGCGCTACGACCATTTCCAAAAACAAAGCCGCGCCAGCAATCCAAGGGTTCGATGTCCAGCCAAGCACGGCAAAAGGCACAGCCATCAGCGCCAAAGCCAGCCATAGGCTGACTTGGCCGCCCAGTCTTGCAATCACACGCGGCCCGATCAAACCGCCAAGCACGCCGCCAAAGGCACCCGCGGTCAACAAGATGCCGTGGCCTGTCGCATCCAGACCCAACCGTTCCTGTGACACCAGCACCAGCAAAGTGATCAACATCATGTTGAATGCATTGATGAGCCCCAACATCAGCGCCAAACGCAGCAGAACCACGTTGCTGCGCAGCCACGTCCAGCTTTCCCTGATCTGCGGCCATACCTTGGCCGCTGGCGGCTTGGGTCGGGGTGGCACACGGATGCACCACACCAGCCAAGCGGCCAAACCAAAAGTTACAGCATCCAGCACAAAGGGCGCCGGCACAGACCAGGCAATCAGGAAACCCGCCAACGGCGGCCCGACGAATGACCCGGCCACGTGCTCGACGCTCCAGAGCTGGCCGTTTGCTGTTTCAAGGTCTTCCTTGTCCACAATTGCAGGCAAAAATGTTTGGGCTGCATTGTCGCGAACAACCTCGGCCGCGCCCAAGGCAAAGGCAAACGTGGACAAAAGCAGGATATAGACCGTCTCTGCACCGGTGGCCGGAAGGCCCGGCAAGGACAGGATCACGGCAACAACGCCGGCAGTCAGCAACAGCCGCAATGCGTCGGCCTGAACCATAAGACGACGCCTGTCATGCCTGTCGGCAAGGATCCCCGCCGGGATTGAAAACAGCATCCAAGGCAGTTTGGACGCAAAAGCGACCAAGGCAATCAAAGCAGGGTCACGGGTGATCAGGGTCGCAAGCCAAGGGAAAGCCAGCGCTGAAACACCATCCCCCAGATTTGAAATCGCTGTCGCGGAAAACAAAAGGCGGAAATTTCGGCTGGACTGGAACAAGGACATGCCCTGATAGGGCGATCCCAACAGCAGGAAGTCAACCAAGGAGCGCCGCAAAAGGGCACCGGCATCCCAGGAAACGCGCGAACAGGACGGGATGCCGGTGCAGACCACGGCACTCTTGCGGGCACCGGGCATAACCGGACGCCACGGGAAGGAAGCAAGTGACGCCCAAGATATGCCCTTCATCTAGGCATTGGCCGCCCGTTTCTTTGACATGGCTCAAATAGAGTGACTTTTGTTACGCCGATTACCCGCGCGCTGCGCCTAGGGAACGTCAATCGCCTTGGCTTCGGCCATATGGTCCGGCTCAACGTGGATCGACACCGTACACTGGTCGATCTCGGATTGCAGCGCCGCCTCGATCCGGTCGCAGATCTCGTGGGCGTCGTGAACGCTCATGCCGCCCGGAACCACCAGATGGAATTCAACGAAGGTGGCCGGGCCTGCATGGCGCGCACGCAAATCATGGGCCTGCACAGCGCCGCCACCATTGGCCGCAATGATCCGCCGCATCATGATCAGATCTGCCTCGGGCACGCTTTCGTCCATCAGCCCGCCAACAGATCCCCGGATTACAACCCAACCGGACCAAAGGATGTTCACCGCCACCAAGATGGCCAAGGCCGGATCGAGCCACGCCCAACCCGTCAGAAAGGCAAGCGCCACACCCAGAGTCACCCCCACTGAGGACAGAACGTCACTCAGCAGATGCCTGCCATCTGCCGCCAAAGCCGGCGACGACAATGCCCGACCAGCCCGCAGCAGAACCCAGCACCACGCGCCATTGATGAGACCGGCAAACAGGTTCAGCGCCAGACCGTCCCATGGCGCATCCAATGCGCGCGGGTCTATCAACCCGGCCCACGCTTCGCGCAGGATCAGCAGTGCAGCGATGACGATCAGCACGCCTTCGAGAACTGCGCTGAAATACTCTGCCTTATGGTGTCCGAAAGGATGCCCTTCATCGGCAGGTCGCGCGGCAACCCGCAACGCGATTAATGCAGCCAAGGCCGTCGCAACATTCACAATGCTTTCGAGCGCGTCGGACAGCAGCGCAATCGACCCGGTCATCAGCCAAGCCAAAACCTTGATCCCAAGAACCAGAAGGCCAATAGCCACACTGCCCCAGGCGATCTTGACGGCCTTGGTCATCGGTACTCGGGCTCCTTGGGCACTGCGTGTTTCTCGGGTCTAGCCTTTGGTCGACGGCCCTGCAACCGTTCAGAACAAAGCAAAAAGGCTCGCCTTTTCAGGCGAGCCCCGGATCAAAGCGAAAGGCTTTGGATTACTTGGCGAGCGAGTCGCGGATTTCCATCAGGATATCCAGCTCGCTTGGGCCTGCGGGCTCTTCGGCTGCCGCTTCTTCCTCTTTCGCCGCTTCTTCTTTCATGCGGTTCACCCACTTCACCAGCAGAAACACCACAAACGCGATGATCAAGAAGTTGATGATGGCCATGATGAAGGCACCGTAGGCAAAGACTGCCGCGCCGGTTTCGCGGGCTGCTTCGAGGCTTGCGCCTTCAGCCACATCGCCAGACAGAACAGCGTAGTTATTGGTAAAGTCGACACCGCCCATGAACAGGCCGATGATCGGGTTGATCAGATCACCCACCAAAGACGTCACGATAGCGGTGAAGGCCGCACCGATGATGATACCCACGGCCATGTCCATGACATTGCCTTTGGCGATAAAATCTTTGAACTCTTGAATCATTGTGTTCCCCACTTGTTGGCTCGGCCGGGTATTCCCGGCGCGTGCGCATCTAAACATTGCATCAGCGCTATCGCACAACAACAAATGTGGGAAAGCGGGAAAAACTGCCTAAGTTTCACCCATCCTGTAGTCCAAAAGGTTCATCACGATGACATTCCCCAACGCACATCCAATTGCCACACGCTGGCCCGCGAGCCATCCGGACCGCATTCAGCTCTACTCATTCCCGACGCCAAATGGTGTGAAAGCGTCGATCGCGCTTGAGGAAATGGGTTTGCCTTACGAGGCCCACAAAGTCACCCTCGCGGATGCGGATGTGAAAAGCGATGCCTTTCTTGCGCTGAACCCGAACAACAAGATCCCAGCCATCATCGACCCCAACGGGCCCGACGGCGAACCGGTTGCCATGTTTGAGTCCGGTGCCATCCTGATCTATCTGGCCGAAAAAACGGGCCGGTTCATCGGGAAAACCGCAACCGAAAAGGCCAAGGTCATCCAATGGCTCATGTTCCAGATGGGTGGCGTCGGCCCCATGTTTGGTCAGCTGGGTTTTTTCTACAAATTTGCTGGCAGTCAAATCGAAGACCCGCGACCGCAAGAACGCTATATCAATGAAGCAAAGCGGTTGCTGAATGTCGTCGAGACAGCCCTTGAAGGTCAGGACTGGATTGCCGGGGACTACTCGATCGCGGATATCGCGCTGGGTCCATGGCTGGGTGCCTTGGAATTCTACGGAGCGCGGGAGGTGACGGGATGGGACAATCATCCGCGCACTGTCGCCTATCTTGAACGCTTCCTTGCCCGCCCCGCGGTGCAGCGTGGCCGCTTGATCCCATCACGCGATTGACGAACACTGCAAGGCCGGGCATCGCGCCCGGCCTTGCATCCATTAGGCGGGCAGCGCCCCGGTCAACACATAGCGCAGGATCTGAACGACCTGTTCAGGTGTACGGGCAACAGCCAAAGCCGCGGCATCAACTTCTTTGAGCGCGTGATCGTGTTCCGGCTGCTGCAGAATGATCAATGATTTACCCAATGCGCTGGCATAGCCCGCGTCAAAGGCCGCATTCCACTGCTTGTACTTTTCGCCAAAACGCACAACCACGACATCCGCATCGGCAATTCCCTTGCGCGTCCGGATCGCATTCACCATCGCGCCCTTATGGTCATGCCAATATTTGTTCGGCTCTTCGCCAAGGATCGAGACCCCACAATCATCACTGGCATCATGATCTGTCACCGGCGCATTAAAGGTCACATCCAGTCCTTGGGCACCGGACATGATCTGTTCACGCCAATCGGTGTGAATTTCGCCGGACAGATAAACGTTCAAACCCATGTTTTGCTCTCTTCCTGATTGCCAACTTCTGAATGACCTAGAGGCCGGATGCGCGGCGGCAATTCACAATGCGATCGCCGTGCCACGTTGAGCCGCCTGATCCTTCAGTGCCGGAAACAAACGGCGTGATCAATCATTGATCGCCGGACACCCTGAGTCTGAACCCAGTTTCACTCATGTGGGGGATTGCGCGTTTGATGCAGCGCTTGAATGTCCTCGGGCCAGTTGGAATGAATGAAGGCAAGAATGTTCCATATCTCATCGTCCGTCAGCTGGCCTTCGAAACCGGGCATCCCGCTGGTAAACGAAGACAGGCCCATACGCTCTACGATCTTTGCACCGCCAAGTTTGGTGTAGTCGAAATTCTGCACATTCGAATGATGCCAAGTGTGGCCAGTTTCGTCATGCGGCGGCGCAGGCAAGACACCATTTTCATCCGGAACCTGCCAGTCAGGGGCACCCTCAAGATCAGCTCCATGACACGCTGCGCAGTTATCGGCATAGAGTGTTTTGCCGGCGACCAGATCGCGACCGTCCAATTCATGCCCAGCGTGCGCGGCATTCGTCCCTGCCAAGGCCATGACAAATCCGAAAAGAACACTCGCCCAATGGGATCGCCCACGAAGCCGTGCCACACAGGCTGCCCATGGTCCGTGATCCATCCCAAGCGCCATCATTTGCGGTACTCCTGATGGCAGGATTTACAAGCCGCACCCAGACGGGCCAATCCAGCGTTCAAATCTTGCCGGGTTTCCAGAGTGCCCGCCAATTCACGCGTCAAAGTTTCAAGCGCCTCGGCCCTAAGCTCGAAGTCCGCAAAATTTTCCCAGATTGATGGGAGCGCCTCTGATTTCGGGTCGTTTTCTTGCGCCCGAAACAACGCGATCGTTTCGCCAGCGTGTTTTGCAATCTTAGCCACCGCAAGGTTCGCTTGCTTGGGGTCAAACGGCGTTTCACCCTTGGCCATCTGCCCGAGAACCTTGGTGGCGTCCTGCTGTTGTTTCATCGATTCCATGCGCTTTAGCACAGCCGGGTTCGAAACACCGGTATGCGCGGCGATCCAAGTGGCACACAGGGTCAACGACAGTGTCATGGCCAAGAAGGGTTTTCGCATGGTTGTTTCCTATATCCGGTGGCGGTTTCTGCTCAGCCAATGTTGTACACTTTCGGCTGCGTGTTCAGCGCCTTTGCAACCAAACTAGCGGTTCCAGCAAGGGGAAGGTCAAGCCGCGCGTGGCAGCATAAACACGAAAGTGAAAAGGACCGGAGCAACATTGGGTGAGTGGGAATTGGCCTAGGAAACCGCCCGGGCCGAAGGGTGATCTTTGCCCCAGATGCGAGCCACGTCTTTGGTCACAAGCCAGCGTTGGATTCCGTCCAACTCTTCCAACGCTTTTTGGGGATTGCCGGTGCGGGCCAAAGCCCTGTCATAGGCGGCTCGAACTGACTTTGCGCGCCACGGCAGCGCCGCGCTCGACACCCAATGGCGCAATTCACGCGGCAAGGCGTCGTAGTCCTGCATCGGGTTTCCGGCGCGGCGGGCGCGCTTCAATGTTGTCGTGCCACAATTGTTTGGCATGTCGCGGGTCACTTCGGCTTCACAAGTATCGTTATGTTATAACATAACTTTCAAACACCGCAACACGTGACAAATTGTTTCCACCGTTCTTTTGAAGGCCGCAAAAGAAAAGGCGGCATACAGGATATCCTGTATGCCGCCCCAGCGCGCAGCCGATTAAAGCTGGCCTATCCGTCTTTGCGGATGGTTTCGTTTTTGGGATCGTAGGGGCTGTCACAGGTCACGACCGCATCCCACTTTTCACCCATGATCAGCACCTTCAGCTTGGTGCCTTCGACCGCAAGCTCCGGCTTGACGTAGCCCATACCGATGCTCTTGCCGAAAGCGACAGAATAGCCACCCGACGTCAGGCGCCCAACGCGCGTCCCGTCTTCGGTGTAGAGCGCCTCGCGACCCCAAGGATCCGCGTCCTCGGGCCCGTCAATCAACACTGTGCAGCACTTGGAGCGCACGCCCAGTGCTTCCATCGGTGCCTTGCCGTTGAATTCCTTGGACAGATCCACAAACCGCGGCAGGTCAGCCTCGATCGGCGTTGCATCGCGGCCCAACTCGTTCCCAAAGGCCCGATAGGATTTTTCCTGCCGCAGCCAGTTCTGAGCCCGGGCACCAACCGGCTTCAGCCCGTGATTTTCGCCCGCCTTCATCAGCAGATCCCAAAGGTAGTTCTGCATCTCGATCGGATGATGCAGCTCCCAGCCCAGCTCACCTGTATAGGCTACGCGGATCGCCTTGACCGGGCACATACCCAGTTCAATGTTGCGCGCAGAAAGCCATGGGAACCGCTTGTTGGACAACGCAGTGTCCGGATCAGCATCGCCGATAACCTCACGCAGAACGTCGCGTGTTTTCGGTCCGGCGATGGCAAAGACGCCCCACTTGGTCGTCACATCCTCTTTATTGATGCGTCCAAAGTCAGCTTCTTTGTCCTCAATGGCTTTGTAGAGGAAGTCCTGATCGTATTCGGTCCAGGCTCCGGCAGAGACGAGATAGTAGTCATCTTCGGCTTCTCGCACGATGGTGTATTCGGTGCGGGTGGTGCCATGGGCTGTCAGCGCATAGGTCAGGTTGATGCGGCCGACCTTGGGCAGCTTGTTGCAGGTGAACCAATCGAGGAACGCTGTCGCGCCCGGCCCGCTGATACGGTGCTTGGTAAAGGCCGTTGCATCGATCAGGCCAACCCCTTCACGGATCGCCCTGGCCTCTTCAACTGCGTATTGCCACCAACCGCCGCGGCGGAAGCTGCGCGCGTCGTGGTCAAAATTCTCGGGCGCATCCAGAGGGCCGTAGTAGTTCGGCCGTTCCCAGCCATTCACCCAGCCAAATTGAGCGCCCAACGCTTTTTGACGGTCATAGGCCGGTGCGGTGCGCAGCGGACGGCAGGCTTCACGCTCTTCATCCGGATGGTGAAGGATATAGACATGCTCGTAGCATTCTTCGTTCTTGCGTGCGGCGAACTCTGTGGTCATCCAGCTTTGCGAATAGCGTTTGGGGTCAAGGCTGGCCATGTCGATCTCGGCCTCACCGTCGACCATCATCTGGGCCAGATAGTAACCGGTTCCGCCCGCAGCGGTGATCCCAAACGAGAAGCCTTCGGCCAGCCACATGTTGCGCAAACCGGGTGCCGGGCCAACCAGCGGGTTGCCATCAGGTGTGTAACAGATCGGTCCGTTGAAATCGTTCTTGAGCCCACTTTCCTCGCAGGACGGCACGCGGTGGATCATCGCCATGTACTGGTCTTCAATCCGTTCGAGATCCAACTCGAACAGATCTGCACGGAAGCTGTCCGGCACACCATGTTCAAAGCGCGCAGGCGCACCATGCTCGTAGACCCCCAAAATCCAGCCACCGCGTTCTTCGCGCACATAGGATTGGGCGTCCGCGTCCCGGATCACCGGATGTTCTGGATTGCCTTCCTTGCGCCAGTCCACCAGCGTTGGATCCTGATCCATCACGATGAACTGATGCTCGACCGGGATCGCGGGCATCTTAATGCCCAGCATCTTGGCCGTGCGCTGCGCATGGTTGCCCGAGGCCGTGACAACATGTTCAGCGGTGATGACAATCTGTTCGTCAGACGGGATCAGGTTGCCGCCCTTTTCGACCATCTTGGTGCAGGTCACTTCCCATGCGTCGCCATTCCAATGGAAGGCATCGGCCTGCCACTTGCGTTCGATGGCAACACCGCGCTGCCGCGCACCTTTGGCCATCGCCATCGTCACGTCGGCCGGGTTAATATAACCATCCGTGTGGTGATAGAGCGCGCCCTTGAGATCCTCTGTCCGGATCAAGGGCCAACGCTCCTTGATCTCATCCGGTGTCAGGAAAACGTAAGGAACCCCAACTGTTTCCGCTGTTGAGGCATAGAGGCGATATTCATCCATACGTTCATCGGTCTGTGCCATGCGCAGATTGCCGACAACCGCGAAGCCCGCGTTCAGACCGGTTTCTTCCTCAAGCGTTTTGTAGAACTTGATCGAATAGTCATGGATGTGCGTGGTCGCATAGCTCATGTTGAAGTAGGGCAGCAGACCGGCAGCATGCCACGTGGAACCCGAGGTCAGCTCATCCCGTTCGAGCAGCATAACGTCATCCCAGCCAGCCTTGGCCAGATGATACGCGATAGAAGTTCCGACGGCGCCGCCGCCAACGATCAATGCTTTGACTTGGGTTTTCATAAACCATGCTCCTGAACTTTGTCCGTTCAATAGCGCGCAAGACCCCTGCGCGCTTATCCTGCCCGACCCATGTTGGAGGGAATGCGACATGCGCCCAAAACAGCAATAAAGTTTGCATGTGACCTGCTCTACCACAAGGCGTAAGCTGGGATTCCATGCGCTACAAATACCGTGTCGCATTCAGTCCGGCCAAAATTGAAAGCAAATCAATGTTGAAAACGATCTACGCAGCGGCAGCGGCGCTTGCTTTGCTCGGGCCCGCCATTTCCGCCTCGGCGAACCCGCAGCAGATCGCCAAGGCCATTGGGCACTACGAAAGCGGGTTTGGCCAACCCGGAAAACCTGCAAAACTCGATCTGACGACAATCCCCTACAAACCAGCGGTTACCAGGATATCCGGCTGTCACGGCCTCCGGGCCGGGGTGGACAAACGCTGGCCCTCTTCCGCGTCCAAGACGAAAAGCAGCGTTCAGTTCAAAAGCAAACTGAACTCCGATGTCATCGACGCGTTGCAGCCGATTGCTCCGATTGTGGACAACCCCGTGCCGATGATCTTTGTCACCATCAGTTGCGATCGAAACAAGGCCAAGTTCACCAATTTATCCAGCTTCACGGACAGGATTGCCGACAGCTTTCGCAAGGGCAAAAAGTGGCACGGCGGCCTGCACCGCGGATCGATCACCACCAAGGCCGGGCGGTGGGAAACCGTTCAGGGCGCACGCAAGCACAAAGGTGTCTGGCTGGATTCATTGAGCGCCTACACATTCTACAAAGACCATCTGGTCAGTGTCACGATACGGGCCGAACGGTGGCCCGGACAGGCCAAGGGCAAGGATATCGCGGCAGGACGGGTGGTGCAGGTGCAGGGTCTGAACGGCGCCCCGTTGACGATCAAGACAGTGGGCCCGGCCCGAACAACAGGCAAGGCGATTTTCGGACTGCGTACAGCAGAACAGAACCGGGCCTTTATCGGAAAATTCCTCGGAACAATCCGCTAGGCGCAACCCGTCCGGGTCACGCCCAAGATTGATCAGTCGATTTCGTGCACTTGCGCGGCATCAGCATTGGCCCCCGCCCGCATCCATGCATGTTCAGAGGCAATAAAGAACATCGTCACGCCATAGGCCGCAGCCCAGTCCTTGGCCACTGCGCCGTTGGGTACAAAGCTCATGTAGGCCACATTGGCTTTCTTCGCTGCGTCCCCAACACGCTTCAATGCGTTTTTCAGATCATCGCTGCCCTGATGGTCGTGCCCATAACTGACAGACAGATCCGCGGGCCCCAAAAACAACCCGTCTATCCCGTCTGTCGCGGCGATCCCGTCAACCGCATCGACGCCGGCGGGCTCTTCGATTTGGGCAATCACGATGGTTTCGTCACGGCTTTGTGCAAGCACTTCGTCCATGGGGCGTGTCGCATAGCCAGCCCAGCGGCTGGACCCGGCAAAACCGCGACCGCCCAGCCCAAAACGGCCAGCCTTGGCGGCCGCCTCGGCTTTTTCCACGGTATCCACATGCGGGATCACCAAACCAACAGCACCGCTGTCCAGTGCCTGCAGGATTTCCCGCGGGCTGGAATCGCCCACGCGGACAAGAACGGGAAAATCAAGGGCCCGTGCGACGGCCAGACATCCGTCCATGCCGGCCCGGTCGAAAGGCGCATGTTCCAGATCAAGACAGATGAAATCCAGATCTGACTGCGCCAGAACCTCGATCAAAGGGATGGCCGGGGTCTTCAGAAAGGTCCCCGCCAGCGGCACGCCGCTCAGCATTTTGTCGCGGAAAGTTCTTGTGCGCATGGCATCCTCCTTGAGTTCGCGCCAAATTGACCGCCCTTCCCGGAACACGCAAGCCCTCTATATTGTCGTACAAATGACTGAACCGGTTTTATCCTTTACCGATCGCGGCATTTATTGCGCGGCCGGCGATTTTTACATTGATCCGTGGCGGCCCGTGGACCGCGCGTTGATCACGCATGGTCACGCGGACCATGCCCGCCCGGGACATGCCCGCTATCTCGCAACCAGCGCCGCTTTGCCTGTGATGAAGCACCGTTTGGGTGACATTCGGTCAGAAGCTGTTGAATTTGGAGAAACCCGCCAGATTGGCGACGCGTCGGTTTCGTTCCACCCGGCGGGCCATCTGCCGGGATCGGCGCAAATTCGCGTCGAGGTGGGCGGCGAAGTCTGGGTTGCGTCCGGGGACTACAAAACTGAACCGGACGGATTTTGCGAACCTTTCGAGCCGGTTCCCTGTCATGCCTTCATAACGGAGTGCACCTTCGGACTGCCTGTATTCAACTGGGCTGCGCAGCAAACCGTGGCAAATGAAATCAACGCATGGTGGGCACAGAATGCCGCCGGCGGGCGTGCAAGCATTCTTGGCGCCTATTCACTGGGCAAGGCCCAGCGCCTGCTGCACATGATAGACCCCGGCATCGGGCCGATCCTCACCCATGGCGCGGTTGAGGCAACCAATTTGGTGTTGCGCGCCCAGGGCTATAATTTGCCTGAAACCGTTCAGGTGACTGCAGAGCTCGATCCAAAGGATTACCCCGGCGCCTTGATTGTCGCGCCGCCTTCAGCGCTTGGGTCAAAATGGGCAAGCCGGTTTGGCCCGTCGTCTTCTGCCTTTGCCTCTGGGTGGATGCGGCTTCGGGGTGTGCGACGCAGGCGAGCGATGGACCGAGGGTTTGTCGTTTCCGATCACGCCGACTGGCGCGGCTTGCTGACGGCAATCAAGGAAACCGGGGCAGACCGCATATTCACGACACACGGCTATACCGAAATCTTTGCGCGCTATCTGTCCGAAAAGGGATATGACGCGACCGTCGTGCCGACCGAGTTCGGCAGCATGGAAGAGGAAACCGGCGAAGAGCCGGGGGCGCAAAACGGATGAAAGAGTTTGCCGCGCTTTTCACCGCCATCGACCAGACGACCAAAACGACGCTGAAAACCAAGGCGCTGGCAGCATTCTTTGAAACCGCCAGCGATCCGGACAAATTATGGTGCATCGCGCTTTTTTCCGGGCGCCGCCCGAAACGTGCGGTGACCACGACACAACTGCGCGCCTGGGCCGCGGAACAAGCTGGAGTGCCGCTGTGGTTGCTGGAAGACAGCTATCCGATTGTCGGCGATTTGGCGGAGACCATCGCCCTCATCCTGCCGCCCGCCAGCCGCCAATCCGATCTTTCGCTGACCCACTGGATCGAGGTTCTGCGCGGACTGCATGACGTGGATGAAGAGACCCGCAAAGAGCGGATTTTCGATGCTTGGGATCAACTTGATCCAACCGAGCGGTTTTTGTTCAACAAGCTGATCACAGGCGGGTTTCGCATCGGGGTCAGCCAGAAACTGATGACCCGCGCCTTGGCACAGGCCACGCAACAGGACGAAGCGGTTCTGGCGCATAAGCTGATGGGCGGCTGGACGCCTGAGACCACGACCTACCACGATCTGATCGAAGCAGACGACGCCAGCGCCGACGAAAGCCGGCCCTACCCGTTTTATCTTGCCTACCAGCTTGAGGGGGATGTCGCGGAACTGGGTTCACACAAGGATTGGCAGGCCGAATGGAAATGGGACGGCATTCGAGGACAATTGATCCTGCGAGGCGGGTCCCATCACCTGTGGTCGCGTGGCGAAGAGCTGATAACGGACCGGTTTCCCGAATTTGCGCGTGCAGTCGATTTTTTGCCAGACGGCACCGTTCTGGATGGTGAGATCGTCACTTGGGACGGTCAGCAACCCATGGGTTTTTCGACGCTTCAGCCCCGTATCGGGCGCAAGATCGTACCCAAGAAACTGCTGCGCGATGCTCCGGTGATCATGCTGGCCTACGACCTGCTGGAACACAGGGGGCAGGACATGCGCCCGGTTCCTTTGGGCGATCGGCGCAAGGTGTTGGAAACACTGTTGACCACCCTGCCCGACGACGCCCCGGTGCGCCCCTCTCCCGCAATCCGTTTCGACGATTGGAAGATGCTGGCTGATGTGCGCAGCCAAGCACGCGAAGAAAAGGCCGAAGGGATCATGCTCAAACGGCTGGATGCCCCGTACAAATCCGGCCGCAAGAAAGGCGACTGGTGGAAATGGAAGCTCGATCCGCTGACAATCGATGCGGTGATGATCTACGCGCAGCAAGGACACGGGCGCCGCGCCACTTTGTTTACGGACTACACCTTTGCCGTCTGGAACGGGAATGATCTTGTCCCCTTTACCAAGGCCTATTCCGGTCTGACCGACGCCGAGTTCGGCCAGATCACGGCTTGGGTCCGCAAGAACACGCTGCAACGCTTTGGACCCGTCAGGCAAGTGCGCCCCGAGCATGTCTTCGAAATCGCCTTTGAAGGCATTCAAGCTTCGCCGCGTCACAAGTCGGGGATCGCACTGCGGTTTCCGCGTATGGCACGATGGCGCCACGACAAATCCGCACAAGAAGCCAACACACTGGATGATCTCAAAGCGATGCTGGACCAGTACGGCTAGGGCGCGCTGTCTTGGCGCGACTGGAGAACGGAATGCCTATTCCTTTCAACGGCACCATTTCCGGCGTTTTGCCCTTGAGCCATGCAGGCCCGCGGCTTACCTGTTGGGCAACGAAACAGGAGCTGCACCAATGATCCGCAACACATGCAAACCGCTGTTTGACGCCAACGCCTCCGCCGGTGGGCGCGATCTTGGCAAACTTCCCGAGTGGGACCTGACGGACCTCTATCCATCGCAGGATTCAAAGGAACTGGCTGACGATATGGCTTGGCTGGAACAGGCCTGTGCCAACTTTGCGGCTGACTACGAAGGCAAGCTGACCGATCTGGATGCTACAGGTTGGCTGAACGCGGTTGAACGGCACGAAAAGATTGAGGCCATCGCCGGACGCATCATGTCCTTTGCCGGTCTGCGTTACTACCAACTGACCACCGACAGCGACCGCACCAAGTTCATGTCTGATTGTCAGGAAAAGGTCACCGTTTACACCACACCGCTGGTCTTTTTCACGCTTGAGCTGAACCGTCTCGATGACACCGTTCTGGATGACCATTTTGCAGCAAATGATGCTCTGGCCAGATACAAGCCCGCCTTTGACCGCATCCGCGCGATGAAGCCTTACCAGCTATCGGATGAGATGGAGAAATTCCTGCACGATCTTGGAGTGGTCGGGGATGCATGGGAACGTCTGTTTGACGAAACGATTGCCGGTCTGGAATTCGAAGTGAACGGCGAGCCGCTGAACATCGAGGGCACACTGAACCTGCTGACCGAACAGGATCGCCCAACACGTCAGGCCGCGACCGAAGAATTGGCCCGTGTCTTTGCCGACAACATCCGCACCTTTGCCCGTGTTCACAACACACAGGCCAAGGAAAAGGAAATCATGGACAGATGGCGTGGCATGCCAACCCCGCAAACCGGGCGCCACCTGTCAAACGACGTGGAGCCCGAGGTCGTCGAAGCGCTGCGCAATGCGGTTGTCGCCGCCTATCCGCGTTTGTCCCATCGCTACTATGCCCTCAAGGCCAAGTGGCTGGGGCTGGAAACAATGCAGGTCTGGGACCGCAACGCGCCATTGCCGATGGAAACCACCCGCACCGTGAACTGGGACGAAGCGCGCGACACCGTGATGTCAGCCTACGCCGGGTTCGATCCGCGCATGGCGGAAATCGCCGAGCCGTTCTTTAGCAAAGGCTGGATTGATGCGGCTGTGAAGCCGGGCAAGGCACCGGGCGCGTTCGCCCATCCGACCGTAACGGATGTTCACCCGTACATCATGCTGAACTATCTCGGCAAACCGCGCGACGTGATGACCCTCGCGCATGAGCTGGGCCATGGCGTGCATCAGGTACTTGCTGCCGGTCAGGGTGAAATGCTGGCGTCCACGCCACTGACGCTGGCCGAAACCGCGTCGGTCTTTGGCGAAATGCTGACCTTCCAGAAAATGCTCGACGGGGCAAAAGATCAGGCGGAACGCAAGGTCATGCTGGCGGGCAAGGTCGAAGACATGATCAACACCGTTGTACGCCAGATCGCCTTTTACGACTTTGAATGCAAACTGCACGAGGCACGGCGTGGCGGCGAACTGACTCCGGATGACATCAACGCGCTTTGGATGAGTGTGCAGGCCGAAAGTCTCGGCCCGGTATTTGAATTCATGCCGGGCTATGAGACGTTCTGGGCCTACATCCCGCACTTCGTCCATTCGCCTTTCTATGTCTATGCCTACGCATTTGGTGATGGCCTCGTGAACGCGCTGTATGCCGCCTACCAAGAGCAGCCAGAAGGGTTCCAGGACAAATACTTCGACATGCTAAAGGCGGGCGGGTCCAAGCATCACAAGGCACTGCTGGCACCCTTTGGCCTCGATGCATCGGATCCAAAGTTCTGGGACAAGGGGCTGTCGATGATCGAAGGCTTTATTGACGAGCTGGAGGCTATGGAAGGCTGATCCGGCTTAACCGCGACTTCTGATATCCGTGCAGGCGTGATAGCCAGAAGCCCATCTGGCAGAGGGCTATTCATGCAGGCACGGGAATTGGTTCGTCTGGCCGTCATGGTGTTCACAGCTGTGACCTGTGTGGTGATTGGCGACACGGCGGGCAAGCTTCTGACTGCCCAAGGGGTCGCACCGATCTTTGTTGCTTGGTCCCGGTTCGGCATTGCGGCGGTGATCTTGCTGCCTTTCAGCGGGTTAAAACGCCGCGAACTCGGCCAGTTGGCCGATTGGCGGGTGGTCCTGCGGGCGATTTTCATTGTCTGTGGGATCTGTTCGATCCTGACCGCGCTAAAGACTGAGCCGATCGCGGATGTTTTCGGGGCGTTTTTCATCGGCCCCATCGTGTCGTATGTGCTGGCGATCCTGTTTTTGGGCGAACGACCGTCGACGCAGCGCAGCTTGCTTTTGGCACTGGGATTTGCCGGTGTCATGCTTGTGGTCAAACCCGGCTTCGGCGCAACGCCCGGCATGGGGTTTGCGCTGCTGGCAGGGATTTTCTATGGGGCCTATCTGGCTATGACGCGCGCGACAGCCGGGGCATTTCGCGCTGGTTTTCTGCTCATTTCGCAACTGTTGATCGGGGCTGTTTTGCTGGCGCCACTCGGGCTTCAGATCAAGCTGCCCGAAATGTCATCGTTTCTGATAGTCTTGATCGCCATCAGTGCGCTTGGGTCTGCTGCCGGAAACTATCTGCTGGTTCTGGCCAATCGCTCGGCTGAGGCAAGCCTCGTTGCACCATTGGTTTATACGCAATTGGTATCCGCAACCATTCTGGGCGTACTGGTCTTTGGCGACTGGCCCGATGCGCTGGCGCTGGTTGGTCTAGTGCTGATCGCCTTTTCCGGTCTGGGGTCGCTGGTCGTTCAGCAAAGGCAGGGATAGTTCGGGTTACTTCAACTGACTGTCCTTGGATCCACGCCGGTTGATCCCACCCCGTAGCTGCACCGCGCTGTCGCGTTCCGATGCGCAATCCAGACATAGTTTGACACCGGGCAAGGCCTCTCGGCGGGGCTGCGGAATTTCTTCTTCGCATTCTGCACAATGGGTCAGGCTTTCGCCCTTTGGCTGAGGCCGCGCCTTTAGGCGTGCAAGTTCATCGGCAATTGACGCCTCGATTTGCTCGTTCACCGCACCGTCGCGGCTCCAACCGCCAGCCATGTCGTATCCTTTCGTGACCGTGCAGAACTCAGACCAAGCACCCGCGCAGGCCCTGCATCAATCCAGTTCCGTCCAAGGCCAAGGCTTTACGTCTGAAGCACCGGTTTGATACCGGGCAGCCTTGGCCATCCAAATACCCAGATCGGTACCGAAATCGGCCAGACGTTCGTTTGGTTTGCCTTGGTTCAACGCCATCAGGACAAACTGAACAATCGTCGCGACCCCCAGCACCGTTTGCGCAAGGCTCAGCATCACCCAGATGATCACAACGTAAAGCAGCCGTACTGGCAGCCCATCACGTTCGACCGTGGGCTGTTCGCCGTTCAGCCGCCCATCAACCTTTTCCTCGTCACCCATCATGACCCTGTTCCCGTGTTGGCTATGCCATCAAGATAGTCATTTTCCCGTGCCATCCAAGCGCCCAATTCGGCGGCAGACTTGACGCGCGCAGCGCACCGCTAATTTGAAGGGCAAAGGAGACGACGATGCACAAGATGCTGGCAATGATCATTTGGGCCCTGACCGCCGCGGCGGCGACGGCTGCGCAAACCTTTTCCTTTGCCAGTGTTGACGGTGGAATGTTGCGGTTTTCCGACTGGAAAGGCCAACCTGTTTTGGTGGTGAACACCGCCTCTCGCTGCGGCTACACGCATCAGTACAACGGTCTGCAGGCATTGCATGAACGGTTCAGCAAACAGGGCTTGGTCGTGCTGGCGGTTCCCTCAAACGATTTCAGACAGGAACTGGCCAGTGCAAAAGACGTGCAAGCGTTCTGCGAGGTGAATTTTGACCTGACCCTTCCGATGACCGACATCACAACAGTGACCGGTCCAGATGCGCACGCGTTCTATCAATGGGTAAGGCAAGAGACGGGCTTTGCGCCAACATGGAATTTCAACAAAGTTCTGATTGCGCCGGATGGCAGCGTTGCAGGCACATTCGGGTCCAAAACCAGACCGCAGTCACGGACCATGCTCAATGCCATCCGGGCCGTTCTGGACGGGGCATACTAGAAGCGCTCCGACCATATCAGTCGGAGCGCGGCGTCGCCTCCCCGAGGCTTACGCGTTGAGCATGCCCCAGATCTTGTCTTTCAACAGGGCACGCTGCTTGCGCAACGCTTCTTCGGCCAGCTGCTCCATCGGCTCTACGTTGGTTTCAGCCCGGTGCACTTGCCGGTTCAAAGTGTGATACTCATCCGCGAGCTTGGCAAAATGAGCATCGTCTTGCTTTAGCGCGCTCATTTTCTCGACGAATTCCGGGAACTCTTCTGCAAGTTCATGAGGGGTGTTGGACATGTCGCGTCTCCTCTCGCATTCCTGTTTACAAATGCAGTCTGGCACGCCCTCAGCGCCGGCACTTTGACCCGGATCAAATTGCCCGAAAATTTCGTAAAATCAGCCTTACCGACGGGCGCGGCGCCACCCGGCCTGACGGGCTTCGGCCTCGGAACAAAACCATCGTTCACCATCAGAGGTTTTCACAACTGTACGTGCGTACCAGCTTTGGCCCGGGATATGGTAAATGCGTTTGCCGTCGGCGCTGATATTGCCCTTGATTACACAGCCATCAGGAGCCTGCTGCATAGATTGCGCAGCGTGACCCGCGCGGGCATTTGCACGAAAGGCCGCCGGATTTTCGACACCCTGACCATGCAAACCACGCCCGGTCACAGCGGCGCCCTTTTCATCAAGATCGTAGTCCCATGAATATTTGCGAAAAGCAAAAGCCAGACCCTCGGCGACAAGCGATTTGCCAACGTCGGCACCGTCTACATAACAACGCGCCACGATGCGTTGATACCGGTCGACATCAACGGTCTCACACCGCGCCCGCCGACCGCCGAAACGCGCCCGCACCTCGCCAGACACCCAAGCGCCGCAGCCCCACATCGGCGTTCCGAAACCCCCGCACATCTGGTCGGTTTCTGGGGCATCGATGCCAAAAATGCGGATGGTTTGGCCGGCGACGGCAAACGTATCACCATCAACAACGCGGATCGTCCCGGTCAGGTCTTGCGCCGCAGCAGCGCCAAGCCAGATCGAGGACACAAGTGCAGCAATGCAAGAGAGTCTCAACATCTGTCCAATGTCAGAACTCCGACCACCGCATGCAATGCGAATTGTTAACTTTTCTTAACGAATGGTTAACAGGTGCTATGAAGAAACCACTTGCAAGCCTGTCAAAGGAGTGGTGCTCTGTGCTTGAATAATTTGGTATACCATTTTGGATGTGCCCGTGACCCAAGCCACAAACACCCGCCTTTCAAACACCAGCCTTGCCCGGCGCGCCTGGGCTATTCGTCGTCACGCGCTGCTGATGGCGCAGGTGCAGGGGCAAGGATACATCGGTCAGGCGCTGGGGGCCGCGGACTTGCTGGCCACATCTTATTTCCACGCAATGACCTATCGGGCAGACGATCCCGAGTGGGAGGGACGAGACCGGTTCTATCTGTCCATCGGACACTATGCGATCGCGCTCTACGCTGCTCTGATCGAGGCAGGCATTCTGCCCGAAGACGAGATCGAAACCTACGGAATGGACGAAAGCCGTATGCCCATGTCGGGCATGGCAGCCTATACGCCCGGCATGGAAATCACCGGCGGATCGCTTGGTCATGGCTTGGGCATCGCTGTCGGTGCAGCCATGGGCCTGAAGCGCAAAGCCAACCCGGCTTTTGTCTACAATCTGCTGTCGGATGGGGAACTGGGCGAAGGATCCACATGGGAGGCGGTCATGTCCGCCGCTCAGCACGGGCTGGACAACCTCATCGCCATTGTCGATTTCAACGATCAGCAGGCCGACGGCAAAACTACCCAGGCCTTGGCCCGCGGCTCGCAGTCTGCGCAATGGCAGGCCTTTGGCTGGTTCGCACAGGAAATTGACGGCAACGATCTGGATGCGCTCGTCTCTGCATTCGACGTAGCGCGAAACCATCGCGCCCCCTGCCCCCGTGTCATCATCTGCAACACAACCATGTGCAAGGGCATCCCGTTTCTGGAAGAGCGCGAGATCACCCATTTCGTCCGCGTTGAGGCGGACGAGTGGACAAAGGCGCTCGCCATTCATGATGCCAACAAGCCGGAGTGATCCCCGTGTCAGAGCCACCCATTCCGCCAAATTCGCGGCGTCTGTCAAAGTTCAAGGCACGCAAGGCCCCGAACCAGAAACAGGCCACTTCGGCCATGATTGCATCCTTGGATTCAGAAGGCCGCGATACAATTGCCGCGCCCTTTGGCAATACGCTGGCGGAACTGGCAGAGCATCGCGCCGATATTGTCGGTCTGTCAGCTGATCTGTCCAAATACACCGACCTACATGTCTTTGCGCAGGCACATCCGGACCGGTTCTATCAAATGGGCATGGCCGAACAGGTTCTGATGTCAGCCGCCGCCGGCTTGGCGCGCGAAGGCTTTACGCCCTTCGCAACCACCTATGCGGTTTTCGCTGCCCGGCGCGCCTATGACTTTATCTGCATGGCGATCGCGGAAGAAGCCCTGCCGGTCAAGATCTGCTGCGCGCTGCCCGGCCTGACCACCGGCTATGGCCCATCGCATCAGGCCACCGAAGATCTCGCTATTATGCGGGCGATGCCCGGACTAACCGTGTTGGACCCTTGCGATGCCATCGACACCCAGCAAGCCACCCGCGCCATCGCCGACCATCCCGGTCCGGTATATATGCGGTTGTTGCGCGGTCAGGTGCCAAACGTTCTGGGCGATTACGACTATGCGTTTGAAATTGGCAAGGCCAAGTTACTGCAGGACGGCACGGACGTTCTTTTCATTTCCTCCGGGATCATGACCATGCGGACGCTTGACGCAGCCAAGGCGCTGGCCCGCGACGGAGTATCCTGCGCCGTTTTACATTCGCCGACGATCAAGCCTTTGGACAAAGCCACCATTCTGAAACAGGCTGCCAAAGGTGGGCGTCTGGTGGTTGCAGCGGAAAACCACTCTGTCACCGGCGGCTTGGGAGAGGCGGTGGCAGCCTGTCTGATGCAGGGCGGCGTCACGGCGACATTCCGGCAGATCGGACTACCTGACGAATTTCTGGATGCGGGCGCGTTGCCGACACTGCACGCACAATACGGGATCACGGTTGATGCAATCGCTGCATCGGTCAAAACATGGCTGAAGGAATAGACATGACGCAGCAAGCGATCATCGGTCTTGGATCGATGGGTATGGGCATGGCCCGGAACATCATGGACGCAGGCATGGAATTGCGCGGATACGATATCTTCGACGCGGCACGCCAGCGGTTTGCCGAGGCCGGAGGCATCGCCGCAACCGGCCCAGCAGAAGCGGCGCAAGACTGCACACTTTTGATCGTCATGGTCGTGAATGCCGCGCAGGCCAAAGACGTGTTGTTCGATCAGGGTGCCGCCGCCGCCTTGGCACCGGGCGCAACCGTCATGCTGTGCTCGACCGTTGCCCCATCAGAAGCGCGGGACATCGGCCAGACGCTGGAGACCATGGGGCACCAGTTGCTCGACGCGCCGGTTTCGGGCGGACAGGTCGGGGCCGATGCCGGAACCCTGACGTTCATGGCTTCGGGCAGCGCTTCGGCCTTTGAGCGCGCGGGTCAGGTGCTTGAGGCAATGGCAGGCACGGTGCACCAGCTCGGGGACGCGCCCGGCATGGGCGCCACATACAAAGTCGTGCACCAATTGGCGGCGGGCGTGCATATCGCTGCGGCCGCCGAATTGATGGCACTTGGAACAAAGGCCGGATGCGATCCGCAAACCCTGTTCGACATTGTAACCGGCTCGGCTGGGAACAGCTGGATGCTGGGCGATCGGGGTCCACGCATGATGATGCAGGACCCACCCTGCAAATCGTCTGTCGATATTTTTGTGAAGGACATCGGGCTGGTTCTACAAACCGGCCGCGATGCAGGCGCGTCCCTGCCACTGGCGGCACTGGCGCATCAGATGTTCATTGCCGCATCCGGCATGGGTCTGGGCAAAGCTGACGACAGCCAGGTGTTGCGCGCCTACGAAGCTCTGATGGCCTCCCATGAAGACAAGGAGAACTGACATGGCTCTGCTGGAAGGCAAAACAGCAATCATCACCGGTGCTGCGTCGCCACGCGGGTTGGGCAAAGCCTGCGCAATGCTCTTTGCAGAGCACGGCGCGCGGATCTGTATTCTCGATCTGGATCAAGCCGCGGCCCAGTCCGAAGCAGACACTCTTCCGGGATCCGGCCATCGCGGAATCGCCTGCGATGTGACCAGCAAATCCCAATGCGACACGGTCGTGCGCAATATACTGGAAGACATGCAGACCGTAGACATTCTGGTCAACAACGCCGGGATCACCCAGCCGCTCAAGATCATGCAGATCGAACCGGAAAACTATGATGCAGTGCTGGATGTGAACTTGCGCGGCACACTGAACATGAGCCAGGCGCTCATCCCGCATATGCGCGAACGCGGCAGCGGATCAATCGTCAACATGTCTTCAGTGTCCGCGCAGCGCGGCGGCGGGATATTCGGCGGCCCGCATTATTCCGCAGCCAAGGCTGGCATTCTTGGGCTGACCAAGGCTATGGCCCGCGAACTGGCGCCCGACGGTATTCGCGCCAACGCCATATGCCCGGGTTTCATCGCAACCGACATCACCGCCGGCAAGCTGACACCAGAGATGAAGGCACAAATTCTGGAAGGGATTCCAATGGGTCGCGCCGGCAAGGCCTCGGACGTGGCCGGATGCGCCCTGTTCCTTGCATCGGATCTTGCGGCCTATGTCACGGGATCCGAGGTCGATGTGAACGGCGGGTCGCTGATTCACTGAATGGCGCTTTGGTCAAAGGGAACCGCACCACGCAGCCGATGGGCCTGTGGTGCGATTGCTCTTATACCGTTCAAAGGGCCGCGACGGCCTCTTGACGCTGTTTGCCCAAACCTTCGACCTCCAGTTCCATGACATCACCGGGGTTCAAGAAACGCTGCGGGTTCATTCCCAACCCAACGCCCGAGGGCGTTCCGGTTGCAATGATGTCGCCCGGCATCAGCTTCATGAACTGGCTCATGTAGGATACAATTTCAGCCACCGAAAAGATCATGTCCGACGTATCGCTGTCCTGCACAACCTCGCCGTTCAAAGACAACCAGAGCCGAAGCGCTTGCGGGTCCGGCACCTCGTCGGCGGTAACGAGCCAAGGACCGGTCGGGCCGAATGTCGGAGCAGACTTGCCTTTGATCCACTGCCCGCCGCGTTCGGCCTGAAACGCCCGCTCGGATACATCATTGATGGTGCAATAGCCTGCCACATGTGACAGCGCATCCGCTTCGGAAACATAGAGCGTTTCACGGCCGATAACGACGCCCAGCTCGACTTCCCAGTCCGTCTTTTTGGATGTGCGCGGGATATGCACCTCGTCAAACGGGCCTGACAAAGACGACGAGGCCTTGGAAAACAAAATGGGTTCTGCCGGTTTATCCGCCCCGGTCTCTTCGGCATGTTTCGCGTAGTTCAGGCCAACACAAAAGAAGTTGGGGACTGACGCCAGACAAGAACCGATGCGCCCCGGGTTTTCCACAACAGGCAGGCTGTCTACATCAATCGCGCGGATTGCATCCAGCGCGTCTAGGGATACGGCATCGCCTGAGAAATCTGGGGTCTTGCCCGACAGATCCCGGACCGCGCCAGATGTGTCCAAGATACCTGGCTTTTCTTGTCCTTGCGGTCCAAAACGCAATAATTTCATTCGGTTCGTTTCCTTTTCGATCGGGTTTTACGGAAATATGGGGGTTACTTGACCAGTTCGCGAGCGGTCTTGTCGTTGTCTTGCTTTTCTTCATTTTCGAAGTACTCGCGCACGTTGACCAGCAAATGTTCGAGGTGATCCTGCAGCGTGATCCGAACGGCATCAGGGTCCCGCGCCTTGAGGCCCTCCACGATCAATCCATGTTGGCGGATCACCCGGTCGCGGCTGCGTTTACGCCGTGCGGCAAGGTACCGTGCGCGCCACATCCGGGCGAGAATGGCACGGTGGGTTTCCACGAGAACGGCATTGTTGGAGGCTTGCGCAATCGCAATGTGAAAATCCATATCCAGTTCAAACAGGTCCACCGGATCAAGCGTTTCGTACTGGCGCGTCATACGTGCGTCCGCTTCGGCAATGCTGTCGATCTGATCCGAGGTCGCATTCTGACAAGCCAGATCGGCAGACAGAAGTTCGAGCGCGGAAAGCACTTCGATGTTGTCGGCGATCTGTTTGAAACTCGGCTTGGCTACGATCGGACTACGCGCAGGCCGCAGAATCACCAAACCCTCGGTCGCGAGAATGCGAATCGCCTCGCGCATTGGAGTTCGGCTAACGCCTAATTCATTGGCGTTATCCCGTTCCTTGATACTGTGTCCTGGTTCGAGTTTGCCGCGCAGAATATCCCTGCGCAAACGCGTAGCGATTTGTTGTGGTAGCGTCTCATCCGCCATCTGGCAGCCTTTATTCTATATTCTTTTCTATGGCCACGCTCACAAACCGGCACGCCATAAGAAGCAAGCAGATGCCATCCCCTGAGCAACGATTGAATTTGGTATACCAAAAATCGTTGATTGTCGATACGCCATTCGCTAGCGTCTTGGTGATGGTATACCATCCGTAGCGCGCTCACAGGGTGCGCAAAACAAAAAAGGTAAGGTCGGCTTCGGCCTTAATGGGAGGAAAATATGAACTTCAAGTCCATTCTCATGGCAGGTGCGGCAACGGCAATGATGGCCGGTGCTGTGGCAGCCGATCCGGTCACTCTGCGCATTCAGACGCACTATGCGACCGAGCACCCAACCGGCAAGATGCTGGCTACATGGATTGACGACATCCAGACAATGTCCGGCGGCGACATCACGATCGAGATGTTCTACTCGTCTTCGGTTGTTGCGACGGTTGAAACCTTCGACGCGGCGATCAACGGCATCATCGACTGCGACGCGACCGGCGGCGCTTACCAGACCGGTAAGAACCCTGCGTTCCAGTTCGTCGGCGACATCATGGGTGGTTACGACACACCTTGGCAGCAGTACTCGTGGCTGTACTACGGTGGCGGCTATGACGCTGCACAGGAACTGTACAACGCACAGAACATGCAGCTGATCGGCTGGGCCATCTACGGTCAGGAAAGCTTTGCTTCCTCGCGCCCAATCGCGGGACCCGACGACCTGAAAGGCTGGAAATTCCGTTCGCCTCCGGGCATGGAAACAGAGATCTTCGAAAAGCTGGGCGCATCGCCCATCGTGATGGATTTCACCGAAATCTTTACCGCGCTTGAAACCGGCATCATCGACGGTGCGGACGCATCCGGTCTGGCCAACAACGTCGGTCTGGGTCTGTATGACATCGTTAAGCACGCCAACTACCCTGGCTTCCACTCGATGCCGTCTGACCACCTGGCCTGCAACAAGGACGTCTGGGACGGCCTGACCGAACAGCAGCGTCGCATCGTCGAAACTGCGTGGCAGAAACTGTCCTTCCAGATCGCCATGGCGAACGAAAAGGCCAACACAGAAGCCGCAGCAGCTCTGCAGGAACAGGGCGTAACGCTCTATGCATGGTCGGATGAAGACCGCAAAGAGTTCCGCGTTGCGGCTCAGGCGGCTTGGGATGACTGGGCAACCCGCAGCCCCGAAGCAGGCGCTCTTGTGGAAAGCCACAAGACATACCTGCGTCAGCTCGGCCTGATCAAATAAGTCAACAGGCGCAGCTGTTAGCCAACTGCGCCTGAACCAACTTTAGATACGGGCCCGGCTTTCCGGGCCCGTATTGCCCAAAACTCAAAGAACAATGGCTGAAAAAGCCGAGGCCTTATCGGGGGAGGATAGGCATGGATGAGCGCGAAAGCGTCTGGCTGGGACCGCTAAGAAAACCGGTCAAGCAAATCGCAATCGGCCTGACTGGCATTGTCTTGCTGCTTTACGCCTGGTTGGTGTTTAACCGGGTGCTTTTCGAAGACTCTCTCGGAATGCATGAAATGATCCGCCCCGAAGGGCGCCCGATCGTTTCCATTATGCTCTTCACACTGGCCGGAGCGATCCTCGCCATTTCAATTTACCTTTCGGACACCAGAGAAAGCATCGAAACCGAACCCGCCGGATTCTTTGACATCATGTCTCTGATCTGCTCGCGGATCGCGATGATCATGACCGCGTTGATCGTCGTTGTGATGTTCTACGAAGTGGTGTCGCGGTACGTCTTTGCACGGCCCACGCTTTGGGCGAACGAGCTATCGCTGTGGATCGCAAGTTTTGTATTTTTGTTTGCCGGGCAGTACGCCATGCAACAGCGCAGTCACATCCGGATCTACGTGATCTACGACCTGATGCCCCGCTGGATGCAAAAGACATCTGACATCATCTCGCTGCTGCTGATCTGGTTCTTTACCTTTGCCATGGTCTGGGGCGGGTTCGACGACGCCGAGCGCCGTTTCTTGCGGATGGAAACCTTTGGCACGGCCTGGGATCCACCTATTCCCGGCATCGTAAAGCCTGCCATCCTGATCATCATTTGCCTTGTCGCGCTTCAGGCCCTGTCAAACCTGATCTCGGATTGGAACAAGGCACCAGAACATCACGGTCTCGACGACGTTGACGAAGTCGAAATCGAGAACATCCGCAAGACCTTGGAGAAATAGCATGGAATTTCTTGAGCTTTTCTCATGGATCAAGGTCGGCGACATCGGCACGCTCAGCCTCGTCCTGCTGCTGAGCATGTTCGCCCTGTTGGCCATTGGTATGCCGCTTGGATTTGCATCGGCCTTTTTGGCGGTGCTGGTTCTACTGATGAAATTCGGGCCAGAGTTGCTGTTCCGCGACTTCGGCAAAGGGCCGCTTTCGGTACTTAGCCAAGCCGTCTACCGACAAATGACGAACTACGTGCTGATTTCGATCCCGTTGTTTATCTTCATGGCCGCCCTGCTCGAACGCTCGGGCATCGCCAAGGACATGTACAACTCGTTGAACGTCTGGCTAAGCCGCGCACGCGGCGGCATCGCTATTGTCACCTCCATCATGGCGGTGATCATGGCTGCCATGTCCGGCATCATCGGCGGTGAGGTTGTCTTGCTGGGTCTGATCGCCCTGCCCCAGATGCTGCGATTGGGATACAACCAGAACCTTGCGATCGGCACCATCTGCGCCTCTGGCTCGCTCGGTACAATGATCCCGCCGTCGATTGTTCTGATCTTCTACGGTCTGGTCACAGAGACATCCATTAAGGCGTTGTTCACAGCGTCGTTCTTGCCCGGCTTCATGTTGGCGTCTTTCTTTATCGTCTACATCATCGTCCGGACACAGATGAATCCATCGCTTGCGCCGTTGCCCGAGCCGGAACCGGGCGAGCCTGAAGGCGGTGAAAAATGGATGATGTTCTTTGGGTTCCTGTCGCGGTTCGCCCTTTGGATCATCGGCGTTCTGTTTCTGCGGGCGCTGTTCTTTACGCTGACAGGTCAAAACCAGTTGCAAGAGGGCGAAGACCCGATTGCGCTCGGAATGGTCGCAGACCTGCCGTGGATTGCCGGGGCGTTCGTCCTAGCCGGCGTTTGCATGCTCATGATTGGTAAAGAACGTACCGCCAAAGGCTGGGAGATGGGCAAAGGCCTGATTGCTCCGGTTGTTGTGATCGGCGTTGTTCTGGGATCCATCTACATGGGGATCACCGGGATCACCGAAGCCGCGGGTATGGGCGTTGTGGCCGTGTTCACTATTGGCCTGATCCGCCGGGAAATGACCTTCGAAATCGTTTGGGACGCCTTGGTGCGCACCCTGAAATCGACCGGTACGATCATCTGGGTCACGATCGGTGCGGCGGCGCTGGCTGCAGCCTACACGCTGGCGGGCGGTCCGACCTACGTGGCCAACATGATCCTTGCCGCCGAACTGCCGACCATGTCCATCATCCTCGTGATGATGCTGATCTTCCTGATCATGGGCATGTTCATGGACTGGGTTGGGATCGTTCTGCTGATCATGCCGGTGTTCCTGCCGATCGTTCTGAAACTGCCAGTTCAGGAAATCGGCGTCTTTGGAGAACTGAACCCCCGCCATGTGGCGATTTGGTTTGGTGTGGTCTTCTGTATGAACATGCAGGTCAGTTTCCTGTCGCCACCGTTTGGTCCGGCCGCATTCTACCTGAAATCGGTTGCGCCACCCCACATCACGCTGACGCAGATTTTCCGCGGGTTCCTGCCCTTCATCTGCCTGCAACTGTTGGCCCTGTCAGTTCTGCTGATCTATCCGCCAATCGTGACGGTGTTCCTCTAGAAGAGACCTGGAACCAAAAGAACCAAGGGGGCGGTTTGATCCGCCCCTTTTTCATTTGTGGCTGTCAATATCCTTCAGCGATCGCGGCAGTCGCGAAAATGATCGAGACATTGGGTATGGCAATCTCGAGAAACTGGTCGCGCCTGACGAATCGCCAAAAACCAACCTGTCAAGTCATTATTCTCGATCAACAGATCCTGTTCCGCAGTGTTGCATTGCTTTTTCAATTGGGGCAAAGTCCGCGCATATTAATACGACCATTATGTTTTTTGACGAGTTTTCTGAGTTTTTTTGAAGCAAAGCATTTTTGAACCGCGTCCTTTTTCGGCGCGGACGGGTGTTTTGAGAACAAATTTATTTGTGGAGTATCCCCATGACGACGCAATGGCTTGCGGAATTTCAGGTTAACACTGGCACGGCTGCAAACGGCAGCCAATCCGATCCCCAAACAATTGGCCTTTCGAATGGCAACATCCTGGTTGCTTGGGTCGAGACCGGCACATCAGGCATCGGCACTACTGCCGGCAATGACATCATCGGCATCATTTACGATGGCGAAGGCAATATTGTCACCGGCCCAGTGCGCCTGAACACGAACCGAAACGCCGATGACGAAGACGATTTTGATATCGCGCCAACCAATGATGGCGGATTCATCATGGTCTACATCGATGATGATCTGACCACGACAACCCAGCACACCGTGATGTGGGAGCGTTTCGACTCTACCGGAACGGCAATCGACAGTGCTGTCATTATCAACGAAAACGTTGGTGGCGTCGTGCGCAACCCGCAGGTGGCGGTAAACCTGACCAACAACACCTCGAGCGTGACCTACGAGGACACAACAGGCGGTGACACGCAGATTTTCGGCACAACGGTTACTGCTGCCGGTGTCGTCAGCGCGCCATTCGACGCATCGCAAAACGGATCAATCACCAACCAAGGTGACATGGCCGTTTTGACAAACGGCAACTACGTCAGCGTCTACACCGAACCTGATGGCGATGATGATATCGAATTCCGGATTTACGACTCATCTGGCACGTCAGTCACGAATGTAAATGTAACCGCCTACTCGACCAGCGAGGCTCGAAATCCTCAGGTCGCATCACTGGCTGGTGGCGGCTTTGTGGTCGTTTATGAATTCGACAATGGTGCCGGTGGTTTGGACATCCGGTTCGAGCGCTTTGACAACAATGGTGTTCAGCAAGGCGGTGTTACAAACGTCGCCGCAACCGGTGACGACGAAAACGAGCCCGAGATCGTAGGCTTGCCCGATGGCGGTTTTGTAATCATCTGGGACAACGATTCCGACCAGACTCTGGAAGCGCGCGCATACAATGCCGATGGCTCTTCACGCGGCGCGACACAAGTTGTCACGCCCGATAGTGCCACCACACCGAACATTGGCGTTACCGGCGACGGACGTGTCATTTTCACATGGATGGACTCCGAAGTTTTTGCGTCGATCTGGGATCCGCGCGAAGCAACTGTCGACGTAAATGACTTTGACAATTCAACTGAAAACTTCGTACGCAGCCTGCTGGCATTCGGCAGCACGACAGAAGGCACGCTGATCGAAAACACAAGCAGCGCCAACGGCGTGACCATGGAAGGTTTCGGGTTCAACGACACCATTCTGGGCGGCGCAAACGCGCAGACAATCATCGGCGGCGCGGGTGACGATTCGATCGACGGCGGTTTTTTCGCTTTCTCCAGCGTGGGTGACAGCATCAATGCGGGTTCCGGCAATGACACCGTGATTGGCGCCAACGGCGACGACACTGTCAACGGCGGCGGCGGCAACGACTCGATCACCACGAACAATGGCGCTGACTCCATTAACGGCGGAAATGGCGACGATACGATTATCGCGGGCGATGGCAACGACTCGATCAATGGCGGTGGCAACACAGACTCCATCCTCGGTGGAGCGGGCAATGACTCCATCTTTGGTGGGATCGGCTCCATTTTCCATGACTTTATCGATGGCGGATCCGGCAACGACACCATCACCGGTGCGGACCAGACCTCTGGCGTCGATACGATCCTCGGCGGGGCTGGCGTTGACTCCATTATTGCAGGTGCTGGTGACGACTCTGTCGATGGCGGGCAGGGCAATGACACGGTTGATTTAGGTACCGGCAATGACACGCTCTACAACGCAAATGGCGAAGGCTATGACAGCGTTGACGGCGGAGCCGGAACCGACACGCTGATCATTGATCCACTGCGCATCAATAACATGGAATTCGACATCGGTGCACAGCTCTACGGCACGCGTGGTTTCCCAAATCAGACTTTGATCAGTATCGAAGAAATCTTTGCCGGTGGCGGTGACGATTTGTTCACCGGTGACGCAACGGACGGAATCCTGTTCGATGGTGGCGGCGGCAACGACTCTGCAGATGGCGGAAGCGGTGACGAAAGCCTGATCGGCGGAATTGGAAACGATACCCTGCGCGGCAACAATGGTGCTGACACCATCGAAGGCGGCGACGGGCTTGACCACTTGTTTGGCGGCTTTTTGGCGGACTCCATTGACGGCGGCGCCGGCAACGACTCGATCGAAGGCAATTCCAGCACAGACACCCTGCTGGGTGGTTCCGGAAACGATACGATCTGGGGCAACGGGCCTTCAACGATTTCCGGAAACCCAGACTCGATTGACGGTGGAACCGGCAATGACTCGATCATTGGCAACGACCAAACGTCCGGCGTCGACACGCTGATTGGTGGCGCCGGCAGTGACACCATCGAAGGGAACGGCGGTGCTGACTCCATTGATGGCGGCAGCAACAACGACTCCCTGTCTGGTGGCGACGGCAATGACACCATTGAAGGTGGCACAAGCCAGGATACCATCGACGGCGGCGCTGGCGATGACTCGCTGGACGGTGGTCTGAATGCTGGTTCTAGCGTTGCAGACAGCATCATCGGCGGCACTGGCAATGACTCCATCACGGGTGCCAACCAGGCTGGTCTTGGCGACACCATCGACGGCGGCGCAGACAACGATACCATCGAATCCAATGGTGGTGACGATTCCGTCGATGGCGGTTCCGGCAATGACTCGATTGAGGCAGGAAACGGAAACGACACGGTTGACGGCGGCACTGGCAATGACTCGATCACTGGTGGCGGCGGCAACGACACGATCAACGGCGAATCTGGTAGTGACTCGATCAACGGCGGGGAAGGCAACGACTTTCTCACCGGCGGTTTGGTCGGAACCGGCGCGGACACGATCAACGGCGGCGAAGGCAACGACACCATCCAGTCCAGCGGTGGCGGTGAATACAATGGCAACGGCGGCGACGACGTGATCATTACGGCTACTGGAACACCGGAAAACACTGATGGCGGGGACGGAAACGACACGCTCTTCATCACCGGGTTCAGCTATGATTTCAACATGAACACGGGTGCAACGAACTACCTCGAAACCCATGTGAATTTTGAAAACGTGGTTGCTGGCAACCTCAGCGACACCATCAGCGGCACCGCCGATGACAACAATCTGCAACTTGGTGAGGGTGACAACTCGGGCTTTGGTCGCGCGGGTAACGACACACTCGTATCGGGTGCCGGCAATGATACCCTTCGGGGCGAAGCCGGCGCGGATAGCATCCTCGCGGGTGGTGGCGACGACTCCATCTTGGGTGGTGACGACGCTGACACGATTGTTGCAGGCTCGGGTAACGACACTGTGCGTGGCGATGACGGCGATGACTCTGTCACCGGAGACGCTGGTTTGGACATCATCAAAACCGGTGACGGGAATGACACCGTTGATGCGGGTGCAGATGCCGACAGTATCAACGCCGGATTTGGCAATGACAGCGTGATCGGAGGAACCGGCGACGATACCATCCGTGGCTTCTTTGACAACGACACGCTGCTCGGCGGCGACGGCAACGATACGATCTTCGGTGGCAGTCAGAACGACTCGATCGAAGGTGGCATTGGTGACGACAACCTGCGCGGCGAAGGCCAGCTGGACACCATTTTCGGTAACGCTGGCAACGACGTGATCTTTGGCGGAGGCGGCGGTGACTCGATCAGCGGCGGCGACGGCAACGACAACATTCGTGGTGAGGAAGGGCCTGACTCGATGACCGGGGGTGCTGGCCTGGATACCATCCGTGGTGGTGTAGCGGCCGACACAATCGAAGGTGGCGCTGGCAACGACAACCTGCTGGGCGACGACGGCAACGACCAATTGTTCGGTGGCGCCGACGACGACCTTCTGGTTGGCGGCAGCGGCAGCGACACGCTCGATGGTGCTGACGGCAACGACACCCTCAGGGGTGGCCCGGATGCTGATACGTTTGTCTTTGGTATCGGCTACGACAATGACACCGTCGAAGCCTTCCAGAACAACGTCGATACGTTGGAACTGGACAGCGGACTTTGGGGAGGCGGCCTGACCGCAGCCCAGGTTGTGTCCACCTACGGTTCCAATGTCATCGGCGGCGTCGAGCTCGATTTCGGTGGCGGTGATGTCGTCTTTATCGAAGGTATGAGCGTCGCAACCATCGAAGACGACATCAGCATCGTTTAAATTCGATCCTCTTTGAAAAACACGGCCCGAGGCGCGACCGCGCCTCGGGTTTTTCTTTGTCCAAATGATCCCACTCAAGCGTGCAACGGCACCAATTGCAGGAGCCGTTCGCAGCAGGAAGAAGAGACCAAGTGTCGCCACTGTTACGGCGCCACAAAACTGAGCATTTCTTCAAAAGAAATACTGGACCTTTCTCGGGCTAAGTGGTCAGGTTTTGATACCAAATATCTGCACAGGACCCGCTTCAATGCGTACCGTCAAATTGAGCCCGGAAGACAATGTCGTCACGGCCATTTCCCCGCTGGAAATCGGGATAGATGGTGCATCGCAGTTGATCCCACGCGGACACAAGATGGCGCTGGAGCCGATTGCCAAAGGGATGCCTGTTCGCAAATATGCGCAGGTGATCGGCTATGCCTCCGAAGACATCCCGTCAGGCGCACATGTGCATTCCCACAATCTGGAATTTCGTGCCGTTGATGCGTCTTATGAGTTTGCCACCAACTTGCGCCCCGTGACGCCAGCGCAGCAGGCAGACAGCTTTGCCGGATACCGCCGTCCAAGCGGGCGCGTCGGCACACGCAATCACATCGCCATTCTGACCTCGGTCAACTGTTCAGCCACCGCGGCGCGGATGATCGCGCAGCATTTCACGCCCGAGCGTCTGGCCGAATATCCAAACGTAGATGGCGTGACTGCCTTTGTGCATGGCACGGGTTGCGGGATGGCTGGACAAGGCTCTGAAGGGTTCGAAGCGCTCCAACGGGTGATGTGGGGCTATGCCCGCAATCCGAATGTGGGTGGTGTTCTGATGGCCGGTCTGGGCTGTGAAATGAACCAGATCGATTGGCTGGTCGAAGCCTACGGGCTGACACCCGGCCCCTTGTTTCAAAGCATGAACATTCAGGATGTTGGCGGACTGCGCAAAACCATCGAACTGGGCATTGCCAAAGTCGAGGCGATGCTGCCGCTGGTCAATCAAGCCAAACGAGAACCCTGCCCGGCCTCTGAATTGATGGTGGCTCTGCAATGCGGCGGCTCGGACGCGTGGTCTGGTGTCACAGCCAATCCAGCGGTTGGTCATGCCTGCGATTTGCTGGTTGCCCAGGGTGGCACAGGCGTTCTGGCAGAAACCCCGGAAATATACGGCGCAGAACACCTGTTGACCGCGCGCGCGAAAGATCAGGAAACCGGCGAAAAGCTGGTGAACCTTATCCGCTGGTGGGAGGACTACACCAAACGCAACAACGGCTCGATGGACAACAACCCGTCGCCGGGCAACAAGAAGGGCGGTCTGACAACCATTCTTGAAAAGTCGCTGGGCGCTGCGGCCAAAGGCGGCACGACCCCTTTGACAGGGGTCTACAAATACGCCGAGATCGTCACGAAACCCGGTTTCGTCTTTATGGATAGCCCCGGCTATGATCCGGCATCTGTCACCGGGCAAATCGCTTCCGGTTGTAACCTTGTCTGCTTTACCACAGGTCGCGGTTCGGCGTTCGGAGCCAAACCAAGCCCATCCATGAAGGTTGCAACAAACTCGGAAATGTATGCGCGTATGACCGAAGACATGGACATCGACGCAGGCAGAATTCTGACCGGTGATGCCAGTGTCGAAGACGTGGGCAAGGAAATCTATCAGATGTGGTTACGCATGGCCTCGGGCGACGCAAGCAAGTCTGAGGCTCAGGGTTTGGGCGACTACGAATTTGTTCCGTGGCAAATCGGGGCCGTGATGTAATGCCTCGCTGCAAAGCAACCCAAAACCAGCGCGTTGGGTCGATTTCATGACGTCACCCATGCCTTTTGCCGTGATCGGCGCCGGGTCGATCGGCATGCGCCACATTGAGGTCGCGCAGGCCAGCGACTGCGCCGATCTGGTGGCTGTGGTAGAACAGCACGAACCGACGCGCGCGCACCTGATGGCGCAGGGCCTGCCGATGGTCGCTTCAATAGATGAGCTGCCTGCCGAAACCCGCGCCGCCGTGATCGCCACGCCCACGCCGGACCACTGCAACAGCGCGCTCGCCTGTATGACCAAAGGGATCGTGGTTTTGCTGGAAAAACCGATCAGCGCCACGCTCGACGAAAGCTATATTCTGCTGGCAGAATCCGCGCGTTCCGGCCTGCCATTGCTGGTCGGCCATCATCGCCGGTGCCACCCCTTTTCAATTGCCGCACGTGATGCATTGACCCAGATTGGTGACATTGTTGGCGTTCAGGGCCTTTGGTCTTTGCGCAAACACAACAGCTATTACGAAGCGGAATGGCGTCGAAAACCGGGTGCGGGCCCACTCATGACCAACCTCAGCCATGAGATTGATCTGATGCGGTTTTTGCTGGGCGAATTGACCGAAGTCTCTGCGCTTTTGTCGTCGGCCCGTCGCGGATTTGAAATCGAAGACACCGCTGCGCTTGCCTTCCGTTTCGAAAACGGGGCGCTTGGTTCTTTCCTGATTTCCGATGCCGGCGCCTCTCCTTGGTCGTTCGAAGCAGCCAGTCACGAGAACCCCGCCATTGCCGGATCATCCGAAGACTACCTGCGGATCACCGGCACGGAAGGCGCTATCGCTTTTCCCTCGTTGACGTTCTGGGGGCGGTCGGATGAGGGCGAAATCGAATGGTCCAAACCCCTGCGCCGAAATCCGGGGCCGCGCTTTGAGCCAATCGACCCCCTGCTTGCGCAGCTCGAACGCTTTGCAGGCGTTGTGGACGGGGCGCAGGATGATGTTTTGTGCAGCGGTCTTGATGGTCTCAAGGCATTGGAAATGACACTCGCAACGGCCTTGTCCGGCAGAACGGGAATGCCGGTCCGGGCAGGCGCTGTGCCCGGCGATTTCCGCGGCGTCTAAAAGAAGGAGAAACAGAGTGAGCAAACCTAAAATTGGATTTATCGGTCTTGGTCTTATGGGCCGTGCGATGGTCAGTTGCTTGCAGGATGCCGAATACACTTTGGTCGTGCTCGGGAACCGCGACCGCACTGGTGTCGAAGAGGCGTTGACCCGAGGCGCCACTGAGGCCGCCACCGCCCGTGAACTTACCGAAGCGAGCGATATCGTTTTGATTTGCGTGGGCAACTCCGATCAGGTTGAAAGCCGCGTCTACGCCGAGGATGGCATTTTGGCAGGCGCCAAACCGGGACAGGTGGTCATCGACTTTGGTACCTCCCTGCCCGCATCCACGCTGAAAATCGGTGCGGATCTTGCCGCGAAATCCGCCCACTATCTTGACGCTCCGCTGGGCCGGACGCCCGCGCACGCCAAGGACGGCCTGTTGAACATCATGTGTGCCGGGGACGAAACCGCCTTTGCCGAGGCCAAACCGGTTCTCGATGTGCTGTCGGAAAACGTCTTTCACCTCGGCAAGCTGGGAAGCGGTCATACCGTGAAGCTGCTGAACAACTATTTTGGCATGACGGCCGCTATGGCGATGGCCGAAGTCTTTGCTGTCGCCGACGCCGCTGGTGTCAACCGGACAGACGTTTTCAACATCATGGCCGCTGGACCAAATTATTCACCCATGATGGGTTTCATGCACAACTACACGCAATCCGGCCAGATTGATCTGGCCTTTTCAGTTGAAAACGCGGCCAAAGACCTTGGCTATTATAGCAAGATGGCGTCAGATCTGGGTCTGCACAGTCGAATGTCAGGCTGCGCCGAAAACACGCTATGCGAAGCCCGCGACGGCGGCGAAGGCGGGTTGATGATCCCCGAAATGATCGACTGGATGACCCGGAATATCGGAAAGGAAAAAACATGAACCTGCCATTGTCCGGAAAACGAGCCTTTGTGACGGCCGCCGGTCAGGGGATCGGACGATCCTCAGCCGAAGCGCTCGAACAAGCGGGCGCGCACGTAATTGCAACGGACCTGCGGGCCGATTTGCTGGATGGGATCAAGGTATCCGAAGCCTTTGCGCTCGATGTGCTGGACAAAAAGGCTCTGCAGGACGCTATCCAGCAAGCCGGCCCTGACATCCTCGTCAATTGCGCAGGTGTTGTTCACGCCGGAACAATTGAACAGGCAAGCGACGAAGAGTTTGATTTCGCCATAAACCTGAATGTGAGGGCGCAGTTCAACGCTATTCAGGCCGCGTTGCCCGGCATGCGCGCCCGAGGCGGTGGAGCGATCGTGAACATCGCATCCGTAGCCTCGACCGTCATGGGCGTTCCAAACCGATTTTTGTATTCCACATCCAAAGCCGCAGTCATTGGTTTGACCAAATCGGTCGCCCGCGACTACGTCACCGAGGGCATCACCTGCAATTGCATTGCGCCGGGAACCGTGGACAGCCCATCCCTGCACGAACGCCTGCAGGCTACAGGCGACTATGAACAGGCAATGCGCGATTTCGTAGCACGCCAGCCCATGGGGCGGATCGGTCGCGCCGATGAAATCGCGGATCTTGTGGTCTATCTCGCCAGCGCCAAAAGCCAATACATGACCGGCCAATGCGTTGTGATTGATGGGGGCATGTCTCTTTGACCTGCTCAGGCAGGGCATGACATGCTGACCGGCGTGCAACCGCGCGAAGAGCGGACCGGCTACGGCGTCGCTCTGATGGCTGTCGCCGTCATTCTGTTCACTTGCATTGATACAGCCGCCAAGTGGTTGATCCTTGCCGGGTTGCCCGCGCTTCAGGTGGTCTTTGTCAGATACGCCGGGCACCTGATCTTCGCTCTGGCATTCTACATCCCACGCGAAGGCCGCGAAGTGTTCAAATCACGGCGCCCTTTCATGCAGGTTCTGAGGTCCTGCTGTTTGCTGGGCAGCACCACGCTGAACTTTCTTGCGCTCAGTGCGCTGCCAATTACCGTAACCACCACAATCTTTTTTGCGATGCCCATTGTTGTAACGCTGCTGGCGATCCCGATGCTGGGTGAACGGGTCGGAATACGGCGCATCGCGGCGGTTTGCACCGGCTTTATCGGTGTGTTGGTCGTTGTTCAGCCATGGAGCACAGTCTGGCATCCGGCGATGATCTATTCTCTCAGCGCCCTGATGCTGGCCTCGATGTATTTCCTGTTCACACGCATGCTTGCCGGACAGGAAAGCAACGCAACACAGCAGGTCTGGTCCGCCGGACTGGCGACCTTGGCACTTGTTCCTATCGCTCTGACAGAATGGGTCTGGCCGCAGTCTCCGCTGGGTTGGTTTGTCTTTGCCGCCGTCGGCTTTTTCGGATTTTCAGGGCACGAATGCGCAACTACGGCGCACCGGCTGGCCGATGCGTCCATTCTGTCGCCCATGATCTACACGCAGATTCTATGGGCTGCCGTCGCTGGGATCGTCGTCTTTTCGACCTGGCCAACGATCTACACATTGGGCGGTGGTCTGATCATCATCGCCGCGGGTCTCTACATTTGGCAGCGCGAAAAGGCTCTGCTACGCGCCGGAACCGACGCCAGCTGACACCCGCCTAATCCCGGATCAGCCCCGGCCGATGTAGGGCATTGCGCTTGCCATCACCGTCATGAACTGAACGTTGGCCTCCAACGGCAGGCTCGCCATATGCAGAACCGAGCTGGCCACATTGGCCACATCCATCACCGGCTCGACCGCAATGGATCCATCCGCCTGTGGAACACCTTTGGTCATCTTCGCGGCCATTTCTGTCAGGGCATTGCCGATATCAATCTGACCGCAGGCGATGTTGTAAGGCCGCCCGTCCAGCGAGATCGAGCGCGTCAGACCTGTGATCGCATGTTTGGAGGCCGTGTAGGGCGCAGATCCCCAACGCGGAACATAGGCAGAAACGGATCCGTTGTTGATGATCCGCCCGCCTTGCGGATCCTGCTGCTTCATCCGGGCAAACGCCGCCCGCGCGCAGATGAATGATCCGGTCAGGTTTATGTCGATACACCGGCGCCAGTCATCGACGCTGACTTCGTCAATTGTTGCGCCCAGCGCGGAAACACCCGCATTGTTGAACAGACAATCGATCCGCCCCCACTCCGAAAGAGCCATGTCAAAAGCTGCATCCACCGATGCCTCATCCGAAACATCGCATGGCATCGCAAGGACAGCATCGTTTGCCTCAGCCATGGCCTGCAAAGGCTCGGGGCTGCGGCCCATCACGCCGACGCGCCAGCCTGCATCCAAAAAGACTTCGGCACAGGCTTTGCCGATCCCACGCCCACCACCGGTGATAATGATAGTTTGGCTCATCTCGACCCTCCCACTATTGAGTGTTCACGCATTCAGGTATCCGACCAGCAGCGAAATGAACGCGCCGACATGCACCACCATGATCGCCCGATCTTTCCACATCACGCCCACGGCAAACCACAGGAATATTCCCACGAAGAACGCGTAGACGTTCCAAGGAACCATGTTCAGCCCGGTCATTCCGTAGCCAACCAACTGAATTGCCGTTGCTATCCATTTGACAATATCCACGGTGGCCATGCCGCCAGACTGCGGCTCGGTAACGTCTTGCATCTTTGGTCCCTACTCTGCCCTCTGCGCCTGTGTCAGCGACCAAGCTTCATCAATGGTTGTCGCGCGGCAAAGTGTGACGGATTTTCTGATAGGCTGTCGCCAGTTCCAGACAGCCCCCTTCTGCCAGTTGCCCGACATGGGTACGATAAATCTCCTGCCAGGGTGTCTGGCTGACGATATCCGGCGCTTCCCATGCATCGACCCTGGCTTGCCATTCCTCTTCAGGCACCAGTGCGTTCATTGTGCTGTCATTGAGGTTCAGGCGAACCGTATCTCCGGTTTGCAGATAGGCCAGCCCACCACCAACCAGCGCTTCGGGTGACGCATTCAGAATCGAAGGGCTTTCCGAGGTGCCGGATTGACGGCCATCGCCGACCGTGGGCAAGTGGTTGATCCCCTGTTTGATCAACGCATCTGGCGGCTGCATGTTCACCACCTCAGCCGAACCCGGATAGCCGACACAGCCCACGTTCCGAATGAACAGAATGCAGTTTTCATCGATTTCCAAAGCAGGATCGTTCAGCCGATCATGATAATCCTCGGGGCCTTCAAAGACGATGGCGCGCGCTTCGTGGACACCTTCGTTTCCGGCCTTGGACAGGAAACGCTGCCGGAAGTCGTCTGAAATCACCGATGTTTTCATCAGAGCCGAGTCGAACAGGTTCCCGGACAGCACCTTGAAGCCAGCATTCTGGCGCATGGGCGCATCATAGGTCGTGATGACATCTGTGTCCTGGCTTTCCCAACCGGATAGATTGTCGCCCATGGTTTTGCCGGTCGCGGTCATCGCGTCATCGTGGATACGGCCTGCCTTGCGCAACTCGCCCATCACAGCAGGCACGCCGCCCGCGCGGAAGAAGGATTCACCAAGGTATTCGCCTGCGGGCTGCATGTTCACCATCAAAGGCACGTCAAAGCCGTGCTTTTCCCAATCGGTTACGTGCAGATCGACGCCAATATGGCGCGCGACAGCCTGCAAATGCGGCGGCGCATTCGTTGACCCGCCAATGGCGGCATTCACCACAATCGCATTTTCGAACGCGGCGCGTGTCATGATGTCAGAAGGTTTGAGATCGTCATAGACCATGCCAACGATGCGTTTGCCCGTCTCATAGGCCATCGCCATACGTTCCCTGAACGGCGCCGGAATGGCCGAATTGCCCGTCAGCGACATCCCAAGGGCTTCGGCCATGGCATTCATGGTGCTGGCTGTACCCATGGTGTTGCAATGGCCCAATGAAGGCGCCGAAGAACAAACCCGGCTCATAAATTCATCGTAGTCAATTTCGCCCGCAGCCAGCAGACGGCGGCTTTCCCAGACGATCGCACCGGATCCCGCGCGTTTGCCTTTCCACCAACCGTCCAGCATCGGGCCGCCGTTCAGCGCAATTGCTGGCAAATCGACAGTCGCCGCACCCATCAGCATGGCGGGCGTGGTCTTGTCACAGCCTGTGGTCAACACGACCCCGTCGATGGGATAGCCGTGCAACACTTCGACCAGTGAAAGATACTGAAGATTGCGGTCCAGCGCGGCGGTTGGCCGTTTGCCGGTTTCCTGAATCGGGTGAACCGGAAATTCCATCGGAATGCCGCCAGCCTCGCGGATACCTGCCTTGATCCGGTCCATAAGAAAGACATGGATCTTGTTGCAGGGCGCCAGATCGGAACCGGTCTGTGCAATCCCGATCACCGGTTTTTCGCTTTGCAGTTCCTCGCGGGTGAATTCCTGATTCTGGTAACGCTCCAGATACAGTGCGGTCATGCCCGGGTTATTGGGGTTGTCAAACCACTCCTGAGAGCGGAACCGCTTGTTGGCGCGGGTGTCCGACATGGAAGCTCCTTTTGAATTGGCAGGCCCAGAACCGACTTTTCGGTGCACGGGTCATGGCATACAATTTCAAGTTGGTATACCAAATGCAAGGGGCAAGACCAGCCCAATGGATGCTTCAGGAAAGGGCGCCGCATGACCACGACGATCACCAAGATGGCAGGGATAGGCTTGGTTGCGATGGCGCTGAGTACGCCAGCGACGCCATCAAAAGCCGAAGTCGATCTGGCCGTGGCAGATACCTGCCTCGCGCAGAAACTGGAACTGGGCCAAAACCCCGCGCAATGCGTGAACGATGCGCATTTCGCCTGCTCTCAGGAAACACCCGAGCGTCACAACGTGGCGAGCCTGTGTTTCGTCGAGGCACAAAACGCATGGGATCAGGGCATTGCCGCACAGATGGCCGCGCTTCGCGACGAAACGGACGAAGAGACCGTCGCGCTGGCGGCGATTGAGCTGAAATACGATCTGTTGATCGCGCGGGCGCAATGTGACCGGCTCAAGGAACTTCGCATGGTGTCTGGTGACGAAAACCCCGAGGTGATGCAGCGCCAGTCAGCGCAATGCTTTGCTACAGCTTCGGGCCTTGCCTATGTGCGGCTCCAAATTCGCTCAGCCGGCATCGCCAACCAGTAGTTTCAGCGCTTGGCAAAGGCGCTTTTGGCGCCGGCGCTTTCCTGCGTTTTGAAGATGGACCCGGTATTCGGCGCCGGGGGCAAAGGCATGCGGATCGGGACAGTGTCGATCCGTGGCTCAAGCACAGGCTCTCCGGTGATCTGCCGATCCTGCATGTCCTCCCAAAAGGCGCGCTGTCCAAGCGAATGAATATAGGACGACGCCCCGAGAATTGGCCATGCGTCCGATGCCGTGCATTCATAGAACAGGATCAGCCGATTGCGGTCGGACATGTTGGGCGCAGAGCCATGCAGAATGCGCGCATGATGCACGGTCATGCTGCCTGCCTTGCCCGTCAGTGTCACAGCCTTGTCCATTTCGAACAACGGATCCTCTGGGTCGATGGCCCCCGCGAAATACCCGTTTGCCTGATGGCTGAGCACAGGCCCTTTGTGCGTTCCGGGAATGACCATCAACGGACCATTGGCTTCGTCCACGTCTTCCAGCATCAGCCCAAACGCCAAAAGGCTGTCATTTGTCGCCGGATAAAAGGCCCAGTCCTGATGCCATTCAACCGCACGCCCCCCGCCCGGTGCTTTGGTATTGAGCTTTGAGGTCAGAAGATTGGTGTTGGGGCCCAGAAGATCGTTCAGAACTTCGGTCATTGGCGAATTGCGAAGCACCTCCCAGAAATAGGGATGTTGTTTGTGCGGCAGCTTTACCCGGGTCAGTCGCGGAGCATCGGCGCTGTGCCCGGCATCAAGATCGTAGACCTCATTGCTTTCGGTCACGGTGCGAGACGCCTCGATAAAACCGTAGGTCAGCTCTCTGAGCCTGTTCAACTGGTCCGCGGTTACGGCATCTTCAACCAGAAGATAGCCGTTCTCATCGTAAAACTGCTTCTGATCCTGAGAAAGCATGCCGCTAGTCCTCCCCTTCCTCGACCGCCTTGGTCAAATCAATGCCATTCAAGCCAGCGATATGCGCGCCGATGGTCGGAACAAAGTCGCCGCCTTTTCCGGCGGCTTCAGCCTGGGCAAAATAGTTTCGCACCGCTGCCCCCACAGGGTTCATGACCCCAGCGGCAGTCGCCATACTGGCGACATAACGCACATCCTTAGACGCGTTTTCGATCGAGAACTTATGCGCCTCAGGATCGCGGCCCAGCGCCGCCGCAAAATAGGTTTCGAAAAAGCCGCAGCCCATGCGGGATGGCCCCATCACCTCATAAACCGATTGCGGCGACAGGCCTGATCCGACCGCCATGCTTAGCGCTTCGGAGTATACAGAGGCATAAGACATGGCCATGAAGTTCATGATCAATTTCATCTTGTGACCTGCGCCTACCGGGCCAAGGTGGTTGATCGATCCGCTCCAGCATTCCAGAACCGGCCGAACGATTTCGAACGCCTCGGGGCTTGCGCCGACCAAGGCATCCAGCGTGCCAGCCTCTGCCTCTTTTGGTGTCCGGCCCAATGGCGCATCAACAAAATGAAGATCCCGCGCCTCAAATTCAGCGGCCAGCGCCATGGTAGAGGTTGGATCAGCTGTCGTTGTATCGACCACCACCAATCCCGGGCGCGCGCCTGCGAGAATCCCCTGCTCACCGCGCACCGTTGCCTCAACCAAGGGCGAATTCGGCAAACACAGATGGATGATGTCACAACGTTCCGCCATCTCGCGAGCGCTGTGCACCTCGGTGGCACCCATTCCCAGCAGGCTCTCGACCGGTGTTCGGTTGCGGTTCCCCATTATCACAAGCTCATATCCGCCCTTGCGGATATTCTTGGCCATGCCATGCCCCATCAGCCCGACGCCGATAAAGCCCACCACTGGTTTGTCTGTCATGTCATTCCTCTCCTACAGGCTTGCCGTGATCCCGCCGTCCACGAACAGTGTATGACCGTTCACGAAACTCGCAGCATCCGAGGCCAGAAATACCGCGGCGCCCTGCAATTCCTCGACATTGCCCCAGCGTCCCTGCGGGGTACGCTTTTCAAGCCATTCGCTGAACGCCGAATCCGCAACCAAGGCCGCATTCAGCGGGGTGTCGAAATAGCCCGGCGCGATGGCATTGCAGTTCAGCCCCAGACGCGCCCAATCGGTGGCCATGCCCTTTGTCAGGTTGCTGACTGCTCCTTTGGAAGCCGTGTAGGGCGCAATGCCGGGGCGCGCCAGAGCTGTCTGAACAGAGGCTATGTTGACGATCTTTCCGCGCCCGCGCTGGATCATGTGTTTGGCCACGGCTTGTGCAACATAGAACACCGAATTCACATTCGTCCGCATCAGTCGGTCAAAAGCATCGGTTTCGAAATCTTCCAATGGTCCGCGATGCTGCATGCCGGCATTGTTGATCAAGATGTCGATCGGGCGCTCAGCCTCGTAGGCATCAACGGCGCTGCGAACCGCGTCAGGATCCGTGACATCAAATACCAAAGTGTCGACGCCCGCTCCGCTCGAACGCAGATCGGCAGCGGCCGCTTTGAGCGTTTCGGCGTCACGTGCATTCATCACGATGCGTGCACCGGATTCGGCAAGACCGCGCGCAAGGGCGTTGCCGATCCCCTTGGACGAGCCCGTGATAAGGGCCGTTCGCCCGGTTAGATCGAAATTTGGCATGATGTTCCCCGTTGTGGCCGCGCTCAATTCAGGCAATCGCGTGTTTCGCATTGCACCCACGCGGCACGTTGTTCAAAAATGGTATACCATTTGCGGCTCGAATCAAGCTGCCAGATGTTGGGAGACAAAACCAATCATGCGAGCGAACAAAAGCATCGCGCACACAGGACGTCGCGATCGATGCTGACCTTTACTCTGGCCGTCTTGCTGCTTTTCATAACGCCCGGACCGGGTGTGTTGACGACGGCCGGATTTGGGGCCGCCTATGGTTTCAGGCCCTCGCTCCAATATGTGTTCGGTCTGTTTCTGGGTACCAATATGGTCATGCTGGCGGTGATAACCGGATTCGCCGCCGTGATCCTGTCGATCCCGTGGCTGCGCTGGGTTCTGATGGCCGCGTCCATTGCCTACCTGCTCTATCTTGCCGCTCGCATCGCCTTTGCCGGCGCGCGTGTCGGGTTTATTGCGGCCAAGGCACCGCCCGGCATTCTGGGCGGATTGGCCCTGCAGGCGATCAACCCCAAGGCCTACGTGGTCAACACATCGCTGATTACCGGGTTCAGCTTTGCCCCTGACAATCTGCCTTTTGAAATTCTGTCAAAGGCGCTGATCATGAATGCGATCTGGATTCCGGTGCATCTTGCATGGCTTTACGCGGGCACTGTTCTGCACGAACTGAATCTGAGCGACACAGCCCAGCGTCGCATCAACATGGCTATGGCCTTGGCAATGTTGTCCGTTGTCGCGCTGGCAACTTTGACCGCCACCCAATCCTGAGGAGCCCCGGATGTTGCCGATTTCGAATTCTTTGATGGACGCGGCTCTCGCCGGACGGGTCTGGCGTCCGGGTGTTGGTCCTTCGCTAGTGACCCTGCGCGGGAACGATGTGGTGGACATCACCAGCAGCGTGCATCCCACCATGCGGGATTTATGCGAAGCGCCCAATCCTGCGCAGATCGTCAGGCAAGCCGAAGGCGAGACAATCGTAACCCTTCAGGATCTGTCCAACGCCAGTCTGAACGCCAAAGCTCAGGATGATCTGCGCTGGCTGGCGCCTTGCGATTTGCAGGCGATCAAGGCCTGCGGCGTCACCTTTGCAGGCTCCATGGTCGAGCGCGTGATCGAAGAGCAGGCCGCAGGCGACCCGGCCCGCGCCGAAGCGATCCGTGCCCGTGTCGGCACAATCATCGGAGACAGCCTTTCCGGTTTGACGCCCGGCTCCAAGGAGGCGGAAAAGGTCAAGGAACTGCTGCAGTCCGAAGGACTCTGGTCACAATATCTGGAAGTCGGGATTGGCCCCTACGCCGAAGTGTTCACCAAATCCCAACCCATGTCTGCTGTCGGGTGGGGTGCCGATGTCGGGTTGCACCCGGTATCCGAATGGAACAACCCGGAACCCGAGATCGTGCTGGTTGTTGGCTCGGATGGGACAATCAAAGGCGCGACCCTCGGCAATGACGTAAACCTGCGCGACATAGAAGGCCGCTCTGCGCTTTTGCTGGGCAAGGCCAAAGACAACAACGCATCCTGCGCGCTCGGCCCTCTGATCCGCTTCTTTGACGATGGCTATGGGATAGACGATCTGCGCCGCGCGGAACTGAGCATGTCGGTCACAGGTGAAGACGGGTTCGAGCTTCAGGGCCATAGCTCGATGACACAAATCAGCCGCGATCCCGAAGATCTGGCCGCCCAGACGATTGGACGCCATCACCAATACCCGGATGGGTTCGTTCTGTTTTGCGGAACGATGTTTGCACCGACCAAAGATCGCGACGGACCCGGTCTTGGATTTACGCACCACACCGGGGACGTGGTCGAAATTTCCGAAGCGGCGCTCGGCAGTCTGCGCAACACTGTTCGCCTGTCCACCGACTGTGCGGAATGGACCTTTGGAACAGCTGCGCTGATGCGAAATCTAGCTAAACGGGGATTGTTGTAATGGGTCGGTTACTTTGTATCGGTGAGTGCATGATCGAAATGGCCCAGATCGGCGCCGGGACCTACAAGCGCGGATTTGCCGGAGATACCTTCAATACGGCTTGGTATGCCCGGCAGCTTTTGCCCAAAGACTGGAACGTCGGCTATCTGAGCGCTATCGGCGACGATGCAGCATCACAGGAGATGCGTGCCTTCATGTCTGGCGAAGGCGTAGAGACCTCCGCGCTTCGGACCGTAGCCGATCGCACTGTCGGCCTCTACATGATCTCTACAAAAGCAGGCGAACGCAGCTTTTCCTACTGGCGCGGGCAGTCTGCCGCGCGTCTTTTGGCCGAAGATCAAAACTGGCTTGAAACGCAGGTCATGTCCGCCGGTGCAATCCATTTTTCAGGCATAACACTGGCCATCCTGTCTCCCGAACACCGCGAAATACTTTGCCAAGCGGTCAGCCGCGCGCGCGACGCCGGGGCGTTGGTATCCTTTGACACCAATCTGCGCCCCAAGCTGTGGAAAGACCAAGCCGAAATGAAGTCGGGCATCACCATGGGTGCCAAAGCGGCCTCGCTGGTATTGCCAAGTTTCGATGAAGACGCGGAACTGTTCGGCGACAAGGACCCGCGCGATACGATCACTCGCTACCAAAGGCTCGGGCCCAAACGGATAGTCGTGAAAAACGGCGGTGATCCAGTGACCATTGCCGAAGCAGATGGCCAAACGGAAACGGTCGAAGTAAAGCGCGCCTCCGAAATGGTGGACACGACCGCCGCCGGAGACAGCTTTGCAGCCGGATTGCTTGCGGCCCTTGTTCAAAACGCCCCGTTGGCTGAGGCGACAGCGCGCGCCAGCGCCCTTGCGGCGCAGGTCATTCAAGCGCCCGGCGCCTTGATCCCTGAAATTTTTCAAAAATAATAAACCGCAAGCGGGAGGAACAAACATGAAGGTACTCATCATTGGCGGCGGCGGCGTCGTCGGACAAAAGCTTGCCCAGCAACTGGCCAGGCGCGGAACACTGCGCGGGGACAATATTTCCGGCCTTGTGCTGGCGGATGTGGTTGATCCGGCCCCGGTTGATGCCCCCTTTGATGTTGAGACCGTGACCTGCGACATCGCAAACGCGGCATCTGTAGCGCAGATCGTTACCGCCGATGTCGACGTGATCTATTTGCTTGCCGCGATTGTGTCGGCCCACGCCGAAGAAGACTTCGACGCCGGGTGGCAGATCAACATGATGGGCACGATGAATGTGCTGGAACGCGCCCGTGCGCTCGAAACAAAACCGGTTGTAGTCTTCACCTCATCCATTGCGGTGTTTGGCGGTGAAGTTCCGGATCCGATCGTGGATCACACCTTGCTGAACCCGCAAACCTCCTATGGCGCGCAAAAGGCTGTGGGTGAGCTTTTGATCAATGACTATTCGCGCAAGGGCTTTGTTGACGGGCGCGGTTTTCGACTGCCCACGATTTCCGTACGCCCCGGCAAACCCAACCGCGCGGCCTCAAGCTTCATGTCCTCGATTTTACGCGAACCGCTGAATGGCGAGGAAGCCATTTGTCCGGTAGATGATGACTTCCTCCACTACTATCTCAGCCCACGAAAGTGCGTCGAGAACCTGATCAAGGGAGCCGAAATTCCCGAACAGGATCTTGGCATGAACCGCTGCATGATGATGCCAGGTCGGATGTGGTCAATTCGTGAACTGGTGGACGCCATGACGGCGGTTGCCGGTCCGGAACCGGCGCGCCTGATCCGTTGGGAGGCGCAGCCCGACATTCAAAAGATCGTCAATGGCTGGCGTTTTGATCTGCGGCCGGAAAAGGCTATCAAGCTTGGGCTCGAAGCCGACGACAGCTTTGAGGACAACATTCGCTACTACATCGAAGACGACAAACCCGGTGCCTGACCTTTGGCGCCGGCTCAGTTAACCGGCGTCAGCAAAGCCTTTCCGGCATGATGTGCCGCGATGTTGTCGCGTTGCAGTTTGGCCATCGCGGCGCGGGTTTCGACCGTGCCCGATCCCTGATGCGGCTGGATGACAACGTTATCGAGTTTGTAAAAACGGTCATCAATCGCGGGCTCATTCAGGAACACATCCAGACCTGCGCCAGCAATCTTTCCGTTTTCCAAGGCATCCAGCAACGCAGCTTCGTCAACGGTGCTCCCGCGTGAGATATTCACAACGACGCCGCGCGGGCCCAATGCTTCGATCACCTCGGCAGAGACAAAATTTTCGGTGTCCTTGCCACCCACCAGAGCGATGACCAGAAAATCGACCGCGCGCGCCAGCGAAACAGGATCGCCATGATACTGCCAGCCCGGCGTGGTTTTTTCGCTTCGGGCGAAATAGTGAATATCCATTTTGAATGCCGCGAGCCGATCTGCGATTTCGCGCCCGATACGGCCCAATCCGACGATACCGACAGTGCCGCCGCTGGCTTTGCGGTTAAGCCTGTATTCTCCCTTGGATTTCCAGTTGCCGGACCGCGCCCAGGCGCTGGCCTGCTCCATTTCCCGGCACTGCATCAGCAGCATTGCAACCGCCAGATCTGCCACATCGTCATTCAAGACATCCGGTGTATTGGTCACCTTGATCGATCGGGCTGCGGCTGCATGCACGTCAATGGCGTCATACCCGACACCAAAATTGGCCACGATCCCAACGTTCGGCAAAAGATCCATCTGCGCAGCCCCAAAGGCATGGTGCCCCTTGTAGGCAACCGCAGTAGCCGCCGCGCGCTGATCGTCGGTCAGTCCTGCCAGTTCATCAGGCTTGGCGAGAAAGACAGGCGAAAATTCGTCCGAAAGCGCAGCACGTTCTGCATCGTTGAATGGGCCGATGGCCAATGTCTTGCTCATGATTTTGAATCCCCCGCGCCTGGCGCATTTTTTGGTATACCATTTTCGAGGATGCTCTGGCAGGTTGTGGCTGTCAACAACGCCGGGAGCCGCAAATCAGATGAGCGATCTACATTTTGCAAAAAGCCTGTCACGACTGGGCACCGAATCCGCCTTTGTCGTACTGGCCCGCGCCCAGGCTCTGGCCGCAGAAGGGCGCGACATTATCAATCTGGGCATCGGACAGCCCGATTTCCGGACGCCCGATCACATCGTCGAAGCCGGGATCAAGGCACTGCGCGATGGCCATCACGGCTATACGCCGGCAAACGGCCTGCCCGCACTGCGCGAGGCGGTTGCCGCTGATCTGCACGCCCGGCACGGCACCGAAGTAAACCCCGACAACGTTGTTGTCGTACCCGGTGGCAAACCGACGATGTTTTTTGCCGTTCTGATGTTCGGAGAACCGGGCGCCGAGATCATGTACCCGAACCCCGGCTTTCCCATCTACGAATCTGTCATCCGCTATTCCGGTGCCACGCCCGTGCCGATCCGTCTGCGTGAGGAAAACGGGTTTGCCTTTTCTGCCGACGAAGTGCTGAGCCAGATCACGCCCAAGACACGGTTGATGATCATAAATTCACCCGCCAATCCGACGGGCGGTGTCACACCGCGCGCCGAAATCGACAAACTGGTGGCCGGCTTGGCCGATCACCCGCAGGTGGCCATCCTGTCCGACGAAATCTACAGCCAAATGCTGTACGACGGACGGGAACACGTCAGTCTTTTGCAGTACCCCGAAATCCGCGACCGGCTGATCATGCTGGACGGTTGGTCAAAAACCTATGCCATGACGGGCTGGCGGATGGGTTATGCGGTCTGGCCTGACAGCTGCGTAGAGCATGTCACACGGCTTTGCATCAACGATCATTCCTGCGTCAACGCAGCTGCGCAATTTGCCGGACTGGCCGCGCTGACCGGACCCAAGGATGCAGTCACGGATATGGTGGCCCAGTTTGACGAGCGCCGGAAAATCATCGTTCGGGAACTCAATACGGTTCCCGGTTTTCGATGCGCCGATGCAGCCGGGGCATTCTACGCCTTTCCCAATATCGAAGGCACGGGCCTGACCGCAAAAGAAGCGCAAGACCGCTTTCTGGACGAGGCAGGCGTTGCCACCGTCGCAGGAACATCCTTTGGCGCCATGGGCGAAGGATACCTGCGTTTTTCCTATGCCAACTCGGCTGAAAACATCGTCGAGGCCTGCAATAGAATTCGCAAACTCTTTTGATGTCTGGCCCTGCGACACCTTCGATAGAGCGGAGCGACCCGGATATTCAATCCATGGCGCATGCGATCCGTTTTTTGGCAGTCGACGCGATCCGCGAGGCTGGCGAAGGTCATCAGGGCGTGCCGCTTGGCATGGCCGAGATCGCCGCCACGCTGTTCGCACGGCACCTGAAGGCAGACCCTCAAAACCCCCTGTGGCCTGACCGGGATCGGCTCGTGCTGTCCAACGGGCACGGCTCCATGCTGCTTTATGCGTTGCTACATCTGGCGGGCTACGACGAAATCTCGCTGGATCAGATCAAAGCATTCCGGAAACTCGGCTCACTCTGTGCAGGGCATCCGGAAATCGAGCAGCACGCAGGAATTGAAATCACCACCGGGCTTTTGGGACAGGGCATCGCATGCGCAGTCGGAATGGCTGTGGCCGAGGCCCGTTTGGCAGCCGAATTCGGCAGTGAATGCGTGGATCATCGCACTTGGGCATTTGTCGGAGATGGCTGTCTGCAAGAAGGTATGGGGCAAGAAGCCATATCGCTCGCCGGACATCTGCGACTGGGCAAGCTGGCGTTTCTTTGGGACGACAACCGCATAACCGATGATGGTGATACCTTACTGGCCATTTCCGAAGACATTCCCGCCCGTTTTCGCGCAGCAAACTGGCAGGTGATCGAGGTCGACGGCCATGACATTGCCGCCCTGGACGCCGCCATGGATCAGGCGCGGCAAGACCCCAGACCATCCTTGATTGCCTGCCGGACCGTTATCGCAAAGGGCATCGCCCGGCTACAAGGCCAGCGCGGTGGGCACAGCGCACCTTTGACCGATGCGGATGTCGCGGACATGCGCCGCGATCTGGGATGGAACCACCCTGCGTTTGACATCCCGCGCAGCGTCTACGACGACTATGACACCGTCATGACCCGAGGCCGCACGGAACATGCGCTTTGGAAAGCCCGACTGGCGAGCGATCCCGGACGCGCCGAATTTGACCGTTGGCATTCATTCGGTCTGCCGTCTGACTGGTCGAACGTGCTGGCCGACCTGCCGCATCATTTCGCTAATGCCCCCGGTCCCAAGGGGACGATCAATGCTTCCGGTGCAGTTTGCGACGCGCTCGACCAGGTGCTGCCTGAGCTGTTGGTCCTGTGTGCAGATCTAGAAGCGCCCACCGGCCACAAACGATCCCGCGCGGGCTTTGGCGTGCAAAACCGGGCGGGCAGCTATGTGCACTGCGGCGTGCGAGAGCATCTTATGGGCGCGATGGCCTGCGGTATCGCAGCGCATGGCGGGCTTCGCCCGATCAACGTGACTTATCTTGCATTTGCCGACTATGAACGCGCCGCCATGCGGATGGCTGCCCTGATGAAGCTGCCTGCCTTGTTCGTCTTTAGCCACGACAGCATTGGTGTTGGCAGCAACGGCCCGACCCATCAACCGGTTGAGACGCTGGCGGCCTATCGCGCCATGCCCAACATGCGGGTTTTTCGGCCGGCGGATGTCACGGAAACCGCAGAAGCCTGGCAAATTGCGCTCGAGCATCTAAAGGGCCCAACGATGCTCGCGTTGTCCCGACAAGATGCGCCGCCAGTTTGTCCTGCCCGGTCCGAGAACCTATCCCGGCTGGGTGGTTATCTTCTCAGAGAGCCTGATGAGCAAAGGGATATTACGCTGATCGCAACTGGCACCGAGGTCGCGCTGGCCCTGCAGGCCAGCGAAACGCTGAAGGCTGAGGGCATCAACGCCGCAGTTGTTTCCCTGCCCTGTTGGGAGCTGTTCGAGGATCAATCCGCAGACTACCGCAACGCAGTTCTGGGCCAGGTTCCCCGGATCGGCATAGAAGCCGCGCTGCGATTTGGCTGGGATCGCTACCTGAGGCCTGAGGATGCCTTTGTCGGCATGCCGGGTTTTGGCGCATCGGCCAAAGCAGAGGTGCTTTTTGACCATTTCGGGATAACGGACACCGCGATTTGCAACGCAGCAAGAGACCTGCTGCAAAAGCACTGAACCCATTTCGGCGGCATGGCCGTCAAACGCCAAATGCCAATGCTGCGTTTTCGCCCGGCATTGCGACGCAAACAGGCTTTCCAATTTGTGGAACCGGTGGCACTGTCACCGTCATGAAGGACCTGCCCGATATACCAGAACAGGCGCCGCTGCGTCCGCCCTCCCAGGTGATGCGTCTTTCCCGTATGGGATCGATGTTCCCGACGCGGCTTTCGTTTCTGCGTGTCCTGATGCGGCGGCTGAGTCAGGAAGGCGCGACACTGACGCGTCCTGTTTGGGAAATCGACCAAGGCGGCTTTGGCCATGCTGTCTATTCGATCGATCTGGGCGGCCACACCTATAGCCTTGTGGCGATATCGACCGACTTGCCGGACCATTTGCGCACCGACCGAGTGATCGCCACAGCGTGGGACACCGCCTATGTCTTGTTTGACGGCACGCCAGATGCTGATGACATCAGCCGGATCATAGCCAACGCGCCCCGCCAAGAAGCCGGCCGCTTTACCGAAAAAGAGCTGGTGCTCAGCCGCGCAAACAAATCCGTCCGCCTGTTCAACCATGTTGTCGAACAACTGCGCGCAGGCAATCAGCCCGACCTGACGCTTGTGAACAGCGTCGGATATCTGATGCGAACAACCGCCGTCTATGGAAATGGCAAATTCGGCATTGCTGACCGTGGTCTGATTGAGGATCGGCCCGGACTGGGCGGGCCTTTTGCCGCCGAAATGTTGACCGTCTGGATGATCCGGAACTTCACCCACGATCTGGCAGAGTTTCTGGGCGGTGCGCCACTGGACGACGCAGTCAAACGCCATCTTGGCATCGGCAATTCAACAGGGTTGGGGATGGCGCCCTTTCTGGTGTCTCACCCGGTTCTACTGCACAACTGGATGATCGCCCGGGAAACGGCGATCGCCCGGGCCTGCGCCGTCGAGCGTTTGACAAACCAGCAAACTGCCACACTGCAAAAGCTATCGTCCCGCGCGGCGCGCCATCTCGAACAGTGGAACGTACCCGCCGATGAACATCAGGCGCGGATCGAAACGATCCGGCACGAGTGGTCCGCAGTGAGCGAGATGATCAACGGACAGGTTTTGTCGGGACCCAAGCCTATTGCTGCGTTGATGGACAAGACCGCAGCAATGAGCGTCGATACGCAAGAGTTGGTGGCATCGCTGGTGATCGAACCATTCGGTGAACTCGTCGACGGCCTGTCCGAATGCATGAGCGACCCATTAGGCCTGCGCGCTGTACCATTCCAATCGACGCATGAATTGAAAGACGCGATCGAAAGTGGCTTTGACTGGGCCTTGGAGATTGATTTCGACGGGCAGGAAAACACGCGGCTGTTCTGGTATGTGTCCGAAGAAAAGCTGGAGCCGCGGCTCGGGGATCGCCATGCCGAACCCGGTGCTGAGCTGGAAAGTCCGCTGGATATCGCCCGCCGCGTTCAGGCCCTTTGGTCTGACCTTGACGGTGCCGACCCTGATCTCAGAGCATTTCGCCAGAACCATCCCCAGCACGAAATGGCCTTGAACCGTGTGCTGTGCACCGCTCTGCATCCCTATTCAGAGATCCGAGACAACCTGATCGGAGCGGGTTGCCTTCCGATCGATATGCTGCGCTGCAAACTGTCATTTTTCGGCGCCACCAAGTTTGACCCCAAGTCGGACCGCTGGACCCGGATTGCCTTGGCCCAAGGCGCGCCGCTACCACACGAATTGCAAACCAGCCGTGCTGATGATTGGTGGCTACCCGTCCTCGAAGGCTTGGCGTCATGACCCATTCAGCGACGGAAATCGCGGCCCTTGCTCAAAAGGCGGCGCGCGGCGCTGGTTTTCCTGCGGCCCAGGCCGAACACTTCGGGCGCGTGGCCGCGTTGCATCTGGGCGCAGGCCGGGACGAAGCGGCCTTGCTCGACGCCTTGCAAGACCCCTCCGACAGCGCAATTCTGCGCCTTCCGCTGCTGATGGATGATGTACTGCGCGCTGTCGCGCTCGCGGGCAAAGATGTCTCGCTCAGTCTGCATCCAGGCGACGAACATCTTGTTTTGTCCTATGCGCGCTGGTTGCCGATGCGGTTGACGGCCTGCGCCGTGCGCCCCGAGACCGACAGCCATCAGGCGCGCCTCGAACTATCCGCAGATCCTGCGGTTCCGGCGCGCCCGGCGCTTCCGGCGCGGATATCAGCAAGCCCGGACTTGATGGAAACCATGGGCGCCCTGGCGGCCAAAACCTATGTGCCGGCCACCGAAGCATCCCGCAGTGCCGGGGCCGGCGCGGGCGATATCGACAACGATTGAGCGCCCGGTTCTGACGGCACGGCCTCAGTTATCCGCAAACGGGTTTTCCGGGTATTCAACCCCCATCAGGTATAGCCCATGCGGCGGGCAAACCGGCCCGCAGGCCGCGCGATCCCTCGCGTCCAATGCTTCGCGCACCCGATCTGGCGACCAGCTTCCCGCGCCCACCCGCTCCAACGTGCCCACGATGGAACGCACCTGATTATGAAGGAATGACCGCGCGCGCAGGGCAAAGCGGATTTCCCGCCCGGCCAACCCATCATGGGTCTCGATCTGAATGTCATCCATCGTTTTGACCGGCGACAAGGCCTGACACATCACAGACCGGAACGTCGTGAAATCATGTTGCCCTAACAGATGCGCCGCGCCTTCGCGCATGGCCTCAACATCCAGCGCGTGGTTCACGCGCCAGACCTGTCCGGTCTCCAGCGTTGCCGGGGCGCGGCGTGTCAGCAGACGAAACAGATACCGCCGTTCAGTCGCTGAAAACCGGGCGTGCCAGTCGTCGGACACAGGCTCGGCACGAAGGATCGCGACAGGTGCAGGCTTAAGATGATAGTTCAGCGCCTCGGACAAACGGAATGGGTCCCAGTCCTTTTGCATGTCACAATGGGCAACCTGTCCGCGGGCATGCACCCCGGCGTCTGTCCGTCCTGCGGCTGCAATCGTGTGATCGCGTGGCTCCAGCTTGGCCAGCGCTGCCTCGATGGCACCCTGCACCGAAGGCTGGTCCGCCTGTCTTTGCCATCCCGCAAACGGGCGGCCGTCATATTCAACCAAAAGCGCATATCTGGGCATGGTTTGCCCATAGCGGTGCCAGCGCTTTACAGCAAGAGTTCCCTGCGCGATGGGGCCGCGCAATGGGACGGTGGGCGGGGCGCCTTCCGGCGCAGCCGGAACAGCGCCGCCGACCGTAACCTCCAACGGGAAAAGAGCGCGGTCTCTCCCCTCTGGCCCTTCCCCGCGCCCGTGCTTATCTTGCATTTGCAAACAAGGGGACGATTGCTTTGGTTATTGGAACGATCGCGGACACGCTGACACGCGGTGTCGAAAACGTGACCGGCACATTGTCGGAAACCTTCTTTGAGCCAACCCTGCGTTTGGGGGTCACCGGACTCAGCCGCGCGGGCAAGACCGTCTTTATCACGTCACTGATCGCGAACCTCATGGATCGCGGCCGCATGCCTCAACTGGTGGCTCAAGCCGAGGGCCGGATCTTGTCCGCCTACCTGCAGCCGCAGCCCGATGACACGATCCCGCGGTTTGACTATGAAAGCCACCTGGGCGCGCTGACCGCACAGAACCCACGCTGGCCCGACAGCACGCGCGCAGTGTCGGAGCTGCGCCTGTCGCTGAAGATTGCGCCCAGCGGCCTGCTTTCCGGCTTTCAGGGCCCACGCACATTGCACCTGGATATCGTGGATTACCCCGGAGAATGGCTGCTTGACCTCGGGCTGATGGACAAGACCTATACGCAGTGGTCGGCGGATATGCTGGCCCGTTTGCCCGGGCGTCCGGACACAGAAGATTTCCTGCAGTTATCCAACACCGAAGACAGCGCCAAGCCGCTGGATGAAAGCCGCGCAAAAGCACTGGCAGACGCCTATACCGCCACGTTGCAGGCCGCGCGTGAGGCGGGTTTTTCCGACTGCTCGCCGGGTCGTTTCCTGTTGCCGGGCGAATTGGCCGGGTCGCCGGTGCTGACCTTCGCCCCCTTGCCATCGCGCACAGGCGCGCCGCGCAGATCGCTTTGGCGCGAAATGGAAAGACGCTTTGACGCATACAAGGCACAGGTGGTCAAACCCTTCTTCCGGGATCACTTTGCCCGCATAGACCGGCAGGTGGTTTTGGTTGATGCGCTTGGCGCGATCAATGCGGGCCCGCAGGCAGTCGAGGATCTACGCCGCACCATGACGGACATCCTGCGCACCTTCCGGCCCGGCACAAATGCCTTTCTGACCAATCTTTTGATGGGCAAACGGGTCGAAAAAATTCTCTTTGCGGCCACAAAGGCCGACCATCTGCATCACAGTCAGCACCCCCAGCTGACTGCGATCATGGATGCGCTGGTTCGCGAGGCACGCGACAAAGCCCGCTTTGCCGGGGCCGATACACAGGCTCTGTCTCTCGCGTCACTGCGCGCCACCACCGAGCAGACCATCACCCATGGCGGACGCGAACTTGAATGTGTGCGCGGATCGCTTCTGTCGGACGATGGAACAGCAGGCAAACAGGCTGCGTTCTATCCCGGTGATCTTCCCGAAGATCCCGCGCATCTATTGGGGCCCGCGCGCGACGGGGCCGAAACCTGGCTGGACGCCGACTACCGGGTGATGCGGTTTGCCCCGGCCCGCCTGACGCTGAAGCCCGGCGAAGGTCCGCCGCACATCCGGTTGGATCGTGCCGCGCAATTCCTGATCGGTGACAAGCTGTGACCGGGTTCGAAATCCGCCCTGCCGGTCCTATGGACGCAGGCGCAGTCGGCGCGATCCTGTCGGGTTTCATCGACACCACCGAATGGATGCCGCGCATTCATACCCGCGCCGAGGATCTGGCCCATGCCGATATGCTGATCCAGCGCGGCTGGGTCACTGTCGCGACCCGCAATCGAAAGGTCTGCGGATTTCTTGCGCGAAACGGCGGCGTGGTTCACGCGCTTTATGTGCATCCGACCGCGCGATCGACCGGGGTCGGTGCGATGCTGCTGAACGATGCCAAATTGGCCAGCCCGGCTTTGGAGCTCTGGACTTTCGAAGCCAACCGCGGCGCACAACGTTTCTACGAACGCGAAGGCTTTGAACTGGCCGAACAAACAGACGGCAAGGGCAACGACGAAGGCCTGCCAGACCGCCGATATGTCTGGTCTGCAACCTCCGCCGAAGCGGCCAAACAAACGGAGCGCACAGCATGACCGATCCCAAAGGCCCCGTTCTGATCGAGCTGGACGACGAAACACCACACTCTCCTTCCGAAGCGCCCCCGGTGCCCGATATTGGCCAGCCTGCGGCCCCAAGCGGGCAAGCGATGGCCAGCGCCGTTGCTTTGGCCGCCCGCAAACCTTCGGCATTGGCACGCTGGTTCTGGCGGCTGTTGCTGGCCTTGATTGGCACCGTTGTATCGATCGCGGCGTGGAACTTTGCGACCGGTCTGATCACCGCCAATCCTTTGCTCGGTTGGGCCGTTACGGCGCTCATTGCCGCGTTCGTGCTGGTTCTTCTGCTGATCGCGATCAAGGAGCTTGCGGCCTTTTCGCGACTGTCGCGGATCGACACCTTGCATCACGCAGCGGCCAGTGCGCGCGCCAACGAAGATCTTGGCGCAGCCCGGCGGGTTACGACCGACCTCAAGAAGCTGTTTCAGCGGCGCGAAGAAACCCGCTGGGGCATGGAACGGCTCGTTGACCGCGAAGCCGAGGTATTCGATGCAGCGGGTCTACTGGATCTGGCCGAGCGAGAGTTGCTGTCCCCACTGGACGAAGCAGCCGCCACAGAAGTGGAGGCCGCAGCCCGTCAGGTTGCGACTGTAACTGCGCTTGTTCCCTTGGCGCTTGCCGATGTCGTGGCAGCCCTGACCGCGAACCTGCGCATGATCCGTCGGATCGCGGAAATTTATGGTGGCCGTTCCGGAACGTTGGGAAGTTGGCGTCTGACCAAGGCCGTGATGTCCCATTTGGTCGCGACAGGGGCAGTCGCGGTCGGCGATGACATGCTGGAGCCCATTCTGGGTGGCGGGCTGCTTGGAAAGCTCTCGCGCCGGTTCGGCGAAGGGTTGGTCAACGGCGCACTGACTGCTCGCGTCGGCGTGGCCGCCATGGAAGTATGTCGTCCGTTGCCCTTTCACGCAGCAGAAAAGCCAGCCGTACGCAGCATGGTTCGGCGTGCGCTCAGTGGGTTGTTTTCGTCCGATAAAGACTGATCACACAGCCACGAAGGGGCCGCGCGTTTCACGGAAAATTACGACTGGTTAACAGCCATTTCACACGTCGCGGCGTAGGGAATCTCAGACCGTTTGGTCCATTCGTGACCGGCAAATGTCTTCGTATCGATTTTTAGACCTGTTTTTTCAGAACTGATCCCAAACTCCAATTTTTCCGGAGCTAATTATGCATGAGACTATTTCAAACGCGCTTGGCGCGGATGTCTTGCGTTTGCTGGGTGTACTCGGCTTTTTCAGCTATGTTGCCATGTACACCTGCCTGTCCCTGCGCATTCTGAACAGTGAAAGCATTCTGTATTTTGCTGGAAATATCGTTGCGGCTTCTCTAGTGCTGATTTCCCTGACACAGGACTTTAACCTTGCTTCCGCGCTGATCCAGATTTTCTGGATCGCCATCGGTATCCCGGCAATCGTTCTGCGCCTTGCAAAGCGCCGGTCTGACAAAGTCGCCGACGAAACCGCAGGCCGCAAGCGGCGCGCAGGACTCGCCGCCAGAGACGGTGTCAAAGCTATTCCAGAGAACCCAAAGGCGGCAGCAAATCGCCGCAAACCAACCGGGTCAGTATCGCCGGAACCGGCCGCACCGTGGATAGCGGAAACAGCAACCGGTCCCGCAACCACGGCAAAACACGGCTATCGGACTGGTATTGCGGGGTGAACATCCAGCTCATGGCCTGATAACCGCGCACATGCCAGCGTCTCGCCTGTGCATACCAGCGCCGCGCGATCTGAACGTCTCCGCCGGCAACCTCAAGTGACCGCGCAAGCGCCAAAGCATCCAGAAGCGCCATGTTTGCGCCCTGCCCCAATTGCGGGCTGGCCCGGTGCGCGGCGTCACCAATAAAGACGGTATTCTCGTCATAGGGCCTGCGCAAAGTGCCATGGCTGTAACGGGCCATGGTCATCTGAGCGGGGTCGGTGATTTGGTTCACAAATGGCGCGAAACCCGGCCAGAGTTGCGCGGCCTCATCGCGCCACTGCTCCAAACCGTTGTCCAGCCACATCTGATAACTGTGCTGCGGCAATGACCAGAATATCGCAGCCTTTGGGCCGGATTGCCCCGGCACAGTGCCAATCGGCAGAACTCCCAGCATACGATCAGCACGGCGGTACATCTGGCGCAGTTCATTGCGGGGCAAATCGACTTCGTCCGGCCAATCAACGGTTCCCCAAAGCGCCCCGTAAGACAGCCGCCGCGCCTTCATCGCGGACAGCGGGGACCCGGCCCCGGTGGAATCGACAATCATGTCAAATGGCCCGTAGCGCTGATCACCACAGATCAGATGCCCCGGTTCAACCGCTGTGACGGTGCTGCTCGTCACAATCTGAACACCCGCGCGCTCGGCAGTCGCAAACAATGTGTTGAACAGCGCCGCCCGGTGGATGGCCAGTCCAAACCGCGGGTCGCCCGGCGCGTCATAGCTGACATCCAGAACCGGCCGGCCCGATTGCGTCTCGTGGCCCAGCATCCTGTGAACCCGGTTGCCCTGCGCCATGGCCCCGTCCAGCGCGCCGATCCGTTCCAGCACCCGCTGGCCCACAGGTTGGATCACCAACCCCGAACCCACGGGGGCCGGGGCATCAAACTGATCGAAGATCTGAACCGAATGACCGGCCTTAGCCAAGGCCGCGCCAACGGCCAAACCACCTATGCCAGCTCCGGCAATCGCGATGTCCAGCGAACTCACCATGTCACTCGTCCTCTCTTGAACAAAGATGGCAGCGCAAACATTTCGCGCAAGAGACGTGCTGACGCAGGCAGAATGCATCCCGGCTCTGGACGCCGCCGCGCCCCGCGCCTATAAGCGGCCCATGATGTATGCACAGGCGATCATCATTCGAATTACATGCCCGGCGCTCTGATCACACGAGCCGCCGGGACAAGGCGTATGGACCACCGCGCCGCACCTTCCCAACAGACCGAAATCCGCTGACTTTCAAGGACACAGCTTATGTGCGCCGATACGCCCGACACGACTACGACCCCCGATTACAAAGAGACGCTCAGCCTGCCCAAGACGGACTTCCCGATGCGCGCCGGCCTACCCAAGCGCGAGCCCGGCTGGTTGGAACGCTGGGAAAACATTGGGATCTACGACACCCTGCGCGCCAAGGAAGGCCGCAAACCTTTTGTGCTGCATGACGGCCCGCCCTACGCCAACGGACACCTGCACATCGGCCACGCGCTGAACAAGGTGCTCAAGGACATGGTGGTGCGCTCACAGCAGATGATGGGCCATGACGCCCGCTACATTCCCGGTTGGGATTGTCACGGTCTGCCGATCGAATGGAAAATCGAAGAGCAGTACCGCACCAAGGGCCTGGACAAGGACTCTGTCCCGGTTATCGATTTCCGTCAGGAGTGCCGCAAGTTTGCCGAAGGCTGGATCGACGTTCAGCGTGAGGAATTCAAGCGACTGGGCGTGACTGGCAATTGGCCTGATCCTTATCTGACCATGAATTTCCACGCCGAGCGCGTGATCGCCGAAGAGTTCATGAAATTCCTGATGAACGGCACACTCTATCAGGGCTCCAAGCCTGTGATGTGGTCACCTGTTGAAGAAACCGCACTGGCCGAAGCCGAGGTGGAATATCACGACAAGGACAGCTTCACGATCTGGGTGAAATTCAAGGTCGTCGGAACTGGCGACGCGACACTGGATAGTGCGCAGGTTGTGATCTGGACCACCACGCCTTGGACAATCCCGTCCAACAAGGCTGTCGTGTATGGCGCAGATTTTTCCTACGGCCTGTATGAAATCACCGGCCGCCCAGAAGAGTGCTGGGCCAACATTGGCGATCGCTATATCATCGCAGACAAGCTGGCAGCAGATGTTCTCGGCCGTGCGCGCTTGGAAGAAGGCATGTATCGCCGCCTTTGCGATGTCACGCAGGACGATCTGTCGAAAATCACGCTGCAGCATCCTTTGGCGGGTGCCGATGGCGCAAACGGAGAATGGGACGATATCCGCGATTTTCGCGCTGCCGATTTCGTCACCGACGAAGAAGGCACCGGCTTTGTGCACTGCGCGCCATCGCACGGGATGGAGGAATTTGAGCTCTATCGCGATCTGGGCATGCTGGAACAGGTCATCACCTACAACGTGATGGATGATGGCAGCTTCCGAGAAGATCTGCCGTTCTTTGGTGGCAAACACATTCTGCGCTCCAAGCCCAAAAAGGGTGACTGGGAAGGCGACGCAAACGCGGCCGTCATCGCCAAACTGACCGAAGTCGGCGGCCTTCTGGCCCGCGGGAAAATCAAGCACAGCTATCCACACAGCTGGCGTTCCAAAGCTCCGGTAATCTACCGCAACACACCGCAGTGGTTCGCAGCCATCGACCGCCCCGTGGGCGACGGTCAGGACGAATACGGCCAAACGATCCGCGAACGCGCGCTGACATCCATCGACAAACTGGTTGAATGGACCCCGCAGACCGGACGCAATCGTCTGTATTCGATGATCGAAGCACGCCCCGACTGGGTTCTGTCACGCCAGCGCGCTTGGGGCGTTCCGCTGACCTGCTTTACCAAGAAAGGCGCATTGCCAACGGATGATGATTTCCTGCTGCGCAATGACGAAGTAAACGCCCGCGTCGCCGAAGCCTTTGAGGCCGAGGGTGCAGACGCATGGTACAAGGAAGGCGCAAAGGAACGTTTCCTTGGCAACGTGGTGAACCCGGACGACTATGAGCAGGTCTTTGACATCCTCGACGTGTGGTTCGACAGCGGCTCGACCCATGCCTTTGTTCTGCGCGACCGCGAAGACGGCTCAGAGGATGGTATCGCGGATCTGTATCTGGAAGGCACCGATCAGCACCGCGGCTGGTTCCACAGCTCGATGTTGCAGGCCTGCGGCACCAAGGGGCGCGCGCCTTATCGCGGCGTTCTGACCCACGGCTTTACGCTGGACGAGAAGGGCAACAAGATGTCCAAATCGCTCGGCAATACCGTGGCACCAGAAGAGGTGATCAAGCAATATGGCGCAGATATTCTGCGGCTCTGGGTAGCGCAGTCCGATTATACCGCTGACCTGCGCATCGGCCCTGAGATCCTGAAAGGTGTGGCCGACGGATATCGTCGTTTGCGCAACACCATGCGCTATATGCTCGGCGCCCTGTCGCACTTTACCGAAGAGGATCGTGTGGAGCCGGCGGACATGCCGGAGCTGGAACGCTATATTCTGCACCGCCTCGCCGAGCTCGATAAAGTCGTGCGCACTGGCTATGCGGCCTATGACTTCCAGGGTGTCTACCAGCAGGTGTTCAACTTCTGCACATTGGAACTGTCGGCCTTCTACTTCGACATCCGCAAAGACGCGCTCTACTGCGACGGGAATACCGACCGTCGCCGCGCGGCGCGCACGGTCATGGACCTGCTGTTCCATCGCCTTACAACATGGTTGGCACCGGTCCTGGTCTTCACGATGGAAGAAGTCTGGCTGGAACGGTTCCCGGGCGACAACAGTTCGGTGCATCTGGTGGACATCCCCGAAACGCCGCAGGCGTGGCTGGATGAAACACTGGCCGCCAAATGGCGCGATGTGCGCCGGGCCCGTCGGGCGGTAACCGCAGCGCTGGAAGTCCAGCGAACAAACAAGGTGATCGGTGCATCACTTGAGGCTGCCCCCGTCGTCCATATCGACAACGCCGAATTGTTGGCCGCGCTGCAATCGGTGCCGTTCGAAGACATCTGCATCACATCGGACATCACGTTGACCGCTGATCCGGCTCCAGAGGACGCATTCCGCATGCCGGAAACGCAGGAAATCGGCGTGATCTTTGAGCAGGCCGACGGTGAAAAATGCCAGCGCTGCTGGAAGATTCTGCCAGATGTCGGCACGCACAGCCACGCGGGCACCTGCGGACGCTGTAACGACGCACTGGGCTAAACCCAAAAAATTGCGGGAAACCAAAAGCTTGGTTTCCCGCTTTTCTACAACGCTTGGCGCAACGCGTCTTTTGCAATTACGCTGATTGGGTATTTGCAAAAGAGGAGTGTGTTATGCGTCGGCGTATTTTTCTTTTTTCATCAATTGCAGCAGCCGGATTGGCCGGTTGCGCTGCAGGGCCAGACAGTTTTTCCATGGCCCCCAACTCTACCCTGATCGTGGTCCGCCATGCAGACCGAAAAGACGAAGATTTGACAGCCGCTGGCCGCGCAAGGGCACGCGCGCTCGTCAAGGCATTGGACGGCATGAAACTGGACGCGATCTATTCGCCGGGGATCAAACGAAACCTCGACACTGCCATGCCCCTGTCCAAGGCCCGGAGCCTACCAATCACCCGCCGCCCACAAGAAGCACCAACCGCACCCTTGGTCACAGAAGGCGCGGGCAAAACGGTGATTTGGGTGGGCAACAAAGGCAACATCGCCCAGATCTGGGAGGATCTGCGCCTGACAGACCCTGCCCCGCTGGAGTATGGCGATCTGTTCATTGTGCGGTCAGACGCAACCGGAGCGGTCACGATCGAACGAAGGCGTTTTGGCGCGAGTTGATCCAGCGCTTGAGGGATAAACCTTCACGCTCTTGCTGCGTTCATTCCACCCAGCGGCAGTAACGCTTACCGTTGATCGTGGTGCAGACTTCGTTTTGGCCCTTTTGCTTGGCCCATGTCATCATACGGGTAAGCTTTCTGTCCGCGCGCGCCTGCATTTCCAGTTCTTTCTGGCGTTCAAGATGCTTTTGACGGCGCATTTCCGCAACGGCCTCTGTGTGGGATTTGGACGGGGACACATTTGGGCTGTCGGTCAAGGCGCGCAGGTCTTCGACATTCAGGCGTGCCACCACTTGCGCGATGTCAGATTTGGTGGCGGCCGCATCGATGTAAATCTCGATTTCATCTGCGATTTCACCTTTCAGGCGGATCACACCTTCTGGTGCCTTGCGAGATGTGATGTTTCGGAACGAAACCCCGCGATGGACCATTTCGATCTGGCCACGTGTGCGACCCTCGTGGCTGTCCATGGTGAGCATGCCAAAAATGCCTGAATTCGTGCGCGTATCTTTGAACTGCGCATGAACAATCAAGACCTTGTCACCACGAACGAAAACGCGCCGTGCCTTGGCTTTCTTGGCGTTCCGAACTTTGCCCTTGGCCATGCCCACGGCTTTGTCGAGCAGGAAGACCGGGTGCTTTTCTATCTCTTGTTGCATTTCCTGAAACTCAGCAGGAACCGGCGTGGGCTGACCTTTCATCACGGCCTGATACTCCGGCGTCCATTCTACTTCTGTCCACCCGGCGGGCGCGGGCGGCAGATAGTCCCGCATGGGTTTGTCACGGCGCAATTCACGCTCTGCACGCATCGCCGCTTCCCGTCCACGCTGGGCAAAGCTTTCGGCCCAATCGCCAACCGTGAATTGACCCGGGGATTTGCCCGCCATTGTCGATTGGGTGATATAGTCGGTTGCTCCCAGCGCCAAAAAACTCAGCACGATAAAGCCCAGAACACTCATAATGACGTTTTTCACCGCAACTCTCCTTTTGCGTGTCTTGCGCACAACCAAACAGGCAAACCGGGCAGAAACTGGGCCTCCATTCGGCGATTTGGCGAAAATCCGTTAACAATCCACCCAAATCTTTGGGGATTGCGTTGCGATTTGCGGCGGTTTCACGCTGATTTGCTTGCTCTGAGGTCTTCCCCCTCAAACGGCGCGGGCCTATAAGGGCGTCGGTTCGGACATCGGGGAGTCGCGGACCCATCGAGTTATGAGGCAGGGCACATATGTTGGGATTGGATAAACTGCTGGGCATGTTCTCTTCGGACATGGCCATCGACCTTGGGACAGCGAACACGCTGGTCTATGTGAAAGGTCGCGGGGTTATCCTTTCTGAACCCTCAGTGGTCGCCTATCACGTTAAAGACGGCCAAAAGAAAGTTCTGGCTGTCGGCGAAGACGCCAAGCTGATGCTTGGCCGGACACCCGGCAGCATTGAGGCGATCCGCCCCATGCGCGAAGGCGTTATCGCCGATTTCGACACCGCCGAAGCGATGATCAAGGAATTCATTCGCAAGGTGCACAAGCGGTCCACCTTTTCCAAACCAAAGGTCATCGTCTGCGTGCCGCATGGTGCTACGCCGGTTGAAAAGCGCGCCATCCGTCAATCTGTTCTGTCTGCCGGAGCGCGCAAGGCCGGGCTGATTTCCGAACCCATCGCCGCCGCGATCGGTGCGGGAATGCCGATCACCGATCCAACCGGCAACATGGTCGTCGATATCGGCGGCGGTACAACCGAAGTGGCCGTTCTATCGCTGGGTGATATCGTTTACGCCCGCTCGGTTCGTGTCGGTGGCGACCGGATGGACGAAGCCATCATCAACTATCTGCGCCGCCAGCAAAACCTGTTGGTTGGTGAAAGCACGGCCGAACGGATCAAGACCTCGATTGGCACAGCCCGGATGCCCGACGACGGCCGCGGCTCGTCGATGCAAATCCGCGGTCGCGACTTGCTGAATGGTGTGCCCAAGGAAACCGAGATCAGTCAGGCCCAGGTGGCCGAAGCTTTGTCAGAGCCGGTGCAGGCCATCTGCGAGGCGGTGATGACCGCGTTGGAATCCACGCCGCCGGATCTGGCCGCAGACATTGTTGACCGCGGCGTAATGCTGACCGGCGGTGGCGCTCTGCTGGGCGATTTGGATCTGGCCCTGCGCGAACAAACCGGTCTGGCCGTGTCCATCGCCGACGAGTCGCTGAACTGCGTGGCGCTTGGTACCGGCAAGGCGCTTGAGTACGAAAAACAACTTCGCCACGCCATCGACTACGACAGCTAAGACCCGGCAGCCCCGCACTGCCGGAGTTTTGTACAAATCTGCCATTTTATGGCAGAGAGTGCGAAATGATACGGAGGAGCCGTGGCTCAGGATCGCAGCACAGCCGATGAATTCACCGGCCCGCTGAAGCGTTTGCTTCTGGCGATACTCGTGCTTGCCCTGACCGGTATTTTCCTTTTGTGGCGTATCGACAGCCCCCGCGTGGAACGCTTTCGAGCACAGGTCGTGGACGCTGTGGTCCCCAACATGGATTGGGCCATGGCCCCTGTGACCGGCGCCGTGAACATCCTGCGCGATTTCCAAAGCTACCAGAAAATCTACGAACAAAACCAAGAACTGCGCCGCGAGCTGCGCCAAATGACAGCCTGGAAAGAAGCGGCCTTGCAGTTGGAGCAGGAAAACGCCCGGCTGCGTGATCTGAACAACGTCCAGATTGATCCGCGCCTGACTTACATCACCGGCGTTGTTCTCGCCGACAGCGGCTCACCTTTCCGGCAAACGGTCTTGATCAATGTGGGCGGCAGGGACGGCATTGTTGACGGATGGGCAACAATGGATGGGATCGGGCTGGTCGGGCGCGTTTCCGGTGTCGGGGCCAATACCTCACGGGTGGTTTTGCTGACCGATCCGGCCAGCCGTATCCCGGTTGAAATTCAGCCTTCAGGCCAAAGGGCGCTTGTCGTAGGTGACAACACCGCAGCGCCACCTGTCGATTTTCTCGAAAACCCGGATCAGGTCCGCGCCGGAGACCGCATCCTGACCTCTGGCGATGGCGAAGTCTTTCCACCCGGGCTCTTGGTTGGATCGGTTGCCGAAGACCCCGGCGGGCGTTTGCGCGTTCGACTTGCGGCAGACTACGAGCGTCTGGAATTTCTGCGCGTCCTGCGCGATCACGGTGCTCGCCGCGTATCGGCCCCCAGCGCTCTGATCCTGCCCCAAGAACTGCCGGACGCGGGTATCACGGACGCTGAGGACAGTCCCGAGGACGAAAGCAGCGGCGATGGCTGAGCGCACGGCAACGCGGCTTTGGGGCATGCGGGCAGCCTATCTTGGCCTGACCTTGTTGATCCTGTTTTCATTGCTCTTGCCGCTCAGTCTTGTTCCGAACCGGATCGCACCGCCGGATGTGTTGGTTGCGCTGACCTTTGCATGGGCGCTGCGCAGGCCGGATTTTGTACCGGCACTCTCAATTGCCGCGGCTGTCCTGCTCGCGGATTTGCTGCTGGGGCGTCCGCCGGGTCTTTGGGCTGTTTTGGTTTTGTTGGCCGCCGAATGGCTGAAATCCCAAGACCGGCGCTTGCGGGAAAACACGTTCTTTGCCGAATGGCTGACCGTCGCGGTTGCCTTAATGGCGATCACGATCCTGTATCGTTTGGTGCTCGGGGTCTTGATTGTCGAGCGTGGAACGCTTTTCCTTATGACCATGCAATTTGCACTGACAGTCATGGTCTATCCGATTGTAACAGCGCTGAGCGCGCTGCTCTTTGGTGTGCGCAAAAGTGCTCCGGGTGAATATGATCCTGTGGGACGGTCACTATGAGACGCTCGCCGCGTGAAACCGCTGAAAGTGCGCGCCGCATCTCCCGCCGCGGATTGATCCTCGGTGGGGCGCAGCTGGGCTTTGTCGGACTTTTGGCGGGCCGCATGAACTATATGCAGGTCGAGCAGGCCGATACGTTCCGTCTGCTGGCCGAAGAAAACCGCATCAACATCCGGCTGATCCCCCCTGCGCGTGGGCGCATCGTTGATCGCAATGGCCGCATCATCGCAGAGAACGAACCCACATATCGCATTACCATGGTGCGGGAAGACGCAGGAGACGTCCAAAAGGTGATCGGCCGGTTGTCGATGCTTGTGGAACTGGACGAAGACGATCTGAACCGTGCTTTGGCTGAAATGCAGCGCACCGCACCGTTTTTCCCGGTCACCGTCGCTGATCGAGTCAGTTGGGAAGACATCAGCCGTGTCGCGGTGAATGCCCCGGCCCTGCCCGGCGTCACACCTGAGGTCGGGCTAAGCCGTATTTACCCGATGAATGACCTGTTCGCCCATGTGGCGGGCTATGTTGGTCCGGTGTCCGAACGCGATCTGTCGCGCTATGAGGATCCACCGCCTCTGTTGCGCATTCCGCGGTTTCAGGTCGGCAAAGTCGGCGTCGAAGCCAAAGCTGAAGAGATGCTGCGCGGGCAGGCAGGCGCAAAAAGGGTCGAGGTGAATGCCGTCGGCCGCGTCATGCGTGAGCTGGATCGCCGCGAAGGCGAAGCGGGTGGCGATGTTCAGCTTACAGTCGATGCGGAGTTGCAGGATTTCGTCAAAGCGCGTCTGGGCGAAGAGAGCGCATCTGTTGTGGTGATGGATCTAGAAAAAGGCGACCTGCTGGCGATTGCCTCTGCACCTTCTTACGATCCCAATGAATTTGTGCGCGGGATTTCCGTGCCGGACTACGCAAGTCTCAGGGACAACGACCGCAGGCCTCTGGCATCGAAAACGGTTCAGGACGCCTATCCACCCGGATCAACCTTCAAGATGGTCACGGCCCTGGCAGCGATGGATGCCGGGCTCGTTGCGCCGGATGAAACGGTCTACTGCCCCGGTCACATGGAGGTCGGTGGGCGTAAATTCCACTGCTGGAAACGCGCCGGCCACGGCCATATGAATCTGGAACAGAGCCTGCGCGAGAGCTGCGACGTCTATTACTACGACCTCGCATTGAAGGTCGGGATTGAAAACATTGCCAAGATGTCCCGGCGTCTTGGGCTTGGGACGGACTACGACATTCCCATGTCCGCCGTGTCATCCGGCCTGATCCCGGACAAGGCATGGAAGAAGCGTGAACGCGGCAGCGATTGGGTGATCGGTGATACCGTCAACGCATCGATTGGTCAGGGCTTTGTTCTGACCTCGCCATTGCATCTGGCGGTTATGACAGCGCGATTGGCAACCGGTCGGTCCATCACCCCCAGACTGATCAAAAGCGTCGATGGCATCGAAACACCGTGGCGTGGCGGCAGCGACATGGGTCTGAACGACAGCCATCTCAAGCAGATCGCGCGCGCCATGTATGCCGTCAGCAACAGTCGTCGCGGTACTGCCTATGGGTCACGCATCATCGCAGATACCATGCGCATGGCTGGGAAAACCGGAACAAGTCAGGTCAGAAACATTACAGCCGCGGAACGTGCGCGAGGCGTGACCCGGAATGACGATCTGCCATGGGAACGCCGGGACCATGCTTTGTTCGTGAACTTTGCGCCTTTCGACAACCCCACAATTGCCGTCGCAGTCGTGGTTGAGCACGGCGGCGGTGGGTCAACAGCGGCCGCGCCGATTGCGCGCGATGTGACGTTGCAGGCGCTCTATGGCGGCCTGCCACCTCTGGATGCCTATCCCAACAAAGACCGCTCTCGGATCCGGGCCCTGCACGACCGGCTCGCCCGAGAAAAGCGCGCCCGCGAGGCCGAAGGCAATGACCGCGCATGAGCTATCTTGAGTATAATACCAAGACGGCCCCAACTGGCTGGCGCAAGGTCCTGCACCTGAACTGGCCGCTGGTCGTCTTGCTGACAGCGGTCGCGAGCGTCGGTTTTCTGATGCTCTATTCGGTGGCCGGGGGCTCCTTTTCACCTTGGGCCGAGCCGCAGATGAAACGCTATGCGCTTGGGCTCGCCATCATGTTTCTGGTGGCCATGGTCCCCATCTGGTTTTGGCGAAACATGGCCTTTGTGGCCTATCTCGTCGGACTTGCATTGCTGTTGGCCGTTGAATTCTTTGGCTCGGTTGGAATGGGCGCACAGCGCTGGATCGATTTAGGCTTTATGCGGCTACAGCCCTCAGAGCTTATGAAAATCAGCATGGTGATGATGCTCGCAGCCTACTACGATTGGTTGCCACTGAAAAAAACCTCCAGACCACTTTGGGTGCTTTTGCCGATCGTGTTGATCCTGCTGCCAACGGGTCTTGTCATATCGCAGCCTGACCTGGGAACGGCCATTCTGTTGCTGACCGCAGGGGGCCTGATGATGTTCTTGGCTGGCGTGCACTGGGCCTATTTCGCAACCGTCATTGCAGGCGGTGCGGCGGGCATCTGGGCCGTGTTTCAATCCCGCGGCACGGATTGGCAATTGCTGAAAGACTACCAGTTCCGCCGGATCGACACCTTTCTGGATCCCAGCTCTGATCCGCTAGGGGCCGGATATCACATCACTCAGGCCAAGATCGCCATGGGATCAGGCGGCTGGACCGGACGGGGCTTCATGCAGGGCACGCAGTCACGTCTCAACTTTTTGCCGGAAAAGCATACCGATTTCATCTTCAACACCTTGGCCGAAGAATTCGGCTTTGTCGGCGGCATCTCTCTGCTCGTGCTCTACGTATTGGTTCTGGTGTTCTGCATCTTTGCGGCCATTCAGAACAAAGACCGGTTCTCCTCTCTGCTGATCCTCGGCATCGGCCTGACCTTCTTTTTGTTTTTTGCCGTGAACATGTCGATGGTCATGGGGCTGGCGCCGGTGGTCGGGGTTCCCTTGCCTCTGGTCAGCTATGGCGGATCGGCCATGTTGGTCTTGATGGTTGCCTTTGGATTGGTTCAGAGTGCGCACATTCACCGGCACCGCTGATTGCGGCTCTGTCGCGGCAAAATCGCTTTTCCCGGCACCGTGCCTGCGCTAACGCTAAGGCGAACAAAACAAGAGGCCGATCATGTCGACCACCGTGCTTTTCGCCGCGCGAGACACCCGCTGGGACATTTACGAGCCGCTCTTGCGTGCTGCGCTGGATGAGCGTGGTCTCGATTATCGCCTTGGGACAGACTTTGAGCCGCAAGAGGTAGACTACATCGTCTACGCTCCCGATTCTCATCTGCAGGATTTTACGCCCTATACAAAGCTGAAGGCCGTGTTGAACCTTTGGGCCGGCGTCGAAGGCATAACCGGCAACCAGACGCTGCGTGCGCCGCTGGCGCGCATGGTCGATGACCAAGGCCTGACACAAGGCATGGTCGAATGGGTGACAGGTCATGTGCTGCGGCACCATCTGGGCATGGACAGCCACATATTGAATCCCGACCACGCATGGAGCCCCAATGCGCCACCGCTTGCTCCGGAAAGGCCAGTCACGATTCTTGGCCTCGGCGCCTTGGGCATCGCCTGCGGCCAGGCGCTTGCCCAGCTCGGTTTCGACGTGACAGGCTGGAGCCGTACAGCAAAATCGGTCGAGGGGCTGCGCTGCCTGAATGGACCTGAAGGGCTTTCAGATGCTTTGACCGGCGCACAGATTGTCGTTCTGCTGCTGCCTGACACGCCACATACGCAGAACATTCTGGATGCCGCTGCCATGGCAAAACTTGAAACCGGCGCCGCGGTTATCAACCCGGGCCGCGGCCCCCTGATCGACGATGAAGCGCTTCTGGCGGCCCTGGACAGTGGTCAGATCAGCCATGCGACACTGGATGTCTTTCGGATTGAACCACTGCCCGAAGACCATCCGTTCTGGGCGCATCCCGGCATTACGGTAACACCGCACATCGCGTCAGAAACCCGCCCCGCAACCGCAGCACAGGTTGTTGCTGACAATATTGCCCGCGGAGAAAACGGCGCGCCATTCTTGCATCTTGTGGACCGGGCCGCAGGCTATTAACCCAAGGCGCGAAACCACAGGAGAGCTGCCATGTCCTTTGACCGTTCCATCAAGATCGCCCCGTCTATCCTTTCTGCCGATTTTGCCAATTTTGGTGCCGAGATCCGCGCGATCGAAGATCAGGGTGCTGACTGGGTCCACGTTGATGTGATGGACGGACACTTTGTGCCGAACCTGACTTTTGGCCCAATGGCGGTGAAGGCCTTTCGGCCCCATGTCAAAACGGTGATGGACGTGCATCTGATGATCGCACCCGTGGATCCTTATATCGATGCCTATGCAGATGCCGGTGCCGATGTTCTGACCGCCCACGTCGAAGCAGGCCCCCACATCCACCGCACCTTGCAGGCCATTCGTGGCGCAGGCATGAAAGCCGGTGTTGCGCTCAATCCGGGCACCCCGGCCGAAGCTGTGGCGCACTTGCTGGATCTGACCGATCTGATCTGTGTGATGACCGTCAACCCCGGCTTCGGCGGGCAGAAATTCATCGACATGACAGCCAAGGTGCGCGCACTGCGGGGCATGATCGGCGATCGCCCGGTGCACATTGAAATCGATGGAGGTGTGGATCCAAATACTGCGCCATTGGTGGTGCAGGCAGGCGCTGATGTTCTGGTCGCCGGCTCGGCAGTCTTCAAGGGCGGATCAGTCGACAACCCGGAGGTCTATGGCGCAAACATGCAGGCGATCCGCCAAAGCATAAGCGGTGCATCCTGAATTTGCCCGCGAACCGGGGCTCTGCCCCGGACCCCGGGATATTTAAAGCACAAAGAAACGCAAGCAGAACCGGATCAACGCCGATAGCGAAATGTTCCGGTTCCTTTGGCGATCAATTCGCCGGTTTCGTCCTTGATGCTGCCTTCGGCAAAAAAGGTGCTCCGGCCGCCACCGGTCCTAACCCCTTCAGCAATGAAAATCTTGCCGCGCGGCCGTGACAGGTATTGCACGTTCAACGTCAGGGTCAGGCACATTTGCCGGACGTCCGGATCACCGGTCCAGCAGCCCGCATAGCCCATCACGGTATCGAGCAACGAAGCATGGGCCCCGCCATGTGGATTTCCGTGACGGTTCATGATGTGATCCGCAAGCGGCAGATGAAAACAGGCATAGTCCTGACGCCAGTCCTGCATCTGCATGCCAAGGTGTTCGGCATAGGCGTAGGGTGCCTCGAAGAATTGTTCATCCATGTGCTGTTCTCGCTTCCAGACCCAGTTCAGCGAACCGGGGGACAAAAGTCCCCAGCCGCAAGGCCTTTTGCGGATTGGACGCATTGCCATCAAGCGCGCGTTTCTTCACGCCCTGCAAAATGGCCGCCATACGGAAGAAGGCGAAGGCCACGAAAAACCCAAAGCCGGATGGACGCCCAATGCCTCGGGCTTGGCAGTAAAGATCAATAAACGCATCGTCGGAAGGCAGACCAAGCGCCGACCGGTTGACCCCCGCCAAGCCGCGGCCTTCGTCTCCGGGCGGCAATTGCCACTGCATGATGACACCCGCCAGATCCGCAAAGGGATGGCCCAATGTCGACAATTCCCAATCCAGCACAGCCAGCACCCGATGGCCATCCGGCTCCAGTAACAGATTGTCGATCCGGTAGTCCCCATGAACCAGCGTGCGTTGGCCGTCATCGGGCGGCATGTTGGACTCCAACCAGTCCATCAGAGCCTCCATGACCGGCAAATCTTCGGTCTGCGAAGCACGGTACTGCTTGGACCAGCGGGCCAGCTGCCGTTCGTAGTAATTGCCGGGCGGGCCATAGTCAGAAAGGCCCAAGGCCTCAAGATCAACGTCGTGAATCGCTGCCAGAACACGGATCATATCGGACACAATGGCACCGCGACGTTCCGGCGCCGCACCCGGCATTGACGGATCCACGATACTCGCGCCCTCGACCAGGCTCATGATATAGAACATGGAACCAATGACAGTGTCATCATCGCACAGCGCCAGCATCTGTGGCACCGGCACAGCGGTCCCGGCCAAAGCCTGTTGCACGCGAAATTCGCGATCCACCGCATGGGCTGATTTCAGCAAAACACCGGGCGGTTTGCGGCGCAGCACATAGGCCCCTGACGGACTGTCCAGACGAAACGTCGGATTGGACTGGCCCACATCAAATTTCGTTGCACGCAGCGGGCCTTCGAAATCCGGCACATGTGCCGCCATCCACTGCGAAACCCGATCGAGGTCCATACTGCACCCTGTTTCTTCTCTGTTCAAATACTCAAATCCGGCATCCGCCGCTAAGCGCCGTTGCCGGTATATTTGCGCAACTCTGCGCGCGCCACTTGCCGGCGATGAACTGCGTCCGGTCCGTCTGCAAAGCGCAACGTGCGAATATGTGTCCACATATGCGCCAGATCGAAATCCTGACTGATGCCGCCAGCCCCATGCAACTGCATGGCTTCGTCCACCACTTTGCCCGCCATCAGCGGCGCAACAACCTTGATCTTCGAAATCCATGGCTGGGCCGCGCGCACCCCGGCGGTATCCATCATCCAGGCCGCCTTGAGGCATAGCAGACGGGCCATCTCAATCTCCATCCGGGCATTGGCAATAATGTCGTAATTCGCGCCAAGATCTGCGATTTTCTTCCCAAAGGCTTCGCGATCCAATCCGCGCCGGCACATCATTTCGAGCGCTTTTTCCGCCTGCCCGATTGCGCGCATGCAGTGATGAATGCGCCCGGGCCCAAGGCGCCCCTGTGCCACCTCAAAGCCGCGCCCTTCGCCCAGCACGACATTTTTGGCCGGAACCCGCACGTCCGTGAACCGAATGTGCATGTGCCCGTGCGGCGCATCATCCTGTCCAAAGACCTGCATCGGTCTGAGCACGTCGATACCCGGCGTATCCGGATCCATCACGAACATCGTGTGTCGGGCATGCTTGGATGCGTCAGGGTCGGTACAAGCCATCAGGATATAAAGACCGCAGCGCGGATCACCTGCGCCCGAAATCCACCACTTTTCACCATTCAGAACGAAATCATCCCCATCGCGCCGCGCCTCAAAGGCCAACTGCGCAGCATCAGAGGAGGCAATGTTCGGCTCGGTCATCACATAGGCCGACCGAATATCCCCATTCAGAAGTGGCTCCAGCCACCGCTCTTTCATCCAGTCCTCGCCATAGCGTTCCAGCACTTCCATATTGCCGGTGTCGGGCGCATTGCAGTTGAAGACTTCGGCAGCGATCGGCACCTTGCCCATCTCTTCGGCCAAATAGGCATACTCGACGGTGCTCAGCCCGTATCCACGATCCGAACCGGTCAGCCAGAAATTCCACAAGCCCCGTTCGCGTGCCTTGGCCTTAAGACCATTGAGGATTTCGAGCTGCCGCTCCGTATGGTGAAAACGTCCCTTTGGATGTTTGCCAACTTCGGCGTGAAACTCGGAATCGAGCGGGGCAATATCATCTTCGATCATGCGCCGCACTTTTTCGATCAGCGGTGCCACCCGCTCGGTCACTCCAAGGTCCATCCCTGTCTCCGTTCTATGTTTTGCCAATCCGGGACTGGCCTGTTTTCTGTCAGTTCAAATACAAGCGTGTGATCCACGCAGCAGCAAGTGCCGGACGGTCTTTGCCTTCGATTTCCACCGAGACATCCCACTGAACATTCAACCAACCATCGCCTTCATCGACACCCGCGACGGAAAAATGTCCCCGGATACGACTGCCCACCGTCACAGGTGCAACAAAGCGAACCCGGTCAAATCCATAGTTGACCGAGGTCTTGTAGCCGGAAAGCCCGTCAAAAACCTGATAGGCCATGGAGGACAGCATCGAAAGCGTCAGAAACCCATGCGCAATTGCTCCGTCGAACCCTGCTTGGCGCCCGGCATCGGCGTCCAGATGAACCCCCTGCCAGTCTTCGGTCGTGTCCGCAAATGCCTTGACCTGAGCCGCATCGAGCGTGATCCACTCGGTCTGACAAGGGGCCATGCCCCGCAATTCGTCAGCCAGCATCCGGCCACCGGAAATCACTGAATTGATCGCGCAATGTCAGTTTGGAAACTTTTCCGGTCGCGGTCAGGGGCAACTCGCTTGAGTAGGCAATGTCGTCAGGGAATTGCCATTTGGCCAAATGCGGTTCCATCAGCGCATGGATGTCCTCGAGTCCCGGTTTGTCATCTTCGTCCTTTGGCACGACAACGATCAACGGGCGCTCGTCCCATTTGGGATGCGGAATCGCGATAACAGCACAGTTGGCCACCTTGGGGTGGGCCATCGCGATGTTTTCCAGATCAATGGAACTGATCCATTCACCGCCCGATTTGATCAGATCCTTGGACCGGTCCTGAATATAGAGGAAGCCATCCGGATCGATGCTGGCCACATCGCCGGTTCCAAACCAGCCTTCGGCATCCATGGCAGCCTTGCTGGCGTCTTCGTTGTTGAAATAACCCGAAATGATTGTGTTGCCGCGCACGTACAGCTCGCCAATCGAGGTGCCATCATGCGGCTGCCTGCTGCCATCTTCGCCCACGATCTTCAGCTCGACCCCGAAGACGCGACGACCTTGCTTGGATTTCAGCGCCATTTGCTCTTCGAACGGCAGCTCCTTCATCGGAGCCGAAAGCTGGCCATGAGTGCCAACCGGCGACATTTCCGTCATGCCCCATGCGTGACAGACATCAACGCCTTGGTTTTCAAAGAATTCGATCATCGCACGCGGCGCAGCCGATCCGCCGATCACCACTTGATCAAGCGCCGAGGGTTTCGCGGAACGCGCCTCCATCTCGGCACGCAGGCCCAGCCAAACGGTCGGAACCCCCCAACTGGCCGTGACATGTTCAGCTTCCATAAGGTCGAACAAGGACGACCCGTCCAGTTTCGCGCCCGGCATGATCAGCGATGCCCCCACCAAGGGCGTCGCATAGGGCAAACCCCAGGAATTGACGTGGAACATGGGCACCACCGGCAAAACGCGCGCACCTTCATAGAGCGAACGCGAAATGGTGATCGCCAGATACATGGCGTGCAAAACAGTCGAACGATGCGAATAGAGCGCACCCTTGGGATTGCCCGTGGTTCCCGAGGTGTAGCACAACGCAGCTGCCGTATCTTCGGGCAGTTCAGGCCAATCGAAAGTTTCGGACTGACCTGCCAGCAATTCTTCGTAGCAGAGCAAATCCACCGCACTTTCGGGCATATGGGCCCGGTCTGTCATCACCACCAGTTTCAGACCTTCCGGCAGATGGTTGGCCAGGGCTTCGATCAACGGAACAAATGTCATGTCAATAAAGAGCGCTTTGTCCCCGGCATGCCCGATGATGTACAGCATCTGTTCAGCCGACAGCCGTGGATTGATGGTGTGGCAAACCGCACCCATGCCACTGATGCCGTAGTAAAGCTCAAAGTGCCGGTATCCGTTCCACGCCAGCGTGGCGACCCGATCGCCTTGTTCGATCCCGATGCTGGCAAGACCATGCGCCAGCTGGCCGACCCGTGCAAAGGTTTGCCGATAGCTCTGACGGTGCAAATCTCCCTCAGTCCGAACGGAAACTATTTCACCTGCCGGATGCGCTTCGGCGCCGTACCGCAATATCTCGATGATCGAGAGCGGCATATTCATCATCATTCCCTGCATCCCAGCCTCCCCTTGCTGTTCGCGTCTGTGCCACTAGAGTGGCCGGGGCCGCACCCAAAGCGCAACCGCTTTCACACAATCTGACGTCAGGAGAGCCTATGTCCAGCACGATGCAACGAATTACCCTGGCCCGCCGCCCGTCTGGACAGCCCGTTCCCGAGGACTTTGCGCTCCAAAGCGCGCCAATCCCTTCGCCCGGCGAAGGTGAGGTTCTGATTGCGGTCAGTCATCTGTCACTGGATCCTTACATGCGCGGGCGCATGGACGACGTAAAAAGCTATGCCCCCTCTGTGGGCATCGGCGAAACCATGACCGGTCAGGGCGTTGGTCGGGTTATCGCCAGCAAGGCAGACGGCTTTGCCGAGGGTGATCTGGTCACCGGCATCACCGGCTGGGCCAGCCACGCCGTTTTGCCGGGGTCCGAACTGCGCAAACTGCCCGACGGGTTGCAGCCATCCTTGGCTTTGGGCGTTCTGGGCATGCCCGGCTTCACCGCATGGGTCGGGCTGCGCAAATATGCCGACCTCAAAGCCGGTGAAACGCTGGCCGTAGCGGCCGCGACCGGCCCTGTCGGCTCAATGGTCGGGCAAATCGCCAAAGCCGCAGGACTGCGGACCATTGCGATTGCAGGCGGAGACGAAAAAACCAAGCTGGCCACCAATCACTTTGGATTTGACGCAGCAATCGACCACCGTGCCCATGCAGACGCCCGTGCGCTACGTGCGGCCTTGGTCGAACAGGCCCCCGATGGGGTCGATGTCTATTGGGAAAACGTTGGTGGCAAGGTACTCGAAGCTGTTCTGCCGCTGATGAACGTTCACGGACGTATTCCCCTGTGTGGTACGATATCGTGGTATAGCGGGCTCGACGGTGATGGCACCGATCGCCTGCCAATGCTTTGGCGCTCTGTTCTGGTCAAACGCCTGCGGATTTCCGGCTTGATCGTTTTTGATCACTGGGACCTGTTCGACGAATTCCTTGCTGACATAGGGCCCAAGGTCATGGCCGGGAAAATCGCCTATCTCGAAGATGTCGCACAGGGCCTTGAGGCCGCACCCGAAGCCTTTATCGGCATGTTGCAGGGCAAAAACCGGGGCAAACAGGTCGTCGCCATCTGAGCTTCCGGCTGTGCCCAACCGGACTGAAATCGGGTCGCCGCAGGTCGCGGCTAGCCCAGAGCGCCCAGTACCGGAAAGGTTTCAAGCAACCAGAATGCCAGCGCTGAAAACGCACCTGTGACCAAGGCCAGTCCGACAGCGATCAACAGCAAGCCCATGATCTTCTCGATCAGGTTCATGTGCTTTTTGATCCGGTTCATCAGCCCCATGGCACGGGTGATGAAAACCGCGGCCAGCAAGAACGGAATGCCCAGCCCCGCGGCGTAGACCGCAAGCAGCGCTGTTCCGCGTGCGACCGAGGATTCTTGCGCCGCCAGCGACAGGATCGCCCCCAGTTGCGGGCCGATGCAGGGCGTCCATCCAAAGGCAAAGGCAAGCCCCAGTATATAGGCCCCAAATGCTGACCCGCCCGCTTCGCCCGTTTCAATCCGCGCCTCACGGTCCAGAAACGGGATGCGAAACACGCCAAGGAAATGCAACCCGAACACAATCACCACAACGCCGGAAATGCGCGCCAGCAGAATCTGGTTTTGCAAAAAGAACATACCAAGCCAACTGGCCGTGAACCCGAGAAACACAAACACCGTGGACAACCCGAGCACAAAGAAGAGAGCCGCCAGAATGACCCGGGCCCGGGCCTGCGCGGTGCCTTGCATTTCCCCCATGCTCATGCCCGACATGAACGCCAGATATGGCGGGACAATGGGCAGCACACAGGGGCTCAGGAAAGACAGGGTCCCGGCCACAAGGGCAACCAGCATCGCTGGCAGAAAGGACGCGTCGATGATCTCGATTCCAAACATGCTCCACAGATAGTCGCTATCTTGCCCGCCGTCACTGCGCGCGCTGTCACATCCCTGTGGACCTTTTGTAACAAGCGCCCTAAATCCCGGTTATGAGCAATGATCTTGATGCCATCGGCCTTCTGTGCCCCCTGCCCGTTCTCAAAGCCCGCAAGCGGCTTTCTGCGTTGAACCCCGGTGATATTCTGGAAATGCGCACAGACGATCCGGCGGCCGTGATTGATGTGCCTCACTTCTGCAACGAAGCCGGTCACACGCTGATATCCTCAGCTGAAAATGGCGCCGTAACCACCTGGACCATCCGCAAGGGGTCTTAACCGGCGCTGAACGCCTCAACTGCTTGCGCAAGAACCCTCAGGCCCAGCACCAGATCGGCTTCCTCCGTATCTTCGGCAAAGGCATGGCTTATCCCGCCTATCGAGGGCACGAACAACATGCCCGTCGGCATGAGCGCCGCTACATTCGATGCGTCGTGCAGCGCGCCAGACGGCATGCTCCGCCACAGCCCACGCGCATACTGCTGTGCGGATTGTTCCAGCGCTGAACGCATGGCCGGTGCCATTGCCACCGGCTCGACCCCCAGCACCGGCCCGAGATCAACCAACATCCCCATAGCCGAGGCGATCTCTTGCGCGGTCTCGTCGATGATCCGCTCCATCCGCGCCAACCGGTCCACATCTGCATCCCGCCACTGCATCGAAAAGCGGACGCAGCCCGGAACAATTGAATGCGCACCCGGATGCAGATCAACATGACCGATGGTCCAGACGGTCTGCGGCGTGACAACATTGGCAAACCGGGCATTCAGCTCGGTGTTGAACCCGGCCAGCGCCTGAAACGCGTCCTTACGCAGCGCCATCGGTGTTGTTCCGGCATGGTTCTGTTCACCGGTGAAGGTGATAACCCGGTCACGAATGCCAACAATCGACTCAACCACACCAATCTTTTCGCCGGTCCCGTCCATGACCGGCCCTTGCTCGATGTGCATTTCCAGAAAGCCGGAGAACTGGTCATGCCGAACCCATGGTCCCAACCGACTTCCCATAGCTGCGCGAGCATCCTCAAGCGAGACCCCTGCGCTATCCGTCAGCGCCAGCGCCTGACTCTCTTCCAGAACACCGGCCCAAACCGCGCTGCCGGTTGTCACGCCAAAGCGGCCTTCCTCATCCTGAAAGGACACAACCGAAACAGCGGGCCCGCCACTTTCACGCGCGGCCCGAGCAATCTCCAGCCCGGCAATGACACCCAGTGCGCCGTCCAGCCAGCCCCCTTCCGGCTGGCTGTCGGAATGCGATCCAACCAGGATCGAGGGCTGATCGGCAAGCCCGAAAAGCGATCCAACCGGATCAAACTGAACCTCAAGCCCGGCCTCTCGCATGCGCTCGGCCAACCAATCACGCGCTGCAATATCATCCGGCGAATAGGCCGGGCGTACCACGCCTTTTCCAACGCCCGCGGCCCCAATCGCCCGCAACGCGTGCAGGTCCTGCAAAAACCGCTCTTCGTTCAACTGCATGCTGGCTCCCGGATTTTGTGTGCTGCAAATATCCTGCGAGGAGTCGCGACCAAAAGGCAAGACGGGGGACAAACCCCCGTCTTTTCACGCATATCAGATGTCACCACGAAAACACCCGGTGGAATTACTCCGCCGCGACCTGCCCCTTGGACAGCCCGGCTTTTTCGACTCTGACGGCTGAGTATTTGAACTCTGGTATTTTTCCGTAAGGGTCGAGTGCTGGGTTTGTGAGGATGTTTGCGGCGGCTTCGACGTATGCGAAGGGCAGGAAGACCATGTCCT
>NZ_JAQIOY010000008.1:0-168748 GCF_028023555.1 Thalassococcus lentus
CCTCGTACTCTTTGATCATGCTGATGATCTGTTCGTCACTAAATCTGCGTTTCATAGTCCATCCTTTGCTTGGACGGATTGCTAACACCTCAGTGGCCTGATTTCAGGGGGCTGGGTCAGTTTTTTTGGAAAAAATGTGGTAGCAGGCTTCTTCAGCGCAGCCAGAAAGTGAGCAAGCACTCCAAGCGGACCTTCTGATTACTATATTAACGTTGTCCTTGGCGCCGTAACCCTTAATGTCACTGGGTAGGAGAGTGGGTACGTTGGACAAGAAAACTTTTTCTGAGCAAGACATTCGAAGCAAGTTTATCACGCCCGCGTTGCAAGCCAGCGGCTGGGATCTGCAAACACAGATCGGGGAAGAACGGCACCTAACGGCAGGTCGCATTATTGTGCGCGGCAAGCTGGTTGTTCGCGGCAAGAACAAGCGCGCTGACTATGTGCTTTTCTTAAAGCCGAACATTCCGATTGCTGTCGTTGAGGCCAAAGACAATAAGCATGCCGTGGGAGATGGTATTCAGCAGGCCATCACATACGCCAAAATGCTACAGGTACCATTTGCATTTTCGTCCAATGGTGATGGCTTCGTTTTTCACGACATGACCGGGCAGTCGCCGAATGTTGAAACTAACCTACCGATAGATAGCTTTCCATCTCCGGACGAATTGCTGAGAAGATACCAGACTTGGCGCGGTTTCACACCCGAAGCTCAGAAGACGGCCCTTCACGAATACTATGATGATGGAAAAACACCGCGCTACTATCAGATGAACGCGGTCAACGCTTCGATTGAGGCCATTTCCAAGGGGCAAGATCGCTTGCTCTTGGTTATGGCAACCGGTACCGGCAAAACCTTCACAGCGTTCCAAATCATCTGGCGCCTTTGGAAGTCCAAGACAAAGAAGCGCGTGCTGTTTCTGGCAGACCGGAATGTTCTGGTCGACCAAACAATGGTGAATGACTTCCGCCCCTTCATCGGGTCGATGGCCAAGCTGTCGACGAATGCGAAGACGATTGAGCGGGCAGATGGCACAAAAGAAGATCTGACGCTCGCCATGGACTCCAAGCGCCGCATCAACACAGCGTACGAAATCTATCTGGGCCTATACCAGGCGCTTACAGGCCCCAAAGATCACCAGAAGATCTTCAGGGAACTGAGCCCCGATTTTTTTGACCTGATCATCGTTGATGAATGCCATCGTGGAAGCGCCGCGGAGGATTCAGCCTGGCGCGAAATTCTTGAGCATTTTTCGAGTGCGACCCAAATTGGTCTGACGGCGACTCCAAAAGAAACGGAGTACGCCTCGAATATCCATTACTTTGGTGACCCGATCTATTCCTACACTCTCAAAGAAGGCATCGATGATGGATTTTTGGCCCCTTACAAGGTCATAAAGTGCCACATAGATCGAGACATCGAAGGCTACAGGCCCGAACGCGGCCAAACTGACCGCGATGGCAATGAGGTAGAAGACAGGCTCTACAATACAAAAGATTTCGATCGAACACTGGTGATCGATGACCGTACCAAACTTGTGGCGCAGCGGGTCACGCAGTTTCTCAAAGAAAGTGGAGACCGCATGCAGAAGACTATCGTCTTCTGTGTCGACCAGGAACATGCCGGCCGCATGCGCCAAGCATTGATAAACGAAAACGCCGACGAAGTTGCCAAAGATTCCCGATATGTCATGCGGATTACCGGCAACGACAAAGAAGGGCTGGACGAACTCGCAAACTTTATCGACCCAGAGGCCCCCTATCCGGTCATAATCACGACATCTCGGCTTCTCAGTACCGGCGTGGACGCACAAACCTGTCGCCTGATCGTACTAGACCGCGAAATTGGCTCCATGACCGAGTTCAAGCAAATCTGCGGTCGTGGCACTCGTGTCCATGAAGACACTGGAAAGTATTACTTCACCTTGATGGACTTTAGAGGAGCCACCAGCCATTTCGCCGACCCCGACTTCGATGGTGATCCCGTGCAGATTTATCAGCCGGGCCCAGACGACCCAATGACGCCGCCAGATGATCCGACGCCGACAGTTACCGAAGATGACGGCGAGGAAACGACCATCGTCGGTGGCGGTCCAGAGCCCGGCATCGAAGAGCCAGCCGGCCTTACCCCACCCAGTGGAACTGGCCCGCAGCCCAAGATCTACGTCGATGGCATTGGGGCGACGATCGTCAAAGAGCGGGTCGAATACCTCGATGCCGACGGCAAGCTGGTGACCGAAAGCCTCAAAGACTTCACCAGCAAACACCTCACAAGGCGCTTTGCAACACTGGACGATTTCCTGCGTCGATGGTCCGACGAAGATCGCAAGCAAGCCATTGTGGATGAGCTTCGCGAAGAGGGCCTCGACCTCGATCTCATCGGGCAGGAACTGGGCAAGGATTGGGATCCCTTCGACCTCGTCTGCCACGTGGCGTTCGGCGCAAAGCCACTCACCCGCCAGGAACGTGCCAACAACGTCAAAAAACGCGACGTCTTCAATCGCTACGGCGAACAGGCCCGCGCTGTTCTCGAAGCGCTACTCGACAAATATGCCGACGATGGTGTCCTCAACTTCGACGATACAAACATCCTGCAGATCAACCCCTTCTCGCAAATGGGCACACAGGTTGAACTCATGCGCGCCTTCGGCAAAAAGCAGGATTATCTGCAGGCCGTCCGTGACTTGCAAAACGCCCTCTACGACGAAAGCGCCTGACGAAAATGAGCACCCGCACCCTCGTGAAATCCATCCAGGACGTCATGCGCAAAGACGTCGGCGTCGACGGTGACGCACAGCGCCTGTCGCAGCTTGTCTGGATGTTCTTCCTCAAGATCATCGATGACCAGGATGAGGCGCTCGAATTCACCCGCGACGACTATGCCTCCCCGATCCCGGAGCACCTTCAATGGCGCAACTGGGCCGCGGACCCGGAGGGCATTACCGGCGACGACCTGCTCGATTTCATCAACGATCAGCTCTTCCCAACCCTAAAGGAGCTGCCCCGAACCAATGCCCGCGCCCGCGTCGTGCGGTCCGTCTTTGAAGACGCCTACAACTACATGAAATCCGGCCAACTCATGCGGCAGGTGATCAACAAGATCTCCGAGGTCGATTTCAACTCCCTCACCGAACGCCAGCATTTCGGCGACCTCTACGAACAACTCCTGAATGATCTGCAAAACGCGGGCAACGCGGGCGAATATTACACGCCCCGCGCAGTCACCGCCTTCATGGTCCAGCAGATTGACCCCAAACCGACCGAAAGCCTCATGGACCCCGCCTGCGGCACCGGCGGCTTTCTGACCTGCGCCATGCGCCACATGCGCGAGCAATATGTCAAACGCCCCGAGGATGAGGCGACCATGCAGGGCAACCTGCATGCGGTGGAGAAAAAGCCGCTCCCCCACATGCTCTGCACCACCAACATGCTGCTCCACAACATCGAGGAACCAGCATGGGTCAAGCATGACAACACCCTCGCCCGCCCGCTGATCAGCTGGACCAAGGATGAACGGGTGGACGTCATCCTCACCAACCCGCCCTTCGGCGGTAAGGAAGAGGACGGGATCGAAAACAACTTTCCCCAGTTCAAGACCCGCGAAACCGCTGACCTCTTCCTCGCCCTGATCATCCGCTTGCTCAAACCAAAGGGTCGCGCCGCTGTCGTCCTGCCGGACGGATCGCTCTTTGGCGAAGGCATCAAGACACGGCTCAAGGAACACCTGCTGAAAGAGTGCAACCTGCACACCATCGTCCGCCTCCCGAACTCGGTCTTCAAACCCTACGCCTCTATCGGCACCAACCTGCTGTTCTTTGAAAAGGGCACGCCCACCAAGGACATCTGGTACTGGGAACACCGCGTGCCCGAGACGCAAAAGGCCTATTCCATGACCAAGCCCATAAGGCTGGAGCATCTGTCGGACTGCGCCGCATGGTGGGGCGGGCCAGAGCGGGCGGGGCGCGAGGAAAGCGACCGCGCGTGGAAAGTGTCCATCGACACCGTGCGCGAACGCGGCTTCAACCTCGACATCAAGAACCCCCATGTGGTGGAGGAAGACCTCGGCAAACCCGAGGAGCTTTTGGAAAAGCTGACCGCGGCAGAGCGTGACGTGGCGGACCTGCGGGCAGAGTTGAAATCCATTCTGGAAGAGGCGCTCCTTCGATGAACGCGGAAGGGCTGTTTCGAGCGATTGGAGACGCACCAGATCACATCTCCGGCTTGAGAAAACTCGCGGTCGCATTCGCAATCGGTGGTGTCTTCGACGGTGACGACGACCAATCAATTGAAAGTCTGTTCCATCATCTCGAAGAGACCAAGGCGACACTACGTGGTCAGGGAAAACTTCCAAAAAAGAAGACGTCATTGGCGGTTCTGAAGGAGCACTTGCCGGATGCTTTTGGCGATCCAGAACGCTTTGTTCCTTTGGGGGAAGTAGCGAAAATCGAGAAGGGCAAAACCGGGATCAAACAAGCAAAGCCTGGCGATTACCCACTGGTTGTTACGGCGGCGGCTCGGGAAACCTGTGATCACTACGACTTTGATGCTGCCGCGGCGATCATTCCATTGGTCTCGTCCACCGGTCACGGGAACGCAAGTATCAATAGGCTTCACTACCAGGACGGTCAGTTTGCTCTTGGCACAATTCTTGTGGCGGTTCTGCCGCACGATCCAACGCTGACCTCAGCGCGCTTTCTGTTCGAATACCTCTCGGCCTTCAAAGAGGAACTGCTCGTTTCGCGAATGACAGGCACAGCAAATGTCACGCTCACAATCGGTCGCATAGCTGAGGTTCCTGTCCCGCTTTTGACGGCGCGCGCGCAATCGAAGGTCGATGAGCTTATGGGCCTGTGTGATCGGTTGGAGGCGGCGCGGGCGGCGCGGGAGGAGGTGCGGGACAAGCTCACCGCCGCCAGCCTCGCCCGTCTGACGGCCCCGGACGTGGGCAGCACGGACATCCCCGATCAGGTCACCGAGGCAAGCGGGGCGACAGGCACCACCCCCACAGCAATCGCCTTCCAAACCCACGCCCGCTTCGCCCTCGATACACTATCCGCCCTCACATCCCGCCCCGACCAAATCAAAACTCTCCGCCAAACCATCCTAAACCTCGCCGTCCGCGGCAAACTGGTGGAACAGGATTCGGCAGATGATCGGAACAACCAGTCCTCGCTACGTCCGGATAAAGAGGCCGAAAACTATGATCAGCGGAGTTTTGCTGAACGCGCGGAAAGCTTTGACCTGCCATCAAATTGGACAATAGAGCCGCTTTCGCGTGTTGCTGGGCGGATCGTGGATTGTCCGCATACGACGCCGAAATGGACTGAGAAGGGAGTCCTTTGCATAAAGACAAACCAAGTGCGTGCTGGCATACTCGACCTATCGGCGCCGACATATGTGAGCGAGGAGACATACCAAATCCGCATTGAGCGCCTGGAACCGAAAGCGGAAGATATTCTCTATATTCGAGAAGGCGGCGTGCTCGGTGTCGGATGCAGGATTCCTCCGAACACAAGGCTTTGTATGGGGCAGCGGCTGATGCTTATTCGCACAAACAATTCCATTGCGCCTATCTTTCTCGAGCTTTGTCTGAACTCACCTTGGATTGCGGATTTTGCGGCTAAAAAGACTACAGGTGGAGCTGCACCGCGCGTGAACATGTCCCTTGTGCGAGGCTATCCAATCCCTCTCCCACCCCTCGCCGAACAACACCGCATCGTGGCCAAGGTCGACGCCCTCATGGCCCTCTGCAGCAGGTTGGAGGCCGCCCTGACCACAGCCGACACCACCCGCACCCGCCTGCTCAACGCGCTGCTCCACGAAGCCCTCACCCCCGCCACCCCCATCCCCGAGGCCGCGGAATGACGACCGGGCAATCAAACCTCTTGGACAGCATCGACTTCCCGGCCGCCTATGCCCGCTTTCAGGACCTCATCACGCGCTACGACCGGCCCTTCACCCGTTTCGACGAGGGGCTTATCGCTGCGTGGGAGAGCTACAAGCCAAAGGTTCGCGATGTCGCGCTAACGCGTTTGCAAGCAGACAGCTGGACGCAAGACCAGATCGGTTCCGGCGAAATAATCGCCAAGGTCATCGACGCCATCGAGATCCAAGCAACCCACGGCGACCTCACCAACAATATGGTGTTCTGGCAGAACCGCTTCGGCCATGCGAACCGCGACCACCGCGCCCTGATCGAAGCTGCCACAACTGGAACGGGCCTCGCGTCGCTCGAAAGGCTGCTGTTTGAGCTCTACAAAGGCGACAGGCCCGACGGTGATGTATTCGAAGAGCTGAGCGAGTCCACCGGGGCAAAATACCCGTTGATGGCTTACCTGTTCTTTCTCAAGGATATGGACCGGTTCATGCCGATCCAGCCCACCGGGTTCGACCGCGTCTTTGCCGAGACCGGGTTTGAATTCCGCACTCTGAGAAACTGCACTTGGTCCAACTATTCGGAGTTCAACGCTCTGTTGAATGATCTTCGCAGGCCGATAGAGCAAGCAGCCGGATTGGAACATGTTCGGCTGATCGACGCGCATTCCCTGCTGTGGGTGTTCTCAACCCTATTGAAGATGGAAGCGAAGGGCGAACTGTCGGACGGCGCCACAGCTACTGAACGATACCTCGGGGCTCGGCATAAATCGATTGCGGAGATGAAATATTCGGTCGGTAAGACGGTCTTCAATTCGAATGGCCAGGTGGTCCCGACAAAAGTCAAAAACAAAGAACTCCGCATGACCGACGCAGAGCTGGACGACCTGCTGCCTGAATTGTTGGAAATCCAAGGTGACCGTTGCGCCATCACGGGTTTGCCGCTGCAATTTCGGGGGGCTCACTCCGACGAGAACATGCTGCCCTCTCTCGATAGGATCGATAGCAACGGACACTATGAACGCGACAACCTGCAAATCGTTTGCCGTTTCATCAACTTCTGGAAACAAGCATCTGATGATGGCGAGTTTAGGCGGTTGCTGAATGTGGTCCGGGACATAGACGGGGAAGAACAATGATTTTGGACTCACCAATCCCTGAAAAACACCAATCATTGGAGAAAGTAAGTGGGCACGGCATTCCGTTTGACCGGAGCACTATAAGCCCGACTTCTGCGCCTAACGAGGCCACCTAATGAGCGAGAATGTGGACTGGGCCAAAGCTACGCAGCATCTCGACGATCTTTACACCTCGTCGGATGGGCTTAAACGGATTTTCCCCGGTCGCAAGTTCACTCTCGATGGTCATTTGGTCGGCAGCATCGGCGAAGTGGTTGCGGCCCATATGTTCGATCTGATCCTCAATCCCGCCTCAACCCTTGGTCATGAGGCAACCGCGGCCGATGGCAGGAGTGTCGAAATCAAGCTGACCCAAGGCAAGGGAGTGGCCATACGCCATGAACCAGAACACCTGATCGTGCTGCACAGACCCAAAGGCGGTCCGATCCGTACGGTGTACAATGGCCCGAGTGCTGAGGTCTGGGAGGCGGCGGGCGAGATGCAGAGGAATGGTCAGCGGCCTTTTTCGCTCGGTCGCCTCAGCAAACTTGATGCAATTTTAGCCAAAGAAGCTTGGTTGCCAAGGAAACGCGAGGCTGTTGTTTGACGCCGTTTTGAACAAAATGCGGAAGGAAGCACGAATGTCTGAATTGCCCAAAGGGACCCAGATTTGGCTGCGCTCTTTCTACGGGTTTTCGCCCGAAGAAGACGGCTATGTGGGTTGGACGCAGGAGTCCGCGCGCGATCGCAAGCTTGAACAGTTGAACGACGGTGATCTGTTGATGATCTACGGCGCGTCCAGTGCCGAGACCGAGGCCGCTTTGCGCTCCTATGTGCTTGGTTTCGTCCAGATTGACGCTACCCCGATCCGCGACGTCGACAAAGCCTCCGACCTTGGGATGGCTCGCAAGCGGCAGGCCGGTTGGGACGACAAATGGAGCTATGCGATGCCCGTCCGCCGCGCGTGGCGGGCCGAGGAAAAGATGATGATCAGCCGGATCGCATTCAATTCCTACCGCGCTGAGGCAGGTCAAGCGCTGGCGGTTCACGGTGCAGCCTTGGATGCTGATGAAATCGGACAGGCCCTGAAGATCCGCGTGCGTGAGGTGAACGTTTTTGGGGAGCCGCCGGTCTCGGAAGAGCGCGCGATTGTTCTGCCCTTCGCAGATGTCTTCAAACCGTCACGCGCATTCCCGGGCAGTTTTGGGGAGAGGACATCAACCTTTGAAAATGGCGAGACTTTTGTCTATTTGTCGATATTCCAAGGCGACAGCAATGCTCTGCTTGGACGCAAGAAATCATTCTCAGACAAATCGGTCGCGTTGAAAGTCGGCGTGACGAATGACCCCAACCGCCGCCTTTCCGAGCTCAACGCTGGCTTGCCGCCGGCTGCAGTCGGAAAGTGGGGACCAATGATGACGTCCCAGCCTTTCCCTAACAAGGCAGAAGCCGAAGAGGTGGAGGCGCTTTTCAAAGAGCAGGCAGCGCAGACACTGGAAAGCCTCGGTGGCGAATTTTTCTGGGGCAGCCAGGATACCGCCGAATGCTTGTTTTGGGCGCTGCCCGGCATGTCGCGGTTTTAGTTCACTGCTACTGAAAACTATGTCAACCGCGCGCGCTCATGACGAGTGTCTCCTGAGAAAAACCGTAGCGCAACGTTGGGGGCGCGTCATAAACGGTAGGAATGCACTGTCGGTGCTTTTGACAAACTACTTCATCAAGTGATTGTTTCGTCATGACACACTTAGCCCATTGCCCGCTTAATCCTGACACGTTCCCTGCAGCTTTTGCATTGTTTGAGGCCGCCCAAGAACACAAACCGCGCGGTTCCCGCATGTCCGGTGCAACAATTGCCGCCCTCTGCTTGATGGCAACAGGTGAGGCACGCTTTGCGCGCGAAGCAGCAAAGGCTGCTGGAGTTACAGAGGAGAACTTTTCGCGCTCTCGCCGTTCAAAACATGGGAAAACGCTGGCCAAAACCCTTGTCCGCCTGTTTCGAGAAAACGCAGGGCAACGTGCCATCCATAACATCGTTGACTTGGCAAACCAGCGGAAAAACTTGAGCGTTGCCATGCGTGCGAACGAGTGGCTGGCAGCAATCAACGGGGTTGCACCTACAGCCAAGACCGAAGTGACCCACCTCAGCGAGGCTTCAGGGGCGGGTATGGTGATTGTTCATCCGGACGCGGCGACCCCTGAATTACTGGCACAGATTTTCCCCAAGCGAAAGGACGGCCCGACGCGCCACTGAGGAAATTAGCGGTGGCGTTTGGGGCATGTTGGCCCTAACGCAATACCCTCTGCGTGGCCGCTGGTGGCTCTTGGCGTGGTCCTTCCACGCTGTGGCGTTTCTGGCTATTCTCAACCGCGACGGACCAGTCTTTACCGAATCTCGGCGGTAGAGTGTGAGGCAATGATGGCGCGGTTGGAGAATGTGGTACTGAATACGCTGGCCGGTGTGCGCGAAGATGTGCGTGCTTTGCCACCGTCAATCTGAGTGGTCTGCTAGCTTGAGTTTTATAAACTGGCTGTGAATGAATAGTGCAAATTGAGCGCGCATCTGTGCAAAAAATTTGAGGCTAACGTAGAGAAACGTCCGGGTCCCCTCCATGTGCCCGCATTTCGCTTGCATGGGTCCAGGATCCTCTACAAAATCATAAAGCAAATGCTGGGATATCGTTCGACGTATTCAGTATTGGATGCGGGTCTGGTGGTGCAGAACAACGTCATGAAATAGCGCGAGCGCGGGCGGGTCTACGCTGCGGCCGAAAGACGCTTCGAGAATAAAGCTAAGAATTTGGAGTGACTTTGTAATGAGTGATTGGATTTGGAGTAGGTTGAAGCTGTTCGTCGTTATCGTCTCTCTCGCCCTTCAGTTTCCTTCTCTGGCTCAAGCCCAAGAATACGAGCATCTATTTCGAGATTTTGAAGCGAGCCAGCTTACGCGTAACGAAAAGCGATATCTGCAAGCGGCTCTTGCGTTTGAGGGGCACTATGTCGGCTTGTTGGATGGTGATTGGGGTAAATTAAGCAGAGAGGCGATAAGCCGATTTTCATTGAAGGAATTTGGTGCTCAAGCCGAAGAATGGCATATGGCCGTACTTGCGTTTAAGTTTTTTGAAAAATACGACAAAGCGGGCTGGGATTCGCGGTATTTTCCGGTGGCGGATATCAGCGTGATGTTGCCTCTTAAGGAGTTGCAAAGGGACCCTCCATCTGAAAACTTCGTGAACTTCCGGCATGTAAACAGTTCGTTGGCAGTTTCTATCGGTGTGCTAACGCAGTCAGTAGCAAATAACGTTCACCAATTCACTCAAGACTCGCATAGCAATAGCAAGCGCCCATACAGCGTTCGAAAAGACAATTTTGCTGTTACTGTAGCGACCCTTCGTGACGGAACGGTACTCTACACTCGTTCGAATTTTTTGAATGGTTTGTGGTCAACGGTAATGGTTTCTGCGCGGCGACAGGATAAGAACTTACTCTCCGCAGTCACTTCCAGTATTTCTATTGGCCGAGAGCAGTCCTTTGGATTGCATGAGGACGGAAAGCTCTGGGCGGTTATCCAAGATATTTTCGCTTTTCTGGAATCTCGCGAAGAGAGCGAGCTGGGGCGCTCAGCAGCTTTGTCCGAAACAAAAAGGCAGAGAGCCGCAAGCTATGGCTCCGGACTAATTGTGTCTGACGCTGGGCATGTTTTGACCAATGCCCATGTCATCGATGGTTGCAAAAGCATTTCGGTAGATGGCAATGCCGCTTTTTTAATTGACAGGACGAATGATGCCGATCTGGCTCTTCTAAAGACTCAGATGCCGAATGGAAAAGCGGCGGCTGTTTTCGCTGCGGAGCCCGCTAAGCTAAACTCTGATGTTACAGCAGTAGGTTTTCCATATGCTGGTATCCTTGGGGGACTGAATGTGACCAGAGGTTCAGTTTCGTCGCTTAAAGGTCTTTTAGGTGATGCAACCCGGATGCAAATCACTGCTCCGGTCCAGAGCGGAAATTCAGGCGGGCCTCTGGTGGCCTCTGACGGAGAGGTGGTCGGGGTCGTAGTCTCCAAACTGGATGCGAACGTTGTGGAGGAAGTGACTGGTGACATCCCTCAGAATATCAATTTTGCGGTGCGCGGGGAAATCGCCAAGCTTTTTTTGAGCCAAAATCAAGTTGACCCCAAACTAAGCTTTGCAGACGATGCTATTGCGCCTGAAGAACTCGCTAACAAGGTCTCTCGCTTTACTGTTTTTGTAGAGTGCAAATAAGGGGGAGGATCGACATACTGTGGTATGAAGTGTGGTTTGTTGCTCTTTGTATAAATGAAAAATTGTTTATTAACATGATTTTATCTATAAAATTAGGCGGTTCCTCGGTCCGCCACTTCCCAAAAAACCGAAGATGCGACGCCTTCTACTGTGTAGGTGAGCAGATGTGTTTTTGCGCAGCCCACGCATTGAGTTTCTAGGGGCATTCTTCGATCGAAGCCTTAAACCGACATCCTCTGGCAGCAGGATGTCGTGATTGATAAATTTTGCTGATCCGTTTTGTATACACCTTGTATATCAAAAATACCTTCGAGATTCGCTTTGCCCAAAACCTCCGAACCTCCAAAGATTGCGTTGGCCAATCATCTCAGGACTTCGATCCTGACGCTGCGCTTGGCTCCGGGTGAAGATTTGGACGAAACCGCGTTGACGGATGTCTTTGGCTTGTCGCGGACACCGCTGCGCGAAGTCTTCAGAGAGCTTGCGGGAGAAGGGTATCTGGAAATCCGTTCAGGGCGGGGCGCCCGGGTTGCTGAAATGTCCCACACCACGTTGAGAGAGTTCTTTCTTGCGGCTCCGATGATCTACGGCGCGGTTCTCCGACTTGCAGCGGACAATGCATTGCCAAGGCAAATCGAACAACTTCGGACGTCACAGACAGTGTTCAAGCAGGCACTGCGGTCCGGATCCTCGGCGGAACGCGCTTTGGCGAACACACGGTTTCATGAAATCACGGGTGAGATGGCGCACAACGTTTACCTGCTGCCCTCCTTCCGCCGCCTGCTTATTGATCATGCCCGCATTGGCATGACGTTCTACGAGCCGCAGAACAATCAGATGGCGGACAACCTGACCGCGGCCAGTGACCAGCATGACGCAATCATCACGGCCATTGCAGAAGGGGATGCCCATGTGGCTGGCGCACTGGCCGATGAACACTGGCAACTGTCCCGGGATCAGATCGAGATGTTTGTAATGCCCACTTCGCTGGACGTGCCCCTGGGCACGCTTCCCCAGTCAATCGCCTGAGGCTGTCATGACTCCATTGTTCAAATTCGAAGGCATCTACACTCCGGTCGTGACCCCGTATCACGAGGATGGACGACCAAACTGGGATGCTCTGGCTGACGTGATCGATTTTTTGATCGACAGCGGTGTGCATGGTCTGATCTCCGGCGGATCAACTGGAGAGAACTACGCACAAAGTGTATCCGAGCGTGTCGAGGTCGCGCGCTTTACGCACCAAAGAGCAAATGGGCGGCTGCCTTTTGTAATGGGAACCGGTGCGATGCTGACCAGCGACTCTATCGCGCTGGCCGAGGCCGGGCGTGACATGGGCGCTGATGCGATCTTGCTCGCCAGCCCGCCCTATGCGGTTCCGACCGACCGTGAGAATGCTCTGAATGCTCTTGCGATCGACAAGGCAGCGGGCTTGCCCGTCATGCTGTATAACTACCCTCATCGCACGGGCACGATGATGGGCGAAGAGTTTCTGGACCGCGTCGGGCGCAGTCGTAATTTTTGCGGTATCAAGGAAAGTTCCGGCGACATAAATCGCGTACACTTGCTGGCCCGTGACTACCCGCATATCGCGCTGGGCTGTGGCATGGATGATCAGGCCCTTGAGTTCTTTGCCTGGGGCGCGCCGTTCTGGGTTTGCGGCGGGTCCAACTTTTTGCCGCTGGAACATATCGCCCTTTATGAAGCCTGTGTTCTAGAGGGCGACTTTGCCAAAGGGCGCCGTATCATGAGCGCTATGCTTCCTTTGATGCGGGTGCTGGAGCAGGGCGGCAAGTTCATCCAGACAATTAAACACGGCGTGACCATGACGGGCATTGATGCCGGCGCAATGCGCGCGCCCCTGCGCGGCCTGAACAAAGATGACAAACGCGCTTTGGAACAGGTGGTGCGTGTGTTGAAACGGACAATTGCCGATATCGTGGCGGAGGGTTGATCATGACATTGCTGACCAAGGACGAGTATCAGGCCATTGCCGCCAACATGGATTTCCGCACAGGTGCGTTCATCGATGGTGGGTTCCGGCCATCGCTGTCGGGCAACACCTTCGATACGGTCAATCCGGCAACGGGCGCGGTACTGGCACAGGTGGCGGCCTGTGGTGCAGATGATGTGGATTTCGCAGTCCAAAAGGCCCGCGAAGCCTTTGACGATGGGCGCTGGGCGCGGCTCCATCCATCCGACCGCAAGGACGTCATGATCCGTCTTTGCAAGCTGATCACCCGCAATGCCGATGAGCTCGCGGTGATGGAGAGCCTGGATTCCGGAAAAACGATTTATGACTGCGCGACCGTGGATGTCCCCGAGACGATCCAATGTCTCAAGTGGCATGCCGAATTGATCGACAAAATCTATGACCAAACGGCGCCCGCGTCTGACGACCATATCGCGATGGTGGTTCGTGAACCCATTGGCGTTGTTGGGCTGGTTCTTCCCTGGAACTTTCCACTGCTGATGTTGGCATGGAAGATCGGCCCGGCCTTGGCTGCGGGGTGTTCGGTTGTGGTTAAACCGGCGATGGAAACCTCACTTACAGCGCTGCGGTTGGCTGAACTTGCCATGGAGGCTGGATTGCCGCGGGGTGTGCTGAACATTCTTCCCGGTGGTGGCGCTGAAGTAGGTGAACCGATTGGACGGCACATGGATATCGACGCGGTTTCCTTCACAGGGTCGACTGCGACGGGGAAACGGTTTCTGACCTACGCAGGCGAAAGCAACGCAAAGGAAGTCACGTTGGAAATGGGCGGGAAGAATCCGGCGATCGTTTTGGAAGATGCCGAAAATCTCGATCGCGTTGCCCAGCACATCGTGAATGGTGCGTTCTGGAACATGGGGGAAAATTGCTCAGCCGTGTCGCGGCTGATCGTGCATAAGTCCGTCAAAGCCGATCTTCTGGCGCGGATCTCGCATCATGCAGAGCAATGGAATGTGGGCGACCCGTTGGACCCGGAAACGCGGGTCGGCGCAATGATCAGCCAAAATCACTTTGACAAGGTTTGCGGCTATCTCGAACAGGCCAAAACCGTATTGTTGGGCGGTCAGGCTAAAGATGGTTTCGTCGCGCCGACGATTGTTGCGCTGGCTGGAAATGACGAAACTCTCGCCCAAGAAGAGATCTTTGGCCCTGTCCTGTCGGTGATCGAAGTCAGTGGATTTGACGAAGCAATCGAGATTGCCAACGACACACCATATGGGCTGTGCGCCTCGATTTTCACCGCCAATATAAAGCGGGCCCTTCGCGGCGCGCGCACCCTGCGGGCAGGCACGGTGACGGTGAATAGCTATGGTGAAGGGGACAGCGCGACACCGTTTGGGGGGTACAAACAGTCGGGGTTCGGCGGCCGTGACAACGGCATTCATGCTCACGATCAATACACCCAGTTGAAAACCATCTGGGTCGATCTGGCCGATGACGAAGACGAGGCTGTCGATTGACGCGCTATACGGCGCGACAGCTGCCGCGGCATCTCGGTTCGGCGGCATGGGACGCGATTTTGCCATCACGCCCGGCGGGTCCGGTTTTGGAAGAAGATCAATCCGTTGACTTTGTCATTGTCGGTGGCGGTTTTGCTGGGTTGGCCGCGGCCCGCCGCTTGACGCAACTGGTTCCAAACAGCCGGATTGCTGTTCTCGAAGCGGGGCAACTGGCTGAAGGCGCGGCTGGCCGAAACTCCGGCTTCATGATTGATCTGCCGCATGAATTGACCAGCGATGACTATGCTGGGATGGGCGATGATAGGGCTCTTATTAGCCTCAACCGAAAAGCCCAGACCTTTGCGCAAGAGGCGGTGCAGGCGTTTGGCATCAACCCGGCGTTTTTCGATCCAAGCGGCAAAATCAACGGAGCAGGTGGCCCGGCGGCCGAAGCGCATAACCTCAGTTATGCCAGGCACCTTGAGGATCTGGGCGAAGCCTATGAAATCTTGGACGCCGCGCAAATGAAGGAGCTGACAGGCAGCACTTACTATCATTCCGGGCTCTACACGCCGGGGACGGTTCTGTTGCAACCCGCCGGGTTTATCCGGGGAATGGCGGACGGGCTTAGGGCTGATGGTGTTTCGATCTACGAAAAAAGCCCGGTCACAAGTTTCACCCAGCAGAGGCAAAGCTGGCGGGTTCAAACACCCAAGGCGACGCTTTCAACTGGCCGTGTCATTCTGACGGTTAACGGACATCTCGAAAGCTTTGGGCTGGCGCAAGGGCGTTTGATGCACCTTTTCTTGTTTGCGACGATGACACCACGACTGGATGAAAGTGTTGGCAAAAAACTGGGCGGGAAATCCCGCTGGGGGATAACGCCGTCGGATCCGATGGGAACCACTGTGCGCCGGATCGATACAGCCCAAGGTGGCGACCGGATCGTCACCCGAACCTGCGCTGTCTTGAGATCGGGCATGGTGGCGAAAACGGCAGACATGCGCCGTGCATCACGGACTATGCAGCGCAAGTTCGATAGCCGTTTCCCCCAGCTTGCAGGCATGCAAATGGAGCATACTTGGGCTGGTCATTTGTGCCTGACGTCAAACGCCAATGCCCATATGCAAGAGATCGACATGGGCGTGTTTTCGGGCTGTGTGCAAAACGGACTTGGTACCGCACGCGGCACATTGACTGGAATTGGCGCTGCCGAGATGGCCTGCGGTCAGAAAAGTGACATCACGCGCCATTTTGGTGCGCAGGTCATGCCGAAACCACTTCCACCAAAAACCTTCAGGGACATGGGCGCGAATGCCGTGATCCGGTTCAAGGAGTGGCGGGCCAAGTCCGAATAGGCTCTGTTGCGACTTGGCTCGCCTCAATGTGTTTCAAGCGATCAATAGTGTTGGTTCAATTCGTCCGCGGCCGGGATTTCACGTTCCCGCCGCGCGATGAAATCCAGAAGTGCTTCGTTCTTGTCCTCCGGAAGCACGGGTTCCTGATATTCTGCCAACAGCTTGCGGGCAAACGTCAGCGCGCGCTCGGTCGTTTCGATTGCGCCTTCTGCCATCCACTGTTCGATGGAATTATTGTCGAACAGGTCTGGCATGAAATACGCAGTTTGGAAGTTTTCTTGCGTATGCGGGTGCCCCAGATAATGTCCGCCGGGGCCAACATCGCTGACGGCGGCGATCGCATCGTCGAAACCGTTCCAATTGGGACCGGACCCCATGCGATGTGCCATCGCACATTGTTCTGCATCCACGACAAATTTAGCCACAGAGCAGTGCATTCCGGCCTCGTTCCATCCGGCGGAATGCCAGATATAGTTCGCACCTGCGTGGATCACTGCGGACAGTGTTGATGCACTTTCGTATCCCGCCTGTGCGTCCAGCACTTTTGATCCGCCCAGTGTGTTCGAGGTACGCCAAGGCACGCCGTAATGCCGGGCCATCTGACCAATCATGAAATTCATCAGACTGATTTCCGGCGTGCCCGCCATCGGCGCGCCTGACTTCATCGAAACTGTAGCCAGATAGTGACCGTAAATCGCCGGGCAACCTTTACGAATAAGTTGCGTATAGGCGAGCGCGGACAGGGCCTCGGCATTCAGTTGTGCCACCGTTGCTGGAACATTTGCGGGCGTGTTGGCGCCCCCCAGAACAAAGGGACTGCAAAGCACTGGTTGGTTGCGGCGGCAAAAGGCGCGCAATGCACCAAGCATGGTTTCGTCCCAGACCAGCGGGCTGTTTCCATTGCAGTTACCGGTCGTGACCGGGTGCGTTTCCAGAAAGTCCTCGCCGAACAGGATTGCACACATCTGCATGACATCCTCGGCGTTCTTTGGGCTGGTGGTCATGCCCATGAACATTTTGTCTGAATGCTTCATTGATGAGTAGGTGATCCGCAGATGCCGTTGACTGATCGGGTGATCGTACGGTTCCACGATGTGATGGGCGCTGGAATGCATCGCCGGCAGCATGTGCGAAAGCTTGTGAAACATCGCCAGATCATCCAGCGTCGGGTTTCGGCGTTTGTCGTCCAAATCCCGCAGGAATGGAGCGCCGGTCATCGGAACGAAAACCGAATGGCGTCCGCCGAGACGCAGGCTCTTGTCTGGATCGCGCGCATGATAAGTGAATTCTGACGGAATTGTTGCGATCAGTGACCGCACAAGCCCACGGTCAAGATACACGCGCTCGTCGACGACCTTTGCGCCTGCTTTCTTCCAGTCTGCCAGTGCGATCGGGTCCCGAAACTGCACGCCGACGTCTTCCAGAATGCGCATGGATGCGTCGTCAATTTGTTCGATCTGGGCACTATCCATAACTTCGCAAAGCGGCAATTTTCCGACCAGTCCGGGAAGCATTTCAAAGTTGGGTGCAGTGCGAATTGCGCGGCGTGCCATGCGGCCACCAGAACGGCCTTTTGTGCGGGGTGCGTCAGTCATCTCCGGCCACCTTTCAATTTTTCTGAAAGTCAATAAACACAAGGCCATAGGCATCAGAAAATGACTGTTCTGATTGCGACATTACACCTGTTCACGGGCCGCTTTTCGCCCTTGGCAACGGCCTGACAAAGGCCATGTCCGGTTCCGTTGCGGACCGCTAGACATAGCGCCTTCACCGCTGGTCATTTTAGGCGCACTGGACGCGCGTTTTTCAGGCTGCGCTACGTGGAGCTTGCCAACATACGGCCTGCACGTCTCGGTCAGAAACTTGGGCTTTGCACCAAAACGTCTGCACGCAGTTTTTCACGATCGGGCATCCGGCCAGAGAACAAATGCCACGCGTCAAAGCCCTGGCCAAAAAACAGTTCCAATCCTGAGATTGTCTTGAGGTTTTCGGCTTGGGCATTGGTTAAAAACGGTGTTTTAACAGGTGTATATACCGCATCAAAAGCCCAGTCGGCGGCTGACATGGCGGTTCGTTCCAACGGACTGCGCGGATCACCCTCCATGCCGAGGGGCGTGCAGTTGATCAGCCCGTCAGCGCCCTTTGCAGCATGCTCTGCGTGATCGAAAACCTCTACTTTTACTCTTTTATTCAAAGCCTTGAGGCTAGTGGCAAGGAGCCTTGCCTTTGCGATATCCGCATCGACACAGCGGATGCTGTTGGCCCCTAACGTGACCAGAGCAAAGGCTACTGCCTTGCCAACGCCCCCTGTGCCAATCAGGCAAACTGTGCCGGGCTCTCTGATGTCGCGGATGTGTTCAAAGGCCTGGACAAAACCGCTGTAGTCGGTGTTGTACCCGACCGGTCCGGAGGGAGAGAAAACGATGGTGTTGACGGCTCCCATCTGTGCGACGGCCGGGTCCGGCACATGCACCAATGCAGCAGCGCGTTCTTTGTACGGATAGGTCACATTCACACCGCGATAGCCGGATGTGCGGGCGTGCTCCAACACGCCTTGAAACGACAAATCCATATCCGGGGGCACCAACCGATCATATTGCACGGTGATGCCTGCATGCTGTCCGGCCAAGCGGTGCAAAAGGGGCGCTTTCGAGGTGGCGATCTTGTCGCCGATAAGGCCCAGCTTCAAATCTGTTGGTCGTGTGTCTTGCATGGCCGACTTATGATGAGGTTTCCAGCCTTTTGTGGCATCCCGGCAAGAATGTGCAACCAGCAGGTTTGCGCAACCCGCATATAAGTTTGCTCTTCAAAAAATGCTGCATCAAAGGCATAAGCCTGCGTCATGACCGACGCACAAACCCTGACACCCAAATCGCCTGTTTGCCTGATGATTTCCGGCTCTGGGCGATCGGGCACCACAATTTTGTCAGTGCTTTTGTCGCAAGGTGAAAATGTCATGAACATTGGCCAGCTGCGGGATATTTGGCTGGCTTGGGCTGGTGACGCATCCTGCACCTGCGGGCAAGGCGTCTGCGGGTGCGCCTTTTGGGGCGCAGTGCGTCAACAGACGTTTGCCGATTCAACAGCGGATGATCTGCGGCAGACCGACAAAGAAATGCGGCAGTTCATGGCGGACGCCAATGTATTGCGAGACTGGAATGACGCCTTGGCTTTACGCGCCCTTGCAGACACGCATGCCGCGTTTCTGGCCCGCCTGAAATCGGTTGTGGCAACCGTTCTTCGACTGTCCGGGGCGTCCGTTTTGGTGGACAGTTCAAAGTCACCGGAGTTTGCGCTGGCTGTGCACCTGACTGGCCTTGTGGATTTGTTTGTTCTCAATCTCGTGCGCGACCCTCGGGCGGTCGCCTGTAGCTGGGTTCGCAAAAAGCCCGGGAAAATCAATCAACGGATTGATGCGTGGACCAACCGGCAAAAACGTTTGACGGGCTGGCACGACATCGGTTCGTTGCATCACCGGGTTCTTCGGTACGAAGATTTTGTCGCTGCCCCGGCAGAGCATAGCGCGGCCGTGCTGCAATGGGTGAATGAAACGCTGCCAGACGGTGTCTTTGTGACGGACACTCAGGCGCAGGTCACTTGGGAGGATCAACATCTCTTCCCGCCGTCCAATGAAACGGTTCTTGCCGAAAAACGCGAGCAGGTAACAATTGCTGCACCGACAGAGTGGCGGCGTATGAAATACTGGCCATTACATCTGCGTGTGCTTTTGCGCAGCTTCCCACAAGGGTTGGCCTACGTTCTAAAATTTGGCCGCGCCTGAGAAAGTCATTGAAATGAAACAGAAACCTGTTCTTTTCCTGATCTGTTCCGAGCGTTCTGGATCAAATTTGATCCGGGCCATGATGGATGCGCATCCGCAGATTGCCGCGCCGCAACCATTGCACCTGATCCGCGACGTGATTGCCCGCGCGGATGCGATGGATTTTGGGCAGCGCGACAGTGCTGTCGCCAACCGGATGCTGGATCTGGTTCGGACGAGCCTGCACAAACAGTTCCCGGCAGATCAGGCAGACGAAATTGCCAACGGGGTCGAACAGGTCGAACCGTTCACGCCGCGCAACATGATGCGTGCGCTCTATGACGGGATTGCAGAACAAACCGGCGCAACGCTGGTTATGGTCAAAGAAAACGAACTGCACGAAGCGGCTGGCCAGATCATCGATGCCTTTCCGGATGCGCGCTTCGTTTTTCAAACCCGCGATCCGCGGGACTATCTGGCCTCGGCAGTCGCGCTGAAGTCGGGCCGGTTCGGGAACAAGTTCGGATCGTTCAGAAATGCAATGCAGATTTGGTCAGCTGACCAGCGGTTCGGGCTTCGGATGCTGGGTCATTTTGGGCCGGACCGGGTGTTTTTCCAACGTTACGAAGATCTCGTCGCGGACCCTGAGGGTGTTCTGCGCGATCTGTGCGCTTTTGCGGGGCTGCCCTTTGCACCTGAGATGCTGGAATTTCACCAGAGGGACAACGTTCAGGATTTTTCTGCCCGAAAGGATGCATGGAAGAACCTGGCCAAACCGGTCATGTCCGGAAACTTTAACAAGTACCGCAAGAGTCTGACGCGCCGCCAAATCCGTGCAGTCGAAGCGATGTTGGGCCCCTTGATGGACCGGCTGGGATATCGCCGTGACTTTGCCAAGGAGACAAGCCGGTTCTCATTGGTTTGGCCATCGCTGACCGAACCGTTTGAACGACGCGCCAACAAAGCGTGGACACCGTTTTTCACCGTCGCGAACAGCAAGCATCATGCTGCTTTGGATAAACAGGCCGCGCCCATCGCATTGTCTTATGCGGGGCGATCAACTGCGCAGCTTGAGCCGGGCCAGCAGGTGCCGGACCTTGCGACGCGCCTGACGACCGCTGCCAGCCAAAACCCCGACGGCCTAGCCCTGAGCATCGCTGGCGAGACGTGGACTTACGACAGGTTGTTTGGCGCTGCGGCAGCTCTGGCTGCACGACTGCCAGGGCCGAAACCCGTCGTGGCGGTCTACGCTGCTCGGCATGCGTCTTCTTACATCGGGATACTGGCAACGATTTTGGCCGGGGGCACGTATGTGCCAATCAACTGCCGGTTCCCGGATGCTCGCAATCGCGACATCCTTGCTCGGTCGGGCGCTGTTTGCATTCTGGGGGCAGATCGGTTTTCTGATGCGATCGAACGTTTGGTCGAAGGGACCAGTGTCGCGCCACTCTACCTGCCAGATGCCCCACAAAGCGACGTGCCTGACGGATGGATGCCTGCACGGGCAAGGCAACAGGACGACGCCTACATCCTCTTTACCTCTGGGTCGACGGGTATTCCCAAGGGGGTTGCAATCAGCCAGTCAAACCTTGGGGCCTATTTGGATAACGCGTTGCGCATCCTGCAACCAAAACCGCAGGATCGGTTCTCCCAAACCTTTGATCTAACGTTTGATTTGTCTGTGCATGATCTGTTTGTTGCGTGGTCGAGCGGCGCTGCCCTCTGTGTCCCGTCCGCCGAAGATTTGGCGGCGCCGGGCGCTTATCTTGAGCGTGAGCAGATCACGCAGTGGTTTTCGGTACCGACATTGGCTGCCACCGCACGTCGGACTGGCGCTTTGCAGCCCGGCGCGTTTGCCAGCCTGCGATGCGCATTGTTCTGTGGAGAAGCCCTGCCAAGCGACGTGGCAAGGGATTGGATGTTGGCCGCCCCGAAGGCCCGTGCAGAGAACTGGTACGGGCCGACCGAGGCCACCATTGCGTGCCTGCGTCACGATATAGCAAGGGACGCGGGGGATGGCGTGGTTCCAATCGGAATGCCGTTTCGGAACATGACCGCTTTGGTCATCGGTGAAGACGGAACGGAAAAACCAGATGGCGAAATAGGGGCCTTGTACCTTGGCGGTCCTCAGGTCGCCGCTGGCTATCTCAATGATCCTGAAAAAACTGCGGCGGCCTTTGTGACACTGCCGGGGCGCTCAGAACGGTTCTACGACACCGGCGATCTTGCTTCACGCAATGGCGATGTTTTGCATTTTCACGGGCGCAGGGATTTTCAGGCAAAGATCCGCGGCTACCGGGTGGAGTTGGGCGAAATTGAAACCGTGCTGCGAGGTCAAATGAACGGGGCCGAGGTTGTCGCCCTGACCTGGCCACCCGGTGAAGTGACAGCAACCCATGTTGTGGCGGCGGTTCAGACGGATCAGTCCAATCCGCGATTGGATCGAAACGCTATTCAGGAACAGCTGCCTGACTACATGATCCCATCAACGCTTTTTGGTTTGGCCGCGTTCCCAACCAATGCGAGCGGGAAGGTGGATCGGCAGGCCATAGCCAAAGCCATCGCCGCGCAGATCGACGCCAGAGAGGCCCCGGTGGGTGATGGTTTCGATTCCAAGGTTATGGCGGCGATCCTGCAGATCAAACCGACTCTGTCCGAGGACGAAGTCCGCACGGCTGATAATCTGCTGATGGCTGGATTGGACAGCCTCGACTTTGTCAATCTGACCATTGTGATTTCCGAAGACTTTGGCGTTGCGCTCGACGAAACCCGCGTTGCCCTGCTCGCCAATCTGCGTTTCGACGAATTGGTGGACAATCTGGAGCGCGGCGTCGACGCAAATGCGGCCTTGGCAGCCATTCCCGAGGAGCGGATGGTCCGAGCGAACCGGGCCATCGCCTTTCTGGCTGCGGCGCCAAGCGTGTTCTCGAAATCTGAGCCTCAGACTATATTGGCGTTCGGTTCATCCGGAACGATGCGCGGCGTTCACAGTGCTTTTGGTGAAGGCGTCGCGAAAACGGCCGGATTGCCGGTGCGCGTGTTAAATGTTGGTCTGCCGGCGCTGACGTCTGCCGGGTTGGCCAGAATGGCCGAACACATCGCGGGCCTCGCGGGCAATGCGAATATTGGGGCGATCCTGCACGAATTTGATCCTGTCTTGCTTTCGGTTGTGCCGCCAAAGGGCGATGTGGAGCTGGACGAGGCCGTATTTCATGCGGCACCGGGTACATTGCACCGGCCCAAATCGGGCGGAACCGAACTAGACTGGGATTCTGGTTTGCATGGTACGCTTGCGGCGCGCCAAGGCGCGCCGACCAAAAAGAAAAAGCCGCTGTGGGAGCGTGAAAGAGATCACGAAATCGCCTCTGTTTATCGCGGTGAAACAGCGTTTGATGCCAAAGCCGTCGATCATTGGATTGCTGCAACCCAAACGCTATGCGCTCTGGGTTCGCCTGTATTGGGATGGGTGCATCCGCTCGCTGAGGGTCATGTCGGGGGTGGGTTGCTGGAAGACGCATTGGCGCGTTGCGAAGCTGAGGCAGATGTTCGTGTTGTTCGCCCTGAGCAATTGCGTCTGGGCGCCGATTTGTTCCTGAATATCAACCATATGTCTCCCGGTCCGGGGATGCATGCGCTGACTGAACAACTGATGCAGCATGCCATTGCGTCGTTGACCAGAGGGTCGGGCACGTGATCCTCAGCCACAAGCATCGGTATATCTTTCTTCATTGTCGCAAGACCGCGGGCAGCTCGATCAGTGTGTCGTTGGCCCGGGATTTGGGACCGGACGACCTGCAATTGAGCGGCCTGAAGGAAACGCACCAAGCCGGGATAGCCTATACACGTCGGGTCATGCGCGAAGCATTGCAACTGCATGACCGGGCTGGCGCAAAACGGATCGAAGATCGGTTGCATTTGTCGGGCATGCTGGGGTCTGAACGCCGGGCAGAACGGGCCCGCAAGCTGATCCATCGGCGGTACAAGGATATTCTGGGGGACTATCCCTATCACGCGCGTGCATCCGCGATTGCCGATGCCTTTCCCACCGAATGGCGGGAATATCGAAAATTCTGTGTTGTCCGAAACCCTTGGGACAAAGTCATTTCAGACTACCACTGGCGAACACGTGATACAGATCAGCCGCCCAGTTTCGAGCAGTTCGTCAAAGCCATCCGCGATGGGGATCGGCTGGGTGGGATTGTGCCCGGCGAACCTGATAACTGGCCTCTTTACACCATTGATGATCAATTTGCGGTGGACGATGTGATCCGCTTTGAAGACATGCAAGTCCAGTTAAATGCTGTTCTGTCTGACCTTGGAGTGGCATGGGACGGATGGTTGCCCCGGGCCAAGAAGCGCAAGACAGATGCGTCCGGACAACAAAAGAACGCTGCCGTCTACACTGCTGAGCTGGCAGATATCGTCGGACAGCTGTTCCAACGCGAAGCCGAGGCTTTTGGCTACAGCGAACCCGCGAAACTATCCGAACAATAAGCGCGTTCGGGCAATACCGTTTCGCTGTTTCGGCATTGCATACAGAGTGGTTCCTTGGGTTTTGCGCGAAGTTGGCGCTATAGTGCGCAAATTCGCACGACGAGCGCGCCAACAGGCGTCTTTCTGTGCTTCGGGGAAGGAAAACTAATGTTTCAGCCAACCACTTTGGCGGAAACGCACACTGCCGACCGTGACTGTAATGTGTTGGATCAGAAAATGTATTTTCTGACCCCCGGTGCGAGTAAGAAAGCGTGATCATGCCCAATGATATTCAAATCGTGACTGAATCTGATCTGCGGCGCGTGGCAGGGCTGAACATTGAAACTGTGGATGTTATCGAAAAGGCATTTGCAACACTGGCCACGGGCGATGTGGTCATGCCCCCAATCCTGTCTATGGATATTCCGGACGCCAATGGCGAGGTTGATGTCAAAACCGCCTACCTGCCGGGGTTTGACAGTTTTGCGATCAAGGTTTCTCCGGGCTTTTTCGACAATCCAAAGCTCGGCTTGCCAAGTTTGAATGGCCTGATGATCCTGTTCTCGGCCAAAACAGGTTTGGTGGAAGCGGTTTTTCTGGACAACGGGTATCTGACCGACTTGCGGACAGCGGCAGCCGGCGCCGTGGCTGCACGCCATATGGCGATCGAAGAGGTCGAGACCGCTGGTGTCATTGGAACCGGTGTTCAGGCTAGGTTGCAGATGCGCGCTGCGCATCTGGTCAGGCCATACAAACGGCTTTTGGTACATGGCCGTGACACTGCCAAAGCCGCCGCCTGCGCGGCGGATCTGGGCCGTGATCTGGACGTCGAGGTCGAAGTCATGACCAGTGCCGGTGACGTGGTGCGTGAATCGCAATTGGTTGTTACCACGACCCCCAGCAAAACGCCCCTTGTCAAATCAGCTTGGCTGCATCCGGGCTTGCATATTACCGCCGTAGGATCTGACCAGACTGGAAAAAACGAAATCGCCGCTGATGCGCTCGCGTCGGCGGATCTTTATGTCTGTGACCGCGTCAGCCAATGCGAAATCGCTGGCGAACTTTCCGCTGCGCGTGCGGCTGGTGAAATGCTGGATGTTCAGCCTCCGGAACTGGGCGACATCATCACGGGCCGCCATCCGGGCCGGGAAACAGAAGAGGCGATCACTATCTGCGATTTGACAGGCACCGGCGCACAGGACACGGCCATCGCGAACCACGTGTACCGTCAGCTGGGCAGCGCTGGGACAATCGTCGCCGCCTGAATAACTTCAGAGGGTTTAATCGACTTTTCGGTCCCGAAGGTTGTCGAAAAGAGTCTAAAAAAGAAACAGGATAAAAGGGATTTTTCCCAGATACCTTTAAGTTTTAAAGCATTGATGCCATTATCAAGGCAAAGAAGGTATCAAATATGCCCAAAGTTGGTGAGCAGATAGCAGCGCTGCCTATGCGCTGGGATGAAGATGGCAAGCTGAAAATCCTGATGGTGACGTCCCGGGGATCGGGCCGTTGGGTCATGCCCAAAGGCTGGGAAATGGACGGCAAGAAACCGTGGCGCGCCGCCGAGATCGAGGCGCTCGAAGAGGCGGGCGCCAAGGGTTACATTTCCAAGGAATGCATCGGTACATACCGATACCCCAAGACGCTCGATGATGGCCGCATCATTCCCTGCGAAGTACGCGTTTTTCCGATGATCGTTGAAAAGCTGAAGAGGGATTGGAAAGAGCGCAAGCAGCGAAAGCGCAAATGGTTTTCACCAAAAGGCGCGGCCAAGCGGGTCGATGAACAGGAACTTTCGGATATGCTCAAGAGCTTGCAAGACAAGCCCAAGAAACGCCCGATCATTCGAAATTTGCTAAAGATGGCCTCATAAGGCCACCTTTATGGATTAGTCGACTTGCAGACCGCTCGGAACCTTGTCCGGCCTGCCCATGGGGCGCGTTGCTGCTGTCTTGCCTGTCAGCGCATGTAAAAAGGCCTCAATGTCAGCGACTTCTGCGTCGGACAAGGCCACGGGGACCACATCCAATACGCGTGCCTGCCTGGCCATCTCCAAACGGTCTTCCTGAATGATGAAATCAGCCTTTTGCAGCCACGGGACATTGGGCAGCGTTGGCTTGTTTCGTGTCCATTGCTCGCGGGCAGTGACTGGATCGGCCATGTGCCGGATCATATCGCTCAGATCACTGTAGGCGCCGTTGTGTCCGTAGGGGCCGGTCAATGCCACGTTACGAAGCGTTGGCGTGCTGAACCGATATGCATCTTCGAGCTGGTCCGTTGCGCCCATCCGTCCGACATCACGGGGGATGGGGTCGAACTTTCTGGTACGTCCCGGGCCGAAAGCTGGGAGTCCAATCGCATAGAAACCTTGATCCGTGAAAAGCGGCCCATTGTGACATTGTGCGCAATTCGCCTTTCCAAAGAACAGCTTCCGCCCACGATCGGCAGCCTCTGGCAGCGGAGTGCCCTTGGTCAGCCATTCGTCATAGGGGCTGTCGTAGCTTTGCCACTCAGAGCCGATAAAGGCTGCGATTGCGTTACCGATTTCGACAATCGTGACGTCCTCGGGTTTGTTGATGTGTTCAAAACTGTCGACAAACAACGCACCGTATTCCGGGATTGTTCGAACCCGTTTGGCAATGATTGGCCATCCTTTGTCGATACGGTCCTTCAGGGCACCTGCGACTTCGTTTTCCGCGTGTGTTCCAGCCATCTCGGCGCCAGAGGTCATCGGGAAAAGAGCTTGGGCAGCTATGATCGAGGTCAATCCTTTCGGCAGCCATTCTTCCGCGGGGGTGTCGAACCCGTTTCCATAGACATCGGACACGGAAATGCGACCATCGTGAAAAACATTCTTCACATCGCGGTGGCCGAGATTCCACAATCCGGGCGCGTTGCGCGGGATGCGTTTGATGATCCTGTTTGTTCCGTCTTCGGATACCCGTTTTGTGCCTAGCCCGATCCCACCTTCACCGATGCCAAGGCTCACGCCATCGGTTCCGTGCAGACTGTGATGGTGACAGGTGCCACAACTGATATTGCGGTTGCCTGACAGGATCTTATCATAGAACAAAAGCTGACCCAGCTTTGCTTGTTTGGCATCAAATGTCAGAAAGTCTTCTGGCTTTATCGTCTCGGCCTGAATGGGGCCGGGCAGGGAAAACAAAAGGATCAAGACATGCGCGGCACATGCCAGTCTTTTTTGCCAATTGCCTTGTTGGCTGTGTCTCTTGTGCTGCCTGCAGGGCTTTTGAAAGCGGACGCGTTGGAAGATGCGCGCGACCTGATGGAGGAAGGTCGATTTGCCGAAGCCAAAGACGCTTTCTGGCCTCTTGCGCGCGCTGGAAATGCCGATGCCGAAGAGCTGATCGGTGTCATGTACGCGCTGGGCCTCGGTGTGGAGCAGGATCATGTTCGTGCCTTTGACTGGTATTTGCGCAGTGCCATGAAAGGGCATCCTGGCGCTCAGTCCGGTGTTGGTTGGTACTATGAGGTTGGCTTGGGTATGCCGTCGCCGGATCTTGTGCGGGCCTATATGTGGTATGTGCTTAGCGCAATCGGAGGCGATCCCGACGCTGCTATCAGCCAAGAAGAAGTGATCAAAAAAATGACGCCTGATGAAATTGAGCATGCGAACCAATTGGTAAATGACTATCGAGTATGGATGTATCCATTCCGCTAAGTCTAATCGCGCCGCGTGATCACGCAACTGTGAACACCACCGCCCAGCCGCCGCGCGGTGGCCATTGTTTCCATCAGTGAAACGGTTTGGATTATCTTGGGTCATTGGTTCTTATTGTCCGGTTTTCATCCGGGAGTGAGCCAGTCTTTATTGGTCGGCTGCGGCGTGGTCCCGGGCAGGATACCCAAGGCCTTCGCCAGCATCAGCACGGTCTAATCCGACTCCGACTTCGACGGCTTCATTCAAAAACAGGTCGGGTGCACACTCCTGTGCGATGTCGATGCTTGCTGAAACGAACTGGCTTTCCAGATCGGCTTCGGTATCGACACGGGTTACGAGCCCGGAACAGGTGGCACCGTTGCTGCGCAGTATTGTGACCTCGGCACCCAGAGATATCCCGCGTTCCGTTTCGTCGGAAAGCTCTGAGATCGGGACAAAGATATCCACGGCTTTTTCATGCGGTGCATAGATTTGGGCAGCCAGCTCGCCCTCTTGCACACAGTCACCGACATTTTCGTCAAAGTTCACAAGAACGCCGTCAAACGGCGTGGTGAGGAAGAGATCCTGCAGCGTGTTTTCGGCGGCCTGTAGATCAAGCTTGCCAATTTCCAATGCGATCTCTGCCCGCGTCTTGGCCGAGCGAGCACTGGCAATCGCCTCTTGCGCGCGTTCAGCCGCGAATTCGGCATCCATGATCCGGCGCTCTACGCCTTCAAGTGTTGTCTCATTGATCAGGCCGCGGCGGAACAGGGTGCTGTTGCGTTTGAATTCGTCCCCGACGAAATCCAGCTCTTTCTTTCGGCGCACATCATCCGCGACAGCGGCATCCACCGCTAGTTGCCGCTCAGCCAGTGCGGCCTCCAGATCGAGAACGCGGGCTTCGGCGGTGCGCATCGCCAGCACCGCTGACTGATCGTCTAGACGTACAAGCTCCTGACCGGCCTGCGCCATTTGTGCACGCTTTGCCTCTTCGGACAGGGTTTGAATGCAGCCGCGCGCGCCGTAGGACAACGCATGCATATTACTGGCCCGGACTGTTCCCAGATAGATGGTATTGCCATCAGGCGTGGTGCGGACCTGCGAAAAAGCCGTTTGCGCAGTGCCGATACACAACGCCAAGGCCAATGCTGTTCTTGAAACCGTTCTTGCCGTTACATGCATCGCTGGATCCCTGTTTTGGTGCGGCCTTTGAGAAAACATACATCACAAACCGGTTTTGATAACCCATCAGGTATCTCGGAATGACCAAATGACCATGCCGGAAATGCAACGAGGCGCGGATGAACCGCGCCTCGTCTTTGTTCGATTTGCCAAGTAGGCCTTACTGCATGTCAGCAGCGCGTGCCGCTTCGATCATGGCTTCGACCTTCGAAACTTCGGCGCTCATGGCGTCAAAGATCTTTGCGCCGCCATCGACGTTGCTCTTGAACCAGTCAAACACAGGCGCAGCCGCTTCTTTGAAAGCTGCCTTTTCCGCAGGGCTTGGAACATAGAGATCGCCGCCACCGGCTACGAAATCTTCGTAGGCCTGGATCGACTTGCGCTTTGGCGAAGCAAAGGTAGCCTGCTGCAGCTGGTAGAAACCGTCAACAACGACGCGCTTCATGTCATCTGGCATGCCCATGAACTTTTCGTTGTTCATGAACCACAGAGCGCCCATGTACGCGTGGCCATCAAGGGTTACATACTGCAGACCAGCTTCTGGGAACTTCATGTTCATGATGTCGGTGATGCCGTTTTTGGAACCTTCGACAACACCAGTCTGGAAGCTGGTGAACAGTTCAGGCCATGGAATCGGGGTCGGGGAGGCACCCAGTGCCTTGACCAGTTCCTGTGGAAGATCGGCAACAACAGTCCGGATCTTCAGGCCTTCCATGTCGCCGGGCGACGCCACACGGCGCTGCGTGTTGGCAAAGTTGCGCCAGCCGCCGGTGTTGCCAACGGTCATCAGGCGGATCGCGTCACCGGATGCTTCCAGTGTCATGGACTGCATGGTTTTCATGAAGTCGGTGCCGCCTGCCAGAACTGCTTCGGCCACACGGTCATCTGCCATCAGGTAAGGAAGATCCAGAACCTGAACGAAGGGGAAGATGCCAGCAGCACCACCGGAGGTGGAGATGTAGACATCGATCGAGCCGTCCGCGATGCCCTGAAGGCACTCGGTGCCGTTCGAGCAAAGCTGTGTGCCGATGAAGAGTTCCACGCCGATTGCGCCGTTGGAGGCCGCTTCAACGTAGTTTTTGAAAACGATCAGACCGTCATAGTCTTCGTCGTTTTCATTCGAGTTGGCCGTGGCGCGGATTGTGAATTCCTGTGCCGAAGCAGCGATGGCGCTGCCTGCCAGAAGCGCCGCTGTCATGGACGCTTTGATTAGACCTTTGAGCATTTGGTTCTCCCTGAGCTTTTCGTTTAGGTCGGTTATGGGCCGGAGCCCGGCGGATTATTCTGCGAAACCGGTAAGGCGCGGAATGGTCATGGAAATTTCCGGAATAAAGGTGATGAGGAAGATCACGATGATCTCGACTGCGAGGAACGGCAGGATTGCCTTGGAGATGGATTCAACCTTTTCGCCACTGACCGAACTGGCAACGAACAGCACCAGCCCCATTGGCGGTGTTGCCAGGCCAACAGTCAGGTTCACCGACATGATGATCGCGAAATGAATTGGATCGACGCCAAGACTGGTGAAGATCGGCCCGAGGATTGGCCCCAGAATGATGATCGCTGGCCCGGCATCGAGGAACATGCCGACTATGAAAAGCAGCAGGTTGATCAGGAACAACAGGACCAGCGGATTTTCAGACAGTGACAGAATGAATTCGGCCAACTGTTCCGGTGCATGGGACAGCGATACCACTGTCTTGAAGGCCATGGCGGCCCCTACCAAAAGCAGCACCACTGCCGAGGTCATCGCCGCACGCATCAGAACGTCCGGCAGGTCACGGGTCTTGAGAGTACCCAGAATGAACATGCCGACCACGATGGCATAGGCGGCAGCAACCGCGGCGGCTTCTGTTGGGGTGAAGACACCGCCCAGAATGCCCCCTAGAATAATGACCGGCGTCAGCAGCGGGAAGAATGCCTTCAGGCTGGCCTGCCCGCGTTCGCCCCATGTCGCCTTGGAGCGGGAAGCCGGGAAGTCGTATTTGTCGGCCATGAACTTGACCATGACCATCAGTCCCACGCCAACCATGATGCCGGGTACGATGCCCGCCAGGAACAGCGCAGCAACGCTTTCACCCATCACATAGGCGTAGATAATCATGATGCCCGAGGGCGGAATAATCGGGCCGATCACCGACGAGGCCGCGGTGATCGCAGCCGCAAAACGGCGGCTGTAGCCTTCTTTTTCCATCGCGGGGATCAACATGGATCCAAGCGCGGAAGTATCGGCGACAGCCGACCCGGACAGCCCTGCAAACAGCATCGAAGACAGTACGTTCACGTGGGCCAGCCCGCCGCGCAGGTGCCCCATCATGGCTTGGGAAAACTCAACAAGACGCTCGGTGATCCCGCCGCGGTTCATGAGTTCGCCGGCCAGCATGAAGAAGGGGATCGCCATCAGCGGAAAGCTGTCCATGCCGTTGTAGACATTGCGATAGAGCAGCGAGAGTTCGCGTTCCTGACCGTTCAGAAACAGCAGGATACCGGGCGCGGCCAGCAGACCAAAGAAGACCGGCAAACCGATCATCAAAAAGACGAGGAACAGGGGAAGGAACCATACAAGCATCAGTCAGCTCCTACCGGAAGATCTGCATCCATTTGCGGACGCAGGCGGTCTTCTCCGCCCATCAAAGTAACCACGGCGCGCAAAATGAGTTCGATGTTCACCGCCAAAAGCAGCCAAACGCCGATCCACAGAGACAGGAAGGACAAAGCCAGTGGCATCTTGGTCCAGCCAAATTCAAAACCGATCCCGGGTTTGCGCGTGCAAAGGGTCAGGTTCAAATCCGTCAAAGGGATTGGCATGTTGAATTCAAACTTGAACGGAACCCACAGGGTTGAGCTTTTGAACAGGCAACCCGAGAAGACATGTTTGTACCCAAGCTGCGTAGCCACGATCAGCACGATCAGTGAAAGGCTCAGAAGAGCAAGGCCGAGCAGCGCCGCGACGCGTTTGGGCAAGGCCGCCTCGAGCATGTCGATCGCCACGAAACCGCCCCGGCGATAGGCCAGCGGCGCGATCATCCCTGTCATCCACAACATGAGAAAACGGGCCAGTTCCTCGGGCCATGGCAACGCATTGTTCAGGACATAGCGAAAAAAGACCTGCACCAGAATGGCAACCACCATCAGCCCAATGGCGACGGTTGCAAACCGACGCCCAAAGCGCAGCACTACGTCGTTGAACCATTGCAAGGGACGCAAAAGCATCAGCAATGCGGCCATCGGCCGTCCTCCTCCCGTTTTTGCGCCCTGTTTTCTGTTTTACTTGGGCGCGGCTTATGTCGTTTCGGTGAAACCTCCGTATTTTCCACCGAAGAACAGCAGGGGATCACCCTGCCGTGTGGTCACACGGGACACCCGCGCAACAATAATTGAATGGTCGCCCGCATCGTGGGTCGCTGTGGTCTCGCACTCAAAGCGGGACAGGCAACCATTTAGCAAAGGCACTCCAGCATCACTGGTCTCCCAGTCGCAGTCGTCAAAGGCATTGCCAGACCGGGCGAAACCGCCACACAGTCCAAACTGTTCGTCGCCCATGACATGAACGGCAAAGTGTTTGGCGGCCATGAAAAATGGATAGCGCGAACTGCCTTTCGCCGGGGACCACAACACCAGCGGCGGATCCAGCGAAACAGACGCAAAGCTGTTGGCCGTGATCCCCATTGGGCCCGTCGGCGTATTGCAGGTGATAACCGTCACGCCCGTTCCGAACCGACCCAATGCCTCGCGGAATGCGCGGGGATCGGCCTCGGCTGGATCAAAACTTTGTGGTTGGGCGTTCATTGTGTGGCCTCAAGCGACTTCGCGGCCAAGCGCTTCGGTGTAAAGTTCAAACCATGTCTCCCGGTCCATTTGGACCTTTGCAGCATCGCTGATGCTGGCAATCCGGTCCAGATTATTGGTGCCGAGGACAGGTAGAATGTTTGCGGGGTGGGCCAATAGCCAAGCGATGGCAACGGCTGAATCTTCTACGCCAGCGGCTTTGCCAATTGATTGAAGCTTGGAGCGCAGGCCAGCATTTGATCCATCGAACAGCGCTCCGCCGCCCAAGGGGGACCATGCCATTGGTGACACGCCAAGGCGCTGAAGGTGCGCAAGATCGCCGTTCACAAAGGGTTCGTGACACAGCAGGCTCATTTCAATCTGGTTCGTCGCCAGTTTGGTGTTCATAGCTGACTGTAGCAGATCCCAGTCATATGGGCGGAAATTCGAAACGCCCACCGCGCGAACCTTGCCGCTGGCCACGACCTCATCCAGGGCAGCGCCGGTTTCATGGTGATCCATCAGCGGATCCGGGCGATGGATCAGCAACAGATCAATATGGTCAATCTTCATAAGGCGCAGAGAATGGTCCACGGACGCCAAAATGTGTGCGCGCGATGTATCGTAATACTTGACGCGCGCATCGGCATATCGGCCAACCGGCGCAACGATATCGCATTTGGTGACGATCTCGATCTTGTTGCGGATCTCGGACGTCATCGCGTTGCCCAGAACCTCTTCGGCCTCATAGCCACCATAGATGTCTGCCTGGTCCATCGTTGTGATGCCCTGATCCAGGCAGGCCGCAATCTTGTTGCGGACATGGTCTGCGCTGGTGTCCGTGTCGTCGCCAAGACGCCACATGCCATAAACAAGGCGGCTGACTTCGAGGGCGTCATTCAGTGTGATGCGGTCCATTTAGCGTCGTTCTCCTGCGCCAAGCGGGGTCAACGGTGTCGCGCCCGGCTTGCGGCCATATGCTTCGTTCAGTTGTACGGTTTTCATCTGAGGCAGCACGCGGCTGCCGAAATGGCGGCATTCATCAATGTGTGGATAACCAGACAGGATGAAGGCGCGAATGCCCATCTTTTGATAGTCTTCCAGCGCGCTCAAAACCTGATCGGTCGAACCAACCAGCGCAGCGCCGCATCCGGATCGTGCGCGGCCAACTCCGGTCCAAAGGTTGGGTTCGATGAAACCCTCCATGTCCGCAAGTTCCCGGTTTTTTGCCTGATGCGACACACCCAGTGAACTCGAATCAAGGGCCCGTTCGCGGATCGCGGTTCCTTGGTCGTCGTTCAGCTTGCTAACCAGATGCTGAGCGTATTCGCGCGCTTCGTTTTCGGTGTCGCGTACAATCACATGGACCCGAAGTCCGTAATCCAGAGTGCGCTCGTATTTTTCGGCGACCGCGTTCACCGCGCGCATACGCTCTGCCAGCATGTCCTTGGTCTCGGGCCACATCAGATAGACGTCGCAGTGCTGGCCGCACAGTTCGAGAGCGTCAGGGCTGTATCCACCAAAATAGAGAAGCGGGCCGCCGGTTTGATAGGGGCGGGCGGGGTCGGTCGTCAGGCCGTCGGAAAAGTCATAGACCTCGCCCTTGTAAGTGATCTGGTCCTGTGTCCACGCCTGTTTGAGAATCTCGACCACTTCGCGCGACCGCTGGTATCGGAAGGGCGAGGGTTCTTTCTGGCCGGGGAAATCTGAACTGATGATGTTCACAGTCAGTCGGCCTTCCAGCATGTGATCCAACGTAGCGACTGTGCGGGCCAGCATGATTGGCTGCATTTCACCACAGCGAACCGCAGCAAGCAGATTGATCTTGTCCGTGATCGGCGCGCAGCCAGCGACGAAACTCAAGGTGTCTTGTCCGACCTGATAAGAGGACGGGCACAGGATGTTTCTGAAGCCTTGGTTTTCCGCTTCCTGCACGATCGAAGAACAATGCGCCCAGCTGGAGCGGAGCTTGCCATCGGGAACACCCAGGAATTCGTAGTCATCCGAACACAGTGCCGAAAACCACGACACTTCGACTCCGTCCAGATCCGGGGAGGTGATGGGCACGATGGTCATAAGATGCCTTTCGAGTGCGACTTTTCTATTGCGTAGCACCACGCTTGATGTAGATCAATAGTGTATCAATTCTCTTTTTGGTTCTCGTCCATGGCCGATCCACACGCCTTGCCACTCCATATCCAGATTAGCGAAATGCTGATCCGGGACATTCATGCCGGGCGTCTGGTTGATGGAGAGCGGCTGCCACCAGAGAGAATCATGGCGGAAAATCTGGGAATCTCGGTTGGCACACTCAGGCGGGCGCTTGCTGATCTAACTGAAAAGCGAATGCTTGAACGGGTGCAGGGTTCGGGAAACTACATTCGCGCCCGGACAGACGCGAAATCCGTCTATGCCTTCTTTCGGGTCGAACTGCTGGAAGGGGGTGGATTGCCAACGGCTGAATTGTTGTCCGTTGAAAAGCGCACCAAAGACAAAGACCTTCCGACTTTTGGAACCGCTCCCGACGCACATTGTATTCGGCGTTTGCGTAGTCTTGGCGGTAAACCGGCTGTCTTGGAGGAAATCTGGCTGGATGCCAGCTATGCCGATGCCATTACGCCCCAGGACATGTCCGAGTCGCTGTACCTCTACTATCGCGAGGCTTTGGGGCTTTGGATTACCCGGGCCGAGGATCGGTTGGGCATGGCGCCGGTTCCGGATTGGGCTCCGCCGTCTTTTGGTCTGCGGCCGAATACCCAAACAGTCATGGCAACGCGTATCAGCTGGTCTCAGGATGGAACGCGTGCCGAAGTATCTCGAAACTGGATAGACACCAATCTGGCCACCTATGTGGCGCGGATCGCATGAAGGAATAAACCTGTGAGCAAAGATATCATCACTTATGGTGTCATTGGCTGTGGCATGATGGGCCAAGAGCATTTGCGAAACATCGCCTTGCTGCCCGGGGCCCGGGTCGGTGCGATTTACGAGCCTAACGAGCTTATGGCGAATGCTGCCAAGGCGATTGCGCCAAATGCTCGACTGGCCTCGTCAATTGCGGATCTTCTTTCAGAAGAGTCCTTGGATTGTTTGCTGGTCGTCAGCCCCAATCATATGCATGTCGATCAATTGGCGGAGATCGCATCCATTCGGCCCTTGCCGGTTCTGATGGAAAAACCGCTTTATACATCCGAAGCGCAAAGCAAGCAGTTGGACGCCTTGAAGGCCAGCTATCCTGCGCCCGTGTGGGTGGCGATGGAATATCGCTACATGCCACCTGTTGCCACGTTCCTTGAGCAACTCAGCCGTGCGACCGGTGAGGTCAAGATGCTGACTATTCGGGAACATCGCTTTCCTTTCCTGCCTAAAGTTGGCGACTGGAACCGTTTCAACCGGAACACCGGTGGCACGCTGGTGGAGAAGTGCTGCCACTTCTTTGATCTCATGCGTTTGGCATTGCAGTCCGATCCTGTGCGGGTGATGGCGAGTGCCGGGCAGGAAGTGAACCATCTTGACGAGACATACGCAGGCGAGACTCCGGATATTTGGGACAGCGCTTATGTGATTGTCGACTTTGCGAGCGGCGCGCGCGCTATGTTGGAGCTGTGCATGTACGCCGAGGGCTCAAAGTTTCAGGAAGAGCTTTCGGCTGTCGGGCCCTCTGGAAAAATCGAAGCCTTTGTTCCGGGGCCGGGTCGGTTCTGGCCAACCCATTTGGGTGTTCCGCCGACTGCTCAGGTCATCGTCAGCCCGCGCCAGCCGAAGGGACCGCAAACTGTTGAGATCCCCGTCGACCCGGCATTGCTGGAGGCGGGCGATCACAACGGTTCTACCTTTTATCAACACCAGAGATTTCTGTCCGTTGTGCGCGGCGAAGCGGATACAGAGGTGACTTTGGATGACGGCGCTTGGGCTGTTCGCATGGGGCTGGCGGCCCAAAAATCGGCCGCGACAGGACAAATGATTACCCTTTAACGGGCGCGTTAACTGAGTCTTCTGTGCCACAATTCTGCCTTATTCGGTGGCTGATCTGGTGCCTTTTGGGGGGAAAAGCGCCGCATTTGGCGCAAACCACAATTTAATTCTAGCGAATGGGGCAGAATTGCGGTAACTCGCAAACAGAGCAAAAAAAGACGGCCGACCAAAACAGGCTGTCGTAGAGGTAGAGCGGTGTTATTATGAACGCGATCGATTTCGTGGTCCGTACCCGTACGGGTACAGTTAAGCGTGGTTCTGTAGGTGGTGAAAATCAGGATTTCCTGATCGATGCTGGCTCCGGAAACGACATATCCCTAAATATCAATCAGTCTGATCTGCGCAGCTATGATCGCGCAGGCAGCGACCTGTTGATTACTCTGGCCGATGGTCGTGTAATTGTGCTCGAAGGCTACTTCGATGCAGGTCCGGACGGCGAGAACCGCCTGTTCCTGAGCTCTGACGGTATTCTCAACGAGGTGAGCTTCGTTGAAACGGATGGTGGCTCTCTCTTTGCCCAGTACGGGCCGACCGAGACATGGGGCAAATGGAGCCCGTCGGACGAGTTGATCTTCCTCGACGAACCAAGAGTTGTGGCGGATGCCTATATCGCAGGCGCTGACGAAGACGTCAGCATGCTGGGCGCTGGCATCGGTCTTCTCGGCGCTGGTGGCGCAAGCATGGCTGGCCTCGCAGGCGCTGCAGGTCTTGCCGGTTTGGCTGCGCTTGGTGGCAATGGTTCCGGCTCCGGCGGTGGCGGCGGTGGCGGCGGCAACAACTGGGTTGCTCCGACCGTTGATGACCCCGACGCAGAACTTGAAATTGGCGGTGGCGACGATCCCAGCATCACCGTCACTGGTACGGCCAACCCCGGTTCCCAGGTTGACGTTATTATCGGCGACACCACGGTTACCGGAACGGCGGGCGATGACCGCATCTGGGATGTGGTCTTTGAGGGTGATGATTTCCCCGAAGACGGCGTTTACGAAGACGTTACAGTGATTGTTACGGACCCGGATGGTACCGTGACCGAACTGGACGGTCCAACGTTCGAAATCGATACGACACCACCAATCATTGAAACCAGCGAAGGCACTGTCAGCGTTGGAGATATGTTTAACGCGGTTAGCCATGAAGGCGGCGTGACCGTGTCTGGTATGGGTGAGGCGGGTGCAACCCTGACCATCACCGTGGGTGAGCATTCTGAAACGATCACGGTTGCCGAGGGCGGCGGCTGGTCGTTCACCTTTGACGAAACGGTACTGCCGGAAGGTGAATACACTGTCGATGTGACGCTCACGTCAACTGACAGCTTTGGAAATACGACGACAGTCACGGACACGATTTCGATCGACACGGTAACTGAAGTTTCGCTGACAAACGCCCCGTTGACCGGTGACAACCTTGTCAGCGATGGCGAATACAATGCCGGTGTGACCCTGAGCGGCACCGCTGAAGCAGGCGCAACTGTGGTTGTTGAAATCGACGGAGCCAGCCAGACAGCCGTTGCCGGTGCAGATGGCGCATGGAGCGTGGTCTTCGGCAGTGGTGATCTTGCCGCTGGTACGTACGAGACCACAGCGACCATCACATCGACCGATATTGCGGGCAACAGTGCCGTCACAACGCATACGTTCAATGTGGATACCGAAGCTTCGCTGACCGTCGAAACCGGCAATGTCACCGGCGACGGAGTGGTGAACAACACGGAACGTAGTGATGGCGTCCAATTGTCTGGCCAAGGCGAAGCCGGTGCAGCTGTTGCTGTCACCGTCGCCGGAACTGTCATCAACACAGTTGTTGGCGCCGACGGTATCTGGACCATTACGATCCCAACGGCTCTCATTCCCGAGGGCGAGACCAGCCTTGCTGTATCCGCGACGTCTACTGACGCGGCGGGCAACACGGCGACGGCCTCTGGCAGCATCCAGATCGACACCGAAACGTCGGTCAGCGTTGTCACGGCCACTGTTGAACAGGATGGCGTGGTCAACTTTGACGAACATTCCGACGGTGTGACACTGACAGGCACAGCGCAGGCTGGTGCTGTGGTCGAAGTCACGCTTGGCACGGTGACCCACACGGTGACCGCAGGTGCCAACGGTGCATGGTCCGCAGACTTTAGCGCAGCGGAAATCCCAACCGGCGAGCAAACGCTGGATGTCACGGCTATCGCGACAGATGCCGCAGGCAACATGGCAACGGCCAACGGTTCGTTGGATGTGGATACGCTGGTTCGTGATCTGGACATCACTTCGACGCCGGGCGGCGCCGATCAGGTAGTCAACCGCGCCGAAGCCGATCAGGGTCTGACTTTGACGGGGCAGGTCGAACCCGGCAGCTCTGTTGTGGTTTCCTTGGCAGGGGCCAGCGTCAACGCAGTGGTCGCGGCCGATGGGTCCTGGACCGCTGTATTCAGCGCGGCGCAGCTGCCATCCGGAGAAGACACCTTCACGATGACAGCAACGGCCACGGATGCCGCAGGCAACGTGGATCAGGTCTCGCAGGATGTGCGTTTTGATACCGACGCCGGTATTCTGACAATCAGCCCCGCGCCGGTCGAAGGCGATGATATCGTAAACTACGACGAAGCCTCTGACGGTGTGGTTCTGACCGGTACATCGAACCCCGGTCAAATGGTTGTCGTCACGATGAACGGTGTCTCGCACACGGTTCAGACCGGAGCGAACGGCATCTGGCAGGCACCATTCTCGGCTGCGGAAGTCGAGCAGGGTACGTATCTTGCTGAAATCACAGCGACAATTACCGACAGCGCGGGCAACGTTCTGACCCGCACCGACTCGGTTCAGGTTGATACCGAAGTTGTTGGGTTTGGCGTAAGCGCTGATCCTGTCACGGCAGACAACGTCATCAACAACGTTGAACGCGGCGCAGGCGTCACGCTGACCGGCACCACAGAACCAGGCGGTACTGTCGAGGTTATCGTTGGCGGCATGTCTCGCACGGCGGATGTGGATAGCAACGGGAACTGGTCGATCGTTCTGGACAGCGGCGAGTTGCCGGACGGTGAAACCACTGTTGATGTACAGATCGTCACGGTTGATGCGGTCGGCAACGAAGCGGAAACCACAACTCAACTCGAAGTCGACACGGTTGTCCGCGTACTTTCGCTGGACAATGCCGATGGGCTGGCAGGTGGCGACAATGTCATCAACGCCGAAGAAGCCCAGGCCGGCATGACCCTGACTGGTCAGGTTGAAAGTGGCTCGTCCGTGAACATCACCTTCGGCGGTATGGTTCACGCGGCGACAGTTGCGGCGGATGGTTCGTGGACGGTGGATATTCCGCCAGAAGCCATGCCAACAGGCGACGGTGAAGCGACCATTGTGATGGAAGCCACCGATGCGGCGGGCAACGTCCGGGTTGAAACGCAAACGGTCGAATACGACACAGAAGCGCCCGGGGCGCTGGACTGGGTTGGCTATGGCCGGGATGGCACAGGTGTGGATGAACTCCGCATTGAAACAACAGCAGATCCGGTGACCATCAGCCAGCTGGTGGAAGGCGCGACGGCGAACGTCGTTGATGTGGACATTGAAAGCCAGTTCACCATCCCGAACGGCGGGCCGACCTACTACAATTTCTCTGAGGCCGTGTCTGATGGCACGCAGCTTGTGGTCACCTCGACCGATGCTGCGGGCAACACATCAGGTGCCTTGTTGGTTACAGATGATCCATCAAGCAACACAGTCGCAATGAGCGATGGCATCGCCAACGCACTGTCTGAATTCCAGATCGAAACAATCGATCTGCATTTCGCAGAAGACAGTGAATTGACGATCACAGAAGACCAGATCACCGCGCTCTCCTCCACGACGGATGTCCTCGTGATTGAGGGTGGCAGTGACGATACAGTGACCATCACTGGTGCAGAACGCGCCGGGACGGCCACGCAGGACGGCAATACCTACAACGCCTTTACTCTGGGCGATGCCACTGTCCTGATTGACGAAGATGTCTGGGTAAACACCGGCGTCGTCTAATACTGAGTACCGTCCGGAGGCCCGGCTGAACCGGGCCCCGGATCCCGATAAATATAAACGAGCCGTTGCGGGGGCCGAAATGAGTATGAGCAGGCGGAGCCTGGGTATCATCGCTATGTTGGCGATTTTACCCGGATGTATGAGTAATGGTGCCGGGGAAGGCACGGTGTCGCGATTCTTGGGCGCTCAGCCCGAGGTAGGCGTGGCATCTGATGCCGAGCCCAAAGCTCAAAAGGCGGTGTCCCGCCCATCTGACGCATCCGAAATCATCAAGACCTTGCAACACCGGCCTTCGGTGTTGGTCTCTGGCACGCCGTACAGCCGGGTAGCCGAGGCCGTCATTGCATCTGATAGCCGCGTGGCCGAGGCCGAACTGAAAGTCGCCCGACTGCGCGAGCAGGCCGCCAAATACAATTGGCTTCCCAAGATCGGGCCGTCGGTTTCATTGAACTCGCTCGGAACCTTCGTCGCCGATCTGGTGCTGCAACAAGTCATCTTTGACAACGGGCGCAAGATTGCCGAGCGCGATCTGGCAAAGGCCAATGTCGAAATGGCGGCGGTCACGTTGGTCGAAGACGGAAACGAACGCGTCTACCAAGCCCTGTCCTTGTACCTGAAGGCAGAGGAAAACCGCGTTTTGCGGACGCATCTCAACAGTGGCCTCAAGGAAATGGCGCACTTTGAATGGGTGATGCAGGAACGCGTGAATGGCGGCGTGTCCAACATGTCTGACCTCAACGTTCTAAAGCAAAAGCTGGCATCGATCCGTGCCCGGGCTGGTGAAGCCCAAGAAGCAACGATTACAGCGATTGCAGAACTGAACGCGATGTCTGCCCGTCCGATGGACGACCTGCGCGGCATCGGTGGTTTGAAGTCTTCTGTTCAGGCCGAAGCGCTGGGTGTGATCCGCGCACGCGCCGAACGTGACCGCGCGATGGCTGAGGCACGGATTTCCCGCGCAAGCCATTTGCCCGGATTGTCCGCCAATGCCAGCACCAACGGTGCGATGGGCGTTGAAGTGACGACAGATTCACTCTTTGGTTTTGGCACGATGGCCGAGTTTCAGGCCATCGAGGCAACCAAGGAAATCGCTGAGCGCCGTGTGGCTGAAGCCGCAGAGGACGCCAGCCGCAAGATCGCGGCGCAGTCGCGCCAGCTTGAGGCATACCGAAGACAAGCAACCGAGGCGAAAAGCCTGACGGCTTCCGCCAAGCAAAACCTGGACTTGTTTCGCGCGCAGTATGAGGGCGGGCAGCGTCAGGCCATGGATGTGGTCGGCGTCTATGAGACCTACGCATCCGCACTGGAAACCGAGATCGAGCTTCGGTTCAAAGCTGCCAGAGCTGAATTGGAATTGGCCCGCCTGAAAGGTGGTTTGGCTGAGGGAGCAAAGATTTGACCTCGGCACCCATTCTCCAGATGGCAGGCCGTGCACGGCAGGCCGTTCTGCGCGCAGTCCCAACCAAAGTTCAGCCCGCAAATGTCGTGAAGCGCGCGCCCAGAAATTCTGAGCGGGCGAAAGCACGGGCAGATCTGATCCGCGTGTTGGCTGGCAGACTGGGTGTGGATGCCAAAAACTCTGATGTGCTGGAGGCCTTGGCGCAGCGGCGCGGCGAAGATGACAGCTTCGACTCTGACGCGATGAAAGCGGGTCTCGAAGCTGCCGGGCTGGTCGCAGAGGTGCGCGAGCCCGAGGGACTGTCACCATCGCTCTGGCCTGCGATTGCTCTTATGAACAACGGTCAGGCCGTCCTTGTGCTCTCGCAAGAGGCAGGTGGGCTGACGATCTATGATGAGACCGGTACGGATCGTAAATCCGAGGTCGGCATTGCAGAGTTTTCACCTTATTTCAGCGGCACCTTGTTGCACGCTGAAGCACCGGTAAAAATGCTGTCCGAAAACCATGCTGGCATCAATGCCAAGACCCATTGGTTCTGGGGGCAGTTTGGCCGTTTCAAACGCCATTTCGGTGAGGTCGCGCTGGGTTCCTTCGTCGCAAACCTGTTGGCTGTTTCAGTGGCCTTGTTCTCTTTGCAGGTCTACGACCGCGTGATCCCGCACCAATCCACTGCCACCCTGTGGGTCTTGGCAGCTGGTGCTGGCATCGCGCTTTTGCTCGAAGCGTTTCTCAAGATTGCGCGTTCCCAATTGCTCGATGGTGCTGGACGCCAGATTGAACTGGGCGTGCAAACAACCCTGATGGATCGTCTGCTGGGCATGCGTTCTGACCTGCCCGGGCGTTCGCCTTCGCAGCTTTTCTCTTCCATGCGGGAATTCGGCTCTGTCCGTGAATTTTTCACCGCGTCCACGGTTGGCGCTTTGGCGGATATTCCGTTTATCTTTGTCTTTCTCCTGCTTGTTTGGTCGATCGCAGGATCGGTTGTCTGGGTCTTGATCGCAGGTGGCTTGCTGATGGTCGTCCCAGGCTTTTTTATGCAAAAGCGCATGATCCGCCTGACGCAGGAGATGCAGGGCGCTACGGCAAAACAGTCGAGACTTTTGCAGGAAACGGTCGTTGAGCTGGACACCATTAAGACCCAGCGTGCCGAAGACAGGTTCCGCCGTTATTGGGAAGAGTTGACGGCTGTTCAGGCGCTCAAGTCGTCGCAGCAACGCCGCCTTGCGGCCACTCTCACCTTCTGGAGCCAAGGCGTTCAGCAAGGCACCTACGTGGCTGCGGTTATCACCGGGACATATCTGGTTTTCGCCGGTCAATTCACGGTTGGCTCCATTATCGCTGTGGGCATTCTGTCATCCCGGACACTGGCACCACTGACGCAGCTGTCCAGCATTCTGGCCCGTTGGGGCAATGTGAAGGCTGCACTGGATGGGTTGGATGGCATCGCACATATTGCTCAGGATCGGGCAGAGGAACGCACCTATCTGCGCCGCGAAAAGCTCTTGGGGAACTACGAACTGCGAGATGTGAGCTATCGCTATGATCCGGAGGCGTCCGCCGTTCTCGATTTGCCCAAGCTTGCGATCAAACCGGGGCAAACCCTGGCGATTCTTGGCGCGAATGGTTCTGGGAAATCGACATTCCTCAAACTGCTCACCGGGCTTTACGCATCGGGAACCGGGCAGCTGTTGATTGATGGTACAGAAATTGGCCAGATCGACCCGCGCGATCTGCGCCGTTGCATTGGCTATCTTGGGCAGGATGTACGCCTGTTCCACGGCACGCTGCGTGACAATCTCAATCTGAACATGCTGGAACGTGACGACGACCGGCTGTTCGAAGCCTTGGATTTTGCTGGTCTCGGTCAATACGTCAAAGCGCATCCCAAAGGTCTGGATCTGGAAATTCGGGATGGTGGCGAAGGCCTGTCTGTAGGTCAGCGCCAGAGCATTGGCTGGGCCCGTTTGTGGCTTCAGGATCCCGATATCTGCCTGTTGGATGAGCCCACGGCAGCCTTGGATCAGACATTGGAAAAGACACTCATTTCCCGTCTGGAAAGCTGGCTGGAGGGCCGAACCGCTGTCATCGCAACGCACCGGGTTCCGATCCTGAGCCTGGCATCCCGAACCCTGATCTTGGCGAATGGCCGAATGGCGATCGACGGGCCACGTGATCAGGTTCTTGATCATCTTCGTACCGCTCAAACAGGAGCAGCCTGATGGCCGTAACCAGTACAAACCTTGCGTCCCAATTGCGTCAGGACCTCAAGGGGCCGTCGATGACGGTCTGGCTGTGCGCAGCCTCGGTCTGGGTGTTCATCATCTGGGCTAGCTATGCTTGGGTTGATGAAATCGTACGCGGCGAAGGCCAGATCATTTCATCATCGCGCCCACAGATCATTCAGAACCTCGAAGGGGGCATTCTGACTGAACTGCTGGTCAAAGAGGGTGACGAAGTCATGCGTGGCGACGTGTTGGCCCGTTTGCATGGCACTCAGTTTCAATCATCCGTGGACGATTTGCGCGATCAGATCACCGCCCTCGAGATCCGCCGCCTGCGGCTCGAGGCCGAACTGGCGGGGGCTTCGTTCTTTGATGTCCCCGCCTCTTTGGCGCAGCGTTTGCCGGATATGGTGGCTTCGGAGCGGGCCCTTTTGGCAGCTCGCACATCTGACTATGAATCCCGGCGGGCGGGTGCGCAGCGCATCCTGACCCAAGCGACATCTGAGCTGGAACTCATGGAGTCGCTCTTGTCGAAGAAAGTGGTTGCCCTGATCGAAGTCACGCGCGCCCGAAAAACCCACGCGGATGCCCGCAAGGCTTATGACGAGATCGTAACGCAGACAGAGCTGGCGCAGGCCGAAGAATACTCTGACACACTCAAGGAGTTGGCGACCCTGCGCCAAAACCTGAAGTCCAGTCAGGATCAGTTGAACCGGACAGTTTTGACCTCGCCTATGCATGGCATCGTGAATGGGCTGGCCGTCACTACGATTGGCGGCGTTGTTCGGCCGGGTGAAGAAATCCTTCAGATCATCCCAATGAACGAGGATCTGTTTGTCGAAGCGCAGATCAAACCTGAAAACATCGCGAACATTCGTCCGGGACAAGAAGCCACAATCAAACTGACTGCCTATGACTATACCATCTACGGTACGCTCAAAGGGCGGGTGGATGTAATTTCCGCAGATACGTTCAAGGACGAGCGAAACCCGGATGCCCAGCCGCATTACCGTGTTTCAATTCGGGTTGATATGTCGTCGATGACTGATCGTCAGGCGATGATCGAAATTCGTCCGGGGATGCAGGCTCAGGCCGAGTTGCACACCGGAGAAAAGACCGTGCTGCAGTACTTGCTGAAGCCGCTCTACAAATCCCGTGAGGCATTCCGGGAGCCGTAGACGCAGACAACGCGCGTGTTCAGTCGTCGGTGTCCATCCAGATTGTGACGGGGCCATCGTTGGTCAGTTTGACGGCCATATCGGCCCCAAATTTGCCCTTGGCGGTCTGAATGCCCTTGGCTGCAAATTGATCCGCGAAATAGGTATACAGCGCTTCGCCTTCAGCGGGCGGTGCAGCCGTTGAAAAGCCGGGGCGGTTTCCCCGTGCCGTGTCAGCGGCAAGGGTAAACTGACTGACCACCAAGACGCTGCCGCCTGTGTCCAGCAAAGACCGGTTCATGCGTCCATCTTCATCTTTGAAGATGCGCAATTTGGTGATCTTGTTTGCCAGCTTGTCGGCCTGGGCTTCGGTGTCGCCCTGCATGGCGCAAATGAGGATCAGCAGACCCGGTCCAATTTCACCCAGTGTCTCGCCGTCGACGGCAACACGCGCCTCGGAAACACGCTGGATGAGCGCCCTCATAGCTCAGAGGCCCAAGGCGGATTTGCACCCGCGCGACTGACGGTGATTGCGGCGGCTTTGACGCCCAACTGCGCGGCAGATGCCAGATCATCCGGCGTTGCTTGGCTCAGCGCGTTGCGCGACAACAACCCGTCTTTCTGGAGACCGGCAAGGAAGCCTGCGTTAAAGGTGTCGCCGGCACCAACGGTATCAACGACCTCGGCACGTTCTGCAGCGATCTGTATGGTTCCTGCAGCAGTGACAATATCAACGCCTTCCGATCCGCGCGTGATCAACACGACATTCGTACGGTCTGCCAGCAGCTCTTCTGGAGAAGATCCAAGCCAGGCCATGTCTTCGTCAGACAGTTTGACGACGTCCGAGTTTGCCAACATACCTGCCAGCCGGTTCCGATACCGTGCTTCATCTGTGATAAAGCCGGGACGAATGTTCGGATCAATCATGATCGGGCGGTTTGTTTCACCCGTGCACAGCGCCGCATAGGTATCGGCGGCGGGCTCTGACACCAAGCTGATACCGCCAAAGAACAGGGCTTCGACCGTGTCTGGCAGGCTTTTCAGGTCCGAAGTCTCCAGCATCCGCCCTGCGGTGCCTTCGTCGTAGAATGCGTATTGCGCATGACCGTTTATCAAAGTGACAAAGGCCAGAGTGGTTGGCCGGTCGCTGCGTGGACAAAGCCCATGATCAACGTTCGAAGCCCCCAGAGTTTCTGAAAGCAGTTTGCCAAAAAGATCGTTGGACAGACCGCCCAGATATCCGGTTGGCGCACCCAATCGTCCCAAGGCAATCGCCGTATTGAAAACGGCGCCGCCTGCGTAGGGCGCAAAAGCATCTTCGCCCGCGTCCGACTGACGGGGCAGCATGTCGATCAATGCTTCGCCACAACACAAGATCATTGCTTAGTCCTTTCCACGCCGCATAGTTAAGGTTAGCGCTAACGATTGTCCGCATTGCCGTCAAGCAACGGTCATTGGCTCATCGCTAATCCATAGCCAATTGCAGCGGCAATCAATAGCCCGACCACAATGGCGATTGTGATCTTTATCGCAGAGTAGGGCCGTTCGCCCTGAACACGCCCAGTGCGTCCATTGACGACAAACCGATAACTCTTGCCGCGATATTTGTAGGCCGCCAGCCAGACCGGCAGCAGGACGTGCTTGAACGTGATGTCATTCATATCGGTATCGACGTGGATGACCCGTTGGCGATCGCCGCCGATGTCGAATTTCACATCCCGCTCGATGACGCGCTCCATGTGCGCGCGGGCCTCGTGAAACCCTTCGTCCAGATCGACCTGATATCCTTCGGCGCGAAACCCGGCCAAAAACTCTGGGCTGTAGGGCTCCATCGCGGACAGATCCCACGGCTCAAGCGCGTCGGTAAACCGCTTTGGCAGCGACTGTGACGCCAGCACCAATACATCGTCAAAGAACCTTTGCACGCGTCCGGACGCCGGGCTCCAACGGATTTTTTGAACGCGAATGGTTTCGGTCTTGCCGTTCCGGCGAACGGTGCGGGATTCGTAGTATATCGTGCCCCTCTCGCCCTTGTAGGCCGACCGAGTGTCCGCATCGAACGTCCAGTAAGGAACGTAGATCCCGGTCAGTTTGCGCCCTTTGCGCGCATAATCCTGCAGCCCGTTTGGTGCAAACCACAAAGACCCAAGCCAGTCGGTCATGGCGTCCCGAGCCGAGCCTTCATCCATGGCAAAGGGCAGAACGCCGCGCGGTTTGATATGTCTGTGGGTTCCGGTATCGGTCACCACCGGTGTTGCACAGAAAGGGCATTCAGCGGCATGAAGATCAGGATTGAATTCGACTTCTGCAGCGCAGTTGGGGCAATGCGAAACGCGGGTTTCTTCCATGTCCTGCAACGGCAGCAGGTTTTTCATTGCCGATCTGAAATCCAGTTCACGAATGCCGCCTGCCCATGGCCCGGACTGTGTGACTTCTTCCTGTGCGCCGCAGTGGTCGCAAACCAACTGGCCAGCTTCCGGGTCAAACCGATAATCTGCGCCGCAGTTTGAGCAGGGAAATCTGTGTTCGTCAGTCATAATGGCCTCTTGGCATATGTGCACAAGTTACCCGGACCACCGGGAAAGAAAAGAGCGGGTTGCGCGCGCGGTGGACTGAGTTACCCTTTGGGTATGAGCAGATCGCTTTTCCAAATTTGTCTGTATGTCCTTGGTATGGGGTTCGCGTCCGCCGCGATGGCGCAAGAGGCCCGCTACGGGTTCGTCTGGGAGGGCGCGAATGGCTATCGCATGACGGGTTCCATGAGCTTTGACAAGGCGTTGATCGGAACGCGCCTGATCAACGAATCCGATATGATTTGTTTTGCCATTCAAGGTTTCAAAGACGGTGAGCCGATTGGCAGCTGGTCTTTGGGTATGCTGAACGAACTGACGTCTTGGAGGCTGCATTTCGATCCGGTCGCAGTGGCATTTGTTGTTGATGGGTTCGGCATTCCGATGCCGCAGGCCTGGAACATGAACGGCGCAGGAACGGACTGCGGGATGGGCGGATTCGGCTTCAATCTGGGTAATCTCGGGCAGGATTTTTGCACGGATAATCAGGTCATCGCCGAGTCGCGCGTCGCTCCGGCCAAGCCGTTTCCCGCTTGGCGAGACGATACAATCAGCTTTCCAGTGGGCGCCTGCACCGGGCCGGACCTGCTCAGTTTGCTGAGCAACTGAAGCGCGCAGATCTAGCGACCAATTTCGGAAAGGAGGCTATCCGCATAACCAAGAGTGGCTTTGCGGGTTAGCCCTGGTTTTCCGCTCCGCGTTTATCCGGCGGGTGGCGGAGGTGGCGGCATGATGGTGAAGAGCTGCGCCAGCTCCTGCACGTCACCCGCTTTCATCCAGCCGTCCTGACCGGGTGTCCATACGTGGGTTTCGCGTGTCAGGTCTCCGCCCGCTGCCATGCGCCCCAGATCGGCCTTGGAAAACGGGCCCTTGGTGGCGCCATTTTCGGCAATATGCCAAACGTGTTCGACAGGTGGCGGAGGAGGCGCCATTGGCGCGGCTTGAGCAGGCTGAGCAGCCCATGGGTTGGTCGGCGCAGCGCCGCCCATCTGGTTGCCCATGGCCATGCCCATGGCGGCGCCCATGCCCATACCCATAGCATCATCCATGGCACCGCCTTGGCCCATGGCTTCCGCAGCCTTGTACTTCATGAAATCATCGAGGTTTCCGGTGATGCCGCGGCTGGTCCGGTCATCCAGCGCCTTTTCGACGGCCGGTGGCAGGCTGATGTTCTCGATATAGAGCTCGGGCAGGGACAGCCCGTAGCCTTTGATCACGGGATCAATGGCCTGTGCGATCAGCTTGCCAACCTCGGCGGTGTTGGCGGCCATATCCAGAACCGGGATGCCCGCTTTTGAAATGGCACGGCTGAATTCCTGAACGATGATATTGCGGATCTGAAAGCTGATTTCGTCCATCGTGAACTCACCATCGGTGCCGACGATTTCCTTGAGGAACAAGGCCGGGTCCACAACTTTGATGGAATAGGTGCCAAAGGCGCGAATGCGAGTTGGTCCGAATTCCGGGTCACGCAGCATGATCGGATTTTTGGTGCCCCACTTCAGATCAGTAAAGCGGTTCGTGCTGACAAAGTAGATTTCGGATTTGAAAGGCGACTGAAAGCCGTGATCCCAGTGCTGCAGGGTCGTCATGATCGGCATGTTGTTCGTTTCGAGCATGTAAAGCCCGGGTGTGAACACATCCGCCAACTGGCCTTCGTGCACGAAGACGGCGGCCTGGCTCTCGCGAACTGTCAGCTTGGCGCCGTATTTGATTTCATGGCCTTCCCGCTCAAAACGCCAGACCATGGTGTCGCGCGTGTCATCCGTCCAGTGAATGACGTCAATGAACTGGCCGCTGAGGAAATCGAAAATACCCATGTCTTGTCCTTTACCGAATTTCGCCGGGGGTGTGACCCGCGGCAGTCTTACGCTTGAATATGCCTATTGCTATGCCGCTGTTCAATCAGTGCCTCGATTTTGTGCCGAAAATCGGGGAACAGAAGGCACTGTTCAACGCCCGCCAACCAATGCTGTCGCGCGTTCGGCCACGATCGGTCGTGCCTCTGCTGCGGACATACCCGGTTTGAGACGTGGGTCGTACAGAATCTTGAGCAACAGTTCATCGTGGCTCGTCAGCAGCGCGAACTCGTCGTCGTCGTTGAAGATCGACGGGCGTGCGGATGGGTCGTCATTGCCCAGACCCAACCCCTGTGCGACCTCTTCGTGAATGCACGAACGGCGCAGCAGATCCGGATGCTCTGAACGGATCACCGCAATTGCCGTGCCATAGTCATAGCCGCCGGGCGTGTCGGAAAAGGCGATGACAAGACAATGAATGCTGCGCGGCAGGTTGTTGAAAAGCCGCAGCGCGGTAGGGTTCACATCCGGGACGATCTGGCGGATGCGCGGAGCAATGGTGTCTGTGTCGTCCTGTCCCATGAACAGCACGTGGAAATTTGCGCCGCTGCCCGACATGGAAATCGGGTGCCCTGTGATCCGGCCCAGTTTGGCCACGTAGCTGGCAAGGTAGGCGCGGTCCTTTGCTGCTTTGTCTGAGGGAACAGATGCACCAAATTCTGCGACAACGCGGATTGGTTTGGTCCACTTCTTGATGGCGGTCGTTCCGCCAGCCGAAGGTTTCAGACCCGCTCCGCGTTCGTATTCTTCGGCCAATGCGATCTTTTCAAAATTCCGCATCAGCATCGTGTCGGTGAATTGGGTGTCGGGCCCACCCCCATCGGTCCGCAACAGCCCCCGCACGAGCAGATCGCTTTGCACACGCTTGTAATAGGCTTCCAATTCGCGACTTTTCTGCGAAGGGCCGGCAGGCTGGACCGGCACGGCCGCTGCGGTAGGCTGGGCTACCGCAGCGGGTCTTTCTGGTGGTGAAACCGTAATTTCGCGTGGGGCAAGCCCCGTGCCGATGCAGCCCGCCAGGGCGGACAACACGACAGCGGAAGTTGCAATCCTGCCCCAGCGCATTGACGGATCAGCCGGGAACAGACGTGGCGGCGTTGTCGCCCACGCCATCCTTGCGCGCCTTTGCGGCGGCGAGGGTGTCGCGCAGTTCTGCTTCCATTTTCTTCAGCTCGGCCTCCGCTTCGGTGCGGCGGCGCTTGCCTTCGTCTGCAATCTGCAGGCTTTCTTCGATAGTGCCGATCAGATCAGCATTGGCCTGCTTGACGGCCTCGATGTCAAAGACACCGCGCTCCATCTCTTCGCGGATCATCTTGTTGCTGTCGCGCAGGTTCTTGGCGTTCGAGGTCAGCAATTCGTTGGTCAGATCGTTGGCGTCGCGCACCGCTGCGGCCGCTTCGGCGGAACGCTGGATTGTGACGGCCTGCGCCAGCTGGGTTTCCCACAGAGGTACTGTGTTCACCAGCGTGCTGTTGATCTTGGTAACCAGCGACTTGTCATTTTCCTGAACCAGACGGATCGACGGCAGCGATTGCATCGTGACCTGACGGGTCAGTTTCAAATCGTGTACGCGGCGTTCCAGATCGTCACGCGCGGCGCGCAGATCACGAAGTTCCTGCGCCTTGATCAGCTGATCACCTTCGGGCGCGGCCTGAACGGCGGCTTCGGCAGCCGGAATATCCTTGCTGTCCAGCTCGTTGAGCTTTTCTTCGCCAGCTGCAATGTACAGCGCCAGTTCGTCGTAGAACTGCAGCGTCTTTTCGTAGAGCAGGTCCAGCGATTTGATGTCCTTGAGCAGTTTGTGCTCATGCTCAAGCAGATTGTCCGTTACGCGGTCGATCTGGTCCTGAACCTGTTCAAACCGGGCCGTGAACTTGGCAAAAGGCGCGGCGCGTCCCAGCAGTTTTTCCCACCATGTCCGTTCACGACGGACGTCGAGTTCCGAGACCGAAAAACCGCGAATGGTGGTCACGATCCCGCGCAGGCTGTCCCCGGCAGGGCCAACATCCTTGTTGCGCACGTCTGTCAGCATCGCTTGGCTGATTTCCTGCAGCTCAGCCTGAGCGGCCGATCCGAATGCGACGATGGACTGTGTGTCACCCATGTCGATTTCATCCATACGTGTACGGATTTCTTCGCCTACTTCTGGATTAGCCTCTTGGAGCGGCACAATTGCATTTGCATCCACTGGCTCTGGCAAGATGACAGCGTTGACTTCTTCCACCAGCGTCAGAGCTTCTTGAGCCTTTTGACGAACGTTATCGGACATGGGTACCCCCCGTTGATTGTAATCGATTATCTCGTTTTGAGATGCACACCTTCGCGTTGCAGCCGATCGCGCAACACATCAATTTCGACCGAAAGGTCGACGTTATTGTCCAGCAAGAGCTTTTCGGTCTTCTGGCCAAAGCTTTCTTCCAGATCGGTCAAAAGCATCATGAAATCAGACTTGGCGCCCCGATCTTGGGAGCGGGCATAGATGTCCGAGAATTTGACGGCGGCATCGCGCGCACCCATCAGGTAGACACCCAGAAATTTCCGTGCCGCTGTCAGATCACGCGGATCTTCTTCGACCGTGCGGATCAGTTCACGGACCTTGACCTGAAACCGCTCGACGCGGGCCTCAACCTGACGGTCGCCTGCACGCTTCACCGCATCAGACATCGCGCCGAGATGCGCTTCGGCTTCGTCCACCACACGGGCAACACGATCCTGTTGAAAGGTATCAATACCTTCCATGCCTTTGTCTTTCATCGGGTCAATGCCAAAGGCGCCCAAATGGAGGGCACCAGCAGCGGCCCCAAAGATCACCGCAGGAACGACATCGGGGCTGTGATGAAATGCAGCGATGGCCGTACCGACACCTGTGAGAGCCGAAGCAAAAAGCTTGCGCGGTATTCCGGGCCGCCGAGCAACCTTGCGTTCATTGTAAGCGGCTTCGGCCCGCAGGCCGTCCCGCAAGAGCCACGCGCCCAGAATCAGAACGCCAGCGCCAACAAGGCCTGTCGCAAGGCCCGTCGCGCCATCGTTCAGAGACATGAAGGCCAGAACGACAGGCGGCAGAAACATAACGTTGCTGCGCGCGCCGACAGGATCAACCCGGGCACCCTTGAATGCCGATTGCTCAGGTCTGTCCTCGGGCGTCACGGTGCTGCCGTCGGGGCTGAATTTGCCACCAAATCGTTGAGACATGCCTATAGGCCCCCAATGAGACCAGAGGTGATCCCGAACAATAGAAGGATCAAAAGAACGTAAGTAACCTTCTGCAAGGCAGTGCCAGACATTTATACCCTCGGAAGCAATGGCTTTGAGGCGAACTTAAGGGCTATTTTCTGCGCTTGCTAGGGGGAAGTCGGCTCAAATGCCGTCAGGCGGCGGATTCCTGAGGCATGCGATCCAAGAGAAGCTCGGCCTCATCGTCCAGAAAGTCCTTGTCTTCCAGTGCGCCACTCTTGCGAGCAAAGGACCCAAAGCTTTCAATCAGAACGTCCAGCTTGGCAACAAACCGTCGGCGCGCGAAAAGATAGTCATCGCCCTCCCAGCTGTTTTCGAGCCGGTCAACTTCGGACTCGATAATCCGGACGAACTTGGCGATTGGCTTTTGGCTGCGCTGAAGGATTTCTGTGTCCTCGCGGGCGCTTTCAATGGTGTTGTACAGAAGGTCTTGGGCGGCTTCAGTGCGCCGTGTCAGATCGGCATCGCCCAGTCCGGCGATGCGATGAACGGCACTGGCCAAATCCAGTTCGTGTTGATCGATTTGCGAGGCCAGTACCATGCAGGCGACTTCCTCGCGGTTTTCCATTCCCTTGTCTTTCATTGGATCCAGCCCGAAAGCGGCAATCGTCAGGCCAACAGAAGCCAATCCCAGCATTGCGGGAACGAACAGTGTATAGAAATGATGTCCGGCCAAAAGGAATACGGTCACGCCGATCAAACAGGCGCCCATCAGCTTTAGGGGCCACTTGGGTGCATGCGCGGCGATGGCCGCGTCGTAGCGCGCCTCGGATATCAGGCCGCGCGCTATCAAGCGCAATCCACAGGACAGCAGAAACAACTGCAATACCGCAGTGGCGATCAGCACCGCAGATCCTTGGAACATCCAAAGAACCAGCGGAAAGGCAGCGAGAAAGAGAATGTTCAAGCCGGACCCCAAAAAAGCTGTCTTCTGCAGCGGGGGGGGTGGATCGTTTATGTCTTGCATAGCCATCAGTGTTCGCCCTCAGAAATAGCTCAGGACAAAGATCAGGCCCCAGAGCATGACAAAGGCGAGACGTGGAACGAGTTCCCCGTCGTTGCGGGCGCGTACCGTCATTTTCGACAAAATTTCGAATGTATCGGTGGCTGCCATGCGCAGACCACCAAGCATCAGAAACAGCGACAAACAACCGATCGCAAGAGCTATGAGCGTAAACATCATGCTCTCAAAGATGACAGCGAATCCGGGCGAAAATCCGGCAAGTGCCGGGAAAAACTGGGAAGAGTTAATGCCAGATTAGCCGTTTCTGCCTTTGTTTGCGCCACTTTTGCCAGTCTTGGGACGTGGCTTCAACGATCGCTTGGCGGACGCTGCGTTCCGTCCCTGGCTGTTGGGCTTTGAGCGATTGTTGCCAGATTTCAAAGACTTGCTAGTGTCGTTTGCGCCGCTGCGCCGTCTCTGAGGAACCGGACGGTCTGCCTTGGCGCCATCCAAGCCCAACTGGTCGCGCAAGATCTTGCGGCGGACTTCCTGAACCTCGCCTTGTTTCAACTGACCCAGCTGGAATGGTCCGTAGGACACCCGGATCAACCGATTCACGTTCAGACCGATGTCGGTCATGGCGCGGCGAATCTCGCGATTCTTTCCTTCGCGCAGCCCGACTGTCAGCCAGGCATTCGCGCCCTGTTGCCGATCCAGAGTGACGATCATCGGCTGAAATCTTTGGCCGTCCACAACCAAACCGTCCCGAAGCGGTTGCAACATGGTGTCATTCGGTCTGCCATTGACCCGGACGCGGTACTTGCGCAGCCAACCGGTCGAGGGCAGCTCAAGTTTGCGTTTGACGCCACCGTCATTGGTCAGCAGCAACAGGCCTTCTGAGTTGAGATCCAGACGCCCGACGCTCATGACCCGAGGCAAATCGTCCGGCAGATCATCATAGATCGTGGGTCTGCCTTGCTCGTCCTTGTTCGTCGTTACCAGCCCGGTTGGTTTGTGGTAGAGCCACAACCGTTCTTCTTCGGGTGCGTCCAGTGGTTTGCCATCTACGACGATCTTGTCGTTCGGTGTGACGTTCAAAGCCGCACGATCAATGATTGTGCCGTTGACGGATACACGCCCTGCCTCGATCAAGCGCTCTGCTTCTCTGCGCGACGCTAGCCCGGATCGCGCGATCACTTTGGCGACGCGTTCGCCCGGCGGCGTTTTCGAGGGGGATTCTGGTGTGTTGGAACTGGACATGATGCGGCCCGTCTAACGTATCACGCCGCGCTGTCAAAGGCGCTTTGATGCGACAGGTGCTTTCACACGGCGTTTGATAGGGCTAGATACAGCCATGACTTTTGCCAGCCATATGGATATCGCGCTTGCCGAAGCGCAGGCCGCCGCACAGCGCGGCGAAGTGCCGGTGGGCGCTGTGGTGACATCGAGCGATGGGACTGTCATCGCGCAGGCGGGTAATCGCACCCGCGAACTGAATGATCCGACAGCCCATGCCGAAATCCTCGCCATTCGGGAAGCTTGCGCGGCATTGGGGCAGGAGCGTCTTCCTGATCACGACCTCTATGTGACGCTTGAACCGTGCCCAATGTGCGCAGCCGCCATTTCATTCGCACGGATTCGGCGGCTCTATTATGGCGCAGCCGATCCCAAATCCGGCGGGGTGGCGCAGGGCGCACGGGTTTTTTCCCATGCACAATGCCATCATATGCCCGAAATTTATGACGGGCTGTCTGCTGAACCTGCTTCGGAATTACTGCGCAAATTTTTTGCAGGACGCCGGACATGAGCCGCGTGATCCTGTTCAACAAGCCCTTTGGTGTTTTGTCCCAGTTCACTGACAAGGGCACCCAAGGCAGCCCACGGCCAACCTTGTCCGATTTTGTGGACGTGCCCGGCGTTTACCCGGCCGGGCGTCTGGATCGCGATAGTGAAGGCTTGATGGTTCTGACGGACGATGGTCGATTGCAGGCTAGGATCGCGAGCCCCAAGTTCAAAAAACCCAAAACCTATCTTGTTCAGGTCGAGGGTCTTGTAAGCGAAGAACAGCTGCAGGCCTTGCGTGCCGGGGTTACGCTGAAGGATGGGCCGACCCGGCCTGCGTGTACCGAGGCAATCGACCCGCCAGACATCTGGGAGCGTGATCCACCTGTACGCTACCGCAAGACCGTGCCGGATAGCTGGATAAAGCTGACCATCACCGAGGGGCGCAACCGGCAGGTGCGCCGGATGACTGCGCATGTCGGCCTGCCGTGTCTTCGTCTGGTGCGATGGTCGGTTGGTGACTGGTCACTCGACGGGCTTGCACAGGGTCAGTGGCGGGACGCCTGACGCCGCTCGTTCCGGCTGGGCCGGAACATCGCCCCGCCCGCCGTCCCGCCAATACCCAGAGGCCTGGATGTCACGTATGTGGTTGCGTCAAACCCACTTTGCCAATGGCGGAAGACTCATCAGGACAGCATTGGCATCATGCCCCGTCGCAAGGCCAAATTTCGTGCCGCGGTCGTAGACAAGGTTGTATTCCGCGTACAACCCGCGATGCACGAGCTGAGTGTCCTTGTCCGCATCGGTGAATGCCTGCACGCGGCGCTTTTCGACCAGTGGAACATAGGCGGGAAGAAAGGCACGGCCGATATCCTGTGTCAGGGTGAAATCCGCTTCCCAATCGCCGGAGTTCCGATCGTCCATGAAAATTCCGCCGACCCCACGTGCGCGTCCCCGGTGCGGAACATAGAAGTATTCGTCGGCCCATTCCTTGAGGCGCGGGTAGTGTTCGGTTCCGTGCGGATCCAGATGCGCCTTTTGCGTGGCATGAAAATGGGCAGTGTCTTCGTCGTATTCGATGCAGGGGTTCAGATCCGACCCACCTCCGAACCACCAAGCATGGGGGGTCCAGAACATCCGGGTGTTCATATGTACGGCAGGGCAGTGCGGGTTTTGCATATGAGCCACGAGGCTGATGCCGCTGGCCCAGAAACTGGGATCGTCTTCCATGCCGGGAACGCCGCGGGCTGCCATTGCTTTTTGCGCTTGCGGTCCGAGTTGCCCGTAAACCGTCGACACATTCACGCCGACCTTCTCAAACACCCGGCCACCGCGCATGACGCTCATCAGGCCACCACCTGCGTCTGATCCGTCATCCGAATGGCGCTTGGTCGTGGTTACTTCAAAGCGGCCCGCATCCATCTCTGCGAAAGGGCCGTCGCTGTGATTGTCTTCCAACTTTTCAAAGGCGCCAACGATTTCATCCCGAAGCGTACGGAACCATTCAGCAGCGCGGCTGCGTTCGCTGTCCAACATATCTTTCATCGAAGTGTCCTCTTTGGTTGACACCATGCTAGTCAAGCCTGTGTCCAAGAGCAACTTGGTGATTGCCTATTGCGGGGATTCAGTGTGCCGGAGCTGCCACGGGATCCAGCAGGGTGCGCCCACCGTCGATGGTCATGATCTGACCAGTGACAAAACCGGCCGCCTCGCTTGACAGAAATTGCACCGCTTCGGCCAGTTCCCTTGGTCCGGCGATACGCCCCAAAGGTGTGTGGGCTTCGATGTCGTCACGATAATCCGCGTGTTCGCGCAACGTATCCTTGAGACTTGCGGACATCAGTGATCCAAACGACACGGCGTTCACCCGGATCCGTTCCGGGGCCAAGACAACCGCCATCGACCGGGTCATTTGATCCAGTGCAGCACAGGACACCGAATATCCCAGCAAGGAGGGGTGAGAGCGCCGCGCTGCGATCGAGGACAGATTGACGATTGCACCAACCTGTCCTTCTTCCTGTCCCTCAGCCTGTTTGATCATGCGTTTGCTGACTAATTGGGTCATGCGCAGGGCTGTTGTCATATTTTGGCCAAGCATGCGTTCCACGGAATCGTCTTCGATATCCAGAGGATCGGATGGCATCATCTGGCGGGAGCCGTTGACCAGAATGTCCACTCGGTCAAAGGCATCCAGCGTCGCGGAAAGCAGGTTGGCCATGGTAAGCCTCTCGCGTAGGTCACCGGCAAAGTAGCGGACATTGCCTTCGTCCTGTGCCTCGCCGCATTCCTTGATCAGCTGTTCTTCGTCCATGTCGGCGAAGATGACATTGGCACCCTTGTTTACAAAATGCCGCGCGATCGCGAGACCGACGCCATTGGCGGCTCCGGTGACAATCGCGGTCTTTCCTTCGATGGAAAAGCTCATAGAGAATCCCTGTTTGGTTCGTCGTCACGCTACGACACTTCACCGCTTCGGGCGAGAGGGCCGCGCGGCGTGCAGTATCTTGAAACGATTATTGCCAGCGATTTCGGCAACATCCCGAAAATTGGCTGCGAGCGTGGTTTCATAAGGTAAGTGGCGGTTTGCGACCATCCACAACTGTCCGTTCGGCGCCAAGAGGCGTGCGGCTGCTGTGACGAAGGCCTGCCCGATACGTGGGTCGGCTTTGCGGCCCTGATGGAAGGGCGGGTTCATGACCACACCGTCCAGCGGTTTCGACGGTGATTTCCAGGTGGTTGCATCAGCCCAATGAAATTGCGCGCGCGGGTCCGTTACGTTCTGGCGGGCACAGTCCAATGCATGAGCTTCGGCTTCGACTAGATGCAGAGCGGTCACACCCTCTTTGCTCAGAATCTCTCGGGACAACCAGCCCCAGCCTGCACCAAGATCTGCTACTTGCCCCTTGAGTGTCTCGGGCAGCGCGGCTGCCAAGGCAACAGAGGCCGGATCGGCGGCATCCGCCGAAAAGATACCGGGTGCCGTCATATCGCCCTGCGTGTTGGCAGACATAACCGGCCGCACCCAATCTGAAAACGCGCCCTGTGCTCGGAACCAGAGGCATTTGCCATGAGCCTTGGAAACAACGCCGTCCAGAGTCACGCGCTTTTTCAAAGCTTTTGCAATTGATTCAATACCGTCGGTCTTGGCTCCATTGATTACGATAAGGCCGTCCGGTGTTGCGGCCTCGGCCTCGGCGATCATGGTTTCGGCCAGATCACGGGCGCGGGGCAGGAACACGATGCTGGCGGCATAGGGGCCTTTGGGCGCAACCGAGACAGCCATGCCGCGGCGTGCCCAGCTGTCATAGTCTGGTGCGAAGCTGTGGATGACTTCACAACGCGCAGCATCGAGGCCAGACAGAGCCATATCGCCGGACGCGCGCCAAAGCGCGAGTGTGCCGGATTGCGGCAGTGCAAGCCCCCCGGTTTCAAGGGCAAAGAGCAATCGATCGGAACTCATGGCGGCGGCTCTCGAGCCTATTCCTTTTCCATGGTGCATTGCAGCGGGTGCTGGTGACGCCGTGCAAAATCCATCACCTGACCAACCTTGGTTTCGGCGATTTCGTGGCTGAAGACGCCGACAACGGCAACGCCTTTTTTGTGAACGGTCAACATGACCTCAAAGGCCTGAGCGTGTGTCATGCCGAAAAAGCGTTCCAGAACGTGTACGACGAACTCCATGGGGGTGTAATCGTCGTTAAGCAAAAGCACTTTATACAAAGGGGGGCGTTTGGTCTTGGGTTTGACATCCACGACCACGCTTGCATCGCCCTGCCCATCATCGGGCAGGTCCGGTCCACCTGTTGCGGCAACTATCCGATATTGCTGTGCATTGGTCATTGCGTCATTGGTGCTTTGCGTTTGCGGAATTGGCCTTTGTATATAACCTGACTGTGCGCCGCGAAAAGGGGGGCATTGCAACCAAAGGGGCTTTAGGATGCGAAATCTGCAAACAATCGCTTTCGATGCGGATGATACCCTTTGGCACAATGAACGGTTCTTTTCGCTGACGCAGGCACGATTCGCAGAGTTGTTGGCAGATCACGCAGAGCCGGATCACCTGTCGAACCGTCTGTTGGAAGCCGAGCGCAGGAACATTGGACACTATGGATTTGGTGTAAAAGGGTTTGTCCTTTCAATGATCGAAACAGCCGTGGAGGTTACCGAGGGGCGGGTTCCCGGAACCGTGATTGCAGAACTGCTGTCCGCTGGCCGCGAAATGCTGGACCATCCGGTTGAGCTGTTGCCCCATGCGCAAGAAGCGGTGGAGAGCGTTGCGCAGACCCACAGGGTTCTTTTGATCACTAAGGGCGATCTGTTGCATCAGGAGCGGAAGTTAGCCCAGTCAGGTCTGGGGGATCTTTTCGACGGGGTCGAAATCGTATCGGACAAGACCATTGCGACCTACCAGCGGATTTTTGGGACGGTTCCCGGCGGGGCAGGGGCTTCGATGATGGTTGGGAACTCAATGAAATCCGATGTGAGGCCGGCAATTGAGGCGGGTTGTTGGGGCGTTTTTGTTCCGCATGATCTGGGCTGGGATCTGGAACATGCCGAAGCGCCGGAGCACCCGCGCTTCAAGGAAGTCCAGGATTTGTCCGGGCTGCCCTCTCTGGTTGCAGAAATCGGATGAAGATGGCCTACAGGACTGCCTTATTTCCGCCACAATTCGCCACATTCCAGTCATAATCATGGGTCTTGGGGTGGCATGCCGATGGGGCGCTATATGTAGACGCGGGCTGCGACAAAAACTTCGGAAAATCAATCGGCTGCGGGGTTTTCTGAATCCACTATCCATGCTAGCGTAAACGCAACAAAAATAAGCCCACCGAGAAAACTCGGGGGCATGAGGCAGAAAAAGGCAGAGATCGTGACGGGACGTCGCAGGCAGCAGACGGGCCGAATGGGCCTGTATCTATTCACGTTTATTTGGCTAGCGTTGATTGTACCTCTCAGCGCTGTTGCTGCGCCTTATGCGGCTATGGTCATGGACGCCCGAAACGGCAAAGTCCTGCATGCAGACAATGCAGACACGCGCCTTCATCCTGCTTCGCTTACAAAGATGATGACACTCTATGTCGCCTTCGAAGCTGTGCAAAACGGTGAGATTTCCATGGATACCCTGGTCAAGGTGTCCAAGAAGGCGGCTGCTGAGCCACCGTCTAAACTTGGCCTGCGGGCCGGGCAGAAGATCAAGCTTCGCTATCTGGTTCGCGCCGCTGCTGTGAAGTCAGCCAACGACGCCGCAACCGCAATTGCCGAGGCAATTTCAGGGTCAGAGGCGGCGTTCGCCCGCAGAATGAACCGCACGGCCAAAGCCATGGGCATGACCCGCACGACCTTCAAGAATGCCCACGGGCTTACTGAAAAGGGGCATCTTTCAACGGCTCGCGACATGTCAATACTGGGCCGTCATGTGCTCTATGACTATCCGCAGTACTACAACCTCTTCTCTCGCCGCACCGCTGATGCGGGGGTGCGTACTGTCGCACATACCAATAGGCGCCTGCTGGACAGCTACAAAGGGGCCGATGGGATCAAGACAGGATACACCCGCGCAGCCGGTTTCAACCTTGTCGCATCGGCCGAGCGCGGCCGCGAACGCGTGATCGCCACGGTTTTCGGCGGGCGGTCCACTGCATCGCGAAATGCTAAGGTGGCTGAGCTTCTGGATTTGGGTTTCCGTCGCGCACCGTCGCGTATGGCGCTGCGTGCACCGGGCAAGCCGCCATACATGGGTAAAGTCAGCAAAAAGACAGTGACGGTGGCATCGAACAACGCCCCTGCACCGGGCGCTCGGGCAAAATCGATCCGCGTGGCCAATGCCGCAGTCAAACGCAGCCTGCGTCCCAAGGCCCGTCCGATCCCCGCCAAAGAGGTTGCGCCCTTGGTTGCCGGGGTGCAGGACGATATCGAAAGCGTTCTTCAGCAAGTGGCAGAGGTGGCCACAAAGCCTGAAGCGAAGCCAGAAGTCGTGGCAAAGGTTGTGGAGCCTGCCCCAAAGCAAGAGGTTGTCGCAGCCGCTGCAGCAACTGAACAACGCGCCCCGGCAAAGTCGGTCAAGCCCGTTGTGCGTCCCAAACAGGTCGTCTTGGCTGCATCGGCGGCCCGCGCACCTGCGACACCAGCCCGCAAGGCCGAGGTCATCACCCGCGTGTCAACATCCGGTGGCCGCCATTGGGGTGTGAATATTGGTCGATATCCAAGCCGCTTTGCTGCTGAGAAAGTCCTTCTGAAGACTGCTCTGTCCGAAACCACATCGCTGAGCGGAGCATTGCGCAAAGTGGTGCAGGGCAAACGCGGTTTTGATGCGAACTTCATGGGACTGACCCGCGAAGGCGCTGATCTGGCCTGCCGGCGGCTGCAGGCCCGTCAGGTCACCTGCTTTATGATCGGGCCAAGCTGATCGGCGCGTTCTATTGACCGCCGATCAGGATGCGGTCGAGCACCGGCATCACCAAATTCGCCCGCGCTTGCTGCGGCACAAGTGTTGGAACCATGGCCCGTATGTCGTCGGGCGCGCTTAGCCGCTGAGACTTCAGGTTGGCGATGACGCCGATCAGGTCGTTGGTGGGGCACTGGCCTTCGAGATATTCCCAAACTGTTCCGCTGGTTGTGACGCGCGGCGTCAGACCACATCGGTGTTCCGGTGGGGCATCACGCCAAAACAGCGTCATCATATCTGCCAGCGCTGAACTGTCGTTCGAGAAGTAGTTGTGGGCCAACATGTCCTCGCCAAGGGTGCTCATGTCGATGCTGTCAAAGTGATTGTCCGCCAAAAGAACATCGCCTCCCAGCCCGGCGCGTGGGGCCGATCCATGCAGTTTGCGCGAAGAAACCAGCGCCCAGTCTTTGGAAGATGCGTATAGTGTCATGCGCTTTGCCAATGGGCGGAACACGCGTGCCATGGCCGCGAAAAGCTGCGCATCCACATCTGGCGCTGCAAACATAACCTGTCCAAACACCGGATCGTCCTGCGGCTGCACACGCCGTTCCAGCGCCATGATCTCCAACGCATCCGTCAGGGCCCGATTGCCCATGGAATGCGCGATAATGTGAATGGTTTCCGCACCGGATTTAGCGACAAGGTCTTCCAGGAAGACAGCGAGACGCCGGCCTGACAGACGAACGACGGCTGCATCAGCGATGTAACCAACGGTCGTGTTTCGCGATGGCCAGGAGAACAGCACAGGCACAGCGGCGCTGCCCATGTCATAGGCCAATTGCGCGGCGCGCTGGGCGGCATACTCAAAGTCATGGTTGAAGCCATGGATGTAGACAAACATGTCGCGACCGGCGTCTTCACGGAATTCGCCCTGCAAGCGACCAAAGAAGGACCCGTCGTCCAACGGTTCAATCTTTTGCAACAGAACGTGGCGCGAGGCATTGCGGCGGAAATCCAGCCTCCAGACCGACGGGCGTTCGACTGTGCCCGGCACATGCGTGTTCGGAATGGTCACGGTCGCAATGCCGAGTTCCAGTTTTTTACCGCGACGGCCGCTGTAGAATTCTGTCGGATCCTGCCGACCACTGCGCGCGCGATCGGTTGCATAGTAGACGTCAACCTCGGCAAAGCCACCGTCTTCGGACTTGCCTGAAAATTCAAAGCTGGGCGTTTCCAATTCTTCCAGTGCGGCGCGGGCCGCATCGGCCATTTCTGTCTCGCCTTCCAACTCCGCCAGCCTTTGCAGTGAGGCGTAGAGCCTTTGCATCGCCGCGCCATCGCGTCCGGTTTCGGCCTCGGCGGCGATGGCGGCCTCAATCGTCTGCCGGGCCGCCGTGACCGATCCGATTTGCTCAAACAAGATAGCAGCCTGTTCGTAGGCTGGCACCGGATCGTCCCGCACGTCGGCGCGCGCAAACAGGCGCGTGCGTCCGACATGCGCCCAGACTTTTGCGGCGTCTTCCAGCTGACCTGTTTGTTCAAGTAGCGCTGCCCGCAGTTCCAGCAGGTCCAACAGAATGCGCACATCCGGCGGCGTTCCCAGCACACCGGGATCGCGAAGGGCGGCATCCGTTTCCTGCAAGGCGGCATTGGGATCGGTTTCGGCCAAGACGCCTAGACTGATCAACTTTGAAATATCCTGTGCCTGCGACGTGGCGGGCAACAGGCCGGCAATCAGGGTCAAAGCAAGGGTGGCAGTGCGAAAGCAGCGGATCATGAATCACCTTGGGCGGTACAAACGGTCAAATGCCATTAGAATGCGGTAGCAGTGGGCATAAAGACAAGGCAGGAATACCTCAGTTCAAACCAGAGGCTGGTCAGCGACGTCCCCATCGTGTCCGCCGTCCCGGCAGGGGCGCCTTGCGCTTTTGTTCGCGTAGGAAAACGAACAAACCGGATCCAATGATCAGTACGCATCCGGCCCATGTTGCCGCCGATGGCCATTCGCCAAAGAACAGCCAGCCCCAAAGGATCGCCAAAGGCAGCCCGATGTATTCAAAAGGCGCGATCGTGGCGGCGTTGGCCATGCGGTAGGCTGCGCTCAGGCAATAGCCGACGCCGCCCGCGCACAGCCCCAAGCCGAGGAAGGTCAACCAATCGCCGCTGTCTGGCACGACCCAGGCGCGCAGCAGAAACACAAGGCTTTCATTCGAAACGCCTTCGGCAAATCGCCCATCGCCGGCCACGAGGTAGAACAGTGCCGATATCACCAGAAAAGTGCCCTGAATATAAACGGCCAATGCCGAGGCGGCTGTTGTCATGCCCAATCGGCGTGTCAAGACTTGCATCACCGCGTAAAAGGCTGCGGCGGCCACCGGCAATAGCATGACGGCACGTGCCGTTTCGGTATCGGCGGCCCATGGCTCTTGCATGACAACCACGCCCAGAAAACCAATGATCACGGCGCCCAGCCTTAACGCACCGACCTTTTCCCCAAGAACCGGGATGGCGAGAAGGGTGATGAAGAGAGGCGCAACAAAGAACAGCGCTGTGGCCTGCCCAAGTGGCAGAACCGCGACTGCCGCGTAGAACGTCATGTTTGCCAAAACGACCAGCAGCCCGCGCATCAAATGCAGGCCGGGGCGATTTGTTTTGAGAATGCGCAATCCGCCTTCCATTCTGACGAAGGCCAGCGTGAACAACAGCCCAATGGCTGAGCGCACGAAAACCATCTGGTGCAATGGATAGCCGCCAGACAGCGTTTTGATCAGCAGATCGTTGACTGAAATGGCGAGAATCCCGATGCAGATGAACAGGATACCCATTCCGGGCCGGTTGATTGGTTGGGATGACATACCGATTGGCTACGCCTTTCGTGCGGTAAAGGCATCTCCAAAAACGACATGCGAGTGGCCATTGTGTTCTGAACTGGTCCGTTTAGATTGCGGCCAAAGGAGTTTGCCTATGCCGATGGTCGAGATCAGAGACGTTTTCAAAACCTACGATGGTGGTTTTCAGGCGTTGGGGGGCGTCAATCTTGACATCAAAGAAGGTGAGATCCTCGCTTTGCTGGGGCCAAACGGTGCAGGCAAAACAACGCTTATTTCGGCTATATGTGGCATCACTTTGCCAACCTCCGGCACCATCACGGTGGGTGGGCATGATGTGGTCGAGCGGTACAGGCAGGCCCGTTCCATTGTCGGCTTGGTGCCTCAGGAGATCACGCTTGAACCCTTTGAGAAGGTGATCAACACGGTCCGCTTTTCGCGCGGCTTGTTCGGCTTGCCCCGGGACGATGCCCGCATCGAAAGTATTTTGCGAAAGCTGTCCTTGTGGGACAAACGCGACACACCAATTCGCGCACTGTCTGGCGGGATGAAACGGCGGGTACTGATTGCCAAGGCATTGTCCCATGAACCGCGCGTGTTGTTTCTAGACGAGCCGACAGCCGGTGTCGACGTCGAGTTGCGCCGGGACATGTGGGACATCGTGAATGAATTGAAGGCTGATGGCGTCACCATCATTCTGACCACGCATTATATCGAAGAGGCTGAGGCCATCGCAGACCGTGTCGGGGTAATCGACAAGGGGCAAATCCTGCTGGTCGAGGAAAAAGACAGCCTGATGAACCGGATGGGCCACAAGGAACTGAGGGTAGAGCTGGACGAGCCGCTGACCGAGGTGCCGGGCGGATTTGACGGCTTTGATTTGCGGATCGAGAGAGATGGCAAAGCCTTGGTCTATTCGTATGACACGTCTGCCGAGCGCACGGGTATCGCGCGGTTGATGGCAGGCCTGACCGATGCGGGGATCGCTGTGCGCGACGTCAGCACTGTGCAGAACTCACTCGAAGATATTTTTGTCGGCCTGGTTTCGGCCAAACAGGAGGACGAGGCATGAACTGGGGTGCTGTCGTAGCAATTTACAAGTTCGAAATGGCCCGTTTCTTTCGAACCCTGACGCAAAGTTTCGTTTCGCCGGTGATTTCCACATCACTTTACTTTGTCGTCTTTGGTGCGGCGATTGGCAGCCGGATCGATCAGGTTGAAGGCGTCAGCTATGGCGCTTTCATCGTGCCGGGGCTGATCATGCTAAGCGTCATCACGCAGGCCATATCCAATGCGTCCTTCGGGATCTATTTCCCGAAATTCATCGGCACGATCAACGAATTGCTGTCTGCACCCCTGAGCTTTCTGGAAATTGTCCTTGGCTATGTCGGCGCCGCTGCAACCAAGGCATTGTTCATCGGCGTTGTCATTCTGGCCACGGCTGCATTGTTCGTTGATGTGGTGATCCAGAACCCTTTGGCGATGATCGCGTTTTTGCTGCTGACCTGTCTCAGCTTTGCCTTGCTGGGCTTTATCATCGGGATCTGGGCCAGCAATTTTGAACAGCTTCAGCTGGTGCCTCTTTTGGTCGTCACACCCTTGGTTTTCCTCGGTGGGGCCTTCTATTCGATTTCGATGCTGCCGCCGTTCTGGCAAACCGTCACGTTGTTCAACCCGGTGGTCTACCTGATCTCTGGATTCCGCTGGTCGTTCTACGGACTGGCGGATGTTCCCATCGGCCTTAGCCTTCTGGCGATTGGCGGTTTCACGCTGCTTTGCCTTGCTGTGATTTGGTGGATATTCAAGACCGGCTGGCGCATTCGCAACTGACACCGGGCCGTCAGGCGGGAATGGCTTGGCGTCTTCCGCCGAGTGCCAGATCAGTGGCCATGCCGCCGATCCACATACAAAAAAGCGCGAGCCATGCGGTTCCGGCGAATATGGACCCACCACTGACCCCGGCACCGATGGCGCAGCCACCGGCCAGCATGCCGCCAAAGCCCATCAAGCCTGCGCCGATCATGGCATTGCGCATGGGGCTTGGTCCTTCGAAACCTTGAACTTTCAGTTCGCCGGTGAAGGCAGCGGCCAAAAAGGATCCAATGACAACGCCGGGCACCAGACCAATATCGAATTCAAGCACTGAGTTCCGATCCAGAAAGAACATCAGCGTGTTGGCCGACGGTCCTGTGAACGTCAGGCTTTCGATCTGAACCGGATCAAAGCTGACCTGACTGAGGCTGAAAGTCAGGCCCCATCCCAAGGCAGCAGCAAAACCAACACCTGAGGCAAAGACCAAACGTCTTGCCCCAATCCGGTTCCGGCGCGACAGCTCTAATGCCAACAGCGCGGTCAGCAATCCAAAAACCAATCCAGCCTGTTCCGGCAGATGCGCCGCGGCAATGAGGTCCGTGTTGCGACCGCCGCCGGTTATGGAAAGCCCGGCAAGGTAGTCCCGTGCGGGAGCGAGCCAGCCGGTCAAAGTCATTTGCGCGACGACCGCGAAAATCAAACCCGAAACCACGGAACGCAAGTTGCCCGTGGCGGCCAGAACCAGCAGGCGGCCGGAGCACCCGCGCGCCAGAACCATACCAGCGCCAAACAACATTCCACCGATCACAGCCCCCGACCAACTGCCCGGAACTGCCATCATACGGGCCTCAGCAGTGTCGATCAGACCCAAAAGCTGCGCGCCCTGAACCCACACAACAGCCGTCGAAAAGGTCAGCAGCCAGACGGCAACCTTGTCTTTCATCTGCCCGCGCGCGAATTCAACGACGGCGGCGCGCAGACAAAACCGAGATCGCTGGGCTGCGACCCCGAAAAGGATTCCGGTAAGCAATCCAAAGAGGGCAGCGGTCGGTGCTTCGCCGATGCGCTCGACAAGTGAAATAATGTCCATGGGGCCTCCAGCTCTTGGCTGGTTGCGGTATGGGCGTTTTTGTCCATCGAAACTTTGATCCAGATCAGGCTCTCGCCAAGTCGGGGCAAAGAGCGTAAAGGCAAAGCCGTGAAACCGGTATCGCTCTCTGCTGCCCGTGACCTGCCAATCTGGCGTAGGCCTGTGACGCTCTTGTTCTTGATGGCAATCGCCATGCCGCTCAGTTTTGCGACATGGTCGGCGCTGTTGAACAATTTTGTCATCGAGGCGGCCCAATTTGATGGCGCTGATATCGGCTGGCTGCACACAGTTCGAGAGATACCAGGCTTTTTCGCCGTTGGTGTGATCGCCGTCATTCTGTTTGTGCGCGAGCAGACTCTGGCCATGATTTCGCTGGCTTTGCTGGGCGTTGCGACAGCTATCACGGCGCAGTTCCCTTCGATGGGCGGGCTGCTGTTCGTCACGCTGATCAGCTCGTTTGGGTTTCACTACTACGAAACGGTAAACCAATCGCTGCAGCTGCAATGGTTGCCCAAGGATCGGGCGCCGCAAATGCTTGGCCTGCTGATTGCGGCTGGATCGGCGGCGACTTTGGTTGCCTACGTCGCAATTGTGATGACATGGCGGACCTTCGACCTCAGCTACAACTTTGTCTACATGATCTCGGGTGGGCTGACGCTCTTGATTGTGGCCTATTGCGTTCTGGTCATCCCGAATTTCGACTCACCCCACCCTCAAGTTACGAAGTTCGTGCTGCGGCGCAGATACTGGCTCTACTATGCGCTTCAGTTCATGTCCGGGGCTCGGCGGCAAATTTTCGTTGTCTTCGCGGGTTTCATGATGGTCGAACGGTTCGGGTATTCCGTCGACGAAATCACCAAACTGATGCTGGTCACACTGGTGGCGAACATGGTGCTTGCCCCGGTGTTGGGACATGTTGTGCACCGCTTTGGTGAACGCAACGCGATGGCGTTTGAATACGTTGGGCTGGTGACGGTCTTTGCGCTTTATGGCGGCATCTATTGGTTTGGTTGGGGCGCCATGCTGGGGGCTGTCCTCTATGTCACGAACAACATTTTCTTTGCGCTTGCTCTGGCACTGAAAACCTATTTTCAGAAGATTGCCGATCCGGGCGACATTGCCCCGACAGCAGCGGTTGCCTTTACGATAAACCATATTGCGGCGGTCTTCCTACCCGCTGTGCTGGGATATCTTTGGCTGAAATCGCCCGGTGCGGTCTTTGCTATTGCGGCTGGTATGGCTTTGGTCAGCCTCGTGTTGGCGCTGATGATCCCTAGGCATCCGGAGCCCGGAAATGAGACCGTTTTTTCACGTTACATGCCTGCGGCACCCGCAGAATAAAACCGATACAAAGAGGACGACACATGGCTGCGACCTGGACTGCATTCACCAAACTTCCTGAAAAGCCGCAGGCCGAAGCGCTCGGCGAGGCATTGGAGCTTCTGGACCCGGAACCGACTGGTATCGGCGTTTTCGAGATCGAAGACGGAAGCGGGACATGGGAAGTCGGTGGATATTTCCTTGAGGCACCTGATGACGTCGAACTGGCCTTGCTGGCGGCGGCGTTCAACGCCCAGCCCTTTGTGGTTAGCGAAGTTCCTGACACCGATTGGGTCGATAAGGTCCGGCGCGAATTGACCCCGGTCGAGGCGGGACGGTTTTTTGTCTACGGCTCACATGATGCTGACAAGATCCCAGAAGGCGCTGAGCCGCTGCTCATTGAGGCGGCGATGGCCTTTGGAACTGGCCATCACGGCACCACGCTTGGATGCCTCAAGGCGCTCGACCGATTGGCAAGTGGTGGTTTCCAGGGCACCAAAGTGGCGGACATCGGATGCGGTACAGCCGTCTTGGCCATGGCAGCCGCGCGGATTTGGCCTGATCCGGTGATTGCCTCGGATATTGACGCTGTTGCCGTTGAAGTTGCCGAAGTGAACGTTCGTGCAAACGATCTGAATGACAAGGTGACCTGTCTCGAAGCGGTTGGGTTTGATCATCCCGAAATTGGTGCCGCTGCGCCCTTCGATCTCGTCTTTGCGAATATCCTCAAACAACCGCTGATCGATCTGGCCCCACATATGGCCCGACACCTCGCGCCCGGCGGTTATGCGATTCTTTCGGGGATTCTTACGCGGCAAGCCAATGATGTCATCGAAGTTTATGCACGAAATGGCATCAATCTTGAGCTGCAGGACGACATTGGTGACTGGGTGACGCTAACGCTTCGCAAAGCGGCTTGATAAGGGGCGGTTTTAGGGAAAACTTGCGGCGTTCGCCCTAATCCCGCCACAATCTGTGCCTAGAAAAAGCCTTGTCTGGTGGGGGCCGGATATACCAGAGGCTGCCATGGATCGCGCACTTCGTGATTTTGACAAACGACAGAAAGCCATTCGCCGTAAACACACGCGGATGGCCAAGGGCTATCGCAACAAGATGAATGCCAATGGCGTCATCATGCAAAAGCCGGACAGCAAGATCGGCGGATATCTGAGCCGCATTCTGTTTCTTGCCGTTCTGGCGTTCATGGCCTTCAAGGTACTTTTGCTGACCGGAATTGGTGAAGAGCTCTACATGGAGCGTGTCAGCGTATTGCAACTCGGAAATACCTATGAGCGGGCTGGCGCTTGGCTCATGCAGATTGATCCTGTCACAGCCTGGCTTTCGCAGCAGGCAGCGGCTTTTCTTCTCTGAATTCTCTCCTCTCACGAAATAAAGGCCCGTGTTCCGGTGAACACGGGCCTTCGTTTTTACAGGTAAGGCAATTGCCTTTAGCGGTGTGCAACACCGTCGATATCACCACGGCACAGGCCGATGTCTTCCAGTTCACGATCGGACAGTGCTTCGAGGCTCTTGCGGGTCAGGCGCGCGTCGTTCCACGCGGCAGCAGTCGCGAAGATCGAAGTGAACAGAGTGCCGATGCGGCCGGTGGAGCCGGAAGCAGCGAAGGGGCGGGACGTGTCAATAGCGGCCATTTCTGGTCTCCTTGATTTGGGTTTGGAATGTTGTCTTTCTGAATCCGCACTTAGGCCTGCTTTGAACGCGCAACAAGGCGCTAAAATCGCATGGGTTCTATGCTGAAAATGCATAGCTATGATTGGCGTTAACACCTTGTGAAATATGGCGAAAACTTGTTTTCCAAAGTTCTGAAATCGACATGAGCGACGTCGGTTTTCAACCTTGTTGTCGCTTGTGGAAAAGCGGTGGTCGTTTTTTGGCCGCGGCGCATTAACCTTGGCCTTTGTTCGCGTTTCGTGCTAGTCGTGGCGACAAAGCAACAATGGCGGGCAGCGATGCGGGTTTTGGGTATTGATCCGGGTCTTCGGAACCTCGGGTGGGGGGTGATCGATGTCGATGGCAGCCGAATCGCACATGTCGCCAACGGTATTTGTCGTTCTCAGGGTGACAGTCTGGCAGCACGGCTCTGTTCGCTACATGAACAACTGACCCAAATTTGCCAAACACACGCACCGCAGCAGGCTGCTGTGGAACAAACCTTTGTCAACAAGGACGGGGCCAGCACTCTGAAGCTGGGGCAGGCACGCGGCATTGCGATGTTGGTTCCGGCGCAGTTTGGATTGGATGTGGGCGAATACGCTCCGAATACCGTCAAGAAAACGGTGGTCGGCGTAGGGCATGCCGACAAGACACAAATCGCACACATGGTCCGGATGCAAATGCCCGGGGTCAAGATTGAGGGCCCTGATGCTGCTGATGCGCTCGCTATTGCGATTTGTCATGCCCATCATGGATCGGTTCAGCGCATGAAGGTCAAAGCATGATTGGTCGTATAGCGGGCAGAATTGAATACAAGTCCACAGATCACGTGCTGATCGACGTCAGGGGCGTCGGTTATGTTGTTTACTGCTCTGAAAGAACCATGGCCGGGTTGCCAGCCGCAGGTGAGGCTGCAGCTTTGTTCACGGATCTGCTCGTGCGGGAAGACATTTTGCAGCTGTTCGGTTTTCCGACGTTGGTGGAAAAGGAATGGCACCGCCTGTTGATGAGCGTTCAGGGCGTGGGGGCCAAGGCCTCACTTGCGATACTCGGGACGCTGGGTCCGGATGGCGTAAGCCGCGCCATCGCTCTGGGGGATTGGAATGCGGTGAAAGCGGCCAAGGGAATTGGCCCGAAAACGGCGCAGCGCGTGGTTAACGAACTTAAAGACAAGGCCCCGACAGTCATGGCGATGGGGGCAGGCGCACCGGCTCAGGCGACGGCGGACGATGCCGTGATCGAACCGATGGAACCAAAGCCGACCCCGGCGCCCGCACCGTCCCAAGCCGCTGGTGGCGCCGCTCAGGCCGAGGCGCTGTCCGCCTTGTCCAACCTTGGATATGCTCCGGGTGAGGCTGCAGCCGCCGTTGCGCAGGCGGCAGGCGAAGCCCCAGATGCCGATACTGCGGCGCTGATCCGTGCGGCACTCAAGCTGTTGGCACCGAAAGGGTAACGCGTGACCGAGCCTGACCCAACACTGCGGCCCGAAGCGATGAAGGAAGACGTGGATCGCGCCCTGCGTCCGCAAATGCTCGATGATTTCATCGGGCAGGCCGAAGCGCGGGCCAATTTGCGGGTCTTTGTGCAATCCGCCCGTGCGCGGTCCGAGGCAATGGACCACACGCTGTTTCACGGACCTCCGGGACTGGGCAAGACCACCCTGGCCCAGATCATGTCACGAGAGCTGGGTGTCGGTTTTCGGATGACCTCGGGCCCGGTCTTGGCAAAGGCCGGTGATCTTGCTGCGATCCTGACCAATCTGGAACGCAACGACGTGCTGTTCATAGACGAAATCCACCGCTTGAACCCCGCTGTCGAAGAAGTGCTTTACCCCGCGATGGAAGATTTCGAGCTGGACCTCGTCATCGGAGAAGGCCCGGCCGCGCGGACTGTCAGGATTGAACTGCAACCCTTCACTTTGGTGGGCGCAACCACGCGCTTGGGGCTCTTGACCACGCCGCTGCGGGATCGCTTTGGCATTCCGACCCGTCTAAATTTCTACACCGTGGATGAGCTTGAAACCATTGTCGCACGAAACGCTGTGAAACTGGGTGTCGAAGTGCAGGGTGACGGGGCGCTGGAAATCGCGCGCCGTGCCCGGGGTACGCCCCGTATCGCCGGTCGATTGTTGCGACGTGTCGTCGACTTTGCAGTGGTTGAGGGCGGGGGTGTGGTCAGCCGCGCGCTCGCAGACAGCGCACTGACCCGGTTGGGCGTCGATTCTCTGGGATTGGATGGCGCAGACCGACGATACCTGACGCTGATCGCCGAAAACTACCAAGGCGGCCCGGTTGGGATTGAAACACTGTCGGCAGCACTGTCAGAAAGCCGCGATGCGCTAGAGGAAGTTGTGGAGCCTTATTTGTTGCAGCAAGGTTTGATCCAGCGTACCCCGCGCGGGCGCATGTTGGCACAAAAAGCCTGGACCCACTTGGGGCTTGCTCCGCCAAAAGCGCCCGGACAAACGGACCTTTTTGAGGTTTAGCCACCGCGCGTCCGGCTCTATGCCATGACTGTTACGAGAGAGCGCCATGCCACTTGCCGCATCTGAAATCGAAACTTTGTTCACCCGATCGGATGGCAGCTATTTGTGCGCACGCTGGGGTCGTCCGATCGTTCCGATCGTTTTCGGTGTCGAGGATGAGACCCTGTCGGTCATCAAGGGTGCCTTCGAAGCTGTCTGCGCGTTGGCGGGGCATCAAATGGCCGAGACCGATCCCGAGATTGGCGCGAACGTCATGGTTTTCTTCTTTCGGGACTGGCACGAACTGCTCGAGGTTCCCGATCTGGGGCGGATGGTTGACGGGCTTGAGCCGCTTGTACAGCGTTTGCATCAGGCCGATGCCAATCAGTACCGCGTATTCCGGTTTGATGCGCAGGGCGCCATTCTTGCGTGTTTCGTATTCTTGCGCATGGACAAGAACCTCAGCGCCGTTCCGGCTGAAACTCTGGCGCTGAGTCAGGTTGTTCAAACGATGTTGCTTTGGTCAGATCAGGCGTTCACAGATCAGTCGCCACTGGGGCAGCTTGAAAACGGGCGCGTGGTGCTGAGACCTGACATTGCGGGCGTCATACGCGCGGCATATGACCCGCTGATGCCTGCTGTCGCTGATGATGCCAGTCATGCACTGCGCCTTGCCGCACGTCTTTCTGCGGCCTCAACGCAATAACTGATCTGATCCGGATCAAGGCGGAGCATCTATGCAGGGTCTAGCGTTCAATCATCCAAGGAGGATTGAACTATGACGGTACGCTATACGGAAAATGAAGAAACCGGTGTCGTTGAAATTCATCTGGACGGCCGCGTGACGGTTGATGATTTCGAAGCGATCATCAAACCATTGCAGAGCTTTATCGACAGTCAGGGCGACATAAAGGTCATCGAAGTGATCGAAAGTTTTGATGGTTTTGACAAGTCGATCCTGATGCCGGGGATCCGCTTTGACCTTCGCAACATGTCCCACGTCAGCCACGTTGCAATCGTGTCGGACATTGGCTGGATCAGTCCGATGTCCAAAGCAATTGGCGCGTTGTTGCCAACACGACTGCGGACCTTCGCATTGGGCGAACTGGACGATGCCAGACAGTGGGTCGTTCAGGCGTGATGCTCAAAGCCCGTAGTTGAGCGCGTTGTGGAATGGCGCGCGACTAGCGCACCATTCCGACGATTTCATAGGTCTTGTCGAGGATCGGAGCTGCTATCGTACGGGCCTGATCGGCACCGTCCCGCAGGATCGCGTCAATCTCGTCTGGGGCCTGCATCAACCGTGCCATTTCCGATGAAATCGGAGAGAGCTTGCTGACAGCCAGATCAGACAGCATCGGCTTGAACTCCGAGAACTGTTTGCCGCCCACGTCGCGCAGAACGTCTTCGACTGATTGTTCGTTCAGGGCTGCATAGATGTTGACCAGATTGCGTGCCTCCGAACGGCCTTCCAGGCCTTCAATTTCGGATGGCAACCCATCAGGGTCGGTACGCGCCTTGCGGATCTTGTTCGCGATACTGTCGGCGTCGTCAGTCATATTGATCCGGCTCAGGTCCGAAGGATCAGACTTGGACATCTTCTTTGTGCCGTCGCGCAGGCTCATGACGCGCGTCGCCGCGCCCTCGATTACCGGCTCAGTCATAGGAAAGAAGTCGACGCCGAAATCGTGGTTGAACTTGGCTGCTACGTCCCGTGTCAGTTCCAGATGTTGCTTTTGGTCTTCGCCAACGGGCACATGCGTCGCGTGATAGATCAGGATATCCGCGGCCATCAGCGCAGGATAACCAAACAGCCCGAGCGAGGCGTTCTCAGCATTCTTGCCAGCCTTGTCCTTGAACTGGGTCATGCGTTTCATCCAGCCCATCCGGGCGACACAATTGAAAATCCAGCCCAGTTCCGCATGTTGGGAAACTTGGCTCTGGTTGAATAGGATCGACTGCTTGGGATCAATGCCGGACGCAATATAGCCAGCGCAAAGCTCGCGCGTGTTGTTGCGCAATACTTCGGGATCCTGCCAGGTTGTGATCGCGTGCAAATCCACCATGCAATAGATGGTTTCAAAGCCTTGCCCTTGCATTTCGACAAAGCGTTTAATCGCGCCAAGATAGTTCCCAAGCGTCAGTCCACCCGAAGGCTGGATGCCCGAAAACACGCGTGGCGTAAAAGCAGAATTATTCGAAGCCTCTGTCATGAGAGCTCTCCGTCTGGAAGTTTGCGTTCGGGTGGCTTACCCATGGCCACACATGCCGTCAAGGAAGAGCCCCGCGATGACCCATCCGCACAATGAAAATCCGGTCAATCCGATCAATCCGCTCGTGGCCACCATGTTTTTGCTCATGGTCGGGATCGAGATCGCACTGAACCTAGGGGCACGTGGCTTGATCGGTGGCCGGGGCGCCGTCGGTTGGCGCAATCAGGTCATCGAAACCTATGGGTTCTCGGACACGGTGTTCGAATGGATGGTCACCACCGGCAGTTGGCCAATGGATCATCTGGTGCGCTTCGTCACTTACCCATTTATTCATGGCAGTTTTTATCACATGCTGTTTGCCGCCGTTATCCTACTGGCGATGGGCAAGATCGTCTCGGAGGGGATGAGCGGCCTGCGTGTTGCCGTGATCTTTGTCATCTCTGGGATAGTTGGCGCATTGGTATGGGCCCTGTTGCTGGATGACCCACGCTTTCTCGTGGGTGGGTATCCGCCAGTCTATGGTCTGATCGGGGCGTTTACGTATCAGTTGTGGCTGCGCTTGGGGGAAACTGGCGCGCCGCAGACACGCGCGTTCACGCTGATTGCATTTTTGCTCGGCATCCAGTTGGTGTTCGGCGTCTTGTTTGGCGGCGGTTCGGACTGGGTGGCCGACATAGCCGGTTTCGTCACCGGCTTTGCGATGGCGGTTGTTATGGTGGATGGTGGCTGGACACGGTTCTTGCGCCGTGTGCGGCGTCAGTAAGTTCAGCGCCTGTTTGGATCAGAACAAGGCGTCAGGCAGTAGACGGGCCTTCCGTGCAAGCTGCTTGGCATCCTTGTGAGCATAGGGTGCGATTGTCGCGCCAGGATCATTCAGCCCTGCTGCGGTGTCCCAAGTCACGGCAAGTCGTGGATCGTACGCTGTATCGCCTATCCATTTTGCAGCCAAACGGGACAGCAGATCAGCGGCAAAACCCGGGTCCTTGACCAGCACAGAAACTTCGCTGTCCCAAAGCATTGAACGGCCGTTCAGATTGAACGATCCCACCATCGCAAGGCGATCATCACAGATCAGGACGCCTGAACCGATACTGGGTTTGCTTTCTTGATGCGTGGCAGTGTGTTTGGGTGAGACAAAGGCGATACGCTTGCCAAAGCTGGCACGCAGCTTGTCGACCGCCTTAACCTGCAACGCGTGACCATGCCTCGTGTTCCATCCGGCCTCGCTCGCCGGGTGGATTTGCGCTGACGCAGCGGGCAACACGATGACGACTTGCAGCTCTGGTACGGCCGCGGCTGCGGCGCATAGCGCGTCGATGACTGGACCATGACGCAAAAACTGGGTTTCGATGTAGAGATATCTCCGTGCCTGTTCCACGATCCGCAGCACGTTTGTTTCGTGGTCGCGCACGACGGGTTTCGGACCAAGCTGGGCAAAGCCTTTGGCAGGCTGTGACATCGTTCGCACGAGCCGCAGATCAGCGCGGCTTTGTGGTTTTTTGGCTGTATCAAAACGGGTGGGATGTGCCGCCAGCGATTTCAAACCAGCATCGATTGCCGCGTTCCAGCATTCTGCAAAATGAGACCTGAGCGCCCCGCAATAGTCAGCATCTTCTATCAATACAGATAGGTCATGCCGCAGTTCGGTCGGCGCTGAAACATCGTCATCCGGCATTGTTTGATGATGTTCGATGTCCACGCCACCGACCACGGATGAATGACCATCTGCAATGGCGAATTTCTGACGCACCAATGCCGGTCTCAATTCTGGTCCGGTGCTCAGGACCCGGCGCTGCACTGGGGTCAGGGCAGTGCTGTCATCCGCTTTGATTGCGCGGATTGCGCGGCGCAGCGATCTGCCCATGAACAAGTTCCAAAACGCGCCTGCGCGATGTGTGTGAGGTGCACACAGAATTTGTGTGTCCCCTTGTGCCACATCGGCAAAACCCGATGCGGCGGCCCATGCTTTGCGGTGTGATGCGCTTGCGAACTGTGGATCAAAATCTGCGATCAGCATCTGAATGCGAACGCCCCGCCGGGCCACCAAGGCAATCAAATCGGCCCATGTTTCCAATCCGCGTTCGCGCAGAGCTTGTTCGCACAGCGGCGCATTGGGATCGAGCGCCGGGAACGACATGAGCAATTCGGTTTGCGCGCTTGCGATCAGTCTTTCCAGCGCCGGCAGGCTTTCATCAGCGGTGATCAGGGATTTCGGGGTCATTCTTTTTTACGACTTCCTCTGCGGAACGCACTGCGCATTTCTGAAAGACTGAAAGCGCCTGCGATTTGTCCGAACACACCATAGGCAAACATGCCGATCACAACCAAGAGGGTTAAAGCGGCATAGCGAATGTAGTCAGCGATCAGCCAGTTCCACATCAGTTTTTGAGCGAACCATAGAACAACGCCCATAAAGGCCGAGGCCAGACAGATGCGCCAGAGCCGGGCAAAAAATCGGGCATCAAACTGTGCCACGTTCCCAAGGCCCTTGGCCCCTCTGGCCAGCATCGCAACCATGACCCAACCGGCCACCGTGGTTGCAATGGCCGGCGCGATCCATCCGATCACCGGCGCCAGTCCGATCGCCAAAATGGCGTTGATTGCCATCGCCCACACCGCATAGCGAAACGGGCTGCGGGTGTCTTCGCGCGCAAAGAAAAGCGGCTGAAGCACTTTTTGCAAAACAAAGGCTGGCAACCCCAGTCCATAGATTGCCACGGCCATCGCTATTGCCGCGCTGTCGTCTGCGCCGGTCGCCCCACGTTCAAACAGAACCGAGACCAGCGGCAAAGGAATGACAACCAGCGCCACAGCACAGGGGATCGTAAGAGCGAGGCTAAGCTCTCCTGCTCGGGAAAACGCCTCTTTGCCGCCCATATCATCCTGCGCCTTCAGTCGTCGGGACAGGTCAGGCAGCAGAACGATGCCAACGGCAATTCCAACAACACCCAGCGGCAGCTGATAAAGACGGTCTGCCGCATAGAGCCAGCCAACCGCTTTTTCGAAGTGGCTGGCCACTTGTTGACCAACCAGAAGGTTGATTTGCATCACGCCTCCGGCAAGCGCCGCCGGTATGGCGATGACCACAAGCCGCTTCATATCGGGTGTCAGGCGTGGTCGTCCGGGGCGCAACCGAATGCCTGCGCGGTCAGCGGCAATCCAGACTAGCGCAAGCTGGGCAATGCCCGCGACCGGAATGGTCCAGACCAGCCAGACGATCGCGTCGCCTCCGGTGGCCTGCGCGATCAGCATGGCGGTGATTACAAAGATATTGAGAAAGACAGGCGCAGCGGCCGCGGCAGCGAAACGGCCCGAAGCATTCAACGCTCCTGAAAACAGGGCTGCCAAGGATATCAGCAGGATATAGGGAAAGATGATGCGCCCATAGCCAACGGTCAGGTCAAATCGGTCGTCGCTCGCAAATCCGCCTGCGGTTGCCCAGACAAGGGCGGGCATAAAGACAAGGGCCAGACCGGTCAGAACCAGCAGAACCATGGCAAGGCCGTTCATGGCATCTCGGGCAAATCCAATCGGGTCTTCGTCTGCTTCCAGTTTCTTGGAAAACATTGGAACAAAGGCAGCATTGAACGCGCCTTCCGCGAAAAAGCGGCGGAACATGTTCGGAAGTCGAAAGGCGGCGACAAAGGCATCCATGACCGGGCCGGGGCCGATCAATCCAAGGATCAGCACTTCGCGCACAACCCCCAGTATTCGGCTCATCAGGGTCCAGAACCCTACCGTCAATACGCCTGAAATTAGCCGGATGGGTTTCATTGACTGCCCAATTTTATGTGCCCGTAGTCCTTGCCTAGCTTATTGCCCCTTCGCCGTAAACGGGCAGCGTTTGCCCGGGTGGGATTTGCGGAGTAGGGTGGACATTATTTGCATGCATTTGGAAGTGTCATGATCCTGCGCATTTTGGCATTGGCCGTTTTGTTGGTGGTCAATGGTGTCGGAGTTGTCCGTGCGGACGCTCTGGAAATTCTGGACCGCAGCCAATGGGGCGCGGCGCCCGCGGTCACGCAACGTGCGAAGCCCATAGAAAACCGTGCGACTGGTTCAAGGCGCGTGGCGGCCGAGAACGCCATGCCAAAGCGCGGTGAAGCGCGGTATCTGACGGTCCATCACACCGCCAGAACAGCCAGTGCCAAACCCTTGGCTCAGAACCTGAAGTCCTTTCAAAGGCAGATGTTTTCCTATCGGATCGACTACGGAAACGGGACGGAAAAGCAGATATTTCTGGGCGACCTGCCATACCATTTCTTTATCTCGGCCGATGGCTCAATCGGGGAAGGCCGCGAATTGCGGTATGCGGCCTATTCCAACACGACGTACAGCACACCCATTTCCCAACACATCACAGTTGTACTGGATGGCAATTTCGAGCGATCGGAGCCAACCCAAGAGCAGTTGAATGCTTTGATCGCTCTGCTGGACGAATTGTCCGCGCGTTTCGATATCCCGCTCGAAAACATTGGCGGGCATCGCGACGTTGCCCAGACGCTCTGTCCAGGCAAACTTCTAACCCGACAAATGCCGGCGATCATCGAGGCGATCAAGGCGCGGCGTGGTTAATCCAGCGCCCGTTCAACACCGGCTGTTATCGCCTCGCGCAGGCGTTTTTCGAGCGTCTTTTGTTTGCCTTCCGAATGGAACTTCAGCCCGAACATGTCTTTGACGTAGAACGTATCGACCACTTGTTCGCCATATGTCGCGATCACGGCAGACGCGATGTAGACGTTTGAATTGGCCAGTGTCCGGGTCAGGTCATAGAGCAGGCCGGGACGATCCCGCGTGTCGACTTCGATGATGGTAAAGATTTCGGAACCATCGTTGTCGAATGTAATGGACGTCGGTACGCGGAATGCCTTCTCGCGTTTCTTGAGTTTATCCTTGGATTTGATGGCATCGCGCGCGATCACTTCGCCAGCCAGTGTTTTGCGGATCATGTCGCGCAAACGTGGAATGCGGATTTCGTCATAGGGGGCGCCATCCCCATCCTGAATCCAGAAAGCCGCCGTGACATAGCCGTCCTTGGTTGTGAACGACCGTGCGTCCACAACGTTCGCCCCGACCAATGCCAAAGCCCCAGACAGGCGTGAAAAGATACCGGGGTGGTCCTGCAGTGCAAAACAGACCCGGGTCGCATCACGGTCTTCGTCCGGATGGATGTCGATTTGGATTTCGTCGTTGCCGATGTCGCGCAGCAAGTTCGCGAACACAACATGGGCGGTCACATGCAGACCCTGCCAATAAGGCGCATAGTGGCGTCCGGTTTCCGTGCGCAGGTCCTTGCCGTCCCAATCCTTGAGACTTTCGCGCAGCAGTTTCTTGGCTTCGGCGCCACGATTTTCCCGATTGAGCGCCTCCATCCCGTCCTCAAGGGCGCGTCTGGTTTGGCGATACAGGGCTCGGATAAGGGCCGCCTTCCAATTGTTCCAGGTGCCAGGACCAACCCCGCGAATGTCGCACACCGTGAGAACGCACAGCAGGTCCAGACGCTCGCGGGTCTGAACGAGCTTGGCAAAATCCCGGACGGTTCTGGGATCCGCGATGTCCCGTTTCTGGGCCATGTCAGACATCAAAAGGTGGTAGCGAACCAGCCATTCGACCGTCTCGCATTCCTTTTTGTTCAGCCCCAGCCGTGGCGCCACCATCCGCGCGATTTTTGCGCCGAGAACCGAGTGATCTTCGTCCCGGCCTTTGCCGATGTCATGCAAGAGCAGGGCGACATAAAGAACGCGGCGATTGACGCCTTCTTTCAGAATGGTGGATGCGACCGGCAACTCTTCGAGAAGGTTCTCATGCTCGATCTCTGAAAGATGCCAAATGCACTGGATGGTGTGTTCGTCGACCGTGTAGTGATGATACATATTGAACTGCATCATGGCGACGATCGGGGCGAATTCCGGGATCAGTGCAGACAGAACGCCCAGTTCATTCATCCGGCGGATCGCGCGATCCGGGTTCCCGTGCTTCAGCAGCAGATCCAGAAAAATACGCCGCGCTTCTTTGCTTGACCGCAAATCGTCATCGATCAGATCGAGGTTTGCCTTCACCAGACGCATCGCATCCGGATGGATCAGCAATCCGGTTCTGAGCGCTTCTTCAAAAAGGCGAAGCATGTTCAGTTTGTCGGCCAGAAATTCCGCATCGTTGCTGATCGCAAGACGGCCATTTTCGATCTGATAGCCCTGTTTAACCTTGGGTTGGCGCTTGAAGAACCGAACCAGCAAGGGGGCAGCCTTGGTATGGTCTGCCTCCAGCGATGTCAGGAAAATCCGAGTTAGATCGCCAACAGCCGTCGCATTGCGGAAATAGTCCTGCATGAACCATTCCACCGCGCGCCGTCCGCCTTTGTCAGAATATCCCATGCGCGAAGCCACTTCGACCTGCATATCAAAGGACAACTGTTCGACCGCTCGGTTTGCAGCCAGATGAAGATGACTGCGTACGGCCCACAAAAACCGTTCTGCCGTCTGGAATGTTTCGTATTCTTCGGGTCTGAAAACGCCCAGCCGGACCAATTCCGATGTGTCATCCGTGCCGTGGATGTACTTCGTGATCCAGTACAGAGATTGCAGATCACGGAGCCCGCCTTTGCCCTCTTTCACATTGGGCTCGACCATATAACGCTGGCCTTGTTTGTCGTGACGCGCATCGCGTTCTTCCAGCTTGGCCTCGACAAACTCGCGGGCGGTTCCGGCGAAAAGTTCTTTGTGGAGCCGCTCGTCCAGTTCTTCGGCCAAAGGCTGGTGGCCGATCACAAATCGGTTTTCCAGCATTGCCGTTCGAATGGTGAAATCCTCTGCACCCAACCTGAGGCAATCACGAACCGTGCGAGAACTGTGGCCGACCTTCAGTTTGAGGTCCCAAAGCATGTAGAGCATCGACTCGATGAGACTCTCGGCCCAAGGCGTGATTTTGTATGGCGTCAGAAACAGAAGATCGACATCCGAGAAAGGGGCCATTTCCCCTCGCCCGTAGCCGCCGACTGCAACAACGGCGATGCGTTCGCCTTCGGTTGGATTGGGCAATCTGTGCAAACGCTGCGAGGCGACTTCAAAGACCAAACGCACCATTCCGTCGGTCAGCCAGGTGTAAGCACGCGCTGTTCTGCGCGCTCCGAATGGTTCGGCTTTGAAGGCGGCCTCGATCGCAGCGCGGCCTTCCTTCTGTGCGGCAATCAGAACCTTGACCGTTGCTGATCGTACCTCAGCCTCACTCGCGTCTGGCGATATGGCCGCAAACAGGGTTTGCCGAATTTCTGGAAGATCGAAAATTTCGGCTGCCGGAGCGATTAGGTCGTCCGGCAGCTGGTCGGTTTGCGCTTTAGAAGCCGGCGCCGCCGAAGCTTTTTGGAGCTGGTTCAAGGATCACCATCTGATTGTTGCGCACGGTGGCAATTGCCAGCGCACGTTGATTGGTTCCATCTGGAAGCAGTCGGAACATGCCATTCGCGCCGCTGAAGCCATTCGGACGCGTCAGCGCCTTTGCGGTCAAAGCATCCTTGCGGCCCGCTTTGATCAGACCGGCAATGGCGGCCATACCGTCATACCCAAGGCTTGTCAGAGGGTTCGGTGCAGCGCCATGTGCAGCGCGGTACTTGGCGGTGAAAGCTGTCTGCTGTGCCTGATCCGGCAATGTGAACCATGCACCCTCTGCGCCGGGCAGACCAAACAGGTCTGGGCGTACATCCCAGCGTGACAAACCAATGTACTGAACGGCACCGGGCTGCGCTCCGTTGTCGGGCAATGTTTGCAGAAGCATCGGCAGAGCCGCATTGTTTGCATCAGTGGTGATGAACAAAGACGCATTTCCGCTGGTCGCCGCAGCAGCCGCTGACTTGGCCGTCGCGTTTACGCCCTCAATAGACAACTGGTATCCTTGGCTGGATACAACAGTGATACCATTGCGTGTCGCTGCCTGTTGAATGGCGTTACGACCAACCTGTCCGGGCACATCATCGGAATGCACCACAACGACACTGTTTTTGCCTTGCTTGCGTGCGAAACCCATCAGGCGATCAGCGATGTTGTTGAACGTCTGGCCCAAAACAAAGACGTTTCCGCCGGCGATTGTTGGGTTGTTCGAAAAAGCGAGAACGTTGATGCCTTCATCGACAACGGCCAAACCGGCGCTGTTCGCAGTTTCCTGACGCAGCGGTCCAAGAATGATCTTTGCGCCTTCGTCGACGGCACGCTGAGCCTGTGCGGCGGCGGTGGTCGCGTTCCCGGCAGTGTCATAAACACGCAGGTCAATCTGTGCACCCAGATCGGCAATGGCCAGCCGGGCTGCATTTTCCAGTTCCGCGCCCAGTTTGCCCGCTTGCGGGTCACTTTTGGGAACCAAAAGCGCAACCTGCACTTTGGCATTCGGGTCAATCTGTGGCCCGCCACCGGTGGTGCCGCCGAGGCTACCAAGGTCAATGGGTTCACAGGCCGTCAGCGCAAGAGCGCCAAGAGCCAAGGCAAAGGGGCGCAAAGCCTTGCGCAATGGGGACAAAACAGCAAACATGGACAAACTACTCCCTCGTTGTCAGACGCGGGGTGAGGACCCGCGCGGCATTGCGGCAATCATAAACGAGCGGGATGAGGGGTCCAGTGACGATTCACAAAAAGAGCGAATTGACGCCGGGTCTTTTTCTTTTGGCGACACCAATCGGCAACGCGCGGGACATAACACTGCGTGCATTGGATATTCTGGCGAGCGCTGATGTGCTCGCTGCAGAAGACACGCGAAGCTTGCGCCGATTGATGGAAATCCATGGTATTCCGGTGGGTGACAGGCCGATGATTGCCTATCACGACCACAATGGAAGTCGGGTTCGCCCTCGCTTGCTTGGCCAGATTGAGGATGGAAAATCAGTTGCCTACGCCTCTGAGGCCGGAACGCCTATGATCTCGGATCCCGGGTTTGATTTGCTGCGCGCAGCGGTTGAGGCTGATTTGCCCGTCACGGCGGCACCCGGCGCTGTTGCCGCGATGGATGCGCTGACCTTGGCGGGGTTGCCGACCGACAGATTCATGTTCGCCGGGTTTCTTCCGAATGCACGTGGCGCACGTGAAAAGGCCTTGCGCGGGTTGACGGATGTTCAGGCGACTCTGGTTTTCTACGAATCCCCAAAACGGCTTGCGGCAATGTTGCGCGACGGCGCCGCGATTTTGGGCGGTGCGCGGCCCGCAGCCGTTTGCCGTGAATTGACAAAGAAATTCGAAGAAGTGCGACGGGGGTCTTTGGACGAGCTTGCCGCGTTTTACGAGGAAAACGCAGCCAAAGGTGAAATCGTGGTTTTGATCGGCAAAGGCGAAGCCGAGGTCGTTAGCGAAGAATTCATGAATGCCGAGATAGAAAAAGCATTGGAGCACATGTCGGTCAGGGACGTTGCCGATACGCTTGCGCCAAAACTTGGGCTGAAGCGCCGCGTGGTTTATCAGGCGGCCATGGCCGCGGCGGCCCGAAGAAACGAAGAATAGCCAGCTCAGAAAGGGGGCTTTGATGACAGTTTGTCCAAAGCCTGCCGAACGGTCTGCAAAAAACGCTGCACGACGCCGGGCCGGGGCAACCAACTATCACGCCGGGCAAAGTGCTGAATTCAGCGTAATCGCGCAGTACACCCAGTCGGGCCATCACCTCTTGCACCATCGTTGGCGCGGTAGGGCTGGTGAGGTGGATCTGATCTTTGTCAGGGCCGGTGAAGTCGTATTCGTTGAGGTCAAGAAAAGCCGGTGCATCGATCTGGCCGTTGCCGCACTCGGGTCTCGACAAATCCGGCGGCTTCTGGCTGCGGCAGAGGAATTTCTCGGCACCCAGCCGCGCGGTGCCTTGACGCCCATGCGTTTCGATCTGGCCGCAGTTGATGTCAGCGGTCATGTCGTCGTGATCGAAAACGCACTGGCGGCCTGACCATTGCACCCCCGCCCGTGTTGCGCCATCTATGGCTCACAACGCAGGGAGTCGTCATGAAAATCGCCTTTCAAATGGACCCGATCACAGCCGTCGATATCAACGCCGACAGCAGCTTTCGGCTCGCTGAAGAAGCGCAGAAGCGCGGCCATACCCTCTTCTACTACGGACCGGACCAACTGGTTTTTGACGAGGGGCGCATTCTGGCGCGGGGCCATTGGATGACGGTCCAGCGCGATCCGCAAAACCCTGCCATCCTAGAAGAAGCCCAACAGGTCGATCTGGCAGACATGGATGTTGTCTGGCTGAGGCAAGACCCGCCATTCGACATGCACTACATTACCACCACGCATCTTCTTGATTGGCTAAAGGGCAAAGCACTGGTGGTGAATGATCCCTTCTGGGTTCGGAACTACCCGGAAAAACTGTTGGTTCTGAATTTCCCGGAACTGACCCCGCCGACCATGATCGCCCGTGATCTGGACGCGATCCGTGACTTCCGCACCAGGCACGGTGACATCATTCTCAAGCCTCTCTATGGCAATGGCGGCGCCGGCGTGTTCCGACTGACGCAGGACGATAAGAATCTCAGTTCGCTGCACGAGTTGTTCACTGGTTTCTCGCGTGAGCCATTGATCGTGCAGAAGTACCTTCCAGCTGTGACCGAGGGCGACAAACGCGTAATCCTCGTGGACGGAGAGCCGGTGGGCGCGATCAACCGGGTTCCGGCAAAAGGCGAAGTTCGGTCGAACATGCATGTGGGTGGTCGGCCCGAGAAAGTGGCGCTGAGCGCGAGAGACAAAGAGATCTGCGCAGCAATCGGCCCGACCTTGCGCGAACAAGGACAGATTTTTGTAGGGATCGACGTAATTGGTACGCACCTGACAGAAATCAACGTCACGTCGCCGACGGGCATTCAGGAACTGGAACGCTTTGACGGCATCAATGTCGCCGAACGCATTTGGCAGGCCATTGAGGCAAAGCTGGCATGAGCCTGATGCGGCGGCCTTTGAATGTCTGGCTGCGTCTTACGCAAAAACCGCACATGCGGCGGGCCAAGACACAGCATGATCTTCGCCGTCGTCTCGAACTGGATGCAAAGCTGTTTTTTCATGCGCCTTTCGGCACTCGCATGCAGAGCGTCGAGCTGGGTTCACGAACTGCCCTTCGCGTAGCGGCCAAGACGTCAAAGGGCGACGCGTCGGTGTTGTACTTTCACGGGGGTGGATATGTTTTTGGCTCGCCCCGAACCCATTCTGCGATGCTTGCTGTTCTTTCGAAAAAACTGGGTTCGCCTTGTCTGCTTCCCCAGTATCGGCTTGCGCCCGAGCATCCGTTTCCAGCGGCCATAGACGACGCGCTTGAGGCCTACAAGGCACTTGAAAATCCCTCGGATGTGGTGCTGGGCGGTGACAGCGCAGGCGGCGGATTGGTTTTGGCCTTGCTTGGTGAAATATTGCGGTTGGGCTTGCCCAAGCCCAGAGGCGCATTCGTTTTTTCGCCTTTGACCGATTTCCGGTTTCGGTCCGAAAGCCTGCGTGACAATGCGGAGGCGGATGTGATTTTGCCTGCTGAACGCGTCGAAGAAATGGCGGAGCAATATCTGGGATCGGGTGACCGTGCCGACCCTAGGGCCTCTCCGATTGAGGCGGATTTCACCGGCTCTCCACCAATTTGGCTGTGTGCAGGGACAACGGAAATCCTGCTCGATGACTCGCGGCGGATGGCATCACACCTGCGATCGCAGGGTATCACGGTAACCGAATGCATCGAATACGATTTGCCGCACGTTTGGCCGCTGTTTCACAACATCCTGCCGGAGGCGCGGCACACGCTGGAAGGTGTAAGCGACTGGATCAACCGCTTGCCCCGACCGGCAAACGAAAGCTGAGTGCCTCTGCAATATGCGGTCTCTGGATCGTGGCGGATTGTTCGAGATCAGCAATCGTTCGGGCGACCCGTAACACACGGTGATACCCACGCGCAGACAGGCCGAAACGTTCCGCAGCGCGGAGCAGCAGCGCGCGACTTTCTGCATCTGGGTGCGCGATCTCTTCCAGTGTCTGACCCTCCGTGTCGGCATTAGTGCGCAGACCACTGATATGTTCAAAGCGGGCTGTCTGGATATCGCGCGCGGCCTGCACCCGAAGCGCCACGCTCTGCGAGGTATCACCGGATGCTGGCAAGTCGAGATCGGTGAAACTGACGGGGGGCACATCTACGCGCAGATCGAACCGATCCATCAAAGGCCCGGAAATGCGCGCCATATAGTCTTCGCCGCAAACCGGGGCGCGTGAACACGCGCGCGCCGGATCGGGAAGGTAGCCGCATTTGCAGGGATTGGCAGCGGCCACGAGCATGAAGCGGCATGGGTATTTCACATGCGCGTTGGCCCGCGCGACCATCACTTCTCCGGTCTCGATCGGCTGCCGAAGCGTCTCGAGGACCGCGCGCGCGAATTCTGGAAATTCATCCAGAAATAGAACGCCGTTGTGGGCGAGACTGATTTCACCGGGTTTCGCGCCCCGCCCGCCACCAACAATCGCGGCCATGGAGGCCGTGTGGTGCGGTTCGCGAAAAGGGCGTTGCCGCGAAATGCCCCCTTCATCCAGCAATCCCGCAAGCGAATGGATCATGGAGGTTTCCAAAGCTTCTTGAGGTGAAAGTATGGGCAAAATTCCGGGCAAACGTGCGGCCAACATGGATTTCCCGGAACCCGGTGTTCCGATCATCATCAGATGGTGCCGTCCGGCTGCTGCAATTTCGAGCGCGCGTTTGGCTCTCTCTTGCCCGCGAACGTCCCGCAGGTCCCGCCCTGTCGGGTCTGCGGTGACTTCGCCGGGTGAGGCCGTTTCGAGAACAGATTGCCCATTAAAGTGTTTAACCACATCCAAGAGGCTGGCCGCGCCGATGACGGAACATGCGCCCACCCAAGCGGCTTCGGCACCGGAGGCACGAGGGCATAGCAAGCTCCGGTCATCATTTGCCGCGGCCATGGCGGCGGGCAGCGCGCCGATCACAGGCACGAGCGATCCGTCCAGAGACAATTCACCCAAAGCGCAGGTTTGCGAAACGGCGTCCTTGGGAATGATCTCCAATGCAGCGAGCAGACCAAGCGCGATTGGAAGATCAAAGTGCGATCCTTCCTTGGGCAGATCGGCGGGTGACAGGTTGATGGTTATACGCTTGGAAGGCAGCGCGATGGCCATCGATGACAAGGCTGTTCGCACTCTGTCGCGGGCCTCGGAAACGGCCTTGTCCGGGAGGCCTACAATCGAAAATGCAGGCAAGCCCGGTGTCACGGCGCATTGCACCTCGACCGAGCGGGCTTCGACACCCTCGAACGCAACCGTATAGGCGTGGGCAACCATTGTGACTGAATCCCGGTAAATCAAATGTGACTGTCTGACGCCGGGGTTTAGGAAAGGTTAATGGCCGCCCGATCAGCGGCCATTCTTAGTGAATTTTAAACTGTTAGGATCGAAGGGGGCTGGTTCACACCAGTTTCATGAAATCTGGCCACGCTTCGGGATCTGCCACCGTCTTGTCGCGGCAGAAGGCGTTGCAAAAACCAAAGATGCGTCCGTCCATTTCCATCAAATGGTTCACGCTACCACCGGAGTAGGGGCATGTTTCGTTTTCCGCCCTACCTTCATCTACGGCCATTGCGGCTTTGGCGGCAGGGCCCGGCCATGGGCGGGTGTCATAGTCGCGTGCGTACCAAGGCAGCGTATCGCCCCGAACCATACCCATCGCGCGCCAGCGTCTGAACGCCGGATCCGCAAGGTGTCGGGCCACATAGTCCTGACTGGTATCGCTCATGCCAATTCCATAGCCAGCGATCCTGCCCGCGACCGGGGCGTAGAACACATCCGCGATCGAGTAGCGCCCACAGAGCCACGGCCCGCCACTTTTTTCCAGCGCGTAGGACCAGACCTCATCCAGCCGTTCGACATCCGCCTGCGTGCTCTCAGAAGGGACAAAGCTGCTATAGGCAACCCGCAGGTTCATGGGACATTCGTTCCGCAAGGATGAAAACCCGCTGTGCATTTCCGAAGCAAGCGAACGCCCCAGACCGCGCAGGGCTGGTTGTTCTGGCCAAAGGCCGGCTTGCGGCTCACGCTCGGCGATCTCTTCGGCAAGCGCGAGGCTGTCCCAAAGAATAGCGCCATCCTCGCAGATGGCCGTCGGAACCGTCCGAGCCGGAGAGTATTTTTTGAGCTGTTCGGCAACGCCAATGCTGTTGAAATCGACAAATTCCATCTTTGCAGGAATCCCGAAGCGGTGAAACAAAAGCCAGCCGCGCAGGGACCAGCTTGAATAGGCGTAGTCGCCCAAAATGAGTTTGTAAGACATTGAAAGCTCCGACAATTAACAGGGGCACTGTAGCCTCTGAGAGCGCAAAAGTTACATCGCGATTTGTGCGCTGCCTCATCACATCCATGGATCGAACCGGTCTGGCGCCCCGCCAGCTATCCCAAGTTTTTCGAACTGTCAGTGATCCGGATCGCAATTGGTTCCGTAAGAATAATCAAAGGGCCAAAGAAATCCGCCCGTAATGGCGACAACCCTGGGGAGTGACCATGGCACTAGACGGATTTAACGACCAGACACTGTCCCGCCGCGCTATGAAGGCGGAACTTCTTGATGCTGAGACGGAATTGCGGCTCGCTTATGCATGGCGCGATCAGCGCGATGAAGCGGCTCTTCACCGCCTGATTACCGCGTACATGCGGCTGGCCATTTCCATGGCATCCAAGTTCAAGCGCTATGGTGCGCCCATGAACGATCTGATCCAAGAGGCAGGCCTTGGGCTGATGAAAGCGGCAGACAAATTTGATCCGGATCGCGGTGTTCGCTTTTCGACCTACGCAGTATGGTGGATCAAGGCATCCATTCAGGACTACGTGATGCGCAATTGGTCGATGGTCCGTACCGGTTCGACCAGCAGCCAAAAGTCGCTGTTCTTCAACATGCGTCGGGTACAGGCACGCATCGAGCGTGAAGCCGCGTCGGCCGGGGAAACGCTTGATCGGCATCAGCTGCGCCAAATGATCTCGACCGAGATTGGTGTGCCTTTGCACGATGTGGAAATGATGGAAGGCCGCTTGTCCGGTTCTGACTATTCGCTGAACGCGACCCAATCGACTGAAGATGAAGGCCGCGAATGGATTGACGCGCTCGAGGATGACAGCGCGCAGGCGGACGAGATTGTCGAGGACAGCCATGATCGCGAGCAATTGCGCAATTGGCTTGTTGAAGCGATGAGCGCGCTGAATGAGCGCGAGCGTTTCATCGTCCGCGAACGCAAGCTGAGGGATGAGTCCCGCACGCTGGAAAGTCTTGGAAACGAGCTCGGCCTGTCCAAGGAACGCGTGCGCCAGCTCGAAGCTGCTGCATTTGCCAAGATGCGCAAGTCCCTTGAGTCTCAGACGCGTGAGGTGCAACACTTCCTCGCATGAAGTATGTTGCACTCGCGGCTCTACTGATCGCCCCGACTGTTCACGCAGAGCAAGTGGCATTTGATGCTGATGTGCTGTTCCTAGGGGAACAGCACGACAACCCCGCACATCACGAACGGCAGGCCGAGATTGTGTCGGAGGTCGGCCCTGCGGCTCTGGTGTTTGAAATGCTGACCGCTGAACAAGCCGCGCGTGTAACACCCGAACTGATTGCAGATAAGGACCAGCTCGAGGCTGCGCTGGGCTGGTCAGAATCCGGCTGGCCGGATTTTTCGATGTACCACCCGATATTTGCTGCAGCACCAGATGCGGCCTATTTCGGCGCAGCGGTACCCCGACGCGAAGCGCGGCGCGTCATGTCCGAAAGCGTCACAGCGATCTTTGGTGATGAGGCTGGGCTTTACGGTCTGACCGAACCGCTTCCCGCCGATCAACAGGAAGAACGCGAGGCACTTCAACTGGCCGCCCACTGTGATGCAATGCCTCAGGAAATGCTGCCGGTCATGGTCGACATTCAACGGCTGCGTGATGCGTTTCTGGCACGTGCCGCCGTGGAGGCGCGTGAAAAAACTGGCGGCTCGGTGATTGTGATCACGGGAAATGGCCATGCGCGGACCGATTGGGGCGCACCGGTTGCACTTAGCCGCGTCGCACCTGAGCTGAGTATAGCTGCCTTGGGGCAGGGTGAGTTGGCGCATGGCGCGCCGACAGGCACTTTCGATATGATCGAGATCGCGTCAGATGTTGAACGCGACGATCCTTGTGCTGCGTTCAAATAACCGCACCGGTCCGCCCTTGCAGCGGGTGCCTGCTCGCGCATAGTGTCATGCCAGAAATGGGAGTGCAGGATGCTAAGCGGTAGACGGATATTGTTGATCTTTGGCGGCGGCATCGCTGCGTTCAAAGGCTTGGACCTGATCCGCCGCCTTAGAGAGCGCGGTGCATCCGTGACGCCTGTTCTGACAGGTGCTGCAACCGAATTCGTTACGCCGCTGAGCGTGTCGGCACTTGCGGGTGAGAAAGTCTACACCGACCTTTTTGACCTGACCGATGAGGCGGAAATGGGCCACATCCAGCTGAGCCGCGTTGCCGATCTGGTTGTTGTCGCACCCGCTACGGCCGACCTGATGGCCAAAATGGCGACGGGGCAGGCTGACGATCTCGCGTCGACCTTGTTGTTGGCAACGGACACGCCGGTCATGATTGCGCCGTCCATGAATGTACGGATGTGGGAACACCCCGCTACCCAGCGCAATCTGGCCACCTTGCGGGCTGATGGGGTCAGCGTTGTTGGCCCAAACGAGGGTGACATGGCCTGTGGTGAATATGGGCCCGGCCGGATGGCCGAACCGATGGAAATAGTCGGCGCGATTGAAACAGCTTTGCAAGACGGTCCGCTGAGGGGCAAACGCGTTCTTGTGACATCCGGTCCGACGCATGAACCGATCGACCCGGTGCGGTATATCGCGAACCGGTCATCCGGAGCGCAAGGTACGGCCATCGCGCAGGCGTTGCGTGATCTTGGCGCGGAAGTTGTTTTTGTTACTGGCCCTGCCACAGAGCCATGGCCGCAGGGCGTATTGGTTGTGGAAGTTGAGACTGCAAAACAAATGCATGAGGCTGTGATGTCAGCCCTTCCTGTCGAAGTCGGGATATTTGCCGCGGCGGTGGCAGATTGGCGCGTGGACGGTGTTTCCGACTCCAAGATCAAGAAAACCAAGGACGGCTTGCCCTCTCTCGCCTTTACGGAAAATCCCGACATCCTTGCTGAGGTGTCCCAGCTCAAAAAGGGTCGCCCACAACTGGTTGTCGGCTTTGCCGCCGAAACCGATGACGTGATTGCGCATGCAACAGCCAAGCGTAAGCGCAAGGGCTGCGATTGGATCATGGCAAACGATGTCAGCCCGGAAACCGGGATTATGGGTGGGTCTGAAAATGCGGTTGTTCTGATTTCGGATCAAGGCGCAGAAGAATGGCCGCGTATGGGCAAGCTGGACGTCGCAAAACGATTGGCCTCGCGAGTGGCCGAGGCGCTGAAATGATCATCTACAAACCGGCATGTTCCGAAATGGTGACCACGTGACGACCATTACGTTTGTCTGGGACGACGGGGCAGACCAATCCCTTGGTGTGCCGCAGTATGAAACCGCCGGAGCGGCAGGCGCAGACTTGCGCGCCAATTTTGCAGACAAAGGCAGTCTGACGCTTGATCCCGGTGCGCGCGCGCTCGTGCCAACGGGCTTGCGGATTGCGATTCCTGCCGGATTTGAAGCGCAGATCAGGCCGCGCTCTGGCCTTGCGTTGAAGCATGGGATCACGCTGCCAAATGCACCCGGGACGATCGACAGCGACTATCGCGGTCCGCTGGGGGTGATCGTCATGAACGCAGGAGCGGACCCCTTTGTTGTGCAGCACGGGGATAGGATCGCGCAACTGGTTGTGGCGCCGGTTGTTCAGGCTGAGTTTGAGGCCGTGGAAAATCTACCGGATACTGATCGCGGTGCCGGCGGGTTCGGTTCAACAGGGAAGAGCTGATGGGCCTGGTTCTTGGATTGGCAGCGATGCTTTGGGGCATCGGGCATCTGATGAAGGCCCCGCGCAATGCGCGGCTTTGCATGATTGGCCTGTTGTTCATCTTTGTTCTGGCTTTGCAGCTGATTTTGCCCGATGGACACCCCGTGCGACTGGCCACCGGTGAAAGCCCCGCACTTTGGCTGATCTTGGCAGGATTTACCGGTCTGGCCGTAGGATACGGGGCCATAATCAAACGACTGCGCACGCAAGCCGATCACAAGCTGTCCGAACAAGCGCCCCAGAAAAAAACAGGTGCCTTCGCCGATGGTGAGCTTGAACGCTATGCACGTCACATCGTGCTGCGCGAACTGGGCGGTCCGGGCCAGAAACGGCTCAAGGATGCGCGGGTGCTTGTGATTGGGGCAGGTGGGCTTGGATCTCCGGCCTTGATGTATCTGGCGGCCGCCGGTGTCGGTACGATTGGCGTGATTGACGACGACGTTGTCGACAGCGGCAACCTGCAAAGGCAGGTGGTGCACAGTGACGATGCCATCGGTATGCCAAAGGTCTTTTCCGCGGAACAGCGGATGAAATCCATTAACCCCTATATTGAAGTGCGGCCATACAAACGCCGTCTGTCGGATGATATCGCTAAAGACCTGTTCTCGGACTATGATGTCATCCTTGATGGCACAGACAACTTCGATACGCGCTATCTCGCCAATCGTTTTGCAGTAGAGCTGGACAAGCCGTTGGTTTCCGGTGCCTTGAGCCAATGGGAGGGGCAAATCAGCGTATTTGATCCGGCCAATGGTGCTCCGTGTTACCAGTGCATTTTTGAAAAAGCGCCGGCCGCTGAACTGGCTCCGTCCTGTGCCGAGGCAGGGGTGCTTGGCCCGCTTCCGGGTGTGATTGGTTCGATGATGGCAGTAGAGACAGTGAAAATCATTGCGGAGGCTGGTCAGGCCTTGCGCGGTGACATGTTGATCTACGATGCGCTGTGGGGAGAAACCCGCAAGATCGGTTTAAAGCCGCGCCCGGAGTGCCCGGTGTGCGCGGATCGGCAGAACGGCGCTCGCGCCTAGGGCGCATCGCCCCGCCCGCCGTCCCCTGACGTCCGGTGGCAATTGAAACGTGTGGGGCCATATCATAGGTCTGGCAAAACCCGTAAGGAGAACCCGATGACCAACCCTCTGCTGTCCGATTGGGATACGCCGTTTGATCTGCCCCCGTTCGAGAAGATCTCAGATGAGGATTTTGCCCCTGCTTTCGAGGCCGCCCTTGAAGAGCATCTGGCGGAAATCGAAGCCATCGCTGGCAATGCTGAAACGCCAAGCTTTGCCAATACCATTGAGGCGATGGAAGGATCGGGCGAAGCGCTGGACAAGGTTTTGAGTGTGTTTTTCAATGTGTCCGGGGCGGACAGCAATGACGCACGGCAGGCTTTGCAGCGGGAATTCAGTCCGAAACTGGCAGCGCATAGTTCGGCGATCTATTCGAATGCAGCATTGTTTGCGCGGATAGAAGACCTGTGGGCGCGTCGTGACACGCTTGGTCTGACAGAAGAGGAAAGCAGGGTTCTCTATCTGACGCACCGTGGGTTTGTACGTTCAGGCGCAGCGCTGACCGGCGAGGCAGCAGATCGGATGAAGGACGTCAAATCCCGCTTGGCCGTGTTGGGCACGCAGTTCACCCAGAACTTGCTCAAGGATGAATCCGACTGGTTCATGACGCTGGCAGAAGATGATCTGGAGGAGCTGCCTGACTTCGTTGTCGATGCTGCCCGGTCAGCGGGCAAAGCCTTGGAGCAAACTGGCCCGGTTGTCACGCTTTCGCGGTCCTTGATCGTGCCATTCCTGCAGTTCAGCCCAAAGCGTGAATTGCGGCAGAAAGCCTGGCGTGCCTGGGTCATGCGTGGTGAAAACGGTGGCGAGACGGACAACCGTGAGCTGGCAGCAGAAACGCTTGCTCTGCGCAAAGAGCGTGCGGAACTGCTGGGCTACCCCGACTTTGCGCATTTCAAGCTTGAGACCGAAATGGCGGGCACGCCGGACAATGTCCGGGCCTTGTTGATGGACGTCTGGAAGCCGGCGCGAGCGGCGGCACTTCGCGATGCGGCAGAGATGGAAGAATTGCTGCGTTCGGACGGCTTGCAAGCTCCGTTGGAGCCTTGGGACTGGCGGTACTATGCGGAAATGCGGAGAAAATCGCTGCATGACTTGGATGAAGCAGAACTGAAACCATATCTGCAACTCGACCGGATGATCGAGGCCAGCTTTGCCTGCGCTGGGCGACTGTTTGGGCTGGAATTCAATGCATTGGATGTCCCGCTGTACCATCCCGATTGCCGGGCTTGGGGTGTGACCCGTGACGGCAAACACGTGGCTGTTTTTATCGGTGATTACTTTGCGCGCGCGTCTAAACGCTCGGGTGCTTGGTGCTCGGCTTTCCAGAGCCAGGCCAAACGGCCCAAAGCCCGCGCCCCGATCGTGGTGAACGTGTGCAATTTTGCCAAACCGTCCGAAGGCAGTTCGGCGTTGCTGTCCTATGACGATGCACGAACCTTGTTCCATGAATTTGGGCATGCGCTGCACCAGATGCTGAGTGACGTGGAATTCGGTTCAGTTTCGGGCACTTCGGTCGCCCGTGACTTTGTGGAACTTCCCAGCCAGCTTTATGAACATTGGCTGGAAGTACCGGAAGTGCTGGCTGAATTTGCAACCCATGCAGAAACGGGCGAACCTATGCCGCAGTCCTTGCTGGACAGTGTGCTGGCTGCGGCGACGTTCGACATGGGGTTCCAGACCGTCGAATATGTGGCCTCTGCCATGGTTGACCTTGAGTTTCATTCCGGCAATCCACCCGCAGATCCCATGCAAAAGCAGGCCGAAGTTCTGGCCGAGATGGGTATGCCGCATGCGATCACAATGCGCCATGCAACGCCGCACTTCGCTCATGTCTTTGCCGGGGACGGGTATAGCTCGGGCTACTACAGCTACATGTGGTCCGAAGTCATGGATGCAGATGCATTTGCAGCCTTTGAGGAAGCAGGCGGCGCGTTTGACCCTGAAATGGCTGACAAGCTGGAGCGTTTCATCCTGTCAAAAGGCGGGTCTGAAGAGGCCGAAGCGTTGTATATGCAGTTCCGGGGCAAGATGCCCGGTGTCGACGCGCTGCTGAAAGGGCGGGGTCTGGCGGCCTAACCGCCAAACCCCAAGCGTCTCTAAAACGGCATCCGGGTCAGGCTGAAACCTTCTTGTTCCAGCAAGGCCAATACACCATCGTTTCCAGCAAGGTGCGCCGCGCCAAACGCGGCCACCACATGTCCCTGTGATCCATCCAGGGCGCTCAGGATTTCGGGTATCCATGCTCGGTTTCTCTGAACCAGAAGCATTTGGTTCATGGTTGAAAAGATCGCCTCGTTCTCTGTTTCAGACAGCGGGGACAAACGTGGCGCGAGTACCATCGACAGTTCCCAGCTGGCCGCATTCTCTTCGTCGAAATAGGCCGCCAGCATCGTTGCAAACAAATCCTCGTTTGCGTCGGGCGCCGTCAGCGAAGCGCGCAGCATGGAAATTTGAGTATCAAGCGAGACAGAAGCAAAAGCTTTGAACCCGGTTTCAAAAGGTTCGAGCGCGACCTTGGGAACACCGGCCTCATCAGCAATGGATTCGAGCCGCGAATCCAACCCACCGCTTTCTGCGTCTGTCAGGCTCATGCACGTTGGAATGCTGAGAAGCATGGAAACGTACCAAGGCTGAAATTTGGCGGCCATGAAGGGCGGCATCGAACGCGCGCGCATGGCGTCTGACAGCAATGCCCAGTCTTCGTCGCCCATCAGTTCGGGCAGGCTGGTGTCTTGCAGGATCAAGAGACTGGGGTCTGATTGCAGAGATGCCTTGAGTTGTTCTTCTTCGGTGTCGGTCATCTCCAACATCAAAAGATCCGCCGTTTCCACGATCGGGGCCAGCCCCGGAACAATCGTGTCGAAACGGGGGTCGTCCAGGTGCATGGTTCCGATCAGGTGAACGACTTTGTCCTCTTTCGTGGCGCGCCAATGGTTCCCAATGGGGTAGGGTTTGTCCTTGAGTGCGGCATCCAGCGCTGTCGCTTCCGCCTCGGTCAGGCTCTGCCTGAGATCATCGCCAGCACAGACAGACCATGCCGGGCTGGTCGCGCCCAGAAAAAGAAAAGTAACCGCACTTGCGATACGTAAAAATGGCGTCATGAACTGCTCCGGCTGAGTGTGACGCAAATCTATGCACGCCAAGCCCCGTTGCAAAGCCCGTTCTGGCAGGAGAAGCTATACAAATGAAACGGGAAAGCGAACTTTATGGGCCGGTCAAGCGTCTGTTGGAGGCGCAGGGCTATTCTGTGAAGGGCGAAGTCGGGGCGGCAGACCTTGTGGCGGTCCGTGATGATCAGCCGCCCGTTATTGTCGAGCTCAAGCTGCGGATAACTTTGGCGTTGTTTCATCAGGCGGTGGCCCGCCTGAGCATGACCGACGACGTCTATATCGCGGTGCCAAAGCCAACCGGCAAGACCGCGCGCAGGGCGCTTAAGGACAATCTGGGACTATGTCGCCGCCTCGGAATCGGGTTCATTACCGTGCGACCTGATGGACGCGCCGAAGTGCATTGTGATCCCGGTCCATATGCGCCGCGAAAGAATAAACGCCGCAAGGACAGACTGCTGCGTGAATTTGAGCGACTTCGCGGCGATCCCAATGAAGGCGGTGCAACGCGGCATGGTCTGGTCACGGCCTATCGGCAGGATGCTTTGCGCTGTGCTGTGTATCTTGTCGAAACAGGGCCGGAAAAAGGTGCCATCGTCGCAAAAGCGACGGGCGTTCCAGCAGCCACCCGAATAATGCGTGACAACCACTATGGCTGGTTTGAAAAGGTTGAAACCGGGATATACGGGCTGACACAGGCCGGACGTCAGGGTTTGGTCGACTGGGCCGGAAGTTGGGAAGAAGACTGACTTCTTCATTACCCTGATAATGCTGCGGCGCAGCGAAAAATTTCCCTAAAAGGGTTGTTGACTCACCCTCGCGTGGTCCCTAGCTATGCGCCGTTAGCACTCGCCCTTGGTGAGTGATAACGATCCTTCGGGGAGCGAGGGGTCCAGTTAGAGAAACTTTGAGCTAGGAGCTACAAAGATGGCATTCAAACCGCTTCATGACCGTGTGCTGGTGCGCCGTGTGGAAAGCGACGAGAAGACCGCCGGCGGTCTGATCATTCCCGACAGCGCTAAGGAAAAGCCTGCAGAAGGTGAAATCGTTGCTTGTGGCGAAGGCGCCCGCAAAGACAGCGGCGAACTGATCGCAATGGCTGTGTCCGCAGGAGACAAGGTTCTGTTCGGCAAGTGGTCCGGCACAGAAGTCACCGTCGACGGTGAAGAGCTGCTGATCATGAAAGAGAGCGACATCCTCGGCATCATCGCCTGATGGATGGACGGGTTTTTTGCCCGTCACACTGCTTTCTAAACTAAATACTGAAATTCAGGAGAGATCGATATGTCTGCAAAGGACGTCAAATTCGATACAGAAGCCCGCGGCAAGATGCTCAAGGGTGTGAACATCCTGGCCGACGCGGTCAAAGTGACCCTCGGCCCCAAAGGCCGTAACGTGGTTCTGGACAAGTCCTTCGGCGCACCGCGCATCACCAAGGACGGTGTTTCCGTTGCCAAGGAAATCGAACTGGAAGACAAGTTCGAGAACATGGGCGCTCAGATGGTGAAGGAAGTTGCTTCCCGCACCAACGATGAGGCCGGTGACGGCACCACGACTGCAACTGTTCTTGCTCAGGCGATCGTTCGCGAAGGCATGAAGTCGGTTGCCGCTGGCATGAACCCGATGGACCTGAAGCGCGGCATCGACATGGCGACAGCCAAAGTCGTAGACGCGATCAAGTCGGCCGCACGCGAAGTCAAAGATTCTGACGAAGTTGCACAGGTCGGCACCATCTCGGCAAACGGCGAAGCTGAAATCGGCCGTCAGATTGCTGACGCGATGCAGAAAGTCGGCAACGAGGGTGTTATCACCGTCGAAGAAAACAAGGGTCTGGAAACAGAAACCGATGTTGTCGAAGGCATGCAGTTCGACCGTGGTTACCTGAGCCCATACTTTGTCACCAACCCTGACAAGATGATTGCAGAGCTTGATGACTGCATGATCCTGCTGCACGAGAAGAAACTCTCTTCGCTGCAGCCAATGGTTCCACTGCTCGAGTCCGTGATCCAATCGCAAAAGCCGCTGCTGATCATTGCCGAAGACGTGGAAGGCGAAGCGCTGGCGACACTCGTGGTCAACAAGCTGCGTGGCGGCCTGAAGATTGCAGCCGTTAAGGCACCTGGTTTCGGCGATCGTCGCAAGGCGATGCTGCAGGACATCGCGATCCTGACCGGTGGTCAGCTGATCTCGGACGATCTCGGCATGAAGCTGGAAAACGTCACAATGGACATGCTTGGCACCGCCAAGAAGGTTCAGATCACCAAGGACGAAACCACCATCGTTGATGGCGCTGGTGAGAAGGCCGAAATCGAAGCACGTGTTTCCCAGATCCGTACTCAGATCGAAGAGACAACTTCCGATTACGACCGTGAAAAGCTGCAAGAGCGCGTGGCCAAGCTGGCCGGTGGTGTTGCCGTTATCCGCGTCGGCGGCATGTCCGAAGTGGAAGTAAAAGAGCGTAAGGATCGTGTTGACGATGCTCTGAACGCAACCCGCGCTGCTGTGCAGGAAGGCGTTGTCGTCGGTGGCGGTGTTGCCCTGATCCAAGGCGGCAAGTCGCTCGATGGTGTTGAAGGTGCAAACTCTGACCAGAACGTTGGTATCAGCATCATTCGCAAAGCCATCGAAGCACCTCTGCGCCAGATCGCCGAAAACTCCGGTGTTGACGGTTCGGTTGTTGCGGGCAAAATCCGCGAGAGCGACGACACTTCCTTTGGCTTTAACGCTCAGACCGAAGAATATGGTGACATGTTCGCATTCGGCGTGATCGACCCAGCCAAAGTTGTGCGCACTGCTCTGCAGGACGCGGCATCGGTTGCTGGTCTGCTGATCACCACCGAAGCCATGGTCGCTGACAAGCCGGCCAAAGAAGGCGCGGCTGCTGGCGGCGGCATGCCCGACATGGGCGGCATGGGCGGCATGATGTAATCACGACACCGTAAGGGTCGTGATTGCGGGCTGCTCGCGCTTTTCGGATAGAAAGGCGTGCGCGGCCCCAACCGCAGAAAGTTTGGAAAGGGCGCTCGATCCGGGCGCCCTTTTCCTTTTTCTGAGGCCCTCATAGGGTCAGGCAGAACAACGAAAGGACCAACCATGCTCACCATGGCCTACGAAGATGCTGAGTACGCCAAGGGCGCGCGCTGGATTGCGGGTGTCGATGAAGTGGGGCGCGGACCTCTGGCTGGGCCGGTCGTTGCTGCAGCGGTCATTCTGGACCGTGAAGCCCTGCCAGAGGGGCTGAACGACTCGAAGAAGTTGAACGCCGCGCGGCGTGAGGCTCTGGCCGAGGTGATCCACGCTCAGGCCGTTGTTTCGATCGCAGAGGCGAGCGTGGCAGAGATCGATCAGATCAATATCTTGCAGGCAACCTATCTTGCCATGCGGCGCGCCATCGCCGGTCTGTCTCAAAAACCGGATCATCTGTTGATCGATGGCAACCGATTGCCACCCGATTTGCCCTGTCCCGCTACAACCATAATCAAGGGTGACGGCAAATCACCTTCCATTGCGGCGGCGTCAATTGTGGCCAAAACATGGCGGGATCATGTCATGAAAATGAACGCGCAACAGTATCCCGGGTATGGTTGGGAAACGAACGCCGGATATCCTACAAAATGTCACAAATCTGCACTTCGAAATCTTGGGGTAACCCCACACCATAGACGTTCCTTTAAGCCGGTGCACGATATCTTGTGGCAAGTGAAAAACTCAACTGATTGATTCAAAATAACAATTGACCGCGATTCGGCTTTGAATCAGATTCGTCTCAACAACTGAGCGTGAAAACACGCCGGGGACAGAGGCAGAGAATGACAAAAATGACCAAGCTGAAGAGCGCCGAAGCGCTCCCTCTCAACACGATTCTGGAAGGGGACTGCATCGACGTGATGAACAGTCTTCCCGAAGGTTCGGTTGACCTAATTTTCGCGGATCCTCCATACAACCTTCAATTGAAAGGCGACTTGCATCGGCCTGACAATTCGCGGGTTGATGCCGTGGACGATCATTGGGATCAGTTTTCCAGTTTTGCCGCATATGACAGATTCACCCAGGACTGGCTCAAAGCGGCACGCCGATTGCTCAAACCCGACGGGGCAATTTGGGTAATCGGCTCCTATCACAACATCTTTCGGGTCGGCAGCGCCATGCAGGATGCAGGGTTCTGGATCCTGAACGATGTGGTTTGGCGCAAATCCAACCCAATGCCGAACTTCCGTGGTAAACGGTTTACCAATGCGCATGAAACGATGATCTGGGCATCGAAGTCTGAGGGTGCGAAATACACCTTCAACTACGAGGCGCTGAAGGCGCTCAACGAGGGCATTCAAATGCGCTCTGATTGGGTCCTGCCTATCTGCAACGGTGGCGAGCGGCTCAAGGATGAAAGTGGCGACAAAGCCCATCCAACGCAAAAACCTCATTCGCTTCTGCATCGTGTGCTTGTCGGATCCACCAAACCCGGAGATGTGGTTCTTGACCCATTCTTTGGTACAGGCACGACCGGTGCGGTTGCCAAGATGCTGGGTCGCGACTGGATCGGGATCGAGCGCGAAGAAGCCTATCGCAAGGTCGCACAAAAGCGCATCGATAACATCCGCCGCTTTGATAAGGCTGCGCTGGAAGTCACGCAATCAAAACGCGCCGAACCACGCGTGCCCTTCGGCCAACTGGTTGAACGCGGCATGCTGCGTCCGGGCGAAGAGTTGATGAGCATGAATGGTCGTCACAAGGTCAAGGTGCGCGCTGACGGCACGCTGATCGGGGACGATGTCAAAGGCTCGATCCATCAGGTTGGTGCCGCCCTCGAAGGCGCGCCGAGCTGCAATGGCTGGACCTACTGGTGCTTTAAACGCGATGGCAAAACTGTGCCGATCGACGTTCTGCGCCAGCAAATCCGGTCTGAAATGAGCGAGCGGCCGAACTAGGCCGCGACCCCACCCAAAGTTTTCTGAACACCGCCGGTGCCTCGCCACATGCAGAGGCACTAACTAACCCCGCCTGCTGGTCAGGCGGGGCTTTTTCGGTTGCTGGGCAAAGATGTCTTCACAGCCGCCACCTGCGGGTCTAAACCCAAGGCATGGATATCCGTGCAATTTTCATGGGCCTCGCTTTCGCGGTGATGTGGTCCTCGGCTTTCACCTCGGCGCGGATCATCGTCGCTGCGGCGCCGCCATTGTCTGCTTTGGCACTGCGGTTTCTGATTTCGGGATTGCTGGCTGTAATCATAGCCCGCGCACTTGGGCAGAGCTGGAAATTGACTCCGGCACAGTGGCGCGCAACGATCATCTTTGGCATTTGCCAGAATGCTCTGTACCTGGGTCTGAATTTTGTCGCCATGCAAACCATCGAAGCATCGCTGGCCGCGATCATTGCGTCGACCATGCCTTTGCTCGTGGCGCTGGCTGGCTGGGCGTTTTTCAGCGAAAAGCCCAAGCCGCTCGCCGTTGCGGGTTTGATTGCGGGCGTCATTGGCGTTGCCATGATCATGGGGACGCGGTTCGGCGGCGGTGTTGATGGCTTTGGTCTGATCCTGTGCGTGATCGGCGTGGTCGCTCTGACGGTTGCGACCCTGGCCGTGCGCGGTGCGATTTCCGGCGGTAACTTTCTGATGGTGGTTGGCTTGCAGATGCTTGTAGGCAGCGCAGTGCTGTTTCCCTTTGCGGGCCTGCTGGAAACCCTGGAGATCAACTGGTCTTGGACGCTCGTGCTGGCTTTTGCCTACACGACTCTGGTGCCCGGTTTGGCAGCGACGTTCGTCTGGTTTATTTTGGTCAACCGCGTCGGGGCCGTTCGGGCCGCAACGTTCCACTTTCTCAACCCGTTTTTCGGAGTCGCGATTGCGGCTCTGCTGTTGGGCGAGGCATTGGGACCGTTGGATCTGGTCGGGGTGGCCGTCATTGCAGCGGGTATTCTGGCCGTGCAGCTTTCAAAGATCCAAGGCACGCAGCGCTGACATAGGCAAATGTCAGGCCGGGCGGGCAAGCCTAGCCGATCTGGCCGCCGGCGTCGCCAATCTGACCGCGATGCAGCAGCAGGTGATCCAGCACAACACAGGCCATCATGGCTTCGCCAACCGGTACGGCGCGAATGCCGACGCAGGGATCATGGCGACCCTTTGTGATAATCTCGGTTTCTTCGCCGGATTTCGTGATGGTCTGACGGGTGCTGAGGATCGATGACGTTGGTTTGACAGCGAACCGGACAACAAGATCCTGACCGGTCGAGATGCCGCCCAAAATGCCACCAGCATGGTTTGATCCGTAGACAGGGCCATCCGGACCCATCCGAATTTCGTCGGCGTTTTCTGTGCCGGTCAACGCGGCTGCAGCCATGCCGTCCCCGATCTCGACGCCTTTGACGGCGTTTATGCTCATCATCGCAGAGGCCAGATCGGTATCCAGTTTCCCATAGATGGGCGCACCCAAACCGGCAGGCACACCGCGCGCGACAACTTCGATCACGGCGCCAACGCTTTCACCCGATTTACGGAGACGATCGAGATAATCGGCCCAGTCCGATGCGGCTTGCGCATCGGGGCACCAGAACGGATTGCGTGGGATTTCCGCCATATCGTACTTGGCTGGATCGGCCCGATGCGATCCCATCTGCACCATGTATCCTTCGATCTGGATGGTCGGCGCAAGAACACCCAGTGCCGCACGTGCAAGGCCACCCGCTGCAACCCGCGCAGCGGTTTCACGGGCCGAAGAACGACCGCCGCCGCGATAGTCCCGAATGCCGTACTTCTGCCAGTAAGTGATGTCGGCGTGACCGGGGCGGAATTTCTCGGCGATGTCGCCATAGTCTTTGGAACGTTGATCAGTATTCTCGATCATCAGCTGCACTGGCGTTCCGGTGGTCTTGCCCTCAAAGACACCCGAAAGAATTCGCACAGCATCCGGTTCGCGGCGCTGCGTTGTGTATTTGTTTTGTCCGGGTTTGCGTTTGTCCAGCCATTGTTGAATCGCGCTCTCGTCAATGTCGACGCCCGGAGGGCAGCCGTCGACAGTAGCGCCCAAGGCAGGCCCGTGGCTTTCGCCCCACGTGGTCACACGAAACAGATGTCCAAAACTGTTGAGGCTCATGCGCGCTTCTCCTTTGCGATTGTCCTAGGGCACAGGGCGCGGGGCCTCAAGAGGGCGCGCGTTATTTTGCTTGATGCGAACCGGGTTGAGGTCTAAGTCTTGCCGCACCTCGGGGTGCTGGAGCCTGATCCAGCTGAGATTTGCGTGAGCGCATCAACCCGTTGAACCTGAACCGGTTAACACCGGCGGAGGGAAGGTACGGCATCGCATCCCGCAAGCCGATCTTGCCCATCCGTCGCAAGAATGGAGATGCTGATGAAAGCCTTTAACCTTGCAGCGGGCACCCTTGTCGCAGGCATGTTTGCAACTGCCTCGGCGGCAGAAACACCCGTGCTGACAGTCTATGCCCCTGACTATTTCGTATCCGAGTGGGGCCCGGGCCCCAAGATCGAAGAACTCTTTGAAGCGCGCTGTGAATGCGATCTGCAGTTCAAGCCCGGCGATCTGCTGCCCCGCGTTTTGCTGGAGGGCGATCGCACGGAAGCCGACGTTGTGATTGGTCTGAACACCGATGTCACAAAGAAAGCCCGCGAATCCGGTCTCTTTGGCCCGCATGGGCAGGATTTGTCGCCGCTGACACTGCCGTTGGATTGGACCGACGATACCTTCCTGCCCTTCAACTACGGGCATACTGCATTCATCTATAACACCGAGAAACTCGCCGAGGCGCCAGCCAGCTTTGATGCGTTGCTCGATGCACCCGACGATCTGCGTCTGGTAATTCAGGATCCGCGCAGCTCGATCTCGGGTCTGGCATTGGTGCTTTGGGTTCAATCCGTCTATGGCGACGAAGCGCAGGCCGCTTGGGAAAAGCTGGCGCCCAAAATCGTGACCGTCACGCGCGGTTGGTCGGAAAGCTATGGGCTGTTCACAGATGGCGAAGCGGATATGGTGCTCAGCTACACCACGTCGCCTGCCTATCACATTATTGCCGAAGAAGACCTGACCAAGAAAGCAGCGATCTTCCCCGAAGGCCACTATTTCATGGTTGAACTGGCGGCGAAACTGGCCGGAACCGATCAGCCTGAACTGGCGGACGAGTTTCTGTCGTTCATCCTGTCCACAGATTTCCAGTCGATGATCGCGACCGGCAACTGGTCGATCCCGGCTGCTTTGGACAAATCCGGCTGGCCTGAAGGTTTCCAGCAACTCGATCTGCCTGAAAAGGTGCTCTTCTATTCAGAGGACGAAGCCGCCGCACTGCGCGACGAGGCAATCGAAGCATGGCGCCGCGCGTTGTCGCAATAATAGCTGGACTGGCCCTGGCGCTTTTGACGCTGGGGCCAGTTGCTGCCGTTCTGGCACGGGCCAACGGCTTGGCCGCGCTTGGGGCTGGCGATTATCAGGCAATCCGCTTTACGCTTTGGCAGGCCTTTTTGTCGGCGGGTACAAGTGTATTGCTGGCGGTGCCTCTGGCCCGCGCACTGGCACGCCAGAATTTCCGTGGCCGCGGTCTTTTGATTTCCCTTCTTGGGGCTCCGTTCATCCTTCCTGTCATCGTCGCAATTCTGGGTCTGTTGGCGGTTTTTGGTCAGTCGGGCATCCTGAACCAGTTGTTGGGCGCTATTGGTTTGCCAAAGCTGGATGTCTACGGGTTACACGGAGTGGTTCTGGCCCATGTGTTTTTCAATTTACCCTTGGCAACCCGCATGCTGTTGCAGGCATGGCTTGCGATTCCGGACGAACGGTTTCGTTTGGCCGCATCTCTCGGGCTTGGCAGATGGGCGTATTTCAAAATTCTGGAATGGCCCTTGGTGGTACGCATTCTGCCGGGTGCCTTCGCGATCATCTTCGTGATTTGCCTGACCAGTTTTGCCGTTGCGCTGACATTGGGTGGCGGTCCACGGGCCACCACTGTTGAACTGGCAATCTACCAGGCCATGCGTTTCGATTTCGATCTTGGTCGTGCCGCGGCATTGGGGCTTGTCCAGCTTGCGCTGGGGTTGGGTGCAGGGGTCGTCGCGTTGCGGGTTTCGTTGGGACAAGGCTTTGGCATTGGGCGCGGGCGTGTGGTGCCGCGCTGGGATAGCCGTGGCCGGAAAGCGCTGGATACGCTGGTCATCCTCGCGGCGGCTGCGTTTTTGCTGGTGCCCCTTGGGATGGTCATCCTGCGCGGCCTACCGGGATTACCGATGCTGTCCGGAGGCACGCTGCAGGCGGCACTGCATTCGATCGGTGTCGCTTTGGTATCGACTGCGCTCTGTCTGCTCTGGGCATTGCCATTGGCCACACGCAGAGGTGAGCTGTTGTCGCTTTGTGCGATTTCGGTGTCTTCGCTGGTTCTTGGCACCGGGCTTTTTCTGATGCTCAGACCTTTCGTCAATCCATTCGCAATGGCTTTGCCAGTGACTGCCTTGGTCAATGCGCTCATGGCTCTGCCGTTTGCACTGCGCATCCTGCGGCCAGAGGCCGAAGCCCTGACACAGGATTTTGGCCGTCTCAGGGCCACTCTGCGCATGACGCCGCTGGCGTGGTTTCGACTGGTTTATCTGCCAAGACTGCGGCGGCCCTTGGGCTTTGCTGCGGGTCTTACGGCGGCATTGGCGATGGGGGATCTTGGGGTCATTGCACTGTTCGCCGACCCCGATCGCACCACCTTGCCATTGCAGGTTTACCGGCTGATGGGCAGTTATCAGATGGAGGAAGCGGCAGGTGCGGCGCTGTTGCTTCTCATGCTCAGTTTCGCACTGTTCTGGATTTTTGATCGCGGAGGCCGCGCCAATGCTACGTCTTGAAAACGCATCCATTGCCATGGATGACCGGTTTCTGAATGCCAGTTTTGATTTGCAGCCAGGCGCTCGGGTCGCCGTGCTGGGCCCCTCGGGTGCGGGCAAATCCACGCTTCTGGATGCGATTGCAGGGTTTCGCCCGCTGGCATCCGGTGCAGTGCACTGGAACAAATCTGACATGAGCTCCGAGCCACCCTCCGCGCGTCCGGTGTCCATCCTGTTTCAGGATGGCAATCTGTTCCCGCATCTTGATTTGCGCCGGAACCTCGGGTTGGCGCTGCGCCCGGATGGTGGCCGTTTATCTTCTGCACAAACCGACAGGTTGATTGGCGCTTTGGGGCAGGTTGGTTTGGGTGGCATGGAAAACCGCAAACCGGGCACCTTGTCCGGGGGCCAGCAGAGTCGCGCTGCCTTGGCGCGTGTGCTGTTGCAAGCGCGCCCGATCCTGCTTCTGGATGAACCGTTTGCTGCGCTTGGACCTGCTATGAAAACCGAGATGCTGGAACTGGTAAAAGATGTTGCTGGCCGTCTGGGCGCGCTGACGCTGATGGTGACGCATGATCCAAAGGATGCGCGGGCCTTTGCTGAACAGGTGGTTCTGGTGGCGGATGGCAATGCGCTGCCGCCCGTTGAAACGCAGTCCATTCTGGACAATCCACCAAAAGCGATGCGGGCCTATCTTGGGACCGAAGACTGATCCGGGGTAATCGCATTTGCCAACCTCAAAAATGAAAAGCCCCGCTCAATGGCGGGGCTTTTGCTTTTTGGTATGTCGACAGATCAGGCTGTGTCTTTACGCTTGATCGGTGCCCAAATGCGCTTGTTTGTCAGGTAGAGCAGGACGGACAGAACTGCCAGGAACAGCACGCCGATAAAGCCTGCTTCTTTCCGGGCTGTCAGCTTGGGTTCTGCTGCCCACATCAGGAAGGCCGCGAGGTCTTCTGCTTCGTGGTGCAGGTCATTGCTGTGGCCGTCGTCGAAATCGACGTCTTCACCGTAAAGAGGCGGTGCCATCGAGATCCAACCGCCTGGGAAGGCTTTGTTCTCATACAGGATGGTGCCCGCTTCTTCTTTTTCTTCGCCGGTATAGCCGGTCAGCAGAGATGCGATGTACTCTGCGCCGCCCATGCCTTTGAAGAGCTGGTTCAGACCCAGACCATATGGCCCGTGGAAACCAGCGCGCGCCTTGGCCATCAAGGACAAGTCAGGTGCGCCAGCACCGGTGTTTGCCGGGAAGTGATCAACGGGACGAGCAGGGCGGAAATCCTCCAGCTCTTCGTCGTAGATCTCAAAGGTCTGTTCGGCGTAGGCGCGAACCTGTGCTTCGGACCAGCCAACACCGCCGTCGCCTTCCAGCGCACGCAGTGGGACATACTTCAGACCGTGGCACGAAGAGCAAACCTCGGTGTACACCTTGAGGCCGCGCTGCAGCTGCATTTGGTCATAGGTTCCGAACGGGCCTTCAAACGAGAACTGGAAGTCCTCGACATGGCCAGCACCGCCGGCGGCAAATGCACCGCCAGCTGTGAAGGTCAGGGCCGTCAGGGCCGAGAGGGTAAGTTTCTTGATCATCTCGAACGGTCCTTTTCTTACTCTGCCGGTGTCGCGGCAGTTGCGCCCTTGGCGTCATCCTTCGGCGGGTAGTGCGCGTCGAAGTCGGCCTCGATGGTTTCGGGCTGCGGCAGCGGCTTTTCGATGACACCCAGCAGCGGCAGGATCACCAGGAAGTAGGCGAACCAATAGGCCGATGCGATCAGCGAGAAGGTCGCATAGGGCTCTTCTGCGGGCATGGCACCGAGCCACATCAGCACGAAGAAATCGATAACCAGCAGCCAGAACCACCACTTGAACATTGGACGATAGCGGCCCGAGCGAACGGAGGATGTGTCCAGCCATGGCGCCAGCGCCATCACGGCAATCGAACCGAACATCGCCAGCACGCCAAAGAACTTGGCGTCGATGATGCCGCCGGTCAGCGTTTCCGCAATGATAACGACCCAAACATCCGCAGTGAACGCACGCAGGATCGCGTAGAAGGGCAGGAAGTACCATTCAGGAACGATGTGCGCGGGCGTCGCCAGCGGGTTGGCTTCGATGTAGTTGTCGGGGTGGCCCAAGTAGTTGGGCATGAAGCCGACGATTGCAAAGAAGACCAGCAGGATCACGGCCAGCGCGAACAGGTCCTTGATCACAAAGTAGGGCCAGAAAGGAACGGTGTCCTTTTCGGCATCCGCCTTCGATGTGCGGCGCACTTCAACACCGGTGGGGTTGTTGTTGCCCGTGGTGTGGAATGCCCAGATATGCACGGCAACGAGGCCTGCAATCACGAAGGGCAGCAGATAGTGCAGCGAGAAGAAGCGGTTCAGCGTGGCGTTGTCCACGGCAGGTCCGCCCAGCAGCCATGTCTGCAGCGACTCGCCTACAAAGGGGATCGCGCCAAACAGGCCGGTGATCACGGTTGCGCCCCAGAAGGACATCTGACCCCAAGGCAGAACGTAGCCCATGAAGGCTGTGCCCATCATCATCAGGTAAATCAGCATGCCGATGATCCACGTGATCTCACGCGGGGCTTTGTATGAGCCGTAGTACAGGCCGCGGAAGATATGCGCATAGACCGCAACAAAGAACAGCGACGCGCCGTTCATGTGCAGATAACGCAGCATCGCGCCGCCGTTTACGTTGCGCATGATGTGCTCAACGCTGGCAAAGGCCAGATCAACATGTGGGGTGTAGTGCATGACAAGCACGATGCCCGTGATGATCTGCAAAGCGAGACAGAAGGTCAGGACAATGCCCCAGATCCACATCCAGTTCAGGTTCTTGGGTGTAGGGATCATGATTGTGTCGTACAGCAGGCCCACGATGGGCAGGCGCTTGTGCAGCCACTTTTCGCCGTTTGACTTTGGTTCGTAATGGTCGTGCGGAATACCAGCCATGTTTTAGCTCCTTATCCCAGCAGGATTGTTGTTTCGTCGACGAACTCAGCCGGTGGAACCGGCAGGTTTGTCGGTGCAGGCCCTTTGCGGATCCGGCCAGCGGTGTCGTAGTGCGAACCGTGGCAGGGGCAGAACCAACCATTGTATTCACCGGCGCCGTCGCCCAGTGGAACGCAACCCAAGTGGGTGCAGACGCCCATCATGACGAGCCATTCACCGTTTTCATCCATGGTCCGGTTCTGGTCTTCCGCGTCGGCTGCGCCGTCGAGGTTTTCGTTCCGTGCGATCGGGTCAGGCAGATCGCCCATTTCGACAGCGCGTGCTTCTTCGATCTCTTCCGGCGTCCGACGACGGATAAAGACCGGCTTGCCCAGCCATTTCACGGTCAGCTGGGTGCCTTCAGCGACATCGGACACGTCGACACGAATGGTCGACAGGGCCAGAACGTCAGCCGAGGGGTTCATTTGATTGACCAGAGGCCACACAGCCGCGCCTGCTGTAACAGCGCCGGCGCCCGCGGTGGCATAGTAGAGGAAATCCCTCCGGGTTCCTTCGTGATCGTCTGCGTGGGACACGAGGTTTTCTCCATTGCTCCAGGCTGACAGAATCAGCCTCACTTTCTCCTCAGCCGCGCGTGCTGCGGCCATACCGAGCGGGTATGTAGCGGGCTACCTTTGAGGCGTCCAGCGCACATCGCGACAACAAAGCGATTAGCGCGGAAGTGTCGCGGTTGAAACCGGGGTGTCTGAGTGCTTATGTGAGGCCTGACCTAAGGGAGAGCAGTCATGACCCGACTGATTCTAACAGTTGCAGCCGTATTGGGCTTTGTTTCGCCTGCCAGTGCCGAGATGGAATTCTCGTTCTACACTGGGTGGCAAACTGCGCCTCACAGCCGTGTGTCCGGGGACTATCCGGGCGGGGGATCATACAATGCCCTGATGGGTTGGGACGGAAAATCCTTTGAAAATCCGCCCTATTACGGGATTCGCGGTACTTGGTGGCGCACTGAGCGTTTGGGTTTTGGCGTCGAATTCACTCATGCCAAGGTCTATGCGCGCGACGCGGAAAAAACCGCCTTGGGTTTTTCTGACATGGAATTCACTGACGGTCACAACGTGCTGACAGTCAACGCAATGTACCGCTGGCCCGATCAGTGGGGCAACATTACCCCATATGTCGGTGGCGGCTTGGGTGTTGCCATTCCGCACGTCGATGTGATTCATCCTGCGTCGGGTTCGACCACCTTTGGGTATCAGGTCACCGGTCCGGCGGCCCGATTGACGGCTGGTATGAGCTATCCGCTCAGCGACCGATTCTCGATCTTTGGAGAATACCAGTTCACCTATTCCAACAACGAAGCGGAATTGGACGGTGGCGGTTCGCTGAAGACCGAAATCAAAACCAACGCGTTGAACTTCGGCCTTTCGCTTAACTTCTGATCCATCCTGATGACGACTGCCGCCTCCTGCTTGCGTGTCAAGCGGGGGGCTGCGTCGCCTGCATGGAGTCCCTTGCGCTGAATTCGGAGTACCATGCCGCCAGTGCATCGTTTCCGTTTCTCCAGCCCCGTGCGTCATGGCGGAAATCGACGTATCCCAAAGCGCAACCAACTGCGATGTGCGATGCGTCCAGTGGTCCGGCCAAATGCGCCATCCACCGGGTGTTGATCGCAGAACAGGCGCGGGCAATCTTGTCCCATTGCGAGTCGACGAAAGCAGGCATTTGGCGGTCTTCCGGGCGCAATCTGACCTCGTAGGTCATCAAAAGCGCGGCATCCAGAATACCATCTGCCAATGCCTCCAGTGTCATGACTTCCCAACGGCGCGCGCCATCGGGGTAAAGTCCGGCACCCGACCGTGCGTCGAGAAACTGGCAAATGACCCGGCTGTCGAACAGCGTGCATCCATCGGGGCGTTCAAGGGCGGGTACCTTGGTCAGAGGGTTGGCCGAGGCCAGCCCGTCTGCCGGTGCCAGCGGTGTCCCCGAAGCGTCGGCCAAATCTACGTCGGCCAGTTGATCGGTCTCATGCAGGATCATCATGACTTTGCGCACGTAGGGCGAAGTGGGGCTGTAGTGGAGTTTCATGGCAATCTTCCCTGAGATGATGTCTGGCAATCAATGCACAGAAAACCGCTGTCAGCCAGCTTTTGGATGGGTCGCATCGTAGACTTTCATCAGATGCACTTCGTCCACGGACGTATAGGCCTGCGTCGTGGAAAGCGACGAATGCCCCAAAAGCTCTTGGATTGCGCGCAAATCCCCACCCGCCGCGAGCAAATGGGTCGCAAAGCTGTGGCGCATGGCATGCGGTGTCGCTGTCGCGGGGAGCCCGAGTTGCATACGCGCTTTTTCGGTCACTTTCTGGATCAGCCGCGGGTTCAATGGCCCGCCGCGCGCACCCCTGAAGATGGGAACATCGGCTTCCTGATCGTAGGGGCACAGCTGCAAATAGTTTTGCACCGCCGACTGGGCGACAGGAAGGACCGGCACGATCCGCTCTTTGCGGCCCTTGCCAAGAATGCGAAGTGTTTGGCCGATTGGCAAATCACGGCCGCAAAGGCCCAAAGCTTCAGATATGCGCAGCCCGCATCCATAGAGCAGCGTAATGACTGCGGCGTCCCGCGCCCCGATCCATCCGTCAGAAGATTGCAGCTCTACTGTGTCGATCATCGCCCGGGCTGCCTCTTCGGTCAGAGGGCGCGGAAGCTTCTTTTGAAACTTGGGCGCTCGGGCGGACAGCACCGCGGTGGGTTCAAAGCCTTCGCGTTCCGAAAGCCAGCGGTAAAAGCTTTTGACAGCTGAAAGTTTGCGCGCCATGGACCGAGGGGCACAGCCGTCATTTCGCAAATGCGCCATCCAGGACCGCATGTCAGTGGTGGTCACTCGAGACAGGGGTGCAAGGCCCTGAGGTTCTGCGTGATGCGCAGTCAGAAATGCGATGAAATCCAGAACATCTGCCCGATAGGCCGTGATTGTGTTGTCGGATGCGGATTTGAGCGCCCTTGACGCTTCCAGCCAGTCAGCAAGCGCCTCTCCTGCAGCCGGTGATATCCCGATGCTCATGACCAATCACCGATGCACGGGCAAAATGTCCGGCTCTGGTGTTGCACCGACACGTGTCAGCTAAGCCAACGGCGCATTGCCCGTTCGAAAACGCCGCCAAAAAAGGCCAGAAGATCCGTGCCCTGTTGGGCTGTGAACTGATGGGGGTCCTCGGACCCCATCACCAGCAAGCCGGGCTGACGGCCTGGGCCGAAGTCAAGTTTCAGACATGCTTCGGATTTGATCCATTCCGCCTTGTCGCCATAGATGCGGGGATCGCCAATCTGAAGCTGGCGCAGTGTAACCGGTCGCATAGGCGCTTCGCGTCCATCGTTGATATAGCTGTCCACGAAACCCGGTTCAGCCACCGACAGCACATCGCCCAGTTTTTTGACAGCCGGGTCCTCGTCATTGGAGGACGACTCCAAAACCAGTTTGATTACGTCGACCCGCAAGACCTGCGCTACGTCTCCACCCAGATCGCGCAGAAAGTACTCGAACTCGACTGGGTCGAGCATACGCAGAATTGCGCGATGGATCTGATTGGTGCCGGCCAGGTTTTCATAGGCTGCGGCGATCACGGATCGATGCGTGTCTTCGAGCCGGTCAAGCCGGGCTTCCAGCCGCTCCATGGCAATGCCGCGCAGATCAACGATGTTGCCGCCCATTGAGCGTTCGTTGGCTGCAATGAGGGCCTGCATCAGATCCTTGTCGTCCAGAATCATGTCAGGGCGCGAAATAATGGTTTCGCGGAGGGAATCCTCGATTCTCTGGGTATTGGTCATGGTGGTCCCGGACTGCTCAGAATGGCCGCACGTTTGGCGGTCTGTGTTTTGTTGCACCCTGTTTGCCCGCTGGCGCCTTTGGCTGTCAAGGATTTCCGCCCTTCAGGCCTGAACCAATGCCTGCTGGATTCAGTTATGCATCACTGCGGGAAAACTCTGATGTGCATCAAAGCGGGGTGCTGAAAGAACGGCGACAATGGAGGTGTAAATCAAGGAGGAGAACGATCATGTATAGTGAAATTCTGGTTCCAGTGGCGTTTGATGAAGACGCAGACGCAAAGATCAAGGCGGCCTTGGATGCAGCGCGGGCGCTTGCTGCAGAGGATGCACGGATCACGGTCATGCACGTCATCGAGCAGATTCCCGGCTACGCCGTTAGTTATCTTCCCAAAGACTATATCGCAGAGTCCCGCGCAGCGGTTCTGAGCGAATTGGAAGGATTGGCCGCCACGATTCCCGGCGCGCGTGCCTGCGTCGTTGACGGGCATTCCGGTCGGACGATTTTGGACTACGCACAAGAGAACGGAAACGATCTGATTGTGATCGCGTCGCATCGTCCGGGCATGCAGGATTTGCTTTTGGGTTCGACGGCAAGCCAAGTGGTCCGGCACGCGGCCTGTTCGGTGCACGTCATTCGTTGAGTTCTGCACATTGACTTTGGGATCGTGTTGACCCACCTGCCCATTCAGGAGGGGCCGACATGACCCAAAGCCAAAAGGATCCGGCTGCGCTTGCGCTGGCGACACGACAGGGATTGCCGGATGCATTGCGGATTTTGTTGGAAAGCTACCCGCGCGACAGCTGGGAAAATCACTCGAACTTTGCCGGGTTGGTAGCGTTCTGGCTTGACCGGCACGTCATGTTCCGCCGCCTGACAGACACCCTGCGCAGCGACGCAGAAGCAGCAGTGGACAAAAGGCTGGACCCACAAACGCATTTTTCGCGGTTGTCACGTTTTGGCGGTATGCTCGTGTCGCAACTGCACGGACATCACCAGATCGAAGACGCGCACTACTTTCCCGTTCTGGCAAGGCGAGAACAGACCTTAGACCGGGGGTTTAAAATTCTCGATCAGGACCACCATGCGATGGATGGATTGCTGAACCGGTTCACCGAAAGCGCAAACGCGGTTTTGCAGGGCACCGGAGAGGCGGGCGCTTTCCATAGTGAACTGTTGTCGTTCCAATCTCTCTTGCATCGGCATCTGGAAGACGAAGAAGACCTGATTGTCCCGGTGATCTTGAAGCATGGACCCGACAACCTGCACTAGGGCAGCTTACAAATCCCGCAAAAGGTGCGAAAACCAGTGCCCAAGGGGCTGCGATCTTCGGTCGAGCACCTATCTAATGAGTGAAACCAAAAGGAGTTGAGCCAGATGAAATGCCCTGTAGATGGCACGCCGCTCGTAATTGCTGACAGATCCGGTGTTGAAATTGATTATTGCCCGACGTGCCGCGGTGTTTGGCTAGACCGGGGTGAGTTGGACAAGATCATAGAGCGGGCAGGCTCCTATGCGGAACAGCCACAGGCCCGAGACCCAAGAGGTCGGGCAGACTACGATGACGAGGATCGTGGAAGACGCGGAAAGAAAAAAGGCGGCTTCTTGGACGTGCTCGACGATATCTTTGATTTCTAAAGTCGGGTGTCGGTCAGATGAACGGCACAAACGGTACGCCGCATCCAGTCAGAGCGGTCAGTGCCAGGATCATTGCAATCAGTCGCATCTCTAGGTCCTTACTCGTTACATCTCGTCTCTAGCGCATTTTCAGAGCAACCCTAATCCCCGGCGCGGTCATGCCAGTGGCTGGACTTCGCATTGGCGAAATTCTGCGACCACTGGGGCCGCGCCTTCGAGATCGATTGCGACCGACGTGGCCCCAACACTTGCGGTGGCAGTGGCGTTGAGCTGCAGGCCGTTCAGAACATTTCCAAAGCCGGTGTCTTCAACGGTTAATCTGGTTCCTTCGACGCGATGCCGGGTTGTAGAAATGGTCAGTCCATTTGGCCCCTCGAAGCGCATGGAAAACACTTCAGCCTCCTCCCAGCCTTCTGGGCGGGTCAGATGGATTGCATAGATTGTGCCGTCAAAGGTGACTTCGACCTTTGGTTCGGCGTCATGGCGTATTGTGCAAATTGGCGTCGGTGTGAATTCCCATGCAGTCAATGGGGTCGCAAGGCAGCTTAGCAAAATGAAATAGCGCATGGGCGAAACCTAGTGTCACCGCGCGCTATGTCGAGATTCAATTGCTGCAAATCTCTGACAGAACGGGTTGCCAGATCGGACAAAAGCCATCCCAAGAATACCAGACATCTGTTGCGCCAATGGCATGATGCGTCGCGACCCAGACGTCGCCCGATTTTTGAAGCAAGGCCTGAATGCTTGCGCCGTCGCTCATCTCTGGATCGAACTCGCCTCTTTGGTATGCGGGCGTTGCATACAGATCGATTGCGCCGCCACCGGGTCGCTGCGCCGTCACGCTGGCAAAACCGACATTTCCCGATACACGCAAATCGGACACAACGAATTGAACCGGCGCCCCCAAGGCCCATTCAATATGTGGGCGAATAGCGCTGAGCATATCGCTGCGCGTTTGGCTGCCGCGCGCAGGTTCATCCCATGCGTGGACAGGGGCAGCAAACAAACAAAGAGTGATCAGCAGGGCGCGCATGGGTTTTCCTTTCGGTTAGTCACCAACAGGATGCGCAGCCAAGGCGCAGTTGCCAAGCCAGCTATTCATGACCTTTTGCAGCATTGATGAATAGGGCCGCAGATCAGCGTCCGCGCCGTTTTACGTTGCCGCCCCTTTGACCGGGACGCCCACCGGTAGAGCGGCCTTTTGCTTTGACCGCTTCATCCGATGCCTTCTGCACGGCCTGCTGACGCGCCAAAGGATCATCTGCAACGGCCATGTCTACAGCTTCGAGACGTTTGACTTCGTCGCGCAGGCGCGCCGCTTCTTCGAACTCAAGGTTTTCAGCGGCTTTGCGCATATCTGCACGCAGTCCATCCAACACCGCCTGAAGGTTCGAGCCGGCCATCTTGTCGTCGATCTTTGCGGTGACGCGGTTCATGTCCACGTCGCCCTGATACAGACCGGCAAGAATATCCTCGACGTTCTTTTTGACAGTTTCCGGCGTGATCCCGTGTTCTTCGTTGTAGGCGATCTGTTTGACACGGCGGCGGTTGGTTTCGTTCAGAGCGCGTTCCATCGAGCCGGTGACACGATCAGCGTACATTATTACCCTGCCGTCAGCGTTTCGCGCCGCACGTCCAATGGTCTGAACCAACGAGGTCTCGGACCGCAGGAACCCTTCTTTGTCAGCGTCCAGAATGGCCACCAGACCGCATTCCGGAATATCGAGACCTTCCCGCAAGAGGTTAATGCCGATCAGCACATCGAAAGCACCCAGACGCAAATCGCGCAGGATTTCGATGCGTTCTATCGTGTCGATATCCGAGTGCATGTAGCGGACCTTGATGCCCTGTTCATGCATGTACTCGGTCAAATCCTCGGCCATGCGTTTGGTCAGCGTGGTGCAGAGCGTTCTGTATCCATCGGCCGTCACACGGCGTACTTCGTCCAAAAGATCGTCTACCTGCATATCGACTGGACGGATTTCCACCTCGGGATCCAGCAAACCCGTCGGGCGGATCACCTGTTCGGTGAAAACGCCGCCGGATTGTTCCATTTCCCACGATGCAGGCGTGGCCGAAACAAACACTGACTGCGGCCGCATGGCATCCCATTCCTCGAATTTGAGGGGGCGGTTGTCCATACACGAGGGCAGGCGAAAGCCATGCTCAGCCAAAGTGAATTTGCGTCGATAGTCACCTTTGTACATAGCGCCGATCTGTGGAACCGAGACGTGGGATTCATCGGCAAAAACGATTGCGTTGTCGGGGATGAATTCGAACAGGGTAGGGGGCGGCTCTCCCGGGGCGCGGCCGGTCAGGTAGCGTGAATAGTTTTCAATCCCGTTGCACACACCGGTTGCTTCCAGCATCTCAATGTCGAAATTGGTTCGCTGCTCGAGCCGTTGCGCTTCCAGCAGCTTTCCATCTCCGACTAGCTGGTCCAGCCGCGTCCGCAATTCCTTTTTGATCTCGATAACGGCCTGATTCATCGTGGGCTTTGGCGTGACGTAGTGCGAATTGGCGTAAACCCTGATGCGTTCAAAAGTTCCGGTTTTCTCACCGGTCAAGGGATCGAATTCGGTGATGCTCTCCAGTTCTTCGCCAAAAAACGAAAGCTTCCACGCGCGATCCTCTAGGTGGGCCGGGAAAATCTCCAGGCTGTCACCGCGAACCCGGAATGACCCCCGTTGAAAGGCTTGATCGTTTCGGCGGTACTGTTGGGCAACCAGATCGGCCATGACCTTGCGCTGGTCGTATTCCTTGCCGACGTGCAGATCCTGAGTCATGGCGCCGTAAGTTTCGACGGATCCGATACCGTAAATACATGATACCGACGCAACGATAATCACATCGTCCCGTTCCAGCAGCGCCCGCGTGGCCGAATGGCGCATCCGGTCGATTTGCTCGTTAATCTGGCTTTCTTTTTCGATGTAGGTGTCGCTGCGCGGGACATAGGCTTCGGGCTGGTAGTAGTCATAGTAGCTGACAAAATACTCGACCGCGTTGTCTGGGAAGAACCCTTTGAATTCACCATAAAGCTGGGCTGCCAGTGTCTTGTTTGGGGCCAGAATGATGGCTGGGCGTTGGGTTTGCTCAATGACCTTGGCCATCGTAAAGGTTTTGCCCGTACCTGTTGCGCCCAGCAAAACCAGATTCTGCTCGCCGTCCATCACGCCGCTAGTCAATTCTTTGATTGCTGTCGGCTGATCACCGGCAGGCGAAAATTCGGTTTGCATGACAAAGCGTTTGCCGCCTTCCAGCTTTTCGCGCACGGCAACGTCTGGCGCTGCGGCGTGCAGCACAACGTCTGATTTGTCTGAGTGGGCGTAGGGCATGGCTAACCTTTGTGTGGAACAAAACAAGAATTGTATGCCGGGCGGAAAGTTTCAAGGGCGGTTCGCACACGGCCTGACCAAGTACTGATCAAGAAAACGCTTCGGAAAAGAGCATTCGCGAGATAGCTTTTCTGGGCAAGCGGGCAATCGGTAACGTTTCCGGGGCCGCACACACCTACCCCTCGCTCCCCGCGGTTCAGGAGGTGCACTGATGCCCGCTTGTGCATCACTTGTCCAATTGCTTCGAATGATCGCGTTACACGGTCTTGCCCTGCCTTGGCAAATCTTCGATAACGCGAGCAGCAAAGGAGTCGATCATGCGTGCACGCATCTATCAGCCTGCCAAAACGGCAATGTCATCCGGACAGGGAAAGACCAAGTTCTGGATGCTTGAATTTGCGCCGTCCAGCCCGCGTGCTGTTGACCCGCTGATGGGATGGACATCGTCCAGTGATACGCAGACACAGGTGCGGCTGAAGTTCGACAGCAAAGAGGCTGCGCTGGCCTATGCTCGTGAGAATGGGATCGAAGCGGACGTCTTCGAACCCAAGAAGCGCAAATCCAACATTCGCCCGCGCGGCTACGCCGAAAATTTCGCAGTAGACCGCAAAGGCGCTTGGACTCACTAATTCAATGCGCGTCGAGCGCGTCAACAATGCGGATCCTCAGGTAGAGGCGCTGCTCGAAGCACATCATGCCTTGATGCGCGCAACCTCACCCGAGGAAAGCTGCCACGTCATGACAGCCGATGCCTTGCGGCAGAGCGGCGCTCAGGTGTTTGCCCTTCGGGACGACACAAAAGGTGTGACAGCTGTCGGTGCTTTGAAACCGTTTGGCACAGACAGCGTGGAGCTGAAGTCCATGCACACCGCCGGGGCGCTGCGCGGACAGGGCCTGGGGCGCATGCTATTGTCTGCTTTGCTTGAAACAGCGCGGCAACAAGGCGCCAAGGCAGCCTATCTGGAAACCGGGACAGCGGATGATTTCGCAGCCGCAAGGGCCCTGTACCAAGGCGCTGGGTTTTCGGAATGCCCCCCGTTCGGCGACTATACATTGGACCCGCTCAGCGTTTTCATGCACCGGGCGCTCTGAACGCTTGTCATGATCGCCTAAACACGTCAAAACCCCGGCATAGCGGTCCCTTAGCTCAACTGGATAGAGCAGCTGACTTCTAATCAGCAGGTTGAGGGTTCGAGTCCTTCAGGGATCGCCATACCTCCAGAAACGACAGCAGTATGAACAGCCCGGAACCGACCTTGGACACGTGGACCGGATGTTGCGGTCGCAGCCTGAATGGCCGCTGTTCGCTGCACTTGTGTATATTGTTGACATCAGGCGGTAGGGCTTAACTTTCCTTATGATGCCGGCGGGGTGCTCAAGAAAATGTGTCAAAGCTGGCATGCTGTTGGATGGTTAGCCTTCGCAATATTTCTGTCCGATAAGCGCTCAGATCCGATCAAGCTTCCAGTCAGCGAAAAGGCACGACTGCTCTGAGAATGGCCGCGTGTCATGACCGGCGAACAGACCATCTTTGGTCACAAGCACGGTTTTCCAGCCTCGTGCTGCGGCTCCGAGAATATCGGTATGCAGTGTATCACCGCACATCGCGATACGGCTTGCTTTAATGGACGGTAGCGTCGCTTCGATCAGGTCGTAAACCTCGGGAAAAGGTTTTCCGAAAAATTGGACATGGTCAGGGAACAGGTCAGCCAACTGATGGCCGAAGTACCCGGGCTCGACAGAAAACCCGTCGTCGCGAGGAGCAGCCAAATCCGGGTTTCCAATAAGCACAGTGCGCGGGCGTTTCTTCATTGCCGTCATCAACATGTCTTGCCGCGCCATGGTCCAGTCCGCTGTCGACAGAAACAGGAACTGATCAACATCATCGTAGTCGGCGGGGTTGTCACTCAGTCGCGTAATTTGATTGGGAATATCGGCCAACGGATCGACATCGGCCGTGATGACGCCCCACTGACCATCACCGAGATGCTGCAATGTCGCCTCACGACTGGTGATGATTTCTTCATCCTTCACACGCAGGCCAAGCCGCTTGAATTTAGCGATGGCACCGTGCCGGTCGTAGCTGGCGGCATTGGTTAGGATACGAATTTCGCATCCATGATCGCGGAGTTGGTCCAGCCGTTCGTCTGCGCCAGGGATCATGGTCTCGCCTACGTTCAATACGCCGAAGGCATCGAAGACAAAGGCGTCAATCTCATCGGCGACGTCCAGAAGTGAATGGATTTCGAGCGATGCAGTGCGTGGGGTTATTTGCGGAAACCGCGCCCGGACTTCTTGGTAGCGATCGAAAATCGACTGCGTTGTCTGCATCTGGCTTTACCCCGTTTTCAAGTCGCATCTTTGGAAGCAGCCTAGGTGCAGGCAACAAAAAGGGGAAGCTAAAAACAACAAAGCAACAAAAATAGATCTCGAGAAATAGCATAAACGCCGTGGAAAGCGGATCTTTGAGTCGCCGACTCAAATAAATATGTTGTTTTGTTGTTTTCCGCTGTTAGTCTCATTGGCGAATCGAGTTCGGGGGGGACATGTCGTCAAAGAAGCAACGGAGACGCGAAGCGATAACGGCTATGGTGCTTGAACAAGGCGCGGTGACCGTTGGCTCATTGGCCGAGCGGTTTGATGTGTCTATGCAAACGATCCGCCGCGATGTGGATACCCTGTGTGAGGGCGACATGCTTCACCGCGTTCATGGCCGTATCGAACTTAGCAAAGAGTTTCTTAATACCCCGTTCGATCAGCGTGCTGGTACGAATTTGCGGGGCAAGAATGCCATCGGCAAGGCAGCAGCGTCGCTCATTCCAAATGGTTCCACGGTCTTTTTCTCGATCGGCTCGACGCCGCTGAGCGTTGCTCATGCCATGCGCGACCATAAAGACATGACGATAATTACAAACAACCTAAGCGCAGCGATGTCCTTTTGTGATGAAAGGTCAAATCGGATCATCATACCTGGTGGTGAAGTCCGGCTGCCGGACCGCGATATACTGGGTGATGAAGCCCTCAAAGAGTTTGGGCGGTTTCGTGCAGATTTTGCGGTGTTTGGCGTCGCCGGGATCGCTGACGACGGAGGTATGTTGGACTTTCACACAACAGAGGTCCGCGCACGTCAGCAAATGCGCGCCAATGCTCAAACCTCGATGCTGGTTGTAGATCGCTCGAAGTTTGGCCGGCAGGCGCCTGCGGTCGGGGACAATATCGCGGAAATGGACAAGGTGATTGCGGATTGCGCTCCTGCCGACGGCTTTGACAGCGTGCTGGAAGAAATCAAAGACCGCCTGATTTTGGCGGAAGGACATTGAACATGACAACATCAACGTTTGTGAAACTCGACGGTATAGCAAAACGATGGAACGGCCAGTTGGGCGTCGAAGGCATAACGCTTGACATACCCGAAGGCAGTTTCACCGCCCTGCTGGGGCCGTCAGGGTGCGGAAAATCGACCACGCTGCGCCTTTTGGCAGGATTGGAATTGCCTGATGAGGGGCAAATTCTCATCGACGGCAAGGACGTGACGACAAGTGCGGCGTCGGACCGCAATTTGTCGATGGTGTTTCAGTCATACGCACTGTTTCCGCATCTGTCGGTTGCTGAGAACGTTATGTTCGGCCTGAAAGTCCGCCGCGTGCCAAAGCAAGAGCGGTTGGAGAAACTTCATCGCGCCTTGGAGATCACGGGTCTTCTCGGCTACGAGGGCCGCAAGCCGGGCGAATTGTCAGGGGGGCAGCGCCAGCGTGTCGCCCTGGCTCGCGCGATCGTGGCGGGCCAGCGACTTTGCCTTATGGACGAACCCCTGTCCAATCTCGACGCAAAGCTGCGCAATGCCGTGCGCAAGGACATTAAAAAATTGCAGCGCGATCTGGGCATCACGGTTGTCTACGTGACCCATGACCAGACCGAAGCGATGAGTATGGCTGATACAGTCGTCTTGATGAAAGATGGACACATCCAGCAGGTTGGTTCCCCCGAGGATCTCTACAGCAGGCCCAACAACACTTTTGTCGCGGAATTCGTCGGCGCGCCGCCAATGGCTCTGATCGAGTCCACAGCGCTTGAAGGGTTTGGTGATGACAAGACCATCGGCATCCGCGCTGAAAACATTCAGATCGTTCCTGCGGGGACTGGTCGGATGCGCTGCAAGGTCAATGAGAGTGAATTCCTCGGTGCCGAGACCCTGATTGGCCTCGATCACGATGGAACCTCCGGACTTTGTGTTTTGCAGCCTGGGCTATCGCTGATGCCTGAAGGCGATGAGGTTGAGATCAACTTTGACGACGGAAATCTGCACGTCTTTGACGATGCAGGCAAACGGCTGGCCGGGTGAAATCGGCCCAGTCGGATAATAAGACTGAAACCAAGGGAGAGAACCATGAAACTATTTTCGACAACCGGTCTAGGGCTGATCGCAGCCGTCGGATTTGCCATGCCGGCAGCGGCGGAAACCGAACTGACGATGTATTATCCTATCGCCGTTGGCGGCGCGTTGACCGAAGTGGTTGACGGCATCGTCGCAGATTTCGAAGCCGCCAACCCTGACATCAAGGTGAACGCGATTTATTCGGGCAACTACGACGACACGCGTGTACGTGCTCTGTCCGCGATTGCTTCCGGGGAACCGGCGCAGCTTGCAGTGATGTTTTCAATCGACGCCTATGACTTGATCGAACAGGATCTCATCCTGCCGTTTGAAGAAGTTGCAACTTCAGATGCCGATATGGCCTGGCTCAACGGCTTTTATCCGGCGCTGATGGCGAATGGTCAGATCGAAGGACAGACATGGGGCATTCCGTTCCAGCGGTCGACGATTGTGGCTTACTACAACAAAGACCTGTTCCGCGCGGCGGGCCTTGATCCGGAAGCCCCGCCGACAACGTGGGACGAAATGATCGAGATGGGCAAAGCGCTCACGAATGATGACACCTATGGCCTGATGATCCCATCCACTGGTTATCCGTATTGGATGTTCCAGGCGCTTGCGATCCAGAACGGCAAAGAGGTGATGTCAGACGACGGCCTGACCACATATTTCGATGATGAAACTGTTGTTGAGACGCTGGAGTTCTGGCAGTCCCTTTCAACCGAGCATGGCATCATGCCAACCGGTACCGTCGAATGGGGCACGTTGCGTCAGGCTTTCCTTGAAGGTCAAACAGCAATGATGTGGCACTCCACAGGCAATCTGACAGCTGTCAAAAACAACGCCAGCTTTGATTTCGGTGTGGCCGAGCTTCCGGGCAATGTACGCCTTGGATCACCAACAGGTGGCGGCAACTTCTACCTGTTCAAGGACACGACCGAAGAAGAACGCGCCGCCGCGCTGAAGCTTATGCAGTTCATGACGGCCCCCGACCAGGCGGCAGCTTGGTCTATTGGTACTGGGTACATGGGTGTGTCGCCTGCAGCGTATGAAACCGAAGCGCTTCAAGCCTATGTCGCAGAGTTCCCACCTGCACTGGTGGCACGCAACCAGCTGGAAAACGCCGTAGCTGAATTCTCTACGTTTGAGACAGCGCGGGTGCGTGATGGCCTGAACAACGCGATTCAATCCGCGCTGACCGGCGCCAAGGAACCAGCCGAAGCACTGGCAGAAGCACAGGCTGCGGCTGAGCGCTTGCTCAAAGACTACCAATAACGTCTTGGCCGGGCCGGTGCTGCACGCATCGGCCCGACTTTTTCAGCGACCGGAGACGCATCATGTCCACACATGCCAACCTCGAACGCCGCAGGCAGGCCATATATGGCTGGCTTCTTTTGTCACCGGCGCTGGTTTTGCTCTCTGCTTTTGCATTCTACCCAAGCATCGCGACGCTCTGGACCAGCCTGTTTTCGCGCGGCACGCGGCGTAGACCCGTCGAATATGTCGGATTTGAAAACTATTCCGATCTCTTTGCTGATCCCACTTTCTGGTTGGTGGTCAAAAACAACCTCATGTACGCAGGTGTCACAATCCCGGTTTCCATGGGTATTGCACTGGCGATGGCCCTTTGGGCGAACGGAAAAATCCGCGCGCGTGGCTTTGTAAGGACCGCTTATTTTACACCAACGGTCCTGCCCATGATCGCGGCGGCCAATCTGTGGCTCTTCTTCTACACCCCGGGCTTGGGCGTGCTTGACCAAATCGGCAGCGTTTTCGGCCTGCCTTCTGTCAATTGGCTGGGTCAGCCTGAAACCGCACTCTGGGCGATCATTATTGTGACCATATGGAAAGAGGCAGGGTTCTTCATGATCTTCTACCTCGCTGCGTTGCAAACGATCCCAGAAGAATTGAAAGAAGCCGCTGATATCGAAGGCGCCAGCCGCTGGACCTATACCCGTCGTATCGTCTTGCCGCTGTTGATGCCCACCACCTTGTTCATCGCGGTCAATGCGCTGATCAATTCGGTCAAGCTGATCGATCACCTGTTCATTCTGACGAAGGGTGGGCCATCGGACGCATCCAAACTGCTGCTCTACTACATCTGGGAAATGGCCTTTGCCTTCTTCGATGCCCCAAGTGCGGCTGCGATGACGGTGATGGTGATTGTTGTTCTGGCCATCATTGCAGCGATCAAGTTCAGCTACCTCGATAAAAGGACGCACTACCAATGAAGAGCCTCACGAACTTTATGGACAGCTTCGGTGCGATCCTGTTGGCTATCATCTGGATTGCGCCCCTGTTGTTCGCCTTCTGGGCCGCCACACATTCAACATCTGACGCCGTCAATCTGAACCTTTTCTCGCCCTGGACGTTGGAAAATTTCCGGGTGGCCTGGGCCGGGGCACCGTGGCTGAAGTACTTCCTCAATACCTTCATGCTGGTCACGATCATCCTGATTGGTCAGTTCTTTCTGACCACTTTGGCGGGTTTTGCCTTTGCGCAGCTAACTTTCCGGGGGAAGGATTTCGTGTTCATTCTCGTGCTGATGCAGCTTTTCATCCTGCCCGAAGTTCTGATCGTCGAGAACTACGCGATGGTATCACGGCTGGGTCTGTTCGACACGATCCTCGGCGTGGGCATGCCTTACATGGCGTCTGCCTTTGGCATCTTTCTGATGAGGCAAGCCTTCAAAGGCGTCCCAATTGAATTGCACGAGGCAGCGCGGATCGAGGGTTGCGGGCTACTGGGGATCCTGTGGCGGGTCTATGTGCCACTCGCGAAACCGACATATCTGGCCTATGCGCTCGTGTCTGTTTCAACCCATTGGAACAACTTCCTATGGCCGCTGATTGTAACCAATTCGCCTGATACGCGGCCTCTGACCGTCGGCCTGTCGATCTTTGGTGCGCCGGAAAACGGTGTTGATATCAGCATCATCTCGGCGGCGACCATGATGTCGGTAGCGCCCTTGCTGATTGCTTTCCTCATCTTCCAGCGTCAGTTCGTTCAAGCCTTCCTGCGCGCAGGGATCAAATGACGGCGATCCTGCAAATTTCCGACACCCATATTGTGCACGAAGGCGCACTGGTGTCGGGACGGCTCGATACAGCGGACGCCCTGGGACGACTGGTTGAACGGATCAGTGGCATTCGCGATAAAATCGGGGCGATTGACGCGCTGTTGGTCACGGGCGACCTGAGCGATGGTGGTACCGCCGCAAGCTATGACCGTTTCAAGTCGATCATCGCGCCTTTAGGTCTTCCAACTTATGTCATTGCTGGCAACCATGACGCACGCGAACCGATGCGAGCCGCCTTTGCCCAAGATCTTCCCGCAAGCGGCCATTTGGACTGGAGCCGTCGCGTCGGCGACATCCATTTGATTGGCTTGGACACTTTGGTCGAAGGGCAAGGAGCGGGCGCGCTGTCCTCAGACAGCTTGTCCTTTCTGCAAGCCGCCCTCGCGCAAGCAGGCGGCGCGCCGGTGCTTCTGGCGTTGCACCACCCGCCATTCGCGTCTGGCATCCGCTTCATGGATAAGATCGGGTTGACCAACCGTGAAGCGTTTCGCGAAATCATTGCCGATTACAAAGGCACGTTGCGCATTGTCTGCGGCCACGTCCACTGCATGATGGTGACCGATGTGGCGGGTCATATCGCGCTTTCAGCGCCATCGCCCTGCAGCACGTTCGCCTATGACCGTCGCTCGGACGCGCCGGTCGGGTTTTACACTCAAGAAGACGGCTGCCTCTTGCATCGATGGAATGGTGGCTTTGAGTCGATCCGGATTGGTCCGGTCGCCGGTCCGGGCCCTTTCCCGTTCTGATCGTTCTACCTGAAAGAAAGCAAAAAAGGTGAGTGAACCGCACGCTATCCAAATCCTTATCCATATCGCAGGCGCAGCTGCTCTGTTGATCTGGGCTGTCCGCTTGGTTCGTACCGGAGTTGAACGCGGGTTCGCGGCGCCCATGCGTTTCTGGCTGCGCCATTCGGCCAAGAACCGGCTGCTGGCGGCTGGAACAGGGATGGGGGCGGCCGTGCTGTTGCAAAGTTCCACGGCGGTTGCGGTTCTGGTTTCCAACTTTGTCTCAAAGGGCGGACTGGGGGCTGCGACAGGGCTGGCATTCTTGCTGGGGGCCGATGTCGGATCTGCCGTGGTGACACAGCTGTTGATGGTGCGCCAACCGCTTTTGATCCCATTGCTACTGGTCATCGGAATCACGATTTTTCTGCGCGGCGAAGGCAGCAACACACGTCAGATTGGCCGCATCATGATCGGGCTTGCCTTGATTTTCGTCTCGCTTGATATGATCCGAGGCGCAACAGAACCCATGATTTCAAACCCCGGTACACAGGCCGTTATGGCCTATCTAGGCCGCGATCTGTTGACTGCTTTCATCATTGGGGCCGTTTTCGCCTGGGGCGTACACTCCAGTGTCGCGGCGGTGTTGCTGTTTGTCACCTTGGCCGGACAGTCGATCCTGCCGGTCGCTGCCGCCGCCGCGATGGTTCTGGGGGCCAATCTGGGCGGTGGCTTCATTGCATTTGTTTTGACCTATTCCGCACCGCTTTCGTCGCGCAGAATGGTCATGGCAAATCTGATCCTACGAGGCGGTGGGGCCGCACTGACACTGGCACTGATCACAGCCTTGCCGGACGTCTTGACCCAACTTGGCGCAACACCCGCGCGACAAGCCATCAACCTGCACCTCGCCTTCAATGTGGCATTGGCTATCGTGGCGCTTCCGTTGGTCGGGGCGATAACATCCGGATTGTCATATGTTATGGTAGAAAAACCTGCCTCAAACGCTTCGTTGCAAACCATCAGTGTCCTGGACCCCGCGCTTCTGGATCGGCCCCAGCGCGCAATTGACTGTGCGGCGCGTGAATTGCTTACCATGGGTCAAAAGATCGAACGGATGTTGATCGCGGTCGAACCGCTCTATGACCAATGGAACGCGACCACCGCCAGCATGATCGTGGATCAGGACAAGGCCATCAAGAAAACTCACCTGGACATCAAACTCTACCTTGCCCGCCTTGGACAGAAGGGAATGAATGAAGATCTGAGCCGACGTTCCATGGAGCTTGCCTCGATTTCTTCCAACCTCGACGCTGCGTCCGATGCGATAACGAGGATAATGCTCGATCTTGCCGAACGTCTTGACCGACAAAAACTCAACTTTTCGCCTAAGGGCCGCGAGGAAATCAGTGACTTCATGGATCGTGTTCAGAGCAATGTGCAGCTTGCTTTGAATGTGATGCTAAACCAAAATCCTGCTGAAGCGCGCGAACTGGTCGCCGCCAAGGAAAAGGTGCGCATGGTCGAACAGAAATTGCAGCGCAGCCATATCGGCCGTCTGCGCGAGGGGCTTACCGAAAGCATTGAGACCAGCAACATCCATCAAGAAACGTTGCGCGCGCTTAAGCAAATCAACACTGCTTTCTCAATGGTGGGGCACCCAATCCTCCTGAAATCAGGCGACCTGTTAAAGAGCCGCCTTGCCTAGCGGCATTGCTCATTAGCTTGCGGGATGTCGAATGGTCGCTTGGGGGCCGCGGTTACGATGCCGACCGGTTCAGAGAAGCGTTGAAAGACAACGGGATATGCGCCGGCATCCCAGACCGAAAGCAGCGCAAGAAGGCATTGAAATATGAGAAGTGGTGTTACAACGCCGGAACCGGATCGAGATCATGTTCGGCAGGCTGAGGGATTGGCGGCGTGTGGCAACCCGATACGACAGATGCCCGAAGGTCTTCCTGTCAGCCATCGCCCTCGCAGCACTCTTCATCTGCTGATTATGAGTCCTTACCCTAAGCATATCGCGTATTCCTTGCGTGTCTTTGAAAGCCAAAAAAACTGTGTTTGCGGTCAGCCAACTCGAGCATATCGAAATTCGATGTAGACGCATTGATGCAGACCTTGGGTCGTGCTCGATGGCGCTTCAATTCGAGTTCGGTGCTTTGCGGTGGAGGCCGTCAGGCACGATTTGCGCTAGGTGTTTGTGGTTCTTTGCCTCAATGTGGCCACTGAAACCGGAACAGTGAGGGCACGGGATGGAGACGCGCGAAGTGGGGCGTACAGGCCTGCGGATCGGCACGTTGGGGCTAGGTGGCGCGCCGTTGGGGGGCAATTTTGTCGACCTGTCGGACGCCGAAGCCAGACAAATCGTTCAAACGGCGCAGGGCGCTGGGATGCGCTACTTTGACACCGCTCCGTGGTATGGTTTTGGTCGGTCCGAGCGGATTATGGGAGACGCTCTTCGCGGCACGGATTACGTTCTGTCGGACAAGGTTGGTCGACTCCTGCGGCCCGGTGGTGTGGCCGATCCCATGCAGTTTGGCATGGTCAATCCGCTGCCGTTCCACGTGGTGTATGACTATAGCTATGATGGCATTATGCGCGCCTTTGAGGACAACCTGCATATGTTGGGCCTCGACCGTATCGACATTCTGTTTGCCCATGACATTGGCGAAATGACCCACGGCACCGAGAATGCGCGTCACTTTGAGGATCTTCGTTTATCGGGTTACCGTGCCATGGATGAGTTGCGCCGCACGGGCGCGGTCAAGGCCATTGGGATTGGCGTCAATGAGAATGCCGCCTGTATGGATGCCCTCGGGATCGGTGATTGGGATGTCTTTCTTTTGGCGGGCCGCTACACGCTGTTGGAGCAGACGGCGTTAGACGCGCTTTTTCCGGCCTGCGAAGCTGCGGGAACCTCTATAATTTGCGGGGGGCCTTTCAACTCTGGGATTCTGGTCGGGCGCGACACTTGGAATTATGCCAAAGCACCGCCAGAGGTCATGGCAAAGACCAGACAGATAGCCGATGTTGCAGATGTCCATGACGTGCCACTGGCCGCAGCGGCGCTGCAATTTCCCTTGGGCCATTCGCTGGTGACGTCGGTCATTCCCGGGCCTCGTAACCCCAAGGAACTGCAGGAGATCATCGACTGGTTTGCGGTGCGCATTCCGCCGGAGTTTTGGCAAGAGCTCCGTACCAAAGGTATCTTGGCAGAAGGCGTTCCGGTGCCCGGGCAAGACAAATAGTGCGCCGGGCCGTCACTTTGGTCCGTACCAATACATCAAACTGGCTGTGAAACTCGGCGGGATTGGACCTAGGCGGGCCAAGAATCAGTTGTTAGACATTGGTTTGAGGAGAGCCAATGGACGCGATTGTACTGACTTTTGAGATGATGGTGGTCTTGGGGCTGCTTGCGTTTACGGTATTTCTTTTCATTTCCGAGATCATACGCATCGATTTGGCAGCCATACTGGTCATGCTGCTGTTGGGCATCCTCAGCACGTTGCCCGGGCTTGGGAACCTTGCCAATGGGGCTGAGCTGTTCGCCGGGTTTTCGTCCAATGCCGTAATCTCGATCATTGCCGTGATGATTATTGGCGCAGGGTTGGACAAGACGGGGCTGATGTCGAAAGTCGCTGCGCTGATCCTGAAGAGGGGCGGAACGACCGAGGGGCGGATCATCCCAATCGTTTCGACCACAGTGGGCATCATCAGCTCATTCATGCAGAACGTCGGAGCCGCTGCGCTGTTTCTGCCTGTGATCAGCCGAATTTCAGCCCGGACAGAAATCCCGATGAGCCGCTTGGCGATGCCCATGGGTTTCTGTGCAATCCTCGGCGGAACGATCACGATGGTTGGGTCTTCGCCGCTAATCCTTTTGAACGACCTGCTGATCTCGGCCAATCAAACCCTGCCGGACGATCAGCAAATGGAACCCTTTGGGCTCTTTTATGTCACGCCCATTGGCGTGATGCTGGTCATGACAGGCGTTCTTTACTTCGTCTTGCTTGGGCGCTGGACGTTGCCGGGTCAGCGTGGACGCGGGGAAGACGCGGGCGCCGCCCGAACCATGCAAACCTATATCGAGAACACCTATGGTCTGCGCGCGGACATGTTCGAAGTACGCGTCCCTGAGGGCTCTATTCTGATTGGTCAGACACTGTCCGACATTATGGTCGCGCATCATCTCTATATTCTGGGCACGTCCTACAAGGGGCACAAAGTTATCGCGCCGATGGCCGATACAGTGATCGAAGCGCCTGCGCGTTTGGCGGTCATGGGTCTTCGCCGGGTTCTCGAGCATGAGTTCGCAGAACCTTACGGACTGGAAATTTTGCCTGCGCTTGATGTCTTTTCGGATGATTTTGCCGCGACAGAATCCGGTGTCGCCGAGGTGGTTATCCCACCGGGATCATCCGCGATCGGCCAGTCGCCGATCGATCTGAGATTGCGTCAGTCCCATGGCCTGTCAATTCTGGCGATCCATCGGGGCGAAGAAACGCTGAGCCACGTTGAAACCGAAGATCATGTCGCGACACACATCGGTGCGGTGCCTTTGCAGGCAGGCGATACATTGGTGGCGCATATTCAATGGGAACGGCTGACGCGCATTAAGTCTGATCAGGATTTTGTCGTTGTGACCTCGGACTTCCCGCAGGAAGAGTTGCGCCCGCACAAGGTTAACTGGGCGCTTGGTTTCTTCTTGATGACGTTGGGGCTGATCCTGTTCACTGATCTGTTGCTGTCCTTGTGCCTACTTGCCGGGGCTGTGGGCATGATCTTGTCTCGGGTTTTGTCGGTGGACGAGGCGTATGATGCGGTTGGCTGGAGTACGGTGTTCCTGTTGGCGTCCTTGATCCCACTCGGGCAGGCTGTGCAGAACACGGGAACGGCGGCCTGGATTGCCGCGCAGGTGCTTTATCTGCTGGATGGCTGGCCGTTGTGGGCGCTGCAGGCCGGGTTGGCCATTCTTGCGACGGTGTTCACACTGGTCATGTCAAATGTGGGCGCGACGGTTTTGCTGGTGCCTTTGGCTGTTTCGATCGCGGTTTCCGCTGGCGGCAACCCTGCGATCTTTGCGCTGACGGTTGCCCTGTCTACCTCGAACTCATTCCTCATTCCGACCCATCAGGTCAACGCGCTCATCATGGGACCTGCGGGTTACCGGGTGGTCGATTTCGTCCGGTCTGGCGGCATAATGACGGTTCTGTTCCTGATCGTGCTGATGGTCGGACTGACGATGATGTACTAAGGCGGGCCAACGTATCCGTCTACCCGCCTCATTGGTTTCTGGTCGCCTGGAATGGTGTTCCGTCCTCAGGCCGGTTTGAAGGCCCGCAGGACCTGACGGGTCGCTTCGACCATCGGTTCATGGGTTTCTTTCAGGATCGCAACCCGGTCAAACCGCTCAGCGTCACGCGTCACCGCGATCCGCAGCGCTGCGCCGAACGCCATGCGCAGTTCGGTTCCGATGTTGAACTTGCAGACGTTTGATCCTTGCGAAAGCATAATTCTTTCGCTGATGGGAACGCCGGAGCCGCCATGGATAACCAGCGGCACCGAAGTCAGGGATTCGATGGTCCGCAGCCGTTTCATATCCAGCCCTGCGCCCGGTGTTTTCTGCAAATGAACATTGCCAACTGAAACGGCCATCGCGTCTACGTTTGTTTCGGTTGCAAAGCGTTCTGCTTCTTGCGGATCGGTGCCATCCGATGCTTCGCCCTCGGCATAGCCAACAAAGCCAATCTCGCCCTCGCAGGACACGCCAGCGGAATGCGCTTCAGCAGCAATCTGTTTGGTCAGGGCGATGTTTTCTTCCAGCGGCAAACGCGAGCCGTCGTACATGACCGACGAGAAACCGGCATCAATCGCAGCCCGGCATTCATCGGCACTTGCACCGTGATCAAGATGCGCCACAACGGGCACTGACACGCTGTCTGCCAGATTGCGGAACATGGCGCCCAGTACGGGCAGAGGTGTGTGCGCGCGACAAGACGGGCCGGCCTGCAGAATGACCGGAACGCCTTCGGCTTCTGCCGCGACCGCAAAGGCGCGCATGTCCTCCCAGCCAAGGGTCACCAGACCGGCGACTGCATATTGGCCTTTGAGGGCCGGTTGAAGGACTTCGGAAAGTGTCGCCAAGGTCATTTGAATTTCGCAATCATATCTTTGATGCCGGGGATCGTTTCGATTTGGTAGGCATGCGTCGGCTGGAAATACTGTACGAGGCTACGCTGGCTCAGCCCGCCGAGAATTGTGAAGTAGTACATTTCATAGCCGGGCAGCACGCAGCAGGGATGATAGCCGTTGTCGAGGCAGATCGTTGAGCCATCCACGATGTGGTAGGCATCTCCGGGCTTGCCGTCTTCGCGCTGAAGCATCTGTACGCCGGATCCGTGGTTGGGCTTAAAGCGGAAATTGTAGGTTTCGTCGTGGCGTGTCTCTATGGGCAGACGGTCGGTGTCATGTTTGTGGCTGGGGAACCCGGACCAACCACCAGCGCCAACGGTGAACAGCTCTGACACCAACAGGCGACCCACCTTGTCATGCTGCTTCTGGCCAAGGATATGTTTGATTTTGCGATGCGTTTTCGTGTCGTCTGATCCGTATTGCACCAAATCAATATCTTCGGCGCGTACGTCGAACGGATCCAGCACCTTGTCGTAGCGTGCGCCAGCCACAAAGGTTTCCGTTTCATCGGATACACAGGTCATCGTGACTTTGGCGCCAACAGGCACGTAGACGCCCTCTGGTTCCCCGTCCCAAACGTCTTCGCCGCGGTTTCCGACAGCTGGAAAGGATACGCCCTCGATTTCAATATCCACTGATCCGGTGGCTGGAGCGATGCAGGTTTCGTAGCCGGGCACCTGATATTCGAACGACTGGCCTTTGGTCAGTTTGACAATGTTGAAATAATTCAGGGGAACCGTGCTGTCATCGATATCGACGATTGGTTTGTTCGCGTTGTCAAATGGGGCGATATGCATATCAGAGATCCTTTTAGCCGCGGAGGGGCGCGGGATGGGTGTTCAGAAATTCGTCAAGGGCGGCAGGCGTCGGCATGGCGACGGCGCATCCAACGTTGGAAACAACGATCGCCGCACAGGCGGACCCACGCAAGACGGCCTCTTGCAGCGGTCGGCCTTGGGTCAGTGATGACATCATCCCGGCCATAAAGCTGTCGCCCGCACCCGTTGGTTTGATGGCGCTTGCGGGGTAAACCCCGGTGTGCATTTCATCACCATCTGCGAAGGTCACGGCACCTTCAGGGCCCATCTTGTAGACAACAATCGCCGCGCTGGTGCTGGCCAGTCGTCGCGCCATATCCTGCCCTTTTGCAATGTCACCGGCCATAAAGCCGAATTCTTCGTCGTTCCCAACGATGACATCCGCCATGCCGCCGGCACGCGACAGAACCTCTTCGGCGACCTGCGGTGAAGGCCAGCTGTAGGGCCGGTAATCCACATCAAATATGATCGGCAGTCCGGCGGCCCGGGCCTTTTCAAATGCCAGGAACGCGGCGCTGCGCGATGGTTCTGCGGCAAAGACGGTTCCTGTGGTGATCACGGCGGAATAGGCAGAAAAATCGATGGCTTCTATGTCCGAAGCATCCATCTGGAAGTCCGCTGCGTTGTTTCGATAGATAACGCTTTGATGTTCTTCGATACGGGTTTCGTAGATTGCCAGCGACGTGCGACACTCTCCCGTGACTTTACGCACATGGTTTTTTGAAACGCCATATGCATCCAGTTGATCCAGGCAATACCAACCGATGGAATCGTCGGACACGCAGGTAACCAGCGAAGCGTCACATCCCATACGAACCAGCCCTGCGGCAATGTTCGCGCTGCTACCGCCCATTGAAACGAACATTGTCTCGGCTTCTCGCGTGCGGGTGTTTTGCGGTGTGGGAGTCATGTCCATGCCGACACGACCGATCACAAGGTATTTGCCTGCAGACAGGCGATCCATGCTCATGTCAGTCTCCATTCGGGCGGGGCCCGTTTTTTGCATCTTGCGCTGTTGATGCCATCAGGATACTAATTTTGCAACCGGTTGCAAGATGGCATTGCAATCGAACACCCACAAACGTTGGCGGAGCGGGAAACATGGCGCAAATCGGTATTGGAATCGTTGGCGGCGGCTACATGGGCAAGGCGCATGCCGTGGCAATGTCTGCGGTTGCCACAGTGTTCGAGACCAAGTTGCGGCCGTCTCTTGAAGTTGTTTCAGCGTCCAGCCCGGAAAGTGCGGAGCGGTATCGCCAGGCCTATGGCTTTCGTCGCGCGGCCTCTGATTGGCAGGATCTCGTGAACGATCCCAAAGTCGAGGCCATTGTTATTGCATCGCCTCAGAGCACGCATCGTGCCGTTGCCGAGGCCGCGTTTGCATTGGGCAAACCCGTATTTTGCGAAAAACCCTTGGGCGAAAATGCACAGGACAGCCGGGCCATGGTCGCGGCTGCCGAAGCGTCAGGATGCCCCAATATGGTGGGCTTCAACTATATTCGTACGCCTGCCAGCCAATACGCCCGCCGTTTGATCGCCGAAGGCGTCATCGGTGATGTGACCTGGTTCCGGGGTGAGCATACCGAGGATTTTTACGCCGATCCAAGCTTGCCCGCCACATGGCGTGCGCAAGGAGATGCGAATGGCACAATGGGAGATCTCGCCCCCCATATGATCAATGGCGCATTGGCATTGATTGGGCCAATCGCCAGCCTGATTGCTGAGGTCGAAACAGTTCACACCGAGCGCCCGGGTGGTTCGGTGGAAAACGATGATCATGCTCAGATGATGTGCCGCTTTGCTTCGGGTGCCATGGGGCATTTGTATTTCAGCCGTGTGTCGACGGGCCGCAAGATGGGATACGCCTACGAAATCTCTGGAACCAAGGGCGCAATCCGATTTGATCAGGAAGACCAAAATGCGATTTGGCTCTACCGTATGGAAGGGGACGAGGCGACCCGTGGGTTCACCAAGATTCTGACAGGCCCCGCGCACCCCGACTATCTGCCGTTTTGTCAGGGGCCGGGTCACGGCACAGGCTATCAGGATCAGATCATCATCGAAGCCAAGGACTTCCTTGAGGCTATCGAGACCGGACAATCCGTTTGGCCGACGTTCCGGGATGGCCTCGAAGTCAATCGCGTTGTTGCAACGGCCATGGAAGCGTCGCGGCAAAAGCGTTGGCTGGATGTTGCAGATTTCTGAGTGATTGAGAGAGAAACATGAGTATCAAGATTGGCAATGCTCCATGTTCCTGGGGTGTCGAATTCGCAAGCGACCCGCGCAACCCGGTCTGGCGTGATGTTCTACGGGACTGCGCTGAATCTGGTTACAAAGGCATCGAGTTGGGACCGGTGGGCTATATGCCTGAGGATCCGATCGAATTGGGTGATGCGCTTTCGGAGAACGCACTGGAATTGATTGGCGGTGTTGTGTTTCGTCCGTTTCACGATCCGTCGGGGTGGGACGAAGTTCTGGATGGCGCGGCGCGCACTTGCAAATCGCTGGCTGCGCACGGTGCAAGGCATTTGGTGCTGATTGACTCGATTTCCAAACGCCGCGCGCCCACAGCAGGCCGTGCCCACGAGGCTGAGCAGATGGATGCCGCCGAGTGGGCTGGCTTTCGGGACAGGATCGCAACCGTGGCGCGGATGGGTGCGGAAGACTATGGTTTGACGGTCGGCATTCACGCCCACGCGGGTGGTTTCATCGACTTTGAGCCGGAGCTCGAAAGACTGCTGGACGAAATCGATGACTCGATTTTGAAGATCTGTTTTGACACCGGGCATCACTCCTATGCGGGCTTTGATCCGGTGGCCTTCATGCAACGGCACGTCGACCGCATTTCATATGTTCACTTCAAGGACATCGATCCAAAGGTCAAAGCGAAGGTGATCGCCAATCGCACGGATTTTTACGAGGCATGCGGTCAGGGTATTTTCTGCAGTCTTGGAGAGGGAGACGTTGATTTCCAATCAGTCAGGCAGGTTCTTCTGGACGCAAACTATGAAGGCTGGTGCACTGTGGAACAGGACTGTGATCCCACTTTGGCTATTGCTCCAACCGACGACGCGCGTGCAAACCGCGCATATCTACACACAATAGGGTTCAACTAAGGAAAGCTGTCATGGCAAAATTGAAATGGGGCATGATCGGTGGCGGAGAAGGCAGCCAGATCGGCCCCGCGCATCGCTTGGGTGCCGGACTGGATGGCGCGTTTGAATTCACCGCGGGTGCGTTGGATCACCGCCCGGACGCTGGCCGGGAATACGGGCAGCGCCTCGGTCTCGCTGAGGATCGCGCCTATGGTGATTGGCAGGAAATGCTGGCTGGCGAAAAAGGGCGTGAAGATCGCATTGACCTTGTGACCGTCGCCACACCAAACTCAACCCACTTTGAGATCACCAAGTCGTTTTTGGAGGCGGGTTTCCACGTCTTGTGTGAAAAGCCGATGACCATGACGGTCGAAGAAGGCGAAGAAATTGTGAAGCTTGCCAAATCCACAGGCAAGATTTGTGCGGTTAACTATGGTTATTCGGGCTATTCCCTTGTGCGCCATATGCGGGCCATGGTCGCGCGCGGCGACCTTGGCAAAATTCGCATGGTCAAGGCAGAGTTCGCACATGGCCATCACGCCGATGCAGCCGACGCGGACAATCCTCGGGTGCGCTGGCGTTATGATCCGGCTCAGGCCGGAGTATCTGCGCAGTTCGCGGATTGCGGCATTCATGCATTGCACATGGCGTCATTTGTGATCGGGCAGGAAGCTGAACGTTTGTCGGCTGATACCGTGAGCTGCATCCAAAGCCGCGAGCTGGAAGATGACGCGATGGTCAACCTGCGTTTTGACGGTGGTGCAGCGGGCCGTCTTTGGACGTCCTCCATTGCCTTGGGCAATCAGCATGGGCTGACCATGCAGGTTTTCGGTGAAAACGGTGGTCTGCGCTGGGCACAGGAGCAGCCGAACCAGTTGTTCTGGACCCCGTTGGGTGGACGCGTGCAGATCATTGAGCGCGGCGAAGGCAACCTGTCCCCCGAAGCCGACCGAACAAGCCGCGTCACGGTCGGGCACGCCGAAGGCATGCCGCTGGCCTTTGCAAACATCTATGCGGACCTTGCCGAGGCTATCAATGCCGACAAGCAAGGCCGTCCGATTGATCCGGCTGCGAACCTGTACCCCCGAGCCGAAGACGGCTTGCGTTCGATGGCAGCGGTTTCGGCGGTCGCAGAAAGCGGCAAAGCGGACGGTGCCTGGATGGACGCGCGTCCGCCAATGTTCCGTTAGGCTTCAACAGGACAGAGCCGCCTGCAGAATGGCCCGATCTGTTAATCTTCCGAAAGGGGCGCCTTTAGGGTGCCCCTTTCTATTACGTCGCAGGGAAACACGTGACAGCGTGGTGGGCCTGCTTGTTCGTCAAGCATGCTATCCATCAGATCAACCGATGCTGCCACGATTTGGTGTATCGGCTGGCTGATGGTTGTCAGGTTGATGTTGGGCCAGCTGGCGGCCTCCATGTCGTTCACACCGAGGATGCCGATGTCCTGCGGAACTCTGAGCCCGGCCTCCTGCATGGCGGTCAGCGCACCGATGGACAAGACATCATCGCCGCCGAAGTAGGCCTGTGCGGGTTCCTGTGTCAACAAGGCCTGCATGGCACGTCGACCAGCATCAAAACTGTAGGCCTCAGCAAAGCTATAAGAAAAATGCGCTTTGCTCTGGCTGAGAATTTCAGCAAACCCTTTCAGGCGATCTTGGGTGGATGTCGCATCTTCCGGCCCGCCAAGGAAGGACACATGCGAGTATCCGGCCGCAAGGATGCGCCGCGCGGCCATGCGCCCGGCCTCGATGTTGTCGATACCAACAACATGAACCGGTGGAGCAACGCTGGCCCTGCCGAAACTGTTCACCACAGGGATGCGCGCCTCACGAAAGGCAAGCGCGAAATCCGGGGGCAGGGTTGATGAGGCCACGATCACACCGTCGACCGAGTATTGCTGTAGCATCCGGACCGAGTTCGCCGGATCAGTTTCATCGGACAGATTGACCAGCAGCGGCCGGAGCCCAAGATCCTGCAAGCCGCGTGTGAACAGGTCAAAAATTTCCAGAAACAGCGGGTTGCGAAAGTTGTTAGAGACCAAGCCAATCAGCTTGGTGCGCCCGGTCGTCAGAGACGAAGCCAAAGCATTCGGGCTGTAGCCCAGTTCCTGCGCGGCCCTTTCGACGAGGGTGCGCATCTTTGGCGACACGGATGCACCGGGGGTGAAGGTACGCGAAACAGCTGAGCGAGAAACGCCAGCCCGCTCTGCGACATCCTTCAAGGTTACAGCCATCTTCTCGTTCGTCCCCCAATGCCCTGTTCTTTGTAAACCAGCTTGATGCAACTGCGCAGCGACAAATTTGAATTTCTGTCCATCCCCGTCGGCAAAAGCTGGCCTGTTGCATCTACGGCAGGCATACCCGACTTTGCCCTGCTCGCCCATCGCGATATGCTGAAACGGCAAAGCCCGGAAAACGGGTGAATTCGAGGTAGATCATGACGATTAGCAGGCGATTTTTCACCGTGTCTGCAGCTGCATTCCTAGCTGGGTGTCGCGCAGGAACTCCGGCCGTGGCGCGGCCTGACCCACTCACGGATCCTGGACTGCGCCCCCAACCCAACGCCAGCTATGACGCATGGGTCCGCGCCTTTCGCGATCGCGCGCGATCGCGCGGCATCTCGAATGCCACGTTGGATGCGGCCTTTCGGGGGCAAGGGTATCTTCCTGGTGTGATTGAACGCGACCGCAATCAGACCGAATTCAAACGATCCCTGGAGGACTATCTCGCGATTGTCGCGCCCGAAGACAAAGTGATTTTTGGCAAGCGGCTCTACGCCCAGCAACGTAGCGCGCTTTCCCGGGTCGAAGCGCGCTACGGCGTTCCGGCCAATATAATGGGCTCGATCTGGGGGCTTGAGAGCTATTTTGGCACCAAGCGGGGCCAGATCCCTGTGATCTCGGCGACGTCGACCTTGGCTTGGGAGGGGCGCAGGGGCCGCTTTTTCGAAAGCAATCTGATGAATGCGCTTCGGATCGTGCAATCCGGTGATGCGAGACCTGCGCAGCTCAAAGGCAGCTGGGCCGGGGCGATGGGCCACACACAACTGATTCCGGATGCCTATCAGGCGCATGCCGTGGATTTTAATGGCGACGGTAAACGGGATATCTGGACGGATGACCCAACTGATGCATTCGCGACCACGGCGAATTTTCTTGCCAAGGCCGGGTGGCGCAAGGGTGGGCTTTGGGGGCTCGAGGTAACATTGCCTTCGGGGTTCAATCCGGGCTCTCTTGGAAGGCGAAACAAGCGCAGCGTCGACAGCTGGCGCGCGGCCGGGGTTCGTCCCGCACGGGGCGGCAAACTGCCTGATCATGGGGCAGCCGCGATCTTGGCGCCGATGGGGTTGGGCAAGCCGGCCTTTATGGTCTTTCGGAACTTCGACATGATCCTGCGCTACAACCCGTCAGAGAATTATGGCCTTGCCGTGGGCTACATGGCGGGCAGACTTGCCGGTGGCGGCCCTCTCGTTGCATCCTTTGGGCCCGACAAATACGGAATGACACTGCAAGACCGCAAAGATCTGCAAAAGGGATTGACCCGTGCTGGGTTTGATGCGGGCAAGGCGGACGGCGTCTTTGGTAAAAAAACCGAAGCCGCAATTCGGGCCTATCAGCGGGCTAAGGGCCTGCCGATTGATGGTCTACCGTCACGATCTTTGTTGCTCAAACTCCGATAGTTTCTCGCTCATTGGCGTTCCTGCTGCCAAAATTGGCAAAAAACAACCTTAAGTAGAATAGTGTCCGAAATAGTCGCCCCTTTTTGAGTTGGGTTGGCGGTGCTTTGACGCTGCTTTCACGATGGTTTGGCATACCTCCGTTAACCTTGGGTCAATTCTTTTCGATCCAAGCGATTTAAGTGGGGTATGCGACATGACAAAAGAAGCGGCAAAAAGCCAAACAGGGCTTAGACTCGTCTCAGACGGTGGCGGCCCTGCTGACTATTCCAGCGCTTTGCCGCAGATGAGCACACCAGAGTTTTCGGCATCAGAAATGGCGGCCGAAGTGGCAGAGCTATTTGCCATGGGATTGCTGCGGCATGTCCCAATGGCAGAGCTGACCAACCCTCATGCGGAGGTTTCCATCGACGCACGGACGACCTTTTCGTTGCATGAAATGCTTTGCGAATTGCGGTCTTTGTCATGGAATGAAAACAGTCTTTCGATCCTGAGTATCCCGCGCGTGGCCGATCACTCCCCGGCGAGCGCGTGTGACCCTGCCCATCGCCGTTCCATTCGCTGGAACAGCGATGGGCAGTTAACACTGCGTACGTTGTTTCGGGGAGGCATCGTTCAAAATGGTGAGGCACCCACACAGGTTTGGGAACACAGAACGCCAGATCAAGACGTGCGGGGGCCACTGGTGCCTTTGACAGCTGATGCTCCTATGTCCGATTGGGTGCATTGGTGTGCAGAGCATAACGGAGCGGGCCTGCGTCATCCCGGTGACAGCGGTGAAGCAACCGCTGTTACACTGTCATCCAACGCCGAAACCGTGACCAAAACGCCGGTAACGCGCCCGTTCTTCAACATGGTATTCGATGCTCTGACACGCGGCACGCCGGTTGATCCCGGACTGCGTGATCAGGATTCGCGCCTGTCTGCCTGGACAGGCACGCGGTTGTTTTCTCTCTTGGCTCAGGCCGAGGTTCAGGGAAATGCACTGGGCCGGCAACGTCTCTTGCAGGCGGATCGCCTGTCCCGTCCTGCAGTTATGGCGGCACGACTGAGTGTTCAGCTCAGCCGCGAAGAAGCGCGACGCGACAATGATCCGGAAACCTTGCGGTTGGCGGCGGCCGAACTGGCCCGCTGCGCACCCAATCTGTGCCATTGGGCCAGCCAAGCCAATCAGGTGCAGCGGGGGCCGCAAAGGTTTGAAACCAACCTCTTTCTGCCGCTACAGGATGCCGAAGCGATGCCTCCGCATCCTGCGGATCTCGCGTCGTCGGTTGTTGTTGCAGGTGCAGCCGCGACCCTGCTCAAGGCGATCTTTGATACAGATGCACGGCCCCAGTTGCAGCGTCCCGGGCTGGTTTCCGGCGATCCTGCGCTGGGTCGAAGCTGCGACGCTGTTGCGGCGCAGGTTGCGCTGGCCCGGACGACTCTTGGCACCCACTTCCCGGCCGAAAACCATGCGGATCTACGCTATGGCGAAGCGATCGCTCTGAATTTGTTGCGGGATGTTCTGGAACGCGACAATACATCGGCCAGCGTAACGCTGCGCAATTTTGACGGGGCTCAGTTGCGTTTGGATGCCAATCCACGCGGTTTCGGACAGGGCCACTGTCTGCTGAGCATCGATGGCGAAGCGGCCCCTTGGCCGCGCGATGGCCGCAAGCGTACAGCTAACCTGACGGCGGTGGTGTGACCGGCTTCTAGCGGCAAATCCCTTCAGGTTTTGCACCTGCCCAAGGCAAACGAACCAGAGGCCTGTCTATCGCGGACTCAAGCCCCTCGATTGGCATGTACTTTGAAATCATCTGGCGCAGGCGGTCGGTTCTCGGGGCTGCCGGATCCAGCAAACGGCAACAGACATATTCCTCGACGATCGACCCCTGCTGCTCATAGCCGTAATCCAGAAAATCTGAGTTGGTCGTTTCATCAAAGAGATAGGGATCGGCGCTGGACGTGTGTTCCCTTAGTGCCTTGAGCGGAGAATAGCCCGTCAGTTCACGGTTCTGCCATTGCCAGACGTGGACAGCCTCATGGGCAAAGAGCAACGCACTGAACAGCTCAATCTGTTCCGGCCATCCAGCCATCATATCGGGCCGATATATGTCTTTGCGCATCAGGATCTTGGAATGAACAACGGTCGCCGCCGGGGACACTTCCATCGTACGCGCCTTGGTGATCGGTGGCCATATGCGCTCCTGACAGGTGGTGCGAGGCCGCACAGGGATAGTGTAGACGAAAGAGCCTGCGAAATGACCGTTTTTGATGCGTATTGGGCTAGGGTCGACCTGCTCGCCGTTTAGAGCCTGCAAATAGGCCGTCTCGTTCTCCGTCAGAGGACGACCACAAGCGGCAAGGATAAGAAAAGCCAAAAGAAAAATGCGCATGTGTTCAGAGTTGCGCGCACGCGCGGCAAGATCAACCCTGTTGACCGTCCGTATCGCTGATCAAAGAGCCTAGGGCGATAAAGTCACGTGGCTGACTTTAAACATCCAGCTCTTCCACAAACCGCGCGTTTTCCTGAATGTACTGGAACCGCAGCTCTGGTTTCTTGCCCATCAGACGTTCAACCAGATCGCCGGTCTCGCCGGGTTCGTCCTCGTCAATTGTGACTCGGATCAGCTTGCGCGTCGCCGGATCCATCGTGGTTTCCTTGAGGTCCTTTGCGTCCATTTCGCCGAGGCCCTTGAACCGCTGCAAATCGATCTTTCCTTTACCGCCCAGGCCCTTGGCCATCACTTCGTCTTTTTCGGCGTCATCTGCCACATAGACCCGCTTAGCGCCCTGCGTCAGGCGATAGAGCGGTGGGCAGGCCAGATACAGGTGACCGCCATCGATCAGGGGGCGCATCTGAGTAAAGAAAAAGGTCATCAGCAAAGATGCGATATGCGCGCCGTCCACGTCGGCGTCAGTCATGATGATGATCTTTTCATAGCGCAGATCATCGAGGTTGAACTTGGTGCCCAAGCCAACGCCTAACGCTTCGCACAAATCACGGATCTCGGCATTCGAGGTCAGCTTGTTTGACGCCGCGCCGAGCACGTTCAGGATTTTACCCTTGAGCGGCAGCAGTGCCTGGGTTTCGCGGAACCGGGCACCCTTGGCAGACCCGCCGGCCGAGTCGCCCTCGACGATGAACAACTCGGTGCCTTCGCGTGACTTGGCGGTGCAATCTGTCAGCTTGCCGGGCAGGCGCAGTTTCTTGGTCGCGGACTTGCGCTGGGTTTCTTTTTCCTGACGGCGGCGCAGGCGCTCTTCGGCACGAAGCACGAGGAAATCGAGGATCGCACCTGCGGATTTGGTGTCGGACGCCAGCCAGTTGTCGAAATGGTCACGGACCGAGTTTTCAACCAAGCGCTGCGCTTCGGTGGTGGCCAGACGATCCTTGGTCTGCCCGACGAATTCCGGCTCGCGGATAAAGCACGACACCAGCGCGCAGCCGCCAGTGATCAGGTCGTCACGGGTGATTTGCCCGGCTTTCTTGTTGCCGACCAGCTCACCATAGGCGCGCACGCCCTTGAGGATCGCAGCCCAAAAGCCTGCTTCATGTGTGCCGCCTTCGGGCGTTGGAACGGTATTACAGTAGGACTGAATGAACCCATCGCGCGATGGGGTCCAGTTGATGGCCCATTCGACCTTGCCCGGTGTGTTGAACTTCTCTTTGAAATCGACAACCCCGGCAAACGGACGTTCCGCATAAGTCGATGCACTGCCGAGCGTTTCCGTCAGGTAGTCGGCCAGTCCACCAGGAAAATGGAAGGTCGCCTCTGTCGGCGTTTCCTTGTCATCGATCTCGGATTTCCAGCGGATTTCAACGCCCGAGAATAGATAGGCCTTGGACCGAACCATTTTGAACAAACGCGCGGGTTTGAACCTGTGTGATCCAAAGATCTCCTCGTCGGCGTGAAAAGTAACTGTGGTGCCGCGCCGATTGGGTGCGCTGCCAACCTTTTCAACCGGGCCAAGCGGTATGCCACGCGAAAACCGCTGCTCGAAAACTTCTTTGTTACGGGCAACCTGCACGACCATGGAGTCGGACAAGGCGTTTACGACCGACGCACCTACACCGTGCAGGCCGCCAGAGGTTTCATAGGCTTTGCCACTGAATTTGCCGCCCGCGTGCAAGGTGCACAAGATGACTTCGAGCGCGGATTTGTCTGGGAATTTTGGGTGCGGATCAATCGGGATGCCACGACCGTTGTCTTTGATTTCAACGGCATAATCGGCATGAAGGATCACTTCGATGCGGTTGGCGTGCCCGGCCACCGCCTCGTCCATGGAGTTGTCCAGAACTTCTGCGACCATGTGGTGTAGCGCGCGTTCATCGGTGCCGCCAATGTACATACCCGGGCGTTTCCGGACAGGCTCCAGCCCCTCCAGGACCTCGATCGAGGAGGCGTCATAGTCGCCTGAATCGGCAGCTGTCAGAAGATCTTCGGCCATGCTCGTGCTCTTTTGTTTTATGGGTTGCGGGGATTATGGCAGAGCGAATGGGCTTGCACAATCCATGCAGGACGCTGGACCGGCTTGTGTTCCGGCCAATCTGCCAGTGTCACAGTCTGATTAGCTCTCTAAGAGTGCAGCACGGATCGGTGGACAGATCGATCGCCGCATTTTCCCGCCAGACGGCCTCATCCACTTCCGGGAAAAAAGCGTCCGCATCTTCAATCTCGAGGTCGACCTCGGTGATCAGCAGGCGGTGTGCCATAGGCATCATGGCTTCATAGATCGATTGGCCGCCAATGCCGTAGATGCGGGCATAGCCGTGCGATTGCGCGAGCGTGACGGCTTCATCAACCGAACTGACAACATGCTCTGTAAGCGAAGGGTTACGGGACACCACGATATTCAGGCGGTTTTTCAGTGGCTTGAACGGAAGAGACTCCCATGTTCGGCGGCCCATGATCAGCGCGCCGCCCAGCGTTTCACGTTTGAAAAAGGCCAGATCCTCGGGTGCGTACCACGGGATGTCACCATCCTTGCCGATGGCTCCATTGCGGGCGCGGGCTGCAATCAGGGAAATCATACAGCCACCGGAGCTTTGATCAGTGGATGGGGGTCGTAGTCTTCGAATTCAAAGTCATCATAGCGGAAGTCGAACAGATCTGTGACCTGCCGCTTGATACTGAGTTTGGGACGGGGCCTTGGGCTGCGTGACAGCTGCAAAGCCACCTGATCCATATGGTTTGAATAGATATGCGCATCGCCCATGGTGTGGATGAATTCCCCGGCTTCGTAGCCGGTGACATGGGCCAGCATTTCCAGCAGCAGCGCGTAAGAGGCGATGTTGAACGGCACGCCAAGGAACATGTCCGCGCTGCGCTGATAAAGCTGTAGATGCATCTTCCGCCCTTGAATGCGGACCTGCCACAACGTGTGGCAGGGGGGCAGGGCCATTTGCTCGACTTCGCCGGGGTTCCATGCCGAGACGATCAGTCGACGGCTGTCGGGGGTCTGCTCGATTGCCCGGACCAGATCGGCGATTTGGTCGACCTCGCCGATCACGGGGGCATCTGCGGTGCCGTCGATCTTGGGAAAGTGACGCCACTGGTGGCCGTAGACAGGCCCAAGATCGCCGTTCTCATCGGCCCATTCGTCCCAGATCGAAACGCCATTTTCCTTGAGATATCCGATGTTTGTGTCTCCTGCGAGGAACCACAGCAATTCATGGACAATGGATTTCAGATGCAGTTTCTTGGTTGTTACCAGTGGAAAACCCTGTGTCAGATCATATCGGCACTGCATTCCAAAATACGATCGCGTGCCGGTGCCGGTACGGTCCGTTGATGCGGTGCCTTCGTCCAGCACCTTTTGTAACGCGTTCAGATATTCCTGCACTGGCCGTCCCCCTTGGTCCCTGCCGTGGGCCACTCGAATCGTGGCACATCCGGCGTGCGGCACAAGATGTAGCGGTTACTCGAAGATGGATCAAAGGGCTAGTTGCCACGGGCAGCCAAACCACAGCATGTGGTAGCGGCGCTTTTGCCTCACCTAAGTCGCATTTGCGGCGGTTTGCTGACACGTGATTGACTTTTACGGGTCTCAAGCGCAGCCTGCTGACAAAATATAAACGGGCAAGACCTGAGGCAGTCAGATGTATCGAACAATTATCGCGCTCGCGCTAGCGGGCGTCCTTTCCGCTTGTACGGGCGGCAATCCGAATGACGCTGGCAATGACGAAGGCGTCGGAACGGGTGACCAGCCATTGATCGTGGAAACCGACACCGAAACCGAAGGTGAAACCACCACAGAGGATGAAGGAACCGACAAGTTCGGAGCCGACATCAATGCGGATCTGACCATGAATAACGTCGATTTCGACGAAGACACGGGCGAGATCATCCTGAACAACATGCCGTTCGACGGCGAAGGCAACCGGTACGCGCGTGCAGCCGCTGTTTCGGACGCGCTGGGCGCTGCAGGCAGCACCTTTGACGCCTATGCAAACGTCGGTGGTGGCAACAGTTACTTTGCCGTATTCCGGCGGACGGCCAACAGTCAGGTGACTGCTGCGGGAACAAACAGCTATGTCTCCTTTGGCTATGGCGGTGTTGCAGCGCAGCGCTTGAACGGCGATGGATCACTGCCCAGTACAAATGACGCCTATGTGTTCACCGGAGAATACGCTGCGGTCCGTACGATTATCGACGACACAACTGGCTCGCAAATCCAATATGTCGCTGGCACAGTTCGGATTGATGTGGACATCGAAGACTTTGACGACATCGGCGCAGTGCAAGGCATCGTTTCGAACCGTCAGTTCTTTGATGAGAATGGGATCGAAATCACGGACATCGCTGGCGCGGACTTCATCAGTCTGGCAACGTCGCAGATCAACTTCGACAACTGGACAATCAATTCGTCGACCGCCTCGGTCATACGGGACAACACGGCGACGGCATCGGGCAACTGGGAAGGGCTGTTTACAGGGCCCAATGGCGAAGAGGTTGCCGGCATTGTGTTCACCGAAGGCACAGGGCCTGTGGGCATTGATCCGGACACTGGCGAATATATTGAGGTTCAGGTCCGCGAATCCGGCGGCTTCATCGCAGAACGCTGATCTTTATGGGGCGCACATTTTTCCCCATGCGCTGGGCTATCGCCTGTGCCGCTATGCTGTGGCTGGCTCTCTCAGGCTCAGCCCTGGCGCAGTCGGGTGAATTGCGCCTCACCTTGCCCGAAGCCCGGTCATTGGCCTCAAAAATGCTGGGTGAAGGGCGTCCCGAAGAAGCGCTGGTACTGGCCAACGGCATCCTCTTGGGCGCGCCCAATGATATCCCCGGACTGATCCTGAAATCCCGCGCGCTTCGCGATATGGGCCGCACCAAGGATGCAGAGGCCGCAGCTCGGACTGCGGTTGAGGTTGCGGGAACAGACAAGGATCGTTTCTTTGCTGCCCTCGTGATGGCTCAGGCCAAGGCATCAGGCGGGCAGCGGGGGCTGGCGCAATACTGGCTCAGACATGCGGCGCAGGTTGCCCCTGACGACAACCTGAAGGCCGTTGCAGTTCGCGATTTCCGCCATGTTCGCAGAACTACCCCGTGGCGCGCGTCCTTTGCGTTTTCGGTCTCGCCCGCCGACAACATCAACGGCGCTCCGAAAACGAATTCATTTACGCTGAGCGGGTTGCGCTTTGTCAATCCAGCCGCGGTGCCGCTGTCGGGGCTGCGTTACAGCGCTGAAGGTCAATGGCGTTACAGCTGGCTGACCGGGCCAAATGGGCGCGTTAACCTGACTTTTTCCGGCGAACGTGAGCGGGTTTCGTTGTCACGAGAGGCCCGGAACAAGGTGCCCAGCGCGAAAAACAGTGACTACAGCCGGGACGCTCTTCTTTTGGGTCTGGAATATCAGCAGATGGGTGAGGGCGGTGCATGGCTGGCCAGTGCCGGGCTGTCGATTGGCCGCGATTGGCAAGCCGGAAACCTTCTGTCTGACGTTGCCCGGTTTGAATTGGGGTATAACCGCCGCATCGGTGAAGGTCTGACCGCCGGTGCGCTTCTGTCCTACGAAATCGAAAAGCGACATGATCTGGCTTTGCGAGATTCCAGCAGCCTCTCGCTGCAGGCGACCGTTGCCAAACGCTTTGAAAACGGGAACCGGCTTCAGATGCAGGTGCAGGGGATCGACACCACTTCGGATTCTTCGGCGGTTGCCTCTGTCACACGCCGCGCGACGCTGAGCTATGGCCTTGGCAAGCCAAAACTGGGCATGCTTCCCACGCTATCACTGAGCTATGAGGAAATGGATTTTGCCCGTCCGCTCTATGGTGTCAGCACTCGCCAGGACAGGACACTGGGCCTTTCGTTGAATGTTTTGCTGCCGGAAATGGACTACTACGGCTTTGCGCCCGAAGTGGGGGTTTCCTTTCGCGACCGGCGCTCCAACTTTAGCTTGTTCGAAAGCGAAAGCACCGATTTGCGGTTGGGGATCAGATCGGTATTCTGATCCGGACCGCAGTCGCGACAACCGAGGATCAGGACAATGGGCATCAAATATCTTCATACAATGGTACGGGTGAAAGACCTCGAAAAATCCATTGCGTTTTATGAGCTTCTGGGCCTGACGGAACGCCGCCGCTCAGAAAGCGAAAAGGGACGTTTTACACTGGTATTCCTGTGCCCGCCCGGGCAGGCAGATGGACATGCCGATCTGGAGCTGACCTACAATTGGGATGGTGATGACGGATTGCCGAGCGACAGCCGTCACTTTGGGCATCTGGCCTACACTGTTCCTGACATCTATGCCGCCTGCCAGACGTTGATGGACGCGGGTGTCACCATCAACCGCCCGCCGCGGGATGGCCACATGGCCTTTGTGCGCAGCCCGGACAACATTTCGATTGAGTTGCTGCAAGAAGGCGAGTCGCTGCCACCACAGGAACCCTGGGCCAGCATGGAAAACACGGGTCACTGGTGATCTTGTCGAAAAAAGCGCTGGGCTTTGTGGCGGCTATGTTGCTGCTGCCTAGCCTAGCCTCTGCGCAATCTGTTTGTCGGCTTGCGCTTCTGCTGGCGCTGGACGTGTCATCTTCGGTGGATGATGCGGAATACGCCTTGCAGAAAAACGGTCTGGCGGATGCATTGCTTGATGATGATATCCAGCGAGCCCTGTTGGAGCAGGGCGGAACCGTCTCTCTGGCCGTCTATGAATGGAGCGGAAGACGTCAATCGGTTGTCGTGCAAGACTGGATTACCTTGGGGGACAGTAAGACGATCGAAACGGTCGCTGCACGCATTCGATCCACCAGCCGCAGCTATTCCCGGTTTCCGACTGCTCTCGGCTATGCCTTGGGGTTCGGGGCGACCCTGATGCGTCAGGCACCGACCTGCGACCGGCAAGTGATCGACGTCTCGGGTGACGGGATCACCAATGATGGATTTTGGCCGTTTCAGGCCTACGAGCATTTCCCGTTTTCAGGCATTACAGTGAATGGATTGGCGGTTCTGGGCGCGGACCCGGATGTGCTGGATCATTACATTTTCGAAGTGAAACGTGGCCCCGGCGCCTTTGTGGAAACATCCGATGGCTACGAAGGCTATCGCAAGGCTATGACCCGCAAGCTGTTTCGCGAAATCAATGATCAGGTTGTTGGGCGTGCCAACTTGGGGCCAGAGTTTTGGTCGCCGGGCTAAAAGCGCTTCTGCTCGCTGCGTCGGTGGTTGCAACGGCTTCCTCAGCGACCGCCCAGTGCCGACAAGCTTTGGCGATGGCGCTGGATGTTTCCGGATCGGTCGACGCCCGCGAATACCGGCTACAAGTGGATGGATTGGCCGCAGCGCTGCTTCACCCCGAGGTGCGGGACGCCTTTCTTGCGCTGCCGGATAGCCCGGTACGACTGTCGATTTTTGAGTGGAGCGGAGTCGGCGCCCAGAGGGAGTTGCTGGGCTGGACCGAAGTGCGCGATAGCGCTGATTTGAGTGCGATTGCGGACCAACTGCGCCTAACGCAGCGTATGGAAATGCCAGACGCCACCGCTCTCGGTGCGGCAAAGGTTCAGGGTGCTGCGACCCTGCGCACCCAAATGGATTGCCAGCACTGGGTGTTGGATATTTCTGGCGATGGTAAATCCAACGAGGGGCCGGCGCCGCAGGACGTGCGGCTCAATGATGTGACCGTGAATGCTCTGGTCATTGGCGAGCCGGAAACCGGTGGGCGTTCCTCACCAGGGATTGGTGAGCTGAGCAGCTATTTCAACGCATACGTCATAGAAGGCCGTGGGGCATTTGTTGAAACAGCACTTGGGTTTCAAGCCTACGAGTCTGCGATGGTTCGCAAACTAAAGCGTGAATTGCAGGTGCTGATCCTGTCTGCTCGATAGGGGCTGGTCAGTAGATATACCGGATCTGATCTGTCCAATATCGTTCTACACGGCGCAGGGATGTTGTTATGTCTTCAAGGCCCATCAGCGACAGAACTTCCCGGTCCTGTAGTCCATCGGCGTGGCGCGCAAAAAGTTTGGCCACGATATCGCGAATTTCCCGACCACGTGGGGTTAGCCGGACACGCACCGAACGTCGGTCGATTTCGCATCTCTGATGGTGCATGTAGCCCATTTCGACCAGCTTCTTGAGATTGTAGCTGACGTTGCTGCCCTGATAATAGCCGCGTGTTTTCAGCTCGCCCGCCGTGACCTCGTTGTCCCCAATGTTGAACAACAAGAGGGCCTGCACGGCGTTTACGTCGATAATGCCCAAACGCTCGAATTCGTCCTTGATGACGTCCAGCAATAATCTGTGCAACCGTTCAACCAAAGCCAGCGCGTCAAGATAGCTGCTGACATAGCCCTTTTCCTGGCTGTTGGGGACAGCGCTGTGAATGCTCATTATCAGTCTCCGCCTGTGTAACTTGGCTGAGATTCGGACAAAAAGACCAATATTGCGTTAAACCCGAAACGCACTTGCGGAAAAATAGGTTTAAGTTTGGTTAGATCACCGGTCGTCAGGCGATCCGGCCGCAACGGCCCGGATATCTGCGATCAGGGGCTGGTGTTCCACTGGCGCCGCGACTTGGCCTGAAACCCACTGATAGAGGTCCTGATCGTTTTCGGACAACAAAGCTTCGTAGGCGTCCAGTGCGCCGTCATCCATATCCGCCAGCTTGGCGTCCGAGTAGCGGATCAGAAGGATGTCCATTTCCTTGGTGCCCCTGCGCATAGAGCGCATGCCAAGCCTTTTGATCCTTGTGGCGCGGTCTTCGGTCATTCGTCTTCCTGATGCTTTACGTAAGTGCGCAGCCGTTTTTCCAGACGTCCGAGCTTTTCGGCCGAGGCGGTCATTTGGGCGCGCATCGTCCGGATTTCCATGATGACGGCATTAAGGTCAGGCGAAATGGCTTCGTCTTCGGGTGCGGACAGGCCTTCACCTTCGCCGTTGATCAGCCATGTGATCGAGACATTCACAAGCCCGGCCATCGTGGACAAACGGTTTGCCCGGGGTTCGGAAAGATCGTTTTCCCAGCTTTGCAGCGTCTTGAGTTTGATACCCAGTCGCTTGGCCAGCTCCTGCTGTGTCATGCCGGCGGCCTCGCGTCCGGCGGCGAGCCTGTCCCCGAAAGTGGCCGCTTCGGGGCTGTACCAATCAATTGCTTCGCTCATCGTTCGTTTCCTTATGATCCGATGCCGCTTGATCGGGCTCGGGCTGCAAACTATGACAGGGATCACTGCATTACAAACAGGTCCCCCATGCCCTTCCTTTCCGAGTCTCTTTCCCGCGTGAATCCGTCACCTACCGTCGCGGTCTCGCAGCTTGCCCGCGAATTGAAGGCGCAAGGCCGTGACATCATCTCGCTGGGTGCTGGCGAGCCTGATTTTGACACGCCCGACAACATCAAGGCTGCGGCCAAAGCGGCGATTGACGCAGGAAAAACGAAATACACTGCGCCAGACGGTATACCGGAGTTGAAGCAAGCGATCTGTGACAAGTTCGCGCGCGAAAACGGTCTGACCTATGAGCCGAGCCAGATCAGCGTTAGCACCGGGGGCAAGCAGGTGCTCTACAACGCGTTGATGGCAACGCTGAATCCTGGCGACGAAGTGGTGATCCCCGCGCCGTTCTGGGTAAGCTACCCTGATATGGTCAAAATGGGTGGTGGCGAGCCTGTCATCGTCGAGGCCGAGCGCCAGCATGGCTACAAGATCACCGCAGATCAGTTGGAAGCAGCAATCACACCCAAGACAAAGTGGTTCATTTTCAATTCGCCCAGCAACCCAACGGGGGCCGGATATACCCGTGACGAACTCAAAGCGCTGACAGATGTGTTGATGCGTCATCCGCATGTCTGGGTGATGACTGACGACATGTATGAACATCTGGCCTATGACGATTTTGAATTTGTCACACCTGCCCAGGTCGAACCGGGCCTCTATGAACGTACGTTGACCTGTAACGGGGTTAGCAAGGCCTATGCCATGACGGGATGGCGCATTGGCTATGCAGGCGGCCCGGAGCATCTGATCGCGGCGATGCGCAAGGTACAGTCACAAAGCACCACGAACCCCAGCTCCATCAGTCAGTGGGCTGCAGTCGAGGCGCTGAATGGACCGCAGGATTTTCTGGCCGAACGCTGCGCGGCGTTTTCCGATCGACGGGATCTGGTCGTAGAGGCTCTCAATGGTTGCAAGGGTATCACCTGCCCGGTGCCTGAAGGCGCATTTTACGTGTACCCAAGCATCTCAGACTGTATCGGCAAGACGAGTGATGGTGGCGCCAAAATCGACAGTGACGAAGATTTCTGCACCGCTTTGCTACAGGAACAAGGCGTCGCCGTTGTTTTTGGAGCGGCCTTTGGTCTGAGCCCAAATTTCCGTGTAAGCTATGCCGCGTCAGAAGATGATCTGCGCGAAGCATGTCGGCGGATTTCTGTGTTCTGTGATGGCTTGAAATAGTTGAGGTAAAACATGTCGGACGATCTGCCGAAGTACTATTTCAGAGTTCGCGACAATGGTGCGATGGTGTTTCTGGTCGATACAGAGAACCGTCAACGCCGTATCGAACTGGACCAGATTGCCGTCGTAAACCTGAACAAGGGTGAGATCCGCCCCCAAGGCGACTACCAGCTGACAGGTGAAGACAAAAAGGCGATCAAGGCCTGGATGACCGAACGAGAAGCCCTGCTTGCCATGCGGGACATCGACGACATCCACCGCGCGGTTGACTACCTCAATACGACAACGCAATGGGCCCAATCACGCGCCAGCGATGAGCAATTGGAACAAGTGACCAACGATCTGCTGCTGGCGATGCACGATCTGCGGACTGTTCTGGTGCGTAAAAAAGCAGACAGACTGATGAAAAAGTAGCCTTTGGCTCTGATCTAAGGCGTTTTTCTTTTCAGGGGAAGTGATTGCGGCTTCTCCCCTGACGTTGCCTGTCAGGAATGCGTTAAACCTTTTCTCATAAAGAAGGGAAGGATGTCATGCAGTCCAAGGCTGAAAGCCAGAATTGCCTGTTTCCACTTAGCCCCGAAGCGTTGCGCGCTTTGTTGGGCATGAAGCGGAATTCCTGAACCTTCCGCCAGATTGTTGGCAAAGGCACCGGTATGTGTGGTTACGAGTTTGCGCCCCGTTTCGTTATTCGAAGCGGGGCGTTTTCTTTGGCAGGCAGAACTAGCCTAAGCCAAGCGCAATGCGCGCCTCTTGGCGCATTTGCAAGACCAGCTCGGGATTGGCGGCTTCCCATGCTTTGAACCCGCGGTAGCCCAGCCTGATCTGTTTGGCCCGTTCCGCGCTGCCGAGCGCCGCGGGCCGTTCATCAATGAATTCCAGCTTCATGCGTTCGTAATTGGCCATGCAATTCGTGACTTCGTCAGGTGTCAGGCCGCGGAATGCAGCGGCCTGATCGCACATGTAGTAGAGCGTCATCATTGCCAGAAAATTGGTCATTGGTTGGCTCCTTTCCGGTGGTGGTGCACAGCATGCACCGAGCGTCGGGTAGCCCTCCTTCTACCCGGTTAATTCGGCGCGCTCAGGGTGTTGCGCGTCTGGGGCAGTATATCATGATTTGATTTTCTGGGGCCGAGAGCCGGCGCTGATCCTTCGTGTCATCCGTGCCGCTGATCGGTTTTTGGGCTGTCGGCAATCTGTTTGCTGCTGACAGCCGCAAGCCGTGTATCAGCCGAGAATGCCAGGCCAGTTTTCACGCCCCTTGGCGATGTTGGCTTCCATGTCGGCCAGCCAGAGTTCACGCGCACGCAGGTTCGCGTTCAGGAACAATTGTCCATTGTGAACTGTCCACGCCTCGGGAATGGTCGGCGCGAGATAACCACGCGATGCGGCAAAGGCGCAGTAGCCGCCAAACTGAGGCGCAAAATCCATCGGCATGTTTTCAAAGCGCGCGGCGCTGTCGGCATCCGCAAAATGCCAGTCAGCGCCTTTCCAGCTCACGCTATGCGTAGCTGCGCCGGGAACAGGGCCGTTTTGCGTGAAGTAGGCAACAGGGTCTGTTGCGTTGATGGCCACACCGCCCTTGGCGAAAATTTCGGGCTCACGCGCGGCGGCTGGTGTGTTCAGAAACACAAGCGCCGGGCTTGCGAGGGTTGCGGCCAAGAGGCTGCGGCGGGTCAGGGTTGTCATGGGCGGGTTCCTTTCCGAAGAGGGACAATGGGCGTTCGATGCCAAAAACCTGAACCTCAACGGGGCGCAATCCTAGCCCCCATCAAGCGCTCGTGATCGTGCGTGGGGCATTTCAAGCGAACTGTTACAGTCGGTGAATCAAGCCGATTTGCCTGTCTCTAGCCTTGCTGATGTCTGCGGCGAACAGCGGCAAAGGTTAAAAAAGCGTCGTAATATCAAGGCGAAATACACGAATAAATTGACAGCAAGGCTGGGCCTGATAGCCTTGCCGCAATATTGTGATTTTAATGGGGGACACTATGCGGACCATTCGCATTCTTGCCGCAGCGGCGGCTCTGACTGTTACAGGCAGCGCAGCGTTTGCTTGGGGCGACATGTACATGGGGGACACCACCAATGACCCCAATTCCAACTTTCTGGTGCATTCCTACGGCGCACCAAACCATTGCCCGGCTGGCCTACAGCCTGTGATGATGGGTGGCGTGATCTGCTGTGGTGAACCAAATGCCGGTGCCTACGTTGATCGTCCGGGCAAGGTTCACAAGCCAAAGCGCGTTCATCACCGTCCTGCGCCGCGCGTGATCGTGGGCGAAAAAGGCGTCGTCTACCGCTAAGCGGTTCGGAACGGCTCACGTTTGTGGGCCTTGGCATTCCCGATCGGGCCGCGTATACGCGCGGCCTGATTTCTTTTTGAACCAAGGGCGGCACCATGCAGGGCAGCGCAAATCTCAACATCATGATCAAGGCGGCACGTAAAGCAGGCCGATCACTGGTCAAAGACTTCCGCGAGGTCGAAAACCTCCAGGTCTCGATGAAGGGGGCGGGTGACTTTGTGAGCCGTGCTGACACCGCTGCAGAAGAGATCCTGCGTGAGGAACTGCGCGGGGCGAGACAGACATATGGCTGGCTTGGTGAAGAAACCGGTGAGGAAGAGGGTGAAGACCCGACCCGCCGTTGGATCGTGGATCCGCTCGACGGCACCACCAATTTCCTGCACGGCATGCCGCATTGGGCTGTTTCCATCGCGCTTGAGCACAAGGGCCAGATCGTTTCCGCGGTCGTGTTTGACCCGGCCAAGGACGAAATGTTCTACGCCGAAAAAGGCGCAGGTGCGTGGCTGAATGATTCCAAGCGTTTGCGCGTTTCGGGCCGTTCGCGGATGATCGAGGCGGTTTTTGCAACCGGCGTTCCCTTTGCTGCAAAGCGTACGCTTCCTGCAACACTCAAGGATCTGGCCCGTCTGATGCCTGAATGCGCGGGTGTGCGTCGCTGGGGTGCCGCATCGTTGGATTTGGCCTATGTCGCGGCTGGCCGCTATGACGGTTATTGGGAGCGCGAGCTGAACATCTGGGATATTGCGGCAGGCTACCTGATCGCAAAAGAGGCCGGCGCCCTGATCGAAGGCGTGCGCGCGGATCAAGACCCATTGGAAAGTGGCAGCCTGCTGTGCGCGAATGGCGCCTTGTTTGATCCGATGGTCAAGATTTTGCGCGACGCCTGATTGGCTCGCGCCGCTATATGTCTGACGGGTGGTTTACACCATCGTTGAAACCGATTGGCTCAAAATCTTTTGGGTCGGCCTCATCAAAAGCATACAGGTTTACGCCGAACTGGTTCGGATCAGACCTGCGTTTGTGATACATGTAGATCCCGCAGGTCGAGCAGAAGTAGTGTTTGGCGGTCATCGTACCCCATTGATAAAGACGCAGTTTGTCTTGCCCACGAAGTACTTCGATGCCGTCCAGAGGTGCAGTGACGGTGGGAACGCTGCGGCGCCTGCAATATGAACAATCGCAGCGCCACGCGTCGTTAAACCCATCCACAAGCGTCACGCGCAATACCACTTCGCCGCAATGGCAAGTCGCGATCTTTGTCTTGGCTTCTGTCATCGGCGCGGGATCTTGGGGATGCTGGTGCGTCTGATCTGATAGTCTGCCTCTGGGTGCGGCGGATGCCCATCGGTCTTGACCCAGTAGTCTGGGCCTCCGCGACGCAACCAAATCGGCAGGATTAAAGCAAGGCCGGCGATGAACCCACCTGCATGTGCCCAATAGGCGACGCCACCCTGATCCGCAGCGCTTCCGAAGCCTCCAAAAATCTGCATCGCGAACCAGATTGCCAGAACGACCCATGCGGGCAGGGGAAAAATGCGGAAAATGATGACGAGGATGACCAGAATATCGATGCGCGCACGTGGAAACAGCAACAGATAGCCGCCCATCACACCCGCAATTGCGCCGGATGCACCAACCGTCGGAACCGGTGATCCGGGTGCCGCCAGATAGTGCGTCAGTCCGGCCCCCAGTCCTGCGATCAGGTAAAAGGCCAGATATCCAAGATGCCCGAGTTCATCCTCCATGTTGTCGCCGAAAATATAGAGAAAAAGCATGTTGCCGCCCAAATGGGCGAGACCGCCATGCACGAACATGGACGTCAGAAACCCGGAGTATCCCGAGCCTTCCGAAATGAGGGCAGGCACCAGAGCATAGTCGCCGTAAAAGGCAAACAAGGCGCGTTGGTCCTGATGTAAATGCCACGTGCTCAGAAATATGCCGATATTCAAAATCAGCAGCGCGTAGTTGACATAGGGCGTGCGCCCCGACGGGTTGTGATCGCGAATGGGAAACATGGGCCAAGCTTTGGCGTGAATGGCGCGGGCGTCAAGGCATGGAATGCCTCCGCCCGCGCTGGATCACGCCTCGCCAGCCAAAAGCGACGCGTTCCCACCCGCTGCTGTCGTGTCGATGCATATGTGACGCTCGGCCACGGCATGCCCGGTATCCGGTGCGCCGGTGATCAGGGGAAGGATCATCCCGGTACGGTCAGCAAGCGCGCGCCGGTATGCCCGGGCTGTCGCCTCGTCTCCCCACCAAAGAGCCCCTGCAAAGCCTTCCAGGCTGCGCAGAATGTCGGGCGCGACGTGCCCTTGCAGGGTGACGGCGATGCCGCCCAGATCACGGATTTTTCTGGCCTGCTGTTCTGCGACCTCCACGCCCGGCCCAAGGCAAAGAACCGGAGCGCGAGGCTCTGTGCGGTATTGGTTTGCCTCTCCGGTTGGGCCCGGCAGATTGATTGTCCGTGGCTCCGCTTTGTTGGAACCAGCCGTGCGCAGGGCTGTTTCGATCTGCTCGGGGCTGAGTGCCGCGGCATCGGACTGTGCCGACTCTTTTGCGGCATGCGCGCGAAAACGATCCAGATAGAGCGGCCCGCCAGCTTTGGGCCCGGTGCCGGAAAGCCCCTCGCCGCCGAAGGGTTGGCTGCCAACGATCGCGCCAATCTGGTTTCGGTTTACGTAGAGGTTTCCGGCCTGAACGCGTTCGGTCACATGTTGCACCCGGTCGTCGATGCGGGTCATCAACCCAAAGGTCAGCCCATAGCCTGTTGCGTTGATCGCATCGATTACTGCGTCCAAATCCTGTGATCGGAATGTTGCTACGTGCAGGACCGGGCCGAAAATCTCTTGCTCCAGATCCGCGATGCCATCGATTTTTATGAGCGTCGGCGCAACAAAGAACCCACGATCCGGTGTCGGATAGGTTTTGACCACGCGGCCTTGTGCCTGAGCCGCCTCAATGTGTGCGACGATGCCCGCCTTTGCCTCGGCATCAACGACGGGCCCCAGATCGGTTTCGATCTGTCTGGGGTCACCCATGACGAGTGCGTCCATGGCGCCAGTCAGCATTTCGAGAAAATCCTCGGCGATGTCGTCCTGCACATACAAACAACGCAAGGCAGAACATCGCTGGCCCGCAGATTGAAACGCGCTTTCGACGATGGCTTGCACGGCCTGTTCCGGCAGGGCGGTGCTGTCAACAATCATGGCATTCAAACCGCCGGTTTCGGCAATGAACGGGGTGCCGGGATCAAGGTGCCGGGCGATGGATTTGTGGATGATCTGCGCGGTTTGTGTTGATCCGGTGAACGCCACGCCCTGAACGGCTGGATTGGCGGTAATTGCGGCCCCGACCTCGCCTGCGCCCGGCAACAATTGCAGCGCATGTTCAGGCACACCGGCGGCATGCAACCAATGTACGGCGCGGCTGGCAATCAGCGGGGTTTGCTCGGCCGGTTTTGCCAATACCCCATTTCCGGCGGCCAATGCAGCGGCAACTTGCCCGATGAAAATGGCGAGAGGGAAATTCCAGGGGCTGATACAGGCAAATACACCCCGTGCAGGTGCCCCATCCGAGCGGGCTGCGTAGTAGCGCAGAAAATCAACGGCTTCGCGGAGTTCGGCCACAGCATCCAAAAGCGTCTTGCCGGCCTCTCGGTGCAGCAGAGCAAAAATTTCGCCATAGTTGGCTTCGAGCAGGTCCGCAGCGGCGTTCAGGACTTTTGATCGTTCCTCAGCCGGAGCATCCCAACGCCCCGCGGCTTTTCCAGCCAATTCCACGGTCGCCGCATCAGCCCAGATGACATGCCCAACGATGTCCGATGGGTCTGCCGGGTTGCAAACAGGTTGGGCCGGGTTTGTGGCTGCCTTGGCCGCTGTGATGGGTGCACCTTGCCAGCTGTGATCGTCAAAAGCTCGGCACGCGGCTTCGATCGCCAGCAGTGTTGGACGATCCCGCAGCTCAAAACCCTTGGCATTTGGGCGTTCCGGCAAAAAGAGTTCAGGGCCCTTGGTCAAGCCGCGCGATTGCAACGTCTCGAATGGATCGGCAGCCACGTCTTGGGGCGGAACGTCTTCGTCAACGATCTGGTTTACAAATGACGAGTTTGCGCCGTTTTCCAGCAAACGCCGAACCAGATAGGCCAGCAGATCCTGATGCGCACCCACAGGCGCATAAATCCGGCAGCGCGTGCCTTGGGTGTCTTTGACAAGCTCATGCAGCGTCTCGCCCATACCATGCAGTCGCTGGAACTCGAAACTGGCCGGGTCATCTGCCATTTCCAGAATTGCAGCGACGGTATGTGCGTTGTGCGTTGCAAACTGAGGATAGATACGGTCGGTCATCCCCAAAAGCTTGCGGGCATTTGCGATATAGGAAACATCGGTCGCCGACTTGTCCGTGAAAACGGGAAAGCCATCAACACCGGCAACCTGCGCCCGTTTGATTTCCGTATCCCAATAGGCCCCCTTAACAAGCCGAACCATGATCTTGCGATCCAACTGTGTTGACAGTTCATAGAGCCAGTCAATCACGAGACCTGCACGCTGCCCATAGGCTTGAACCACAACGCCAAACCCATCCCAGCCAGACAGCGAAGGCTCGGACAGGACCGCCTCGATGACGTCGAGAGAAATATCCAGCCGGTCTGCTTCTTCTGCATCAATGTTCAGCCCGATCCCGGCGCTTCGGGCCAATTGGCACAATGTGCGCAGCCGGGGAACGACTTCAGCCATGACCGTTCCGCGCTGGAGCGTGTCATAGCGTGGGTGCAAAGCCGACAGTTTGACCGAAATGCCCGGATTGGTGCGGATGTCATTGCCGCGCGCAGCCTCTGCTATCGCACCGATCGCGCGGGAATAAGCGAGGTGATACCGCTTGGCGTCTGACTCAGTGCGCGCTGCTTCGCCGAGCATGTCATAGCTGTATGTGTATCCATCTTTTTCCATCGCCGCGCCACGGATCATCGCTTTTTGGATGGTTTCACCAAGGACGAACTGAGCACCCATTTCCCGCATGGCGCGCCCGACGGCAGTCCGGATTACCGGCTCGCCCAACCGTTTGATGGCGGCACGCAAGTGGCCCACAGGGCCCGGTTGCTCGTTAGCCAGAACCTTGCCGGTCAGCATCAGCGCCCATGTCGACGCGTTCACAAGCGGAGACGTGGAATGCCCCATGTGCTGGCCCCAGTCAGACGGGGCAATCTTGTCTTCGATCAGTGCGTCGATCGTTTCTGCGTCGGGTACGCGCAACAACGCCTCAGCAAGGCACATCAAAGCAACGCCTTCATCCGTGCTGAGGCCATATTCAGCGAGAAAGACCTCCATCAATCCGGGTTTGGTGCTGGACCGGATGTCTGAGACTAGGGCAGCTGCCCGATCAACGATGGTCGCTCGTTCTTCTTTCGAAAGACCGGCTTGCGTGATCAGAGTGTCCAGTACCGATTGTTCATCGGCGTAGGCATTCGCTTCGATGCGCGCGCGCAGGGTTTGATTGGTGTCTTTTGGCATGGCGATACTCCGGCGTTTGGTCTATCATATCCCTTAATCACCGGTCGATCTGACTGGATCATGGGGATTGACGCACTATTCAGACTGAAATTGCGGGAAATACGATGCAGAATGAATTGGAAGATCTTGATCGCTTTGATCGCGCGATTCTGACCACTTTGGCCGAGGATGGGCGAATTTCGGTGACCGAGTTGGCCAAGCGCATTGGCTTGTCCAAGTCACCCACTCAGGCGCGCCTGCGCCGGCTTGAAACATCCGGAATTGTTCGCGGTTATCGCGCGATCCTCGATCCGATCCGCTTGGGGCTGGACCATGTCGCGTTTGTCGAGATCCGTTTGAACGATACTCGAGAAGCCGCGCTTGAAGCATTCAACAAGGCCGTGGCTGCAATCCCCGAAGTTGAACAAGCGCATCTGATCGCGGGCAATTTTGACTACCTAATCAAGGTCCGTACCGCCGGTATGCCTGCCTACCGCCGGGTTCTGGCCGAGAAAATTTCAACACTTCCCGGTGTGTCGCTGACGTCGACTTATGTTGCGATGCAAGCCGTCAAGGAAGACGGTCTCGCTGATGTGACTTGACCGAGGGCGTTCTTGTGCCAGTTTTGGTGCATGAAAATCACTGCGTTCGCCCTTTGCCTGACTGCCTCAACCGCATTCGCCGATGGCTGTCCCGTGGCCCCGGATCATACACCTGCACTGGATAAGCTGTTTGCCGAACTTCAGGTCGCTTCCGGCGATATGGAGGCACGGGTCATTTCAAATCAGCTTTGGGAACTGTGGCTGGAAGCACCAGATGAACCCAGTCAGACCATGTTGGACCAGGGGATGCGGCACCGATCCAGCTTTGACTATATCGCGGCCAAGGAACGGTTTGACGCTTTGGTCGGCTACTGCCCGTTTTATGCGGAAGGTTACAACCAAAGAGCATTTGTCAGTTTCCTGCGCGAAGAATTCGAGCAGGCGCTACCAGACCTGGATCGGGCGCTGGAGTTGAACCCCAGACACGTTGGAGCGTTGTCCGGCAAAGCGCTCACACTGTTTCAGATGGGGCGTGATTTGGACGGCCAGATTGTTCTGAGGCAGGCCTTGGAGTTAAACCCTTGGCTGGGCGAACGTTTCTTGCTCAAACCTTTGCCGGGCGAAGAGCTTTGATCCACAGAAAATCCACCAATTGTCGGTGCCCCTCCGGTTTACACGGCGCGCACAAAGGCTATTGTCGCGTTCGCTGGCCCGCGTGGTGGAATGGTAGACACAGGAGACTTAAAATCTCCAGGCAGTAATGCCGTGCCGGTTCGAGTCCGGCCGCGGGTACCAGCCGGGCTAGTGCCTTTGGCGTACACTGGGAATGCCAGCCCCGAGTTTTAGCTGAGTGTTGAACTAGACGCGGCGCAGGCGGATAACGACATCCACCGAGGCAATTTCAGCCCCATCCGGCGCATTTGGGACACGAGCGATGACCAATTGGTCCGCCGGAGCGTCCGACAGACGCCCTTCGTCTTCCCAATAGAAATGCGGGTGCTCGTGGGTGTTGGTATCAAAGTAGCTTTTGGAGCCGTCGACGGTGACTTCCTGCAGCAAACCTGCATCGCAAAACGCTTTGAGTGTGTTGTAGACCGTCGCGAGCGAAACCGATTCACCAGCTTTTTTGGCAGAGGCAAACAGGCTTTCTGCCGTCACGTGGCGATGCTGACCATCACCAACCAGCAGCGCGGCCAAGGCCACCCGTTGCCGTGTAGGGCGCAGGTCGGAACCGGCCAGCCAATGCTGTCCAAGACGGTGCGCCTCTGTTTGTGTCTCGCAAAGCTCTTTTTCCATAGTGTTTATATAGAGCCTGCCTGCCTGTGATTTCAAACAAAATTGACAACATCCGTGGGGGAGGCAGGCATTGCGTGGTGCTCTTGCATGCCGCGCGCACCGGGTGCTAGACGGTCTTAAGGGAAATGCAACGAGAACAATTGGGGGCACGGCAATGTCTGACTATCCGAGCAGTTTTGGCAAGGAAGACCTGTTGAAATGCGCACGCGGCGAACTTTTTGGGCCGGGCAATGCGCAGTTGCCTGCTCCGCCGATGCTGATGATGGATCGGATCACCGAAATCTCGGGCGACGGTGGTGCGCATGGAAAAGGCCACGTTTTGGCCGAGTTCGACATTACACCTGACCTTTGGTTTTTCGACTGCCATTTCCCAGGCAATCCGATCATGCCGGGCTGTCTCGGCCTCGATGGCTTGTGGCAGCTGACCGGGTTCAATCTGGGCTGGCGCGGCTGGCAGGGGCGCGGCTACGCGCTGGGCGTCGGCGAAGTCAAACTGACCGGGATGGTCCGTCCTGACCGCAAGATGCTGACCTACAAGATCGACTTTACCAAGGCGATTCAAACCCGCCGCCTGACAATGGGTGTCGCCGATGGCATCGTCGAGGCGGACGGTGAAGTGATCTATCAGGTGAAAGACATGAAGGTCGCGCTCAGCGAAAGCTAATCGCCTTAAGGTTGCAATTTTCCCTGTGGTTGTCTGCAGTTACCCGACCAGCGCCTCCCTTATCGGGGCGCACGGCCATTGGTATTGTGATAGGATGGGGAACTTTTTTGCAACAGATTGAATGGTTTGACGGTCTGTAGCGCTATATTCCCTCCGGTTTGTGATAAAGAGCATGAAAGAAAACCGCATAAAAAAGCGGTGTACTGAGGTAGGGTGCGGAACGAGCCGTCACCTGTGTTAAATGGTTAACGTGGGCAAGAAGTTTTCTTGCGGGGCAGGGCATGGCGATAGGCGAGGCAGGCAGCCTGTCGGTGAATTCACCGACGGAGAACCAACCCATTACGGTCACTTTGGAAGAGCCTTTGACGGATCCCGTCTTTGCTCTCAGTGCGACCAATAATGGTGGGAACCAATTCATCTTGCGGGTCGTGGGTGAAACCCTCGACGCTAATGGTGATACGATTGCTTTCACCTTTATTATTGAGGAATGGGAATACCACGACGGTCCACACGGTGCGACCGAGACCGTCAACTGGCTCGCCATTGAAGAGGGGGTCCACACTCTTCCGGATGGACGCATCATCGAGGCGGGTACGACCGACATTTCAAGCACCGGTCAAAACACCGGCGGAAGCGCCAGTTTCACAGCAGGCTTCACAGATCCCCCAGTTGTCCTGACTTCGGTTATGTCAGAGAATGACACCACAACAGTCGATAGCGACCCCAACAACATCACGGCATCTGGCTTTGACCTGACCCTGCAGGAAGAAGAAGCGCAAGATGGCGTGCATGGTACCGAAACGATTGGCTGGATCGCGATTCAAGGTGGAGGCGACGCAACATCCGGAACTGCCAATGCCTATGGTGGCGTCGATGAAAACGTAGATGTTCTGGGGTTGGGCGCGACTTTTACCAACAGCGTCGTTCTTGCAGAGACCCAAACGATCAACGGCGGTGATACAGCGACTGTCGTGATCGACAGTCAAACTGGTGCGAACGTCGGCGTCTTTATCGAAGAAGAGCAATCCGCGAATACCGAAGTCAATCATATCAATGAAACCGTCGGCATCATCGCTTTTGAAGATGGGCTGATCCCGTGCTTTACGGCTGGAACCAAGATCACGACCCCAATGGGCCTGAAGCGGATCGAGGATCTGCGCGTCGGTGATCTGGTGGAAACCGTAGACAACGGCCCGCAGAATATCCGGTGGATCGGCCGGCGCAGACTGAATGGGATTGATTTGGAAAAGGTACCCAAATTGCGGCCAGTCAGGATCAGCGCAGGTGCTTTGGGTGAACGGTTGCCAAGGCGGGATTTGCTTGTTTCCCGGCAGCACCGTTTTGTCGTGAGTTCCAAAGTTGCTGCCCGTATGTTCGGCTCGGCCGAAGTTTTGGTGTCTGCCATTCGTCTGACCGAACTGCCCGGTATTTTTGTCGACAAGACCATCGACGCTGTCGAATACATCCATATCCTTTTCGATGGACATGAATTGGTTCTGGCCGAAGGCGCCCGGACCGAGAGCCTGTATCTTGGAACAGAGGCGAAGAAGGCCCTGTCACAAGACGGCACCCAAGAGCTGTCGGCTATCTACCCCGCCGAGACATGGAATTGGGCGAACCAGACGTCAGCGCGATACATCCCGCCAGGGCAGCGACAACGAAAGCTGATGATGCGGCACAAAAAGAACAACAAAGCCGTTCTGAACTGAAATGACCGCTGCATCCCGCAGGCTTTGATGTCTTAGGATCTGAATTCGGGACTTATGGTGCCGTCTTCATTTGCTGCTATCCGATAACATATTGATGGAATTGTATAACTTTTGGCTCTTCAGTACCGACAGGGTGGCCGAAGGTTTGGGCGACATGCTCCCGCCAACGGTCAACATAAATCAGTACATTTTATTGGAGCGACCTATGACCATTTTGAAAAAGATTATTTTTGCGTCTTTGACCACCGCGGCGATTTACGGCGCAGCCGCGCCTGCCCATGCGTTTGATATCGAGCGCTGGCTTCGCGACACATTCAGCACCCGCGACTATGTCGGCGATTGGCTGCGCGACACGTTCGCGCCAGCCAACGATGATGGGGATGGTTTCCAGAGCCCTAGCATCCAACAGGACGGATACCGCGAAGCTGTCGAAATCATGCAGACTTGGCCGAGTGTGAAGAACCCTGGCAAAAAAGAACGCATCAAAGCCGCTCAGATTTGCTCGGGCGAGAAATTGCTGAACGTCATCCTCGCGACGAAATCCGAGGGTAAGACCATCGGGACCTGCTTCCAAATCAAAGGATAAATCCTCAACGCGTTGAGGCCCTGGATGGCAGGCGAAAGCCGGAAGGCCCGCAGTTCGCTGCGGGCCCTTTTCATGTCTGGGTTGGTGTCTGTGTTCTGTTTTGGTCGCTTGCAGTTCTGTTTCGTCAGCTTGTCTTGCACCCTACGGCCTGCTTGCCCTACACAAGACCCAACCAAATGAAGGAGGCCACATGCGCCGTGTTGTCGTTACCGGTCTGGGGGTTGTGTCCTCGATCGGGAATAATGCCGAAGAGGTTCTCGCCTCGCTGAAAGCCGGAAAATCCGGGATCACTGCCAATGAGGCAATGAAGGAGCACGGCTTCCGCAGTCAGATTGCCGGAGACATCAAGCTGGATGTTTCAGAGCATATCGACAAGCGCACTTTGCGTTTCATGGGGCCCGGCGCCGCCTATGCTTATATCGCGATGGGGCAGGCGATTGCCGATAGCGGACTGGAGCAGGACGACATTGTAAACCCGCGCACCGGTCTGGTTGCCGGATCGGGCGGGCCATCCACGAGCGCAATGCTCACAGCGCATCAAACCGTTCTGAAAAACGGCGCGACCAAACGCATCGGGCCGTTTGCCGTGCCCAAGTGCATGTGCTCAACGGTCAGCGCCAACCTTGCCACGGCGTATCAGATCAAAGGCATCAACTATTCGATCACCTCGGCCTGTTCGACATCTCTGCACTGCATCGGCAACGCAGCCGAGCAGATCATGCTGGGTAAACAGGACGTCATGTTTGCGGGTGGCGGAGAAGAGCTGGACTGGACACTGTCGTGTCTATTCGATGCCATGGGTGCGATGTCTTCCAAGTACAATGACACCCCCGAACGGGCCAGCCGCGCCTTTGACGCGGATCGCGACGGCTTTGTGATCGGTGGCGGCGGTGGCATCGTCGTTCTGGAAGAGCTTGAGCACGCCAAAGCTCGCGGCGCCAAGATTTATGCCGAGGTGACCGGCTACGGCGCCACGTCCGATGGCGCTGATATGGTGGCCCCTTCCGGCGAAGGCGGAGAGCGGGCGATGCGCGTTGCCTTGTCCACGCTGCCAGAAGGCCGCAGCGTCAGCTATATCAATGCACATGGAACTTCGACGCCGGTCGGTGACGTTGGCGAAATCGAAGCCGTCCGCCGCGTGTTTGGCGATGGCTCCACACCGCCGGTGTCTTCGACAAAGTCGATGACCGGTCATTCTCAGGGTGCAACCGGCGCACAGGAGGCGATCTACTGCCTGCTCGCGCTTGAGCATGATTTCATCATTCCCTCGATCAACGTCGAAACGCTTGATCCAGCTTTGAAACCCGCCGAGATTGCCACTTCCTTGGTGGAAAATGCTGGTCTCGATTCTGTCATGACCAACTCTTTTGGGTTTGGCGGCACAAACGGATCGATGGTGATGAGCAAGTACCGAGACTGATCGTTCGGCTCAGCGCGGCCGGGCAACCAACGACCGGTTTGGCGACGCATTTTGCGTCGCCATTTTTTTTGACTTTCGGTCGTGCCTTTGTTCCATGCGCCGCATTTTGATCAAGCAATGCCGTTCCATGGGCAGCGATGACCGGACCACAAAGTTAGAGGCTGATGGCTGGCCATGTTCAATCCGCCAAACAGGCCCCAGCTGGAAATTTCCAGATTCATGAGTTGACTGTTAGGAAAAAAAATTGAACATAAAGAAAATTACACATTGGTGTGCTTCAGCAAGCTCAGGGAGATAATCAATGGCGCCGCTCGACGAACGCAAGGGCGTGTGGAAATCCGCACCGGGGAAGGGTCGCAGGACGCCGAAGGGTCGTCAGTATGATGATGCTGCGCTTTCTGAGGTTCGTGGTTTGCTTGGCTCTTCGCC
>NZ_JAQIOY010000009.1:0-158249 GCF_028023555.1 Thalassococcus lentus
TCAATCTCAACCATACAAGCACGACAGTTCCCGTCCGCGCGATAACCACCCTCAGGCTTGTGACACAAATGCGGAAGACGAAAACCACGACCAGCACAAACATCCCAAAGCGTCTGACCGGCTTCAGCCTCGACCATTTCGCCATCCAGCTCAAAACGGATTCGTTCCGACATCTGCGTCTCCCATTTGCTTGGACCAGACTAAACCATGATGCCTTCGATCCGCGTAGACCAATCCCGACGCCAAGGCGCGCATTTGCGCCCTGCCCGGTTTCCGATGCGCGCCATCGCGCCTCAAAAGAACGATATTGCCTGTTTCTTTGTGCCCCAAATATCCTCGGGGGTCTGGGGGGCGAGCCCCCCAGCAGCGACACAAAACGCCCCGGAGCATCACGCTGATTGCTTGCCGCGAGCAGACCAGACGCCCATAAAGCCGTCATGAACCGCCTGCCAATCGAAGCTGCCCTACCTGCTCTGATCGCCCATCTGCGCTCGGCCGGGCGTGCCGTTTTGCAGGCCCCGCCCGGTGCGGGCAAGACGACACGCGTTCCGCTTGCCATGCTTGAGGCCCAGTTGACCGATGGGCGTATTCTGATGCTGGAGCCGCGACGGCTGGCGGCCCGCGCCGCAGCGACACGCATGGCGCAAACCCTGGGTGAAAACCCGGGCGAAACTGTCGGCTATCGCATTCGTGGTGAAGCAAAGGTTTCGTCCGGAACCCGGATCGAAGTGGTCACCGAAGGCATTCTGACACGCATGATCCAATCCGACCCGGAACTGACTGGTGTTGGCGCTGTTCTTTTTGATGAATTTCACGAACGCTCTTTGAATGCCGATCTCGGACTAGCGCTGTGCCTTGAGATCGCGGGCGCGTTGCGGGATGATCTGATCCTTTTGGCCATGTCGGCAACACTGGATGCACAGCCCGTCGCTGATCTGATGCAAGCCCCGGTCGTGACCTCAGAAGGACGCAGTTTTGCGGTTGAAAACCGGTGGCTTTCGGTGCCCGTGCCCAAAACGCAACGGTTCGAGAATACCATGGTTGATCTGATCGTCCGGGCCGCTTCTGAAACTCAAGGCGGCATCCTCGCCTTTTTGCCCGGCGAAGGTGAAATCCGCAGGGTTGAAGCCGCGCTCAAGAACCGTCTCGCACCGGAAATAACAATTCACCCTCTGTTCGGGGCCATGCCCTTTGATGCCCAGCGCGCTGCGATCCGGCCAGCCAAGGACGGACGCAAACTCGTTCTGGCCACGTCAATTGCAGAAACATCGCTGACGATTGAAGATATCTGCGTTGTCGTCGATGGCGGCAGGGCGCGGCGCGCGCGTTTTGATCCCGGCTCTGGCATGTCGCGCCTTGTAACCGAAAGGGTCACCCGCGCCGAGGCCACTCAGCGCGCCGGCCGCGCGGGCCGGGTTGCACCGGGCGTGGCCTATCATCTTTGGACCAAGGGCGAGGAAGGTCGTCTGTTGCCTTTTCCTCCGGCCGAGATCGAATCCGCCGACCTTTCGGCATTGGCCCTCGAATTGGCTGTGTGGGGTGCCGGCCCTGAACAACTGCCTTTTCTGACCCAGCCAAACCAAGGCGCATTTTCCGAAGCTCAGAGCCTTTTGCAGATGCTCGGCGCTCTGGACCCGCATAAACGCATCACCGATCATGGACGCGTGCTTGCCAAACTGCCGCTGCATCCAAGGTTGGCGCATATGCTGGCGACCGCTGGACCAGAGGCCGCGCCACTGGCGGCCCTTTTGTCCGACCGTGATCCGCTTCAGGCAGCACCGGTTGATATTTCCCTCAGGCTAGAAGCGCTGAGGGACCCCAAGGCTTTTGCCCGCAATCGTCCCTATCAGATCAATCGGGCCGCCTTGGAACGTATTCGGGGTGAAACGGCACGGCTGCGCAAACTGGCAAATGCCCCTAAGGCATCCGCTCCGCTCAGCCCGGCAGAGGCCGCCGCACTCGCCTATCCCGACAGGATCGGATTGCACCGCAAGGGTAACGCCCCCCGGTTTCAACTGTCCAGGGGCAAAGGCGCCGTTCTCGACGAATCCGATCCATTGGCAGCCACCCGTTTGATTGTCGTCACCGATACCGACGGCGATCCACGCGAAGCCCGGGTCAGACAAGCCATCGCAATTTCAGAAGCCGAACTGCGTGATCTGTTCAAAGATCAACTGCATTGGTCGGAACACTGCGAATGGTCAAAGCGCGAACGCCGCGTAGTCGCACGGCGTCAGGAAATGTTGGGGCAGATCGCGCTTGATGACCGGATTTGGAAGGATGCCCCAACCGAGGCCGTGGCCAAAGCCATGCTGGACGGCGTTCGGGATATCGGTTTGCCCATCAGTGACGCCGCCCACCGGTTCATTGCCCGGGTCACCATTGGCCGAAACGGCGGCCTGGACTTGCCGAATATGTCCATCGACAGCCTAATGGATACGCTCGATGATTGGGTATTGCCCTATCTGGAAGGGATCAAAACAGCCGACGCCCTACGCAAATTCGACGTGCTGCCCGCATTGCGCGCACGGCTGGATTGGTCCCAGCAGCAGGCTTTGGATACGATGGTTCCCGCTCATTTCACGACGCCATTGGACCGAAAGGTGCCCATCGACTATTCCGGCGATCATCCGGAAATTTCCATTCGTCTTCAGGAAATGTTCGGACAGACAAGCCACCCCTCTGTCGCCGGGCAACCGCTGAAAGTTACGCTTCTTTCGCCCGCACAACGCCCTGTGCAGACAACTATGGATTTGCCGGGGTTTTGGGATGGTTCTTATTCCGACGTGCGCAAAGATATGCGTGCGCGATATCCCAAACACCCCTGGCCAGAGGATCCACGTCAAGCCGACCCGACACTACGGGCCAAACGGCGCGGAACCTAAGGCCCTGCCGGGACCTTCACATGCCCATGGCCTTGTCGCGTCACGCGTGATCTACTGGCGTTAAACAAACCACCGCCGCGTGCCTGCCAGAGGACATTCATGGACCGCGTACAGATTGTTCACGACAATTTTCTTTCCCGTACTGCCTCGGGCAATTTGCCAGACGGTCCGGCGCCATCGGGCCCGTTGCCACCGGAATTGGCGCTGGAGATCTTTCAGTCCGGCATCGAGTGCCGCGCGCTGGACCGGCAAAGCCGAAAGATGCAGGCAGCCGGTCAGGGGTTTTACACCATTGGCTCTTCGGGACACGAAGGCATGGCCGCCGTGGCCGCAGCGCTCAGGCCAACGGACATGGCCTTTTTGCATTACCGGGACGGTGCGTTTCAGCTACAGCGCGCCCGTCAGGTCGCGGATCAGGACATGGTTCGCGATATGCTCTTGTCCTTTGCCTGTTCGTCCGACGATCCGATTTCGGGCGGGCGGCATAAAGTTCTGGGATCGAAGTCCCTGAATATTCCACCTCAGACGTCGACCATTGCCAGCCATCTGCCCAAAGCCGTCGGCGCCGCCTATGCCATTGGCGCAGCGCGGCGTCATCGCCCGGAACATGCAAGTCTTCCAGACGACTGTATTGTCTTTTGCAGCTTTGGCGACGCATCGGCGAACCATTCCACAGCGCAGGGTGCTTTCAACACAGCCAGTTGGACCTCTGTTCAGGCCGCACCCTTGCCACTGCTTTTTTGCTGCGAAGACAATGGCATTGGCATCTCGACCAAAACACCCGAAGGCTGGATACGGGCCAGTTTCGAACACCGCCCCGGGCTCAGGTATTTTGCCTGCAACGGCTTGGACATCTACGACACGTACGCAACGGCTAAAGCCGCGTCAGACTATGTGCGCCAGCACCGAAAACCCGCGTTTTTGCACGTCCGAACCATTCGTCTTTACGGACATGCGGGCGCGGATGTGGCCACCAGCTATCTGCCGCTCACAGAGGTCGAAGCAGAAGAGGCGAACGACCCGCTGCTGCACTCGGCCCGTTTGCTAGACGCTGCAGGAGTTCTCAAACCAGACGTCGCCCGAACGCTTTACCAGGAGGCCGAAGCGCAAACCGCAAAAATCGCGCAATCAATCGCGGACCAGCCAAAACTGCGAACCGCGACCGATGTCATGGCCAGCCTGATCCCGCCTAAACGGGACTGCGCGCCCACCAATGGCCCGACCCCGGCAGACCGGGCCCGCCTGTTTGGCAAGGATCTGGACGCACAGCAGCAACCCCAGATCATGTCGCGCCTTATCAACTGGGCCATGACCGATCTGATGCTGCAACACGGTGAAATCGTGTTGATGGGCGAGGATGTCGGCAAAAAGGGCGGCGTGTATGGCGTTACACAAAAGCTGCAGGCGCGTTTCGGTCAGGACCGGGTCATCGACACCCTTCTGGACGAGCAATCCATCCTCGGACTGGCCATCGGCATGGCGCACAACGGGTTCGTGCCCATGCCCGAAATTCAGTTTCTGGCCTATCTGCACAATGCCGAAGACCAATTGCGCGGCGAAGCCGCCACCCTACCATTTTTCAGTAACGGTCAATACACGAACCCCATGGTGCTGCGTATTGCCGGGCTGGGTTATCAAAAAGGATTTGGCGGGCATTTTCACAACGACAATTCAGTGGCCGTTCTTCGCGATATTCCCGGACTGATCCTTGCCGTCCCGTCAAACGGAGCTGACGCAGTCATGATGCTGCGCGAAGCGGTTCGGCTGGCCAGAGAAGAACAGCGCGTCGTGGCATTTCTGGAGCCGATCGCGCTCTATCCAATGCGGGATCTGCATTCCTCCGGAGATGGCCTTTGGATGCACAGCTACCCCGACCCGAGTGAGAATATCAGCTTGGGGACCGTCGGACAGCACGGCGACGGCACAGATCTGGCCATCGTAACCTTTGGCAATGGAACCTACCTGACGCATCAGGCCCTTCCCGACCTTGAAGAACAAGGCATTCGGGCCCGCGTTATCGATCTGCGTTGGCTGTCACCCTTGCCCAAGGACGCCCTGACCAAAGCCACAAGTGGCTGTCAGAATATCCTGATTGTCGATGAAACCCGGCATTCCGGTGGTGTCGCCGAAGCTCTGATGGCTCATTTTTCCGAGACATCGCCTGCCCGGCTGCATCGATTGACCGCCGATGACAGTTTTATTGCCACGGGTCCGGCATATGCCGCCACGATGCCATCCAAAGACAGCATCGCACGTGCTGCCCTCGACATGATTGCAGGAGCCACTGAATGAGCATCAAAATCGAATGCGTTGCCGACACCAAAAGCGGCATCGGCGAAGGCGCCGTTTGGGACGTGCGCACGCAATCTTTGTGGTGGGTCGATATTCCCGCTGGGTTCATTCATCGATTTGATCCGGACACGTCGCAAAACCAGACATGGGAATGGGGCGAGCCGGTGGGGTGTCTTGCCCTGCGTGAAAACGGCGGTTTGGTTTTGGCCACCAAGACAGGCTTTTGGTTGTTTGATCCTGAAAGCGGTGAGCGCCAGCACATAACAGATCCTGAGCCGGATCTGCCCGGCAATCGATTCAACGATGGCACAACCGACGCTCAGGGCCGGTTTTGGGCCGGGTCCATGCAGGACGACGGCACGCCCCAAAAGCGCCAAGGCACGGTATACTGTCTGGACACGGACCTGACGGTCAAACCGTGGCGCACAGGGATGTTCACACCCAATGGCATGGCGTTTTCGCCGGATGGATCGCGGATGTATCTGTCAGACAGCTATCCCGAGGTGCGCCAAATCTGGTCCTTTGATTATGATCAGCAAACCGGAGAGCCGGGCGTGGAACAGACGTTTTTCGACACCCGTGCTGTAAACGGGCGACCGGATGGCGGAACTGTGGACGAAGACGGCTGCTACTGGCAGGCCGGTGTGAGTGGCTGGCAATTGTACCGCCTGTCACCTGAGGGAGAGGTTTTGGCCACGATCGATATGCCCGTTGAAAAGCCGACCAAACCCATGTTCGGTGGGGCCAATCTTGACGTGCTGTACGTCACCTCAATCGGGATAGGACTGACCAAAGGATCAAATCAACCATTTGCTGGCGGGCTGTTCGCAGTCACCGGGCATGGCACACGCGGCGTGCCGCAAACGCGATTTGCCGGTTAGATCCACGGCACCCAAAATGGAGAAGCGATCATGCTGAAAAAACTGTTGATCACCGGCGCAAACGGAACTCTGGGCCGCCTGTGCCGAGAGCGGATGCACCCATTTGCGGAAACACTGCGCATCAGTGATTTGGGCGATTTGGGTGACGCCGCACCTCATGAAGAGTTGGTTGCCTGCGATCTGGGCGACAAAGCCGGGGTCGAGGCACTGGTGGAGGGGTGCGATGGCATCATCCATTTGGGCGGACAGTCGACCGAAGGAACTTGGGACGCGGTTCGGCATGCCAACATCGAAGGCGTTGCCAATCTCTATGAGGCGGCCCGCAAATCCAGCGCGCCGCCAAGGATCATATTTGCGAGCTCCAATCATGCCATCGGGTTCTACAAGCAGGATGAAAATCTGGACGCCCACGCCACAACCCGTCCGGATTCGCTCTATGGTGTCTCGAAGGTTTTTGGCGAAGCCATGGCCAGTCTCTATCACGACAAATTCGGTATCGAGACCGCAAGCATTCGCATCGGATCATGCTTTCCAGAGCCAATCGATCACCGCATGCTGGCCACATGGCTCAGCTTTGACGACTTTATCCGGTTGATCGAGCGCATTTTTATCGTGCCGCGTTTGGGCTGCCCCATCATCTATGGTGCATCGAACAATGTCGGGACTTGGTGGGACAACACTGCTGTGCAGTACATAGGCTGGACCCCTCAGGACAGCTCGGAAGGTTTCCGTGCAAAACTGGACGCGGCCATGGAACGGCCTGACAAGAACGACCCAAGAGCACTGTACCAAGGCGGCACCTTCTGCTCGGACGGCATCCACGAGTGATCCCGTCCGCTTGAATCTGCGGGTTTTTGGGCGGCGAACGCGATCGATGATTGATCGCACGCCCTCTTTGCTGCAAGATGCACCTTGAGGGCAGACAGCCGATCAGACGGGAAAACCCGCGACGGCGTTTGAAAGACAGGTGACATGAAAGTTTTTGGTTTTCTCATTCTCAGCGCGTTCGCGCTGGCGGCCTGTGGTGGCGGCGGTGGCAATCGCGTCGAACGCAGCTATGGCGGTGCGGCAGCACAGTTTTCTTCAGGTCCGATTTCATCGGCCTGTTTGCGCGCGAACCGAAAAGCCGCCAACAGGCGTCTTTGTGGCTGCATTCAAAGTGCGGCAAACCGGGATCTGTCTGGTGCCGATCAACGCATGGCTGCCCGGTTCTTTGCGGAACCACATCAGGCACAGGTTATTCGCCAGTCGGATCGCGGAACGCATGAAGCGTTCTGGAAACGGTACAAGGCTTTCGTTGCCCGCTCTGAACGCATCTGTAAGGGGCTCTGAGAGCCCTGATCAGCCCTCTGGCTGCTCGGCTTCAAGCGCCAAGGGCGCAGGGGTTCCACTCAGATCATCCACACGCAGCATTCCCGTGGGTCGCGCAAGACGATTGCGCACCACCCAATGCAGACGTTCCTGCGCGCGCGTGATCGCGACATAGGCAAGCCGTTTCCACAAAGGCTGGCCAGCTTCGCTGCGCCCCATACGCGCCGCGGCATACAAATCTGGCGCAAAAACCTGCACGTCTTCCCACTGGCTGCCCTGCGCCTTGTGAATGGTCACCGCTGCGCCATGCAGGAACGTTGCACCCATACGGGCAGCAAAGGGAATAAACGGCTCTTCTTCGTCCGGCTTTTCGATTTTGACAATCGAGGCAGCAGAGACCTGCGGCTCTTCTGCGCCAATGACATGCAATCGGGAAAACCCTGTTTTGCGTCCGGGGCCTAGATAGACGACCTGCGCGCCCTTGATCAGTCCGCGTGCTTCAAGATCCAGCCGCTTCTTCCGATGTTTCAAGGGCAGCTCTATTCCGTCACAGATCAGCGGCTCTCCGGGCAACAGTTCTGTTTCAGGCGCAGAATGCACTGCCCGAAACGCATTGATCAGCCGGATACGCGTTGCGTTGCGCCAAACCAGCACCGGACTACGCGCCATCAGGTCCACTTCTACCCGTTGCGCATAGCGGACCCTGTCATCCTGCGCGGCACGTTCTTCGATCATGCGTTCGAAATCATCAAACTGCAGCGCCGGGTCTGCCAAGGCATGTGCCAAATCAAGAATTGGATTGTCCGCCTCCTGGCGGTGAATGCGGTGCAGCTCCAGTTTCTGCGTGGTTTTCAGCGTATCGAAAACCATTTTCCCAGACTGGTTGACCGGCGCCAACTGGGCCGGGTCACCAAAGATGACGAGGTTTGGGAAAATCTCCTGAAGGTCTTCGAACTGGCGCTCGTCCAACATGGATGCTTCGTCGACCAGCCCAATATCCAATGGGTCTTCGCGCCGCTTCCAACCGGTAATGAAATCACTTCCGCGCAACCCCGCTGCCGCCAGAGCGGCCGGAATCGACTTGTGCCCTTCGTAAGACAGGCGCGCACGTTCCAACAGCTCGTCGGTCAGACCTTCGATCTCGGGTTTTTCGGCCTGCCCCATCAACCATTCCGCAATCCGTTCGTATTCGGGATCGTAGACCGGCGTGTAAAGTATGCGGTGAATGGTGGTCGCTGGCACGCCGCGCATACGCAGAACAAAGGCCGCCTTGTTGGTGGGTGCCAAAATCGCCAGCGTCCGGCGATCCTTGCGTTTTCGGCCTTCCCAGTCGCCCGAAACGGTTTCAACACCCGCCGCCTCCAGCGCTTTGACCAATTCGGCCAGCAGGAGGGTTTTGCCGCTACCGGCTTTGCCCATAAGTGCCATGACCTTGCCCCGCCCCTCTTGGGCAGGAAGGCACAAACCATCCTCCAGATTGACACCGGCATCACGCAAAAGATCGGCCACCGCATCGAATGCAGCGGCCTGATCGTCGGAAAATGTCAACGCAGGAACGGTCATGCGCGCGACAGTATCTGCGCCACCCGGCGGCCACCAGCCGAAAACGCGCCCTGAATTCATGCTCGTGTTACCCCGGGTGCTTCGCTGCGCCGTCATGCATCGGCGCGATCCACCTGCGGCTGAATATCAGGCCACAGCGCGCGCTATTTTCCGTTTCCTGCCAAAGGACAATTCGAACCACCGGCGCGACAATTCAGGTGAAATGTCGGCACTTTTCGAAACGCGCGCCTGCGCTTGGGGCGAAAAGCCCCACAGGCCGACACTGATCTTTTCACGCCCCATACCCTGCGCGCCGACCACATCGGGGCTGGCCCCGATACGGCGGTAGATCCGAACCATGCGCGCATCGAAAACACCGACGAAATGCTCTATGCCAAAGTGGCGCATGACTTCTCCGCCCGCCAGCATCAGGGCAGCCGCAACGCCCGGCGCCACGCCACGCGCCAGACAAAACCGCGTGCACTCCCAGATCAGCGGGCTTTGGATGCGCACACCCTCTGTCAGATGCAAAAAATGATCGTTCACCATGGTCCGGCCCGTAGTCGGCAACAGCCGCATCGAGCCCCCGTGGCGACCATCGGGCTGTTCCCAGATCACATAAAGCGGGTTCAGGGCGTCGTAGGCGTCGACCTCCCGGCCCTGTTCGTCCAGATCAACTTGCCACCCCAATCGGGTGTGAAACTGGTCAGCCCGGTCTTCAAACATGCTGCGTGAAAGGTCTGGAAATTTGTGCAGTTCTTTTCCGTAGATGTAGCGGATCACTGGCCTTCTCCATGCTGGACGCGATGGAGAAAAGGCTGGGCATGCCCGCTTAACACGATGTGAACCGGTCGGTCGGCGGCCTTAATGCTAGCAGAAGCGGCCCGACCGCCCGTTTGGCAACAGCCCGGTTAGCCGATGATCCCGCGCAGAACGGGCAAAAGTGTCACCGCAACGACACCGACGATTGCACCGACAATCAACCTGACTGGCGCAGATCCCAAACGAGGACCAGCCAATCCCAGCAAGCCGCAAACCGCCGCATAAAAAATCAAGGCGAATGGATCCATGATCGGTTTTCCAATTCTCGTTAGCATCCCAGCCATGGCCGAAACGCTATGAACTCAGCTCAGTGTATCAAAAAACCGATCGTTCGGCCACGTTTGTGCTCAGAGCGTCATGTCGAGAAAGGCGCGGACCGACTCTTCGAAAGCGCGCGGTCTTTCTGCATGGAGCCAGTGTCCGGCATTCGCCATGCGGGCAAACCGTGCTTTTGGGAACAATTCGCGGATTTTGGGGCGGTAGTCTCGCTTTACATAGTCAGACTCAGCCCCCGACAAAAACAAGGTGGGCCCATCAAAATGGCCGCTGACCTCTGGAAAGCCCAAAATATTTGGCATCTGTTCAGCCAACGCATCGAGGTTCAATCGCCAGCGCTTGTTCTTGATATCCAGAGACTGCGTGAAAAATGACTGTAGGGTCTTGTCGTCCACGCTCTGCGCGAGCTGATCCGTCGCATCCGAGCGCCGCTCAACCTGCGACAGATCCACAGATTTCATCGCCGCGATGAACTGTGACTGGTCGTGGCTGTAGGCAACAGGGGCAATGTCGGCCACGATCAACCGCTGGATCAACTCTGGCCGTTTCAGAGCCATCACCATGGCCGCCTTGCCGCCCATTGAATGCCCGACAACATCTGCCTTACCGCCGTGTGCGTCGATCACTTCGGCCAGATCATCGGCCATGGAAGGATAGTCATGCGTATCAGACCAAAAACTGTCGCCGTGATTGCGCATGTCCGGTGTCAGAACCAGCCTGTCGCCACCCAACCGTTTGGCGATCACACCCCAATTCCGACCCGAACCATAGAGCCCGTGAACGATCAAAAGCGGCGGGCGCGCGCTTTCGGTTCCTTGCGTCAAGACATTCAACATGTGTCGAGTGATACGGCCAATGCCGACGAGGTTCCAGTCCCGCAAGGCCCCGTAAAAGATCAATTGTTTCGTTTCTGGAAACACTCTGGCCGCAAGCCAGCGCTGTCTTACGCCTGTAAATGGCCATAAGATGCAACCATGGGGCTGAATAATAGTGTGTCCAAACGGAACGCCCGTTTGGAGCGTATGTTGCATAAACGATTGGGATTGTCGCGCGGCGATCTGGCGACGCGGACAGCGCGCGCTCGTGGGCTTTTGCCCAAGGCGGTCAAGCGTGATTTGCTGACCGTTGCCGAGGCCGCACGCCTGTCAGGCAACCCTAGGATTGCACCTCAGATTGATGGAACGCGGGTCGACGCGGCCTATAGACGCGCTGTGGCGCATCTGTATGGTCCAGACGTGACGGCCAAACGCAGCAGATGGCGGATCGGAGTTGTTGCTGGCCTGATGACGAACCTTGCCATTGCAATGGCCATGGTCGGTGCCGTGCTGGTCTGGCGCGGCATTATCTGATTTCCGGCTAGCCCGGGTCTCTCTTGCCGCGCAGCCTCAGGAACAGGCTCTCTTCGTCATCGTTACGGAAGAACGGCACGGAATCCGGCGGGGACATGTCTGTGACACGGGCCGCGATCTCAGCCAACACCACTTCGGTGATAAACGGCATGTCAATTCGGCGAACCTGATCCAGTTCAACCCACTGCAGATGGCTCAGCTCGTCCGACGCTGCCGAAAAATCATCGGGGTCTGTTGCAAGATCATCTGCATCCACGAGGAAAAAGCGGGCATCAAACCGGCGCGGACGGCCCGGAGGTGTGATTGCCCGAAACACGAATTGCAGCATGTCAGCCGCCGGGCGATGGCCTGTGCCAGCAAAATCCAACCAATCGGTAGGAACCTTGCCCGGCCATGGCCCGGGCTGACCCAAAACCTGACCGGTTTCTTCGAATAGTTCCCGAACTGCCGCCACACCCAATGCGCGTGCAATGCCCGGTTCTGCATCCTGGGCGAGCCGGTCAGAACACAGTGGCGGCAACGGCCGGGCCAACGGGACTTTTGCATCATCCGCATCCACCGCACCGCCCGGAAAGACGAATTTGTTCGGCATAAACGCCGCCTTTGCGCCGCGCTGCCCCATCAAGACCTTGGGTTGACGTGTTCGGTCGCGCAAAACGATCACGGTCGCAGCATTGCGAATGGCCGTCTTGTCGATCATCGGCTGTGTCATGCCTGTTCCGTGCCCCTGTTGTTTGACGCCGCGCACGGAGCAATCCCGGCGCGGTCTTCGGCGTCACAATGGCACGCTATGACGTTTGGGAAAACCCGTGCAAACCGCGCGCCCACTGAAAGGCAATCATCGCCCCTTTCAGTCTTGGCAACAAATAAAGCGACAAGCCCACACAGAGCACGGCAAAGATCGTGAACAGGATCAGTGGCTCCGGACGCCATGTGGTGAAGGCAATGTGCAAGCCCGGCGCCATCAGGTGGCCGACAATCAGGATCGTCAGATAAGCCGGACCGTCATCGGCCCGGTGATGATGCAACTCTTGGCGGCACACCGGGCAGGCATCACGCACCTTGAGGTAGCCCCGCATCATCGGACCCGTGCCGCAGTTCGGGCACTTGCGACGCCACCCCTTCCAGACTGCTGGCCAGGTTTCGCGCTGCTCTATGGTATTGACTGAATCGCTCATCACGTCCTCAACGTTTGTGGCAGCAAGATGAGGGGCCAGCGCGGTTTGTGTAAGTGTTCAGATTGTCCTTGCGTCTGGATGTCGCGCAAGACAGCCCAAAAATCTTTTTTCATTTTTTTCGACGGGAACCCTGATCAGCCGCGTGAAACCTGTATCGACGCCCAGAACAGGGCATTCGGAAACGCGAAACACAGGAGATCGCGAGATGAAAAAAGCATATTTGATGACAGGCACTCTGATCGTAGCAATGGGCGCAGCCAGCTTGGCGATGGCGCACGGCGGCAAGGAACGCGGTGGCGAACGGGGTCAAATGCGCGGCGCAGCGATGTTCGAGGCAATGGACACAAACGGCGACGGCAAACTGACCCAAGCCGAAATTGACGCTTACAAGGCCAAGCGCTTTTCAGAAGCGGACGCGGATGGCGACGGATTTCTGAGCCCCGAAGAAATGGCCGCACAGGGCGAAAAGAAAAATGACGAGCGCCGGGCCAAACGCGCCACGCGTATGATCGAACGCCTTGATGCCAACGAAGACGGCAAACTGTCTGCAGAAGAACTGGACGCCCGTGGTCCGGGTAACCTGATCGAAAAAGCGGACAAAGATGGCGACGGCGCCGTAACGCTCGAGGAACTGCGCGAAGCCCGCATGGACATGCGTGATAAGCGCGGCAAAGGCTGGAAAAAGCGCGGCGACAACTAATGCGTCTGGGCTGCCCGAGGCGCCAGCCAACGGGCAGCCCATTGCGCAACTTCGCCTGAAAGGCTAGCGCTTGGGAATGCAGCGGATGCCCTTTGACGCCATGAGTGATCGCGATGACGAGGACCTGTTGGCGCTCTATGCCACAGGTGACGCCGCTGCGGCGCGCGTGTTGACGCAAAGGCTGGCCGGGCCAGTCTATGCGCACGCCGTCAGAATGCTGGGCGGTGACCGATCCGAAGCGGAAGACGTCACACAGGATGCGTTGCTGCGGCTGTGGCGTGCAGCGCCCAGCTGGCGCAAAGGAGAAGCCAAGGTCAGCACCTGGCTGTATCGTGTGACTGCAAACCTCTGCATTGACCGGTTGCGGAAGCGCAAGGATGGGCCCGCGCTGGACGCCATACCCGAGCCGGAAGACGGCACACCGTCGGTGAACGCGAGAATGCAAACGAAGGCGCGAAACGACGCGCTGCAGGATGCGCTCATGCAATTGCCGGACCGGCAGCGTCAGGCGGTTGTGCTGAGACATATCGAAGGTTTGGGCAATCAGGAAATTGCACAGATCATGGACATTGGCCCGCGCGCAGTCGAAAGTCTGACCGCGCGGGGGAAAAAGGCACTGCAGGACCTGCTGGCAGGCCGCCGCGATGAATTGGGGTTTGAAGATGAAGACGCCACCTGACACATCCTTGACCGCTCAGCCGAGCGCTGAGTTCGATGCCGAACTGGACGATTTGTTTGCCGCGGCGAAACAGACCCCGGCCATGCCCGACCAGGGATTCCTTGCCCGGCTCGAAGCGGACGCGCTGGCGCAAATGCCCGCGCCTGCCCTGCGGGTCCGGCAAAGTTTGTGGCAGCAGATTTCCGAGGTAATTGGGGGCTGGAAGGGTATCGGCGGACTTGCCACAGCCTGTGCCGCAGGGCTCTGGTTGGGCATCAGCCCGCCCTCAGGCATCGAAACACTCATAATCGAGGCGATGGGCGGCGAAACGCTGAACGTCGATCCGCTCAGCAGCTTCGACTTTGCAATGATGGAAGGCTGACGTCATGGCCCCAACTGAAACCGACACACCGAAACGTGGAACGCGGCCTTGGGTCAAGGGTTTGCTGTTCGCCTCGCTTGCCTTGAACCTTCTGGTGGTGGGCCTCGTGGCGGGCGCGGTGATAAACGGCGGCCCTCCGGGCAAGCGCGATGCCGGATACCGCGATGCGGCCGGCCCTTATATGCGTGCCTTTTCCGACGATCAGAGACGAACGCTGCGCAAGAACCTGCGCGACGGCTTCAAGGCCGGTCGTGATGGGCGTCCGGCGATCATGGCCGGTTATCAGCAGGGCATCGCCGTGCTGCGTGCCGACCCGTTCGACCCCAAGCCACTCGAAGAGATCCTGACCGAACAGGCACGCTCTGGCGAAGAACGTCGCCTGATCGCTCAGGGCGTCATGATCGAGTTTATCGCTCAGATGGATGCTGCCGAGCGTCAGGCGCTTGCCGACAGGCTCGAAGAACAGATCAAACGCTTCAAGGGGCGCAAAAAGCGCGACTGACGGTCAAAGCCCGGCGGTTTTGGTCGCTATGATCGAATTGCGAACAAGTTTGGATTGAGGCCTCGTCCCTTCGGAGGGCAGCAGGACCGGTCGACCAAGATCCGAAACCACAACTCCATTCCGCCCCTGCGCCTTGGCGCGATACAATGCGCGATCGGCGTATTCGATCAAACCGTCCGGATCCAATGCATCGTTTGGTGACCCCAGCGCGACCCCAATGCTCAGCGTTACTTGCAATGATCGCCCATCCTGAACCGTGACCGTCCGTTCGCTGATCGACCGGCACATACGCTCTGCCGCAGCGCGCGCAGCGCGCCGGTCCGTATCCGGCAACACGATCAGAAATTCTTCACCCCCATAACGTGCCAGCATGTCAGGCGCGCGCAGGTTTGCGTGCAGGCGCATGGCCAGTTCCTTCAGCACTTCATCCCCGCAGGCATGGCCATAGTGATCGTTGACCCGCTTGAAATGATCCACGTCGGCCAACATGACCGCAAAGGAGCGGCGCTTTGAATGTGCGTTTTCAGAAAGACGTTTCAGATGCGGCATCGCATAGCGGCGGTTGTAAAGCCCGGTCAGCGGGTCAATGACAGCTGCACGCAGACCGTCCTGCATATCAGACCGCAACCGGTCGCTCACGCGTTTGCGCATGATTTGCCGGTCTATGCGCAACGCCAGTTCCAAAGGTTCAGGCCCGGTTAGCAACAGATCATTTGCCCCCATGTCCAGCGCACTGGCTGCCTCGCGCCGCTGATCCGGCTGCGCCACGTAAATCATCGCCGCATTTCGCGTACCGCTGTTGGCGCGCAGTTGTGGCAGCAGGGTCAGGCCGGCACCGCCGCTGTCCTTGGACTCGAAAAGCACCACAACGTCCGGTTTGTCCTCTCCATTGCGCAGAAAGTCGTCAGCGGACCGGACCGAGACATGATGCGGCAATCGCTGTGCCAATGCTTCACAAATTTTCCGCAAGGATTTCCGGCGCTCTGTCGCGGCCACCAGAAATACCCGGCCCGGTGATGCAAAGGGTTCAGCCGTTTCCGCCATCCCCAATGCCCGCCTCGTGTCGTCGCGCAATTGCAACTCGGTCTCAGCATCGCGGGCACGCAGCAACGACCGCAAACGTGCCAGCAAAATCATATCATCAATTGGACGGGGTAAAACATCGTCTGCGCCCGCGGAAACCACGGCCAGCCTGTCTTCCGGTTTTGCACCAGCACCAACCACGATAACGGGAATCGATTTTCCAAGAGGGTGATTTCGCAGCGATTGGCAAAAGGTCTGACCATCCATGTCACCGGGATCGCAAGCACAGACGATCACGTCCGGGCGTGTGGTTGCCAAACTGCCAAGAGCAGCCTTTCCAGAGGACGCTTGCAAAACCTCGTAGAACGCAGAGGCCAGTTTGACCCGCATCACGATGCGGTTCGTCGGGATCGGATCAATGATCAGGATGCGCCCTGACATGCTTACCTCACTGACTATTGCGAGCGCTGCAAGACCGCATGCCCGTCTTTACTAAGATCGAGAATTGGTGAATTTAGGTTAAGAAACCGTTTCGGAAGCACTGAAAAATGTCCCTATCGCAGGAATCTGCCGAAATGATCGGCCTCAAGGCGGTTGCATGGCTGGCCAGCAATGATGAACTTTTGCCCGTTTTCATGGGCTCGACCGGAGCCACGGAAGATAATTTCCGGGCCGGATTGGAAGACCCGGATTTCCAAGGGTCCGTTCTGGATTTTCTGATGATGGACGATGCTTGGGTCGTCGCCTTTTGCGACGAAAATGGCTTGGCCTATGACCAACTCATGATGGCGCGCCATGCTTTGCCGGGCGGCGGTCAGGTGCATTGGACATGAACCGTTCCTCGATCCGGGCGGTCCTTTTCGACAAGGACGGCACTCTGTTCGACTTTGGAGCCACGTGGAACGGATGGGCTGGGCGGCTGATATCCAAAATGTCGGATGGCGATGCGGAACTGGCCCAACAATTGGCGCAGGCGTGCCGCTATAATCTGGAAACCAAATCCTTTTTCCCGGACAGCCCGGTGATCGCAGGCACCAATCGAGAAGCAGCGCAGTGTTTCACCGATATTCTGCCCCAGTTCACGCTGGAAGAGCTAGAGACCCGTCTCGCGGACGAAGCCGCCAATGCCGATCTTGTGCCAGCCGTACCGTTGCCCCCCCTCTTGAACCGGCTTCGAGCCGCTGATCTGCGCCTCGGTGTGATGACCAACGATACCGAACGTGCTGCGCGGGCCCATTTGAACAAGGCCGGGATTACCGACCTTTTCGACTTTGTAGCCGGTTTCGACAGCGGCTATGGCGCCAAACCGGACCCGGACCCTCTGCTGGCATTCGCCACTCACTGTGGCCTCAAACCCAGTCAGGTTCTGATGGTCGGGGACAGCAGCCATGATTTGATCGCGGCGCGCGCCGCAAGGATGAGTGCCGTTGGTGTCCTGACCGGTCTGGCCAGCAGAGCCGATCTTGACCCGTTTGCCGATGCCGTGCTTCCGGACATCGGGCATTTGCTGGACTGGCTGTCCATCACGGTCTGAAAAGCAAACCCGCACAACCAAAGAAAACGACGATCTTTGTCGTTTTCGAACAGGCAAGTGCCGCATCCCAAGTGTCTGCTATTTGCAAGACAAGGAGCACCCGGTATGACGCAAACGCCTGCATCCCCACCCGCAAGAAAAGAACGCAAGCGCCGCAGCGGCGGCCGGGCCGGCAATGCGGAACGTCGCGGCGGTGCCGCTATTGAGCAAATGCCTTGGCGGCAAATCGTCAATCGGGATCGCCCGACAGAGCCCATGCCCCCAGAAGGTGTAGAGCGGATGCACAATGCCGCCATGCACATCCTCGAAGAAATCGGCATTGAATTCCTCAACGAAGAAGCCGCGGACATCCTGCGAAAGGCCGGCTGCACGGTGAACGGCGAAAACGTCCGGATGGGGCGCGAGATGGTGATGGAATATGTTGCCAAGGCCCCGAAACAGTTCACCATCACACCGCGCAACCCTGATCGTGAAATCACGATTGGCGGCGGGCACATTGCTTTTGGCAACGTCTCGTCGCCCCCCAACTATTGGGATCTCGAAATCGGTAAAAAGGTGTCCGGCACGCGCGAGCAATGCCAGAATCTTTTGAAGCTGACCCAGTATTTCAACTGCATCCACTTCGCGGGCGGATACCCGGTCGAACCCGTAGATGTGCACGCCAGCGTCCGTCACCTTGATGTGCTCTATGACAAGCTGACACTGACCGACAAGGCCATGCACGCCTATTCACTGGGCGCCGAGCGAGTCGACGATGTAATGGAAATGGTTCGCATCGCGGGCGGGCTGAGCCACGAGGAATTCGAGGCAACGCCGCGAATGTACACCAACATCAATTCCACCTCACCGCTCAAACACGACCATCCGATGATGGATGGCTGGATGAGACTGGCGCGGCGTGGTCAGGCGCTCGTGGTAACGCCCTTCACGCTCGCCGGTGCCATGGCTCCAGTGACAATGGCGGGTGCCGTCGCGCAATCTCTTGCCGAAGGGCTTGCTGCGATTGTGCTGGCGCAGATCATCCGGCCAGGCGTGCCATGTGTGATCGGCACCTTTACATCGAACGTAGACATGAAATCCGGCGCACCAGCCTTTGGTACGCCGGAATACATGCGCGCAACCCAGATGACTGGCCAGATGGCACGCTATTATGGTTTGCCGATGCGATCCTCGGGTGTCTGCGCAGCCAACGTGCCTGACGGACAAGCCATGTGGGAAACCGAGCACAGCCTTTGGGCGTCGATCCAGTCGGGCACCAATATGGTCTACCATGCCGCGGGCTGGCTCGAAGGCGGCCTGATTGCGAGCCCGGAAAAATTCGTGATGGATTGCGAAGTCCTTGGTCAGATGCAGCGCTATATGGATCCCGAAATCTGGGACACCTCGGACACATCTCTGGCGCTCGATACGATTGAAGAGGTCGGGCCTTATGGCCACTTCTTTGGTTGCCAGCATACACAAGACCGCTACACCACCGCATTCCACCAACCCTTTGTTTCCGATTGGAAAAACTACGAAGCATGGGAAGCCGCCGGCGGCGTTTGGACTGCAGAGCGCGCGCATCACATCTACAAACGCATCATCGCCGAATACGAACCACCCGCCATGGACGATGCAATCCGCGAAGAACTGGCCAGCTTTGTAGAACGGCGCAAGCGTGAAGGTGGTGCGCCCACTGACTTTTGATCTGACGCAAAAATCAGGCGCAGGTCCGCTGGTTCGCACCTTGCAATAGTTCCTGACCTTGCAGAGCATGCCCCCGCGCGCAAAGCTGGTGCTGTAACGCGATGTGAAAGGTTGACTAAGGTGGACAAGGCAACTTCAACCGGCTCTTTGTGGGCCATCCTGATGGCCATTGGCGCTTTGGCCGGTGTGTCCGGTTGGTGGCTGATCGACCAATCCATGGATGCGGGGCTGCAAGAACGCACAGTTCTGGCTGCCAGCGCTTTTTGTTTTGCTTTCTTTTTCTGTGTCGCCGCCCTGACAGGACCAATCAATGTCTTGCGCACGCTAATCCCGGCTGCCTGCCTGGCCGTAATGTTAGCCGGGTTGCTCTGGAACGCGTCTTTTCGGCATGAGAGCATCGATGACTATCTGTCCATGGTCTATCCGGGGGTGGGCTATGGGATGGCCTTGCTCATTCTCACACCGTTTCTGTCTGCCGGGTTACAACGGGCCGGCGGTTGGCGGGACTATCCCGCCCTGTTTGGAACCAGTTGGCAAATTATCGTTCGGTTTGTAGCAGCCCTGATTTTCACGGCCTTGTTCTGGGGACTGCTGTCACTGTCGGACGCATTGCTCAGCATTGTCGGCTTGGAGCTGTTGGATTTCGTTACCAGATTCGACGCGGTTGTCTGGGCTTTGACCGGGGCCGTATTCGGCTTGGCATTGGCCGTGGTGTTCGAGCTTTCCGACTACATTTCGCCTTATCTGATCCTGCGGTTACTGCGCCTGTTTCTTCCTTTGGTTTTTGCGGTCAGCCTGATCTTCACAATTATGCTGGCGATCCGCGGATGGGATGGATTGCTTGGTGGGCTGTCCCCTGCTGCAACGCTGACCGCATTTGCCATCGCTGCAATCGTTCTGGTGACGATCACCGTAGAGCGCGACCAACAGGACGCGGTTCGCGCACCCTTTATGCGCGGGTGCGTTCAGGGGATGGCGCTGCTCGTCCCAATCCTGGGGGGGCTGGCCCTCTGGGCAATCTGGTTGCGGGTTGTGCAATATGGCCTGACCCCGACCCGGCTGATGGCACTGACGATTGCAGGCGTGGTTCTGGCGTATGGTCTGGCATTCGGGCTTGCGGTGCTGTTGCGCGCGGGATGGATGTCACGCATCCGCGACGCGAATATCTGGCTTGCACTGCTGTGCGCCGCGACCTGCCTTGTCTGGATCAGTCCCTTGCTAAAGGCCGAGACACTCTCTGCCCGGTCACAACTGGACCGAGGTCTGGCTGGTGCAGATATCGATCAGCTGCCGATCGCGCAGCTCGCGCATGATTGGGGCACAGCGGGCAAAGCCGCATTGGCGCAGCTGAAACAGGCAAAACCCGAAATGGTCGCGGCTATTGATAGAGCCGCGGAACGAAACAACGACCAAGCAACCGTCACACAATCCGATCTTGCGACAATAGCCGCAGCGATACCCATTTATCCGCTAGGCGACCCTCTGCCTCCCGCAAGCTTTTCCGACTTGAGTGCATTTGTCGTGACCCAGTGGATCGCCTCATGCGAAAACGCTCTTCTCAGCGGGGATCCCGGATGCGCCCTGTATCTGGCCGCCTTCACAGACAGCGGCGAGGCGGAACAAGCGTTGCTGTTCATTCGCTCCGGTAGTGGAAATTTCTCGACCCGCGCCTTGCGGCTACGCGACGGCAAACTGGTTTTCGCAGGAGACGTCGTCACCCGCGGAGGGTTTGGAGCGCGCAACATCACGGAAGCTGACTTGCAGGCCCTTCACGATGGCGCAGCGAAAATGGTGACCCCGGACTGGAAAGTGCTGAGACTGGGAGAGCATGAAATCTTTCCGAACAATTGAGTACGTTTCACCATTCTTAACCCATTTGCCGGATGGTCAGGCCATCCATCACGGGGTTTCGGTATGCATGGTTTGGTGTTGCGAACGATCCAGGTTTTTATAACGGACACTTACGGGCCGCAGGCCTGGAAAGACACGGCTGCGCTGGCGGAACTGGACAGCGCAGACATCGAGGCGATGTTGCAATACCCTCCCGACATACCGGAACGATTGTTATCCGCCGCATATGCCGTTCTTGCAAAACCCGGGGATGCATTGCTGGAAGATGTGGGCACCTACCTCGTGACACATCCCAACAGTCAGGCATTGCGCCGGTTGCTGCGTTTCGGCGGCACAGACTTTATCGAATTCCTGCATTCGCTCGACGATCTGCCGGACCGCGCCAGATTGGCAGTGGCCGATCTCGTCCTTCCGGATCTGGAACTTTTGGATCATGACAACGGCAGTTTCGATTTGCGGATCGGGGCGAGCTTGCCCGGATTTGGCGCCGTGATGCTTGGCGTATTGCGTGCCATTGCTGACGACTACGGCTCATTGGCATTGCTGGACCACTCCCGCCTCGCACAAGGGGAGGAAATGATCCACATAACAGTCGTCGACACCTCATACGCAGAAGGCAGGGAATTCGATCTATCCGCCAAGGTGCCGGGATGACGATTTCACGTGATACTCTGCACACGCTGTGCCCGCTTCACGCCTTGCTTGACCGCCATGGAAGGATTGTTCAGGCCGGACCAACCTTGATCAAACTCTTCGACAGCCCCGTGCAAGGTGAACGATTCCTCGATCTCTTCGAGGTTTATCGCCCACGCGCCGTCACGGCGATGGCCGGACTGCTGCAAACCGAAGGACGCAAACTGCATCTGCGGATCAGGCTAGGAAAACGCACCTCTCTCAAGGGTGTTCTGTTTCCAGCGGCAAACGGCGGCGCTTTGATCAACCTATCCTTCGGGATCGCCGTGGTTGACGCAGTGCGCGATTTTTCCCTGACCGGTAATGATTTTGCGATCACCGATCTGGCGATAGAAATGCTTTACCTTGTCGAAGCAAAGTCAGCCGCCATGGATTCGTCCCGCCGCCTGAATACCCGCCTGCAAGGGGCCCGCTTGGCGGCAGAAGAACAGGCCTTCACCGATACCTTGACCGGATTGAAGAACCGCCGCGCGCTTGACCATATTCTGGAACGCCTCAAACGCACTGGTTCTGATTTCACGGTCATTCATCTCGATCTCGATTTTTTCAAACAGGTCAACGACACCGATGGCCATGCAGCCGGTGATCGGGTTTTACAGTGTGTCGCGCGCACCATGGTGGAACTGACGCGCAAGGATGACACCGTTGCCCGGGTCGGCGGCGATGAATTTGTGATCGTTTTGCCAAACGCAATGGAACGCGAACGTCTGCAGGCTCTGTGCAGTCAACTCATCCAACGAATCGAGGCCCCGATCCTGCACGACGGCAAAGCCTGCCATGTTTCCGCAAGCATCGGAATTGCCCGCACGATGGGCAAACCTGTTGAGCTGGAAACCCTTTCGGAACAAGCAGACATCGCGCTCTATGCTTCAAAACGCGCTGGAAGAGCCCGATTTACCTTTTTTGACGACACGCAAAAGGCCACTCTGAGCCAACAGACCAGCGCCATCGCCGGTGAGTAGCATTTTTCGCAAAGTTGGGTCTTGATCCCGGAAAAACCGCGTCGTAAGTAGCGCTTCACGTTGGGGTGTAGCCAAGTGGTAAGGCAGCGGTTTTTGGTACCGTGTATCGTAGGTTCGAATCCTACCACCCCAGCCACAATCTCGCAGCTTGATCTTCCACTGGGTTCGCAATACGGCCAGACATTTGGCATGTCCCGACGCACGGCAATTACAATCAAAGCGCCTTCCGTCGCCCAGAGGCGAATTCAAAATGCCACGTGGTCCCCACCTTTGAGGCCTAGAATTTCGCGGGCTTCGTCAGGTGTCGCAATGTCCAGTCCCAATCCTTCGACAATGGCGCGGATTTTTCGAACTTGAACCGCATTGGATTTCGCCAATTCTCCGCGGCCCGCCCACAGGCTGTCTTCGAGGCCCACCCGGACATTTCCGCCCAGCGTTGCGGCCTGCGTCGCGATCCTGAATTGGTTCGCCCCAGCACCCAGAACCGACCAACGGTAGTCATCCCCAAAAAGACGGTCTGCGGTTCGCTTCATGTGCAGGACGTCTTCATGGTGCCCACCGATGCCACCCAGAAGGCCAAAAACCGACTGGACAAAAAACGGCGCCTTGACCAAACCACGATCCGCGAAATGCGCGAGATTGTAGAGATGGGATGTGTCGTAACATTCAAACTCAAACCGCGTTCCATTGCCGTAGCAGGTCTCCAGCACATATTCGATATCGGCAAACGAGTTGCGAAAGACGAGGTCTCTCGACCCCTCAAGGTGTTCTCGTTCCCAATCGTGCTGAAAGTCTCTGTAGCGATTCAACATCGGATAAAGACCGAAATTCATGGAACCCATGTTGAGCGATGCCAACTCGGGCTGAAAACGCGCAGCAGGCGCTGCGCGTTCCGCGACGGTCATGTATGGACTGCCACCGGTGGTGATATTGACCACCGCGTCTGTGCCTTGCTTGATCCGGGGCAAAAAGGCGGCAAAGCCTTCTGGGCTTTGGTCGGGGCGTCCATCCCCATGCCGGGCGTGAAGGTGCAGGATTGCGGCCCCCGCCTCGGCCGCCGCCAACGAATCCGCTATGATTTCGTCAGGTGTCACGGGCAAATGCGGCGACATCGATGGCGTATGAATGGCACCCGTCACCGCGCATGTGATGATCACCTTGCCTGCCTGCCTCTTGTCCTTGCTCATATTACACCGTCCATTCGAGGTTATAGTGTTTCGACATTGCCATCGACGGCCAGCGATTGGCCCGAAAGGTTTCCGCCCGCGTCTGAAATCAGGAATGCGACCGTTGCAGCCACGTCGTCCGGGGTCACCATGCGGCGCATTGAGATATTCTTCAGATAGTCATCCTTCATGGCATCATAACTGACGCCCGTGGCGCTGGCGCGATCCCGGATCACCTTGTCCATTCTGGGGCCTTCTACGATCCCGGGCAGGACGGCATTGACACGAATATTGTCGGGGCCGAGTTCCTTGGCCAGACTTTGGGTTAAACCGATGACTCCGAACTTGGCTGCTGAATAAGGGGTGCGATAGGCATACCCGTGTTTTCCTGCCGCAGATGCCATATTGACCAGAGCGCCTCCACCGGCCGCCTTGATCATCGGGATGGCCCGACGTGCGCATAGAAACTGCCCAGTCAGGCAAATATCGATGCAGCGCCGCCAGTCCTCGGGTGCCAGATCCTCCAGATTTCCGGTTGGGCCCGCTATTCCGGCGTTGTTCACCAGCGCATCGAGCCTGCCAAAAGCCTGATTGATCGCATTGAAAAACGCATCCACGGCCAGATCGTCCGAAACATCCGCCTTAACAGCGAGACAGCCGGTCAATGTCTCGCGGGCGGCATCCAATGCTCTGGCATCCACATCACAAATCGCGATTTTCGCGCCCTGCCCGTGAAACACCCTCGCGATGCTATAGCCGATCCCGCTCGCTCCGGCGGTGATCGCGACAATTTTTCCCGCAAGGCCGGGCAGCCGCATCGCCTCAGGCGCTTTGCGATCATCGGTCGATCGTTCTGTCATGTTTCCCCCTTTTGCCAACATATGGCACCGCGCCCCCAAAACACATGGACAGGCCCCGCCCTTGGCGCGCCACGTTCGATCAAGGATCAGTCTACACGGTTCAGGGATTTTGGGGAGTAACACCTGCCATTGCGCAGATCAGGTCAACATGTGTCTCCAGCCACATCGCATCCAGCGCTTTACCAGACATGCATTTCCTGAAGTAAGGAACGGAAATTGCGAATTCGATCATTTGCTCCACGGGGGCATCCGCAGCGATCTCTCCGCGTGCGATCGCACTGTCAAAGATAGAGCGCACATTCACGCTTCGATCCCGAACCCATTTTTCAAGCAGGTCTTTCGCCTGCTCGTCAACGGCTGCCGTGCCTATGACTTGCGGCGCGATCTTGCCCCATGGTGTTTCGTTCAAGGACGACACCAAAGTGCCCAATATCCAGAGCAGATCGTCGCGAAGCGTTCCATCCGCAGGCTTGATCGATTTCTTTCGCCCACCGCGCGTGGCCCGGGCAAAGGCCGTATTTCGCAGCGCGTCCAGTTTGGGCCAGTGCCTGTACAAGGTACTGCGGGAAATCCCCGTTTCCCGACATATCCCCGCGTGCGTCACCGCCAGCACACCTTGTGTTTCCAGCAAATGCAGCGCGGCATCCAAAGCGCGTCTGCGCGTGGCGTCCAAACGGGGGTCAGCGGGTTTATCCATAGGTTTTGTTTACATCACGAACCACGGAAATGAAACGGATTGCACTCTTGCGGTACAACTTGTTGCATAGCGATACACTTTGCACTATTTCCGATCGATATCCAAAGTTTCCGCAAGGGCGTGGCGAGACGAGTAGCGCGGCGCTCAGCCCAACTTGTCACAATTCACCGCCCGGCAACCGCCGGGTGTGCCAAACCAAACGTCCATAGCAAGTGAGCCAGTCACCATGACAAACTCTGTCCCTATCATTGCCGCCAAAGCCCCGGCCAAAGTCACACTGGAAGAAGGCAAAGACTATTTCTGGTGTCGCTGCGGACGTTCCAAAAATCAGCCTTTTTGCGATGGCAGCCATGCCGGAACAGGCATTGAGCCACTCAAATTCACGGCTGAAAAAGACGGTGATGCCGCGCTTTGCCAGTGCAAATCGACAGCCAACGGTCCGTTTTGTGATGGCTCACACGCCCGTTTGGGAACACTTGAGGTCGGCGATGAAGCCCCCGCAGCGAAATCGGATGTGCCGACTGCAACCCCCACCCCCGAAGAACCAACAGTTGCCCGCATCCACGCGCTTGCCAAGGATGGGCTCAGCAAGCTGGGCCACCACGGCGAGATGGGGGCCATGGGCGTCCCTCGTAAAGATCTGCCCCATTGGGACGACATCCAGGTTTTGCCAGCGCAAATGGCGCGCAAACCCCTGCTCGACGATGCCGCGGTTGCGACCTCCGTCACGATCGGGCCACGGGCAGCCAAGCCACTGCAACTCGATATCCCGCTTTTTGTAACTGACATGAGCTATGGCGCCCTTTCGGAAGAAGCCAAGACAGCACTGGCCCGCGGCGCGCAGATGGCGGGCACGGGGATCTGCTCAGGTGAAGGTGGTATGCTCCCCGAGGAACAGGCCGAGAATAACCGCTATTTCTATGAGCTTGCCTCAGCGCAATTTGGCTGGGATCTGGATCACGTAACCAAGGTTCAGGCCTTTCACTTCAAAGGTGGCCAAGGCGCAAAGACCGGCACCGGCGGCCACCTGCCCGGTGACAAAGTACAAGGCAAGATCGCCGAGGTACGCGGATTGAACCCGGGCGAGTCGGCGATATCCCCTGCCACGTTCCCTGAACTGCACACACCGGCCGACTTCAAAAGGATTGCCGATGCGGTGCGCGAACGGTCCGGCGGAATCCCGATCGGCTTCAAGCTTTCGGCCAACCATATCGAAGACGATATCGATTTCGCGCTCGAAGCCAGCGCCGATTACATCATCCTGGATGGTCGCGGCGGCGGCACCGGGGCCGCACCCTTGATTTTCCGCGATCACATCTCGGTGCCTACGATCCCGGCCCTGGCGCGGGCACGCAAACACCTCGACGCCAAAACCGGGCGCGAAGTGACATTGGTAATCACTGGCGGCCTGCGTGTTGCCGAAGATTTCGCCAAGGCCATGGCTCTGGGCGCCGATGCCGTGGCGGTCAGCAATTCGGCCATGCAGGCAGTGGGCTGTATCGCAGCACGGATGTGCAACTCCAACAATTGCCCTGTCGGGGTGGCCACGCAAAAACCAGAGCTGCGCAAACGTCTGGATGTCCAAGTCGGCGCTGAGAAACTGGCACGTTACTTTGGGGCAAGCGTGGAGCTGATGCAGGTGCTGGCGCGCGCCTGCGGCCATGACAGCCTGTCAGGCATGACGCAGCGCGACATCACCACATGGAAACGCGAACTCGCCGATCTCAGCGGCATTCGCTTTGCCGGGGTTTCCTGAGCGCCCGACTGCTGACACAGCAAGCATAACCCCAAGGCGCCCGCGCCTTGGGGAACACGGCACGGTTTGGTCGCGCTTTGACACCTTGACCAAACCCGGTTTCCGCCGCATATCCCAACCTCATGAGCACACCTCTTTCGCAGATCCGCAATTTCTCGATCGTCGCGCATATCGACCACGGGAAATCCACCCTCGCTGACCGGCTGATCCAGCTGACCAATACCGTTGCCGAACGGGATATGAAGGCGCAGTTGCTGGACGCGATGGATATCGAACGCGAACGCGGTATCACCATCAAGGCGAACACAGTCCGTATCGACTACACCGCCAAGGATGGACTGCACTATGTGCTGAACCTGATCGACACACCCGGGCACGTGGACTTTGCCTATGAGGTCTCCCGCTCCATGCGTGCGGTCGAAGGATCTTTGCTGGTTGTGGACGCGACGCAGGGCGTAGAAGCGCAGACCCTTGCCAATGTCTATACGGCCATCGACGCGGACCACGAAATCGTACCCGTCCTAAACAAGATCGACCTGCCGGCAGCAGAACCGGATCGGGTCAAGGAACAGATCGAAGATGTGATTGGCATCGAGGCGCACGACGCCATTGAGATCAGCGCCAAAACAGGCCTCGGTATCCCAGATGTGCTCGAAGCCATTGTCACCCGCCTGCCCTCTCCCGAGGGCGGTGATCCCGATGCGCCGCTCAAGGCGATGCTTGTGGACAGCTGGTACGACCCCTATCTCGGCGTCGTTGTTCTGATCCGCGTGATGGATGGCACCATCCGCAAGGGCGACCAGATCAAGATGATGCAAACGGGTGCCAAATATGGCGTCGACAAACTGGGTGTGTTCCGCCCGGCCATGGAAGACGTCAAATCACTCGGCCCCGGCGAGATCGGCTTTTTCACCGGTTCGATCAAACAGGTTCGCGACACCAAGGTCGGCGACACCATCACCACCGAAAAGAAAGGCTGTGAAGACCCGCTTCCGGGCTTCAAACCTTCGGTGCCGGTCGTGTTCTGTGGTCTGTTCCCCGTCGACAGCTCGGAATTCGAAGACCTGCGCGATGCGATTGAAAAGCTGGCCCTGAACGATGCGTCCTTCAGCTATGAGATGGAAACCTCGGCCGCGCTTGGATTTGGCTTCCGCTGCGGATTCCTTGGTCTGCTGCATCTTGAGGTGATCCGCGATCGGATCGAACGTGAATACGGTATTGAGCTGATCACAACCGCGCCGTCGGTGGTGTATCATGTCTACATGAAAGCCAAGGATGGCGCCGATCTGGAATTGATCGAGTTGCACAACCCCGCCGATATGCCGGACCCATCCAAGGTCGATCACATCGAAGAACCACGGATCAAGGCAACCATCCTTGTTCCCGACGAATACCTCGGCGATGTGCTGAAACTTTGCCAGGACCGCCGCGGCATCCAGCTTGACCTGACCTATGCAGGTCCGCGGGCCATGGTGGTTTATGATCTGCCCTTGAACGAAGTCGTTTTTGACTTCTACGACCGTCTGAAATCGGTGACCAAGGGATACGCCTCCTTTGACTACCAGATGGAAGGCTACCGCGAAGACAATCTCGTCAAGATGCAAGTGTTGGTCAACGACGAGCCGGTTGATGCGCTGTCGATGATGGTCCACCGCGACCGTGCAGAACAGCGCGGACGGGCGATGTGCGAAAAACTCAAGGACCTGATCCCACGCCACATGTTCAAGATCCCGATTCAGGCCGCCATCGGCGGCAAGGTGATCGCACGCGAGACCCTTTCGGCTTTGCGCAAGGACGTAACGGCCAAGTGCTACGGCGGCGACGCGACACGAAAGAAGAAGCTTCTGGAAAAGCAGAAAGCCGGTAAGAAGAAAATGCGCCAGTTCGGGAAAGTCGACATCCCGCAAGAGGCGTTTATTTCAGCGCTGAAGATGGACAGCTGAAAGCTTTTCAATTGGAAGCCCCGTAAGCGGATTCTACGAAACAGGTTCCGCGGGTTCATTCGGGTTGTGAACCAAACTGCTATGCCGAAATCTATGGGTCGCTGTCCTAGATTCGGAGGGTAGAAACGTAAAAATCAACTCAGGGCAGCTGGGCCGGGGAATACCGGTGTATTCTCACACCTCCGTTTGTGCGGTGATACCCGACGCCGTATAGTCCCGTGCAACGTGATAAATGCGAAGGTGCGGAAGTGTTTGAAGGAATTTTACAGTATTTGCGTTTTGTTGTCGGAGTTCAAAGGCGCTTTCTCAAATTCTGGTTGCTGTTGGTTCCTATATTTTTTGGCGCCTTTCTTTTGATGGCTACAGTATTGTATTTTCAGGACAATTTATCCTACCAAACCTACGATTCTAACGGAAATCTTATTGGCGAAGGAAATTTCAAGAAATGAACGAAGCGGTTTGCCCGGCTGACATGAGGTCAGGGCCCATGGCCAAAAGGCGACCGTTGCTAAGAGTTTGATAGCTACCAGGAAGAGCTTTCGTATCAGGGTAGCCAAGAACCGCCAATCCTTGAGCTTGCCGAACATGATCTCAGTGCGATTGCGTCGTCAATTTCGGCGCTTGTCGTGTTTCGCAGGCTTTTTGCGCAGCTTTCGATCAAGGATGCATGCGCGTTTCCTTTTGCCTTTCAAATCTTCTCGGAACCACTCGGCGTTATAGCCAAATTCCTCTAGGGTAAGGACCCATTGATTTCAGCACTCTGTTGGAAAAGCACCACAAAACCTTGCTCCAGATCAAAGATTAACACATTCCAACCTCCTAATGTCTGCGCGACTCATACAAACAGGAGGCATCCATGCTGCCGCTTTTTCTTCTCGTTCATATCTTTGTCGGATCGACCATCGCCGGCTCTGCGGTGATCGCGGCTCTGACGCTCGGGTATGATACGTTAGCCCCAATCATCATCGCGGCAGCACTGGGGTTTGTGATCAGCTTTCCGGCGTCTTGGCTCGTGGCAAAACAGATCGCCTGAAGATCAGAACGGCGGCTTGGCGCGAAAACGCATGCCGCGCCCGTTTTCCGGGTGGTTCACACGCAGCTCTTCAGCGTGCAGCATCATGCGTGGGTAATGCGCGGCTGTTTCAGGCGCATAGAACGGATCTCCGAGGATCGGGTGGCCCAGCGCCAGCATATGCACCCGCAACTGATGACTGCGGCCAGTCTGTGGAAACAGCCGGACCCGCGTTTCTTCGTCCGAGCTGCGGACAACCTTCCAATCGGTGATCGAAGGCTTGCCTGTCTCATGGCACACCATCTGGCGTGGGCGGTTTGGCCAGTCTACGATCAGTGGCAGGTCTACCGTGCCGGTCTTTGGCTCCAGCCGTCCGGCCACGCGCGCCAGATAGGTTTTCTTGACCTTGCGCGCCTCGAACTGTTGTCCCAACTGCTTTTGCGCATGCGCGGTTAGTGCAAAGATCATGACCCCAGATGTGTCCCGGTCCAACCGGTGGACCAGCCGGGCCGTCGGGAAAGCCTGCTCAAGGCGCGTCAAAAGGCAATCCGCCAGATCCTCGCCTTTGCCGGGAACCGACAACAACCCGGCGGGCTTATCGACCACCAACAGGTCACTGTCTTCGTGCAAAACGGGGATGTCGCCTTTGGGCGGATTGTAGGCATCGCTCATCCGGTTGCTTTGTCACTTGCCCGTGCAAAAAGCAACCCGCGCCCCAAAGCCTGTCTGCCTGCGATGGTCCGAATGTCTCTTGGTTGGCTGGAGGGCACCCCCCCAGCCATGACAGGCCCCATAGATCAGACCTTCACGCGATCCGACTTGGGGTCGTACAGCGGCTTCAACGAAGCCTCGGCAGAAACCTTTGTGCCGGCGACGTCGATTTCATAGGCAGAGGCCAGAACCTGTTCAACACTTTCGCCTGCGCAGGGCACATAGCCCAGCCCCACGGCCCCGCCCAAATGGTGCCCGTAAGCACCCGAGCTAAGATACCCGACAATCTCACCGTCCCGCAGGATCGGCTCATTGTGATAGAGCAGCGGCTCGGGGTCATTCAGCAGGAATTGCACCATACGGGTCTGCAAACCGGTTTCCCGCTTCTTCAAGACCGCATCGCGGCCAATGAAATCCGGTTTGGCCGTTTTGACCGCAAAGCCAAGTCCGGCCTCGAGAACATGGTCTTCGCAAGTGATATCATGACCGAAATGCCGAAAGCCCTTTTCGATCCGGCATGTGTCCATCATGTGCATTCCGCAAAGCTTCAGCCCAAAGCTGGCGCCCGCCTCGTGCAGCACCTCGAAGACATGCGCGGCCATGTCGGCACTGACATAGATTTCCCAACCCAGCTCTCCAACATAGGACACCCGGTGCACACGTGCTTGCGCCATGCCGATTTCGACGACCTGCGCCGTGCCAAAGGGATTGGCGGCGTTGGAGAAATCGGCAGGCGAGACCGCCTGCAACACATCCCGTGCGCGCGGCCCCATGACAGCCAGGACGCCTTCGGACGCCGTTACATCCGTGATGATAACCATCCGGTCGCCAAGATGGCGGCGCATCCAGGTTTCATCGGCCAGTCGCGTGGCGGCCGGCGTGACGACCAGATAGGCCAGCTCTGACAAGCGCGTCACGGTGACATCCGCCTCGATGCCGCCCGATGTATTCAGGAACTGCGTGTATACGATCTTACCGACCGGAACTGACAGATCCGCCCCGCAAATATGGTTCAAAAACGCCTCGGCATCGGGGCCTTCGACCCGGAGTTTCCCAAACGAAGACATGTCGTACATGCCCACGTCATTTCGGATCGCGTGGTGCTCCTGCGCGACATTTTCAAAGAAGTTCTGCCGCTGCCAGCTGTATTGGTATTCCGCATCCTGACCTGCGTTCGCAAACCAGTTTGCCCGCTCCCAGCCTGCGAGTTCACCAAAGACCGCGCCATTTTGCGCCAGATGTGTATGGAACGGCGTACGCCGGACCCCGCGCGCCGTGGCCTTTTGCCGATACGGGAAGTGATCCGCGTAGAGCAGCCCCAGTGTTTCGGTACTGCGGTCCATCAGGTAGGACTTGTTGGACTGGAAAGGCTGCATGCGCGCGATATCCACATCACCCAGATCAAACGGGCGCGCGCCATCTTCCATCCACTGCGCCAGCGCCATACCCGCACCACCTGCGGATTGGATACCAACCGAATTGAACCCGGCCGCGACCCAGACGTTATCCATCTCAGGGCACTGGCCCAAATGGTAGGCATCGTCCGGCGTAAAGCTTTCAGGACCATTGAAGAACGTATGAATACCCGCCTCTGCCAACATCGGCATCCGGTTTACGGCGGCCTCGAGTATTGGCTCAAAATGATCAAAGTCCTCGGGCAACTGATCAAACTCGAAGTCACCCGGAATAGGCCCCCAGGGTTTCGAGACCGGCTCGAAAGCGCCAAGCATGATCTTGCCTGCATCTTCCTTGTAGTAGGCGCATTCATCCGGCACGCGCAGGACCGGCAATTGTTCCAGCCCTGCAATCGGCTCGGAGACAATGTAGAAATGCTCACAGGCCTGAAGCGGCACTGACGTGCCGAGCATTGCTCCCACATCCCGGCCCCACATTCCGGCGCAATTTATCACGGCCTCGCAGGCTATGCTGCCTTGCTCGCCGTTGGCCGATTGGTAGTTCACCGCAGTGATGCGCCGCCCTGTGCGCTGGACACCTGTCACGGCGGTGTATTCCGCCACCACCGCGCCTTTCTGGCGCGCGCCTTTGGCCAGAGCCCGCGCAATATTGCCCGGATCGCCCTGACCATCCTTTGGTAAGTAAACACCGCCGATTACATCGTCGATGTTCAAGTGCGGGTACTTCGCGCTGATCTCATCACGGCCAATCTCATCGATCTCGACCCCGAAAGCACGCGCCATCGCCGCCGAGCGCCGCAACTCTTCATCTCTCTCTTCGGTCAGGGCAACGGTGATCGAGCCGACCCGCTTGAACCCTGTGGCCATTCCCGTTTCTTCTTCGAGCTGGCCATAGAGCTCCTGGCTGTATTTCGCGAGCTTGGTCATGTTGGCCGTAGCCCGCAGTTGTGCGATCAGCCCTGCCGCATGCCATGTCGTTCCGGACGTCAGCTGTTTGCGTTCCAGAAGAACGACATCCTTCCAACCCAATTTGGTCAGATGATACGCAACAGAACAGCCAATGACGCCACCTCCAATGATAACGGCGCGGGCTTTGGTCGGCAGATTGGTCATTCGCGGTCTCCTTCAAGAGCGAGCTGTTTCGGATTGCTTTGCAATCCGACCGGTTGAGGGGCTCTGCCCCTCAAACACCCCGGGATATTTCAGGCACAAAGAAACATGGTTCAGACGATGGCGTACCCGGATGCGCGCAGCCGGGATGCGATTTCAGCGATATGGGCCGGCCCTGTTTCGCAACAGCCGCCAACAATGGTTGCCCCCATTTCAACCCAGTTCATGGCATGGTCCGCATAGGTTTGCGGGGTCATATCCTCGCGCGCCTGCAGATCAGCCGCGGTTGTGCCGCCTTCAAGAAAGTTTTTCGTGATCATCGTGAAGGCATTGCCGTAAGCGCCAATGGGACGTCCGGTTTTTGAAAGGGCATCCAGCGCGGCGGGCATCGCTTCGGGCGCAGAGCAGTTTGCCAGAACAGCGTCCGCATCTGCCGCGATTATTGCAGCCTCCGAAACCGGCTCACCTGATCGCAAAAAGCTGCCATCCTCGTCATCCACCGTGAAAGCCAGCCAAACCGGACGATCGGTCTGGCGACCGGCTTCGAGGCAGGCGCGTGCGGCATCAAGCGATGCGATGGTTTCAAAGAGCAAGAGATCCACCTGCGGCGCCAGAATTTTTGCAACTTCGGCGTAGAGCGGCTTTGCAGCATTAAAACCGGGGTGAATGTCGGATCGGTAGCTGGCGCCAAGCGGCCCAACTGAGCCTGCAACGCGCGAGCGGTTTTTCACAGACTGGGCTTCGGCCAGTGCCGCGCCGTGCAGCGCCTCGAATTGATGTTCGCGATCCGGCATCTGCTGACCTTCGGACGCGTAGTGATTGCTGTCGCCGCCGCGCAGCCGGTCTCGGTGAATGGCATAGCTGTTGGTGGTCGCGACCGTCGCACCAGCATCGGCGTAGTCACCGTGCACCTCGGCCACCAAACCGGGCATGTCGATCATGACCTGCGTGGACCAAAGCGGTGCCGCGGGTTTGCCGGAACGGCGGATCAGTTCCTGACCCATGCCGCCGTCAAGAAGGGTTATCTCGGTCATCTAATATCTCCTGCAACCGGGCGCATACTGCTGCGCCCGGTGCCGCTGATGTCAAATCGCGCAAGGCTTGTCACGTCGCCCGATCTCATGCACGCAACCGCTCGTTTTCCGGATCCCAAAGCGGGCGGTCTTCCTGAACAACGGCGCGGCACATCTGGCCGTAGATGTTCACCTGCAATTCGGTTCCCGGCTCGGCCAGATCGGACCGCACCATGCCAAGCGCCACCGAGGCGCCAATACGGTAGCCCCAAGCACCCGAGGTTGTCTCGCCGACAACATCATCGCCATGCCAAAGCGTCGACATATAGGGCGCATCGCAGTCACCCGCCTCGACCAGCAAGGTGACAAACCGCTTTGCACTGCCCTTTTGTTTTTCGGACAGAAGCGCTGCCTTGCCCGGGAAATCCTGTGGTTTGTCGAGTTTGACAAACCGATCCAGACCGCCCTCGAACAAGGTGTAATCGGTAGAAAGGTCCCCTTTCCAGGCGCGATAGCCTTTCTCGATCCGCAGGCTGTTGAGGGCATACATGCCAAAGGGTTTCAGACCATGGGGCTGACCCGCCTCCAACAGCATGTCATAGACAGCGGCAGTGTCCTCAATTTTGGAATGCACTTCCCAACCCAATTCACCCGCAAAGGACACGCGGACAAGCTGGACCCAAGTGTCGCCCAGTTGCGCGGATTGATGGGTCAGCCAAGGCTGCGAAAGATCAGCCTCAGTCAAACCGGCCAGAATGTCCCGCGACTTGGGCCCTGCGAGGATCTGGCAGGAAAATTCGCGGGTCACATCGGTAAGCGTAAAGCCTGCATCGGATGGCATATGCTTTTGCAGCCACTCCAGATCGTGCCATTGGGCGGTGGCGGCCGTGATCAGGAAGAAGAAATCTTCGTCCAGCCGCATGGCTGACATCTCGGTCACGATCCGACCGCGATCGTCGGCAAAGTAGAGCAGACCGATGCGGCCCACCTTGGGGATCCCGCCTGTACACAGACCACGCAGGAATTCGGCCGCGCCCTCTCCCTGCAGACGGTAGCGCGAGAAACCCGGCAGATCGAGGATGCCCGCCGCGTCGCGCACGGCTTCGCATTCTTCGCGAATACGCGGCTCCCATGGACCGGACCGGTCCCAGGTGTGCGTGCTCTCTTCGGAGGTATCGTCACCCTCTTGAGCAAACCAGTTGGCCCGTTCCCAGCCATTGTAGGCGCCCATGACACCGCCCAGCTCTTTGACGCGATCATGGGCCGGGGACAGCTTCTTGTCGCGGGCTGCGGGCCATTCGTGCCAAGGGAAATGCATGGCGTATTCGTGGCCGTAGACCTCCATGGCTTTCTTGTCGCAGTAATCCTGATCGGTGTAGTCGGTGTAACGGCGTGGATCGACGGCCCACATGTCCCATTCAGTCTGACCTTCTGTCACCCATTCGGCCAGAACCTTACCAGCGCCGCCGCCCTGCGTGATGCCAAAGGTGAACACGCAAGCCTCGTAGGCATTCGGCACGCCGGGCATGGGCCCGATCAATGGCAGGCCATCGGGCGCATAGGGGATGGGGCCGTTGATATTGCGGCCGACACCGCCTTCACCCAAGAGCGGCACGCGCGCCATGGCGTCCTCGATGTACCATTCGAGCCGGTCCAGATCGTCCGGATAAAGCTGAAAGCTGAAATCCTCGGGCATGGGATCATCCGGAGTCATCCAATGTCCTTTGCAGTTGCGCTCATAGGGGCCGAGGTTCAGACCGTATTTTTCCTGCCGCAGGTAGTAGGAGCTGTCTACGTCCCGCAGAAGCGGCAGTTTGCGATTGCCTGTGCTCTCACACCATTCCTTGATCGCCGGGATTTCTTCGGTCAGGAAATACTGGTGGGACATAGTGGCCATTGGCACGGTGCGACCGCCGTAGGGTTTGAACCACTCACCGACGCGCTGCGCATAGTATCCCGCTGCGTTGACGACCTTTTCACAGCGGATGTCACCCTTGGGCGTGTGCACGATCCATTCACCGTTTTCGCGACTGACGCCAGTCGCCGGGCAAAAACGCTCAATCTTGGCGCCGGCCATGCGAGCCCCTTTGGCCAAGGCCTGTGTCAGCTGTGCCGGGTCGATGTCACCATCATCTGGATCGTACATGCCGCCCTCCAGATCATGGGTTTCGAGGAAGGGATACATCGCCTTCATCTCATCGTTGGTCATCATGTTCAGGGTCAGCCCCTGATAATTGCCCATCGAACAGGCCCGCTCAAACTCCATCATGCGTTCTTTGGAATGCGCCAGACGGATCGACCCGGTGACATGGTAGTTCATCGGGTAGTCGACCTCATCGGCCAAGGTCCGGTACAGTTCCAGCGAATAGCGCTGCATGTTCATCACGGCCCAAGAGGTGCTGAACGACGGGCAGTTGCCAGCCGCGTGCCAGGTGGAGCCGGCTGTCAGTTCGTTTTTTTCCAACAGCACCACGTCCCAGCCCGCTTTGGCGATATGGTAGGCGCATGAGGCGCCGACGGCACCGCCGCCAATGATGACCACACGGGCCGTTGTCGGGAACGTTGCAGAATCGGACATGGCGTTTCCTTTCAAGAAAGAGCGAGACGGGCGGCAAGCCCGGCAAAGACGATCGCGCATAGGCGGTTGAGGGCGGCACCCCTTTGGCGCAGGGCCGCCGCAAAACGGCCAGCCAATGCGCCATAAGCGGCAGTGACAAAGAACCCGGTCAAGGCAAACAGCAGGCCGAGCAGAACCATCTGCTGCCAGATCGGCCCTGACATCGGGTCAGCAAACTGGGGCAGAAAGGCGAGTTGAAACAGCGCAACCTTTGGATTGAGCAGATTGGTCAAAGTCCCGCGCAGAAAGGCGCCGCGCAGTGACCAACTGACCGCCGTTTTCACATCGGTCGCACCAGTCTGCATTTGCGCTGATTGCCACGCGCGCCACGCCAGCCAGAGCAGATAGACCGCCCCCGCCCAGCGTATCACGTCATAGGCAGCAGGTTGCGCGGCCAGCACGGCCGCCAGACCAAACGCCGCAAGGCACGTATGGCACAGACTTCCCAGCGTAATTCCGGCCGCAGCGGCAACCCCGGCCGGTGCCCCACCCTGCGCGCCCGACGCCACCGCAAAGGCAACATCAGCGCCCGGGGTCAGGTTCAACAGCAGACCGGCACTCAGGAATGCACCAATCAGGACGGGATCCATATGCAACAGCGTGTCGATCATGGCTCAGGTTTCACGCTGTGGGTCATTGGGATTGATGTCGTAGTAGTCACCCTTGGTCTGCGTATGGATGTGTCCGCGCAGGCTCAGCCCGGTGGGCCCATCGATGGAGCCGGTCGAAAAACAGATGAACGGATCATCTGTGTGATCCCAGAACAGCGCCGACCCGCATGTCGGGCAAAAGCCGCGACGGGCTTTGGCAGATGACTGGTACCAACGCACCTCACCGGTGATCTCCAAACTGCCATCCGCCGTATAGGACGACGCCCAGACGTGTCCCGATTGCTTGCGGCATTGCGTACAATGGCAGGCAGCCGGGGCACCCGCGGAGCCCAGAACGCGGTAGGTAACCGCGCCGCAAAGACAGCTTCCCTTCACGACGCATCCCCTTGTGGCAAGGCGGTGGCACCCAGCGCCAATCCATAAAGAATGAAGCAGACAGCCAGCACCCGTCTGATGACGGTGTTGGCAATGGCGGACAACGCAGCACGGCCCAAAACCGTACCCAGCGCGGTGTAGCCGCAGTAACTGATCGCGGTCAAAGCCAGCGCCGTCGGCACGATAGCCCACATTTGTTCGCCAATTGGCACATCGGGTTGAACGAACTGGGAAAAGGCCGCCAGATAGCCCGCAACCGACTTGGGATTGATCGTGGCGATGGCAAAGGCGCGCGCATAGATCTGCGCCGAAGGTTGAGCATCCGCCTTGATCGGCAGCTTTGCCCGTATCCAGCCCCGAACACCGAGATAGATCAGCACGCCCGCACCGATCAGTTTGGCCACAAGAAAGGCCGTGGGCGATGCGGCGATCAAGGCCGTCACGCCCAGCGCCGAAAGGGCCAGAAACAGCGCTGCCTGTGTCAGGATTGCAGCGACACCGGCCAGACTGCGCACAAAGCCAAAAGCCATGCCATTCTGGATGCAGTTCACAGCGTTAGGCCCGGGCGTTGTGACAAAGACGGCCCAGAAAGTCGCAAAAATGATCCAAGCTTCAAAACTCATGTGCGGCCCTTAATATACTGGTGGCGCAATGACCCAGATGGCCACGGCAGGAGTGTCATAAGGGTTGATCCACTCAAAGGGCTCCCCGCGAATTCGAAAACTGTCACCCGGTCCAATCGTGAACCGCCGTGCGCCGATGATCATGTCGAGCTGGCCCGAAATCAGAAAAGCGACCTCTTGAGTCGGACGCGTCACCAGTTTGCCCAGCCTTGAATTTGGGGCGAAGGTGGAATGCACCATTTCGAAATCATCAGTCAGGTCCGGGGACAAAAGCGCCTCGACCAGTCCCGCAGATCCTGAGCCGATGGCACGATGCGCGCCCGCCCGAACCACGTAGCCATCTTCGGACGCGGGTGCCGGTGCATGCGCGAACAGGGCCGAGACCGGAACTTCGAGCAGCATCGCAATTTCACGCAGATCATTGATCGATGGCTCTGACAAATCTCGTTCGATCTGACTGAGCCAGCCAACCGATCGCCCAAGCTGATCGGCCAGATACTGAAGCGTCAGCCCTCTTGCGCGTCGCAAAGCGCGAAGGTCTGCCCCAAGTGTTTTGGATGTCTGGCTTTGATCAGTCATGGATTCGTGAAAATTTTCGCTAGAATTTCACGCTGCCACGGCGCGGTGAAAAATCAAAGCATTTTTTCACGACCTAGGTCAGATTTTTCAAACCGCGGACACCGGCACGAACGGTTGAGGGGCTCTGCCCCTCAAACACCCCGGGATATTTCGGGCACAAAGAAACCAATGACGCAGGTTCCGAACCAGTCGATCAATAGCTGAAGTCCGCGTAGATGCGATCGAGGTTTCCATCCCAATCGCCGTGATACTGCTCCAGCAATTCATCTGCCGGCACCATACCTGTCTCAAGGCTTTCCTTGAGCGCGTTCAGGAAATGCGTTTCATCGGGAACCAGCCCCCCGGCCCCCGGACAGGCGCGCGCCTTGAGCCCGGATTCCGCTATCGCCACCGCCTCGCGGGCAATGTCATGCATCCGGACGCCGTTGACCTCGGCCTGCAGGCCATCGACCGAGGCTGCAACCCGCAGCGCCTCGCGGGTTTCGGCATCCCAGTTCCGGACCAGATCCCAAGCCGCATCCAGAGCGGACTGGTCATAAGTCAGGCCAACCCAAAATGCAGGCAAAGCACAAAGCCGCCGCCAAGGCCCCCCGTCGGCACCACGCATTTCGATGAACTTTTTCACCCGTGCTTCCGGGAAGACCGTAGTGAGATGATCGGCCCAGTCTGACAAGGTGGGCGTTTCGCCCGGCAAGGCGGGCAATTCGCCCTTGAGGAAATCACGGAAAGACATGCCCAGCGCGTTGATGTACTGGCCATCACGGTAGACAAAATACATCGGAACATCGAGCGCGTATTGCACCCAGGCCTCGAAACCGAACCCTTCGTCAAATACAAATGGCAACATGCCGGTGCGCGCATCATCAAGGTGGCGCCAAACCCGGCTGCGCCAGCTTTTGTGGCCATTGGGTTTGCCTTCAAAGAAGGGTGAATTCGCAAAGAGAGCGGTTGCCACCGGCTGCAGGGCCAGTGCCACGCGCATCTTTTGAACCATGTCTGCCTCGGATGAAAAATCGAGGTTGACCTGAACTGTGCAGGTGCGGCGCATCATGGTGGTGCCGGACGTGCCGACTTTCTGCATGTAGCCGTCCATCAGCTTGTACCGGCCCTTGGGCATCAACGGCATGTCTTCGTGTGACCAGATCGGAGCCGCCCCCAACCCGATCCATCCAACGCCGATTTCATCCGAGATGGTTTTGACATCCGCCAGATGCGCATTCACTTCGTCGCAGGTCTGATGGATCGTCTCGAGAGGCGCGCCGGACAATTCCAGCTGGCCACCGGGTTCCAGACTGACATTGGCACCGTCCTTTTCAAGGCCGATCAGCTTGCCCGCCTCTTCGACAGGCGCCCAGCCGTGACGATCACGCAGGCCTTCCAGAACGGCCAGAATCGAACGCCCGCCCTCATAGGGCAGCGGTTTCCGAGTGTCCTTGCAATAGCCGAATTTCTCGTGCTCGGTGCCAATGCGCCAGTCTTGGCGCGGTTTGCAGCCTTCAGCCAAGTATTCAGCCAGTTGTTCGTGCCGTTCGATCGGCCCGCCGCCGGATTGAGGTATGGACATGGGGCTGCTCCGTCAGGTCACAGGATTGAGGCGTCGTGCCACTGGCCCAAGGCATGGTGACAAATGGCGCAGGTGTCAATGCAGCCGGGTTGGCTTGCCTATGCTTTGGTGCACATCCGATGCGCGCCAAATCACAACGGGACCAGCAGGCAGTTGGCTCATCTGGCGCAGCATGTATTCGGTGCGGATCCCGGGAAGGCTCGCGAAAGCATCGAACAACGCATCGCCCCCGGCAGCGCCCAGCGGTATGGCCAAAGCGGGCTGGCCCGGTTGTTGCAAAAGCCAATGGGGCGGTTCCGCGGTTGGATCCAGCGTAAGCGCCGACAGACTCTTGATGTCCGCGACGCCGCCGGTAAGCGGGCCAAAATAGGTGATGCGCCCTTCGACGACCTGCACCATGCCCGGCCCCGCCTGACCGGACCGAAACCTCGCCCTTTGAAATCCGGCAACGACCAGAATGCCGCCAATACCGATCAGCCCGTAGCCAATCCAATGCAGCAATCCACCACCGGTGAAAAACGCCCAATAAGCGCCCAGCAGAATAAGACCGGCGCCAATGATTGCCTCGCGCCAGCGCGCGAGCTGGGCCTGTGCTTCGGGTCGGATCATGCGGGAACCCCCAAGGTTACAGGCTGGGACAATAGCGCAACCCGGTAGGCACCAATCGGCTGAAACCCGATCCTTTTATAAGCGCTGGCAGCTACATCTGAGGCCGCAAACAGGATCGCCATTTCGTAGCCCTGGCTGGCGAGACTTGCCAAATGCCCGGCCACGACTGCGCCCGCAAACCCCTGCCCTCTGCGTTCACGAGGCACAAAGACACCGCCGACCTGAACAGCCCGCCCGGCCATCGCATTCAGGCCGGACAGCGCCACGGGGTCAGGACCATCGAGCAGGACAACGGATGTTCCTTTGGACAGGATCCCGTTCACATGCGCGGTGACGACGGAGGGGTCGACCGGGTCCACAGCCAGACCGCTGTCAGTCAAATACTGGGGAATCCATTCGCTCAGCAACGCAGCATCTTGCTCGGTCACAGCGCGAATTCGGGCGTCACAGGCATCCAACGCGGCGATTTCACATGAAAACAGCGGCTGGTCGGCGTTTATTTGCCAATCCGCGCCGTCAAGCGGCAAGGCGTCAAGAAACAGTGCAACCTGATCGGCGTCGCCGGTCATGCCGTTCAAGGTGAAACCCTGAAGGGCATAGGCCCAGGCCTCTGCCTCAATCTTGGTCAATCCAGGCATTTGGCACATCAGCATCCCGCCATTTGTTGCGCCCAGAACCGCCGCGATGCCGTCGCCGTTTTCACGCAGAAAATAGGTGGTTCCGTGTTGGTGATCCGTATTGCCGATCCCATGCGCCATAAGATTGCTCTGCAAAAACATCGAACTTTCGATGTGCGCGTCAAAGAACGCGCTCAGCGCAGGAATGTCAGCGTCGGTGGCTTTTCGGATCATATCCAATCCCCTTGCGCGGCCTGCCAAAGGGTCAATGCCGATACCGCAGCAGTGTCAGCCCTCAAGATCCGCGGCCCAAGCCCAATGGTTTTTGTGAACGGGCAAGACCGCAACTGATCGCGTTCGCTGGGGGAAAACCCGCCTTCCGGACCAATGAGCAGAGCAGCCGGGGCCGGTGGGTAAAGACGGCTGGCATCAACAGATCCGGCCTCAGCCTCGTCACAAAAGATCAGTGTGCGATCCGGGTTCCATCCGGACAGGAGTTGTGCAAGCGGTACAATCGGATCAACGGTGGGCACATAGGTTGCGCCGCACTGTTCAGCCGCTTCGGTCGCATGGGCTTGCATTCGATCACGGCGTCCCTGCCCTGCATTTGTGTACTGCGTTTGCACAGGCAAGATGCGCCGCGCGCCCAGTTCCACCGCTTTTTCAATGACAAAGTCTGTGCGCGCCTTTTTGATCGGCGCAAAACACAGCCAGATATCGGGCGGCATTTGCAAAGCTGCGCTTTGAAACGTGCATAGCAACACTCCGCCCTTTTTGGCGGCCTCGGCAATATCAGCCTGCCATTCACCATCGCGTCCATTGATCAAGGCAACGGCATCCCCGACGGCAAGACGCATGACGCCAAAAAGATAATGGGCCTGCTCCCGCGTCAGCGGGACCGGTTGTCCCTCACCCAAAGGGTGATCTACATAGAGGCGGACCTTTGCTTTCATGGATACCTACATATGACCGAGCGCGATGACACGCCAGAGCAAGAGGCCGGAATGGTGGCAGATGCCGTCAAAGGCAACTGGGTCGACACGCTCGCCCCGGAATGGACGCGACCTTATCTTCGACTGAGCCGCGCAGACCGTCCGATCGGGACATGGCTGCTGTTGCTCCCGTGCTGGTGGGGCTTGCTGCTGTCCATGGTCAACAACGGACAGGTCGGCTGGTTTGACGCGTGGATTTTTGTCGGCTGCGGCATTGGCGCTTTTTTGATGCGCGGCGCAGGGTGTACCTGGAATGATATCACCGACCGCGAGTTTGATGGATCCGTTGCGCGCACTGCGTCGCGCCCCATTCCTTCCGGTCAGGTCACTGTCAAACAGGCCCTGGTCTGGGCCGCCATCCAATGCCTGATCTCGCTTTGTATTCTGATCACGTTCCCGCCGATGGCGATTGCGCTCGGTGTAATCGCTTTGGTTCCTGTTGCGATCTATCCCTTTGCCAAACGGTTCACATGGTGGCCGCAGGCCTTCTTGGGGATCGCCTTCAACTGGGGTGCGCTGCTGGCGTGGACCGCACATTCGGGGCGGCTCGAAGCGCCTGCGGTGGTCCTCTATCTGGCAGGCATGGCTTGGACGCTCTTCTACGACACGATCTACGCCCATCAGGACAAAGAGGACGACGCCCTGATCGGCGTCAAAAGCACCGCGCGCCTGTTTGGCGACAAAGACACTCCGAAGTGGTTGGCCCGGTTCCTGGTCGCGACTGTGGCCATCATGGGAATCGCTATCGTTGCTGCCGCGCCAGACGGCGAAATCTTGCAGATGGTGGTTTTGTTGTGCGGGCCTTGGGCCATGGGCTGGCATATGCTCTGGCAACTGCGCCGCCTTAAACTTGATGACACCGACAGGCTGCTTTCACTGTTCCGATCCAACCGCGACGCAGGCCTGATTCCTGTGCTGTTTTTCGCCGCAGCGCTTTTCGCTTGATTGCACCCACGTCAAAGCCCGACTATGTCGGCAGGCATCATAACCATGAGAGAGCCGCTGTATGCGCCTATCTGCACTTTTTATTGTAGCCGGAGCCTTTGTTTGCGGAGGGCTCATCAGCCTGGTTACCGCGTATTTTTCCGTGCAGATGATCGAGTCGGCCTCTGAGTCCGAGGTGCTAAACGAGCTGGACCGGGAAGGTCTGACATGGGCCGAGGTCGATACCAATGGTCTTCAGGTGTTTCTGATCGGGACCGCGCCAGACGAAGCACGTCGGTTTCAGGCACTCAGCACAGCTGGTCGTGTTGTCGATGCAGCCCGTGTGATCGATCAAATGCTTATCGAAGAAAGCGAAGGGCTTGCTCCACCTCGGTTTTCTTTGGAAATCCTGCGCAACGAGAGCCGGATTTCCGTGATCGGCCTGATCCCAAGCTCTTCTGATCGCGAAGCTCTGGTTGAACGTTTCAATGATCTCGCAGGAGACGGCGAAGTATCCGACCTGCTCGAGGCAGCGGACTTCCCTGCGCCCGAAGGGTGGGAACGCGCGCTCAGCTATGCGTCGTCCGCCTTGAGCGATTTGCCCCGTTCCAAAATTTCGGTTGAGGCCGGCAGGGTCGCAATCAAGGCTATGACTGACAGCCCGGAAGCAAAACAGCGGCTCGAAACATCTCTGGCGCGCCGTGCGCCCGACAATCTTGTGTTGGCGGTTGAAGTGTCCGCCCCGCGTCCGGTCATCACGCCCTATACTCTTCGGTTCGTGATTGATGAAAGCGGCGCGCGCTTTGACAGCTGTAGCGCTGACACCGAACAGACCCGCGACCGTATTCTGCGTGCCGCGTCACAGGCAGGCCTCGAAGGCAAGGCAACCTGTATGCTGGGTCTGGGCGTGCCATCGCGCAGATGGGCGGATGCGGCCGAACTGTCGATTTCCAAGCTGGCCGAACTTGGCGGCGGTGATTTGACCTTCAACAACGCGGACATTCAGCTGGTCGCGCTTGAGGGCACGTCACCAGCGATCTTTGACCGGGTCATTGGCGAGCTGGAAGCAGGGCTTCCCGAGGTTTTCGCGCTGAACGCCGTTTTGCCCAAGCCGCCCGAAGTCAGCGAAGATGGCCCTGCGGAATTCACGGCCACCCGTTCACCCGAAGGCGCCGTGCAAATCCGCGGCAAACTGGGCAGCGAAGTGTCGCGCCAGACCGCTGACAGTTTTGCCCGTGCCGCATTTGGCTCTGGCAATGTCTACACTGCTGCGCGTGTTGATGAAGACCTGCCAAGCGACTGGTCTGTCCGGGCGCTGGCGGGGCTGGAGGCCTTGTCGATGCTGGGCAACGGCGCGGTGACCGTAACCGCAGAAACGATCACCATTTCGGGAAAATCCGGACGGCAGGAGGCACCTGCCGAGATCGCAGCCTTGCTCAGTGAAAAACTGGGAGACGAGGCAACCTTCGATATCAACGTTGCCTATGAGAAGAAGCTTGATGAAACGCTGGGCCTGCCAACGCCGGAAGAATGCGAAGCGCAGATCACCGAAGTCATCGGGGACCGCAAGATCACCTTTGAACCCGGTTCCGCAACGCTGGACGCATCGGCCAAGGATATTCTGGACGAACTGGCCGAGCTTCTCAAGAAGTGCGGCGACATCCCTCTTCAGATCGCCGGGCACACTGACAGTCAGGGCCGCGAAAGCATGAACCAGCAGCTCAGCCAGCAGCGCGCCCAGTCGGTCTTGGACGCACTGCGCGGCCGGCTCGTTCCGGTAAAGGCATACACAGCCGTCGGTTTCGGCGAGGCAGAGCCAATTGCAGACAACGACAGCGAAGAAGGTCGTGAGGCCAACCGCCGGATCGAATTCAAGCTTCTGAAACCCGATCCGATCGAAGAAGTCACAACAACCCTCGAACAGGTTGAACAACAAACCGGCGCCGATGAAGACGCCGCGGCAGAAGGGACAGGCAATGAATAGAACGGAATTCATCTTTGCCACGGCAATCATCTTGTTTGTGGCGTTCTGCCTGGGCTGGTTCGCGCATTGGTTGGTTCATCGTTTTCGGCGCATCAGTCAGGCTGATGTCGATCAGCTCGAACGTATGAGTCAGGAACTGCACGAAGCCGAGGAAACTCGCGATCAGGCGATCACCTATCTGCAGCAACGCGAAGCCGAACTGACAAACCAGCTTGCCCAGACCGAAGCGGAACTCTCTGCCGCGATGGAAGGCCTGCGCGAAGCCCGTCAGGAAGCCGAAGAAATGCGCAGCTACGTTGAGCGTATGAACGCAGGCTGACAGCAATCGGGGCGTTTTCCGAAGCGCCTCGTTTTCATCCTCGTTTGTCCCGTATATGAGCGTGGGCAGGAGGATCGCGTATGTCATTCGTCACTTTCGTCAGGCATGGTCAGGCCAATTCATCTGCCCGTGATGAAGACAGCTATGACCGGCTAAGCGATTTGGGCTGGCAACAGGCCCGTTGGCTCGGGGGCTGGCTTGATCATAGCGGCGAAGTCTTTGCGCGCGTTTACTCCGGCACGCTGCGGCGACATGTGGAAACAGCCGAAGGCATAAACGCCAAATGCGCCGCAGACCCGGTTCGCGATGCCCGACTGAACGAATTGGAATACTTCACATTGGCCAGCCTGATGCATCAGCAGCATGGCATCGCAGTTCCGACAGACCGCGAAGGTTTTGTGGAACATCTGCCGACGCTGTTCGGGTATTGGAAGGACGGACGGATCGAAGGAACACCCGAGACATTCGACGCCTTTGAGGCGCGGACGCGGGCGGTTGTTGAAGAGATCGCCGCCGGTCAGGGACGCGCGCTCGTGGTGACTTCGGGCGGTTTCATCGGAATGGCCATGCGCATTGTGATGGGGCTGGATATTCGCGCCATGGCGCATGCGTGCCTTGCCATCGAGAACACCTCGATGCACCGCATTCAGCCGCTCAGCACCGGCCTTGCCCTGACGCAATTCAACGCGCTGCCCCATCTGGACACCCCCGAAAGGCAGCACGCAAGAAGCCATCTTTAACTGCCGGCAAACCCGCGCTAGCCTCGCGCGAGATGAGGGAGCCACAATGACGATGCCGACGACACATCTTTGGGTGCGCGCAGAGTGCCGCGACAACGAACAACGGGTCGGCGTGACACCGCAGGGTGTCGCGCAGTTGATCGATGCTGGCCTGCAGGTGACAGTCGAAGAAAGCCCGTCGCGCATCATTGGCATTGACGGGTTCAAAGCGGCGGGCGCTGAGATCGCAGCCGAAGGTTCATGGCGTGATGCGCCTTTGGACGCGATAGTCTTTGGCCTTAAGGAACTGCCCGACGACGGATCGCCCCTCAGACATCGGCACATAATGTTTGGCCACGCCTACAAAGGCCAATCGGCGGGCCAAAAGTTGTTGGCGCGTTTTCGTGAGGGCGGCGGAACGCTCTATGACCTGGAATATCTCGTTGATGAAAGCGGGCGCCGCGTCGCCGCTTTTGGGTATTGGGCAGGTTATGCGGGGGCTGCGGTTTCGCTGTTTGGTTGGGCTGCGCAGACGCAAGGCCAAACCTGTCCGGCAATGAGCACCTGGCCCGACGCCAAGGCCATGTGCACCCAGTTATCGAACGAGATGCAAAAAACCGGACAGGCCGCACCCACGGCTCTGGTTATCGGGGCTCTGGGCCGCGTTGGTACAGGCGCAGCCGATTTGTGCCGCCAGATGGGTGTTTCTGTGACGGGTTGGGACATGCAGGAAACGGCGCATGGTGGCCCCTTTCCTGAAATCCTGCAGCACGAACTGTTTTTTAACTGCATTCTGGCCCAGCCGGGATGCCCCGTGTTTGTCCCCAAAGGATCAGAATCAGCGCACCGAAACCTCCGAGTGATCGGCGACATCGCCTGTGATCCGGACAGTGCCTACAACCCTGTTCCGGTTTATGACCGTGCGACCACATGGGCCGAACCGGTCATTCGGGTCCATGAGCAGCCACCCTTGGATGTGATGGCAATCGACAACCTGCCGTCATTGTTGCCGCTTGAAAGCTCAGAAGATTTCGCGGGGCAACTGTTGCCCCATCTAAAGACACTGGGTTCTCTTCAATCCGGCGTTTGGGGCCGTGCGCACCAGATATTCGAAACCCATGTCTCTCAATTGAATGCAGGAGCGAACTGATGGCTATTCACTGGTGCGGAACAGGTTTGTCTTCGATCCCCGGCCTGCGCAGGCTAATCGAGGCGGGGCACCCCGTTGTGGTCTGGAACCGGACCGAAGCAAAAGCCCGCGAGGCCGTTGGCGATCTGACCTCAGACATTCGAACCTTTGACATGGACACGCTGCGCGAGGCGACAAAGCCCGGCGATGTCGTGGTATCAATGCTACCCGGCGACTGGCATGTTCCACTGGCCGAAATGGCCATCGAAAACGGCGCAGACTTCGTTTCCTCCAGCTATATCGCCCCTGAGATGAGGGCGCTGGACACCGCAGCCAAAAATGCCGATGTCCGCTTGGTGAACGAAGTGGGCCTCGATCCCGGCATCGACCATCTGATGGCGCATCATCTGGTGGCCGCTTATCGCGACGACGGCTCTTACGACGCTGGCAATGCAATCAGCTTTACGTCGTATTGCGGCGGCGTTCCCAAGATCCCCAATGCCTTCCGCTATAAATTCAGCTGGGCACCTGTCGGTGTCCTCAAGGCGCTGCGCTCACCTTCTCGTTCGATCCGTCATTTTTCAGAACTGAACGTCAACCGGCCATGGGATGCGCTGGGGCGCTATGATGCACCGCTTGACCCGCCAGAGACCTTCGAAGTCTATCCGAACCGGGACAGCCTGCCTTTCATGGAGGAATACGGGTTTGATCCGGCTTGGCCAGTCAAGGACTTCGTCCGAGGCACCCTGCGCTTGAACGGTTGGGCCGATGCATGGGCCGACATTTTTGCCGAAGCGGGCAGCGCCAGCGACGAAAGACTTCAGGAAATCGCAGACCAGCTTTTGCTGGAAAACGCCTATGACGAAGGCGAGCCGGATCGCGTTGTGCTGTGTGTGTCATTCAAGGCAGAGCGAGATGGCGTGCCCGTCTGGCATCAAAGCTATGTGATGGATGCCTGGGGTGATGAACGGGGCACGGCCATGGCGCGGCTTGTTTCGATCCCTGTTTCGCTGGCCATTGAATCCGTGATGAACCGGGCTGTCCCCGCCGGGGTGACGGCGGCACCGTCTGACCCAAAACTGATCCAGAACTGGATGAGCGAGATCCAGACTTTGGCGCAGCGCCTTATGATCGTGGACCATCTGAAATAGGCATAAACCCGGATTTCCTGACTGGATTACCTGTCAGGGAGCCTGACATATGATGCCATGAAACAGACGACGACCACCCAGAGCATCGAGCGCCGTTTGGGCGACGCGATGCGCGCGCGGCTTCCGCTTTGGGCCGCTGAACTTGTGATGTTCACACTCAAACAGGGGTGGGCCTGCCTGTTCGGCTTCTTGATGCTGATCGGCCTGATCGTGTCCGATCAGATCTGGCAGGACAAATGGCCGCTTGCCCGATACGACGGATTGGTGATCTGGGCGGTGGGACTACAGGCCGCATTTTTGTTTTTTCGCCTCGAAACCCTGCAGGAAGCCAAAGTCATCCTGCTTTTCCATCTGACCGGTACCGCAATGGAGCTCTTCAAGGTCAATGCAGGAAGTTGGGCCTATCCTGAACCTGCCTTGTTAAAGCTGTGGGGTGTGCCGCTGTTTTCAGGTTTCATGTACGCTGCCGTCGGAAGTTACATGGCGCGGGTGATCCGCATTTTCGACATGCGTTTTGCCCCCTACCCGCCATTCTGGGCCACCGTGGTTTTGGCTGTTGCGATCTACATCAATTTCTTTGCGCATCATTTCATCTGGGATTCCAGATACATCCTCATGGCCGCCACGCTGGTCTTGTTCCTCCGAACGCGGGTTTGGTTTCACATTGGTGAACGCCGCTATTGGATGCCATTGCCGCTGGCCGCGTTCCTGACATCCATCTTTTTGTGGATCGCCGAAAATGTCGGCACCAACACCGGAACATGGCTTTATGCAGGCCAATCCGAATTCGATATGGTCAGCTTTGCCAAAATGGGATCGTGGTATCTGTTGCTCTATGTCAGCTTTGTTACTGTTACGCTGGTCTTGCGCGACGCGCTTTCATCCGCAGCGCTGGCCCCTCAGTCTGATGGTGGCTTGCGCGGGGTGCGTGGATCACCGTGATCGCGGAAGCGGCCCATCAACCGGCCAATGGTAAAGGACGTACGGGGCGCCCAGACGTAGGGTGTGCGTTCTGCCGCGCTGTCTCTGGTCTGCATACGCACCACGCCAAATACGACCAAGATCACATGCCCGACAGCGATCATCGCAAACAGAGCAGGCGGGCCGTAGAGGTTGATCAGAACCGAAGCAACCCAAGGCGCCGCGATGGCGCCAGTCGCGTACCAGAACATCAAGGCCGCTGACAGGGCCACACGTTCCGAACTGTCAGCAAAATCGTGGGCATGCGCAGCCGCGACCGAATAAATCGGGAATGTCGTCAGACCAAAGACCGCAGCAGTCAGCATAATGCCTGCCGTTTCGGTTTGCGCTGCGGTTGCCGTGTATACGGAACTCACAATGGCGGCGATCGACAGCCAGATCAAAACCCAGCGCCGGTCGTATTTGTCAGCCAGCCAGCCGACCGGAATTTGCGACAAGGCACCGCCAGCAACAAAGGCAGACAGGAACAGGGCAATCTGTCCTGCCTGCAATCCGACACCTGCACCATAGACTGGCCCGACCATTCTGAAACTGGCCGAAGACAGCGCCGCAACCAGCACGCCCGCCACCGCCAGAGGGGATCGTGCCCAAGCCAGCGCTGGCTGCAAACGCGGGGCAGCCGGCGTTTCGGGCTGGCGTGCCTGCGTCAGGGTGATTGGCAACAGTGCGGCTGCGCACAAAAGCGCCAAGAGCGTGTAAGACGCATAATGCGCAGGCTCCAGTACCGAGATCATAAGCTGCGCCACAAGCGATGCGCCCATGTCTGCGACACGGTACGCCCCCATGGCGCGGCCTCTGGTTTCATTTGTGACCTTTGCCTGCAACCATGCTTCGACCACCGTGTAGCATCCGGCAATACACAGGCCCTGCGCCACCCGAAGCGCAGCCCAAGCATAGGGGTTCTCAATCAGAATATGCCCCAGAATACCGATTGTTCCCAACGAGGTGAACGCAGCAAACGCCCTTGAATGGCCAACCGATCCCATCAGGCGCGGCGCCCACCAGCAACCCGCAAAAAACCCAAGGAAATGCGCCGAACCCAGCAGGCCGATTTGGGCTGTCGTGAAATTCAGGACAAAGCCCGACAGCGCATCCAGCGGTCCAACCCCACCCGAAGAAAGCTGAAGCAAAATCACCGATAGGAAAAGGGCCGCAAAAGATAGCATCATACGCATGAAGCGGTTTAAGCACGCACGCCTTCCGATGTCCCGGTCATAGTCGACGCCGACTGTCGTTTTCGGACGCAATTTGGCTTGTGCCGGGCTTATTCAGCAGCCAGTGCATCTGCCTTCATTGGGTGCAGGTCATTTTCCTCAAGCCACCATTCGCATGGAGGCGCCATCCGCGCCCGCAATCGTGTCAGATGCCAACGATCGCGCCCCGGCTGGTGGGCAGGCTCTAGGGACCAGCGTGTTTCCACACCCGGCGCGCCGCCCTGCCCCGGTGTCAACAGCAAGGCCAGCGGTGCACGCCCGCTAAGGGTGCCCCCCGTTTCAGCCGCAAGATGCAACCGGCGTACCGGGGTCAGTGGCGGCGGTTCGGGCAGATCGGCCACGACAACCGAAACTGCCCCACTCCGCAGGGCTTCTTCTGTTGCCCAAAGCAGATCTTCGGCGCGTTTGGGACTGACAAAGATGACATCTTGCGGCGCCAGCAGGCCAATCATACCCGGCCCATGCAAGGGATCACTGCACCAGTCAGGCGCAATCCACAGCACCGGACCGCCCCCTTGCGCAACCTGAGCAGCCACTTGCAACGCCAGTGTACGCCGGGCGCGGCCACACAGTTCATGGGCGCGCCCATAGGCCAGCTGCGCCTGTTTCCACAGGGTCACACAAGGGCCGACCTGATGGCTGCGGCGGCCAAGAAGAGGGTGATGTACAGGCATGTGTCAAGAATACATGTTCTTATTTTGTTCTCAAGCCATGTTTTGCCCAACGCCTCTTGGCATCACGCACCGCGACGCTATTGTCGCCCCAAGATACGCAAGCAAAGGGCAGACACATGAGACAACGCAAACTGGGCACCACCGGGTTGATGGTATCGGAACTCTGCCTCGGAACCATGACCTACGGGACCCAAACCTCTGAAGCGGACGCACATACCCAGATGGATATGGCTCTGGATGGCGGCATCAATTTTATCGACACTGCCGAAATGTATCCGGTAAACCCGATTTCAGCTGAAACCGTTGGCGACAGCGAACGGGTTCTGGGGAACTGGTTTGCCAAGACCGGTCGCAGAAACGACTGGATTCTGGCGACCAAGCACTCTGGTGAAGGTATGCAGCACGTCCGCGACGGTGCACCAATCAGCGCCGCAACCATTCCCGGCACGATCGAACAGTCCCTAAAAAGACTGCAAACCGACACCATCGATCTCTACCAGTTCCACTGGCCCAATCGCGGCAGTTACATGTTCCGCAAGAACTGGAGTTACGATCCAAGCGGATCGGGCTTTGACAGGGCCGCGGTGATCGAAAACATCGAGGAATGTCTCGACGCGCTTCAAACCGAAGTCAAAAGAGGCACCATTCGGCATTTCGGACTATCCAACGAAAGCGCATGGGGCACCGCTCAGTGGCTGGCCGCCGCCGAACGTACGGGCGGGCCGCGCGTTCAAAGCATCCAGAACGAATATTCGCTGATGTGCCGGCTGGCAGACACCGATCTGGCAGAACTCATGATCCACGAAGAGGTTGGACTCTTGCCGTTTTCCCCGCTGGCTGCCGGTTTGTTGACTGGTAAATATCAAGGCGGCGCTGTCCCAAGCGGATCACGACAGGATGTCAGTCCCGGGCTGGGTGGACGTATGAGCGACCGCGCCCTGCCCGCCGTCGCCGCCTACCTGAAGGTTGCCAGTGATTTTGATATGGATCCGGTCCACATGGCTCTGGCCTGGTCAGCGCGACGTCCGTTCGTGGCGTCTTCGATCTTCGGCGCGACCACCACCGAACAGCTGGCCCATATTCTGGACGGTGCGGATGTGGAACTGAGCCCCGAGTTGATGGAAGCGCTGGACGCGGTGCACAAAGCGCACCCAATGCCCTACTAACTATGCACGGGCCCCATCGCGGATCAGCCTTCGCCCAGCTTGGGCGCGGGCCTGTCCAGAACCAGTTCAGCATCTGAGAACCGGAACGGTGCGCGCACGCCCGGCACCCCTTGGGGCGCAATCTGCAAGCCGCGCGCAACCACCTGCGGATCGGCAAACACATCGGCCATATCGTTGATCGGCCCGGCCGGAACGCCCGCACCTTCGCAGGCCGCCAGCAAATCAGCCTTGGTCCGCAGGCGCGTGGCCTGCATCAGCCGGTCGATCATCTCTTCGCGGTTCTGAACCCGGTCAGAATTGGTCAGAAAGGCTGCGTCCTGCGCCATATCATCCAGTCCCAGAAGGGCACAAAGCCGCTGGTACTGAGCATCATTGCCAGTTGCGATAATGATATGCCCATCGCTGCAATCAAAGACCTGATAAGGCGTCAGATTGGGGTGATAGTTTCCGGTTCGCCCCGGCGGCGTGCCCGTCGAAAGATAGTTCAGCGTCTGGTTGGCCATGGCCGAAACCGCACAATCCAGCAGGCTCATGTCAATGTGCTGTCCGCGTCCTGTGCGGCCCCTTTGGTGCAAAGCCGCAAGAATGCCGCTGACGGAATAAAGCCCCGTGAACAGATCGGTCACCGCAACGCCTGCGCGCTGTGGTTGGCCGTCCGGATCACCGGTGATCGACATGAAGCCGGACATACCTTGGATGATGTAGTCATACCCTGCCCGATGGGCATAGGGGCCGTCCTGCCCGAACCCGGTGATCGAGCAATAGATCAATCCGGGATTGAGCTCGGAAAGCGACGCATAGTCGAGCCCGTATTTGGCAAGGCCGCCGACCTTGAAATTCTCGATCAGAATGTCGGCGTCCGCCACCAACGCGCGCATGCGCGCCTGTCCTTCGGCGGTCGCGATGTTCACGACTTCTGACCGCTTGCCACGGTTGCACGAATGAAAATAGGAGGCGGTCTTATCGTCGTCCCGTTCGATAAAGGGCGGGCCCCATTGCCGAGTGTCATCGCCGCTTTCGGCCTCGATCTTGAGAACATCAGCGCCCAGATCCGCAAGCGTTTGACCGGCCCAGGGGCCGGCCAGAATGCGTGCCAATTCTATGACTTTCAGCCCCTCAAGTGGCCCGCGCGGCGCCGCGGTCATCCGCCCAATTGCTCATCCAGAATGGCAGAGAAATCAGAGAAATTCATGTTCGAATACTTCTGACCATTGATTACGAACGATGGGGTCGAGTTGATATCGTCGCGTTCTGCGTTTTGCTGGTACCAGCCAACAAGCTGCTCCAGTTTGGCACCGTCAGCCAGGCAGGCATCCATCTGCTCCGTGCTCATGCCGGCCAGACGGCCGATCTTGCGCAGCTCATCCGCGATTGCGGCATCCGAGCCAGCGCGGGCCCATTCGTTCTGGCCTTTGTAGATCAAATCAACAATGCCAAAGAACTTCTCAGGGCCTGCGCAGCGTGCAATCAACGATCCCCACATGCCGTATTTGTCAAAGTAGACTTCACGGTAGACGAATTTGATTTTGCCGGTGTCGATGTAATCACTGCGCAACTGTTTGTAGGCTGTGCTGTGAAAGCTCGCACAGTGTGGGCAGGTGAAAGAGGCGTATTCGATCACTTCAACGGTCGCGTCCGGGTTCCCCTGAACCATTTCGACAACGCCGGCAAAGTCGGAAGCGGCGTCATCGGCAGGCGCTGCATCTTCGGATTGCGCAACAGGTTCAGGTTCGGGTGCTGCATTCTGCTGGGTCATGTACCAGTAGCCGCCGCCGGCCAGAACGAGCGCCAGAACGCCCGCGGGAACAATCGCTTTCATGGATACTTCCTTTTGTTTCGTGCCTGCGCGTCAGCGCCTGTTTTGTTCTTTGGATATGACGTTTGCACCAAGACGTTCAAGCGCCGTGCGCAAACCTTCGTCTGAAACGCGCCGCGCGGTCACTTTGGCCTGCTGCCGGACTTCGGGCGCGGGCTCGCGCGGCCCGGCTTTCGGTTTGCGGTGCTGGAAGTCGACCCGGCCCTCGGAAAAACCGGTGGCCGCGGTCTGGGTGATCCGCAAGCGCGCAATCGCGTTGTAGCCGTAAATGCCGTTGATCCGTTCCCGCAACACGTCCTTGCGCATTTCCAGAAGCGGCGCATTCGCGCCTGTGGTCAGCACTGTCAGGGTAGCGCCCATGCCGCCGCGTCCATAGCTGACCTCGACCGGGCGCGAAATCGCAGCAATCTCGGGACCGGCGATCTCATCCCAATGAGTCAGCACCCGCGATTGAGAAAACCCTCGGCTTTCCGACGCATTGCGAATTTGGCCCTGCACCAGTTTCGCGGTGCGGGCAAATCCGTAAGTCGACGTCTTGCGGTGCTTGGTCATCACTTGAATCTCTCTCGATCGGTCTATTCTAGTGGCAGCGACGCGCCGCGTCAGCCCGGATTCGCACGCATCACGCCCAGATCAAGGAAATGTCAGACGTGACCCAGCCAAAAGCTGCCGACTTGCTGGAATGGTATGACCGACATGCCCGCACATTGCCGTGGCGGGTCGCACCGTCTGATCGGCAAAAAGGCGTCTGGCCTGACCCTTATCGTGTCTGGATGTCGGAAATCATGTTGCAGCAAACTACGGTTGCCGCCGTCAAAAGCTACTTTGAGGCATTCACCCGGCGCTGGCCAAGCGTCGGTGATCTGGCAGCCGCCAAGGACGAGGACGTCATGGCAGCATGGGCCGGGTTGGGTTACTACGCCCGCGCCCGCAACCTGCTCAAATGCGCGCGTGCGGTTACTGAAGACTACGGCGGCCATTTTCCGGACGACCATGCAAGCCTGCTCACCCTGCCCGGTGTCGGGCGCTACACAGCCGCCGCGGTGTCAGCCATTGCCTTTGACCATCCCGAAGTCGTCGTCGACGGCAATGTTGAACGCGTGATGGCCCGCTTGTTTGACGAACATCAACCGCTGCCCAAAAGCAAACCTGTCCTGACAGAATACGCCGCATCCCTGACCCCCGATGAAAGACCGGGCTGCTATGCGCAGGCGGTGATGGATCTCGGGGCAACCATCTGCACCCCAAAGAACCCCGCTTGTGGGCTATGCCCGTGGCGGCCTGCTTGCCGTGCCTTTGCGAACGGAACCACTACAGACCTGCCCCGCAAAGAACCCAAGAAACGCAAACCAACCCGTGTCGGCACGGCCTATTTGGCCCGCCGCGTTGATGGCGCATGGCTCTTGGAACGCAGGCCAGACAAAGGACTTCTTGGCGGCATGTTGGGATGGCCCGGAACCGAGTGGACCGAGACGCCGCCAACTGAAGCGGAGCCAATATCGGCAGAGTGGAAAACGGTTCAAGCCGAAGCGCGCCATACCTTCACGCATTTCCATCTGCGCCTGACTGTCAAAACCGCACTTGTCCCCATGGACCGCGCACCGGAACGCGGAGATTTCATCGCGCTGCCCGATTTTCGCCCCTCGGACCTGCCAACAGTGATGAGAAAGGCGTTTGACCTTGCGCAAAGTGGCAGCTCCTGACTTGGGATAGACGCTTTGCTAGGGTATAAACCGCAAAAAGCCGGAGCAGTCAGATGGCCAACGCAAACATCATCTCAGCCGAAAAGCTCGCGCCTTTGAAACAGGCGCTGCCGTTCTGGATGTCCCTTGTCCTGATCCCGCTGGTCTGGATCGGTGCCGTGCAAGGTGGGCTGTGGGTGCTGCTGCCGATCTTGGCAACATGGTACCTGTTTTCGGCGCTCGACGCCGCGTTGGGCCTGAATCTGGACAATGCGGACCTGGAAACCTCTGAAGATGATTTGTTTTGGTACAAGGCGATCACCATCGCATGGGTTCCGCTTCAGTTTGTCTCGCTCTTTGGGCTAATCTGGTATGTGGCGCAGGCCGGACATCTGAACGGCTGGGAGAAGTTCGGCGTCTTCTTTGGAACCGGCGTCATGACCGGGACCATCGGCATCAACTACAGCCACGAATTGATGCACCAGAAAAACAAGCTGGAACGCAGCTTGGGTGATCTGCTGCTGGCCATGGTGCTCTATTCACATTTCCGATCAGAACATCTTTTGGTGCACCATCGCTATGTGGGCACACCGCGCGATCCGGTATCTGCGCGTTACAACGAAGGATTTCACCGGTTCTACCCCCGTGTCCTGCGCGAAAGCCTGACATCCAGCTTTGAGGCTGAAAAAGCGATGCTGCAGCGCAAGGGCCTGCCATGGTGGGACAGCTCAAATCCGTTCTGGACCTATTGGTTTCTGCAGGGTGTCCTGCTCTTGCTGGCGTTTGCCATCGCGGGTTGGTCCGGGCTGGTTTTTTTCGCCATTCAGGCCGGCGTCGCAATCTGGCAGCTCGAGCTGGTGAACTACGTCGAGCACTATGGCCTGTCACGCAAACATCTAGGCGACGGCAAATACGAACACGTCATGCCCCGCCATTCGTGGAATGCAGCGCACAAGGCGTCCAACTGGTTGCTGATCAATCTGCAGCGCCATTCTGACCACCATTACAAACCGGACCGGCGCTTTCCGCTGTTGCAAAACTACACCGAAGCAGATGCGCCGCAATTGCCCTATGGCTATCCGGTGATGACCATGGCCGCGATGGTGCCCCCGCTCTGGCGGCGCATCATGAACCCGCGTGTGCGTAAATGGCGGGATATGTATTACCCGGAAATCACTGACTGGACCGATTACAACAAGGCCCAGACACCAATGCCGCGCTAAAGCGGCCAAACAAGGCACGGCCGCGCTGCCGTCGCTTGCGTATTTTCAAAAAGAAGAAGCAAGGCGGCTTTCTGCCAGCCCGAGCGCCGCGCGGGCGCATGTCGCAGGCGGCACGGCTTGGCTTTGCGGCGATGCAGCGCTAGAAGGCGCGCAAACCGCCTATTTCAGCACGAGGACAGACATGACCATTCAGGTTTTCGGCCACAAGAGCCCAGACACCGACAGCACCGGCAGCCCGATCATCTGGGCCTGGTATCTTTCCGAAATCAAAGGCGAAGCGGCCAAACCTGTGCTGCTGGGTGAGCCCAACACCGAAGCGGCCTTCATGCTGCAGCATTGGGGGCTGGAAAAGCCTGAGATCATCACGGACGTCGAAGACGACGCACCGGTTGTCATCGTCGACACCAACAACCCCGCGGAACTGCCTGCCAACATCAACGGCGCTGACATCCGTGGCATCATTGATCACCACAAACTGGTCGGCGGTCTGGAAACCAAAGGCCCGATCGATATCCGCATCGAGCCGCTGGCCTGCACGGCCACGATCATGTGGAAGATGATTGGCAAGGATCTGGCGCAGGCTCCAAAGGCCGTGAAGGGTGCAATGCTGACCTGCATTCTGTCCGACACACTGGAATTCCGCAGCCCGACCACCACGCAGGAAGACAAAGCCGTCGCGCACGCGCTGGCCGAAGATCTGGGCGTTGATATCAGCGAATATGCTGCACAGATGTTCGCGGCCAAATCCGACGTCTCGGCCTTCTCGGATGCCGAACTGATCCGCATGGACTCCAAGGAATACGAAGTGGATGGCACCAAGTTCCGCGTTTCGGTTCTGGAAACCACCGCCCCTGAGATGCCGCTGGGCCGAAAGGACAGCCTGATGGCCTCGATGGTTGATGTGGCCAAGGAAGACGGCGTTGATCAGGTGCTTTTGTTTGTCGTGGATATTCTGCGCGAAGAAGCCACACTGCTGGTTCCGAACGATCTGGTGAAATCCGTTGCAGCCAAGAGCTTTGGCGCTGAGGTTTCGGGCGACAGCGTTGTTCTGCCCGGTGTGATGAGCCGCAAAAAGCAGATCATTCCGAACCTCAAGGTCTGATGGGACTGAATGGCTGTTTTAAAAGCAGACAAGAAATCGAAGGGTGGCGCATCGCGCCGCCCTTTTTTGTTGCGCCCTTTAGCTGAGGCTTGGGTTTGAGCCATGGATATGATCTGGCCCATTGCGCTTGCTTGGCTGGGTTTCGCCAGCCTTTGCACCTTTGGGCTGTTCTGGTTCGACAAGCGGCGCGCGCGACACAATGGGTGGCGCATCCCTGAACGCGTCTTGCTGCTCTGGGCCGCCGCTGGTGGCTGGATCGGCGCCAAACTGGCCCAGCAATCCCTGCGACACAAAACCCGCAAACAACCTTTTGGACATTTGCTCAACGCCATTGGCCTCGGCCACCTTTTGATTGTTTGGCCGATGCTCTAGTGTCCGGGCAAAAGCGCAAGACAGGCATGACCCATGACACAAATCATCTCGGCACTTTCTGACATTTCTGACCGCTACGGCGCATTGTTCGTCGATCTTTGGGGATGCGTGCACAATGGGGTGACGGCAATCCCTTCGGCGGTTGAGGCGCTTTCAGCATACCGGGCCCGCGGCGGCTGTGTGATCCTTGTCACCAATGCCCCCCGGTCCCGCCATGAAGTCGCCAAACAGCTGGTACGGTTCAAAGTGCCCGAAGAAGCGTATGACGATATCGCCACATCCGGTGACAGCGCACGCGTCGCAATGTTTGGCGGTGCGGTCGGCAACAAGGTCTGGTTCATGGGCCAAAAGCACGACCTGCCCTTCTTTGAACCCATCAAGCTGCTGAATGACCCCGAACCGATCACACAGGTTCCACTGGAAGAGGCCGAGGGCATCGTCTGCTGCGGCCCCTTTGATCCGCACGCCGACCCGGATGTAAACCGCCCCGAATTTCTGTTTGCCAAGCAAAAAGGGCTCAAGCTGCTGTGTGCCAACCCTGACATCGTTGTGGACCGCGGCGAGCAACGGGAATGGTGCGCTGGCGCCTTGGCAAAGCTTTATACCGAGATGGGCGGAGAAAGCCTGTATTTCGGCAAACCGCATCCACCGATCTACGATCTGGCGCGGCGCCGTCTGGCCGAGCATCGCAAAGACGTTGCTGACAGCGCTATCCTCGCGATTGGAGATGGGCCAATCACCGACATTCGCGGCGCCATGGGCGAAGATATTGATTCCCTTTTCATCACTGGGGGACTTGCTCGGGTTGAAACGAAAACAACGCAAGCTCCGGATCCTGACGCGCTAACTGATTACATTCAAAAGGAAATGATCAACCCGACCTTTTCCATCGGGACGCTGGGCTGATCAATTTCCCCTTGATTTTGCTGCATCTGCAAAGTAATAATATTCCAAGTCAGGCTTTCTGGCTGCGCTTTTATTACTCAATGACCGACCCTGGAGGGCGAGATGTTGGACAACCTGCCGCGTGGAACGATCTGCATCGAAGACATCGAAATGGGGATGTCTCGCTACCTGATGAAGCAGGTCACCGATGAAGACATTGAAATGTTCGCGCAGGTTTCGACCGACCGCAATCCGGTGCACATGGACGACGAATACGCTCAGGACACCATTTTCGAGGGCCGCATCGCACATGGCATGCTGACCGCCGGATTGATTTCGGCTGTGATTGGCGAACAGCTTCCGGGGCATGGCACGGTCTACATGGGCCAGACGCTGAAGTTCCTTGCCCCCGTGCGCCCCGGCGACATGGTCTATGCCGAGGTCAAGGTCGTGGACATCGATCATGCCAAGCGCCGTGTCACGCTGGATTGCCACTGCTCGGTCGATGGCAAGAAGGTTCTGATGGGTGAAGCCAAGGTTCTCGCCCCGTCTCGCAAATTCGACTGACCAGGACCAGCGGGGCTGCCGCCGACACGCTCCGCATCGGTCGGATTTTTCGTCAACTGGCGCCGCCTTTTCCGGGCGGCGTTTTTCGTTACAGCTGATTTTCGAGAACAAATGCTTCGGGGATATCATCGCGCCCATCCAGCACCAGCGAAGCCATCACCTCGGCAATCTTTGGGGCCATACCAAAACCGATCTTGAAGCCGCCGTTGGCGACAAAGTGCCCGGCGCGCCCCGGCCAATGCCCCAGAACAGGCGCGCGGCTGCGAGCCCGCGGCCGAACCCCCGCCCAGCGTTCGATAACCTTAGCATCCTGCAAAGCCGGGCACCCGGCCCGCGCGCGATCTACCAAGGTCTGACACTGTTCGTCGGTCGCAATCGGATCTGCAAATTCACGCTCTGATGTGGACCCGATGGCAACCGTACCGTCCTTGTGCGGCACAATGTGCAATCCATCGACAAAGAGCTGCGGTGCATCCGGACCAGCATCATAGGCAAGCAACACCGCCTGCCCTTTTACGCCATCGCCGACCTTGCGACCGCCCAGTGCCTCGGTCATGTCCCGCAGCCCCTGCCAGCCCGTGGCCCAGACCACCGCTCCTGAATCTTCTGCCGTATCGGTTATCTGCGCACCCTGCGCCTGCAAGGCCGCGGCCAAGGCTGCACAAGCGCGCCGAGGATGCATACGTGCGCTGAGGGTATCGCGGATCAAAAAGCCCGACGGGCTAACCGGTTCAAAGCCCGGCGCGTCGGACACCTGAACCACTTCCCAGATTGCCTGACCTTTCCAAAGTTGCGCAGCGCCAGAGCTGCGGGATCGGGCCAATTCCAGACCCGCCGCATCCTGAACAGGTTGCAGCCGCCCGGTCCGGCCATAACCGGGATCCATGCCGGATGCCTGTTTCACTGCAGCCCAAAAGCCTTCAGCCATCAAAAGGCTGTCCAGTTGAAACGCCTTCTTGCTGTTCCAGTTTTCAGGCACATGCGGCGCCAGCGCACCAACGATCCCGCCAGATGACCCGGCACCGGGACCATACGGATCGACGACCCGCACACGCGCTCCACGCTGCACACAAGCCCAGGCGACGGACAGACCGAAAACCCCTGCACCCCGTATAGTCACATCGACACTTGCCATTGGATCGCCTCATCGCCATCAACACTGTGTTAGGTAGAGGCAAACCGCATGAGTGACCAGAGCAGCCCAGAGACACACCAGCCAGCGAAAGGGCTTGAATGGAATGGGCAGGTTCCGGTCTCGCAGCGCTTTGACGATCCCTACTACTCGCTAGAAAACGGCCACGCTGAAACGCAGCATGTCTTTTTGTCGGGAAACGATCTGCCGAACCGCTTTAAGCCGGATTTTCACATCGCGGAACTCGGGTTTGGAACCGGGCTCAATCTCTTGGCGGCACTGAGCGCGTGGCGGGCGAGCCATCAATCCGGCGTTTTGCATTTCACTAGCTTCGAAGCCTTCCCTTTGCCTCCAGAAGACATGATCACCGCGCAATCCGCATTCGAAGAACTGTCTGGCATCGGTCAAGAGCTTGCCGGTTTCTGGCGTGTGGGCGCACGGGAAATTTCACTGCCCGATTTGCGATTCACACTCGTGGTCGGAGATGCTCGGGACACCCTGCCTGCGTGGACTGGACAAGCGGACGCTTGGTTTCTGGACGGGTTTTCACCCGCCAAGAACCCCGAGCTCTGGGGGGACGACCTGATGAAGGCGGTCTACGATCACACAGCCCCGACAGGCACAGCGGCCACCTATACCGCTGCCGGGCATGTACGCCGCGCCTTGACCGATGCAGGGTTCGACGTCGAAAGAATAAAGGGCTTTGGCCGCAAGCGCCACATGACCACAGCGCGTAAGGCCGACACATGAACACGGGTCATCAAAAGCAACTGAACACGCCCTTGGGCATTTGGCTGATGGTGGCAACGACCTTTGTCTTTGCGGTGCAGGACGGTCTGTCGCGCCATCTGGCCGGTGAATACAACGTCATGATGGTGGTGATGGTCCGCTACTGGTTCTTCGCTGCATTTGTCGTGACAATTGCAGGGCGAAAACCGGGGGGATTGCGCGCGGCCATGCAGACGGAACTGCCCGGAATGCAAATTTTTCGCGGACTGCTGCTGGCCGCTGAAATCAACGTGATGGTTCTGGCCTTTGTGTATCTGGGTCTTGTCGAAAGCCACGCGGTCTTCGCGTGCTATCCGCTGCTGATCGCGGCACTTTCGGGGCCAATTCTGGGGGAGCGTGTCGGCTGGAGACGCTGGGCGGCCATCGGCGTTGGCTTTGTTGGTGTGCTGATCATTCTGCAACCGTCCGGCGGCGTGTTTTCACCCTATGCTGTCATCCCGCTCGTCTCGGCGCTGATGTTTGCGCTCTATGGGTTGCTGACGCGCTACGTCGGGCGGGTCGACAGCGCGACCACATCGTTCTTCTACACCGGCGTTGCAGGCGCCGTTCTGGCCACCGCGGTCGGTCTGTGGTTCTGGGAACCCATGACACCGCCGGATTGGGGCTGGATGGCGACCTTGTGCATAACCGGCGCGCTCGGCCACTATTTGTTGATCCGCTGCTATGAAGTGGCCGAGGCCAGCGCCGTTCAGCCATTTGCCTATTTGCAACTGGTGTTCGCCAGCGCCATGGGCGTCATGCTGTTTGGCGAAACCGTCCGGCTGAATGTCGCTTTGGGGGCGGGTCTGATCGTAGCGGCTGGCCTGTTCACCCTGTGGCGTGCCCGCAAGGTGGGCTAGAGCCGCAATCCGCGACCACTACCGCAGCCGTTTCAACGTCGCGCCTGCCAGTTCCTTGCTGAACGGGATCGGATGCGGATCACGGCCAAGCCTTGCCCGATAGACCGGTAGGCTTTCTGCAACCCGCATCACGTAGTTGCGGGTTTCGTCAAAGGGGATGAACTCGATAAAGTCCACCACATCCACCTGCCCCCGCCGCGGATCGCCAAAACGTTCCATCCACTGCAAAGGCCTGCCGGGCCCCGCATTGTAGCCTGCCGACATCATAACGACATTTCCGTCAAAGCGTTCGGCCAGATTGGCCAGATATTCGGACCCAAGCACAGCGTTATACGCCGGATCCGTCATCAGGCGTGTCCGGCTGTATTCCATCCCAAGCCAACCTGAAACATCCTTGGCCGTCCCCGGCATCAACTGCATAAAGCCCCGCGCCCCAACGCCGGACTGAACCCCGGGATCAAATTCGCTTTCACGTCTGGCGATGGCATGAACCAGAGCCTTGTCGACCGGGTAGCTGCCTTTCAGGATAATCGGGTGCAACGCATAGTAGGGTTCCGCCAGTTCAATCCCGAACTGTGCTGCGCGTTTGCCGAGCATGACCTGAATATGGGGGCGGTTCATATCGCGCAGCATTGTGCCCAACTGGCCCATTCCGGTGCGGTCCTGCGTTTCGGCCAGATGCGTGATGAACCGCTCGCCCAAGACAGGTTCGTTGGCTGCCAGCAGCAAGAGCGCTGCATGATAAACACTGGTCTTGGTGAATTCTGCAGTGCGCCAGTCTTCAAAGGTCTCCTGACCGGACAGAGATGTATCGACTGGGAAACCGCCACGTTCCGCCGCAAGCAGCCCATAGAAAGACGTCTGATATTGCGCGCCCATCTTGTAGTGTTCCGCAGCCAGATCTTTTTGGTCCAAGGCTTCATGCGCCCGGCCCAGCCAATATCCGGCACGGCCCAGTGAAATGGGTGTAAACACGGCGCCTTTGAACCGCTCAAAATGCTGGATTGCCAGATCAGGACGATCCAGAAACCGCAGTGCGAGATACCCGGAAAGCCATTCGAGATCGGCAAAGTCGCGGCCATCCACAAGAAAGTGGGCTGACGCGATCTGGTAGGCCTCAAGCACATCACCGTCACGCATCTTGTCTCGGGCCAGGTCACGGCGTTGCCGCGCCCATGCCCATGGCTCGCCCAAGGTTTCAAAACGCGCGGAGCGTTCAAGCAATAGATCGACAGCGCCCTGAACCCTGCCTTTGCGGGCGCGCCATAGGAAACGTTCAAATGCCAGCCCCGGATGATCTGCCAGTGTCTGAGGGACAGCTTCGATCAGGGTATCGATCCCGGCCGCTTGATTGCGCAGCCCCATGCGCGCTTCGGCAAGGCGGCGCCAATCGTCGCTGACCAGCGGGAGCATTGCACCGGCGTTGACTGTCCAGCCGCGCCAGAGCGCCATATCCAAACGGGCCTCGTGATGAGGCTTCAGAACTGTGGCCCAGCCCTCCAGAAAAGCAGCGCGCTCTTCCGCGTCGAGCGCAAGCGTGCGCCATGCCAGAACCACTTCTGCCTCGGCGGCGCCTTCATCGCCCTGCTTCAGGTGAGCACGGGCCAGCGCAAGTGCCCCGGCCCCGGTCTTTGGACGCGTGTCGTCAAAGAACGCCAAAAGCTTTTCTGGCTCCAGATCGCCGACCGTCTTTTCGGATTTTTCCTTGAGATACGGCAAACCCGGCCAATCGGGGTTGCGATCAAGAAAGTCCAGAACTTCGGTGGCATCGCCCCGGCCTGCGCGAAGCGCGTGCCAAAGAATGATATCCACTGCGATCTGGCCATCTGCACGGGCCGCCGAGCGTGCTGCGGCCCAATCGCCTGCACGCATGGATGCCATGGCCCGCGCCAGAGCCTGACCCGGCGCATTCGGGTCGACTTCCACGGTTTCAGCCACGGCGGCGGGTTGCGGTTCGGGCGGTGCGGCCTGCGCCTGCGCCACGGTGTCAGGACGCGCCTGAGGGCGCAAAGGGGCCGGTTCCTTGGGCTGTGACCAAGCCAAGGTGCCGCCGAAAATCAGCGAGAAGGCAAAAACAGACAGGCTCAGGCGCGACATATCTTGCAATTTCTCACGTTAAAAGGAATAGACGCCCCTTGAGGATAATACCGTCGCGGGCTGCTTCAAATCACATTCCCGCAGGCAAGCGGAAATCCTCCTGAAACGTAAAACGGAACAAACACAAAGGAGCGTGTCATGCTTAAGGGATCAATGCCAGCCCTGGTCACGCCGTTCAAGGACGGCGCAGTGGATTTTGACACGCTCAAACGTTTGGTCGAGTGGCATATCGCCGAAGGCTCTCACGGTTTGGTTCCGGTCGGAACCACCGGCGAAAGCCCCACCTTGACCCATGCTGAACATGAAGCCGTAATCGAATGTGTGGTCGAAGCTGCCGCGGGACGCGTGCCTGTTGTAGCCGGGGCCGGATCGAACAACACAGCCGAGTCGATGCGCTTTATGCAGCATGCGCACAAAGTCGGCGCCACGGCGGCGCTGGTTGTTACGCCCTACTACAACAAGCCGACTCAGGACGGGCTGATTGCGCATTTCACAATGCTAAACGAATGCTGCGACCTGCCCATCGTGATCTATAACATCCCGGGCCGTTCCGTCGTGGACATGACGCCCGAAACCATGGGCAAACTGGCCGAGCTGGACCGCATCATCGGCGTCAAGGACGCGACCGGTGATCTGGCCCGCGTCTGCCAGCAGCGGATCACATGTGGGACGGACTTCATTCAGGTGTCCGGCGAGGATGCGACTGCGCATGGCTTCAACGCACAGGGCGGTGTTGGCATGATTTCGGTCACGGCCAACGTTGCACCCAAGCTTTGCTCGCAAATGCAGGAAGCCTGCCTTGCTGGCGACTATGCGACAGCATTGCAACTGCAGGATCGTTTGATGCCCTTGCATCAGGCCATCTTCACCGAGCCGGGCCTTTGCGGTGCGAAATATGCCATGTCCAAACTGGGTCTGTGCGAAGAAGACGTGCGGCCGCCGCTTTTGCCGGTCAGCCAATCCACCCGCGACAAGCTGGACGCTGGATTGCGCCATGCAGGCCTGCTCAACTGATTGCAGCAGACACAGTGAAACGAAAAAAGGGCGCGTTTCCGCGCCCTTTTTTAATGTCGAAAGGACTGCGGTTACTGGCTGGGCGCCTCTTCGCCCAAACCTACCGGCTGACCCACCACAACAAAGCGCAGGGCGTCAGGCTGAAGCAATCTGGCAGCAACACGTGCAATGTCTTCCTGTGTGACCGCTTCCACTTTGGCGTTTCGTGTCGTCACATAGTCGGTGCCCAGATCGTCCATCTGCATCCCAACCAGAATGCGTGCAATCGGCTGATTGCCGTCGAAACGCAGCGGATAAGCGCCGGTCAGATAGGTCTTTGCGCGCGATAGCTCATCCTGGGTCACACCATCACGTGCCATTTTCGCCCATTCCTCCTGAACGACCGAAATGGCTTCGGCAATACGATCATTGGCTGATGCCACACTGCCGATGAACAGTGCCGCGTGATCCTTGGGGACGAGATAGGAATAGATCCCATAGGTCAGGCCGCGCTTTTCACGGACCTCAGTCATCAGACGCGCCTCAAAACCGCCGCCGCCCAAAACAACGTTCATTACATAGGCCGCAAAGAAATCAGGATCGTCACGGGCCAGACCCGCATGTCCAAAATACGCCACAGACTGCGGCGTTTCGAACGGCACCACTGTCACGCCCGCCTCTGTCACGACATCGACAGGCTCTGGAAACGGCAATCCGGTATCCGGCAAGTCAGACAACAGATCATCCAGCAAGGTGCCCAGTTCGTCTGCCGAAATGTCGCCCGTGGCTGCGATGTAGACCCTGTCTTTGGCCAGCGCACCCTTGTGCGCCGCCACCATGTCGTCGCGGGTCAGAGCGCTAACCGTTTCAATGGTGCCCTCTCGTGCCGTACCGTAGGGGTGATCCTGAAAAACCAGCGCGTCAAAGGCCGTGCCAGCAATTGCATTGGGATCGCGCAGGTCCGAACGGATGCCGGACAGAACCTGTGCACGCACCCGTTCAATCGCATCTTCGTCAAACCGTGGATTTATCAGCGTTTCGCGCAGCAAAGCGACGGCTTCATCCCTCGTTTCGGTCAGAAACTGCGCCGAGATCGAAACCGTGTCATCCCCGCTGTCATATCCGATGCGGGCAGCGATCGATTCCTTGGCCTCGGCAAAGCCGCGAGCATCCAGATCGCCGGCGCCCTCTTCAAGCAAGCCAACCATCAAATTGGTCGCTCCTCGCTTGCCCGGCAAATCCAGTGACCCGCCCCCCCGGAACCGCAGTTCCAGCGCGACAAACGGGATGGAAGGTTCTTCCACCAGCCAAGCCTCAAAACCGCCGGGGCTGGTCACTTCCTGAATGGAAATTTCAGCCTTGGCTGCAAAGGCGCCGAATACGAATGTCGCCGTCAGCAAAAGGCGGGGCATGAAACGGATCATTGGGTCACCTCCTCGGCATCCATGAGATAGCCGGTCACCGATGCATTGCGATTGAGCACAGAGCGCGCAGCTTCCAGAATATCGTCTTCTGTGACGGCCTGCAGAACATCTGGCCAAGCCTGAATGTCTTCAACCCGCAAACCTGTTGTGAGCGCTTCACCATAGCGGCGCGCCAATTGGTTGGCGCTGTCGCGGGCATAGACCTGCTGGGCTCTTAGCTGGAACTTGATCCGTTCCAATTGGTCCGCGTCTACGCCCTCGTCCAGAAATTCGGCGACGGCTTGATCCAGCGCCGCCTCTGCCTCTTCGAGAGAAACGCCCTGCGCCGGTACAATGATCAGCCCAAACGTCGTGTCATCCAGCGACGTGCCATCATAGAAGGCGCTGGCATAGACGGACTTTTGCGTCTCAAATTGCAGTTTCTGAACCAGAACAGACGTCTGACCACCGCCCAGTACCTGCGCCAGCATCGTCAAGGCCGCAGCCTTTTCCTGCGCGCCCGGATCCCGTTCGGGGGCAAGATAGTTGCGGATGACATAAGGTTGGGCAACGCGCGGGTCGCGCATCACAATGCGCCGCTCAGCCATGTGGCGTGGTTCTTTCACGCGCTCGCGCGCTTGCAAATCTGGGTTCGCCGGGATTGGGCCATAGTGCGTTTCGGCAAGGCTGCGCACCTCTTGCGGTGTCACATCGCCGGCCACGATCAGAATCGCATTGTTCGGCGCGTAGTGGTGTTCGTAAAACGTCAGTGCCTGTTCCAGATCGAGCGTTTCCATCTCGTGGCGCCAACCGATGATCGGTGTGCCGTAAGGATGGTTCAGATAGAGAGCCGCGCGACGCTGTTCATTCATCAACCCGCCCGGATCGTTTTCGACTCGCTGATTGCGTTCTTCGATGATGACTTCACGCTCTGTCAGAATGTCCTCTTCACCCAGCTGAAGATTGACCATGCGGTCAGCCTCCATCTCCATCATCAACCCAAGACGATCTGCGGCAATCCGCTGGAAGTATCCGGTATAGTCAAAGCTGGTGAATGCATTGTCCGTTCCGCCATTGGCGGCAACGACCTTGGAAAACTCGCCCGGCTCCAGCTTTTCGGTGCCTTTAAACAAAAGATGTTCAAGGAAATGCGCGACCCCGGAACTGCCACGCGGCTCGTCAGCTGAACCGGCGCGATACCAGACCATGTGCACAACCGCGGGCGCACGATGGTCTTCAATCACGACGACCTCCATCCCATTGTCCAGTTCGAAACTGGTGACGGCATCATCGATGCCTTGTGCGCGGGCGGGCATTGCCGCCAAGGCTCCAAAGACGAAACAAAGGGCAAGTCTGCGCATGATCACTCCCTATCAATGACTGTGACAGGAAGGTACGCCTAACCCGGCGTAGTTCAAGCCGCTGTGACGGTTATGTGAGAATAGCCTCTGGGCCTGCGCCCAAGGAATACCCTGAATTACTCAGGCGGGGCCGACGGTGTGCGCGCTCCGGCGCGGCGGAACCGCTCCAGCCATGCATACGGGTCGAGCGCCTGACGGCGGTAAGCGCGCTTGTAGTCATCCTGCGGCACGAGGGACCAAGTAAACAGCGAGTTGCGCTTTCGGAATGCCAGATCTTCAGCGGCAAGTTCCTGCCGAATGCCGGGATCACGACCAAAACGGCTCGCCTGATTGATGATTGCACCATCTCCGCGCGGCACGCCATCGCCAGCATCCAGTCGCGATGGGTTCCCACCCAGAAGCGCCACGGCATCTTTCAACGGTGTTTGATCCGTGCGATTGGACCCGCCCGGTGTGGGTGGTGGCAATTCGCGATAGTTTTCCGGTTGTTCCAAGGGTTTATTGGGAACAATCGAGAATTCCTCGGGCTTGCCCGAGTTCGTGCGAAGATCATGCAGGGTAATGTCCCGGCCTTCTCCGCTACACGCTGTCAGCCCTACAAGGGCCAAGCCCGCCACCAGATGCGCACGACGCATCGCAACCCTCCAAGTTTAGTTGAACCCGGTTTAGCGCATCTAAATGGCGGCGTCACGAGGCGTTTTTGCTACCCGGAAACAACGCGAGGCCGATTGCCCCGACGAAGATCGCGATATCGGCCACATTGAATGCAAACGGGTTGTCGAAACCGCAGCAGGACATGTTCAGGAAATCGGCCACAGCCCCATAAAGCAATCGGTCAACAACATTGCCCAGTGCCCCGCCTATCAGAAGTCCGGCAAATACCAGACCCGCGCGGCCCGGAGGGTCCCGTCGCATCCAGACCAGCACAAACAGCACAATGCCGATCGCCACCGATATCAAAATCCAACGCGTCGCTGGTGCATCTCCAGCCAACAGACCGAAGTTGATCCCATAGTTCCAGGCCATCCGGAAATTAAGGAAAGGTGGCCACACGTCAATCGACAGTTTGGTCGCCAGGTCCATGACGTGCACGACCCAAATTTTGGACAGCTGATCCAGAACGAAGATGACGGCCGTCCACAACCAAACCGTTCGCATCGCGCCACCGCTGGATTTGGATTTTCTTGCAGACACCGCTCGCCTCATTGTCGTTTTCTAGGTCATAAAAAACGACCGATCACAGTAAAAGAAGCTATTTGTGTCAACCGCCTACCAAAACGTGCCACTAACAAGCGCCAACCACGGCCCCGGACCATCTGAAAACTAAACTACACCCACACGTTGCACAACTGCCCCTCACGCGGTTGACGTAAGGGACAGCGGCCAATTGGCGGATCAATGCCGAAAGTGGCGCATTCCTGTAAAGACCATGGCCAGTCCAGCCTCGTCAGCGGCGGCGATCACTTCGTCATCACGCATCGAACCGCCAGGCTGGATCACGCAAGACGCGCCCGCGCCTGCAGCTTCCATCAATCCGTCCGCAAATGGGAAGAAGGCGTCAGAGGCCACTGCAGACCCTTGGGTCAACGGCGCGTCAAGACCCATGGCTTCGGCCATGCGCTCTGCTTTCTTGGCGGCGATCAGTGCGCTGTCCACACGGCTCATCTGACCAGCACCGACACCAACCGTCGCGCCGCCATTGACGTAGACAATCGCGTTGGACTTGACGTGCTTGGCCACCTTCCATGCAAACAGCAGATCGCGCATTTGCGCATCCGTTGGTGCCTTCTTGGTAACGACTTTCAGGTCATCCATCCCGATAAAGCCGCTGTCGCGGTCCTGTACCAGCATACCGCCAGACACCTGACGATAGGCCAGCCCGGTTTCGCGCGTGTTTGCCAGACCTGTGGTCGTCAACAGGCGCAGGTTCTTTTTGGCGGCGAAAACAGCAATCGCATCGTCATCTGCACCCGGCGCAATAACCACCTCGGTGAAAATCTCGACGATCTGTTCTGCGGTTGCTTTGTCCAGACGCTGGTTCAAGGCCACAATCCCGCCAAAAGCAGAGGTGCGGTCACAGTCGAATGCCTTTTGGTAGGCGTCTTGCAAGCTGGCACCGCGCGCGACGCCACAAGGGTTGGCGTGCTTGATGATCGCGCAGGCCGGGCCGTCAGCCGGATCGAACTCGCTGACCAGCTCAAACGCGGCATCCGTGTCATTGATATTGTTGTAGGACAGTTCCTTGCCCTGCAGCTGTTCGGCAGTCGCCACGCCCGGCCGGTTGGAGCCGTCGACATAGAATGCGGCGCGCTGATGCGGGTTCTCGCCATAGCGCAAGGGCTGGGCCAAATGCCCGGCAAAAGCGCGTCGACGTGGGTTCTGTTCTTCCATGGCATCTGCCATCCAGGTGCTTACGGCTGCGTCATAGGCACCCGTGCGGGCATAGGCGATCTGCGCGAGACGGCGGCGGAACTGAAAAGAGGTCTGCCCGCCGTTCTGATCCAATTCATGCAGCAGCGCCGTGTAATCCGCGATGTCCACGATAACGTTCACGAAAGCATGGTTTTTGGCAGCCGCCCGAATCATGGCCGGGCCACCGATGTCGATATTTTCGATGCAGGTGTCGTAGTCGGCGCCCTTGGCGACGGTTTCTTCGAATGGGTAGAGGTTCACCACCAGCAGATCGATTGCCCCGATGTCATGCGCTTCCATAGCGGCAACATGATCATCGTTGTCGCGCAGCGCCAGAAGACCGCCGTGCACTTTGGGGTGCAAGGTCTTAACCCGCCCGTCCATCATCTCTGGAAAGCCTGTAACATCAGACACATCGCGTACATCGATGCCTGCGTCGCGCAGGGCCTTGGCGGATCCACCCGTTGACAGAATTTCGACCCCCCGTTCAACCAATGCCGCGGCCAAGTCGATCAGGCCAGTCTTGTCGGATACGGAAATCAGCGCGCGGCGCATTGGGGCGAGGTCTTGCATGTCGGAGCTCCCGAGGTGGTTCAGATCATCAGATCCGCCTCATCCCGGGACAGGTCACGAACAGCAACAGCCGTTTCATGCGCCTTAGCCAAAGACCAGCGGACGCGCGTCGCATACTTCATCGCGCGCCCAGATAGAACAACCTGTTTTGTCGCGCGTGGCTGGAGTCGCCCTTTTTCGAGGTAAACGGACGGCTCAATGGTCATTTCCGCGGCACCGCTCGAGCGCAGAACCCAGATTTCGCCAGATCGCAGCGCCATCGAGACGGCAGCACCGCCCATGTCGAGCGCAACATCAACTTCTGGGTGCAGATGAAAATGAATCTGGAACGGCAAGCCGGCCAGCCTCACGCCATCCATGGCTTTGTCGAACCGTTTCTTGTCGGTATTGTCGAGCGCGACCAGATAGTCTTCACCTTCAAGCGAACGGCCATCGAGACTGAGCTTCAGACTGCGTGCATGTGTCAGGCCTTGTTCCCGCACGTAGCCATCATGCCCACCCTCAAAGCGGTAACCATCGGCAAGGTGCTGCAATTCGACCGGAACTTCTTTGGGGCCGTCTTCGAGCAGTTCGTGCTCGGCCAGACCAACCCATCGCGAAGTGGTCAAGCGCGCGCTGGAAAACCCTTCGAGACACAGCGCGGAATGAGACGGTGTAGCCCGCCCGGCCCGACGCCATTCGGAACCAAAGGTCTGGCCGGACCCGCAATTCACGATCAGCGGGCGACGACCCGATGTCACTTCGAATGCCAGCGTCGAGGCGTGAGATTGGATCGAAGCACGTCCCTTTGGCGGCGCGGCCGCGTCGATCAGAACAGAGGTCCGTCCTGCGGACAGACGGGCATAACCCATCGCCAACCCCTTGACCTGCCGCTTCTTGCTGCGAGACGCGGCCAGAGCCTGATCCAGACGACCATCCAAACCCCGGCCGCCGCCATGGAACCGGGCAAGACCACCATCCGCATGCCGCAAAGTGCGCAGCGTCGGTGCGATGCGTGCAATCGCATCAACCAAACCGGCACCCGGTTCCTTGCCCGCCTCTTCGAGCGCCGCCTGCGCCCAGGTCAGCAAAGTAAAGACTTCCAGCAACTCTTCTGGATTGCGGGTCGGGATACCGCCCTGGCTGTCGATCTGACGGGCGCATTCGGCCTCAAGACCGGATTGCGCAGCGGCCGTGTGCCCCTCCATGCCCTGGATCGACAATGAGGCATAAAGCAAGCCGGTCAGCGCCTCAAACTTGGGCAGCCCCGGCATCGCCTTTTGCCCGCGCCGCGCGAGGAATTGCGTCTGCGCCGCCAAGGCCTTGTAAAACTGTTCCGATTGTTCCGGCGTCCGGCCACGCAGCACAAACAGTGCATGGTGAATCCAGCGAATGACACGGCGCCCGGTCAACTCGGGGGTCCAGCCCACACCCTGACCACGCCCGTAGCGGTCGATCCAGCCCCATAACCAGCCCTGCGCCAATTCGCGGGCCTTTGTATCACCGACCGCGGCCAGATCATCGAGCCATGCAAAGCCATGGATTTCTTCGGCGTAGTCAGCCGAAGGATGCGGCAAATCCCAGATCATCGCGTCCTTGGCTTCGACCAGATGCCCCGAGAACATCAAGTTGCCGGCAACCAATTGTCGTCCGCGCGCAAAATAGCCAATGGTTCTTGGTTCGGGCTGGGAAACAAACCCCGTCGCAGCCCGGGCACGCGCCGCGATACGCGCATGGAAACGGTTCATCAACCGCGCCTGTTTCGCACGCAAATGCTGCACCCGATCCATATGACTGACCTTGTCCTGCCCAAAACTGTTGTGTGGGCTGCTCTGCCCTATGCGGTGTTTCCCGCTTTTGTTGCGCACACAATAGCGCGACTGGCGTGCCAAGTCATTAGGCTTGTGTGAATCAGGCCTTTTGCAAAGCCGCCATGTAGAAACCGTCCATCCCGCCCTTATCAGACCAATAATCAGGACGCAGACGCAGCCCACCGTCCGGCGCCAGCCAAGTCGCTTCAATTCCAGCACTTTCCGGCTTCAAAAGCGCAAGCTCCGGATGCACGGCAAGCATATCTTCGATGTGGCATTCGCCCTCGTCCGGCAAGAGCGAGCACGTGGCAAAAACCAGCCGCCCACCGGGTTTGACCAGAGTTATGGCATGGGCCAGCATCGCGGCCTGCAGTTCAATAAGGGCGCCGATTTTTTCACCCAACTGAATATGCGGCAAATCTGGATGCCGCCGGATTGTGCCGGTTGCCGAACAGGGCGCGTCCAACAAAACGGCATCGTATTGGCCGCTGTGCTCCAGCGCATCTCCTTCGACCAGTTTGGCCCGAAGTCCGGTGCGCGATAGGTTTTCTTCGACGCGGGCCAAACGCGCCGCCGACAAATCAAGCGCCGTGACCTCAGCGCCAGCCGCCGCCAACTGAAGTGTCTTGCCACCCGGTGCTGCACAAAGATCCAGTACGCTCTGGCCTCTGACATCACCCAAAAGACGCGCGGGCATTGCCGCAGCGGCGTCCTGCACCCACCAATCGCCTGCCTCAAACCCCGGCAAAGCCGTCACCTGCCCCGCATCCATCAAGCGGATTGTACCGGTTGGCAGGAGCGTTCCGCCCAGCGCTTCAGCCACTGCCGCGGGATCGTGTTTGGCGGAGATATCCAGTGGTGCGCCTGAAAAATGCGCCGCCTCCATAGCGGTGACTGCGTCGCTGCCCCAAGCGTCCACCAAGGGACCGCGCAGCCATTTGGGCAACCGAGGAACTCGCAGCACCTGCCATTTTTCCGGGGCCTCTGCTGCCAATTTGCGCAGAACCGCATTGATCAGCCCGCGCATCCCGGCGGTTCGCTTGCCTGCCGCGGCAATATTTACGCAGTCATTAACGACACCATGCGCCGCGCCGCCCGTGGCCAGTTCAACCGCTCCCAGCCTCAGAATATTCATGACCCGTCCAGCGGGCGCTTTGCGCAAATGCGGCTTAAGCAATCTGTCTGCACGCTCAAGCCCCCGCAGGGTATCAGCCGCAAGTCGTAGTGCGGCGGCGCGGTCAGCCGGGGCCAATTCGTTCAGCTTGGACGCCGCCTCGCCCAAACGTTTGGCATCGTTCAAGACCAAGCCCAATAGATCGACGGCCGCCTTGCGGGCCGGGCTGTAGCGATTGGACATGTAGGCTCCAGAAGTTGATGGCCCCAGAGGGCACGCGGCAAAAGCTTGCTCAAACAGCGCAGCGGCGTATATCAGCGGGACAGAGCTTAGGAAAGCCGCGATGGACAACGATACACAAGACCCGAACCGTGAATTGCCCCCAGCAGCGCAACGTGCCCTTGCCGAGGCGGCAGAACGGCGTGCAAAGCTGGAGGCTGAATCCGAAACAAACCCTGCCCCCAAAGAGCTGGGCGGGCGCGATGGGCCAGAGCCTGTCCGCTATGGTGATTGGGAAAAGAAGGGCATCGCGATCGATTTCTGAGGCGCGTTTCGGGTATACTTATCTAAGCTTGAAATCAGCCGAGTCGCCATTGCCCTGATCCGATGTGAACCGGATGCGATTACCATTTGCCCGCACTTCCTGACAATTGTAACCAAGTTCATCGCCGCCCCAATTCAAGTCCCGGCAGAAGTAACCGTTTTGCCAACGCCAGTTGCCCGTCACGTCCCAGCGTGCCCCTTTGCCGCTAATGCTGCCATCCGGGGCAACCCGCAGTTTGACCAGAGGGCGAGTCAACGTTTTGCCCTGTACCAGTTGAACAAAAGACGCGCGATCCGACACCTTGGAAAATTCAGCAACGGCGGGGCCGGCCAAAACCAGCCCCAGCAGGACCCCAGCAACTGAAATTGTTCCGCGCATCATCGTCACCCCACGGCATGCATGTTTGTCGTGAAAAGATACGTAGGGCGGAAAAATTTAGATCAAACAAAGATCAGCCCGAACTGTGCGCTGTGCAACTTTCCGCTGGTCGTGATGTTCAGGTCGCCTTGAGGCCCAAAACGTCCAGCATGTCATAGGCGCCGGGACCTTTGTCCTGGCCCCACAGCGCGGCCTTCAATGCACCGCGGGCAAACAATGCCCGATCAGAGGCGATATGCTTGATGGCGATGCGCTCCCCAGCAGCGGCAAACAGCACCTCATGCTCACCCACAATGTCGCCACCGCGCACTGCATGAAAGCCGATATCACCACGTTTACGCGCGCCAGTGATCCCGTCCCGGCCCCGGTCAGACACATCATCAAGCGCAACGCCGCGCCCTTCGGCAGCAGCTTCGCCTAGCATGAGAGCCGTACCGGACGGGGCATCCACCTTGTGATGATGATGGGCCTCAATGATCTCGATATCCCAATCTTCGTCCAAAGCGGCCGCAACCTGTTTCGTGACCTGCGTCAGAAGATTAACGCCCAGAGACATATTGCCAGCCCGGACAATCACCGCATGGCGCGCTGCACGGTCGATGGCCGCAATGTCATCGTCCGACAGCCCAGTGGTTCCAATCACGTGAACCGCGCGAGCCTGTGCCGCCAGTTCGGAAAAGGCCACCGTTGCGGCCGGTGCGGTGAAATCAATCACTGCCTGCGCGCGCGCAAAAACTTCGAGTGGGTCGTCTTCGACCACAACACCCAGCTCCACGCCGCCCATACATTGCCCCAGATCGCGCCCGACCCAATCGTGTCCGGCCCGTTCAAGAGCGCCGACCAACCGCATGCCGTCATGCGCCAGAATCTCACGCACCAGCATCTGACCCATACGGCCTGATACGCCTGTAACCACCACACCCGGCAGATCGCTCATGTCTCGGCACTCCCTTGCTTATTCGCGCTTGCATAACCTGCGTTGCGCCGCTTGGCAAAGCCCTGCGATATGCGTACATCTGGGCCATGGCAGGCAAACACTCAAAAGAGGGGCGCGGCCCCGGTCAAAGGCAGCTCCGCGTAGGCGAGCTTATCCGCAGGCAGTTGTCGGAAACACTGATGCGTGGCGATATCCACGATCCCGATCTGAACAGATTGAATCTGACGGTCAGCGAAGTCACGGTTTCCCCTGATTTGCAGATCGCGACAGTCTATCTGGTCCCGCTGGGCGGCAAAGGGCAGGAGGACATGTTCGACCTGTTGCACCGCAATCGCGGAGAAATGCGCCGCGCGATTTCGCGCGGTTTGACCCTTAAGCACACGCCGCAGCTTCGGTTCCGTCTCGACGAAACATTTGACCGCATGGATGAAACGCGGCGGTTGCTCAGTCAGGACGCGGTGCGCCGCGATCTGGAGAGCTAGCCTCTTGCGCTGCGCAGCCATCAGCCTTGCGCTCTGCGGCGTTCTTTGGCTCAGCCCACAGGCTGCAAAGGCTGTCGAATGCGAAACGCTGGAACACAGTGGCAACAGCTATGCTGTATGCGAGGTCAACCCGGCGACCGAGGAACTGCGCCTTTTCCGGGCTGACCCAACCGGTATCGTGTACGGCCACTTTTCCGAACTTGAAACGATGCTTGGCGCCTTTGACAAGAAACTGGCCTTTGCGATGAATGCCGGCATGTATCACCCGGATCGGGCACCGGTCGGACATTATGTCGAAGACGGTGCCGAACAGATGCGTGTGATCCCAAATGCCGGTCCAGGCAATTTCGGTCTGCTGCCCAATGGTATCTTTTGCATTCGGGACAGACGTGCAGACGTTATCGAGACGCGCGATTATCTGGCGTCCCGCCCGGATTGCACACATGCAACGCAATCCGGCCCGATGCTTGTGATCGACGGCGCGCTGCATCCCCGATTTCTGCCTGACAGCACGTCGCGCCATATTCGCAACGCTGTGGGCACGTCGATCGATGGGCGCCGGGCGGTCTTTGCAATTTCGGACAACGCTGTCACGTTCTACGAATTCGCCAAGTTCTTCCGGGATGTCCTGAAACTGCCCAATGCGCTTTTTCTGGATGGCAACGTATCAAGACTCTTTGCGCCTCGTCTGGGGCGCGACGATCGGGGCCGCCAGATGGGCCCGATCGTGGCTGTTGTCGAACCCGAAAGCTAACGCATCGGTCAGGTCTGAACCTGCTCAATGGAATTGGCATAAAACTGCAGAACATCCGTTTCGACGACCCGCAGTTTGCCGTTGTCTTCTGTGATCAGGCCCCGTTCCAGCAGCGCGCGCAATCCGACCTCGACAGCGTAGTCCCGGTTGTCGCGCGGGACATGCATATGAACGCCCTGTAGCTTTTCCGCAAATTCCGAAAAGGCAATTTCAAGGTCCGCACGCGTTTCAGCGCCGTTCAACAGAAGACGTGCGATCAATGGGACTGGCAACACTGGAATCAAAGCCGAAATTCGCGCGATCAAACGTTCCGCCAAAGCCTCCGAGTCTTCGGCCAGTTCGGGCGCGTCCCTCAGGGAAACCGGCGCGCCAAAACTGACGGCTGCATATCCGAACCGATGAAACCGGCCTGTCACACGCAGCCACAGCTGCCGAATGATTGCCTTGGCGACATGGCTGATCTTCGCGTCAAACCGGCGGCCGCCCTTCTTGTCTGCGGCTATCAGAACTCGGTCTTCGAGAACGCGATCGTAGTTAAGGGCCACGGGTACGAACACCACGTCGCGTTCAGACAAATCCAGCCCATCGACCATGTAGGTCAGCAGACCCATTTTCGGCGGCTGCACAGCACCATTCAGGCTTAGACCACCTTCGGGGAAAATGGCCTGCGTGACACCGCCCGCCGTCGACATCTGCACATAGCGCCTCAGCACCATGCGATAGAGGGCGTTGCGCGATTTTCTGCGAATGAAGTAGGCCCCCATCATTCGGATCAGTCCAGACAGCGGCCATACCTGTGCCCATTCGCCCACAGCATAAGACAAGGCCGAACGATCCGCAGCCAGATGAGTGACCAGCACGTAGTCCATATTGGACCTGTGGTTCATTACAAAGACCACAGTTGCATCACGATCGACCTTGGACAGAGCCTCTTCGTCGTGATGCGCCAGCCGAACCCGGTAAAGCGCATTGGACAACCAGCGCGCCAGTCGAACACCCCAGCCGAAATAGGCAAATGCCGAAAAGCTGGGAACGATTTCCTTGGCATAGCGCTGCGCCCTCTGAAAGGCGACGTCCTCTCGAATGCCCTCTTTCTTGGCGTGATCCACAATCGCCTGAGTGACCTCAGGATCATACAGAATGCGCTGAATCAGATCGTAGCGGCGCAGCAGACGAAAGGGTTCAATCGGACGATCAAGCCGTTCGTTCAGCCGGTCCACGGCCTTTTGCATCCGCCGCCGGAAAAACCAGCGCACAGAGGGAAACAGAAAATGAGAGGCAAAAGTGACCGCCGCGAAAAGCACGATCAGTACAAAAAACCATAGAGGAAGCGTCACAGGTGCGGTCATCGGGCCACCGTGAACGACCAAGTGACCCACTGCAAGGGTTCGTCTGTATAGTCTGTTGCCATGACGTGACGATCCGCGCACGCAAAACACTGTCATGAAAACAGGGTTGCGTTTATGCTGCACCTGCTCACGCTGCAGCGCGGCGAATTGACAGCGACATAATATTTCGCAATAACTCGCCACAACGCAACATGATTGCGACCCAATGATTCTCGTGGACGGAGACCTTCATGACCGAACAGAAAGCCGCCCAGACAGCCGAAACCCCTGCCAAGGATCGCCCATGGCTGATCCGGACATATGCCGGGCACAGCACGGCCAAAGCTTCGAATGCGCTATATCGTGGCAACCTCGCCAAGGGCCAGACTGGTCTTTCGGTGGCCTTCGATCTGCCCACGCAAACGGGCTATGACAGCGACCACATTCTGGCACGCGGCGAAGTCGGCAAGGTGGGCGTTCCGGTCTGCCATCTGGGCGACATGCGCACGCTGTTCGATCAGATTCCGCTCGAACAGATGAACACGTCCATGACGATCAATGCAACCGCGCCTTGGTTGCTGTCACTGTACATCGCCGTGGCCGAGGAACAGGGCGCGGACGTGTCCAAACTTCAGGGCACGGTGCAAAACGACCTGATCAAGGAATACCTTTCGCGCGGCACCTATATTTGCCCACCGAAACCATCGCTCAAGATGATCGGCGACGTGGCCGAATACTGCTACAAAAACGTTCCAAAGTGGAACCCGATGAACGTGTGTTCCTATCACCTGCAAGAAGCCGGCGCGACGCCCGAACAAGAACTTGCCTTTGCCTTGGCCACGGCCTGTGCCGTGCTGGATGAACTCCAGCCACGTGTCGATCCAGAAGATTTCCCGGCGCTGTGCGGACGTATCTCTTTCTTTGTGAATGCGGGCATCCGTTTCGTCACCGAAATGTGCAAGATGCGTGCCTTTGTCGATCTGTGGGATGAAATCCTGCAAGAGCGTTACGGCGTCGAAAACCCGAAATTCCGCCGTTTCCGCTATGGTGTTCAGGTGAACTCGCTTGGCCTGACCGAACAGCAACCGGAAAATAACGTCTACCGCATCCTGATCGAAATGCTGGCTGTGACCTTGTCCAAACGCGCGCGCGCCCGTGCTGTACAGCTTCCTGCCTGGAACGAAGCACTGGGCCTGCCCCGCCCATGGGATCAGCAATGGTCCATGCGCATGCAACAGATCCTGGCTTATGAAACCGATCTGCTGGAATACGAAGACCTCTTTGATGGCAACCCCGCCGTGGATCGCAAAGTCGAAGCGCTAAAGGATGGCGCACGCGCTGAATTGGCCAACATCGGCTCCATGGGCGGCGCCATCGGGTCGATCGAATACATGAAGGGCCGCCTCGTTGAATCCAACGCGGAACGCCTTGGCCGCATCGAACGCAATGAAACGGTTGTTGTCGGCGTTAACCGCTGGACTGAAGGTGAGCAGAGCCCGCTGGTCGGTGAAGACGGTGGCATCATGGTTGTCGATCCCGCGGTCGAGCAGGAACAAATCCTGCGCCTGAACGAATGGAAATCCGAACGCGACGCAGAGGCCGTAGAATCGGCACTCGAAGCATTGCGCGCCGCAGCGAAAGCGGGTGAAAATGTCATGCCCGCGTCAATCGCCTGCGCCAAGGCCGGCGTGACCACAGGAGAGTGGGCGGGCGAAATGCGCGCCATTCACGGCGAGTACCGCGCACCAACGGGCGTTTCGTCTTCGCCAAGCAACAAGACTGAAGGACTCGATGACATTCGCGCGGCAGTGGATGCCGTTTCGGATCGTCTTGGCAAGCGATTGCGCTTCCTTGTCGGCAAGCCGGGTCTTGATGGGCACTCCAATGGCGCCGAGCAAATTGCTTTCCGGGCCCGCGATTGCGGAATGGAGATCGACTATGAGGGCATTCGCCTGACCCCTGAGCAGATTATTGAGGCCGCGCAAAACGGCGCGCATGTGATCGGGCTTTCCATCCTCTCCGGAAGCCACATCCCCCTCGTCGAGGATGTTGTAACCCGTATGCGTGAAACGGGCCTTGGGCATATTCCATTGATTGTCGGCGGCATTATTCCCGAAGAAGACGCCACCCGTCTGCGGGCCATGGGCGTTGCCAAAGTCTACACACCAAAAGACTTTGAGCTGAACATGATCATGAAAGACATCGTGACACTGGTCGATCCAAAGGCCGTTGCCGCCGAATAAGCCCGGCAACCGATTGATGTCGCAAGCCAGATGGCACCGGTCTCCGGTGCCATTTTCATTTGGCCTGACATCGTCTACTCTTTCCTAAATTGACCGATTAATACGACGTTAAACCTTAGCGCGTTTATTCACGCGAATTGGCGTCACTTATTGCGCGTATGTTCCTTTGTTTCGGTTTTTAAATCACGCTTTTCACAAAATGATGGCTTGATGTTTTTTGCTCAGGCACCGAACACCAATAGAGTTCAGCAGGAGAAGACAAATGAATATCGATCTGGAAACACTGTCGCGTGACGAACTGCAAAAACTGATCAAGGACGCGGAAAAAGCGCTGAAATCAGTAGACGCCCGTCGCAAAGCCGAAGCAAAGCGTGCTGCGGAAAAAGCAGCCAAAGAGTTTGGTTTCTCGTTGGATGAGGTTATGGGTGCAACAGTCAAAGGCTCCAAGGGCGCACCAAAGTTTGCAAATCCTGCGGATGCATCGCAAACTTGGACTGGTCGGGGCCGCAAACCCAATTGGGTTGTTGAGGCGCTGAAATCCGGCAAATCACTAGAGGACCTCGCACTTTAAAATGACAATCCACATCGGCGCAGAACCCGGGCAAATCGCAGAAACAGTTCTTATGCCCGGCGATCCGCTGCGGGCGGAATGGGCGGCCAATACCTTTCTCGACGACGCAAAGTGCGTGAACCGCGTGCGTGGGATGTTGGGCTTTACCGGAACCTATAAAGGGAATCCGGTCACCATCCATGGAAGCGGCATGGGCATGCCCAGCCTGTCCATCTATGCCAATGAGTTGATCCGCGACTACGGTGCCAAAACACTGATCCGGATTGGCTCATGTGGCGGTATGCAGGACATGGTCGGGATTCGCGATGTAATCCTTGCGATGACGGCTTCGACGCTTTCGACACCATCGCGCGGCATCTTCCGGGAACTCAATTTTGCACCCTGCGCCGATTATGGCCTTCTGCGGTCAGCTGCCGATGCAGCCTCTGCACGCGGTATCACGCACCACGTCGGCGGCATTTATTCATCAGACGTTTTTTATGACGAACGCCCTGATCTGAATGAACAAATGATGCGTCATGGCATTCTGGGTGTCGAAATGGAGGCGGCGGAGCTTTATATTCTTGCCGCGCGCTATGGCGTGCGTGCTTTGGCTGTTTTGACTGTTTCTGATCATCTGGTCACACACGAGGCTTTGCCATCGGAAGACCGGGAACGGTCCTTTGGCGAAATGGTGGAAATTGCGCTCGAAGCTGCATTTCCAAGCTAAGTCCAATCCTTGATCGCTGTATCGGTCAAGAGCGCCGCCACTTGATCGCGCGATTTACGTGTCAGCCCATTTGGTGTCAGCAACGCCAGTGATTTGCCGGTTTTTACCGGCAAATCAAAAGGCGCGACCAATTCTCCCGTCTCCAGATATCTTTGCACCAGCACTTTGTGCGCCATAAGAACCCCAACGCCTGCGAGCGCTTCTTGAACAGCGATGGAATACAGAGAGAACTGTGGCCCTTTGGGGCGATCCGGTGCTTTCAGCCCCACCCCGGCAAGCCAAGTCTGCCAGTCTGCACCCCACGACGTGTCAATCAACCATGGCAACGCCAGAAGATCATCGGGCTGTTTGAGTGATCCTGCCAGAGCCGGAGCGCAAACTGGCAGCAAGATGTCTTCTTCCAACGATAGCCCCCGCCCGTTCGGCAAAAGAAACAACGCACAGCTAAAAGGTTCGCGGAGCAGGTTGGGCGGTTGTTCCAGTGCCGTGACCGAAACCTCACGGCCCGGAACAGCATGGCGCAAAGCTGGCAAACGCGGCGCCAACCAAAGCTGCGCAATCGCTGGCAACGCCGCAATCCGCATGTGGCGCCCCGCTTCATCCTGCAAGACCTGTGTGACCTGTCCCAAGGTGTCAAAGCTGTTCGACAACAGCGGCAGGATGCGCGCCCCCGATGCGGTCAGAACGACGCCCTGTGCCTTTCGATCAAACAGCTTTACACCCGCCCAGTCCTCAAGAATGCGCACTTGCTGCGATACGGCCCCCGAGGTCACCGCCAATTCATCTGCGGCGCTGGAAAACTTACCCAAACGCGCGGCGGCTTCGAACGCCCTGAGTGCGGTCAAGGGCGGCGGCTTTGGGCGGGGCGGATCAACAGCCATAGTTAACTTTAGTTTTTCTAAGGGTAGATTTCATGAATACTGGTTTGCGTGACTTCTGCCAATCCTTTTCAATCAAGCTCAGAACACCACACTAGGAGGCCCCTATGACTGCGCTTGCCCCACGTTCCTGGTTACCGCCACACAGCGATGAGATGTCGCTCGCTTATGCCGAAACGGCCAGCACGTCCGCTGCACACGATATCGCAAAGCGCATCGCCCATTTGGCTGACCGTTCGCGCGCCATTCATGAACAGGAGTGTTTCAACCTCAATCCCGCGACCAATGTGATGAATCCTCGGGCCGAAGCCTTGCTGGCTTCGGGCATGGGCGTGCGACCATCGCTGGGACATCCGGGCGATAAATATGAAACCGGTCTGGAGGCAATCGAAGAAGTCGAAGTGATCGCGGCAGAACTGGCCGCCGAGGTCTTTGGCGCAAAATTCGCTGAAATCCGGGTTGCGTCGGGCGCGATGGCAAATCTCTACACCTTCATGGCTTTGACAAAACCCGGCCAGCAGATCATCGCGCCCCCCGCAAGCATCGGAGGCCACGTCACCCACCATGCTGGCGGATGCGCCGGGCTATACGGGCTGCACACCTTCGACGCCCCGGTGAATGCGGAGGACTACACTCTGGATCTGACCGCACTTCGCGACATGGTAGAACGCGTCAAACCGGCGCTGATCACCGTGGGCGGATCGCTGAACCTATGGCCACATGACGTCGCCACAGTGCGAGAGATCGCAGACACGGTCGGCGCATGGGTGATGTTCGATGCAGCCCACCAATGCGGGATGATTGCCGGTGGTCAGTGGCCCAACCCACTCGAACAAGGCGCGCACGTCATGACCATGAGCACATATAAGTCGCTGGGTGGCCCACCTTCCGGGTTGATCGTGACCAATGATGCGAAGATCGCCGAAACACTCGACGCCATTGCCTTTCCGGGGATGACTGCGAATTTTGACGCCGCCAAATCCGCCGCACTGGCGATGAGCCTTCTGGATTGGCGTGACTTCGGCGCGGCCTATGCCGAAACAATGATCGAGACCGCGCAGGCGCTGGCGGAAAACCTCGCAGCGAATGGGCTTGACGTATTCGGGGCTGGCAAAGGCTTTACCGCATCGCATCAATTTGCGCTGAATGCTGTGCCGCTCGGGGGCGGGCAGACCGCCAGCAAGGTGCTCAGACGTGCGGGCTTTCTGACATGTGGCATCGGGTTGCCAATCGAAGCGCGGGCGGACGGGGATATGAACGGCCTGCGCATCGGCACACCAGAATTGGTGCGTTGGGGTATGACCGCCAAAGACATGCCGAAACTCGCCGGGTTGATCGCCGAGGCTTTGCGCCGCAACGATCCCGAAGCGCTGGCCCCGCAAGTGACACAGTGGCGCCGGCAGTTCGATACGGTGCATTTCGTACACAGCGGATGATCTGGGCGATTGGACGGGCCTTAGCGCCCGTCTGTATCATCGGCCGTGGCTTTGATCATACCCATTTGGTTCCGGGCTTTGCCAGTCGGCCAAGGCACCCTCTGCCGGGCGCAAGACTTCGACCTGCAAGGGATAGCATTGCGCCACATCTGACGTGTGGCTGGCAGAACAATCGCCGCCCGGACAGGCCGAAAGGGCGCCCAGAACGTCGATCTCGGCGAAGAAGGTCAGATGATCCCCCGGCCTCACAGGTGAGGCCTTCATGAAGTACTGCCCGGTGTCGCGCGTAAAGCCCGTGCACATGAACACGTTCAGAACGTCGTGCACATGCGGCTCGGCCTCTTGCAGACTGACCCCCAAGGCATCCGCCAGCGCGCGGGTCAGATTGGAATGGCAACAATGGTGATACTGAACGTCCGAAAGCAGATTGCCCGTATACGGATCACAGCGCGTACCGATGACGTCGTGTACCGACCCGCCGAAACGATCCATACCGTACCACGCCAGACTGTCTTCGACGATTGTCGCCATGGGACGCAAATGCGGAAAGCTCGACCACATGCGTTCACCGATGGTCACATGCGTGCCATGCAATGCCCGTGTCTTGCCTGAATAGAAGCGTTCCGACAGATCACGCGCGTTCCACAAGTTCAGGTCCCCAACCTGCGGTCCCTCAACTGAAGTAACCCGAAAGAAACTGCCTGCGGGCGCTTGGAACGTGCAGGCCTCACGCGGGGCAGCCTGAACAACCGAAACCGTTTCCGCAGTATCCAGAGCATTTTGGTAAAGCGCCAAGTCAGACTTTGGCAGTGTTTCATTGGGGTAGCAGATCACAGGCTCAACCGCGCGGCGGTCGTCTGCGTCAGAGGGCGGGGTTACGTACTGCGTCATACTTGATCCTGATTGTGTGCCAGACCACTCAAGACCCGGCAGGCCATTTTGACAAGACCCGGACGTCGTTTAGCGATCTTGCTCAGGTGGGGGACGCAAACAAACCTGTGGTGATTTCCCACGTGGCGCGGTGGTTTCCGCCCCACAATGAACACACCGCCACTGGCTGTCTGCACCCCGCTGCGGAAATTCACGCCAGCGGCAAATCCGCGTTTCACGATTGGTGAAGAGCACCAGCAGAATGAAAGCGATGACAAGACCAACGACGACGAGCACGGCTCACCCCTCGGGACGATCAAAAGCGGTGGACGGATCGAACAGGTTTGAATGCAGCACGACTACAAAATCCGCAATGGCGCCGGAGCATACTGCACCTGCCATAGTTTTGATACGGCTATTCAGCGCAAAAAGGCAAAACCGGGACCATCAATGACCCAAGCCGCAACACGCGCAAAGGCTTCGGACCGTGCGAAACCCACACGGCCCGAGGTCTCAATCAAACGGCGCGATCCACCATCATCTTCTTGATTTCAGCGATGGCCAGCGCCGGGTTCAGGCCCTTTGGGCAAGTCTTCGCGCAGTTCATGATGGTATGGCAGCGGTAGAGTTTGAAAGGGTCTTCCAACTCATCCAGACGCTCGCCCGTGGCTTCGTCGCGGCTGTCGATGATCCAGCGATACGCATGCAACAAGGCTGCTGGCCCGAGGTAACGATCGCCATTCCACCAATAGCTGGGGCAGGACGTTGAGCAGGATGCGCACATGACGCATTCATAAAGACCATCAAGCTTTTTGCGATCCTCGATGGACTGCTTCCACTCCTTGGCCGGGCGGTTCGTCTTGGTTTCCAGCCATGGCATGATAGAGGCGTGCTGGGCATAGAAGTGCGTCAGATCCGGGATCAGATCCTTGACCACCGGCATATGGGGCAGCGGATAGATCTTCACGTCGCCGTCGATCTCATCCAAACCGTAGATACAGGCCAGCGTGTTGATGCCGTCGATGTTCATCGCACAGGATCCGCAGATCCCCTCACGACAGGACCGGCGGAAGGTGAGCGTCGGGTCGACTTCGTTTTTGATCTTGATCAGTGCATCCAGAACCATCGGGCCACACTGGTCCATGTCCAGAAAATACGTGTCGACGCGCGGGTTCTCACCGTCGTCCGGGCTCCAACGATAGATGCTGAACTTGCGCACATTGGTTGCGCCTTCCGGTTTCGGCCATGTCTTGCCGGTACGGACCTTGGAGTTCTTGGGCAGTGTGAATTGAACCATCTGTCGCTCCTATCGAAGAAGGGCCGGCAAGCCTTCGGCCGCCAGGCAGGTCAGGGTCTCAGGCTTTGAGACGATGTCAGACACGATCTGTGCCGTATTCTCATTTGGGCCAACAACTGCATCGGCCGCCAACGCGCGGATCTGGACCGCCGAGGCATTGTCGATGATGCAGTCAACCGCGGGCTGCAAGGGAACGCCCGGAAAACGTTCGGCAATGACTGGTGTTATGGCCGAGCGTGCCGCTTCTCGGGCGATCTGATCCTGCGCCTGCGGCGAGCAGGCCGAAGCAAACAGCGCCATTCCCAGAACCGGCGCCGCCAGAAACCGTGTTTTCAATTTTGAACCCGCATGTCTCAATTGGATTTCACCTCAACCGAATGCGGCGCCAAGCGTTCCTTGATGCAGGCCAAAAAGGCGTCTTTTTCCTTGCGGTAGTCCGCATTGCTCGCCGAGCTGCCTTTGACCTTCTTGAACTGCAATCGGACCCCGTTTGCGCCGCTCTTCTTTGTCGATTTCAGATAGACGACACTGGTATCAACCGCCGCACGGCAAGCCGAGCTGGCATCAAAGGCCAAAAGCACGGGGTTTGCCTGCGCCTGCGTCGCAAGGAGCATCGCAGACAGGGCTGATGCGCATACAAATTTCATCGTCAGAATGTCCTTGCCTTTGGCGCAATCCGCTTCAACTCGATCCCGCCCTGATCTTCGCTGGTCAGCGGATCAACCACAACCGGACGGTAGCTGAGATCGACCTTCTCGGCGTCGACCCGCGCAATGGTGTGTACGCGCCACTTCTTGTCGTCACGCTCAGCGTAATCTTCATGCGCATGGGCACCACGGCTTTCCTTGCGGGCCTCGGCACCGGCAATGGTCGCCAATGCGTTCGGCATCAGGTTCGCAAGCTCCAGCGTTTCCATCAGGTCCGAGTTCCAGACAAGGCTGCGGTCCGTAACCTTCAGATCACCCATTTTCCCAGCAATGGCCGTCATTTTTTCGACGCCTTGCTTAAGCGTGGCATCGGTGCGGAAAACAGCAGCGTCCGCCTGCATGGTTTTCTGCATTTCAAGACGCAGATCAGCCGTTGGTGTGCTGCCATCCGCATGACGAAGCCCGTCAAAGCGATCAAACGCCTTGTCGATTTCAGCGGTTGGTGCAGTGGGTGTTGGTGCATCGGCATCAACAACTTTGCCCGCCCGGATTGCGGCGGCACGGCCAAAGACCACGAGATCGATCAGCGAGTTGGAGCCAAGGCGGTTGGCCCCATGCACAGAAGCGCAGCCCGCTTCGCCAACGGCCATCAGACCCGGCACAACGGCATTTGGATCTTTCTTGGTCGGATCCAGCACTTCGCCCCAGTAGTTGGTCGGAATGCCGCCCATGTTGTAGTGCACCGTCGGCAGAACCGGGATCGGTTCCTTGGTGACATCGACACCTGCAAAGATCTTGGCGCTTTCAGAAATACCCGGCAGACGTTCCGCCAGCGCTTCTTTGGGCAAGTGAGACAGGTTCAGGTGAATGTGATCACCGCCCGTGCCAACACCGCGGCCTTCGCGAATTTCCATCGTCATGCAGCGCGAAACGTAGTCACGTGGCGCAAGGTCCTTGTAGTTCGGCGCATAGCGCTCCATGAACCGTTCGCCTTCGGAGTTGGTCAGGTAACCGCCCTCACCGCGCGCGCCTTCGGTGATTAGGCAGCCCGAACCATAAATGCCGGTCGGGTGGAACTGAACAAACTCCATATCCTGAAGCGGCAGACCCGCACGGGCCACCATGCCACCGCCATCGCCGGTGCAGGTGTGTGCCGATGTGGCGCTGAAGTAAGCACGGCCATAACCGCCCGTCGCCAGTACGACCATCTTGGCGTTGAAGACATGCATGGTGCCGTCGTCCAGCTTCCAGCACAGGACGCCCTTGCATTCACCGTCTTCCATCAGAAGATCGATGGCGAAATACTCGATGTAGAACTCGGCGTTGTTCTTGAGCGATTGGCCATAAAGTGTGTGAAGGATCGCGTGGCCTGTCCGGTCCGCCGCAGCACAGGTTCGCTGAACGGGCGGACCTTCTCCGAATTCGGTTGTATGGCCGCCAAACGGGCGCTGATAGATCTTGCCTTCTTCGGTCCGGCTGAACGGCACGCCATAGTGCTCCAGCTCGTAGACCGCCTTGGGTGCCTCGCGCGCGAGATACTCCATAGCGTCGGTGTCACCCAGCCAGTCAGAGCCCTTGACCGTGTCGTACATGTGCCACTGCCAGCTGTCGGGGCCCATGTTGGACAAGGACGCCGCGATACCGCCCTGCGCCGCAACCGTATGTGAACGGGTCGGGAAAACCTTGGTCACACAAGCCGTGCGCAAGCCCTGTTCCGCCATACCCAGCGTGGCGCGCAAACCTGCGCCACCAGCGCCCACTACCACAACGTCATAGTCATGGGTTTCGTATTCATATGCAGCCATTGTTCATACCTGTGTCTGCGGGCCGCGCCTGCATGTCTGCCGGGCGGCGTGTCATTCAGAATTCAGCGATCAGAGAGCCAGCCGCGCGATAGCAAAAACACCCACCGCTGCAGCGCCGTAGCTGACGCAAGTCATCACGAGGATCAGCACTTTTTCCATCGTGCCGTGTACGTAGTCCTCGATCAGGACCTGCACACCATCGTTGAAATGCTTGAAGCCGACCAACAAGGTCAGCGCGGCGATGATCGCGGGGAACGGGCGGCTGTAGTAGGCGACCACTTCCTCATAAGTGCCCCCGAGGATCCCACCAAAGGTGAAGATGAAAAGCGGGACAAGGATCAGCAACGCAACCGAGCTTTTCTTCATCGCCCAGAAATGGTCGGTTCCGGTCTTTGCGGACCCAAGGCCCACAACGCGTTTACGGTCTGTCAGAAATGCCATTGAAACGCTCCTCAGATCACGATGACGGTAAAGATGGTCAGTACGACCGACCCGATGACGACGATCCAGCTCAGGATGTCCGCGCTTTCCAGATCAAGCATCTTGGCATTGTCCCAGATCAGGTGCCGAACACCTGCAAGCGTGTGATACCAAATCGCCCAAAGCGACCCGAGCATGACGAGATCACCGAACCATGAGGTCAACACCGCGTTTGCTACGGCGAAATAGGATTCGGAAGTCGCAGCGGCCAGAAGCCACCAGACGATCATCAATGACCCGACCAGCAACGCATTGCCGGTGATACGGGTCAGAATGGAAGTGATTGAGTTCAACTGGGGGCGATACACCTGCAGATGCGGCGAAAGCGGGCGATTGCCCCGGTTCACGTCGGCCATGACGAAGTCCTTTCGGTTCCCTTGGAGGGATTTGTAACGTTTTTATTCTACAAGTCACGTGCCCGAGGCGGGACGAGGCGCCGCAGTCAGGCTGTTTTTCGAAAAAATTCGCGTGATTTTCGAATTTTGTGATCACACTTAAAAACATGTGATCACAAAAGTCATCTGTTTGCCACTGTGGCGTTGCTGCACAGCAGCATGTACCGAGAATCAACCAGATGCGGGGTCAGGCGTGGCTTAGTCCGCCATTTCGGCAAACAAGTCCCGCAGATGGTCTTCGAATTCCAGACACATGGTGATCGAGCCGTCTGACGGATCATAGAAGGCGTTTGCCTCGCCACAGTGCTCAACACGAACCGGAATGTCGTCCGGGTAGGAGAACACATCATTCAAAGCGGACACCTCAGCCAAGACCACATCGGCGGTCAGGTTATCGCGCGTCCCTTCGAAAACCAGCTTGCCCTCGGCATCTTCATTTTCAAGATCGTCAAAAACCGGGCCCCAACTGTCCTGCGCCAGTTCAAACTCTTCTTCGCAGGTTTCAAACCGTTCCTCGGGCAAGCCGAGATCCTCAGCCACATCGTTGCGTTCATCCGGATTGGCCCCGACAAACAGGCAAACGAGCGTGTAATACCGCTGCTCATCCGGCCCATGCACATCCCAATAGGCAACGTCGGCGCCTTCGCTTTGCGCGATTTCAGCCTCAGCCAGAAATCCGAAAGCCGCATCATAGGCGATATCAACTGCGCTTGGCTCATCAAACTGGTCATTGATCAGCAGGATCGACGCCACGTCTGCGGCGTCTTCCTCTTGTCCGAACACCGGCAATCCAAGGTGATCGATCAGCGCATGGCCCAGTTCATGATAAAAGATCGAAATCAGGTTCGCTTCAACAAAAGCATCTTCGCGATCTTGATCGGCATGCAGTGCAGAGGCAGCAGCAAACAAACCGACTGCAAGCCCCGCACCCCAAACTGCACGTGTGCAGTCCGTTGATAACCCCGGAATTTTCATATCAGCCCCCTGATGCCGCTGCTTGAACCTGAGGCAGTCAAACATGGCGCGGGCGGTTTGTAAAAGAGCAGCGCGAAAACCGTTTCGTTCGACGGGATCAGAGCGGCATCAGCGCCCAATAGTCGAGATCCAGCAATACATCCGGCCCGTATTTTCCGTCTTCACCTTTCAGCGCAAAGGGTTGACCGCCCTTCGTCGCAACCAAACGAAGCCGGATTGCACCCACGCCCGGCGCAGATGTTTCAGCTTTATCCAGCACTTCGGACCAGGCTTTGACCGTATTGCCCGCAAAACACGGATTGGCATGCGCCCCACCGTTCAAGCCGACAATCATCTGGGCGTTGGCCAAGCCATTGAACGACAAGGCACGCGCCATCGAAATCACATGCCCGCCATAGATCAACCGACCGTCCGGACGGAACGTCAGATCAAAATGCACCTTGGCTGTGTTCTGCCACAGGCGCGTTGCCATCATGTGTTCGGCTTCTTCAATCGTCACGCCATCAACGTGATCGATCTGCTCGCCGATCTCATAGTCGCCCCAGCGATGCGGCTCACCCGACAGAGTGAAGTCATAGTTCGTGAAGTCCAGCCCCTCAGGAATGACCAGATCCTCTGGTGCCAGAACCTTTTTGAGATCCGGCAGCGTGGTTTGTGGTGCAGGCGCATCAAGATTGCCTTTGCGCACCATGACCCAGCGGCAGTATTCCAGAACAGTTTCGTCACGCTGGTTCAATCCACGGGTGCGTACATAAACGACCCCGGTTTTACCGTTCGAGTTCTGTTTCAGACCGATGACTTCAGACGATGAACGCAGCGTATCCCCGGGATAAACAGGCTTCAGCCAACGGCCCTCTGCGTAACCAAGGTTAGCAACCGCGTTGAGCGACACATCTGGCACTGTCTTGCCAAACACCACGTGAAAGGCCGCCAGATCATCAATCGGAGACGCGGGCAGTCCGCTCGCTTGTGCGAACTGATCCGAAGAATAAAGCGCGTGACGGGCCGGGTACAACGCGTGATACAGGGCCCGTTCGCCGCCTGAAACCGTCCGGGGCACAGCATGGTCGATCACCTGACCCAGCTGATAATCTTCGAAATAACGCCCCGGATTGGTCTTCATGAGTATCTCCTTCAGTCGCACAACCGCCCTACAGTCTGGGCGCTAATGCTCTCCTAGTTTGGTGTCGGGTGTGTAGGTGCCGGGCGCTTCCTTGGTAACGGCCTGACCGCAACGCATGACGCCATTTGCGGCGTCAAAGGCATAGGTGGGATCGCCGTGCAGCGCCCACCCCTTGTTCAGCGCATCCGTCACTTTGTGGCAAAACGCGGATGTGTCGTCAGCCGTCAGAAAACGATACAGTTTCATAACATCACCCCGGGAACGGCCAGACACCCAGCCAGGTGTGGATGGCGGTGATGACGGCAAACATGACGATAGTGATGATCACCAACAGCTTGTTCTTTGAGGGATCGCCAGGTTCCGGGCGGTTCCACTCTTCGGCGCGGTTGATCAACGCAACAGAGCCACCGGCCCAAAGCAGCATGCTGCCGAACAAAATGATAGAAGCCAGATCACCGTTCGCCAGCAAATGCGCAACGGCCCAGATCTTGACTGCCAGCAATTGCGGATGGCGCAGTTTACCGCGAAGCGTTCCGGTGGTGGCTGACATCCCATAGATGAAAACCGCGACCAGCATCAGAAGGTTGTTGATGTGAACCATGAAACCAGGCGGGTTCCAGACAGTCACGATCTCGGCCCCACGATATCCGGTGATGATCAGAACAAGGCTGACAATGATCGCAAGGGCAGCAATGCCTTTGCCCTTGTCGCCCATGTTGGCACGGGCATCGGGCGCAAGGCGCTTGAAGAAATGGGCGGCGACCCAGAGGGCAATGCCGGCTACGAGAATGGCAAACATGAAGATTACTCCGCAGAGAGGGTTTCTATTGCCTCTGCTTTTGCCAGTATTTCACGCGCCGTGGCAACGTGCAGGTTTTCGACGATCTTTCCATCGACGACTGCAACGCCCTGCCCTTCGGCTTCGGCGGTTTCGAATGCTTCGATTTGACGACGGGCCAGATCGACTTCGGCCTCGGATGGGGCGAAGGCCGTGTTGGCGATATCCAGTTGCGCCGGATGGATCAGCGTTTTGCCATCAAAGCCCATGTCCCGACCTTGATCACATTCAACCTTGAGGCCTTCGTCATCCTTGAACGCGTTGTAAACGCCATCGACGATCACACAGCCATGGGCCTTGGCAGCCAACAGGCACAAGCCCAGTCCGGCCTGCATTGGCAAACGGTCAGGGCGAAACCGGCTTTGCAGTTCCTTGGCCAAATCATTTGTGCCCATGACCATACCCGCCAATTTGGGGTGTGCCGCGATTTCCGCCGCATTCAGCATACCCAGCGGCGTTTCCATCATCGCCCACAGCGGCTTGGCGCACAGCGCGGCCAGCGCATCCAATTGCGCCGCGCTTTCTACCTTGGGCAACAAAACAGCATCGCAATCCATATCCGCAGCAGCACGCGCATCCGCTTCGCCCCATTCTGTGTCCAAGCCGTTGATCCGCACGATGCGCGTCCGGTTGCCGTAGCTCTGGGCCAGTGCCGTCTGCAGCGTGTCGCGCGCAGCGATCTTCTCAGCCGGAGCGACGGCATCCTCGAGGTCAAAAATAACCGCATCGCAGGGCAGGCCCCGTGCCTTTTCCAAAGCGCGATCCTTGCTGCCGGGTATATAGAGAACGGAACGGTAAGGGCGTGCACGCATGTCCATCTGCGACTCCAACGGTAATAAAGTTGCGCAGAAGGGGGCATTTTTTCAACGAAACTTCAAGGGCGTTTTTGCCGCATCGCAGAAAAACGTAGCGCAATTGCAGAAAGTCCGGCGCTTTTGATGCAACGGACGAGCCGTTAACCATTTGTCAGCCAGTCTAAAGGATCGTTTTCCACATAGATCGAAACAGCGACCATTCGGGCGGAACAGGGCCGTTCGGCACACTGAGAGGACGCATCGCATCGGGGCGCAACATAGTTGCCGAACCCCTCGTGCGCAGCCGAAAGGGCAGAGCTATGACGAAAGACTGGACCAAACTGGCGATACTGTCGGCAGGGTTTCTGATTGGGGCAGCAACATTGGTGGACGCACAAACCGCCACCACATGCGCGCCGCGCGAACAAATCGTCGAACGTCTCGCAGTGAAATATGGCGAGTCCCGGCAAAGCATGGGACTTGGTGGCAACAATTCCGTTGTCGAAGTCTTTGCGTCTCTGGAAACCGGCACATGGACCATCACTGTCACCACGGCCGCCGGTGTGACCTGCCTTGTGGCGAGCGGTCAGGCGTTTGAAGAGCTGGCCGAAGCGCTGCCCCCCAAAGGTGACGACGCCTGACCCCATTTGGCAAAGGCACTCAGGTGACCGCGTCCCAGATCAGTTTGATCCCTGTCAGGGTCAGCAAAACATAGGTAATGGCAAAAAACAGGGGCGCCGGGACGCGGTGGTGCGCCTTGATGCCAATCCATGTGCCCAGCACCGCAAAGGGTGCCAGTGCCAACCCAAGCAAAAGCGTTTCACGGGTGAACACGCCAAGACCTGCATAAAAGAACGATTTGAGCAGATTGATCGCCCAGAAGACCAGAACTGTGGTGGCCTGATAGGTCGTTTTGTCCAAGCCTCGACCGAGCATGTAGATCGCCGCAGCCGGCCCGCCCGCGTGGCTGACATAACTCGTAAAGCCCAGTCCAACGCCGCAAGTTAGCCCGGCCTTTTGCCCGAACTCGATACGTTCAAGACCAAGCCTTTGTGATTTCTGCGCCGCCTGCCAGGCCACAAAAGCCAGACAGATCACACCGATGAGCAAGCGGATCGCATCTGGATTCGCCCAGGCAAGAAACAATGCACCCAGTACAGTGCCCGGAACGCCGCCAATCAGCAGGATCCGCGCAACCGGCCAGTCCCATTTGCGCCAATAGCTGGGCAGGCTGCTGACATCGATCAGCATGAGCAATGGCAGCATCAGCCCCAAAGCGATCTCGGGTGGCAAGACCAGCGCCAGAATCGATGCGCTCGCAAAAGCCGCGCCAGAGCCAAATCCGCCTTTTGAGATGCCCGCAAAGACCACAGCCGGCACGGCCATCAAGAAAACCTGAAAAGTCAGAATATCCACGCTGTGCCCCTTTAAGCCCTCACATCTAAAGGGCTTTAGCCTGTTCGCAACCCCGTGCACAGCCCCACCGCGCCGCTGCGCCGCAGCGCAGCACCCTTGCACGATGCGCCGCAAAAGCCTAACCACGCGCCCAAACTCACGAAGGACCGGAGATCATTTTCATGGCCAGACCCAAGATCGCCCTTATTGGCGCGGGACAGATTGGTGGCACCCTTGCCCACCTCGCAGCAATGAAGGAACTGGGAGATGTCGTTCTGTTCGACATCGCCGAAGGCACCCCCGAGGGAAAAGCACTCGACATCGCCGAATCCGGCCCGTCCGAAGGCTTTGACGCCCGCCTCAAGGGCACACAGGACTACGCTGACATCGCTGGTGCCGACGTATGCATCGTGACCGCCGGTGTTCCGCGCAAGCCCGGCATGAGCCGCGATGACCTGCTCGGCATCAACCTCAAGGTGATGAAAGCCGTTGGCGAAGGCATCCGCGACAACGCACCTGACGCCTTCGTAATCTGCATCACCAACCCGCTTGATGCGATGGTCTGGGCTTTGCAGCAGTTCTCGGGTCTGCCGACCAACAAGGTCTGCGGCATGGCCGGCGTTCTGGACAGCGCGCGTTTCCGCCACTTCCTGTCGCTTGAATTTGATGTCTCCATGAAAGACGTCACAGCCTTCGTTCTGGGCGGCCACGGCGACACCATGGTTCCCCTGACCCGCTACTCGACCGTGGCAGGCATTCCTCTGCCTGATCTGGTTAGCATGGGCTGGACAACACAGGACAAACTGGACGCCATCGTTCAGCGTACCCGCGACGGTGGCGCCGAAATCGTCGGCTTGCTGAAAACCGGCTCTGCCTTCTACGCACCCGCCACTTCCGCGATCGAAATGGCCGAGGCCTACCTCAAGGATCAGAAGCGGGTTCTGCCATGTGCCGCCTACTGTGACGGCGAATTCGGCCTTGATGGCTTCTACGTTGGCGTCCCGACTGTCATCGGCGCCGGCGGCATCGAAAAGGTCGTGGACATCAAGATGACCAAGGACGAGCAGGCAATGTTCGACAATTCGGTCAACGCGGTCAAAGGTCTGGTCGAGGCCTGCAAAGGCATCGACGGCTCGCTCGCCTAAGCCTTGGCTAAAGAAATTTTGAAGCGCCCGGTCCCAGTGCCGGGCGTTTTTGTTTTGGAACGCCAAAGCATTGCACCGCGCAGAAAATTGGATGTTTCGGTGCGTAGGCAGGAGCGGTTAGAGTGCATCAGCCATTAACTCATTTTTCGAGCCCCCGCAGGAATTGGATCCAAAGTGACTTCAGACAACCGTAAAACGCCCCGCGCAAACCGTCAGCCCAACAAACCCTCAATGCCGCGGTCTGAATGGATCAAACTGCCACCCTCCGAACGCATTCCGATCATCGGCCACCGGGCGTTTGTGGGCGGGCAGGCTCCAGAAATCTGGTATGGGATTGGGCGGCGCCAGTTTCACTTTCTGGTCTCGCAGGGATTGTGCCCTGACCATCGTTTTTTGGATATTGCCTGCGGAAGTCTGAGGTTGGGCCAATATCTGATCCCCTATCTTCAGACCGGTCACTACCAGGGACTTGAAGCTGAACCAGCCTTGGTCGAAGCCGGCCTACGCGAAGAGCTTCTTTTTGACCTTAACGAAACAAAAAAACCAACTTTCGGCTACGGATATGATTTCGATTTCAGCTTTGTCACCGGATTTGACTATGCGATTGCACAATCGCTGTTTACCCACCTGACGGCCGAAGACATTCACCTGTGCCTCAAAAACCTTCGCCCCGTCGCTCAAGAAACGAGTCGGCTGTTTGTGACGTTTTCAGAAGGGGATGCCATCAACGAAGACAGCACATCTGATGCGCATAAAAAGTGGCAATACACGTTCCCGGCACTTGAACAGATCACAAATGATGCGGGTTGGTCTGCGCACTACATCGGCGACTGGGGGCATGAACGCGGGCAGAAAATGGTGCGGCTGCAAATTCGCTAATATGTGCAGTCGCAGAAAGATGCCGGAAACATGCTAATTTTAATAGAAAGCGGCGTGTTCGAATCACGTTGCCGATGAGTTGAATATTTTTGTGATCACACTTTTTTAAACTGTGATCACAAATGTCGAAAAAATCCCTGAAATTGCTGATCTGCGTCAATGTTTCCTTTTATTGCACCCTGTAGTCCTGCCAATACCTAAGGAAATCGAAGCAAGACGGGGGCTCCCATCCGATGAATATCCATGAATATCAGGCCAAGGCGCTGCTGCGCAGCTACGGCGCACCCGTTTCTGACGGTCGCGTTGTTCTGAAAGCAGAAGAAGCCAAGACCGCCGCAGGAGAAATGGACGGCCCGCTTTGGGTAGTCAAAGCACAGATCCACGCGGGTGGACGCGGCAAAGGCAAATTCAAGGAGGCCGATGCTGGCGAAGCTGGCGGTGTCCGTCTGGCCAAGAGCGTGGAAGAAGCCGCACAAGAAGCCAAGAAGATGCTGGGCCGCACGCTGGTCACACATCAGACCGGCCCTGCAGGCAAGCAGGTCAACCGCATCTACATCGAAGATGGCTCGGGCATTGAGACCGAAATGTATCTCGCCTTGCTGGTGGATCGCCAGACAAGCCGCGTGTCTTTCGTCTGCTCGACCGAAGGCGGCATGGACATCGAAGAAGTGGCTGCGGCCACCCCTGAAAAGATCCTGTCCTTCTCTGTTGATCCGGCCACCGGCTATCAGGCCTACCACGGCCGCCGTGTTGCTTTCTCGCTGGGCCTCAAAGGGGCCCAGGTCAAGGAATGCGTCAAGCTGATGGGCATTCTCTACAAAGCCTTCATTGAGAAGGATATGGAGATGCTGGAAATCAATCCGCTGATCGTCACCGACGCGGGTTCGCTCAAGGTGCTGGACGCCAAAGTTGGCTTTGACGGCAACGCGGTCTACCGCCACGCCGACATTGCCGAATTGCGCGACACCACCGAAGAGGACCCCAAGGAACTGGAAGCCTCCAAGTACGACCTCAACTACATCGCTCTGGATGGTGAGATCGGCTGCATGGTGAACGGCGCGGGTCTGGCCATGGCGACCATGGACATCATCAAGCTGTACGGTGCCGAGCCTGCCAACTTCCTCGATGTGGGCGGCGGCGCGACCAAGGAAAAGGTGACAGAGGCATTCAAGATCATCACCTCTGACCCCAACGTCAAAGGCATTCTGGTGAACATCTTTGGCGGCATCATGCGCTGCGACGTCATCGCCGAAGGCGTGGTCGCCGCGGTGAAAGAGGTCGGCCTGCAAGTACCGCTTGTTGTCCGTCTTGAAGGCACCAACGTGGAAGAAGGCAAAGCGATCATCAACAACTCCGACGTTGACGTAATCGCCGCCGACGACCTCAAGGACGGCGCCCAGAAGATCGTGAAAGCGGTTAAGGGGTAATGGGCCTGATGCCGCTCCGCGTTTCGATATCTCTGAGCCTGTGCGCTGTCGTGCTGGCTGGGTGCATTAACCCGCCTACTGGTACGGCGGATGTTAGTCGCTCTCCTGCCGATGCAAAAAGCTTTGCTGTGGCGCGAAAAGCAGTCGAGGCTTGCGCAAAAATGCCGGATCGGAAACGAGTCGTGAACGCGTTCCGCACGTTTGGGTTTCAGGTTGCCGAAGAAAAAATTGCTCTTCGCAACGGGCGCGAAACGACCCGGAGAGTAATACAGGCGCCAAACCCGGCAGTGTCGGTTCTGTTCCACGGAAGCACTTGCGTCGTCGGACTTGAGAGCATGACGCCGGAGCAATCCAACCAGTTGGCGCGAACTTGGGTGCTGGCCTACGAGGCGCAACCAAACTCAAGGTTGGCAAATATCGTTTCCGGTGCTTGGCGCTCATTCTTTACTGAATCTGCGCAGCTTCCGGTGCGGCCAGCCCTGACTCATCGGATCTATATCGCCGCATATAAGACGTGGCCAAGCGGTCCGTATGATCCGCAAAGGAACGTACCATTCAACATTGATGGTCTCTTCCCAGACAAGCCCGGCGCGGCAGTCAGACTTACCTATGTTATTGATTGCGATCCGTTGGTCAAAACCGATGCAAACACCACGCTCCTGCTGTCGTGCGATCCAGCCGGCGGAACGGGCGAATATTACGAAATCAAAACCCGATAAAAGAAATTAGGAGCCAATCAAATGGCAGTCCTCGTAGACGAAAACACCAAAGTCATCTGTCAGGGCCTCACCGGCTCGCAGGGGACATTCCACTCTGAACAGGCTATTGCCTATGGCACCAAGATGGTCGGCGGCGTGACCCCCGGCAAAGGTGGCACAACGCACCTTGATCTGCCGGTCTTCAACTCGGTCCATGAGGCCAAGCACGTAACCGACGGCAACGCTTCGGTCATCTACGTGCCCCCGCCCTTCGCCGCGGACTCGATCCTCGAGGCGATCGACGCCGAGATGGAGCTGATCATCTGCATCACCGAAGGCATCCCGGTGCTCGACATGATGAAGGTCAAGCGCGCGCTGGAAGGCAGCAAAAGCCGCCTGATCGGCCCCAACTGCCCCGGCATCATTACACCTGACGCCTGCAAGATCGGCATCATGCCCGGCCACATCCACAAGCGCGGTTCCTGCGGTGTGGTTTCGCGCTCGGGTACGCTGACCTATGAGGCGGTTAAACAGACCTCTGATTCCGGTCTGGGCCAGTCCACAGCCGTGGGTATCGGCGGCGACCCTATCAAAGGCACCGAGCATATCGACGTGCTGGAAATGTTCCTTGCCGACGATGAAACTCAGTCGATCATCATGATCGGTGAAATTGGCGGCTCGGCCGAAGAAGAAGCGGCAGAATTCCTCGCGTCCGAAAAGAAAAAGGGCCGCTGGAAGCCAACCGCCGGTTTCATTGCTGGCCGCACGGCGCCTCCGGGCCGCCGCATGGGCCACGCCGGTGCGATTGTCGCGGGCGGCAAAGGCGGCGCCGAGGACAAGATCGAAGCCATGCGCTCAGCTGGTATCGTGGTGGCTGACAGCCCGGCGACACTGGGTGAGGCCGTTCTTGAAGCCATCGACAAAGGCTAAACCATGCGCGTTGCCCCTTTGCGTTCTTTTGCCACTCACCTAGTCACAGCCTTTGCGCTGTGGCTGGGTAGCTTTGCCCCCGCGTTTGCGCTTGATATGGGGCAAATGGCCGGGGACGTCTGGGGCAGCGGCAACCGCAACCTCGTGGTGATCCTGCACGGCGATGGTGGCCCGGGCCGCTATGACAGCTATGCCAAGGCGCTTGCCTCCGCCGCCAAAGGCACCACGGTTGTTACCCTTGTCAGACCCGGCTTTCGCGGCTCAGCGGGACGGTCCAAGGGTACAAACAGCGGCAAGGATCACTACACCAGCCGCAACAACAAACTTCTGGCCGCCTCTCTGGCGGCGATGAAAAACGATCTGCGCCCGCAGCGTATGATCGTGGTCGGTCATTCCGGTGGCGCAGGACAGCTGGGTACGGTCATCGCGACCGCCCCGGGCATTGTCGATGTCGCTGTTCTGGTCTCTTGTCCCTGCAACGTCCCAAGATGGCGCATCCATCGACGCGGCAAGAACAACTGGACCGCCAGCCAATCGCCCCACAAATACGCCAAAAAGGTATCGCGCAACACCAAGGTCGTGGCCATCACCGGTGCCAATGATCCGAACACACGCCCCCATTTGGCCGAAGAATACGTGACCCTCGCGCGCAGCGCCGGGGTCAATGCCAGCCTGTCAGTGCCGAAAGGCGTGAACCACAAGTGGTCGTCGCTCGTCCGGCACGTTGATGCTGCAATCCGCAAGAACTTGCGATGAGGCACGCATGAGCATCCAGTCCACGCTTTCGTCTTTCCAACCCGGTCCCAGAAAAAACGGTCCCAACCGTAACGAGGTAGCCCAATGACCGATCAATCTTCAAACGACCAGTTCCATGCCTCCAGCTTTATGCAGGGGCACAACGCCGAGTACCTCGAACAGATGTACGCGCGCTATGCGGCCGACCCCAATGCGGTCGATGAGGCTTGGCAGGCCTTCTTTCGCGAGTTGGGCGACGCTGAACTGGACGTCAAGAAAGAGGCCACCGGCCCATCCTGGGCGCGAAGTGATTGGCCTCCGGCCCCTGAAGATGACCTGACCGGCGCGTTGACCGGCGAGTGGCCCATGCCGATGGTGCCCGCCGAAGCCAAGGGCGCAGGCAAAAAGATCGCCGAGAAAGCCGCCGAAAAGGGCATCGAGGTTTCCAATGAGGCGATCCAACGCGCCGTTTTGGACAGCATTCGCGCGCTCATGATCATCCGGGCCTACCGGATCCGGGGCCATCTGGCCGCCGACCTCGATCCATTGGGTATGCGCGACAACTCCAACCATCCGGAGCTCGACCCCAAGTCTTACGGCTTTACCGAAGCTGACATGGATCGCCCGATCTTTATCGACAATGTTCTGGGCCTTCAAATCGCGTCGATGCGCCAGATCATCGAGATCGTCAAACGCACCTACTGCGGCACCTTTGCGCTGCAGTACATGCACATCTCTGATCCGGAACAGTCTGCATGGCTCAAGGAACGGATCGAAGGGTTTGGCAAGGAAATCCAGTTCACCCGCGAAGGTCGAAAAGCCATCCTGAACAAGATGGTAGAAGCCGAAGGCTTTGAGAAATTCCTGCACGTCAAATACATGGGCACAAAACGTTTCGGCCTTGATGGTGGCGAGTCGCTGATCCCGGCAATGGAACAGATCATCAAACGCGGCGGCGCGCTCGGTCTCGAAGAGATCGTCTTCGGCATGCCCCACAGGGGTCGTCTGTCCGTTCTGGCGAACGTTATGGGCAAACCCTACAAGGCGATCTTCAACGAGTTCCAGGGCGGCAGCTTCAAGCCCGAAGATGTCGACGGTTCCGGCGACGTGAAATATCATCTTGGGGCGTCCTCGGATCGTGAATTCGATGGCAACTCCGTGCACCTGTCACTGACGGCCAACCCCTCACACCTCGAGGCGGTGAACCCTGTGGTTCTGGGTAAGGTCCGGGCCAAGCAGGACCAGAAAAACGACGACGCCCGCACCAAGGTTCTGCCGATCCTTCTGCACGGCGATGCTGCCTTTGCAGGTCAGGGTGTTGTGGCTGAATGCTTCGCGCTGTCGGGGCTGCGCGGTCACAAGACCGGCGGCACGATCCACATCGTCGTGAACAACCAGATCGGCTTTACCACCGCGCCGCACTTCTCGCGTTCGTCGCCGTACCCAACGGATAACGCTCTGGTGGTTGAAGCGCCGATTTTCCACGTGAACGGCGACGATCCAGAGGCCGTGGTGCATGCCGCCAAGGTCGCAACCGAGTTCCGCCAGAAGTTTGGCAAGGACGTGGTTCTGGATATCTTCTGCTACCGCCGCTTTGGTCACAACGAGGGCGACGAGCCCATGTTCACTAACCCGGTGATGTACAAGAAGATCAAGAGCCACAAGACCACCCTTTCGCTCTATACGGAACGACTCGTCAAAGATGGCCTGATCCCAGAAGGCGAAATCGAGGACATGAAGGCCGCGTTCCAGTCTTACCTGAACGAAGAGTTCGAGGCTGGCAAAAGCTACAAGCCGAACAAGGCCGACTGGCTTGATGGACGCTGGTCGCATCTCGACAAGCAAAATGCCGAAAAATACCAGCGCGGTGAGACCGCAATCAAACCCGAGACCATGCAGCAGGTCGGTAACGCCCTGACCCGGGCGCCCGATGGCTTCCCGCTGCACAAGACGGTTGCGCGGCTTCTGGAAACCCGTGGCAAGATGTTTGAAACCGGTGAAGGCTTTGACTGGGCCACCGCCGAAGCCATGGCCTTTGGCTCGCTCATGACCGAAGGGTACCCGGTTCGTCTCGCGGGTCAGGACAGCACCCGCGGAACATTCAGCCAACGGCATTCCGGCCTGATCAATCAGGAAACCGAAGAACGCTACTACCCTCTGAACCATATCCGTGAAGGGCAGGCCCGCTACGAAGTGATCGACAGCGCCCTGTCTGAATACGCGGTTCTGGGCTTCGAGTACGGTTATTCGATGGCCGAACCCAACGCGCTCACTCTTTGGGAAGCGCAGTTTGGAGATTTCGCCAACGGTGCGCAGATCATGTTCGACCAGTTCATCAGCTCTGGCGAATCCAAATGGCTGCGCATGTCTGGCCTTGTCTGTCTCATGCCGCACGGCTTCGAGGGTCAGGGCCCCGAGCACTCGTCCGCACGCCTCGAACGCTTCTTGCAGCTTTGCGGTCAGGACAACTGGATCGTGGCGAACTGTTCGACCCCGGCGAACTACTTCCACATCCTGCGCCGCCAGTTGCATCGCAGCTTCCGTAAACCGCTGATGCTGATGACGCCCAAATCGCTGCTGCGACACAAGCTGTGCATCTCGGACGCCGATGATTTCACCACCGGGTCCAGCTTCCACCGCGTGCTTTGGGATGATGCCCAAAAGGGCCATTCCGACACCAAGCTGGTTAGCGATGACAAGATCAAACGCGTCGTCATGTGTTCGGGCAAGGTCTACTACGATCTTCTCGAAGAACGCGACAAGCGCGGCATCGACGACATCTACCTGCTGCGGTTCGAACAGTTCTATCCGTTCCCGGCCATTTCGGCCGTCAAGGAACTCGAGCGGTTTAAAAACGCAGAGATGATCTGGTGCCAGGAAGAGCCCAAGAACCAGGGCGCCTGGAGCTTTATCGAACCCAACATTGAATGGGTCCTTGGCCGCATCAAGGCCAAGAATGCCCGCCCACGCTATGTGGGACGCGCCACATCGGCTTCGCCCGCGACGGGCCTCGCCTCTGCACACAAAGCACAACAAGCCGCGCTCGTAGACGAAGCGCTGACGATCGAAGGGAAATAAGACAATGACCGAAGTACGCGTCCCCACCCTGGGCGAATCCGTGACCGAGGCCACCGTGGCAACATGGTTCAAAAAGCCCGGCGATAGCGTCGCAGTGGACGAAATGCTCTGCGAGCTGGAAACCGACAAGGTCACGGTCGAGGTTCCCTCACCCGTGGCCGGCACTCTGGCCGATATCGTGGCCGGAGAAGGCGAAACCGTCGGCGTGGATGCGCTGCTCGCCAATATCACCGAAGGCGCGGCAGGCTCTGCCGAGGCCCCCAAAGCCGCGGCCGCCGCAGCTGGCTCCAGTGCCGCAGCCCCCGCAGCAGGCGGCGATTCCGTCGATGTGATGGTCCCCACACTGGGCGAGTCAGTCAGCGAAGCCACCGTTTCTACATGGTTCAAGAAAGTCGGCGACGCAGTTGCCCAGGACGAAATGCTCTGCGAGCTGGAAACCGACAAGGTTTCCGTCGAGGTCCCGGCGCCATCCGCTGGCACTCTTGCCAATATCATCGCGGGCGAAGGCGATACGGTTCAGGCGGGTGGCAAACTGGCGGTGATCTCGGGTGGCAGTGCCCCGGCCCAACCCGCGGCAGCAGCGCCTCAGGCCGCACCAGCCGCTGTCAGCGCCAGCGCCGCCAAAGACGTGAAGGATGGCCCTGCTGCCGAAAAGGCCATGGCCGAAACAGGCGTCAGCCGTGATCAGGTTCAGGGCACAGGCCGCGATGGCCGTGCAACCAAAGCCGACGTTGCCCGCGCAGCTGCGGCGGCGGCCGCCGCACCGGCCGCAACGCCGGCACCCACAGCCGCCCCCCGCGCGCCCGTGCCAGCCGATGACGCCGCCCGCGAAGAACGGGTCAAGATGACCCGCCTGCGCCAGACCATCGCCCGTCGCCTCAAGGACGCACAAAATACAGCCGCCATCCTGACCACCTACAACGAGGTGGACATGACCGAGGTCATGGCGCTGCGCAAAGAGTACAAAGACCAGTTCGAGAAAAAGCATGGTGCGCGCCTTGGCTTTATGTCGTTCTTCACCAAGGCCTGCTGCCACGCCCTGAAAGAAGTGCCCGAAGTGAACGCCGAAATCGACGGCACCGACATCGTCTACAAGAACTTCGTACACATGGGCGTCGCGGCCGGCACCCCGCAGGGCCTTGTTGTGCCGGTGATCCGGGACGCGGATTCCATGTCCTTCGCTGAGATCGAAAAGGCCATCGCAGAAAAGGGCAAACGCGCCCGCGACGGCAAGCTCTCCATGGCTGAAATGCAGGGGGGGACCTTCACGATCTCCAACGGCGGCGTCTACGGCTCGCTCATGTCCTCGCCGATCCTGAACCCGCCTCAGTCCGGCATCCTCGGCATGCACAAGATCCAGGACCGCCCGATGGTGATCAACGGCGAAATCAAGATCCGCCCGATGATGTACCTCGCGCTCAGCTACGACCACCGCATCGTCGACGGCAAAGGCGCTGTGACCTTCCTCGTCCGTGTGAAAGAGGCGCTCGAGGACCCACGCCGGTTGCTGATGGATTTGTAAGCTCAGAGATGGAACGGTCGGCGCCTTCTCAAACCCATAGAGGCAACCTGCTCATCTTCGGATGTGTAGTATGGTCATGCGTTGCGGGTGTCGGCCTGTTTGCATTGGATGCACCGATCCACAAAAGCGGCTTTTATGGCTTCGCTATGTTATCAACTTGGCTTGTGCCGTTAATTGTCGGCTTCGTTCTAGTCGGTCACTGGTTGGGGCGACCAAGATCAAGATGGTTCAAGTTAAGGGCAAACTTTCCTTTTTTCCTCTTTCTTGCATGGATGGCAGCAAGGCAGGTCTATGGCTATGAAGCGACCAACAGACTGGTTGGGGATTGGGTGCTCTCTAATTGGAATTGGATCGCCTACATTTTGACATTCGGCATCCCGGGCGTTTTGTTTCTATTGCTCAGCCGCAGAGGCCGCAGGCAAACATGACCCCCGAACTCACCGCCCTCACCCTCGCCGCGCTGCTTCAGGTGGCGCAGTTCTGCCTCTACTCGTTTCTGGGCAACCGTCAGGTCGGGGTCCGCAAGGCACTGGGCCCGCGGGACGCCAAAATCGAACTCACCGGCTATGCCGGCCGGGCCCAGCGCGCATTGAACAATCACTTCGAAGGGCTGATCCTATTCGGCATCGCGGTCATGATCCTGACCTACTCGGACCAGACCACCGAACTGACCTCGGCTTGCGCCGCGCTCTACCTGATTGCACGCGTCCTTTACGTTCCGGCCTATCTCTTCGGTCTCAGCCCATGGCGCTCTGTCATCTGGTTCCTTGGCTTTGGCGCAACCACCGTCATGCTGATCGCGGCGCTGATATGACCATCCCCGCACTCCAATCCGACCCGGCTCTTCTTTGTGCCTCAAATATCCCGGGGGAAGGCGCGCCAGCGCCGCGGGGGCAGCGCCCCCTGCCCCCGGCCCGAATTTCTCATCCCGTTTGCACGGAAAACCCATGCCCTGTGCATCGCTGATCTAAAGACAGGAGACCCCAATGTCCCAATATGATGTCATCGTCATCGGCTCTGGCCCCGGCGGCTATGTGGCTGCCATCCGCTGTGCCCAGCTCGGCCTGAAGACCGCCTGCGTCGAAGGCCGCGAAACGCTCGGCGGCACCTGCCTGAACATCGGCTGCATCCCGTCCAAAGCACTGCTGCACGCCAGCCATCAGCTGCACGAAGCCGAGCACAACTTCGCCAAGATGGGCCTCAAGGGCAAAAGCCCATCGGTCGACTGGCCACAGATGCTCGCCTACAAGGATGACGTGATCGGGCAAAACACCAAGGGCATCGAGTTTTTGTTCAAAAAGAACAAAATCGACTGGCTCAAGGGTTGGGGCTCCATACCAGAGGCTGGCAAGGTCAAGGTTGGGGACGACATTCACGAAGCCAAGAACATCATCGTTGCCTCCGGCTCCGAGCCGACCTCCATCCCCAACGTTTCAATCGATGAAAAGATCGTGGTCTCATCGACCGGCGCGCTGGAACTAGGCAAAGTGCCCAAGAAGATGGTTGTGATTGGCGCAGGTGTGATCGGGCTCGAGCTTGGGTCCGTCTATGCACGGCTCGGGACCGAAGTGCAGGTTGTCGAATTCCTCGACACCATCACGCCAACCATGGACAAGGAAGTGTCCAAAAGCTTCCTCAGACTGCTGAAGAAGCAGGGCCTGTCCTTTACCCTGGGTGCCGCTGTGCAGGGCGTTGAAACCACCAAGACCAAGGCCAAGGTCACCTACAAATTGCGCAAGGACGACAGCGAACACACGGTTGATGCCGATGTGGTGCTCGTCTCAACCGGCCGCAAACCCTACACCGATGGTCTGGGCCTCGAAGCGCTCGGCGTGGAAATGTCCGACCGCGGCCAGATCAAAACCGACGCGCATTGGCAAACCAACGTCAAGGGCATCTACGCCATCGGTGACTGCATTGACGGGCCCATGCTGGCCCACAAGGCCGAAGACGAAGGCATGGCCGCAGCCGAGGTGATTGCAGGCAAACATGGCCACGTGAACTACGGCGTCATCCCCAGCGTGATCTACACCCACCCCGAGGTCGCCAGCGTTGGTGCAACCGAAGAAGAGCTCAAGGCAGAAGGCCGCGCCTACAAGGTCGGTAAATTCAGCTTTATGGGCAATGGCCGGGCCAAGGCCGTCTTTGCCGGTGACGGTTTCGTCAAACTGCTCGCAGACAAGGAAACCGACCGCATTCTTGGCGCACACATCATCGGACCGGCGGCCGGTGACCTGATCCATGAGATCTGTGTCGGAATGGAATTTGGCGCATCAGCCGAGGACATCGCACTGACCTGCCATGCCCACCCCACCTTCTCCGAAGCTGTGCGCGAGGCGGCTCTGGCCTGCGGCGACGGCGCAATTCATAGCTGAGGGCGATATGAACTGTCCGGTTTTGATCGGTACCGTCAGGACGGGCTTGGCTCGTGACGATGCCGGAGCAGCCTATCGAATGCCTCGGCTGCCCAAAGCCTGACCGTCACAAGGGTTGGCGGGTGGGCGCTTTTGGCCGCAGGCCAAACAGAGCCACCCGCCAAGCTCACCACATGCGTGGCTGGGCCTTTTCGGCGTAGGTCGCGTCGTATTCCGCACCACCAACTTCGCCGTTGGTCATATCAGCCAATATCTGCCCGACTGTGGGCAAGCCCTGAGACTGGTCCTCGCCAGACCACAAAGCCGACCGCATCAAGGCCTTGGCGCATTGCGTATAGACCTCGGTCACCTCAAACACGATCACCGTGGCAGGCTGGCGGCCCTTCTTTTCAAAGCTTGCGCGTAGATCAGCATCATCGGTCAGCGTGGCGTGGCCGTTCACCCGTACAGTCGTGTTGGTTCCGGGCACCATGAAGATCATCGCGGCTCGTCCATCCGAAACAATGTCGCGCAAACAATCCAGCCGGTTATTGCCCCGCCAATCCGGCATGAGCATGGTTTTCGGTCCGGCAACCCGGACAATCGGGTCAACGTCGCCGCGCGGGCTCCCGTGCACCCCATCTGGACCAACCGTAGAAAGAACACAGAACCGCGCGCCTTCGATCCATCGGCGGTAGAGCGGGGTCAGATGCTTGGCCACCTTTGAAAGGGCCGACGGCACAACATCGGGATAGAGCGCTTCAAGCGCATCGATCGAGTCGATCTTATTCAGTGACTGGGGCATCTGGGTCAAATCCCGCCTCACGCATCAAGTTGTTCGACGCCGTTTCAACGACGTCCTCCAGATGCGCAAGGAACGCATCCTGATCCATCCCCGGCTCAATCGGATCGAGGAACTCGACCACCGCCAAACCCGGCTTGCGCAGAATTCCGCGTTTGGGCCAAAAGAGCCCAACGTTGGTGGCAACCGGGTAGACCGTTTGCTCAAGCTGTTTGTACAACACAGCCGAGCCAACCTTGTATGGCGCTTTGACCCCCGGCGCGATCCGGGTGCCCTGCGCATAGATGATCAGCTGACCGGGATCTGCGGCGCCTTTTTCAACGTCCGACACCATTTTCTTGATCGCGGCACCTCGTTTGCCCCGATCCACCGGAACACAGCCAATGCGCATACCGTATTGTCCAACGATCGGCGAATACATCAAGATGCGCTTCATGATGAATTTACCGGCGGGTAAAGCGCCAAAAATCAGGAAGACATCCAGAAAACTCTGATGCTTTGCGACGATCAGTGCCTCGCCTTTAGGGGGTGTGCCGCGGATCTCAGTCTTCAGGCCAACCATCCACGGGGCCGTCCAGCGAACCCAATTGCACACGAACAGGCAGGCTTTGCGCGCTCCATTCCTGGACACCAGCGCGTAGGGGAACATGACGATCCCGGTGAGCGCGATAACGACGTAAATCTGGAAATTGAAGAACAAGGAGCGAAGCCACTGGATCATCACGAAAGGTCCTCCAACACGCGCCGCGCCGCATGGGTTGTTGAGAAATAGGCCACTGCCGCAGCCAGCAGCGGAATGAACAGGGGCAATATCCAATGCCAGCCCACAAAGCGCAGACCGGTCAGGAAAGCGCCCGTTTCGTCGGACCCCGGCGTGATTAACACGGCCAATAGACCCAGCAACATGCCTGCCGTCGCGCCCATGAGCGTGCGCAGGGTGAACCGGCGCACAAAGGCCGACGCGATGTAACCATCGGTTGCCCCGACCAGTCGCAAAACCGCGATGACCTGTGCATTGGCCGCGAGCGCTGCATTGGCCGCAAGAGTCACCATTGCGCCAGTCGCGGCGCCAATCAGCACGATAGACAACCAGCCGAGAGACCGCAGTTTGCCCGCCGCTTCGACCAGCGGGCGACGCCACCGCGTGTGTTCGTCCAATACCGCGCCCGGCACTTCTGCGGACAGGCGCAGACGGAGACCGTCGCTGTCATAGCCTTCCCCCTCTTCGATCACCTCGATCAATTGCGGGATCGGCAGGGTTTCCAGCGGCAGATCCGGCCCGAACCAAGGCTCAAGCAGCGCGCGTTGCTCTTCGGGGGTATATGCCCGCGCCGAACCTACACCCGGGGTCTGCTCTAACAGCCGCAAGGCCGCTGTGGTCTGTTCCAACATTTGACCGGCAGGCGCAGAAATTCGAATGGTCGAAGAACGGGCCAGTTCGTCGCCCCAGTTGGTTGCCAGTCGTCCGGCTGCCAAAGACAACGCCAGCGCAAACACCGCAAGAAACGCCATGGCCGCCGCCGTGAACAGCGTCAGCCTGACAGTGAAGCCCGCCGGCGGAACAACCCGGTCCGATCCAGCGTCCTGCGCCAGAACAAGCTGCAGCATCTTGGGATCAAACAAGTGCTTCACAAGTCTGCCCCCGCGCTTTGCAAGGTGCGGTTCGATATGCGCAGCACTCGGGCCTGAACCTGCGCTTTTGCCGCCCGGATCAACGCCAGATCATGCGTTGCGATCATGACCGTCTTGCCCATCTTGTTCAGCTCGATCAGCAGTCGCAAAAGCCGCTGGGACATTTCCCAGTCAACGTTACCTGTAGGTTCATCCGCGAGAATGACGTCCGGTGACAAGATTAGCGCGCGCGCCAGCGCGGCGCGCTGACGTTCCCCGCCCGACAGTTCTGGTGGCAGCGCATCGGCGCGTTCAGTCAGCCCGACCCAGGTCATCAGTTCATTCAGGTTTCCGGCTTGATCCGGGCTCGCCTGCCCTGAAACGGTCAACGGCAGGGCAATGTTTTCAGCCACGGGCAAATGATCCAGAAACTGGCAATCCTGATGAACCACGCCGATGCGCCGGCGCATCATCGCAACATCATCGCGGTTCATGCCTGCCAGATTTTGCTCAAACAGTGAAAGCCGGCCACCGGTCGGAAGCAGCGCGCCGTAACAAAGTTTCAGAAACGTGGTCTTGCCCGATCCCGAAGGACCCGTGAGAAAATGGAATGATCCGGGCGCCAGAGACAGCGACAGCCCTTCCAGCAGCGCTTCGCCGCTATAACTATAGGCAACATTCTCAAGCTCGATCACTGGCCACGCCCCTGCCCTGCACTCAGTTGTTTTGCCTGAGCAACGCAAAGGTTTCAATGAGCGGCATATGTCGGAAAGGACTTTTCCCCATTGCCTCGGCAACCTATTGTGGAAAAAAGGCTCTGGAGCCATTGGGAGCAGGGAACGTGAGCAAAATTCGGCTGATCTGTCCAAATTGTGCAGCGCAATACGAAGTGCCCGTGGATGTGATTCCGCAGGGCGGTCGTGATGTGCAGTGTTCGAACTGCGGACATACCTGGTTTCAGAATCATCCTGACGACGATCAGGATCTGGCCGAGGAATTGAACCAACCCATTCCAGACCCTGCTTGGCAGCCGGACGAAAGCGAACCGGACGACTGGCAAGAACAGCAGGTTCAATCCCCGATGCCCGAGGCGAAAGACGCCGTGCAAAACCCGACTGTCGCCCCGCGCCAGCCCGAAGAATACGAACCTGAGCAGCCTGTCGCGGCGCAAACTCCGCCGCCGCCACCGATGCCCGAACAAGCCGGAGCACGGCAACTGGATCCGGAAGTTGCAGAGCTTTTGCGCGAAGAGCGCGAGCATGAACGCCGGCAACGCGCCGCCGAGGCCAGCGCCTTTGAAAGCCAACCTGATCTGGGCCTCTCAGAGCCGGACGAGGACGAACAGGCCCGTCGCGCACGCGAAGCCCGCGAAAGAATGGCCATCATGCGCGGCGAACAATCGCCCGACGCAGGTCCTGCCGAAGCACCGATTGAGTCCGGACGAGACGCAGCACTGGCTGCTGCTGCCGCCGCAGGTTCGCGCCGGCAGCTATTGCCCGACGTCGAAGAGATCAATCAAACCCTGCGTACGGAAACCCAGCCACGCGCGGTCGATCAGGCCGAACGCCGCGAGCTGGAGGACGAACCGCAACCGCGCAGCGGATTTGGTAGAGCTTTCGTGCTGATTGTCCTGCTGGCCGCAATTGCCATCGCGATCTACATTTTTGCACCACAGATTGCCGAAGCCGTGCCCGCATTGGCCCCGACACTGGATGCCTATGTTGCACAGGTAGATGCGCTCCGGCTCTGGTTGGACGGACAGGTCGCCGCGCTGATGGCGATGCTGGATGGGATGAGTTCCGAAGCGGCTGATGCGGCCACCGAGGGCGACAGCTAGGCCCGGTCCCGCAACCTTGCGCAGCACAGCGCAAGCGATTCCGACAGATGATAAAAAAAGCCCCCGGAACACCGGGGGCTTTTTGATTTTCAGCGAAGATAAGGCTATCAGCCTTTGCCCTTCCAAGGCACCAGCGCACGTTCAGCCGCACGCATAAGCATGTCGATACCGAACCCGATCACACCGATCAGAATGATGCCCATGATCACGATGTCAGTCAGCTGGAACTTGGACGCAACCATGATCATCATGCCTGCACCCTTTTCCGCCGCAACCAGTTCAGCAGCGACCACGGTGCCCCAACAGACCCCCATGGCAACCCGCGCACCAGTAAAGATATCGGGCAGCGAGTTGGGGATGATGACGTGGCGCATGATCTGCCATTTGCTTGCACCCAGACTGTAGGCCGCATGCACCTTGGAGATCTTGACACCCGACACGCCCGAACGCGCAGCAATCGCCATGATCCAAAGGGCAGCAAGGAACAGCAGGATGATCTTGCCTGTCTCGCCAATGCCAGCCCAGATGATAACCAGCGGGATCAGAGCCAACGGTGGAACCGGGCGCATGAATTCGACGATCGGGTCAAACCAGCCTCGGAACCAGTTGCTCAGGCCCATTGCGTAGCCGAGGGGAATGCCAACAGCCGCACCAATCAGGAAGCCGACAACAACCCGGAAAAGCGAATAGCCCAAATGTTCCCAAAGCGTGCTGTCGCGATAGCCTTCGCTGGCGATTTCACCCAGACGATCCACAACGGCTTCTGGCGGCGGCAGCCAGATTGGCTCCATTTGCCAGCCTTTGTTGGGCTCAAAGTTCAGTGTGCCCTTGGGTGACATGCCAACGCGGCCAAACTCGGTCTGCACCGATGCACCCGGTTCGATCGGCTGGCCATTAATCGCAACGATCTTGTGGCCCGCATCGCGTCCAAATTCATCGTTTCGGTCAACGCGGATCAAGCCGGACCGCCAGGCACCCACTGTGTCGCTGTCGTTCTTGGCCCATCCGTCACCCGGCTCAATCTCGGGCACTTCAACGTCGGTCCCGACTTCGAAGACCCGGACGGTCACGGTGGCATCATCAGCCTGCTGCCCATCCGCCTCGGCGGTATAGGTAAACTGCGCATCGCCAAGGAACGGGCCCGGTGCGTGCAGGAACCCAGGAACGATCTTGGAACCTGTGAAAGCACCCCAAAGAAGAAAGATCGTAAGGATCGAAATCACCGAGGCAATCCGACTGGGCGTTACCGCACTTTCGTCACCGAATGTCACGGTTTTGAGCGAGGTGTAGTCCGTGATCGTCTTGCGCGCGACGAACTTCACTATGAAAAATGACGCGACAAAGATCGCTACATAGATGGCAAATACGATCATGATGCTGCCTCCGTCCGGCCCATGATTTCTTCTTCCATATCCCAAATCATGCCCAGGATCTCTTCACGTTTGATGTTGAAATCGGGGTGTTTCTTGACCTCGCGCAGATCAGCGCCAACGCCCATTTCTGCGAACGGCAGACGGTATTCGGTATGAATGCGGCCCGGGCGCGGAGCCATGACCAACAAACGTTCCCCCAAAAGCAGCGCCTCTTCTACAGAGTGCGTGATCAGGATGATGGTCTTGCCGGTTTCTTTCCAAAGCTTGAGCACCAGTCCCTGCATCTTTTCGCGCGTCAGCGCGTCGAGCGCACCCAGCGGTTCGTCCATCAGGATAACATCAGGATCGTTGGCCAGACACCGGGCAAGCGCCACACGCTGCTGCATCCCGCCGGACAGTTCATAGACCGCCTTTTCCTTGAAGTCCTGCAAACCGACCACGTCCAGAAGATGGTCGACATTGCTGCCCCAATCGGCTTCGCGTTTGCCCGCCATACGCGGCCCAAAGCTCACGTTGTCCCGTACGCTCATCCATTCGAACAAAGCGCCCTGCTGGAAAACCATGCCGCGTTCTGCGTCAGGGCCCGTGACCTTGTGGCCGTTCAGTTCGATCGCGCCCTCTGTCGGCGCAAGAAACCCGGCAAGGATGTTCAAAAGCGTCGTCTTACCGCAGCCCGACGGGCCAAGCACGCTCATCAGCTCGCCTTCCTTGAGGTCCAGCGACACGTCCTTGAGCGCCTGGACCGATCCGCCATTTGGCAAATCGAAACGCATGGAAATGTTATTTATGGATAGTCCGCTCATTGTGTGCCCCCCGTCATGCGGCCTTGTCTAATGAAAACGGGCCCCCGCTAGGGAGGCCCGCGATTGGGGCCTGCGCGACACGCAGGCCCCAGGGGTCTTACATGTCAGACGCTGCCTGCAGCGGACCAACATTGACGTTGCCAGCGTAGCTGTCCAGCGCCGCGTCGATCGAACCGGCGTTCACAAAGACGTCTGCAACGCCTTTCATGAATTCCTGTGCGCCGCCACCAAGCCACTTTTCGCTCAGCTGCTCTTCGACAGTTGGGAAGATGAAGGTTGAGATGGTCGACATGGTCGCTTCTTCGTCCATACCCGCATCCTTGGCGATAACCGGCAGCATTTCTGCGTGGTTCGCTTCGTCAGCCCACATGGCGTTTGCCTTGGCGGTGATTGCCAGGAACTTGGAAACCATGTCTGCGTTCTCGGCAGCCCAGCCAGCAGGTGCAACGGTCACGTCAAAGACGAGGATGCCCAGCTCTTCTTTTTCTGCACCAGTCAGCAGAACGTTGCCGTGCTCTTTTGCACGACGCAGCGAGCCACCCCAGCCACAGAACAGGTCGATGGAACCCTGAGCAATCGCAGCAGCACCATCCGGCGGCGCCATGTCGACAACTTCGATCGAGCCAACGTCAACACCAAAGTGGTTCATCTGCTTCAGGAAGCCGTAGTGCGCCGCTGTGCCAAGCGGAACAGCCGCCTTTTTGCCAGCCAGTTCGCCTGCGGACATCTTGTCGATTTCGAGGTCTTCACGAACAACGCAGTTGTCGTTTTCCGAGTAGCTGACCGCAACGTCGAGGATCTGAAGGTCCTGACCGGCAGAAGTCGCAACAACGAAGGGAGGTACACCTTGGCTGACCGAGATCTGAACGTCGCCGGATGCCATCGCAGCGGACATCGCGGTACCTGTGTCAAAGCTGACCCAGTTGATGTCTACGCCCATTTCCTCTTCGTACATTTCCATCTGCTTGGCGTACTGGAACGGCATTGGCCACTCGAGGAAGTACGCGACAGTGATTTCGCCGTGACCGGCGGCCATGGCGCCCTGTGCGCCAGCCAGAACGGCCAGACCAGCAGCAGCACCCATGAGATGTGTTTTCAGGTTCATATTCTTCTACTCCCGTGTTGCACAGACCGTTGGTCGGTCCGTGTGTTTGGCAGATCGCGGGTGTCGCCCCGCGGACCGCGCCCGCCTTTGTGGCGGTGCATGAAAATGATCCGAACGGAAATTTCCGCGCTTATCAATCATTTTCGCCCATCGAATTGCTCAGAAATCGGACTTTTCGAACCCGCTACGTGGCGTGAGGATCGATTAACCGTTTGAAACGTATGTAAAATTCTTGAAATTCAACTCATCACAGGTAACGTAAACATCGCTTTTGGCCATACAGGCACCAACCAACTGGCCCTATCGGATGCACAATCAAGTACCGCATGTGATAGTCTACAGCAGCCTGCGCTGGACATTCGGAGGAAAGAACATGGACGGCACGCTTTCGCAGAACGATCTCAGCCACGTGGTCGAAGCCGACAAGGCCCACGTATGGCATCACCTGATTCAGCATAAGCCCTTTGAAACAAACGACCCCAACATCATTGTTGAGGGCAAAGGCATGCGTGTTTGGAACCAGAATGGCAAAGAACATCTGGATGCCGTGTCCGGTGGCGTTTGGACCGTCAACGTAGGCTACGGCCGCGAATCGATTGCCAAAGCGGTTTACGATCAAATCCTCAAAATGAACTATTTTGCAGGTTCTGCCGGGTCCATCCCTGGCGCTCTGTTTGCTGAAAAGCTGCTGGCGAAAATGCCAAACCAGAGCCGTATGTACTACTGCAACTCTGGGTCCGAGGCCAACGAGAAGGCCTTCAAGATGATCCGCCAGATTGCGCACAAGCGCTATGGCGGCGCCAAGCACAAGATCCTTTACCGCGACCGCGACTACCACGGCACCACGATTGCCACTTTGTCTGCGGGTGGTCAGGACGAGCGCGGCGCGCAGTATGGTCCATACACACCGGGCTTTGTGCGCGTCCCGCACTGCCTTGAGTACCGTGCCGGTGATCAGGGCGCTCCAACCGAGAACTATGGCGAATGGGCCGCAGACCAGATCGAACAGGTGATTCTGCGCGAAGGTCCGGACACCGTTGGCGGCCTGTGCCTTGAGCCCGTAACAGCCGGCGGCGGCGTAATCACACCGCCAACAGGCTACTGGCAGAAGGTTCAGGAAATCTGCCGCAAATACGATATCCTGCTGCACATCGACGAAGTGGTTTGCGGTGTCGGGCGCACCGGCAAATGGTTTGGCTACCAGCAGTTTGGCATTGAGCCGGACATGGTGACCATGGCCAAAGGGGTTGCCTCGGGCTATGCGGCGATCGCCTGCCTGACCACAACCGAAGAAGTGTTCGAGATGTTCAAGGATGACGCGAGTGATCCGATGAACTATTTCCGCGATATTTCAACCTTCGGTGGCTGCACCGCAGGCCCGGCCGCAGCGATCGAGAACATGCGCATCATCGAAGACGAAGGCCTGCTCGACAATTGCGCGGATATGGGCGCCTACATGCTGGGCCGTTTGGGCGAATTGCAGGATAAGCACGCCGTTATCGGTCAGGTCCGCGGCAAGGGTCTCTTCCTCGGCGCAGAACTTGTTGCAGATCGCGATACACGGGCACCAGCTGCGGAAAAGCTGGTTCAGGCCGTTGTTGGTGATTGCATGAAGCAAGGTGTTATCATCGGCGCGACCAACCGTTCGGTTCCCGGCTACAACAACACCCTGTGCTTCAGCCCGGCGCTGATCGCGACCCGCGATGACATCGACCAGATCGTCGAAGCGGTCGACGGCGCACTGTCGCGCACCTTTGGGTGATGTCTGATCATCGTTTGAACGAATACGGGCAGCCTATCGGGCTGCCCGTCTCACTTGAGCTGCCGCGGCCTGCCCCGCCACATACGACGTTGCGTGGGCGTCTGGTGGAACTTGTGGCCATGCACAGCAGCCATGCCCCCGGTTTCTATGAATGCTTCACGGATCCGGCCGGTTGGACCTATCTGGGCGAGGACGTGCCCTTTGAATCCATCCAGCACGCTCAAGAATGGACAGATGCGCGCGTGCCAAGCCACGACCCGCTTTTCTACACGGTGCTGCAAGCGGGCAAACCTGTTGGCTTTTGTTCCTTTCTGCGCATCGCCCCCGGCAATGGCGTGATCGAGATTGGCTACATTCATTTTTCGCCTGTCATACAAGGCACACCCGCTGCCACAGAGGCGCAATACCTGATGATGCGCCACGTCTTCGACGACCTCGGCTATCGCAGGTACGAATGGAAATGCGACGCGTTGAACGCACCTTCCCGCACCGCCGCTCAGAGGCTTGGTTTCACATTCGAGGGCATTTTTCGCCAGGCTGTCGTCTACAAGGGCCGGAACCGTGACACGGCGTGGTTTTCGATTTTGGACAGCGAATGGCCGGCGATAAAGGCAAGGTTCGAGACATGGCTTTCGCCGGATAACTTCGATCACAACGGTCAGCAAAAATCCCGGCTACAGAACTGCGCGGGCAAACCCGGCTGACAGCCTCAGACGTTCGGTTCGCCCTGCAACCCCAACACCTTGCGGAACCCTGTCCAATAGCCGGGCAGCTTTGGTGGGCGATCCAGCCCGGCCAGTGCCTCTTCGGCCCATGGCTTCATCTCCCGGCCAACAAAGTCGCGCCCCCAATCCAGATAGGCCGCCGCATGTTCAGGTCTCAGGCGGCAGGCAGACCCTACCATTCCTACCAGTGTCTCTGCCGGGGAATACCATTCATCCTGAATGCCGGTCACCTTGGTTTGTAGAAATGGACCAACCCAACGCATCAAGCGTTTCTCGGAAAACTGCAGGAGCATTTTGCCCATTTCATCGCGGCTGTAGTGAATCAACGGCGGGAAGGTGTCAAAGAAGATTGCTTCGCCATCCAGCACGGCAAAATTCCGGATCGACGGGTGAAACCCGATACGCATCGGGGCCTGTTCTGCCCAGTGCCAAAAGCGCGCAATGACCTGACCTGCCGATTCCATGAGTTTCAGTGTTTCTGGCAGATCCCCATTTTGCATTTGTGGTCGCATCATGGACGAGGCCGGCAAGGCCTGCTGCACGATGACAGGAATACGGGTGCCTTCCATCGACAGCAGCAAGAACTGAGTGTCCGGCATTGGCACTGCTGCGCCTTTCAGTGCCTGCACATAATCATCATGGCACTGATGCAACCGATCCAACGCCGCCGGATCGGCAAGACCACGGTAGACCTTGATAACTTTATCCGAGAAAGGACCGTTCGCCGGCCGAAACGGGGCGCAGAAATAACCCAGCTTGGAAATCGGCTCACCTCTTGACGCAGAATCGCTGCGAATGAGAGTTTCCAGCGCTGCCAGATCAAGCGGTGTTTCAGTATCGGTCATTTGCAGGCTCCTTTGCGGCCTGCTTTAGCCTGCTTCCAGCCGTTGCACCAGTTCCGCCTTGAGCGCGCGGATTTCTTCGTGTGCCGGGCTCTTGGGCAGTTCCATAACGCCACGCCCGCGGCCCAGCGCTTCGGCGTAGCCAACCCGGTTGCCAAGGCTGGTTTCACAAACAGCCGCACCCAGTTTGGACGCCGCTTGCTGAACTTCGCCACCCAGCCTCGTTCCCGGCCGCGCACGGTTCAAGACAACCGCGGCTGGCTTTTCCTCACGGGCCGCCAGATCCAGCACAGATTCCGTCGCCCAAAGATCCACATGGCTTGAGGCAACAGGCACCACCACAAGATCCGCAACCCGAAGAGCCGGGCGCAGATCGCTGTCTGCCTTTGGCGGTGTGTCAATGATCACGAAGTCAGAGGCATCAGCCAGTTTTCGGCATTCATAGGAAATCCCCCAAGCCGATGAGGTCGAAAAATCCAGACCTTCGCAAAGCGACGGGTCATCTTCAACGCGCAGCATGAACCATCGGCCAAGACTGCCCTGCGGGTCAAGATCCACCAGCGCCACGGTTTTTCCCGCTTCGCGGAACGCCAAAGCAAGGTTAGCAGCAACAGTCGTTTTTCCAGATCCGCCCTTTTGCTGAGCCACTGTAATGATTTTGCCGACCATCGATTCTTCCTCAATATCCACCTCCATTGTGCACCTGCAGCATTTTTCTTTCCAGCCCCGACTTTTTCGGCGCGCAAACGGGCTTAACCGCGCCTTAACCATGCTGACAACAAACTGGCTTCGAAGGAGGTAACATGCTCGGAAAATGGGCCACCGTATTATGCCTGACCGCCTGCGCTTTTGTTGCGCAAACACTGGCTGCATCTGCGGGTGCATGGCCGCGCGAGAAAGGCACGGGCTTTACCGCAACTTCGGTTCGCCTCAGCTGGCCGAAGGATGTATTGCGCACCCCAAAGAAACTCGAACCCATTCAATACAATACATTTTACTTTGAATACGGCCTGAACCATCGGCTGACCGTTGGTCTTGATCTTGGTCGCTCGGTCTCAGGCAAGGATAAGACCATCTTGTTCTTCAAATTGCCTGTACGAAATGCAGAGGACGGGCCGAAAATCTCAGCCCATCTGGGCTTCGGACAGGTCGCCGGCGACACTGTCATCCGGCCTGGCCTATCCTTGGGCTGGGGGTTGGAAAATGGGTGGATCTCTATTGATGCCTTTTCAGAATTCGGGATGACGCATGGCAAATCTGACAGCAAAGTCGACATCACATGGGGCAGAAAATACCCGAACGATCATAAACTTATTCTGCAACTGCAAACAGGCGATCCCGCGACGGACCCGCCGTTTGCACGGCTGGCGCCTTCCTATGTGTTTCCGCTCAGCGACAGACTGAAGTTAGAAACAGGCGCTTCCTGGGGGCTTTTTGGCGATGACAGTCTCGGGTTGAAAGTCGGTGTGTGGGCCTCATTCTAAGACTGGCCTACAGCCGTATCACAGCCTACCATTCCACAATGACTTCACCGATACGCCCAACAGATGATGACGCGCGCATCCTCGCACGGTCCTTGATCGATCAAGCGCGCTTTGGTGCTTTGGCCGTGCTTGAGACACAAACCAATGCGCCAATGGTCAGTCGTGTTGCCGTCGTTCCCGGACCGGATGGGTTGCCGATGTCTTTGGTTTCAGACCTCAGCCAGCACACACAGGCACTCAAGGCTAATCCGATTTGTAGCCTGCTCATTGGAGAGCCTGAAGAAAAAGGTGATCCGTTGACGCATCCAAGGCTGACGCTACAGGCAACGGCAAGCTTTGTTCGCCATGGCGACGCGCAACACAATGCGCTCACCACCCACTACCTGCGGCACCAACCCAAAGCAAAGCTCTATGTCGGGTTTGGCGACTTTTCATTCTTGCTGTTTCAGGTGACAGCCGCCTTTCTCAATGGTGGCTTCGGCCGGGCCTATACGCTCGAGCCGACGGATCTGGTCGGCCAGAATTCTACATAGACGGCCGCCGTTTTGGATAAACGGCGGCCAGAGCAATTCATACGACCGGATTCAGATGTCCATCCGGACCATCATGGTCACATCTCCCAAAATGGGCTCTGACCAGACGACATGAACACGGTCTTGCGAAGGTCCCTCACGGGTCTGGGTGTATGGCATGTCGTAGCGTGTGGTGTTGTTTTCAGCCCGAGGCCGGGATCGGTTGACCAAGCTCTCCACTTCCATGGCATATCCGTTGAACGGCAAACGATCATCGGTATCGACTTCCCAAATCTGCGCATGCGTATTCTGGGAATGCCTGACCAACAGCGGATTTTCCGACCCGCGTTCGATGTTGTGATAGGTATTCCCGGAAAAATAGACGTTCTTCATCCGCGAATAGTCCAACGGAGCAAATGAGGTATCGACGCGTTCTGCCCGGTTGATCGTTCCGCCCACACAGCGGAACGTGTTGCCCGAAACATTCATGCCATTGATGATATGATCAGTGCCATAGGGCTTCACGACGATAAAACTGAACCATGGTGCGACATTCGACGCGAGGAAAACATTGTCAGTGATCGACAATCCTGCAAATCCGAAACCCCCGGTAAAGTCAGGCTCGGGTTCGCGTTCATTGGTCCATTCGATATGGCAGTTGTCGATATAGTTCCCGTTGATCTGGGTGTTACAAGCTCGTAGGCACACAACAATCCCGGCGCTTCTGATCCCATTTGCGCTTTCGTCACCTTGGAAAAAGTGGTTCCCGGTGATGATACCATGCGATCCACTGACAACCGCAAAATGTCGGAACTGGCTTGCACGGTTATTGCGAATTTTCACGTCGTTAGCGTTTGTATTGATTGCCACGCCAACCCTGTTTTGCGTCAGGACGCCGCCCTCGCGGCTGATGAACTGGTTATGGTCAATCAGCATACCCTGACACCCATCACCAATCGAGGTGATCCCGCGATGTCCGGGCCGATTGAACACACAATTGCGGATCACCATAATGGTTCCCAGCGGCGCGAGCATCACACCGCTCGCTTCTTCGTTACACTGAAATTCGATATCTTCGAGTTCGAACTTATCGAGTTTCGAAAAGCCGCTGAAATCCAGCAAATAGCGATAGCGCGTAAAGGTATAGCTTTGCCGGCCAACGGCATCTGACAGCGGCTGGCTCAGCGTGATTTCCTGCGCTCCGACATTGATCGATTTCACATAAATCTCCCGGCCGACACCGGCCCCCTGAACAAGACTGCCCACTTCGATGTTGGCGATATTGCTTACGCTTGTCAGCCGCGACTGATTACTCGCGCTGTACGTCGCCTGGCTGGTGACTGTGGACGATGTCCAATTGCCATTGTCCTCGGCACGCAACTGGCCGTTTCGGATAACCCGACGCTGTGCATAGCTTGCCCGGTTCGGGACAATGGCCCGAACATCAACTGGCTCAGATATCGAAACGCGCCGACCACCCAAGTCCAGACTTTCGTGATCCGCGTTGTTCATCAAGGATTGTATAGCCTTGCGAAAGGCCATGTCTTCGTCGCCACCAAATGCGTCGATATACGCCGGCAGGTCGAAGTTTTTGGTCAAAGACAAGATGGCGTCGGTCGGCATGGTGACCTGACCTTCGAATTGCACCCTGCTGTTGAATTCAACCGAATTGGCCAAATAGTAGGTGCCCGCCGAAATCAGCACTCGACGACCATTGGCCGCCTGATCAGCAGCTTCAAAGGCCGCGCTGTCATTGGTCGTCCCGTCACCCACGGCGCCAAAATCTCTGACATCCACGACATTCACCAAGTCAGACAGGAAAACCCCAGTGATGTCCTCGACCACAATGTCGTCAATCCGCACAACGCCGCCATTGGCTCCAGTCAGGTCAAGCCCGACATGCGCATAGTCAGGGGCCAAGCCCCAAACCATATCTACACCGCCCCGGTTCCCCGCACCGACAATGGCCGAAACTTCGACAACTTCGCCATAAGACGTCAGCGCAACCGCGTCTCCTTCTGTCACAACCCCGCCCACCAGCGCGCCGTTGGACATACTCGGCCGTGCAGCAATTCGAACAGATGGCAGTGCCCCTGCAACGGCCTTTACCCGGGCTGTGATACGCAGATAGCACCCCGGCAAAATGGGGGTTTGCCCCATATACCGCAGACGCTGCGTGCTGTCCGCTTTTTGAATTTCCAGACACCCGCCAAAGTCCTGATCAGCGGGCACAAACGCTGCGCTGGCGTACCCGGAATAAGTCGCAGAACCGGGTGTGCCATCGCCGCGCGACCACTGCCCCAAAGTATCCTGCGAAAAGGCTGTGGGCATGAAAACCACACCATCGGTAATCGCTTTGTTCATCCTGATCCCTTTCCTCAAACTGAGGCGCATGCCCCGCGTGGGAGAGGGAAATATCAAGCGATCCTTAACGTGTTCTGGCCTGACCGTTCGGTCGGTGTTGCAACACCAATGTCGGTTTAAGCGCTGACATCCGGCGGCGGAATGAACTGAACACCAGCTATGCGCCACTGTCCGTCCTGACGGATCATCGCATAGGCCAATGCATGGGTAACGCCTTGAGCATCCACAACAATAACGGTCTGAAAATACCGCCCGCCAAGTTCGGTCAGATTGCCAAAACGCAGGTCATCCGGTCTCCAGACCATCGGATAGCCGCGTTGCACCATTGTTCCGAAATTTTCGGGTGTTCGGAACATGTTTTGAATATTGGGTGCGGCAAACGAAAAGGCGGTATCAAAATCATCTGCCTTGAAGGCTTCGATTTGCTGCGCGATCGTAGCTTCAATCTCCGGGTCCGGGCTCAGAATTTCCTGAGCCCAAAGCGCGCCTGTCATCGCTGCAAATGCGATCAAGCTCAAAACAAATCTACGCATTGTTCTCTCCCTTGGCCTGAACCAAGGGTAGATCGCGCCGACCGCAGGTCAAAGTCTGGTGTCAGCCCAGCTCGCCTGCGAGACCACGCTCAATCAGTTCGACAGACTCTTTTACGCCGTACAAAGCGACAAACCCGCCGAACCTTGGTCCCTGGCTTTGTCCCAGCAGAACTTCGTACAGGGCTTTGAACCAATCCCGCAGAGGATCGAACCCGTGATCCTTGCCAACTGCAAAAACGATGGTCTGAAGACTTTCGTCATCTGTTTCGCCATCATGTGCCCGCAAACGATCCGCCAGATCCTGCATCGCGGCTCTTTCTTTTTCATCGGGTGCCCGGAACACCTTGGTCGGTTTGACAAAATCCTCGTAGTATTTGACTGCAAACCCAGCCGCCTGATCCAGATCCTGATGCGTGTCGGGGCTTGCGTCCGGCGCATAGCGACGAATGAAACCCCACATCGCATCCTTGTCCTCGGCACCGGCCGCGCTGGCCAGATTCAGCAACATGGAAAACGGCACGACCATTTTGCTTTCAGGGACGTCGCCACCGTGGATGTGCCAGACAGCGTTGTTGACCTGTGCCTTTGCATCCTGCGTCGGATACGCCCGCAATTGCTGATGGTACTCGTCAACAGCCTTTGGAATGACGTCAAAATACATACGCTTGGCCGTTTTCGGCTTTTGGTACATGAAATAGGCCAACGACTCCGTGCTGGCATAGGTCAACCATTCGTCGATCGAAATACCATTGCCCGACGACTTTGAGATTTTTTGCCCCTGATCGTCCAGAAACAGCTCATAGCTGAAATGGTTCGGAGGCGTGCCGCCAAGAGCCCGGCAAATCGCGTCATAGATCTTTTCGTTGGTGGCATGTTCCTTGCCATACATTTCGAAATCCACGCCGAGCGCGGCCCAACGTGCACCGAAATCCGGCTTCCACTGCAACTTCACATTCCCGCCCGTGACAGGCAGCGTCCACTCACGACCGTCTTCATCGTCAAAAGTGATCTCGCCTTTTTCACCATCCACGTTTTTCATGGGGACGTACAAAACACGTCCTGTTTCGGGGTGGATCGGCAAAAAGATCGAATAGGTCGCGGCGCGTTCTTCGCGCAGCGACTTCAACATGATCTCCATCAGCTTGTCATAACGCTTGGCCGCGAGCAGCAGGATTTCGTCGAATTGGCCGGATGCATAGAACTCGCGCGCCGAATAGAACTCATAGTCGAACCCAAAGGTATCAAGGAACCTGCGCAACATCGCGTTGTTATGGTGGCCAAAGGATTCGTGCGTTCCGAACGGATCCGGCACAGAGGTAAGCGGGCGCTGAAGATGTTCCTGCAACATGTCCTGCTGCGGGACATTGCCTGGCACCTTTCGCATCCCATCCAAATCGTCCGAAAAACAGATCAGCTTGGTGGGGATATCAGAGAGCAGCTCAAACGCCCGACGCACCATCGTTGTCCGCAAAACTTCGCCAAACGTCCCGATATGAGGCAAACCCGAAGGGCCATAGCCGGTCTCGAACAACACATATCCGTTCGCCGGCGGTGCCTTTTCATACCGTTTGACCAACCGGCGTGCTTCTTCGAAAGGCCAGGCTTTCGCGCTCATCGCGGCATCACGCAGATCGGACATCGGAAATTCTCCTAAAAGGCGGTTTGAGCGCGCTTCCTATTGCGGCGCTGGGGCGGCGTCAATAAATTGAACAAGAACCAATGCTTTTGCCCCGAAAGGCCAGCCAATGTCCGAGCTTGCTCACCCCCTCAGCCCACAAGACTGCCTCGTGGCGCTGATGATCGCAATTTCTGCCTCTGATGCGGAAGTGCGCACCGCTGAACTGGTCAAGATCGAGTCGGCTGTGAACAACCTGCCGATCTTTGCAGATTATGACGCCGACCGGGTGCGCGTCATGTCCAGCATTGTTTTCGAACTCTTCGAACAGGAAGACGGCCTTGATGCGTTGTTTGGACTGATCCGGGACAATCTTCCGGAGCGTCTGTTTGAAACCGCCTATGCGCTGGCCTGCGATGTGGCCGTGGCTGACGGCACCTTGCAGGAAACAGAACTGCGCTTGCTCGAAGAAATCCGTTATGAGTTGGAAATCGACCGCCTGCACGCAGCTGCGATCGAACGCGGATCCCGTGCAAGGCATATGCCCGCCTGAACAACACCTCCGGCTTCGTGCGTTTTCTTTCAGTCTGTCAGAATAGTTGAACAGGGTCTGGATTCTCTGACTGGCGAATTTTTGCCGGTTCGATAAAGTTTACCTAGGGTCTGCCAACCCAATTTTAAAAACGCATTCGAATCCTGGAGGGTTTCCATGAACCGCTTCTTCGTAGCCGCGCTTGGCGTGGTCATGATCAGCCTGCTTCCTATGGCCAGCATTGCCGCACCACTGGTTGCAAAGGTTGATGTTTCATCTCAAACAATGACGGTCATTCATAACGGAAAAGTCGCCTACCGATGGCCAGTCTCGACAGCGCGCAAAGGTAAATGGACGCCGCGTGGCGCTTGGACAGCAAAGTGGCTTTCGCGCCATCATAAATCCAGCTTGTACAACAACGCCCCGATGCCCTACTCGATTTTCTTTAGCGGCAACTATGCCATTCACGGCACAAACCAGATCAGTCGCCTGGGGCGGCCAGCATCCGCCGGATGTGTGCGCCTGCATCCCGAGCACGCAGCCGTGCTCTTTCGCCTGACCCAGAAGGTCGGCAAGCGGAACATGAAGGTCGTCATTCAAAACTGACCGGGTGACAGGCAAGCGGGCGGATCAAACTTCGCCTGCTTGTTCACTTAGGCGGCGTAGACGATGCCCCAGCGTTCGATCAACGCCTGTTGCAACGCCTTGGCCCGCCGGTTCCATTCGACGCCGCCGCGCGGTCTTTCGCGCTCTTCCACGCTGAGCGAGGCGCGCTTGTCCAGATTGGCGGCAAAGATCGCGAACACAAGTTCACTGCCATCGGGAAGATCGACATACCCGGCAAGCCCGCTGACAAAATTCAACGTCCCGGTTTTGGCCTGAACGGACAATGGATGATCCTTGATGATCTTCCGCTTTTCATCCCGCATCGCAAAGCCCTTCATCAAGGCTTTGATCCCGGTTTTCTGACGCAATTGGTGCAACGCTGACATCATATCTGATGCGCTGATCCGGCTTTGGTCCCCCAGTCCGGAATGATCAACGAATTGCATGGTCGACAGACCGAACTGCGTGTTGGCCCATTCATTCATAGCCTTCGCCGAATCTTGGCTTCCCGATACGGGCAATCCCCTTGCCTGGGTGGCCGCGATACCGACGACTTCGGCAGTGAGGTTTGTGGACCATTTGAGCATATCGCGCACAATGATCCGCAAGGGCGGGCTTTGTACGGTGACCAACACACTGCCTTCTGGTTTGCCCTCAACCAATTGAGGCGTAGAAAGCTTGATTCCGTGCGCGGCGGCAAGGCTTTGGAACACTTCACCGGCATAAAGCGCAGGTTTTCGAACCGGCAACCAACGCGCACCACCATTGCCCAAAGCACCCTTGGCCACGGTCCAGTTATCCCGGCCACTTGCATTGCTGTAAGTGTAAATCGGTGCGCTGCGTGGCTCGACCCGCATCCGCGCGACGCGCACGGCAGGACGCAGGGTTTCGCTACGTGCATCCATGGTGACGGTGTAGTCCGCACCAGACTTTCGCCATTCGAAATGAACGCGGTTGTAGTTCAGATTCAACCCCGAGACCGCCGGGTTATAGCCAACATGCGGCGGTTGCTGGGCGTCGATCTCTTCGGCGTAGGGCAAATGCCCCTGCCAAACTTTGAATGCGCCACTACAACCGTTTACGCCATCAGCCTTCAGTTGCGCCGCCATCTCAGCCAACTTGTCAGTATCCAGCGTCGGATCTCCGCCCCCCGCAAGAACCAGATCGCCCTGCACGATGCCTTCGGCGTCCAATGGGCCGGTCGCAATAATCCTGGTTTCGAAATGATACCCGGGTCCAAGCACATCCAACGCATATGCGGCTGTAATTGCCTTGGCCACACTGGCCGGAGGTTGACCACGCTCGGCAAGATGGGTTTCCAAAACTTCGCCGGTGGTGGCACTTGCCACACAAAATCCGACGCTGCCGCCCAGTTTGGCCCGTTCAATCAGTGCTTCGGCAGGTGGTTGGATTTGCCGCAAAAAATCTTCGGACCGACTGACCGGACGAAGCGACGTTGCCGGTGCGCCGGCGAGCAAGGGCTTGGCACCCAAAAGCACAGAAAATGCGCCCAAAGTCTGCAGAAATACGCGTCTGTAAAAGGTCTTGGTCATGCGCGGGATTTAAACCTTTCCTGCGTCATGGGACAAGCGCACAGTTGCAACGCGCAATTCACTTTTTCCCGAGCCTTTGTTCAACCCGGTTCCGCCCCCAATGTCCTTGGTCGCGGATACGCGTCGAACTGATGTCCAGCATCGGGACATTCAAGAAACACCATCGAGGGGCCGGGCCCATCGCCAAAGCGCCGCTTTGGCGTGAATGCAGTCTGGAATTCCTGAAAATTCTGGCAGCCGGTGATCCCAGCCCAGCCATGCGCTGCCCCGGCCGTGCCAGAACACCCACCGGTACCCGCGTCATGATCTGTTGCCAATCTTTCCACCGATGGAATTGCGCGAGGTTGTCGGCCCCCATCAGCCAGGTAAATTCAACACGCGGAAACAGGTCCTTAAGGGCTTGCAGGGTCTCGGCTGTATAGCGCGTGCCCAATCGCACTTCGATGTCGCTCACATCAATGCGGGGATGGTGCAGCAGTCGCCGGGCAGCCGCAAGCCGATCACCCATTGGTGCCGGTGCGTTTTCCTTGAGCGGATTGCCCGGACTGACAAGCCAGATCACCCGATCCAGACCAAACCGGTTCAAAGCCATTCGGGATATATGCCGGTGCCCGGCATGCGGCGGATCAAAAGACCCGCCAAGCAATCCGACCCGCATATGTGGCCTGACGACAATACCGTTCCCAAAATTCAATCCGGTTTCCCCTCTGTCGGATGCCATGGATACGCCTGGCAAGGGCAGGCATCAACCAGTTGGTCGTGGAACACTGCAAAGCACATTGCCCCGGACCGGCCGCTTCGCTATCTGTGCCAAGAATTTCCGAAGCGACGCAGGGAGCAGAGCAATGGCAGCCTATCAGTACGTCTACCACATGGATGGTGTTTCCAAGACCTATCCGGGCGGTAAGAAAGTGTTCGAAAACATCCGCCTGTCGTTCTTGCCCGGCGTCAAAATCGGTGTTGTTGGTGTAAACGGCGCCGGTAAATCGTCCTTGATGAAAATCATGGCCGGGATCGACAAGGATTTCTCGGGTGAAGCTTGGGCCGCAGAAGGCGCCAAAGTCGGCTACCTGCCGCAGGAACCAAAACTCGACGAGTCACTGAACGTTCGGGACAACGTGATGCTCGGCGTTGCCGAGAAGAAGGCCAAGCTGGATCGCTTCAACGAGTTGGCCATGAATTATTCCGATGAAACCGCGGATGAAATGGCCCAGCTTCAGGACGAAATTGACAGCCAGAACCTGTGGGATCTCGACAGCCAGATCGACGTTGCAATGGAAGCGCTGCGCTGCCCCGCGGACGATGCCGAAGTCGCTACACTGTCCGGCGGTGAACGCCGCCGGGTCGCATTGTGCAAGCTGCTGCTCGAAGCGCCCGACATGCTGCTGCTCGACGAACCGACAAACCATCTGGACGCCGAAACAATCGCATGGTTGCAAAACCACCTGATCGAATACAAGGGCACCTGCCTGATCATCACCCACGACCGTTATTTTCTGGATGACATCACAGGTTGGATTCTCGAACTCGATCGTGGCCGCGGGATCCCATACGAAGGCAACTATTCGGCATGGCTTGAACAGAAGGCCAAGCGGCTCGAACAGGAAGCCCGTGAAGACAAGGCCAAGCAGAAAACGCTTGAACGTGAATTGGAATGGATGCGCCAAGGCGCAAAAGCCCGTCAGGCCAAGTCAAAGGCCCGGATCAATTCGTACAACGAACTGGCAAATCAGTCAGAACGCGAAAAACTGTCTCGTGCGCAGATCATCATCCCGAATGGCCAGCGTCTCGGGTCAAAGGTGATCGAGGTCGAAGGCCTCAAGAAGGCCATGGGCGACAAGCTTCTGATCGAAGATCTGTCCTTTTCGCTGCCCCCCGGCGGCATTGTCGGTGTCATCGGGCCCAACGGCGCGGGCAAGTCCACACTGTTCAAAATGCTGACGGGTCATGAAGAGCCGGACGCCGGCACACTGGAATACGGCGACACGGTGCAACTGTCCTATGTCGATCAGTCTCGGGATGATCTGGCCGCAAATGACACCGTCTGGGAAGCCATCACTGGCGGGGCCGAGCTGATCAAGCTGGGCGACGCGGAAATGAACTCCCGCGCCTATTGCTCCGCCTTCAACTTCAAGGGCGGAGACCAGCAGAAAAAGGTCGGCCTGCTGTCAGGCGGTGAACGCAACCGCGTTCACATGGCTCGCCTGCTGAAAGAAGGCGGCAACGTCATTCTGCTCGACGAACCGACCAACGATCTGGACGTGGAAACATTGCGCGCCCTAGAAGATGCTTTGGTCGATTTTGCGGGCTGCGCGGTCGTCATCTCTCACGACCGTTTCTTCCTCGACCGTATCTGCACGCACATCCTTGCCTTCGAGGGCGAAGCGCATGTGGAATGGTTCGAAGGCGGCTTTACCGACTACGAAGAAGACAAAAAGCGCCGACTTGGTGCTGATGCGTTGGAGCCAACGCGCATGAAGCACAAGAAATTCACGCGCTAAAAACAGGCACCTACAGATTTCGAACGGGGGCGGCGCGAGCCGCCCCTATGCGTTCAAGAGCAACTTGTCTGGCTGGCGTCACCGTCCATTTCACACAAGTGCGCCAATCCACATGCCCAAGGCAAACACCGTATGCGCCAACAGCCCCATGACGCGCACTTTCCATGGCTGCGGCGTCTTGGATGCGGCCCACCCCAGCCCCATCCCCGGCTGCAACAAAAACCAACCGGCGGCGATCGTCGCCAGCGAAAACAGCCAAAGTGGCACAAAACTCGGATTGGCCAGCCAAGCGGGCCCAGCAATCAATACAAACGCCACGCCATAAAGCACGCCGACGCCATAGTGCACGGCCCAGCCCAATCCGATTTCGCCACCAATCGGATCAACCCGCGCAATATCGTCGTGGAACACTGTGCCAGATGGCAAATGTCCGGCCCACCGGCCCACATTGCCCCAGTTTGGCAGCGGCTGACCGAAAAACCGGTTCAACAGCATCGCCCAAACATCCATTGCGACGGTTCCCAACAGCCCCATGATGATACCAGTCGTGATCAGTGACATACGTCTCGCCCCTTTAATTTCCGCCAAACGGGTCATGTTTCTGCCGTTCCGTCAATCCCCGCACAAAACCGCCGCCTCCCTGCAATATCCTTTACAGGTCACCGGCAAGCTGTCATACGCCCCCTTGCTACGTTATCTCTATCGATCCCCTGTCTTCCCTAACCGGCTACAGCGCACTCGATCTTGCACTGACTACGCCGGGCCGTTGCATCATGCGAACGGCGCAATTTAAGGAGACACGGATATGGCCAACGGCACCGTGAAATGGTTCAACGCCACCAAAGGTTTCGGTTTTATCGAGCCTGAAACAGGCGGCAAAGACGTTTTCGTCCACATCTCGGCTGTTGAGCGCGCAGGCCTCACCGGTCTGAAGGACAACCAGAAAGTGACCTTCGATCTGGAAGCAGGCCGCGACGGTCGCGAAAGCGCGACAAACATCGCTCTCGCCTGATCGATCCGGACAACGTCCGATCAGATTTCGAAACGCCCGGAGCTTTCGCTCCGGGCGTTTTCTTTTCCGAACGGCACATATGTTCACGGCCGCGCCGGAGCGCATTGCAAAACCATTGTTGTTTTTTGAAGCTCGTGTTAATCCGACGTCATGAAGACGCGCACACCCAATATTTGCTGCATTATCACCTGACATCAGCCGGGATCCCCCCGGCTATCGGCGGGCGGTCTTCTATTCCAATCCAAAGCGCAAGTTGCTAAGCCCGCCGCGACCATCGCGAAGGACGGCCCATGCATTTGCATCTGACCAATTCCAAGAGCCGCCGCAAAGAGCGGTTTGAGCCAATCGACCCGACGAATGTCAGGCTCTATTTGTGCGGCCCGACTGTCTATGATCGCGCCCATCTGGGCAACGCAAGACCGGTGCTGGTGTTTGACGTTCTTTATCGCCTTTTGACGCACATCTACGGCGACGATCACGTCACATATGTGCGCAACTTCACCGACGTAGATGACAAGATCAACGCGACTGCTCTGGCCCGCAAAGAGGCCGGGGCGGCAGGTTCGCTTGAGGATTTGGTTCATGAACGGTCGAATGAAACGATCGGGTGGTACCATGCCGACATGGATGCGCTCGGCGCACTGCGCCCCAATCACGAGCCCCGCGCGACGCAATACGTTACGCAAATGGTCGAGATGACGCAGATTCTGATCGACAAGGGATTTGCCTATGCCAAGGACGGCCATGTCCTGTTCCGTGTGCGGGAATACGACCGATACGGCGCACTGTCCGGCCGGTCCGTCGATGACATGATCGCAGGCGCGCGCGTCGAAGTTGCGCCTTTCAAAGAGGATCCAATGGACTTTGTCCTGTGGAAACCCTCGGACGATGAGCTTCCGGGCTGGGACAGCCCATGGGGTCGCGGACGCCCCGGCTGGCACATTGAATGCTCGGCCATGGCCAAGGCGCTGCTGGGGGATGAATTCGACATCCACGGCGGCGGAAATGACCTGACCTTTCCACACCACGAAAATGAAATCGCCCAAAGCTGCTGCGCCAACGATACGGATCGCATGGCACAGGTTTGGCTACACAACGAAATGCTTCAGGTCGAAGGCAAGAAGATGTCCAAGTCATTGGGCAACTTCTTTACCGTGCGGGATCTGCTGGACAAAGGCGTGCCCGGCGAAGTGATCCGTTTCGTGATGTTGTCCACGCACTATCGCAAGCCGATGGACTGGACCGAGAAAAAAGCAGAAGAAGCGGCAACCACACTGCGCAAATGGCGTGCGATAACCCAAGACACAGACACGGGTCCAATCCCAGAGGCTATCATTGCCACATTGTCGGACGACTTGAATACTGCCGGTGCGCTGGCCGAACTGCACCGCTTCGCCGCGGCCGGAGATGCCGGATCGCTCAAAGCGGGGGCATCTGTGTTGGGTCTTCTGGATGACACACTTGGCGGTTGGGACATCGTACAAGTTGATCTGAGCAGCTTTGCCGATCAACTGTCCGAAGTCCGTGCGAAAGCGATGGAAACCAAGGACTTCTCTGAGGTCGACAAACTCAAGCAAGCCCTGACTGATGCAGGCGTCGAAGTTCGCATGTCGAAGGACGGGGTCGAATTGGTGCCCGGTGCTGGTTTCGACGCGTCCAAGCTGGAGGGTATGGCATGACCGAACGCCTCTATCTATACGACACCACCCTGCGCGACGGGCAGCAAACTCAGGGTGTGCAATTCTCTACGGCTGAAAAACTGCGCATTGCCGAAGCCCTCGATGAGCTGGGCATCGACTACATCGAAGGCGGCTGGCCGGGTGCGAACCCGACGGATAGCGCATTTTTTGATGAGGTCCCGCAAACACGCGCGAAGATGACGGCCTTTGGGATGACAAAACGCGCAGGGCGTTCCGCTGAAAACGACGACGTGCTGGCGGCCGTGATGAATGCCGGTACACAGTCAGTGTGTCTGGTCGGCAAAAGCCACGATTTCCATGTGACCCGGGCTCTTGGCATCACGCTTGAGGAAAACATCGAGTCTATCCGCGCTTCTGTTGCCCATATCGTTGCTCAGGGTCGCGAAGCCTTGTTCGACGCCGAACATTTCTTTGACGGCTACAAAGCAAATCCGGCATACGCGCTGGAAAGCCTGAATGCCGCGCTCAAAGCCGGGGCCCGCTGGGTTGTGCTCTGTGACACCAATGGCGGCACCCTGCCCGCCGAGATCAGCACCATCGTGTCCGAGGTCATAGCTGCCGGAATTCCCGGTGATCATCTGGGCATCCATACACACAATGATACGGAAAACGCTGTCGCCGGATCATTGGCCGCCATCGATGCTGGTGCACGGCAGATCCAAGGCACTCTTAATGGGTTGGGCGAACGATGCGGAAACGCCAACCTGACCGCGCTGATCCCGACGCTACTGCTCAAGGCGCGCTATGCAGGCCGTTTTGAGATCGGTGTCAGCCTTGACGCACTGGAAGGTTTGACCCGCATCAGCCGGATGCTGGACGAAATTCTGAACAGGGTGCCGCAAAAGCAAGCCGCCTTTGTGGGGGCATCGGCCTTCGCGCACAAAGCCGGCTTGCACGCCAGCGCCATTCTCAAAGACCCATCGACATACGAACACATCGAACCCGCGGCCGTTGGCAATCGGCGGATCATTCCGATGTCCAATCAGGCAGGCCAGTCCAATCTGCGCCGCCGGCTCGCGGATGCTGGCTTGTCGGTGGAAAAAGGCGACCCGGCTTTGGCCCGCATACTCGAACGGGTCAAGGCACGGGAAACCGACGGCTACAGCTACGATACGGCCCAAGCCAGCTTTGAACTGCTGGCACGGGAAGAACTGGGCCTGTTGCCCGAATTTTTCGAAGTCAAACGCTACCGCGTGACCGTTGAACGCCGGAAAAACAAATACGACAAAATGGTCTCCCTCTCCGAGGCCGTGGTCGTGGTTAAGGTGGATGGTCACAAAAAACTGTCCGTCTCGGAATCCATGGATGAACTGGGATGCGACCGGGGGCCCGTGAACGCGCTTGCACGCGCACTGGCCAAGGATCTGGGGCCCTATCAGGCGATGATCGACGACATGCGATTGGTTGATTTCAAAGTGCGGATCACCCAAGGCGGGACCGAGGCTGTCACACGAGTCATAATCGACAGCGAAGATGGAAAAGGCAGGCGCTGGTCCACGGTCGGCGTAAGTGCAAACATCGTGGACGCCAGCTTTGAAGCTCTTCTGGATGCCGTTCGCTGGAAACTGGTCCGAGACCAAGCCTGATGGATTGGGAGTCTTTCTTTACCGTTCATCAGGATCTGCCCCGTGAAGGTCCCGGGAGTGACGAAGACGTTGAGTGGGCCTGTGCGCTGGCCGAAGTCGCGCCAGAGGCGGTGATCTGCGATGCGGGCAGCGGTCCCGGCGGCGACATAGCGGCTCTGTTGAGCTGCGCACCAAACGGGCGCGTCGTGGCTATCGACAAGTACTTTGGCGATGCTGCCGATCGACGCTATGCCTCCGATCCGCGCGTACGTGGTATCAAAGCCGATTTTGCGGACCTCAACCAACTCGCAGAAGCGCCCTTTGACATGATCTGGTCAGCCGGGGCTTTGTATTTTCTTGGTCTTGAAAACGCCCTTGCCAGCATGGCACGCGCGCTCAAACCAAATGGCGTTCTGGCATTTTCCGAACCATGTCGCTTGGTGAATGATCCCAGCCCCGAAGCGGTTGCATTCTTTGAGGGATATCCGATGCGAACCGGTGCCGAGATCGCCGAATTCGCGCGCCAAGCCGGGTATGACGTTTTAGGCCAGCGCACGGTGTCTGACGCGGGCTGGGAGGCCTACTTCCAACCCATGGAAGCGCGCATCAAAACGCTTCGACCCAAGGCCGACAATGCATTGTCCGAGATGCTGGATCTTTGCGCCAAGGAAGCTGCCGACTGGCGAACATATAAGTCAGAGGTAGGCTACATGCTGACAGTTTTGCGTAGCGCATCATGAGTGATCCATTTGCGGACCCGGACCTGATCGCCTGTGCGGAAATCGTGCAAAAGGGGGATCCTGACAGATTTCGCGCGACCATGGCTGCCCCGGTCGAAGCGCGAGCCGTGATGTTCCCGATTTACGCGTTCAATGTCGAAGTCGCGCGCGCGCCCTGGATCACCAAGGAACCCTTGATTGCCCAGATGCGTTTGCAATGGTGGGCCGACGTTCTCACCGAAATCGAAACCGGAAGCATCGTCCGCAGGCATTCAGTGGCAACACCGCTGGCCGGCGCCATCAATGCCGGTGCCGCCAAGGAGCTGCAATCCATCGTCAGCGCACGGGAAATTGACCTAGAACGCGCTCCGTTCGACGATCAGCCCGCGCTAAACCACTATTTGGAGAACACCGCAGGCACGCTTTGTCGGGTGGTGGCAACCGCTCTGGACAGCAGGGCAAAATCCCTTGAAACCGAGTTGACTACTTGGGGCGCAGCCGCTGGATTGGCCCGCTATTTGCAGGCAGTACCGCAGTTGGTTGCACTGGGAAAGCTGCCTTTGCCTGACGGCAGACCCGAAACTATTTCGGAGATGGCGAGCTCAAGCCTGAACACGCTGGAAGCACTGGGACGGAATGCAAAGTTGCGAACTTTGGGCAAAACACTCGGCGCCTCGCGTCCGGCTGTATTGGAATTCTGGAAAACCAAAGCGATCCTGCGCCAAGCCATGAAAGAACCGGAACGTGTCGCGGACGGGCACCTTTCGACCAGTGGATTTGGTGATCGCGCAAGGCTGATTTGGACCGCCCTTTAGCAAAGGGAGTTTTTGGCCTCAATCACCCCCGCCGTCACCATCACCGTCAAAAAAGTCGAACCCGCTTTTGCCGCCACCATCAAGGCCGCCATTTCGGTTTTTTGATTTGCGGCGGACCAAAAGAACGCACAAGGCCAGCAAAACCAGCCCTCCGACAATATGGCTAGCGGTCAGGTTCATTCCGAGACGGTTGCGGGTATGACTTTACCCGGGTTCAGAATATTCCGAGGGTCAAGCGCAGCTTTGATTGCCCGCATGGTTTCGATCGCGACCGGGTCCTTGCGGCGGGCCATAGACGGCAATTTGGTCAGGCCAATTCCATGCTCCGCGGAAAACGATCCCCGCAGAGCCAGAGCTTCATCCTCACAGGCAGCCATGATTGCATCCGCGTGCTGCGGGTCATCCTTGCTTGGCCAGACCGTGTAGTGGATATTCCCATCGCCCAAATGCGACACGGTGATTGCCGTTGCCTCCGGATCAAGCGCTTTCAAACGGGCATTGATGCTTTCCAGAAATACCGAAACATCATCAAGCGCGACCGCAATATCGTTGTTGACCAAAGGCTTGTGCGTCAGGCTGACTTCAGCCGCAGCTTCGCGCATCGCCCACATTTCACTTCGCTGAGCCTCGGATTGCGCAACAACCGCATCGACGACAGCCCCTTCCTCCAGCAAATCACCCAGAGCAGCCTCAAGATAGCCTGTGATTGGCACGGTTCCATCAGCGTCTGGCTCAATATCCCGCGGTGCTGTCGCGCCAACTTCGACCAGCAAGGTCACCGGTGCCGGCTCAGAAAGAATGGGTCGCTGATCAGGATGCATCGCGTGATAGGCCCGCAGATAATTCGGGCACATGTACTCAAACGCTTCGACAGCGCCGCCCGTAATCTCTTGCAGCCGGTTCAGCAGGATCAAAGCCTCGCCAAGCGTATTTGTTCCGACCACAGCGGTCGCATAGGCACCCGGTTTCGGGACGAGCTTAACAACAGCGGCCGTAATCACACCCAAGGTGCCCTCGGCACCAATCACCAGGTGTTTTAGATTCAGGCCGGAATTGTCCTTGTGCAGCGCACTCATCAAATCCATGACGCGGCCGTCCGCGAGGACGACCTCTACCCCCAACACCAGATCCCGCGTGTTTCCGTAGCGCAGAACATTCGACCCGCCAGCATTTGTGCTGAGCATGCCGCCGATCCGGCAGGACCCGCGAGCGCCGAACGTCATTGGAAAGCTCAGTCCTTCTTCCTCGGCGGCCGAATGCAGTTCCGACAGGACTACACCTGCTTCCACCACAGCCGATCGGGCGTCTTTGCGAACTTCGCGTATCTGGTTCATCCGATCCAGAGAAAGCATGATCGCGCCTTCGCCCTTTGTCCCACCGGCCAAACCTGTGTTTCCGGACACTGGAACCACGGGCAGGCGCGCCTCATAGGCTGCCGCCAATACGGCTGAGACCTCTTGGGTGTTGGCAGGACGTGCGACGCACAATGGAGTCCAATGATACTGGCCTGTCCAGTCTTTGGTCCACGCATCCATATCCTTGCCTGTCGCCAGCCCCTTTTCGCCCAGAGCCGTCGCGAGACAATCCAGAATATTCATATTCATTTCCGCACCTCAAAAGTCAGTGACGCCCAGAGGCTTTCCCAAACTGGGGCCCCTTCGGTTTCAGGCTCAATCGCGCGCAGGACCACATGGTCCGCCAGATAAACATGGTCTGCTTTGACCGGCAAAAACACGACACCTTCGTCGTCAGTTGTATGAAGGCTGATTGCCACCTCGCCATCAGGAGCGCGCTCAAACAGTTCGACCTGCGCCTGCCCGCGCGCTGTGCCTTCGTACAAAACCTTGACCTTCAAGCCGTTGGCCAGATCGTCGGTATAGGGGTTCGATAAGGCAACGATCTCTGCCACAAGACCCAATTCGCGATCAGCCCCTGCCCCATCACCAACCGCAATCAGAGACTTCGCATGACGCGAATACCTCTCTTTGAAACCTGTCTGTGGAAGGCCTCTGGCTTCATGCTTGGCTATCGCCGAGACGAAATCCTTGTGCTTTGCAAAGTTCTGGAACTTTTCCCACTCGCGATAGGTCAGGGTGTAGTCGCGCGTGACGTGAACGACCGTGATCAGCCCTGCGCCGGGGGCTTGCATAGACAGCGCCGGACGATCACCAGCGCGGCCTTCAACGTCAATTAAAGCATCGCCGAAAACCAATTCAAAACGTTGGAAATTCGGCGGAACGAACGCATATCCCGCGCCTTCGAAATTTTCACCAACTCTGATGTTGGCTTCAATTTGCTCATCGGCGTCTATCTGAAAATCCAAAGGATCGATCCAGAACTCATGCGCTGCAGCAGAACTCGCAAAAACCGAAAAAGCCACAACAACACCCACCAGAGACCGTTTCAAAGCATTCGTCATCGAGCTTTCTCCAATTGGATGTCGGATCTGCCCGATGGGCAAAATCCTGTTGTGTTCTACCCCTGCGCGCGCAGACGGTTTTCAAGGTCTTTGGCGAACAAGGCGATCCGCTTGCGGAACCGTTTGTCGATACCACCTTTGGCCAGCTTTAGAGACTGCACCAAAAGTCGGGCCGAAAGCGTTTTGGGCTGTAGTTCGGAATCAATGTTCACGCGCGTTCTTGCACGGGACAATGCAACCATTTCGATGCGTGTTTCCGCTTCCAGACCGCCAACTTTGGTATGGAACACCAAACGTTCCGGCTCATAGCATTCGCGCAGCTTAATGTCCGCGTCACGGCTCTTGCCCCGAAACTTGAAACGCGTGTTCCAGCTCATACCGGGCGCGACCTCAGCAATGGAATCTGTCCTGCGCACCTCGACGCCGCGACGCAAGGCCTGGCGCTCGATAGTCTCAAAGTCAGTCAAAGCAGCGAACACTTTGTCCATAGGCGCTTCGATATCTTCTTTTGCGGTTAAATGCATATTTTCCTGCCCTGGTTGCCTGCGTGGGGTCTTTTCGCGCTCAAGGTAACGCAAAGATGCGGTCACTCCAATCTATCAGCGAGCCAGTTTTGCAGTAAAAAATGTGCGATTGCCCCTTTGCGCGCCGGTAGCAGGCCCTCTCGCAGCCCCGCATAGGCGTCGGCGACCTCTTCTCGCGTCACCCAGACGGCATCTTCGATCTCATTCGGATCAATGTTGATTTCATCATCCAGCGCTTCGCCATGTGCGCCAATCATCAATGATGCGGGAAACGGCCAAGGCTGGCTGGCAAGATAGCGGACCTGGCCAACCCGAATACCCGCCTCTTCATACACTTCCCGGCGAACCGCTGCCTCCATGGTCTCGCCCGGCTCAAGAAAGCCAGCCAGACAGGAATACATGCCTTCTGGCCACCCCGGAGATCGTCCAAGCAAACACCGATTGCCATGTGTAATGAGCATAATCACCACAGGATCGGTACGCGGGAAATGATGCCCGCCGCAGGCTGGGCAAATTCGCTGCCATCCTGCCATATGAATTTCGGACCGGGCACCGCATTTCGAACAAAAGCCATGGGTCTCATGCCAGCCCCGAATGGCCTTGGCCGTAGCCGCCAGTTCGGCGTCCCGCGCGCTGAGCCGGGTCATGATCCCTCTCAACTCGGCAAATCTCTGATCGTCGTCCAAAGTCGGATGGCTCTGCTCGGTTGGATCGAGGAATGCATCAAGGCTTTCCTGGTCCAGGCCTTCGGGTTCATATCCCGAGATGTCATGGGCAAAAACATGGCTTCCATTTTCCCGGCCCAGAAACACCGGTGCTTCGTCAGTTTCGGCCAAAATTGGGTGCGTCATAGGCAACCGGGCCAAAACAAGATCCTCTGTGCCCTGAACCAGTGGCTTTCCACGCCACAGAATGATCACCCGAGAGTCAGAAGATTGCATCGCATCGGCCAGAGCCGGAATATCCCCCCGCAATTCTGCTGCACGATCCAGCCCAGATCCCCCGAAGGTTACCGCTTCGGCATTCTTCATTTTCGTCTCCTGCAGGAAATTGGTCTGGCCAAGATATATAGCGTTTTCGAAGAGCTACAATTTCTTAGCGTTCGTTTAAAGGCGAATAGAATTTGCGCGATTGATGAGTACGACCGCTCCCTTGGATCCTAGCGGCTTTTAGTTGCCGTGAATGCATGACAATCTAAGATTGCAAAAAAGCCAGTCTGGATCCCGAATGAAAACGCCTTGCCCGCTTCCCAATCCTGCGCGGAAAACAACGGTGCAATTGCGAATTCTGGCGACAACGGATCTGCATGCCAGTTTGGCCCCCTACGATTACGACACGGATGCGCCGCACGACAATCCGTGCCTCGCCGCATTGGCAGGGGTGATTGAACAAGCACGGGCCGAAACGGAAAACTGTATTCTGTTGGACAATGGCGATCTGCTACAGGGGACCGCCACTGGCTTCATGTTTGCGCAGCAAGTACGCGAACAAAACAATAGTTCTACGCCTCATCCGATCATTTCAGCGATGAATACCCTGCGATACGACGCCGCCGGGCTGGGCAATCATGATTTCGACTACGGCACAGAAGTTCTCTGCAAAGCCGTAGAACACGCGAATTTTCCGATCATTCTGACCAACGCCATACAAGCCGCTGAAACAAAGCTAGGTCTTCCAAGACCCCTATTCTCAACCAGCGAAATCCTGACCCGCGAAGTGGTGGATGAAACCGGGAAACGCTTCAAACTTCGCATCGGCGTTATTGGCTTGTTGCCGCCCGAAGTCATGATGGGGCTGCAGCACCGCACGAACTCGTGGCTCGAACTCCAAGACTGCATGCACGCAACACGGGAAACCGCGGGCAAGCTGCGGGCAGAAGGCGCAGATATTGTCGCAGTACTGGCCCACACCGGGATCGGCGCAAACCGACCCAAGGAAGACCCCAATTCGCTGGCACACCAGTTGATTGGGTCGCCTGAAATTGACGCTGTAATTCTCGGTCACAGCCACGAAGTCTTTGCCCAATCCGGCACCCAACTCGGCAGAGTCGCCATCCAGGCCGGGCATAGCGGATCTCATCTGGGGTTAATCGATCTGCACCTGCATGGCACAGAGGGCGCGTGGAACCTTGTTTCGGCGCAGGCGAATGTTCGGCCTTCATCTACAGCCTTTACGCCTGAAGAGGTAGAACCATCAAAAGCCTTTGCAGCCCAATTCGCGACCGCCCACCGGGCAACCGCTGCATTAATGCGCCAAGTGGTGGGTCAAACGACGCGCCCTTTGCACAGTTACTTCTCGCGGATCACCAGTGCTTTGCCGGAACGGTTGATTGGACAGGTTTTGCGCGATCACACCGCGCGCCGCCTATCAGACATCAACGCCGATGGGGTTCCAGTCCTCGCGGCCGTCCCCCCGACCAAGTGCGGCGGCCCTGACGGCTCTGACCATTTTTGCGATGTCCCCCCCGGGCCAGTTTCCCTTCGGCATTTGCTGCAACTTTATCCCTACCCAAATAGATTTGCCGCCGTTCACCTGACCGGCGATGACCTGCGCACTTGGCTGGAGCGTTCCGCGCAGACATTTCTGACCGTTCGGCGCGGGCAAACGCGGCAGACGTTGCTGAATCCCGCAACGCCTGGCTATCTCTTCGACAGCCTTGAAGGGTTGACCTATGCCATCGATATTTCGCGGCCGGCTGGCGAACGAATTTCGAGCATCCAACATGCAGGCAAACCAGTTTTACCCGATGACGTGTTTATCGTGGCTATGTCTGATTTTCGTGCTTTTGGTGGCGGAGGGTATTTGGGTTCCGACCGCAACATTGTGATATTTGAACCCGAAACCGATGTGTTTTCGTTGTTACAAAGTCACATCGCGGAATTTGGCAGCAACCGCATCCCAGACCAGCCAACCTGGCGGTTTTCCCCGCTTCCCGGCACCTCCGCTGTTTTCGAAACAGGAAAACATGCCCGCAACTACGCCCGGCTGGATTGCCTTCCTGAACTGAATGACCTTGGCGATAGTTCCAATGGCTTTGCTCGCTTTGAACTGATGCTGTAAGACTGACGCGCACCGCGCCTTTGGCGGACCCACGTTTAGAAATGAGTAACCGATGTTCAAATTCCTGTTCGGCATGGCAACAATGGCTGCATTGGCGGCCTACGTCACAAACCCCACGCAAGAAGACGCCGAGGCCGAGATGCGCGTGCAACTGATGACTGCCTTGGCCAATGAAGACCTAAAAGGCAAAAACGGGGCCGAAACCGCCGCACTTCTGGGATGCCGGCTTAATCCGGACACCTGTTATGACTTGTTGCGCTCAGGCATCGAAATGACCTTTGAGGACCGTCACCTCTATTCCAAGCTGGAGTTGGAAGGCTTTGAAAGATCGGCAAACTGCTATGGCCTGTACACAAGGTTCATCTGCCCGGGCGGCCTAAAGAAAGACTGATCCAAACACTCAGTCAGCGCAGCGCGTCAGTCCTGTACAACTTGACCGACAACCCACCAAAGGCCACGGGTGGCCCGGCAGGAACAAATGGCAGGCCGGTGGCCTTGGCCAGTCCACCGTCTGATGTGACAATGCCTACGCGCCAGCCACCAAAGTGCTCTTTCAGAACAGACCCGAGCGAGCCGTAGAGACCAAACAGCAAATTGCGATTGCCGATGCGCGCGCCATAGGGCGGGTTTACCATGACCAGACCTGGCGGACCTTCGGGACGGCGCAGTTCGCTGATCGGCTGGCGTGTGAACGTGCAAAATTCAGCGACGCCCGCCCGTTCGGCATTGGCATGGCTGTTTCGAATGGCGCCATCGTCCCGATCGTAACCGCGAAACAGCAAACCCTCTTTAACCGGGCTTGGCGTAGCAGCCTTGGTCACTGAAATTCGCTCAGCAATCGCCAGATCCTCAAATGCAAAGCGGCGGCTTCGGCCCGGATCGAGACCAGCCGCGATTTCCGCCGCTTCGATCACAAATGTTCCAGAGCCGCACATGGGATCGATGACAGGTTCCTGCCCCGCATACCCACATTCGCGCAGGAAAAGAGCAGCCAGGGTTTCCCGCATGGGCGCTTTTCCAACCGCTTCTTTGTGGCCCCGTTTGTGCAGTGGATCGCCCGATGTATCTATGCTGAGCGTCACAAGGTCGTCTTCGATCCGGACCATAATGCGCAGTTCAGCGTCGTTCGACAACGGTACACCGGCTGTTTCAGCAATCGCGCGCTCTACTCGCTGGCGCGCTGCCCTGTCGTGGTAGATCTTGGATTTGCGACAGACCGCTTCGACGCGAACCGGGATATCCGGGCGCAGCAGTGCGGCCCAATCAACTTTGCGCGCGCGTTTGTCCAGCTGCGCCAGATGGAATGCCCGGAATGAGGCAAACCGGGCCAAGATTCGCCCTGCTCCCCGCAACTGCACATTGGCGCGGGCGACCTCGTCCCATGAGCCTTGGAAGGTAACACCTCCGGGAACACATACCGGTTCCGCAAAGTGTTTCTCCAACACTTCCTCGCGCAGTGTTTGCTCGAGGCCCGGAGGAGCGGCGGCGAAAATCTCGAATGCTTCGGTCATGCCTGCAGCCATATCCCAGCGCCTGCCAAAGAGCGAGAGCGCAGATCCAAGCCTGCCGTTGCAATCCGCTCAGGCCTGCCTTACATGGATCACCGAGAGGTTGGCGCGGGCAAGCGCCTCGCCAACCCGGTCAGGTCCGGAAGGAAGCAGCCGCAACGAGCCCCGCTTGGGTCGATGTCCAGCCTCTCACCTTTCTATCCCAGCAGATTCGCACTCTAGGGAACGATGCGATCTATCGCGCGCATCGCGCCGATGCTTTTATCGTAAACCAAGGTCAGAACACGTTTCTGTCGAAGCGCGATCTGCGGAACGGTGCGTACAGCACCGGCGGCAAGCGTTGCCGCGATAAAACCGCGGCGCGTCAGGGCGGGCATGGACAGCCCTCCATTTTGTTGCGAGTGATTCTCATGTGGGGATTGTGATGTCCAATTGCAACCCGCGCGCGGGCTGGCCATAGTACATCCATGACCGGACCTAGATACCCTGCCCTGATTCAATCCCTCCCGGAAACCGTGCCTTTTGTCGGCCCCGAAGTTCAGGAAAGGACCTTGGGCCGGCCATTCCGCGCCCGCATTGGTGCAAATGAATCCGTTTTCGGACCATCTCCCGAGGCGATTGCCGCCATGCAGGCAGAATCTGCCGAAATCTGGAAATATGCGGACCCGACTAACCACGATCTGAAACACGCATTGGCAGCCGATATGGGATGCTCCACCGACAATATCATTGTCGGCGAAGGCATTGACGGACTTCTGGGGTACATTGTGCGACTACTGGTGGAACAAGGGGACACGGTGGTTACGTCCGATGGCGCCTACCCCACGTTCAATTACCACGTGGCCGGTTTCGGCGGCGTTCTTCACAAAGTGCCTTACAAGGACGATCACGAAGATATCGACGCTCTTTTGTCCAAGGCCGCCGAGGTGAACGCCAAACTGGTTTATCTCGCCAACCCGGACAACCCGATGGGCACTTGGTACGACGCGGCGCATATCGAAAAAGCACTGGATCAGATCCCCGACGGCACCGTCCTTGTGCTTGACGAGGCCTACATAGAATTTGCGCCTGCCGGGACAGCCCCGAAAATCGATCCCGAAGACCCCCGCGTCATTCGGTTTCGCACCTTCTCGAAAGGATACGGCATGGCCGGCGCACGCGTTGGTTATGCATGTGGCGCAAGTGCTTTGATCCGGGCCTTTGACAAGGTGCGCAATCATTTCGGGATGAACCGGGCAGCGCAGGCTGGCGCCTTGGCAGCCCTCGGCGATCAGGCGTGGTTGCAAGAGGTTGTTTCCAAGGTCTCCAGCGCGCGCAATGAAATCGCAAAGATCGCTGCTGGCCACGGGCTGACCGCCCTGCCGTCTGCAACAAATTTCGTGGCGCTGGATTGCGGAAAAGACGGAGACTACGCCCGAGCTGTGCTGGCAGCTTTGGTCGAATCTGGCATTTTTGTCAGAATGCCGTTTGTGGCCCCACAGGATCGGTGCATCCGTGTCAGCGCAGGGAAACCAGAGGACATTGCCGCCTTTGCAGAAGCACTACCCGCCGCGCTGGACCGAGCATCAAAGCCTTAAGACGGCAGTCACACTCAGGCTTTTCGCAAAAGTGACCTGACAGACGCAGAAACTGCGCTATTCTGTCACGGGCAAGGGCACTGCGAAAGGACACTGCCATGATGGACAGCAACCATCCCAAACGGGTCGAGGACTACACGACCGCAAACATGGTGCTCTTGTTCGTCAATCTTTTGTGGATATTCGGCGCAGTGTGGACCGCCTGGGGCATCGGGGCCGTCATGGTTCTGGGGGCGATCCTGAACCACGCCATCACCCGGATCGAAATTGCCCGAAGACGTCACGCAATCTACATCACGTCGCGCGGAAAAAACGCACCAGACTAGACAGCATCAGGTCTGCACGGATTGCGAAATCACTGACGCGGCGGCGCTGACGCCCCCCTGTCCGTGTGGAATTTCCAATGCGCCGAGTCCGGCCTCCACAACGCCGAGCATGCCCAAAATCATATGTGCATTCACATGCCCCATGTGACCAAAGCGGAAAAACCCGGTGCCGTTGGGGTCATCAGGTTCGGACATGCCCAATCCTATCCCCAAAGTCACACCACCGTTTTTGTCGGTCCATTCGCGCAGTCGGCTGCCATTGGGCGCGCCAAGGCGCGCGGCGGTCACGGCATGACTGCGATTGACCGGATCCGCGATGTTCAGCGTCAATGGTCCACCGTCTGCCCAAACATCACATGCGGCCCAAATTGCGCGCGCCAGTGATTCATGGCGCTGCCAGATGGCCTCGATCCCTTCGGATTTGATCATGTCCAAGGCAGCACGCAGCCCGAACAGGTGATGCGTGGGCGCAGTTCCATCGAAATACTGGTAGAATACCTCAGGGTTCGCCCGCGGCGACCAATCCCAGTACCGAGACACCCGCGGCATCGATTTCCGAACGGCATCAGCTCGATCATTGAAGAACACGAAGCCAAGACCCGGCGGTGTCATCAACCCTTTTTGCGAACCGGTGATCATGACGTCCACGCCCCATGCGTCCATCTCAAACCGATCACACCCCAGCGACGCGATGCAGTCCGCCATCAGCAACGCCGGATGCCCCAATTCGTCCAAAACGGCCCGGAGTGGCGCAATTTCAGAGCGAACCGAGCTGGAGGTATCGACATGAACGGCAAGGACAGCCTTGATTTCATGGTTTTTGTCCGCAGCCAAAGCCGCGCGCACCCGTTCCGGATCAATCGGCGTCTTGATCCCGTGATCCAGAATATCGGCCTCGATTCCCATGCCCTCGGCCATGTCCGCCCAGCCATAGGCAAAACGACCACAGGCAGGCACCAGCACCTTTTCGCCCGGGGCAACCGTATTGGCGAGCGCTGCCTCCCAAACGCCGTGCCCATTTGCAATGTAGATCGCAACCTGCCCGCTGGTCCTTGCCACATAACGAAGATCGGGGATCAGGGTCGCGACCATCTCTGGCAACGCGCCTTCATAGATATTCGGGGCCGCCTGATGCATGGCTTGCAACACGGCATCAGGCATGACCGAAGGACCGGGAATAGCCAGATACTGGCGTCCGTTGGACAATGTCATTGCAGGAACTCCTATGGCGCAAATCACGCCCTGTCTGACGCCCAACCTAGCTATGCGGAACGCGCCGTCAATCGGCGTATTGCAGCTGGCGCCGCGCTTGCCAGCAGGCGGCTCAGCCTCTAAACCCCGCCTGATGGCTGCGAACACAGTCAAACCGATAGGATATTGGAATGCTGGCCAAACTCTGGAGCCGGGTTGAACAGGCTGAACGCCGCTTTCGGCGGTCCTGGGGCAAGGATATCACCTCCCCGTCCGGTCGCCGTTGGGCCCGACTGCACTATCACCTGTTTGACCATGCATTTCTGCGCGTTCTGTGGACGAATTTCTGGCCCGTAGCACCCGGTGTCTGGCGGTCCAACCAGCCGACGCATGCGCGGTTCGAAAAATATGCGCAAATGGGCATCAAAACCGTCGTGAACCTGCGCGGCGAAGACAAGCACGCGCACTACCTCTTCGAAAAAGAAAGTTGCGAAGCGCTCGGGCTGACCTTGGTCAATGCCAAGCTGTGGGCCCGCGAAGCAGCGCCGCGCAGCCGTATCGTCGATGTGATCGAAGCGATCAGAGCCGCAGAACGCCCATTGATGTTCCATTGCAAGTCCGGTGCGGATCGGGCCGGATTCGTTGCCGCCATGTACCAGTTGGTTTTTGACGGACAGCCAGTAGAAGTCGCCCGCAAACAACTTGGCCTGAAGTACATCCATCTCGACTTTACCAAAACCGGTGTTCAGGACTATGTGCTGGACGTCTACGAGGCACGACTGACACAAGGCGATATTGGTTTTGAGCAATGGATCAGAACCGAATACAAAGCCAAGCATCTTCAATACGGCTGGGACAATAGCCGCCCGGCACTTGAGACAGCCAAGGTCATGATCCAGTGACAGAGCCATCCTCAAAAGGTTTACTGCGCTGGCTTTGGCGCGGGTACCTCAAACGCTATGCCGGGCTCATGGCGATTGCCATGCTCTTCATGGCGATTGAGGGATCCATGTTCGGCATGCTCAGCTACATGATGAAACCCATGTTTGACGACGTGTTCGTCGGGGGAAACCGGGACGCATTGGTGTGGGTCGGATTGATCGTCATGGGCATTTTCGTGACGCGGGCCTTTGCCAGCGTCATTCAAAAAGTCATCCTCACCCGTGTCTCGCAACTGACAATGGGCGATCTGCGACAGGATATGCTGGCCCACCTGATGCGGTTGGACACCAGTTTCCACCAGCACTACGGACCCGGCTATCTGATCCAACGCGTCGAAGGCGACGTAAACTCGATCGCCAAGGTCTGGAGCACTTTGATCACCGGCGCAGGACGGGATGTCATTGCCCTGATATCACTGTTCGGCGTGGCGCTTTCCATCGATTGGCGCTGGACGCTGGTGGCGCTTCTGGGCGCGCCACTGCTGATTGGTCCGACGGTGTTTCTGCAACGTTTTGTCCGGGGCAATGCCCGCACGGTGCGTGATGTTGCAGCCCGCCTGTCCACGCGTCTGAACGAGATTTTCCACGGCATCACCGCTGTCAAACTGAACACACTCGAAAATTACCAATCCGAAAAATACGGGGATCTGACGCGCCAGCGCGTGCGTCTTGAAACACGGTCGGCAGCCGGTCAGGCATCTTTGCCGGGGCTGATCGACGTTATGTCAGGCATCGGCTTTGTCGGAGTGCTGTTCTATGGCGGCAGTGAAATCCTCGACGGCGAAAAAACCGTTGGCGACTTCATGGCCTTCTTTACGGCCATCGGCCTTGCCTTTGAACCGTTGCGCCGTTTGGGCGCGGTCAGCGGTGTCTGGCAGGTTGCAGCGGCAAGCATCGAACGCATCAAGGAAGTTCTGGAAACACGCCCGGCCCTCAGGGACCCGTCAGACCCAATGCCAGCACCGAACGGCGTTCCCGAAATCATTCTGGACAATGTTGAATTGTCCTACGGCAATGCACCTGTGCTCAATGGTCTGAGCTTTCGGGCGGAAGCTGGCAAAACCACCGCTCTGGTCGGCGCGTCCGGTGCGGGCAAGACAACCGTTTTCAACTTGCTTACCCGTTTGGTGGACCCCGCAAGTGGCGTGATCGAGGTCGGATCGATCCCGGTTAATCTGATGCGCATCGAAGATTTGCGGCAGATGATTTCCGTCGTCAGCCAAGAAGCGTTGCTGTTCGACGAAACGCTTTTGGAAAACATTGTTCTGGGGCGTGAAGTTGAGACGCAGGATTTGCACAGTGCCTTGCAGGCCGCCCATGTTTCCGACTTCGTGCCAAGACTGGAGCAAGGTCTTGATAGCCCGGTCGGGCCCAGAGGGTCCAACCTTTCAGGCGGTCAGCGTCAGCGCGTTGCCATTGCGCGCGCGATCCTGCGCGACACACCCATCCTGCTGCTGGACGAAGCCACAAGCGCGCTGGATGCCAAATCTGAAACCATTGTGCAGGAAGCGCTCGAACGCCTATCGAAAGGGCGCACAACGCTGGTCATCGCCCACCGGCTGTCCACTGTCCGCAATGCAGACAAGATCGTGGTAATGGATGCAGGCCGCGTGGTTGATGAAGGCACCCATGATGAGCTTATCGCCCGTGAGGGACCATACAAGGCGCTCTACGCGTTGCAGTTCAACGACGAATAGCCGAACTCAGGACTTGCGGTACGCCACGGCCAGTCGCTCTGGATTGGTTCCGGCAAGATAGCGCAGCAACGTGGTTAGGTTTTTGCTACCTCTGCGGATCCAGCCCTGTTTTTGGTATTTCTCGGCGGACGTGATCGCCGTTGCATCAAGGGCCCTCAACCGAGGTCGCAAACTGCGCGCCAACGCCACGTCTTCCATCAAAGGGATGTCCGGAATACCGCCAACATCCTGCAGGATTACGCGGGGCAACAAGAGCCCCTGATCACCATAAGGCAAACCAAACAGGCGCGATCGCATATTGGCCCAACCCGCGACTGTTCGTGCGGCGAAACCAGGCGCATCAAAGGCCAGCCGGAAATGATAGGCGTCGGGTGCCATCAGGGCCGCTTTCACTGGCTTGGTCCAACCACTATCCAGAACCGTGTCAGCGTGCAGCAGCAAAACCCAATCGCCCTGCGACGCAGAGACGCCCCGGCGCAGCTGCCCACCACGCGATGCCGCACCTGTCACGACCTCGGCCCCGGCGCTGGCCGCGATGCTCAGGGTTTCGTCAGATGAGCCGCCGTCAGACAGGATCAACTCACGGATCAGGCCTTCTGCGAGACCTTCACCCAAGGCGCCCAAACAGGCCGGTAGACGATCTGCTGCATTCAGAGTCGGAATGATAACGGAAATTGGTGCTCGCATGGGTCTGGTTGGTCTCCCTGCCCCGGTCTATATGAGAAACAACCAGCGTTGGGGAAACCAAAAATGCACGACGAACGACAAGTCATCCGTGTGGGTGGGGCAGACGCCCGCGACTTTCTGCAGGGTCTCATCAGCAATGACGTAAACAAGCTGGCAGAGGGGCTGGTCTACACGGCGATGCTTACGCCACAAGGCAAACTGATCGCTGACTTCTTTTTGGTGCCCAGCGGCGAAAACATCCTGATCGACGTGCACGCCGATTTGGCGGCGGGGCTGCTGCAAAGGCTGACCATGTACAAACTGCGATCCGCCGTTGATCTGGAAATGACGGATCGCCAAGTCACACGCGGTCTGGGTGAACCCCCGTCAGGCGCGTTTGAAGACCCCCGCCATCCCAGCCTTGGCTGGCGCGGCTACGATGATCAGCCAGGACAAGATGTAGACTGGGACGCAATCCGGGTCGCAGCCTGCGTGCCGCAATCCGGGATCGAACTGGGACCAGACACTTTCATCCTCGAAGCCGGGTTTGAACGGCTCAATGGAGTCGATTTTCGCAAAGGCTGTTACGTCGGACAGGAGGTGACAGCCCGGATGAAACACAAGACCGAACTGCGCAAGGGTCTGGCAACTGTCACAGTGGACGGCAGCGCCGACGTCGGCACCGAGATCACCGCAAACGACAAGGCGGTGGGCACGCTCTACACGCAGTCAGGCGGACAGGGGATCGCCTACCTGCGGTTTGACCGGGCGCAATCAGAAATGATGGCCGATGGCGCATTGCTGCGCTTGAACAATACCTGATTGCTCGAGAACCAGCGTTTTGTGATGCACCAGAACAGCAGGTGATGCGCCAGCCGAGCGATACAGCTGCTCGGCCTGTTGATTGAAGGCATGATGGCTGACAGCCCAGGTGCAATAACCATTGCACGTCATCCAGTCTTCCAAATGCTCGATAAGTGCGCGCGCCAATCCACGCCCGCGCACGCTGGGCGCCACATAGAGATGATCAATAAAGATATGGTCAGCCTTTTGATGCAACGGGCCTAAAGGGCGGTTTTGCGGAATAACCAATGCATAACAAACCAACCCCCAACCTGCGCAATGTCCAAACATGAACGCGCCCCGGCCCGACAGATCTTCCAGTATTTGGAGATATTCATGATCCTGCCCATGCGCGTGAAAGACATGTGGCAATCGCTCGGCATGGTAGGTGTGGAGCCCCCGAAACAAGCGTAAAACCTGTCGCGGCATCGCATCGACAATCTCAAACATAAAAAAGCCTCCTGGCTGAATGCCGGAGGCTTTCTGAGATCGATTTCCCCCGGCGAATGCACGGGGGAAGGTTCGGCCGCGCGGGTTATGCGCGTTCCGAATATTCCATGGTTTCGGTGTTCACGACGATCATCTCATCCTGCGCAACAAAAGGCGGCACAGAGACACGCACACCGTTGTCCAGAACAGCAGGCTTAAAGCTGTTTGCAGCGGTCTGACCTTTGACAACCGGCTCAGTCTCAACGACCTGGCAAGTCACCTTTTGTGGTAGCGTCGCGTTCAGCGCTTCTGCGTCGTAGAATTCGACGACGATGGTCATGCCGTCCTGCAGGAATGGGCGACGATCGCCCAGAATCTCCGCGGCAAGCTGCACCTGATCGTAGGTTTCGGTGTCCATAAAAATCAGCTGGCCAGAGTCTTCATACAGAAACTGCATGTCTTTCTGTTCCAGCCGAACACGTTCGACTTTGTCAGCGGAACGAAAGCGTTCGTTCAGCTTTGAGCCATTGCGCAAGTTGCGCAGTTCGACCTGAGCAAAGGCACCGCCCTTGCCGGGCTTTACGTGATCGACCTTTACAGCCGCCCACAGTCCGTCGTTGTGCTCAAGCACGTTCCCGGGGCGGATCTCGTTTCCGTTGATTTTAGGCATGTGTCAAAACCATGGCAAAAGGTTGATGATTTGTTGTCAGTTCCTATATCTGCCCAGTGTACCCCTGACAAGACAACGAAATATCGTGCTGCATTTGCAGAAAGATATTCGCTATGCGCATGGGTGCTATGCAATTTGAGGGTATCCGAATCGTTCTGAATCGGTCATAACCCGCGTCACGCCTAAAAAGACAAGAGCCAAAAAACAAAGGTCAAATCATGAAAGATTTCGTTGACGGCACCGCCTTTAATTCAGAGCAGGGCAACCGCTCCCGCAAGCTTTTTGCGGCTGTTGTGCTGGCCGCTTTGGATGATGCGATCGCCGACGACAAGAAATACGGCAACGGACCCGAGCAGATTGCTCGTTGGGCCCGCTCTCGTGATGGCCGTGAAGTTCTGAGCTGCGCCGGGATTGACCCGAACGAACGCGTAGTCAAAGGACTCATGGAATTCGTTGCCAAAGGTGTTCGTACCTCTGTCGCGCTGTCGCGCGAAGAAAGCGAGCGCCGCAATGCTGCTGCTCAGCAGGCCGAAGCTGCCTAAGGCTAAGCAAACGGTTACAACCAATTGAGAACGCGCCAGTCTGGCGCGTTTTTTTTATTCTAAAAGAACCACAACCACTGGCGCACGACCCAGATTTCCGCGGCCAGCAGCACGACAACCAATATGCGCATGGGCCATGTGGAAAAGCGCCGAAGCATGCCCACCGCCAAAACAGTCACCAAAGCGGCTTCTATTGGTGCGACCCATCGGGCGTGATGTTGGCTATCCCAATAGCTGATCGGGCTTTCGTAGACCCAATTAGTCAAAGGCCAGAAATGCGGGCGTCCATCATCATGATGCAGCGGAAAGTCTAGCAGCAGATGCAGCAACGCAGCGCCTGCAAGAGCCATCAAGCCCGCTGACTTTTTCCATAGTCCAACTGCGAACAATGCCCCCCAAATGACAAACGAATTGTCGATGGCAAAGACCGTTTGCCAAGTGGTCGAGAAATAAAGCGTACCAAATACATGCCCGGGTGGCATGCCAAACAGGAACAGAGCTGCTCCGGCCAAAACGTAAAGAGACAAATCTGGCAACAAGGCGCCCAATAGGGCCAGCCCGGTTACGCGGCGGTCACCAGGCCGGGCAAATGCAGCAGCGCCAACAATCAAATGCGCAGGCGTGTTCACCCTAGCCTACCAATCAATCGTATTCCTGGCTCATCAAGACGCGGTGGATTTCACGGCGTACCAGTTTGCGGACATTGCGGGTGATACGTTCGCCCAAGGCACCCTGCAATTCATGGCGCACAATTTCAGACACCATATCGCGCAGCATGTCTTCGTCGATCATACCTGCGTCTTCGCTGAACCATGTGGGCGGTGCATCCACAGGCGCGGGTCCAGACACCGGCTGATCATTTATGACGGCAGGTTCCTCTTGTTGAGCCGCGTCATCATCCGACTGTTCGTGGTCCTGCCATTCCAGCGTTTCGACGGGCCGATGGACAAATGCAGCCTGGGCAGCGCTTACTCCGTCGGCATCGTAGTCTTCGTCTTTCTGGGCAACCATTTGTTCCAAGGCCGCAATCTTGGTCTCCAAAGACTGACTCTGTGGTTCATGATTGGCAGGCTCATGATCAGGTTCGGGCATTTCACCGACCGTATCGTCTGCATTTGCTTGCGGCTCATCCTCGACAACTGCTTCAGCCACCGCTTGGGCTTCAGGTTCGGCTTCTACTTCCGCTTCTGCGACAGTCTCGGCTTCTGCATCGATCACAGCAGCTTCGACAATCTCATCGACCGGAACATCCTGATCCGGTGCAAAGGCCTCGTCTTCCAGAAGGAACGCAGGTTCAGCGTCTTTCTCCTCCAGAACACGCGAAATCTCTTCCTCAACCAACTGTGCGAGCACGCCGTTGGCTGAATCAGCCGAACCGGAATCCGCGGGCTCGGCTTGGTCGACATCCCCGGCATCATCGCTCTGCTCGTCATCGGCAGCGGTCAAATCCAGTCTGTTATCGGTGTCGCCTTGTTCATCGGAAACTTCATCGTCGAGTCGGTCGACAGAATTCAACGTCAGGATACTGGAGCGGGCCGAATCTTCTGAGTTTGTGCGCGCAACACTATCCAGCAAGGACTCGGATTCACCGTGATCGTCCGAACCTGTGTCGGGCTCAAACTTTGGCTCGGTCAGCAATACCGGCCCTGGACTTTGGTCAGCGGCTTCGGAATTGGCCTCTCGCTCTGCGGCATCTTCTTGAACACGAAGCGCAGGCGTCAGCACCAAACGGTCGAGTTTGGGCGACGCGGCCTTGGGCTTGGCGCGCGCGTCTTCTGAAACGAGTCTGCGGATTGAGGACAGTACATCCTCGATCTCAACGTTCGTAACTGGATCGGACATTGTTATTTTCCACTCTCACCTCAGGCAGCATTCTACCCTCCGGGAGAGATTCTCACAACAGATGCTGAAAAAACTAATCTTTTCCAATCGCACGCAAGACACGGTCCAATTCACGACCCTGTTTTGACAGCTTTGCAGGCGCATCTTTTACCAGATTATAGTACTCGGCGGGATCATACCGCGGCACGTCGAGACCCAAATCATCGGCAGTCAACTGACCCAGCGTGAAGAGCACCGCGTACCCGGCGATCATCTCATCAACCTGCGCCGAAACGAGGCTGGCGCGTGCATCAAGCAATTCCTGTTCCGCATCCAAAACATCGAGCGTCGTACGTGCGCCCAGTTTCGCTTCTTCGCGAACCCCTCTGAAGGCCACCGTCGATGCGCGAACCTGATCTTCGAAGGCGTCTCGGCTGGCACTTGCGACCCTGAGTTGGGCGTATGCATTACCCACAGCTTGCGCAATATCGTGACGGGCCGTGTGCAAACTGCCACGAGCCGCATCGCGCTCTGCACGCGCCTGCCGAACGGCGGAATTCAACGCGCCACCCGAATAGATCGGGCCCGATGCGTTCAATCCGATCGAACCGCCGCGGTTGTAACCGCGCGCACCAATGTTTTCCGTGATCCCGTACCGGCCATCCAATGTGACGGTCGGAGAAACCGCCGCCTCGGCGAGAGCAATTCCCAGTTCATTCGCAGCCACCAAACGCTGCGCACGCACCATCTCCGGATGGTTCCGCAAAGCAATCGCCTTGGCGTTTTCGACATTGGCTGGCAATCTGGGCAAGCCGCGTGGGGCAACCAATTTGCCGGGCTTTCGACCAATTGCCGCACGATATTCTTCAATCGCGATCTGCAACTGGCCTTCGGCAGCAGCCAATGCGCTGCGCGCAGCCGAAAGCCGCGCGTCCGCCAGAGACACGTCAGTCCGTGTCACTTCACCGACCTCGAAACGGTCCCGCGCGGCGCGCAATTCCTGCCTGATGACCCGCACGTTGTTCTGGCGCAGAGCGACGGTTTCAATCGCGCGGCGCATTTCCATGAACGCCTGAACGGCGCGGAACATTACCTGCTGTTCCGCCGACACCAGACCGGCGCGTGTCGCCAAGACAGCTTCTTTGGCTACATCGATCCCCAGCCTGTTGCGGCCGCCATCAAACAGGGTGATTTGCGCCAGAACATTGATGCTGGCCGTGGTTGACGCCGATCCAGCCGCCGAAAACTGGCTCGTTGTTACAGGAATGCCCCCGACGAAGGTCGTCGATGGGCGGAACGCACCAGTGACACCAAATGTCCGTGTCACATCGCCAGCCCAGGACACAACCGGACGAAGAGCCGCGATCGCTTGGGCCACATCCTCATCAGCGGCCCTCAGAGTTGCACGGTTTTGCTCCAGCAACCCGCTGTGGCGATAGGCTGATGTCAAGGCATCCGCCAATGTTTCAGCCTGCGCTTGAGCCGATACCGCCATAAGGGTCAAAGCCACAGAAACAGCTTTTGCAAATCTTCTACCTGCCTGCACCAATACTACAGCCTCCTGAGCTTGCCCCTATGCCCGATTACATGTCAGAGCGCGAATTCATGTGACTTTTCAAATCCATCCAAAACCGGCGCGCCTGCGTTGAACGCATAGCGCCAGGTCACGACACCATCGGACTTGTGCCCAGTCCGAACCGTGCCCAACGCGTCATCCATAAAGATGCAGACCATACGACCACCATCCTTGAGCTGCGCAATCAGCGACTCGGGCACCTGTTCAACGCCCCCTTCGATGATGATCGCGTCATAAGGGCCATGCTCTGGCGCACCTTCCACCAGGCTCGCCTCGTGCAAAATCACGTTGTCTGCGTGATGTTCGGCAAGCGCCGCCTGCGCTTCGGATACCCGGGCAGGATCGTCTTCGACGGCGACCACGGCTTCGGCAATCCGAGCGATGATGGCCGAGGAATACCCAAGGCCAGCACCGACATCGAGGACAAGGTCGCTGTTGGAAAGATTCAATGCATCCAACATCTTGGCAAATCCACGCGGGTCCAGAACTACGCGATTGCCACCCAGCGGAACGCTGTCACTGGCATAGGCGGCTTCAATGCGATCCCGCGGCACAAACGCTTCGCGCGGCACGTTCAGCATGGCATCAATGATTGGAAACTCGGTCACGTCAGAAGGGCGCACTTGCGTGTCGACCATCATACGTCGGCGGGTGGCGAAGTCAGTCATGTACTAAACTCATCCGTTCAGAATTGTAGGTTTCGTTGTGCCACACAACAGCCCAGTGAGCAATGACGCCAATCGTCAAATTATTGCTCAATCTTGCGTCATTTCGCACCGAAAGCCCTCAAGTTAATGACAGCCCTAAGACGGCAGATAGCTGCTTGACGACCCGGCAGATAGGTCCTAAGCAGCAGTTCACTTCGGCGAGTTGGCGGAGTGGTGACGCAGCGGATTGCAAATCCGTGTACACCGGTTCGATTCCGGTACTCGCCTCCAAATACTTTCAATGTCTTTGCGGAAATGAACAACACCCGGTTGGGTGTTTAGACTTATTTTGCGCTCAGGAATTGTTGGACGCATTGACGATCAGCGATGTCGAACGATGAGTGGCATTCGCGTTCCAGCATGACCCGAGATGAGAGGACGAAACAGACTGCCCGCTCGGTACAATCTGACCCAGCCCCCTGATCCGGGCCGTTCAGGTGTAGAATCCGTTCCTGTTTCTTTCTGTTGATATGTTTGCGGTCAAGGCCTGCTGAGCGGAGCCTTTGCGGAGCTCAAGCGAGGCAGG
>NZ_JAQIOY010000010.1:0-150935 GCF_028023555.1 Thalassococcus lentus
CCCCCCCCCCCCCCCCCCCCCCGCGGTCGGATCGCGTCAGCGATCCGATCCAGTGCTTCCCAATATTATTCGAACTCGATCAGCAGGTCCTTGGCGTCGATCTGCCCACCGGGCTGCACGTGCACGGCCTTGACGGTGCCATCGGCCTCGGCGTGCATCCCGGTTTCCATCTTCATGGCTTCGATGGTCAGCAGCAGGTCGCCTTCCTTGACCTTCGCGCCCGCCGTGACGGCAACCGATGCCACAACGCCCGGCATCGGCGCGCCCACGTGTTTGGCGTTGCCGACCTCGGCTTTTGGACGTGCTGCGCTGGAGGCCTTGGCCTTGCGGTCCGGCACACGGATTGTCCTCGGCTGTCCGTTCAGTTCAAAGAAGACACGCACTTCGCCGTCGTCCTGCGTCTCACCAACCGCCTGCAGGCGGATTTCCAGCGTTTTGCCCGGATCGATTTCGGCCGTGATCTCTTCGCCCGGCTCCATACCGTAGAAGAAGGTCAGCGTGGGAAGGGTACGCACTGGACCATAGGCACGGTGACGCCCCATGTAGTCCAGAAAGACCTTTGGATACATCAGGTAGCCGTTCAGATCCTCATCATCGACGCCTTTGCCTTCAAGCTGTTTGACCAGATCGGCGCGTGTCTCTTCGATATCAATAGGCGCCGCATGCAGGCCGGGGCGATCAGTAAAGGCTTTTTCATCCTTCAGAATCTTCTTCTGGATCTTCTTTGGCCAGCCACCGGGCGGTTGACCAAGATTGCCCTTCATCATGTCGATCACCGAATCCGGGAAGGACACATCTGTCTTGGGATCTTCGACCTCGTCGCGGCTGAGACCCTGCGACACCATCATCAGCGCCATATCTCCCACAACCTTGGAGGATGGCGTCACTTTGACGATATCACCGAACATCTGGTTCACATCGGCATAGGTCTGGGCGACCTCGTGCCACCGTTCTTCCAGTCCCATGCTGCGGGCCTGTGCCTTGAGGTTGGTGAACTGCCCGCCGGGCATTTCGTGCAGGTAGACCTCAGAGGCTGGTGCCTGCTGCGCGCTTTCAAAGGCAGCATACTGACCGCGGACCGCTTCCCAGTAGTTGGAAATCTCACGGATCGCCGCGATGTCCAGCCCGGTGTCGCGCTCGGTGTGGCGGAAGGCTTCGACCACGGAACCGAGTGTGGGCTGCGAGGTGTTGCCCGACAGCGCGTCCATGGCGGCGTCCACGGCGTCAACGCCAGCCTCGGCAGCAGCGATGATGGTGGCCGTGGCTGCGCCGGATGTGTCATGCGTGTGGAAGTGGATCGGCAGGCCGACCTCTTCCTTCAGCGCTTTGACCAGCGGGCCGGCTGCAGGGGCCTTCATCAAACCTGCCATGTCCTTGAGACCTAGGACATGTGCGCCAGCGGCTTTCAGCTCCTTGCCCATGGCGACGTAGTATTTCAGGTCATATTTGGCGCGGTCCGGGTCGAGGATGTCGCCGGTGTAGCAGATGGTGCCTTCCAGCACCTTGCCGCTTTCCAGCACCGCGTCCATGGCGACGCGCATGTTTTCCACCCAGTTCAGGCTGTCGAAAACGCGGAATACGTCGACGCCGGTTTCGGCGGCCTGTTTGACAAAGAACTGCACGACGTTGTCGGGATAGTTGGTGTATCCAACCCCGTTTGCACCGCGCAGCAGCATTTGGGTCATCAGGTTTGGCATGGCCTTGCGCAGATCGCGCAGGCGTTGCCAGGGGCATTCCTGCAAGAAGCGGTAGGCCACATCAAATGTCGCGCCGCCCCAGCATTCCATCGAGAACAGCTGCGGCAGGTTATGCGCATAGGTCGGGGCGACCTTGATCATGTCGATTGACCGCATCCGCGTGGCCAGAAGCGACTGGTGGCCGTCGCGCATGGTTGTGTCAGTGATCAACAGCTGCTTTTGCGCAGCCATCCAATCGGCCACCGCTTGCGGGCCTTTTTCCTCAAGCAGGTTGCGGGTGCCGGGGGCAGGGGTTTCGACTTTGAAACCCGGTGCACGTGCAGGGCGCAGGTCCGCCGCTGGCATGGCGCGGCCTTGCACCTCGGGGTGACCGTTTACGGTGATGTCCGCGATATAGGTCAGCACCTTAGTGCCGCGGTCCCGACGTTTGCGGAACTGGAACAGGTCCGGCGTGGTATCGATGAACTTGGTCGAATACTGGTTGTTGAGAAAGGTCTCATGCTTGAGCAGGTTGATCACGAACTCGATGTTCGTGGTCACGCCGCGGATACGGAATTCACGCAAAGCGCGGTCCATCCGTTTGATCGCCTTGTCCGGGGTCTGCGCCCAGGCTGTGACTTTCACCAAGAGCGAGTCGTAGTAGCGGGTGATCACGCCGCCCGCATAAGCCGTGCCGCCGTCCAGACGAATGCCCATACCGGTCGCCGCGCGATAGGCGGTCAGGCGGCCATAGTCGGGGATAAAGTTGTTTGCCGGGTCTTCTGTGGTGATCCGGGTTTGCAGCGCGTGGCCGTTCAGTCGGATATCATATTGGCTGGCGCGGCCGGTGGCCTCGGCCAGCGACTTGCCTTCGGCGATCAGGATTTGCGCCTGAACGATGTCGATGCCGGTCACCTCTTCGGTGACAGTGTGTTCCACCTGGACGCGAGGGTTCACTTCGATGAAGTAGAATTTGCCGGTTTCCATATCCATCAGGAACTCGACGGTGCCAGCACATTCATAGTTCACATGGGCACAGATCTTGCGGCCCAGCTCGCAAATCTCTTCGCGCTGTGCTTCGGACAGATAAGGGGCAGGGGCGCGTTCAACGACTTTCTGGTTGCGGCGCTGGACAGAACAGTCGCGTTCGTAAAGGTGGTAGATCTGGCCGTGCTTGTCACCAAGGATCTGAACCTCGACGTGACGCGCGCGGGTGATCATCTTTTCCAGATACCCCTCGCCGTTGCCAAAAGCGGCCTCGGCTTCGCGGCGGCCCTCCAGCACCTTTTCTTTCAACTCGTCCGGCCCGTTGATCGGGCGCATACCGCGGCCACCGCCGCCCCAGCTCGCCTTGAGCATCAAGGGATAGCCGATTTCTTCGGCTTCTTTTGCGATGGCTTTGAAATCGTCGCCCAGAACTTCTGTGGCGGGGATGACCGGAACGCCTGCCTGCACCGCGACTTTACGGGCGCTGGCCTTGTCGCCCAGTGCGCGCATGGTAGCGGCCTTGGGGCCGATAAAGGTGATCCCGTTTGCTTCGCAGGCGTCCACGAATTCAGGGTTCTCAGACAGCAGGCCATAGCCCGGATGGATCGCATCTGCGCCGCATTCCTTGGCAACGCGAATGATTTCGTCGATCGCCAAATAGGCCTGAACGGGTCCCAGACCTTCGCCGATGCGGTAAGCTTCGTCCGCTTTGAAGCGGTGCAGGCCCAGCTTGTCTTCCTCGGCATAGACCGCGACGGTTTGTTTGCCCATCTCGTTGGCCGCACGCATGATGCGGATGGCGATTTCACCCCGGTTGGCGATCAGGATCTTGGTAAAGCTGGTCATGTCAGAGAAGTCCTTCGGAATCGTCATTGGCGCAGGCTTACGGCACTTGGGTGGGCCCGGTAAATCGGGGTTTTTGGGTAGCTCCTGCTGCAGCGCGGCAATGTTAGCGATAAACCCGTGATGTTCAAGGGCACCTGTGGCTTCTGTTCAGATCAGGCGCTTGGAAAGATCGGCCAGCCGATGCGCTCCGATCTGTGCCATGTTCAGTTTCATGTCATCCGTCAGAATGTGCATCAGATGGCCGGGACCGGCTTTGCCAAGGGCACCGACGGCATAATGCCATGCCCGTCCCAGCATTACGAAATCCGCACCCAAGGCCAGAGCGCGCATCACATCCAGACCAGAGGCGACGCCGCTGTCGAACAGGATCGGAACCTGAGGGCCGACAGCTGCGCGGATGCTGCTCAGCTCGGTGATCGTGGCTGGGCCCGCTTCGAATTGGCGCCCGGTGTGGTTGGAGACCCAAAGCGCGTCGACCCCTTCGCTCATCAGGCGTTTGGCAACGTCGGTACAAAGCACGCCCTTGATGATCAGATCGCCTTGCCATTCCTCGCGGAGGATTTTCAGGGTGTCCCAGCCGGGGGCGCCGCGGATGATATGGCCGGCGTGCGCCAGCGAAGAACGGGCCTCGGTCTGATTCAGATAGCTTTCTGGCAAACGCAACCGGGGTGAGCCTTCTCGCAGGGTGCCCAGAGACCATTGCGGATGGCTCAGCACCTCCCAGATTACGCGTGGTGTAATCTTGGGCGGAAGGGTCAGTTTGGCGCGGCGCTGCCGCTCGCGGCGGGAATCGTCGGGAACGTCCACCGTCAAAACCAGTTTGGTGAACCCGCTGGCCTTAGCGCGGGCCAGCATGTCGCGTCTGATCTCGGGATCGGCCGGGCAATAGAGCTGGAACCAGCCCATGTCACCTGCAATAGGGCCGATCTCTTCGGGCAGGCGCGTGGCCACGGTGGACAGTCCATAGGGAATACGCTGCTCTTGTGCGAAACCTGCCAGAATGCGTTCCATCCCGGGCCACATGAGGCCAGACATGCCGAGCGGAGCGATGCCGAAGGGGCGGGCATAGTCGGCGCCCATGAAATGTGTGCTCAGATCCGGATCGATCTTGCCGGGCAGAATGTCCGGTCTGAACAACACGGCATCCAGTGCATCGCGATTGCGCTGCACTTGCAGCTCTCGCCCTGTGCCGCTGTCCAGGTACTCAAAGGCAAAATGCGGAATGCGCCGCTTTGCCTTGGCGCGCAGGTCGGAAAGGGCTGGATAAGTCAGATCAAGGTCCATGGCCGCATTAGCCGCAGTGCATTGGCATTTGTCCAGTGCCCTTTGATGCGATTGCCGGTTTTGAAATGCCCGTGCGGGTGGTGTAGCGGGTCTCTTGGCACGCGATGCGCACCAATCGCACGGCTACCGCACGAAGTCGGCCTGACCGTAGCCTTGCAAATACAAAAGCGCACTCAGGTCGCCGTGGTTCACACGCAGATCGCATTCGGCCTGAACCGATGGCTTTGCATGCAGAGCGACCCCCATGCCGGCGCGGCCAAGCATGCCCAGATCGTTGGCGCCATCACCGACGGCCAGAACGTCATTCGCGGTGATGCCCAGTCGTTGGGATATGCTGTCCAGAGCGTCGACCTTGGCCGCGCGGCCGAGGATGGGCATGCCCACTTCGCCGGTCAACTGGCCGTCCTTGATCAATAGCGTGTTGGCCTGGTTTTCATCAAAGCCCAGTTTGGCAGCGACACGGGCCGTAAAGGCGGTAAAGCCGCCTGACACCAGCGCGCAATGCGCACCGTTCGCTTTCATGGTCGCCAGAAGCGCAGGCCCGCCGGGCATCAGCGTGATCCGGGTTTCCACAACGCGGTCGATGACCTCTTCGGGCAATCCGCGCAGCAGCGCTACGCGTTCGCGCAGGGCGCCGTCAAAATCTAGTTCTCCGTTCATGGCGCGGGCTGTGATGTCTTTGACATGGGCGCCTACGCCGGCTTCTTCTGCCAGCTCGTCGATGCATTCCTGCTCGATCATGGTGCTGTCCATATCGGCCAAGAGCATGGATTTGCGGCGCCCTTCGGCCGGTAGCAGGTTCAGGTCTGCCTGATCGGCCAGCGTCGCCCGGACGTCATCAAACTGGCTTGGCCGCGTTTCGAGCGGAAATTCGGCGGCTTCGTCCGGGGACAGCCATGTGACCGTGCCGCCGCCAAAAGCGTTGCGCAGCGTCTCCACGAGGGCCGGATCCAGCGCGCCGGGCTTGGCGATGAGGGAAGCGATCAGCATGGGTCTTGGCTCCGTGGTTTGTTCGGCTGCGCTTCTGCCATGGCGAGGCGGGCTTGGCCAGAGGTGGATGGCACGCCGCTCAGGCAAAGCTGCCCTGACAGAACCACCCCGGCGAAAGCGCCGCGCCATGGGCATAAAACAGCCAGAGCCTGTCGCCCCGATCCGTTTCAACGCGCCAATAGTCGCGCGGCCCGGATCGCCATGCGGGATCATCCAGCCACCATTCCGGGGCAATCCGTTCGGGCCCGGATGCCTGCAGGCAGGAAAAGTCGCGCCCGCGCCAGCGAAAGCGGGGCGGTGGGGTAGGGCCGTCGCCACCTGCCACCGGTTCGGGTGGCCAGAGCAACACGGGTCTGGGGGTTGCGGATTTGGGCCAGTCCTCGGCGGGTTCGGACCATGCCGCAGCCAGAACCTGAGCCCCTTTTTCCGGTATGTGGCTGGCGCCGGGGTGCAGGCGTGTGATGGCTTCCATGCCCACCCGCGCGCCCAGTCGTCCCAGCAGATCCTCAAGCGCAGCGCCCTGATTTTGCCTGCGCTGGCCATGGGCGGCGGCCTCAGCGTGTCCGGCCATGGTGCGCGCCTGTATCGGCTCATGCTGTACGGCTTCGAGGCGTAGCATGTCGATGCCCGGACCTGCGTCCAGCGCTTCGATTTTCATGGCCAGCAATGTCCGTAGCCTTTGCGGGTCTGCGCTGGCCACAGCGCCGGTCACCGTTTGCCAGCACATTTGTCCGTCACAGCGATGCGCCTCGAGCCGCATGACCCGTGCACCGCGCGCCTTGGTGCGCAGTTTGTCACACAGAGGGCCCAGCATGCGTTCGAGCGCTGCTTCGACGTCACTGGCCAGACCGATGGGGTCTGGAAAGGACAGTCGTACGGCAAAGCGTTCTGGGGGCGGGGCGGGCGAAATCGGTTCTGGCGCGCTGCCGATGGCTTGATCCAGCCGGTCCACCATGCCGCGTCCGAACCGCCGGGCCAGCCCGGCGCGCGGTTGCCCCAAAAGATCACTGATCCGGCGCAGGCCCAGCCGGTTCAGTTGATCGCGGGTGTGCGGCTCCAGCCGCAGGGCCGCCACGGGCAAGGAGCCGATCGCGGACCATGTTTGCCCAACCGGTGCGATGCGGCTCTGGCTGGGGGATGCGGCCGCCACCCCCGGTGCGGTGCCGCCGCGTTCCCAATGCCGCCGTTTGCCTGCGCGGGAACGCGTGGCGCGCGCCTCTTGGTCGATGGCATCCCCGGATCGGTGTGATCCGACCTGCTGGGCGCTGTAGCGTGCCAGTGCCCATGCCGCGCCCAGCGTGTCTGCGATCCCCAGCCGTGCTGTCAGCCCCAGATCCGCGCAATCCTGTGTCACTTGCTTTGCCAGTGCGGCTTCACCGCCGAACAGATGCGCGCAACCTGTCAAATCGATCACCAGTGCATCGGGAGGCTCAGAAGAGACCCAAGGGGAAAAGCGCCCGGCCCAGCGGTGCAATGCACCCAGAAAATCGGCTTCGCGATGGGCCGCGCGGGGACGGGTGATCAGATCGGCGCATTGGGCGTGGGCATCGCGCAATGGTTGCCCGGAGTAGAGCCCCAGCTTTGCCGCAGCCTCGGAGACAGAAGACAGCACCTGCGCGGGCCCCTGTTCTTCCATGATAGCAAAGGGAACATCGCCCAGATGCGGTTCGACCCGGATCAGACGTTCAGCGCCAAGGCGCGGAAACCAGAGGGATAGAATACGGCGATGTGGCATGGGCAGCAGAAAATGTTCCTAATTTGTTCTTATTAATTCCGGGTGCCGATGTCGAGTCCCAGACCTTGTGGCTGATTGGGCAAAACCGGTCAGGATGTCTGGCTCGCGCAAACGTGCGCAGCCCATGCTTGCCAAGTCCCTTTCGCCTTTGCATCCTCAAGCAAAGGGAGAAAGCCATGCAAAGACGTCATTTCTTTACCGGAGCCGCTGCTGCGCTTGGCCTGTCGGGGCAGGCCGCAACGGCGAAGGGTCGTTTCGAGGTCACCCGAAGCGATGCTGAGTGGAAGGCCATGCTGAGCGCGCTTGAGTACAAAGTGATGCGGCGCGAAGGCACCGAACGGGCCTTTACCTCGCCGCTCAATAACGAAAAGCGTGCGGGGACATTTGTTTGCCGAGGCTGTGATCTGCCGCTTTATTCGTCCAAGCACAAATACGACAGCGGCACAGGCTGGCCCAGCTTTTGGCAGGCGGTACGCCCTTCGGCGATCGGAACCAAGACCGACCGTTCGCTTTTTATGGTGCGCACCGAGTGCCATTGCGCGCGATGCGGATCGCACCTTGGGCACATCTTCGATGATGGGCCTCAGCCCACTGGACAACGCCATTGCATCAACGGGGTGTCGCTGGTGTTCAAGGCCAGCTAGGGTGTCCGTCATTTTGGCCGGAAGGAACCGTACAGCATGATTGCCTATGTCACTGTCGGTGCCGATGACATCGAGAGCGCAAAGCGGTTTTATACCGCCTTTCTGCCTGCGCTGGGGTACGGGTTGACCGAAGGCTCCGAAGGTTTGAGCTTTGCCTTGCCGTCTGAGCCGGGCCAGTCTGTCGTTTTGCCGGATTTTTATGTCAAACCAACGTACGACGGCAATCCGGCGTCGGCTGGCAACGGTGCCATGGTGGCGTTCGAGGCCAGCACCCAACACGAGGTTCGCAGGTTGCACGCCGCTGCACTGGCAGCTGGCGGGGCGGACGAAGGCCAACCCGGATTTCGTGCCGCCTATGGCGCGGATTTTTATGTCAGCTACCTTCGCGATCCCCAAGGCAACAAAATCGCCCTGTTTTCCTGCAATCCGGCCGAACCGGGACGGGACGATTGATACTGATAGGCGCGGCGCAGCCCTTCAAAGGGTGGTCAAGGTCGCAAATCCAAACCTGAGAAAATCCTCGATTTCCTGTGTGGGAATCTGTTCCTTTTGCATGCGCATCGCGCCGGAATGCAGCGTGTCTATGTGATGCACTGCGATGGCTGTCGGAACCTCTGGTCTGAATAGTCCGGCCTCTTTTTGGGCGTCCACCCAGACTGCAATCCCTTGCTGGAAATAATCGCGCAGCTGGTCAACAAGATCGCCGGTTTCCGGCCCCAATCTATCGCGGTGTGCGCGCATGGTGACAAACAGACAGCCCGCCGGCAGACCCAGCGCATCTTTGTCTTTTGTCAGAAACGACACGATCGTTTCCACTGTGTCCGCATAGGGTTCGCCAACACGAAAAAGCGCCAGAAACGGGTCGATCGCCATTGTTTTGTAGGTCATCAAGGCGGCCGTTTTCAGGCCGTCATCACTGCCGAATTCCCGATAGAGACCGGGTTTGGAAACCTTTGCGGCCGCGCAAATGTCATTGACGGATACCTCGGCAGGTCCGTTTGACCAGTAGTTCATCAATGCGATTTCCAGGACGCGGTCACGATCGAGGGTCTTGGGGCGTCCACGGGGCTTTGCAGGAGAGTTCATATATTTCGTACCAATAGGTATTTATTGATTGACAGTCATGTTTTCGTACCTCTAGTTACGAAAAAAATGAACCCGCCGCCAGCCTGATAGTGAGAGACTGAACATGTCGAAAGATCCCCTTGGAATCGTGGCACGCATGAATGCGATGAGCCTGATGATGATCACCCCCGAATTTTATAAAATTCGCCGGATGCGTTCAGAAGGGGCGGCCCGGATTTCCGAAGCGCCTGCGCGCTTCGAAATGAAGCCTGACTTCATCGAAGTGGATGGGCTTAATATTCGCGTAGCAACAAGCCGAATGCCCGATCGTCCCACTGTATTGTTCCTCAGCCCACTGCCTCAGAGCATCCTTTGCTACGATGCTGTCTGGGCGAAGTTGTCTGGCCATTGCGACCTGATCGCTGTTGATCTGCCGGGCTTTGGTCGCAGCGATGGTGGGTCGCAATACATGAGTTTTGATGCGCAAAGCGCTTTTCTGCAAAAAATCATGGATGTGATGGCGCTGAACGACGTGCACATCGTCGCGCCGGATGTGGCTATGCCGGTTGCGATGCATCATGCGATCCATAGACCCGAAAAGGTCAAAAGCATTCTGATTGGGGACGGGCCGGGCATCTTCCCTTCAGCCGACGGCAGTCTGATCCGAAAAATCACGAAATCCGGGTTCTGGCGGACCCTTGTTCGGCTGAACGGGGCCAAGACCTTTATCGCCGGGGCCTTGCAGCTGGGCTATTTGCACTACAGCCCCACACGAGAAGAGGTTGAAGATTATGTCAAATCCTACGCGGGGCGGATCGGGCAGGTCACCCAGTACTTCAAACACTACGCCACGGGCTGTGCGGCGCTGACCGCTGACATAGCGAAGCTGAATGTACCCACGCAGGTCTTCTGGGGCGATGAAGATGGATTCCTGCTGGTCGACAATGCGCACAATCTGCAGGCTCGACTGCCCCAAGGTTCTGTTCATGTGTTCGAGAACTGCGGGCATTTCTGCTATCAGGACAAAAGCGCTGAGTTTGCCGCGATGGTGCGCGATTGGGTTGAAACCTGATCTGGCATCGAAACCGAGACCAGGCACAGATTTCCAAACAGTGATCACAAAAAAGCCCGGACCAATCCGCGGTCCGGGCTTTTGCTGGTCTGGCCTGCCGCCTAAGGCATGACAGTAGTCTATTTGAACGAGCGTGAATCCTTGATCTGATCCCATGCCCATACAACCAGTTGCAACTGGTCTTCCTGACTGCGGTCGCCGCCGTTGATGTCGGGGTGCAAAACCTTGATCAGGGCTTTGTAGGACTTGCGGATTTCCGCCTTGGTCCAAGTATCCTCGGCCTCGAGCACCTCAAGCGCGCGGCGTTCGGTGGGGGGCAGCTTGCGAGTGCCGCCCTTGGCTTTGCCGGGATTGCGCGTGGCATTGTCGCCCAGTACCTGATGCGGGTCTTCAATGCCCAGACGGGCCCAGGCCTTGGCCTCTGGGTCACGCCAGTCCTTGGTCTTGCGCTCCCAAACCTTGTCCGAGGAATCCTGAGCATTCATCTCGGCCTCGGTCTTGCCTTCGTAGAAGTTCCACTTGTTATTGTATTCGCGGACGTGGTCCTTGCAGAACCAGTAAAAGTCGTCCAGCACGTCCGGCGCCTTGGGCGCACGGAACTTGCCCGCTTCCTCGCAGCCCTCATGTTCGCACACGCGGGTGGAGGTTTCCTGTTCACCTGTCATGCCCCGGCGCCCGCGCGGGTTTTTCTTTTTCGCGGACTTGACGGACATGTCGAACCCAAAGGGATCTGGCTTGCTCATCTGCAACCTCTTTTCGACTCGGAGGCCAGAGTTTAGACTATCTTTCACCAGTTTACAGGGGGCTAAGCAGAAAATTGTCCAAGGCAGATCGGATTGAGCAGGCGCTGCGTGCCGCCTTTAACCCAAGCGCACTGTCGGTGCGCGATGACAGTGAACGCCATCGTGGCCACGCAGGCTATCAGGAAGGTGGCGAAAGCCACTATCACGTGACGCTTCGATCGATGGAATTCGAAGGTCAAAGCCGGATTGCCCGCCACCGCGCGGTGCACAAGGCGCTGGGCGCGGAATTGGTGGCATCCATTCACGCCCTGTCGCTAGATCTGGGCACCTGAAGGCGTGGTTGCTGTCTAGCTGCCGTTCGCCTTGAGCCGTGAGGCGCGGGCGGTCAGAACGCTGGGCAGTTGCTGTACGGGCTGAACTTCGGCCGGGGCGTCTGGCTGTGAGGCCGGACCCCGGTCCGTTGGCGTGGCCGCCGGGGTGGCTTTGCGCTTGGCCGTCTTGCTGACGATTTTGACGGTGCGCGCGGGCTTGGCCGGGTCTGGTTGGGGCTTGGCCTGCGCCACATCATGGATCTGAGTTTCCGGCAATTCCCGTGGCGTGGGGGGCTCGTCGATTTGCGGCGGGGCCAACATACGTGGCGCGTAGCTGTTCACATCTTCTGCGTCGGGGCGACGGAATACCAGCAGGTTGCGCCAGACCGTCGCGGTCTGTGTCAAGCCACTGCGTTCCTCGCTGGGCAGGGTTTCGCTGCGCTGATACTCCCAGCCGCGCTGAGCCATATCGTTCATGATCTGCTCAATCGAGGCCGCAAAGCGGCTCTCGGGGTCTTTGACGCCTTTGACCTTGTCACCCTTTTCGGGGGCGGGAACGACCTTGTATTCGTAACGCATCTGCTCATGCACCTGTTGTCTTTGGGGTGGGTATCTCAGGCTGTTGTGGTCAGGTGAGGGAGAAATTGCGGCATCATGATGCCGCGCGGGACAGGGGGCCGGGTTGGGCTTGTTCCCAAAAGAATAAAGGCGGGCCTTTCGGCGCCGCCTCGATGCTCTGAAAAACAAAGGGCTTAAGACCCCCCAATCGAAAATTCTTGTATCAATCGCTCTCTTGCGCCTCTCAAATACTGAGGCTGCCGCCTAATCCCGTGACGGTGAATACACGTTAACTTTTCCCCCTAGACAGGGGCAGTCAGGGAAACCTTACGTTAGGGAATTGGAATGCAAGCGCTTTGGAAGCCGGATTCAGGCCGAAACCACTGATGGGGGGGACCCCATCCAGTCCAAAACCAGCTGAAGCCACCACAGATACCCGTCCAGCACCCAGCCTGAATGCTGCCAGAGAAGCCAAAGGACTCCCCCGATGGCGACGATCGGCAGCGTGTATAGCACCATGAGCGACAGCGCCAGCGCGGCTGCGGACAGGTTGGACAATACCGCGCTTTGTTCCGGATCCAGCCGCGCGACCAAACCGCCCCAGAAGGGCAGCGGCACCCATGTGATGACGCTGAGCGCGGCAAGCCCGAGGTGCACCAGTGTTGGCAGCAAGGTAGAGGCAACCATGGCGACCACCCAGACATGCGCCCCCGGATCGTCCAGAATGGCCTGAACATCCACCAGCACCTCGCCGCGCAGCAGATTGATCTGAGCAAAGACGATGACCAGCGTGGTCGCCAATAGCGCAAAGATAACCGCTGCCACCGCGATATCGGCAAGTCCGGCGAGGAAGGGCCAAACTTTCTTGTGGCTGCGTCCCCACCTTAGAAGGAAGATCGTCCAGCCATAGCTGAGCCAATCAAAAAACGCGTTGATCGAAGGTAAGAGAACCAATGCTATGGCCCAAAGCAAAGCCTGTGCATCAGTCGATCCAATTGCGATGAAACTACCTGTCAAAAAACTGGCTAACAAATAGAATGAAAGCCGCCGGGCGCCGATTCCCTGAGTGATCCCCGCGGCAACCCAAAGAGTTGCTGCTGCGCCGACCAATACTGCCAGAACAGTGCTTACAGCCGTAGCCAAGGTTGTGAATGCTGCAGAGAATGCGCCGGCTAGTGCACCGGTCGATGCCAAAGCGATCGCCGCTATGCCGGAAATAATGGCGGCTACCGTAATGGAACCCAACAATGCAACAGCGCCAGAGAACTCAACTGCGCCCAGAACCAGCACTGCGAAAGCAAACGCTAGGGAGCCGACAAACGCCAAAATTGCGACGTTGTCGAGCATTTGCGTCATCAACTTTGATGAAACAAACGCCAACTCAGACACTGATAGGAACCGCACTGCCAAAAAAATACTAACGCCAGCCAACGTTGGCATTCTCACTGCCCAATTCACGCCTTCTGGGAATAAAAGGAACCCGCCAAAACGAATTTCGCTACCAGTGACTGCCCACTGCACTCCAGCGACTAAAATAGGATAGATGATAGCGACAGTCAGGGCGGCATTGAGAACAGGCCACGACCAAGGGTTCTTTGCTATTTCTTCCGCCGTCGCATTGTCGACAGCTCTTGGTTGGATTCGCCATTCGAAGCGGTCCATCCAGCCCTTTTCCGGAAGCGGATTGTCTTCCACCGTTTCCGGTTTCAATACCCGTTCCAGCCATTGCAGGACGGCCTCTAGCGTTGCTTTGTAGGGGCGGTGCATGCGTTTGGCTTTTTGCGCCAGCCAGTCCTTGTCACCTTGGTGTTTGCCTGCTGTTTTCAGCGTTCGGTAGAGCAGGTAAAACACACCGGCTGCGACGAGCGACGGGACGCCCCACAACACAACCACCCAATCAACAAACTTGTCCAATCCCATGGCATGACGCTAGGGCGCGTCGTGCCGGTCTGCAAGCAAAAGGAGAGTCTTTTGCCTTGCACTCAGGCGCTGCATTGGCCCCATAGAAAAAGCCGGCCCCGCGTATTATCGGGGCCGGCTTTGTTTTGTGTGGATCGTGCCTGGTCGCCGGTCAGACGGTGCCCATGGCCGAGGTGATCAGGAAGAAGATCACAGCCGAGAGCGTCGCGGCCGCTGGGACTGTGATGACCCATGCTGCGATGATCGTCATGAAGTGCGACCTGCGCACCAATTTGCGACGACGACGTTCCTCCACGCCATAAACCGGGCGATCTGGCATGGCGATCCGGGCCTTGCGAATGCGGCGTTCCGCGTCCCATTCCCGGAAGAAGCCGACCCCGAAAACACCGCCCACGGCAATGTGGGTCGAGCTGACGGGCAGGCCGAGCCAACTGGCGACAATCACGGTGATCGCGGCAGACAAGGCGACGCAGTAGGCGCGCATCGGGTTCAGCTTGGTGATCTGGCTGCCTACCATCTTGATAAGCTTAGGCCCAAAGATGAACAGGCCAAAGGAAATTCCGAAGGCACCAATGACCATGACCCAGAGCGGGATGCTGACAGCCTCGGTAAAGTTGCCCGACTGCGAAGCCTGCACGATCGCGGCAAGCGGACCAACCGCATTGGCCACATCGTTGGCACCATGGGCAAAGCTGAGAAGGGCAGCGGATACCACCAGCGGAATGCCAAACAGCACCTTGAGCGATTTGTTGCGGTTCTCCAGCCCCTGCGACTGTTTGCGAATGATCGGGATCATGATCATCCAGACAAGTGCGCCAATGGCAGCGCCGATCAAAAGCGCGGTGGGCAGGTCGATCTTGATGATCTTTTTGAGACCCTTCAGCGCCAGATAGGATGCAAAGGTGCCGGCCATAATGCCCACGAGCACAGGCACCCATTTGCGCGCCGCTGCGATCTTGTCGTCCTGATAGATGATACGCGATTTGATCAGGGCCAGAAACAGCGCGGCGATGACCCCGCCCAGCACGGGCGAGATGACCCAGCTGGCGGCAATCGCGCTCATCGTAGGCCAGTTCACGGCGGTAAATCCCGCCGCTGCAATCCCGGCCCCCATGACGCCGCCGACCACAGAATGGGTGGTGGACACAGGTGCGCCGACCCATGTGGCCAAATTCACCCAAAGCGCGGCCGACAAAAGCGCAGCCATCATCGCCCAGATGAACACTTCGGCGGTGCCCATGCTTTCGGGCTCGATGATTCCCTTTGCAATGGTGGACACCACATCACCACCCGCAATCAGGGCGCCCGCGCTTTCAAAGACAGCAGCGATGGCAATGGCGCCGCCCATGCTCAGCGCATTTGCGCCGACGGCGGGGCCCATGTTGTTTGCAACGTCGTTGGCCCCAATGTTCAGCGCCATATAAGCCCCGAAGCAGGCAGCGACGATCACGACCATCGAATTGTTTGTCTGGCCAAAGAACAGTGCAGCCGCGAGCCCGGCCAGCACCACAAAGATCAATGAGATACCGGGCCCGACCAAAGGCCGCCCTACGTAGCTCGTCGCCATTTCCAGATTGGAAAACCGGTCGAGATCACGATCCAGCGTTTCCAAATGGCGCGGATCACCCTTTTGGTCTGTCATCCCTTACTCCCCAGGAATTTTTAACGCGTTTAAACCGGGGATACAGGGATAATCAATTGTAAGTTTCCAACCTCAGCCGGTTTGGTCCCGGAAGATCTGCTGCAACTGCGGCTCGTCCACCATGTCTGCGGCTTTTTCGGCCGAAACCCATGTGCGTGTGCGCTGATCAGCCTCGGGGTAGTCTTCGGCCAGTTCTTCAACGGACACGGAATAAACCAGCGTCTCGACTGGAAAACTCCAACCCGAGTTTTGTCGTTTCTGGTAGGTGTAGGTGCCGGATGGGCGGCCTTTGGCTTGGCCGGATTTGACACCGGCTTCTTCCCAGGCTTCTTGCAACGCTGCCTCGTTTGAAGCGAGACCGCGTATTGGCCAACCCTTGGGAATGATCCAGCGCTTGGTGCCCCGGCTTGTCACCAACAGATACTCGCGCTTGTTGCGTTCACCGCGATGACACAGGGCGGCCACCTGAAGTTTTTTTGGGCGCTGAAGCATAGGGCTCAGCACATCAGACCATGCTTTGTGCAGTACCGAATTCATGAATGAAACCGCTCAATTCTTTGTTTTTTCTTGTTTTATAACAAAGAGGCGGGCAGTGCAAATTTACCCTGACGCGGACCGGATCGCCCGGCCGGGCCACAGCGGCCACATATGCGACAGGTTTGATGCGCGCGTCCCGGGTCAGCCTGCCGGGGCGGGCAGGCCAATCACGTCCAATTTTTCCGAAAAGGTCACAGACCTAACTTGGCCGCCACGATCTGGTTCACGGCTTTGGGGTTGGCCTTGCCGCCTGTGGCTTTCATGACCTGACCAACAAACCATCCTGCCAGCTTGGGGTTCTGTTTGGCTTTTTCCACCTGTGCGGGGTTCGCGGCGATGATTTCATCGACCGCTGTTTCAATCGCGCCGGTGTCCGTGACCTGCTTCATGCCGCGATCTTCGACAATCTGCTCTGGGTCGCCGCCTTCGGTGTAGACGATTTCGAACAGGTCCTTGGCGATCTTTCCGCTGATGGCGTCAGACTTGATAAGTTTAATGATACCAGCGAGTTGCGCAGGGGAAATCGGGCTGTCTTCGATGCTGTGGTCTTCTTGCTTGAGCCGTCCGAACAGCTCATTGATGACCCAGTTGGCGGCCAATTTTCCGTCTCCGGCCTGCGATGCGACTTCTTCGAAGTAGGCAGCATTTGCGACCTCGGCGGTCAGCACCGATGCGTCGTATTCCGACAGGCTGAAGTCAGCCACAAAACGGGCTTTCTTTTCGTCGGGCAGCTCGGGCAGCGAAGCGGCAATGTCGTCAACCCAGCCCTGCTCGATTTCCAGCGGCATCAGGTCAGGGCAGGGGAAGTAGCGGTAATCATGCGCTTCTTCCTTGGAGCGCATGGAACGCGTCTCGCCCTTGTCTGGATCATACAGACGGGTTTCCTGATCGATTTCGCCGCCGGCCTCCAGAATTGCGATCTGGCGCTTGGCCTCATAGTCGATCGCCTGCTGGATAAAGCGCATGGAGTTCATGTTCTTGATCTCGCAGCGCGTGCCAAGATGCCCGAAGTCCTGCGTTTCCTGATATTTTTCGTATTGGCCCGGACGGCAGACAGACACGTTCACATCGGCGCGCAGGTTGCCGTTTTGCATGTTGCCATCGCAGGTGCCCAGATAGCGCAGGATCTGGCGCAGCTTGGTAACATAGGCGGCGGCTTCTTCGGGGCCGCGAATGTCGGGGCGGCTGACAATCTCCATCAGTGCCACGCCTGTGCGGTTCAAATCCACAAAGGACATATGCGGGTCCATGTCGTGGATCGATTTGCCGGCGTCCTGTTCAACGTGGATGCGTTCAATGCGCACCAGCCGCGCGATGCCCGGCTCCATGTCCACGATGATTTCGCCTTCGCCGACCAACGGGTGATACAGCTGTGAAATCTGGTACCCCTGTGGCAGGTCGGGATAGAAATAGTTCTTGCGGTCAAATGCCGACGTCAGGTTGATTTCCGCCTTCAGGCCCAAGCCGGTGCGAACCGCCTGTTCAATGCAGTATTCGTTCACCACAGGCAGCATGCCGGGCATGGCCGCGTCCACAAACGCCACGTTGGAGTTGGGCTCGGCGCCGAATTTGGTCGAAGCGCCTGAAAACAGTTTGGCCTGACTGGCGACCTGCGCATGCACTTCCATGCCGATCACCAGTTCCCAATCGTGCTTTGCCCCGGCGATTACCTTGGGTTTGGGTGTCTCAAAGGTCAGGTCCAGCATTGGGTGGCTCCGTGTGTCTGATTGCGCTCGGATTGCGCTGCGTTGACCGCGTTCTAGGCCAGCGCGCAACGAGCGGCAAGAGGCCTGCGCACTTCGGGCGCGGGCCTTTGGGTGAGCCGGTCATTTGTTAGACGATTTCGACGCCGTTTTCGCCAAAGGTGATGCGACCGTGCTGGCCAAGTTGCGGTGCAAAGTAGCTGGCCAGAGTGGACAGCGCACGGGCCTTGCCGCGTGCTGCGGCATCTTCGGCTTCGGGTTCGTTGTTTGCAGAATACCAAGGGGCAGGGGCCTTGGCCCACAAACCGGGATGGATTTCACGAAGATGGTTTTGTGCAATCCACCCGAAACAATGGGCAATCCTGCTGTGGCTGGCGTCGCGGTTCTGACCGGCGGCCATGGTCACACCGGTAAAAGCGGCCAGACGGTTGGCCATGTGTTGGTCGCGGCATTGTTCGAGAATGTCATGCAATCCGCTTGTGAAGGTTTCGGCATCAACACGGCGCACGGCTTCGATGTCCTGCTCCAGTGCGCCGATCCAGACCCACGTATAACCGCCGCTGCCCCAAATGTCGCTTGTGTTGGTGGCAACCCGCCGGGCCTGCAGTTCGAGCGCTTCCCAAGACCCAAGGTTCTGCGGGAGCAATTGACGTCCGAAGGCGCACATGTGTTCCGGACAGGTCGGATCGAGATCGATCAGGTCTTCGAAGTCGTCAGCCAGACGTTCAGAGGGTGCCACATCTGCCGAGATGACTGCGCAGCGCAACATCGCCAGCAGGGGAGCGTCGGCGGCAAAAGGCTCGAACCGGTCAGCCAGCTGCGATGCCGCGCGCATATGGCGATCATGAGCCTCCCGAATCTGAGGAGACAATTCGCGCAATGGCGTTCTCCCGCGCCACATTTGCGCCAGTTCCACATGCGCCATCGCGACAACGGATGCGAATCCGAAACACTCGGGCATATCATCGAGATTGATTTCGAGTGATGCCATGGCAGCAAAGGCGCGGCGTGGCTCGCCCTTGGACACGGCGGATTTTGCCGCCTCCAGCACATCGGCGCGGGCACCTTCTGCCAAAACCTGGGCAACCGGTGTCAGGCCGGGCGTCTTTGCCCTGCCATGTTCCGCTTCGATCATTTCGCGGCACAGGGTTTCCCAGTTTTCCTGCCGGGCCAGATGCTGACCGCGTTCGTGCAGGGCCACGAGCGCTTGTTCTTCGGGGGATACATCGCAAACCGGGATTTCGACCCGCGGACGCATCGGCGGCACAGCGGCCGCGCGCTCACGGATGAGATCGTGCACATCACTTGGCGTCGCGGCTTTGGTGGGCAGCAAACGGCGGGTCAGGGATCGGATTGAGGGCAGCGCATCGATCATGGTCATAGGCTGAAGATGCGCTTGTATCTTGGCCAAAACAGGGCAGCAAAAGGAAGTGAAGCAGGCCTTCCTCGGGTCTTTACCTGTCAGTGTTTTACGTAAGGGAACGGTGCGTTGCGAAGTCAGCGACAATCGGCCTTTGCCAGCGCGCTTGCTCTGAGGCGCGGTTTTTGGCAGGGTGCACCGGTTATGTTACGTGCTGCCTTGATAATAGCGTGCATGGCGACGGGGGGACTGTTTGGGCAGGCTGCTATGGCCAATCCAGCACCTGCGCCTGCACAAGATCGTGCCAAGCCTTTGGTAAACGTCGACCTGTCGCCAACAGCGCGCGCTGTTGCGGCTTCGCTGCGCCCTCAGGCGCGCCGAACCAGCATTCCTGTTGCCCGTTGGGATAAACACGGCGGTGAGCCAAGCTGGACGCTCGCGGTGCTCTCGGGGCTGCGCGGGCATGCCAGTGTCTTGCCGACAATCGTGCCCAAGGACATCGCGCAATGGTGCCCTGCTTATCCTAATGCGGATCAAGAAGGGCGCGAGGCATTTTGGGTAGGTCTGATCTCTACGCTGGCCAAACACGAAAGCACCTATCGGCCAACAGCAGTAGGCGGCGGTGGTCTTTGGTACGGGTTGGTTCAGATCTACCCTGACACAGCCCGCCGCTACAAATGCAAGGCCAAGACAGGCGCTGCTTTGAAGGATCCCGAAGACAACCTCAGCTGCGCGTTGCGCATCATGGCCGTAACCGTGCCTCGGGATCGGGTTGTCAGTCAGGGGATGCGCGGCGTCGCCGCTGATTGGGGGCCGTTTCATTCACGGCGCAAGCGTATGGACATGATGGATTGGACCCGTAAGCAAAGTTATTGCGCTGGTCTGACCCGTTCGCTGCGGCCCATGGCCCGGCCTTCCACGTTGAATATCCCCGATCTGTTGGCACCGGTCTACGAGGCCGAAGATCTTGTGCCCGCTCAGACCGATCAGGGCTGATGCCCGCTTCGGCACATCACGGACGCAAGGCGCGCATCCAACCGGGACGTCGGGTTGCATCCAGCAATGAAACGGCCGGGGCATGATTGCCACCAAGCGCAAGCGTGGATTTGCGCAACAAGGCAATGCCGTCCTCGGACTTGCGCGGCAATGACGCGCTGGAAATCGGCTCACCGATTGTGATGCGATAAGGCTGCTGCGCCTTGTTCAACGTTTCGTGGAACAAGGTTATGTCGCGCAGCGTGGGATGGATCAGATCCAACAGATAGAAAAGCGCCGAGTTTCTGGCCTGAATATGCACCGGAATGACCGGCAATTCGAATTTCCGGGCGATCATTGCCGCCGAGGCCATCCATGGGCGTTCATAAAGTGACAAGGCACGTCGCTTGGCCAGTCGGCCCGACGGAAAGATCACCCCAAGCCGGCCTGCATTAACCGCTTGGCGGGTGTATTCCATGGTTTCGCGTGTCTTGGCATGGCTACGCCTGTCCCGGCGCCATTCTACGGGGGCAATCATGCTGTGAAACTGGGGCAGAACCCGCAGGATATCATGATTGGCAAAGAAATAGGCATCTGGCCGGATCCGGGCCAGTGCATGGTGCAACATGATCCCATCCGCAATTCCGGTGGGATGGTTGGCCACCACCAGTGCCGGGCCTTGCCGGGGAATGTGCTCAAGCCCCGCGACCTTGATGTTCTTCGCCAGAGCCTTGGCCATTTCCTGCATGATGTCCGGCGCGCTCAGGGGGGCAATGGCCGCGCCTATGCGCAGCGTTTCCTCATAAGACAAGGCGCGGTTCAAAACGGTTTTGGCAAGGATCGACAGCGGTCGTTCTGAATACAGCCAGGGTGCGCGCTCGGCGATCAATGGGTCAATTCGGTCTTTCATGACGAACCTCAAACCAAAGGCATATGAAAGTTCAGTGACACCATGTGCCACGCTCTCAATATAAGGGGTTTTGCGCCTTTTCGCTCTTGTGCATCCCCGCGTGACTTTGGATCGGCAGCGCGTTGCCGGATCGCGGCGGGGAATTGCCGAAATCACCGGGCAGGGGCGCGCGATGACTACATCAGGCTGAAATGATGCCTTTGGGTTTCGATGCCGCGCGCCGCACATTCGGTTTCCAACAGGTCGCGCGATGGTGTGGCGTCCTGTGGAACTGGTATGCGTTTGCCGTCGTCCAGCACCAGACGGGCGCGTACAGTCAGATCCAACCGTGTCTCAAGCCGGATGTGCCGGATCCGCTTGGTCGCCACCTTGGCGTTTTGCCGTCCTGAGCGCCAACGAATTTCGTCACTGTCCAGTTCGAACCACGCCTCGCGGCCGCGCGCGAAATCATAGGCAGCAGGCAGAGTGAACAACAAAAGGGCCGCAATGATCCAGGGCGCTGCATTCAACCACCACCACATCGCGAACAGTCCGGCCCACACAAGGCCAAGAACCAAGGCGGCAGAGCGGCTGCGTGAAGGTCGTTCGTAGCGATAGATCATCCCGATTTCTTACCGGCCGCCCGACACGTCGACAAAACTGCGCGTGCAATAGGATGCCCGGTCCGACAGCAACCAAAGAATTGCTTCGGCGCATTCTTCGGCCTTGCCCGCGCGTCCCATTGGGATGTTCTTGCTGATGCGTTCCAGCCGGTCGGGCTGACCACCTTTGGCATGAATTTCGGTTTCGATCGGACCCGGGCGCACAACGTTCACGCGGATGCCTTCGGGTGCCAGTTCGTCAGCCAGTCCGGTCGAAAAGGTATCGATTGCGCCTTTGGAGGCCGCGTAGTCGGTGTATTCGCGCGGTGAGCCAAGCTTGGCCGCCATCGACGAGACGTTTACGATGCCGCCGCCTTGTCCCCAGTCGCGCATCAGCATCACAGCCTGACGTGCGACCTCAATCGCGCCCAGCACGTTAACGTCGAAAACTTGTTTGACCCGATCTGGTGTCAGATCGGCAATGCCACCTTTCGGAGCGACGATGCCAGCGTTGTTGACCAGATCGACAGGCGCCGCGGGCAATTCGCGAATGGACCGAAACATCTTTGCAATGGCATCTGGCTCCGACACGTCGGCGCCGATCACATGGGCCTTTGCGCCCACCGCTTCGATTGCGGCGGCTGTTTCGTTGGCACCGTTCAGATCGCGGCCGTAGTGCACCACGATGTTTTGCCATCCGGATACGGCAGCCAGCCGCGCCGTGGCAGCGCCGATCCCCGCACTGGCCCCTGTGATGATCAACAGGCGGCTCATGACAGGATCCTTTCAACCATTTCCGAAGTGTCCCGGCTGAGGCCTTCCTTGGCGACGATGCGCTCCAGTTGCGTCTTGATCAGCGACCGGCGCCCGCTGTCATAGCGCTTCCAGGTTTGGTAGGCGGCGCACATCCGGGCCGTGGTCTGCGGGTTCTTTTCGTCCAGACGGATCAGCCAGTCGGTCAGCAAGGCATAGCCGGAACCATCGGCCTGATGGAACCCGGCATGGTGCCCGGCCAGTGATCCAAAGACCGCGCGGAACCGGTTGGGGTTGGTCCATGAAAAGGCGGGATGCTCGGTCAGTGTCTTTGTGACCTGCGCGGCTTCACCGGGATCGGCGCAGGCGACTTGCAGGCCGAACCATTTGTCCATGACAAGCTGGTCTTCACGCCACTGGTCATGGAAGCGTGCGAGTGCATCCGCCCCTTTGCCCGCGCGCAACAGACAGGCCAAGGCGGTCAGTTGCAGCGTCATGTTGTCGGCAGCGTCAAACTGAACTTGTGCGGCGGCACCGCCATCGATGCGGTTGAGCAACCCAAGGATCTTACTGCCAAGGGCGCGCTTGCCGGTCTGTTCCGCGTCCGGTTTGTAGGCCGCTGTCACGCGCGCTTCATCCAGCAGCGCTGGCAGGTCTTCGGACCAACGCTTTGCAATTGTATCGCGCAGCGCCTTATCCGCCGCCCAGATCGCGTCCGGATCAGGCACATGACCCCGTTCATGACACAGCCGAGCGATTTCGCTCTGGGTGGGGATGTCCATCATCGAGGAACGGAAATCCGGGTCGAGGTCGCGATCTCGCACCACCTTGTGCAGAGCATCCAGCCAATCGGTGTCTGGCGTGGCGCCCGTTGTCACGCTGGCCATCAGACTTTCACGCGCCATTTCCTGCGAGGCTTCCCAACGGGTGAAGGCATCGGTGTCATGGGCGATTAGAAAAGCGCGTTCTTCGCGGCTTTGTTCGCGCTCCAGAACCACTGGGGCCGAAAAGCCACGCAGGACCGAAGCGACCGGCTTCGCGGCCAATCCGTCAAAGGCAAAACTTTGTTTGGCCTCTGTCATTTCGAGCACTGTCGTCGGCTGCACTTCGTCGCCGTTCGGGTTCAACAGTCCAACCGCGATTGGCAGAACTTGCGGCAGCTTTTCATCCTGACCCGGTGTCGGCGGCGTATGCTGTTTGAAGTTCAGGGTGAAGGTGCCTTCGGACCATGTCTCGGTCACTTGCAGGCGCGGCGTGCCGCTTTGGCTGTACCAGCGCTTGAACTGTGACAGATCACGCCCGGTGGCATCCTCAAAGACCTTGAGCCAATCCTCGATCGTCGCCGCGTCGCCGTCGTGACGGTCAAAGTACAATTCGCAGGCTTTGTAGTAGCCCTCATCGCCGACCAGCCGTTTGAGCATGCCGATCACCTCGGCGCCTTTCTCATAGACCGTCGCGGTGTAGAAGTTGTTGATTTCCTGAAAGCTTTCTGGCCGCACTGGATGTGAGAGCGGGCCTTGATCTTCAGAAAACTGCCGCCCGCGCAGATCGCTTACATCATTGATCCGCTTGACCTCGGGCCCGCGCATATCAGAGGTGAATTGCGCATCGCGGAACACGGTCAGACCTTCCTTCAGGCACAGCTGAAACCAATCGCGGCAGGTGATGCGGTTGCCGGTCCAGTTGTGGAAGTACTCATGCGCAATGATGGCTTCGATCCGTTCGAAGTTGTCATCGGTCGACGTCTCCTGAGAGGCCAGAACGCAGGAGGAGTTGAAGATATTCAGCCCCTTGTTCTCCATCGCGCCCATGTTGAAATCATCGACTGCGACGATGTTGAAGATGTCGAGATCATATTCGCGACCATAGACGTCTTCGTCCCATTTCATCGATTTGATCAAGGCTTCCATGCCAAAGGCGCATTTGCCTTCGTCGCCGGGGCGCACGTAGATATTCAACGCGACCTTGCGGCCTGATTTTGTGGTGAACTTGCCCGGATGCGCAACCAGATCGCCTGCCACCAGCGCAAAGAGATAGGCCGGTTTTGGCCATGGATCGTGCCACTCGGCCCAACCGTCGCCGCTGGAAGTGGGATTGCCATTGGACAGCTTGACCGGCTCATCGCCTTCGACCCGCACTGTAAAAACACTCATCACGTCGGGGCGATCCGGATAGAAGGTGATCTTGCGAAAACCCTCGGCCTCGCACTGTGTGCAATACATGCCGTTGGACATGTACAGCCCTTCCAGTGCCGTGTTCCGGATTGGAGCGATCTCGACCTCGCATTCCCACAGGAAGGGGCCATCCGGCACCGCGCAGCGCAATCCGTTGGCATCGATCTCGGGCGTGATGTCCTGACCATCGATCGCAGCGCGGATCAATGTCAGTTCTTCGCCGTGCAAAAAGAATTCCTGCTTTGGTGCGCCGGGGTTCGGGGCAAAGTGAATGCGCGCGGTCACACGGGTCGCCTCGGGTGCTAAAGCAAAGGTCAGATGCACATCTTCGACCTGCCAGCCAAAGGGCGTGTAGTCCTTGAGATAGATGGTCTGGTTGGCGCTGGGCGCGGCGGCATCTTTCATTGGGAACCTCGCGGAATTGAAACGGCTGGGCTTGGGTCTAATTGATAGGCGCGAGACCATCGGGCCGCAATGGCCCCCGGACGATTGAGGCAGATGGATTTTCATGGATCCAGTCATTTTGTGGTTCAAGCGCGATTTGCGACTGACCGATCACGCCGCATTGGTGCGAGCGTCCGAGATCGGCGCGCCAATCCCGGTTTTTATCGTTGAACCTGACTATTGGCAGCGGCCGGATACCTCGGGACGTCAGTGGGCCTTTTTGTGCGAAACGCTGGAGGATCTGCAGGGCCAATTGCGGTCAAAGGGCTCTGATCTGATCGTTCGGGTGGGGGCGGCCGTTGAGGTGCTGGCCGGGCTATGCCGTGAAACCGGGGCCCGGCAGATCGTCAGTCATGAAGAAACGGGCAACGCATGGACATTCGGACGCGACCAAAAGGTTGCGCAATGGGCCGGGGCGCATGGTGTGCACTGGACAGAGCTGCCCCAGTCAGCCGTACGGCGCGGCGCACATGATCGTGACCGCTGGGCGGCTGCGCGCAATGCGTGGATGTCGGAGCCGATAATCCCGGCGCCCCGGTCTTTACCACCTGTGGCCCTCGACAGCCGCGCACTCGGCGATGCCGGACCTGCAACGCGCTCCGATCCTTGTCCGGATCGCCAGAAGGGGGGGCGCAGCCGGGCTTTGCGTCTGCAGGAAACCTTTGTCTCTTCGCGGTCCCGAACCTATCGGCGGGGCATGTCATCGCCGCTGGAAGGGGCTCAGGTCTGTTCACGCCTGTCGCCACATCTGGCGCTGGGCGCCGTCTCGGTCCGTGAGGCTGTGCAAGTCTGTGCGCAGGAACAGCGCAGTCTGAAGGGCAGCCGTGATCCCCGCCGCGAAGGTCTGAAGAGCTACCAATCCCGGTTGGCCTGGAGGGATCACTTCATTCAGAAACTGGAGGATGAGCCTGCACTGGAGCAGCGCTGTATGCACCCGGCCTTTGAAGGTTTGCGCCCGGTGCAATCAGATGCAGAGCGGCTCGATGCATGGCGTAAGGGCGAGACTGGGATTCCCTTTGTTGATGCCTGTATGCGTTCGCTGATCGCAACAGGATGGCTGAATTTCAGGATGCGTTCGATGCTGATGAGCTTTGCCTCCTATCATCTGTGGCTGGACTGGCGCGCAACCGGACAGCATCTGGCGCGGATGTTCACCGACTACGAACCGGGCATCCATTGGAGTCAGGTTCAAATGCAGTCCGGGACCACGGGAATCAACACGCCGCGCATCTACAATCCGGTCAAGCAGGGCAGGGATCAGGACAGTACAGGGGCTTTCACCCGTCGCTGGGTGCCGGAATTGCGCGGTGTGCCGGATGCGCTGTTGCACGAGCCGTGGCGATGGGAAGGGCAATTGCACTATCCCGCGCCGGTGGTGGATGTGGCTGAAGCGGCCCGTCAGGCGCGCGATCAGATATGGGCCAAACGTAAAGAGGCAGGCTTTGCCAAAGAGGCGGCGCGCGTTGTGCGCAAGCACGCCTCTCGCAAGGATCCGCAGCGCCATTTTGTAAATGACAGGGCACCGCGCAAGCCGCGCCCCAAACCCCGCGACAATCGCCAGATGAGCTTTGATCTGTAGTGCCGCGCGGGGTTAAGAAATCAGATTTGCCGGTCAAAACCTGCGCCACATGCGGCAAGCCGTTCACGTGGCGCAAGAAATGGGCAAAGGTCTGGGAAGAGGTGCGCTACTGCTCTGACCGATGCCGCCGCGAAAAGCGGAGCCAGGGCGCATAGCGCCTTGGTCGCTGGATTGTCTGTCTCAGGACAGGCTGTTCGCGATGACTACTCGGCCGCGCGCAGCGGCAGTTCTGGCTGGCGATCATCGGTGCTTTCATCATCATCCCAGATGATTTCCGGCGATGTGACCCGGCGTGCTTCGCGCTGCAGGGCCCAATCACGGGCGATTCGGCTGCCACGCCCCAGCGACAGTTTGGCCAGAAGGCGCGCAAACCACATTGCATAGGTTGTGAACCAAACCCGAAGGGCCAGCATCGAGGGGGTGAAGACCAAGGTCAGCACAGTCGCGATGCCCAATCCAAAGACAACCGCCGTTGCGAGGTTCTTCCACCACAGCGCTGTTGGGCTATCGATGGAAAAGCCGCCCACAAAGAAATCGAGGCTAAGGCCAAACATCATCGGGGCCAGACCGGCCATTGTTGTGATGGTGGTCAGCAGAACCGGACGGATGCGATCTTCGGCGGTGCGAATGATGGCTTCAATCCGGGGCATGAAGCGCGCGTAGTCCTGATAGGTATCAATCAGAACAATGTTGTTGTTCACCACGATCCCCGCCAAAGCCACGATGCCCGTGCCGGTCATGATGATCGAGAAATACTGCCCCATGACCAACATGCCGATCAGAACGCCGGTCGTGGACAACACCACCGCCAACAGAACCAGTGTCGCGTTGTAGAAGCTGTTGAACTGAGCCAGCAGAATGATGAACATCAACCCCAAGGCGGCGGCAAAGGCCGAAGAGAGGAAGGCTTGGCTTTCGGCCTGATCTTCCTGATCGCCGGTCCACTCCCATTCTACACCGAGGGGGAACGGGTTTGTTTCAAGCCAGCCCCCCAAAAAGGCGATGCGTTCGTTCGGGTTCAAAACAGACGCGCGCAAATCGCCAGCGTCTGCCAGTTTCTCCAATTCGTCCACATCGGCTCCGGGAGCAACGGAATAGGTTGTGCCGCCAAGTTCCAGCGTTTTGTCGCCAATACTGTCTGTCTCGCTGCCATAGCCCAAAATTTCGGTCTCGTTCGGCGGGCCTACGACGAATGAGACCAATCCGGGCGCTACATCCGCCTTCACATCGAAATAGCGCTTTTGGTCGATGCGGTTGATCTCGGCCAGTTTTTCGACTGGCTCGCGCGTGATGAAGTTGGCCAGTGGCACCAAGCCGCCGGGGGTGCGCACCTTCAGGCTGTCGAGCGTTGACAAAACGCGGTCTTCTTCTGGAAGGCGCACACGGATCTCGATTTCCTCGTCCGAGCTGTCGACTCTCATGGTGTCGAGCAGGATGCCCCGTGTGACCAGCTGAACCATAGCGCCAACGGTTGCCACGTCTGCCCCGAACCGGCCCGCTTCTTCTACGTCGACGTTGATCTTCCAGTCGATGCCGGGCAGGGGGCGTGTGTCTTCGATCAGGGTCAGGCCCGGTGTTGCCTCGAATTTTGCACGGGCCACCTGGGCAGCATCCAGCAGGTCATTCCAACTGTCGCCTTTCAAACGCAGATGAACAGGTTTGCCCGATGCGGGCCCCTGCGTCAGCGACAGAATGTCGATCTGAATACCGGGGATTGTCCCGAGGGCGCGGGTCAAATCCTCTAGGATCACATCACCATCAAGCTGCTCCAGCGTGATGTCATTGCGGGTCATTGCAAAGGCGGCGCGGTCATCCCATGGGATCGTTTCGAGCTGAATTTGCCCAATGGTGTCCTTTGGTGCTTCGGCTCCGCCAGTGTTGTTGCCAAGTCCGCCTTCGCCGGCAAAAGAGAATGCGCTGTCGATGCCGGGATGCGCCAGCACGATTGCTTCTGCGCGTTTGACCAGCGCATCTTTTTCTTCGAGCGACAGGTTTCCGCGTGCCCGCACATAAACGATGGCTTGTTCCGGTTCGCTTTCGACAAAGAATTCAACGCCGTTGTTGTTCTCACCGAAATAAGCAAACACGTTCATTACGAAAAAGATCACTGCGCCGATGGTAACCAGCGGCATGATCGGGTTGCCGGTCACCGCTGTAATGAACCAGCCAAAGGGTGTGCGCCGATAGCCACTGTCCACTCGTTTGGGTGCCCGGCGAATGGCTGCGGCGTCCAACACGATGGAGCTGATTGCGCCAAACAGAAGGAACAAGGCGATGCCCGGCACATAGGCCATAAACCCACTCCAGAACGGCGTGAACAGGTAGGCCGGGTTCAGCGACATCATCGCTCCGACAAACAGACCAAGGATGGCAAATGGCACCAAGGCCACCCGAACATACCACGGTGTTGATGCGCGCAGGGCTGCGCCCGAGCGGGTGATCAGGCGCGAAAACCGGCCAGTGACGCCGCCCATGACTGGCAGGTACACCAGCGCAACGACCAAAGATGCCGACAGGACAAAGATCAGCGTGACCGGCAGCATACCCATGAATTGGCCGGGAACGCCGGGCCAGAACAGCATGGGCAGGAAAGCGCAGAGCGTTGTTGCCGTCGATGAAACCACGGGCCAGAACATGCGCTTGGCCGCCTCAACATATGCGTGCATGGGCCCTGTGCCTTCGGCGATGCGTTTGTCTGCGTATTCAACCACCACGATGGCGCCGTCCACCAGCATGCCCACCGCAAGGATCAGGCCAAACATCACGATGTTCGAAACCGTCACGCCCATCAGCGCCAGCAAAGCAAAGCACAGCAGGAACGACGTTGGGATCGCAAAGCCAACCAACAGGGCTGGGCGCAATCCAAGTGCGGCCAGTACGACGATCATCACCAGCGCAATCGCTGTCAGCACCGAGCCTTCGAGCTGGCTGACCATGGATCCGACCTGACGGCTTTGGTCATTTGACGCGCCCACGTCCAGAACAGCGCGCAATTCCTCGGGCCAGTCCTTTTCGGCCTTGGCAATGACCGAACGCACTTCTTCTGCGGTGTCGATGATGTTGAAGCCTTTGCGTTTGACCACTTGCAGCGCGACGGTTGTTTCGCCGTTAAAGCGCGCCGTGCCGGCCCGGTCCTCGAAGGTCAGCCGGATTTCGGCCAGATCCCCAAGGGTCACAACCCGGTCGCCATTGACCTTGACCGGCAGTTCATAAACGTCTTGCTGATCGTCAAAGCTGGACGGGATCTTCACCGCGAAAGAGCCCTGCGCGGTTTCCACTTCGCCCGCCGCGATCAGCTGGTTGTTATTTTGAACCACCGAAATCAATTCGCCGGCGGTGACGTTGTAGCTTTCGAGTTTAAGTGGATCGATCACCACTTCGAGCATCTCGTCCCGGTTGCCGGCAATCCCGGCTTCGAGAACAGCATCCAGTCCTTCTATGTCGTCCTGAAGATCCTTGGCAATTTTGGCCATCGTGCGTTCCGGCACGGGGCCGGACAGGTTCACAATGATGATCGGGAATTCGGAAAAGTTGATTTCGTTGATCGAATAGGTTTCCGCACCCTCAGGAAAGAAGGACTCTGCCTTGCCCATGGCGTCGCGCACGTCGGCCATGATCTTGGTCTTGTCCCAGCCGAATTCGAATTCGAGTGCCACACCAGCATAGTTTTCGGCGGCCGTGCCTGACATGCTTTTCAGACCGTCCAGATCCGACAGTTCGGCTTCCATCGGTTTGACCAGCAGTGTTTCGCTGTCTGCCGCGGAAATGCCGGGGAACTGCACCGAAACGAACAGCGCCGGAATTTCGATGTCCGGCTCGCCTTCCTTGGGCAGTGCGATGTAGGAATAGCCGCCGACAAGGATCGACAAAGCGATAAAAGCCAGGATCATCCTGGCCCGTGACGCGGCCCAGTCTACAACACCGGTCATTGGATGACCTCCTCAAAACTGGGCGCGACAGGCACACCGTCGGTCACGAACTCCTGTCCGACGGTAATCACATCCACTTGGTCAGGCAGACCGGTCACCCAGACGCCATCGCGGGTGTCGCGCAGCAGTTTTACCGGGTTGAACAGGGCCAATCCGTCGGCATCAATGCTTCGCACGCCCAGATCGCCTTCGTCGTTCAGGGTCAAAGCCGATTGCGGGAGCAGGTGTGCAGGCGCGCCTTCGGCCTCGATCGCGATTGCGGCAGTCTGGCCGTCGCGGATCAGCAGGTCTGCATTTTCGGCTGTCAGTTCCACACGGAAGGTGCGTGTCACCGGATCGGCACTGCGCGACACGAAGGAAACCTGCCCCACAACTTCGGTGTCACCGACCAACCGCGCTCCGGCGCGCGCGCCCAGTTCGACGCGGGCGACATCCACTTCGGGGACAAAGCCCACGATCTTGATCGGGTTCAGCTGAATGATCGTCGCGCAGACGCCGCCGGGCTGCATCAGCGCGCCCAACTCTGCCGTGTCGGTCTCCAACAGGCCCGAGAACGGCGCGGTGATGCTCAGGCGGTCAATTTCCTTGTCGGTCGTGGCCAATGCCGCCTCGGCGGATTGAATGCCAGCGCGGGCGTTTTCTTCGCCGGAAAGGGCTGCCTCGATGGCGGCAAGCGCCCCCTCAAGCGAGGCTTTGGCACTGATGACCGCCGCGCGCGCGCCTTCGACGCTGCTGAGTGCGGTTTCCACACCGGCGCGTGCGTTTTCGACCTGGCTTTGTGCAGCCTGAACGCCCGCGATGGCGGACTCCACATCTGACCGTGCTGTTTCGACACCGGCCCGTGCGCCTTCAACCTGGCTTTTGGCGGCCTGGATGCCTGCCTCTGCGCTCTTGAGGCCGGACAGTGCCGATTGAACCTGCGCCTTCGATGACTCATAGGCCGCTTCTGCCGATGCCAGTCTTGTTTGCGCGGCAAATCCATCGCGGGCCAGTTGGCGCGCTGCGTTCAGATTGATCTCGGCTTCCTTGACGCGGGCCTGCGCTTCAAGCAGCCGTGCCTCGGCCTCTGGATAGCGGGCTTCTGCCTCAGCAAGGCGGGCCGTGGTTTCGGGGATCTTCGCCTTTGCCTCTGCCAGTCGCGCTTCTGAGGCTGGAATGCGGGCGCGCGCCTCGAGAAGACGGGCCTCGGCCTCGGGTACGCGGGAACGTGCTTCCAGCAAACGCGCTTCGGCGGCGGGTACACCGGCTTCGGCCTCCGCGATGCGGGCCTTTGCTGCCGGTACCTGCGCGCGTGCTTCGGCGAGACGGGCACCTGCTTCTGGCACGCGTGAATTTGCTTCGGCCAATCGGGCCTGCGCTTCCTGCTTGGACACGCGGCGCGTGCCAGTGTCGATTTCACACATCATTTGCCCGGCTTCGACAAATGTGCCGCGGCGCAGGGGCTCAGACACGATCTTGCCGCTGGTTTCGGCCCGGACTTCAACTTGGCGCAGGGCCTCGGTTTCGCCGCGCAGGATGACCGCGCTGTCGATTTCCTGTGCGGTCGACCGCATGGCCATCACGCGCACAGTGCCTTCGGGCAGCGCTGTTTGCTGGTCATCCTCTTCCGGAGCGGCGGCAACATCTTCGGCTTCACCGTCTGTGGCAGTCTGTTCCGCATCGCCGCCCAGCAACGCGGCTGGTGTGTAGGCACGGGTGAATTCCTGCAGGCGATCCCGCTCAAGGACGAGCACGTACAAAAAGCCCATCACGAGGAGCGCTGTGATTACTGGAATGATCCGCATCTGACTTATCCACTTTTGTGCCGCATGGCTGTCAATGTTACGACGCGTTACATAGGCCGCGTTCTGCCAAGGCCAATACGCCCAACTCTCTAAACTGTCCAGTTTAGTTTTAGGGTTGGAAGGTGGTTTCTTCAAGGCGCAGCCGTGGATTTGTGGTGACTGCGAAGCATTTTCCGGCAAGCTGCCGCGCATGCGGGCAGGAGTCCTCCCTTGGCACTGGCGTGGACCCACGCTAAGAGAGGTCAAAGCACGGCCGTCAAAAAGGGCGGCGCATCGGCAGGGGGCCCGCGTGAGCGATACCGACAGTTTCATTGAAGAGGTGACAGAAGAGGTCCGCCGTGACCGGCTTTTCGCCACCATGCGCAAGTACGGATGGATTGCCATCCTCGCGGTTGTTCTGATTGTTGGCGGTGCCGCGTGGCGCGAGTACAGCAAGGCCCAGACCGAAGCACGCGCGCAGGCCTTTGGCGATTCCATTCTGTCCGCTCTGGAAGGCGAAGACGAAGCCGCTCGTATCGATGCGCTCAACGCGATCGAGGCACCGAGCAGTGACGGCAACGCGATCCTGCAATTGCTGATCGCGGCAGAAGAGGGCAGCGCTGGTCGTGACGGCGATTCCGTCGCGCGCCTCAAAGCCGTATCGGACAATGCCGAAGTTCCACAGATTTACCGCCAGATTGCCAGCTTCAAGGCACTGACCCGCACCGATGGCGGACTGAGTGCCGATGAACGCCGTGCCGGGCTTGAGGCGCTGGCGATTCCGGGCCAGCCCCTGCGCGTTCTGGCCGAAGAACAATTGGCGTTGCTGGACATTGAAACCGGCAATGCAGAGGCGGCGCTGGAGCGACTAATTCAGCTTTCGCAGGATTCAGAGGCAACGGCAGGCTTGCGCCGTCGTGCTTCACAGTTGATTGTGGCCTTGGGCGGCGAGCCGCAGAGCGGCTGAACCGACGCACAGGCCTGGCAGGAGGGCAGCGAATGGCATTGGCAAGAAGCGCAAGCATTCTGGGAATGTTGGCCGTAATGACGCTTGCGGGCTGCGAAGACCGTGAAGTGATCCTCACCGGGGAACGCCTTGGGGTTCGAGATGTTCTCGAAACACGCGGCGGACCTGATGCCCTCGCTGGCGAAAACACATCGCGTGCAATCGCACTTGGCGGCGCCAGCAGCAATGCCAGCTGGACGCAGAGCGGCGTCTCGCCTCATGTTCGGATTGGCCATGCTGCACTGGGCTCAGGATCGCTCAGCCCGCTTTGGTCCGTGGATATCGGTGCTGGCGACAGCCGCCGGAACCGCTTGAATGTTGATCCCGTGGTGGCGGATGGCCGGATCTTTACGGTCAGTGCCGATCATATCGTGCGTGCGACCTCTACTGGGGGCGAAACACTCTGGAGCTATGATCTGACGCCGCAGCGTGACGATGCAAAGCAGGGGCAGGGCGGTGGTCTCGCTGTGTCAGGCGGCACACTCTATGTGGCTTCCGGATTTGGTACGTTGACCGCGCTTGACGCCTCGAATGGCGCTGAGGTCTGGACACAAAGACTGGATGCCAGCGCGACGGGCGCTCCATCGGTGCGCGACGGCGTGGTCTATGTGGTGTCCGGTGATCAGATTGCCTGGGCCATCGAAGCCGACAGCGGCCGTGTCCGCTGGCAGGTCGAGGGCGTGGGCGATGCGAACAATGTCGCCGGCGCACCAGCACCGGCGATTGGCGAAAAACATGTGATCTTCTCGTTTGGCAACGGCTCTGTGCAAGCGATGTTCCGTCAAGGCGGATTGCGCCTTTGGAGCGCTGATCTGCTCGGGCGTCGCAACGGTTTTGCCCTGTCTGGCATCGATGACATCACCGGTGATCCGCTGATTTCCGGTGAAACCGTTTACGCGGGTAACCATTCGGGCCGTATCGCGGCGCTGTCGGTGCACACAGGTGAACGGTTCTGGACCGCGCAGCAGGGGGCTCTGGGCCCGGCATGGCCGGCCGGCGACTCGGTCTTCTTTGTCTCGGACCGCAATCAGCTGGTTCGTCTGGATGCGGACACCGGTGAACAGATCTGGCAAGTCGCATTGCCGGGCTACGAGCCGACACGCAATCCGAACCGGAAGCGTGACGCATCCTTTGCCAACCATGGACCGATCCTGGCAGGTGGGCGATTGATCGTGGCCAGTTCAGACGGGCAAATCCGTGCGTTCTCACCCGAAGATGGTGCGCAGGTGGCAGCAACTGCGATTGACGGCGGCGCAACAACACGTCCCGTTGTGGCGGGTGGCACACTTTACGTTGTGTCCCGCAAGGGTGTTCTGCACGCTTATCGCTAAACGGCGGCGCGACGCCTGATCGCAGCAGGGCGATCTTGTTTGGGCTTGCATGGGCCTGTCAAAGCCCTTACGCGGCAACTCTTTCACGCGGCGCTGAAATGCGTTAAGCGGACGCCTGCAAACCCGGAGCGTGCAGCCAATGTCTTTTTCCGTCGCCCTTGTGGGCCGCCCGAACGTGGGCAAGTCAACGCTGTTCAACCGACTGGTGGGCCGGCGCCTCGCGCTTGTCGATGACCAGCCGGGCGTGACCCGTGACCTGCGCGAAGGCGAAGCGCGCCTTGGAGATCTGCGGTTCACGGCGATAGACACAGCCGGTCTGGAAGAAGCCACCGACGACTCTCTGCCTGCACGGATGCGCCGTTTGACCGAACGGGCTGTCGACATGGCCGATGTCTGCTTGTTCATCGTGGATGCGCGCGTCGGGATCACCCCATCTGACGAAGTCTTTGCAGATATTTTGCGCAAACGGTCTGCGCATGTGATCCTTGCGGCCAACAAGGCCGAAGGATCGGCCGCCGATGCCGGCGTGATCGAAGCCTACAGTCTGGGACTGGGTGAACCGCTGCGGATATCCGCGGAACATGGCGAAGGCATGAGCGAGCTTTATGCTGCGCTCACTCCGATTGCCGAGGAATTCGAAGAGCGCGCGGCGGCTTCGACGCCCGAGACAGAGGTTGATGTCGAGGACGGTGATCCGGATGCGCCGCGACCGATCACCAAGGAAAAACCTCTGCAGATTGCGGTCGTTGGCCGCCCGAATGCGGGCAAATCGACCTTGATCAACTCGATCCTTGGCGAAGACCGTTTGTTGACCGGCCCCGAGGCAGGGATCACCCGCGACGCGATTTCATTGCAGATGGAATGGGGCGGTGTGCCCGTTCGCATCTTTGATACGGCGGGCATGCGAAAACGGGCCAAGGTTCAGGAAAAGCTTGAAAAGCTTTCGGTGTCCGATGGCATTCGTGCGGTGAAGTTCGCCGAGGTGGTTGTTGTACTGCTAGATGCGGCCATCCCGTTCGAGACGCAGGATCTCAAGATTGCAGATCTGGCTGAACGCGAAGGGCGTGCGGTCGTCGTGGCCGTCAACAAATGGGATATCGAAGACGAAAAGCAGCAAAAGCTGCGGGATCTTCGCGAGTCCTTTGAGCGTCTGTTGCCGCAGCTTCGCGGTGCGCCGCTGGTCACTGTTTCGGCCCGGACTGGCAAAGGTTTGGACCGTTTGCAACAGGCCGTCATGCAGGCCCATGATGTCTGGAACCGCCGCGTTCCAACTGGACACCTGAACCGTTGGCTGGCGGGCATGATTGAGCGCCATCCACCGCCCGCACCCGGCGGGAAACGGATCAAGCTGCGCTACATGACACAGGCCAAGACCCGGCCACCGGGCTTTATCGTGATGTGTTCGCATCCTGACAAATTGCCTGCCAGCTATTCGCGGTATCTGGTCAATGGTCTGCGCGAAGACTTTGATATGCCGGGCACGCCAATCCGTTTGACCATGCGCGGTCAAAGCGACGCCAACCCCTTCAAAGGGCGGCGCAAGAAGAACGCGGGCGCATTGAAAAAACATCTAGGAAAGCTGCCCAAGCAAAAGGGCTGACCTCAGTTGCGCGGTGACGCCTTTTCGAGGGCGCGCCCGTTGTCCCAAGTGCCGTGCAGGCTTCCGTCTGGCATGACCACGTAGATCACCGGATAGGTGCTGCCCCAGTCCACGGTGACGATCCGGTTCTCTAAGGTGCCCGAACCGCGATAGCTGTCGGCTCCGACCGTCCAATGCGCGGCAATCGTGTCGCCGGCGTGGGTCAGGGAAAGCGCGCCACTATAGGCGCTGCCGTCGGGATTGCGGCCCTCTACGGCGTAAAGCCCGGACAAATCGGTTTCACCAAAAGCGGGACTCGCCATGACAAAGGCGCAAAAAGGGATGACACGATGAAAGGACATATGAAACTCTCCGGGTTCTGAAATGTGCACCCAGCCTAAGGCAGGCAGGGGCATTGATGCAAAACCCGAATGTCGCGCTTATTCGGTGTCGGTGCCCCGCACCGCCAGAATGGCGAGGATGCCAATCAAGGCCAGCCCCGATACAGCCACGTTCACCGGCTGCACGTTGGCAACCATAATGCCCACCAGCGCCCAGATCACGGTAATCCCGTATTCCGGCGCACGGTGCAGGCGGTATTGCGCAATCAGCGCAATGGTCAGCGCCAATGCCAGTGCCACCAAGGCCGCCGGTGTGGCGGGCAGGATGCCATAGCCTGCCAGCAGCAAACCAAGCGCAACGCAGGACGCGGCGGTCAGCCAGCCTGTGTAGATTGCGACCGGAGCCTGTTGCAGCCATCGGTCGGTATCGCCGACGCGAAACAGCGCCCACATGGCCGCGCCGAGCATCACCCAGATCATCACCGTTGCGCCAATCACCGATACTTGTGCCACCGGCAACCAGAAGGTGCCAACCGCAAGTGAGACAAACAGGGCAGGGCGCATGGGGTCCCAATCGGCGTCCTGCGCCCGGCGTAGAAGGCCGAAGCCGGACCCGGCGATCAGCCATGCGTAAATCAATCCCCAAATCGCAAAGGCGTATCCGGCGGGTTGCACAGGTGGGTCAATCTGCGGGACCGGGAACTGGTCTGCTTCAAAGCCGTTGAAACCCGGCGCCAGCCAGGGCGACGCGGCAAAGGCCACGGCCGCCAAGGCAACGCCAAGAGCCCAAAGGCGGCTCACACCAAGGCGCCTTCCGCGGTGATCCGTGTCTTGCCGCCCAGCCATGGATGCAACGCTTCGGGCAGATCAACCGATCCATCGGCCTGCTGGCCATTTTCCAGCACCGCGATCAGGCAGCGCCCGACCGCGAGGCCCGAGCCATTCAGCGTGTGCAGGAATTCCGGCTTACCGCCGCCTGCTGGCTTGAACCGCGCGTTCATCCGGCGGGCCTGAAAGTCAGCCGCAACCGAAACCGAACTGATCTCGCGGTAAGTATTCTGCCCGGGCAGCCAAACCTCGATGTCATGGGTCTTGATCATGCCAAAGCCGATGTCGCCCGAACACAGCACAACCGTCCGATAAGGCAGGCTCAGCTTTTGCAGGATCGCCTCGGCGCAGCCGGTCATGCGGTCGTGCTCTTCCATCGATTTGTCCGGATGCGTGACCGAGACCATTTCCACCTTTTCGAACTGGTGCTGGCGCAACATGCCGGCGGTGTCCTTGCCAGCGCTGCCCGCCTCAGAGCGGAAGCACTGTGTGTGGGCCACGTAGCGGCGGGGCAGGTAGTCTTCGTCTACCGTCATGCCGTTCACGATGTTGGTAAGTGTCACCTCGGCGGTGGGCACCAGCCACCAGCCATTGGTGGTCTTGTAGCTGTCTTCGCCGAATTTTGGCAGCTGGCCTGTGCCGTACATCATTTCTTCGCGAACCAGCACCGGCGTCCATGTCTCGGTCAGGCCGTGTTCGGCGATATGGGTGTCCAGCATGAATTGGGCCAGCGCCCGGTGCAGACGCGCGACCGCGCCCGACATCACCACAAAACGCGAACCGCTCAGCTTGGCGGCGGTTTCAAAGTCGAGACCGCCCTTGGCTGCCGGAATTTCGAAATGCTCCAGCGGCTGGAAATCCATCTCGCGCGGGGTGCCCCAACGGCGGATCTCGACGTTGTCGTCTTCGTCCTCGCCATCGGGCACATCGGCGTGCATGACGTTGGGCAACTCCATCAGAAGCCCCGTCAGCTCGGCATCAAGCTCTTTGGCGCGGGTCTGCATCTGTGCGACTTCGGCCTTTTTCTCGGCCACCAGCGCCCGCAGGCGTTCAAATTCGGCCTCGTCACCGCTGGCCTTGGCGGCGCCCACCAGCTTGGAGGCCTTGTTCTGTTCGGCCTGCGCGGTTTCTGCCGTCAGAATGGCCGCGCGGCGCGCCTCATCAAGGCTCAGGATCGACGAGGATGCATCGCTCACACCGCGGCGGGCCATCGCCGCATCAAAGCCCTGTGGGTTTTCGCGAATTGTGCGGATGTCATGCATCTGTCTGTTCCTTTCGACACGAGTCGCGCGCCTTATGCCCGATCTTGGGATCGGAGTGTAGAGCATCCGTGCACGCAAGGGCGTAACAGGCCTGTGAAAGACGCTCAGGCCACCTTTGGCTGGGCTTTAGTCAAGCGCGTCGGGATCAAAGCCGATCTCCTGCTGCCAAGCGCGCCAGCGGGTTTCGAATTCCTGCCATGGCAGATCTTCATCCGCCCAATGCGCGGGCCGTTCGCTTTTGGGCACCCGAACGGATCCGTCGGCAAAGATTGCATCCCAGTGGGCACGCATCGAATCAACAGTGTACTCATCGACAAGGAAAAGACTGGATCCAGTCAATCTACTTTCCAAAAAACTTGTAGCGCGATCTGTACTTATACCGGCGAAATTTACTCCAAAGAAAGTGTTTCGAACGAATTTAGCTCCATTCAGTTTCGCTAGCGCTAGACTGGCCCTAGAAAAATCGGAATCGACAATAACCGCACCGGTCAAATCCGCTCCTTCCATCTGAGCAGAGAAATAATGCCCAGAGACGGACTGAATGTTCTGCATCGACGCACCAGTTAAATCCGTTTCGCGCAATTTTGTGTTCCACAGCTTAGCGTCTTCAAGCTTTGCTCTGACAAGTGACGCACCACTGAGATTTGCTGACCTCAAATTGCTCCCACGCAAATCCGAGTTGTCGAGTTCAACTCGTTGCAAATTTGCGCCCGAAAGGTTTGCCGTTCTGAGATCTGAAGCCTTCATGGCCCGCGGTGTAAGTTTTTCCAGTTCCTGCTTCCAAAGCGCTGGCCACTGGTCAGCAAATTGGTTTTGCAACTTTTCAAAGTGGCTAGAGCAAAATTCTGGATTGTTTTGGCGCCCAAATTGCTCTTCGCAAAACTCTTGACGCCGAGTTTCGGCCTCTTCGGTTTTTTGATGCATCGAAATGCAAAGTAGGGCCGAAACGTTCTGAATCTTGCAGAACTTATTTTTCTCAATTTTTTTGATCTCTTCGAAAGATTGCCAAGTTTGGGGGAGATACGCGAAATTGACCCCCGCTAAATCGGCAGACCTCAAAGTAAAAGGTGATTTGTTCCAAAATGCGTTAGAAATCGGATGATAAGTCGAACTTGATGTGTTTTGTAGGGCGATATCCCACTGCACTAGTTGTTTTGCGTCCCATTTTTCCCAAAATTTTCGAGCGATTGGGTCGAAATATGTCCCGGCAGGCTCTTCGGTGCGAAACCAACTGATTGCAGCCAGAAACAGTACAATCATCGAAAACGCTGAGATGCCATCCCACCGCCAGCCGGTTTCCATGCCCCACTGTTTTCGCAGAAGCCAGTACAGCCGTCGCCAGCTGATCAAGGCCAGATAGAGTGTCAGGAACAACGGCACGCCACAGAAGATCATCGTCAACAAGGTGTCGTGTTTTGGCATTGATCGCCACCAGAAGAAAAACAAGACGACGGGTGCCGCGAGATACGCGAGCAAAATGGCGACGACCTGCACCAGCCAGATCGCAGGACGTTTACGCAAAGCACCTGGGCGCAGCGAGAGCGCAAAGTCGGTGATCAGCCAAGGCGCAACATGTTCGGACAGCATCGACAGTGCGGGGTGTTGCAGAGCGTCTGAAAGCGCCTCCCATAGCTTGAGCAGGTGCAGATGCAGGTAGGCAAATAAAGACATGCCCAGGATTGGAGCGACATAGAAAAACAAGAGCGTAGGGATCGAAACGCCAATCAATGGCAGTTGCGTTTCCTTCTCGACCAAAAAGAAATCTTCGTCCCGTACCCCCATAAGCGTAACGCCCACAAAAGCGAGATAGGACAACAGGCCAAACCAACTTGCTTTGGCTGTCTTTGTCATTTCGTTGACACGCTCAACAAGCGCTTGGGGGCTGCCGTGGCAGGAGGTGGACATACAGAGGCTCCGATTTACAGAGCTCACCCTAGGCGTGCGCTGGGGTGGCGTCTACCCGTGCAGCGCACGCGTGATTTGTATGCACGCGGGCCTGGTCCGGATTGCGTTGTTTTTCGACGCGCTCAGACCTTGCATCCAACCCCGGTGACGCATAGGTTCCGGCCAACAAACGCGGGGGATGCCCCGTATCTCAGACAGCCTCTCAGACAGGAGCATCCCATGGAAGGCAACGCCTTTGCCCAGTTCGTCCCGCTGATCCTCATTTTTGCGATCATGTATTTTCTGCTCATCCGTCCGCAGCAGAAGAAGATGAAAGAACACCAGAACATGGTCGAGGCGCTGACGCGCGGCGATCGTGTTGTCACGCAGGGCGGCATCGTCGGCAAGGTGACAAAAGTCAAAGAAGGCAACGAGTTGGAAGTGGAAATTGCCGAGGGCGTCAAGGTTCGCGTGATCAAGCAGACCATCGCTCAGGTGCTTTCCAAGACCGAACCTGTCGAAAGCTGATAGATGCTCCAGATTGATCTATGGAAGCGCGTTGTCATCTGGCTCACCATTGCGGTGGGCCTTTTGCTCGCTATGCCCAACGGGTTCTACACGCGGGTTGAGCAGCACAACGACGCGATAAAGGCCATCGAAGCCGGTGCCGATACGACCGAAAATCGGGAGCAGGCGGCGCTCTGGCCGGATATTCTGCCTTCGGGTCTGGTCAATCTGGGTCTTGATCTGCGCGGCGGTGCGCATCTGCTGGCCGAAGTGAAGCTGGCCGACGTCTATGCCGCCCGTATGGAAGCGCTCTGGCCGGATGTGCGTGATGTGCTGCGGCCCGAACGTGAGACCGTCGGCACGATCCGTTTGCAGCCCTCTGCACCCGGTGAGCTGCGGGTGCGGATTTCCAACCCCGACGGAATGGTCCGGGCGCTGGAGCTGGTGCGCGGTCTGGCGCAGCCGGTTGTGTCCCTGACCGGGGCCGGGGCCACCGATCTGGACGTGCGCGCCGAAGACAGCGACATCGTCGTGACCCTTTCCGAGGCCGAACAACAGGCCACGGATGAGCGCACGATGCAGCAGTCGCTTGAGATCATTCGCCGCCGGATCGACGAAGTGGGCACGCGCGAGCCAACCATTCAGCGTCAGGGCAGCGAGCGTATCCTGATCCAGGTGCCGGGCATCGGATCGGCGGCCGAACTCAAAGAGATCATCGGCACGACAGCGCAGTTGACGTTCCAGCCTGTCGTGGGTCGGGCCAGCAGCGCCGATGCAACGGCCGGTGTCGGTAACGAGATTTTGCCAAGCCTCGATGAAGAGGGTGTGTTCTACATTCTGGAATCTGTTCCTGTCGTTACGGGCGAGGAACTGGTGGATGCACAGCCGTCCTTTGACCAGAACGGATCCCCGGCGGTGAATTTCCGCTTTAATCCGGGCGGCGCGCGCAAGTTCGGCGATTACACTGCGGCCAACATCGGCACGCTTTTCGCGATCGTTCTGGATGCCGAGGTTATTTCCGCACCGCGCATTCAAAGCCATATCCCCGGCGGCTCGGGCATCATTACCGGCCAGTTCACCGTGGAAGAGGCGACCAATCTCGCGGTTCTGCTGCGCGCCGGTGCGCTGCCTGCGGGGCTTGAGTTCCTCGAAGAACGGACCATTGGCCCAGAGCTGGGACAGGACAGCATCGATGCGGGCAAGGTTGCCACCATCGTGGCCTTTGTGGCCGTGCTTGTCTTCATGGCGCTGAGCTATGGACTGTTCGGCCTGTTTGCGAATGTCGCGCTGATCATCAACATCGTGTTGATCTTTGGTCTGCTCTCGCTGATCGGTGCTACGCTGACGCTTCCGGGTATTGCGGGGATCGTTCTGACCGTGGGTATGGCCGTGGATGCCAATGTGCTGATCTTTGAAAGGATCAGGGAAGAACTGCGCACGGCGCGCGGGCCGGCAAGAGCCATTGAGCTTGGATATGAAAAAGCGCTCAGCGCCATCATCGACGCCAATATCACGACATTCATCACGGCTGTGATCCTCTACGTCATGGGCTCCGGCCCGGTGCGCGGCTTTGCCATCACGTTGGGTCTTGGCATCCTGACATCTGTCTTCACGGCGATCTTTGTGACGCGGCTTTTGATCGTGATGTGGTTTGAACGCCGCCGCCCGAAAAAGATCGAGGTCTGACATGCGCTTGCGACTTGTTCCCGAGAAAACGAATTGGGATTTCTTTTCCCGCTCCAAGCTGTGGCTTGGGATTTCTGCCTTGCTGGTTCTGGTGGCCTTCGGGTCATTCATGCTGCAAGGGCTGAACTACGGCATCGATTTCCGTGGTGGCACAACGATCCGGACGGAAAGCACCCAACCGGTTGATGTGGGCGCCTATCGTTCGGCGCTGGAAGCGCTGGAGCTGGGGGATACCTCGATTTCCGAAGTGTTCGATCCGACCTTCGGGCCGGATCAGAACGTGGCGATGATCCGCATTCAGGCGCAGGACGGACAGGAAGCTGTGACCACGGAAGTGATCGAGGCGGCCCGCGGCGCATTGCAGGGCGTGGCGCCTGACATCAAGTTTGTTTCGGTGGAGAGTGTCGGACCGAAAGTATCGGGCGAGCTGATCCAGACTGCGGCCATTGCCGTTGTTTTGGCGATCGGAGCCGTGTTGTTCTACATCTGGCTTCGGTTTGAATGGCAGTTTGCCTTGGGTGCGGTTGCGGCACTGGTGCACGACGTTGTGCTGACCATCGGCATCTTTTCGGAGCTTCAGATCAAGTTTGATCTGGCCATCATCGCGGCGCTTCTGACCATTGTTGGATATTCGCTGAACGATACTGTGGTGGTCTTTGACCGCGTTCGGGAAAACCTGATCAAGTACAAGTCCCGGGACCTCAAGGAAGTTCTGAACATCTCGATCAACGAAACGCTGAGCCGGACATTCATGACATCCGTGACCACCTTGCTGGCACTGATTTCGCTGTTTGTCTTGGGTGGTGACGTGATCCGGGGCTTTGTCTTTGCGATGATCTGGGGTGTGATTGTGGGCACCTACAGCTCGATCTTTGTGGCGTCGGCCATTCTGTTGTGGCTGGGCGTAAAACGTGACTGGTCCAAGCCGACCGACACCACTGGAAACCAGTTCGGCAACGTTGACGCCTAGCGACATTTTCTACGCGCTGGACATGCCGGCGCCGCTTATCCTGGCGGCGGCGGCGTTTCTGGGCGGGCTGGTTCGGGGCTTTTCCGGCTTCGGGACCGCTATGGTGTTTCTTCCCATTGCAGGTCAGTTTCTCAGCCCTGTGGCGGCAATCATCGCGTTGATCGTCATGGATGTCTTTGGCCCGTTGCCGCTGCTGCCACGCGCAGCCCGTGATGGTCATCCGCCGGATGTAGCCCGCCTGCTGATCGGCTCGTTGATCGTGCTGCCCTTTGGTCTGTTGCTCTTGTCGATGATGGAGCCAGCCGTCTTTCGATCGACCGTTGCCGTGGTCTCGCTGATTTTGCTGGCCATCCTGATCAGTGGGTTTCGCTATCGCGGAACGCTGAAGACACCAATGATCTATGGTATTGGCGGCACAGCTGGTTTTCTGGGTGGCATTGCCGGTGTGGCGGGGCCTCCGGTTATCTTGTTCTACATGGCCTCGCCTTTGCCAGCCGCAGCGATCCGGGCGAATACGATGATGTTTCTGTTCGGGTTTGATTTCCTGATGCTGGGCATGTTCGCGTATCGGGATGATCTGACCTGGGCGACCCTAATCACCGGTGTTGCGCTTGCCGCCCCAAATGTACTGGGCAACCTCGCGGGTGCAGCCATTTTCCGCCCGGAAAAAGAAAAACTCTATCGTGTGGCGGCCTACCTGATTATCACGGCGTCAGCCTTGTCCGCCTTGATCCTGTAACCATCTTGGCCCATGTCACGCCGGGCAGAGACCGCTAAAGTCCGAACAGGGCTTTAGAGTTGTTGGTCTGCGCACAAACAGGAGTTGCTTGATGCGAATTAACGAAATCCAGTTTTCCGATGCGGTGCCCGTGGATGGTTATGGACCGGGGTTCTTTCGGGTCGGAGGCGAAAAGATCGAAGGCGCGGTTTTGCTTGCAGGCGGTCAGCCTCAGGCTTGGGGCGGTCTGGATGATATGGAAACCCTGTTGGAACTGTCCGGGTCGGTCGATGTTGTGTTTGTAGGCATGGGCGCGGAAATCGCGCATATTCCGGCAGCCTTGCGGTCCCGGCTCGAAGAGGCCGGGCTTGGCGTCGAGGTCATGAATTCACCGGCGGCCTGCCGCACTTACAACGTCTTGCTGTCCGAAGGGCGCCGTGTGGCTCTGGCCGCACTTCCGGTTGCGGATTCCCAGAGCGGTTGACCGATGCGCTGCTGCATGTCATGCCAAAACGGCTCGGCTAAGGGCAAAGGGACGATGGGGATCTGTCCATGAAAGTCATCATCTGCGGTGCCGGGCAGGTCGGCTGGCAAATCGCAAGACATCTTTCCGGTGAACGAAACGATGTCACGGTTGTGGACAACAACCCCGATCTGGTTCGGCGGGCTACCGATACCCTTGATGTGCAGGGGATTGCGGGTTTCGCCTCATATCCGGACGTTCTGGACAAGGCCGGTGCGCGTGATGCGGACATGGTCATCGCGGCAACTTATTCCGACGAAGTGAACATGGTCACCTGTCAGGTGGCGCATTCGGTTTTCGCGGTTCCGCGCAAGATTGCGCGGCTGCGCGCGCAAAGCTATCTGACCGCGATTTATTCTGATCTCTACCGGCGCGATCACATGCCGATCGACGTGGTGATCAGCCCGGAAAAGGAAGTGGCCGAAGCCGCCCTGCAACGCCTGTCCGCGCCCGCTGCGTTTGATACCGAGGTCTTTCTAGGGGGTGGGGCACAGCTGCTCGGTTTGTCGATCGACGAAGATTGCCCGATCGTCAACACGCCGCTGCGCCAGCTGACAGATCTGTTTTCGACGCTGCGATCCGTCGTGGTGGGTGTACGCCGCGAAGGCACGTTGTTTGCCCCCGAGGCAGGTGACCAGTTGTTCGTCGGGGACAGCTGTTACGTCATGGTGCACGCTGATGACATACGCCGCACGCTTGAAATCTTTGGCAAAAGCCTGCGCAAACAGGAACGCGTGGTTATCGTGGGTGGCGGGAATGTTGGTCTTGCCGTAGCCCGCGCGCTTGAAGGGCGCACGGACCGGGTGCGTGCAAAGATGATCGAGAAAAACCGCAAATGCGCGGAACACGCCGCCGAAGAGCTGGAGCGCACAATCGTTCTGCACGGGGATGGTCTGGACGCCGGGCTGTTGTCCGAGGCCGGGATCGAACGTGCGGATGCTGCGCTATGCGTGACCGATGATGACAAGACCAACATGCTGGCTGCGGTGCGGGCCAAGGCAGCCGGATGCCCGATGGCCATCGCGCTGGTCAATGATCCGACATTGGTTCCGCTGATGGAACCGCTGGGTGTTGATGCCTACATCAACCCACGTGCAACCACGGTCAGCTCGATCCTGCGCCACATTCGCCATGGCCGGGTTGAATCGGTCTATTCGATTGGCGATGCCGAAGCCGAGGTGATCGAAGCCGAGGTTCTGTCGACCTCGCCCATGGCAGGCAAAATGATCCGAGAGATCGATTTCCCCGAAGGCGTTCTGGTTGGAGCGGTTCGAAAAGGGGATAAGGTTTTGAAACCGACCGGATCGCTGCGGATCGACGATGGCGATCATGTCGTGATCTTTACACTGGCGGGCGATGTGCCGGAAGTTGAACGCCTGCTGCAAGTATCGATCGACTTCTTCTAGATCATGCAGGCGATCACCCGCATGCCCTTGTTCTTGCTGATGCTGGCCATCGCATCAGCGAGTTGTGTGCTGCCGGCGATCTTTGCGCTCGCGCAAGAGGGCTTTCACGACGCGCGGGCGTTCTTCTATTCCGGGTTGGTTGGCATGATCCTGACGGCGTTTGCCGGGCTGGCCATGGCAAACCGGGATCACAACCGAAACGCCTTTCGTCAGCTTGTGGCCTTGCTGGCCGGGTTTACGCTTTTGCCGGTCTTTCTGGCGGTCCCATTCTACGAAGCGGTTCGGAATACCACTTTCCTGTCAGCCTACTTTGAAATGGTTTCCAGCCTGACGACCACCGGCGCAACTTTGTTCGAACCCGAACGGTTGTCTGGCCCCGAACATCTGTGGCGGGCGCAGGTCGGCTGGATGGGCGGGTTGCTGATCTGGGTTTCGGCGGCGGCAATCATGGCACCCCTGACGCTTGGCGGATTCGAAGTAACCGCAAGCGGTGAGCCGGGCCAGTCGCTCAGCGGGTCGGCCATGAATGAGCAAAGCGATCCCGGCGTGCGATTACTGCGCAGTTTTCAAGCCTTGTTTCCGGTCTACTTCGGACTGACCGTATCGCTGTGTGTAATGCTGTTGGTGGCGGGCGATCCGCCCTTGGTGGCATTGAGCCATGCGATGGCGGTGATGTCGACATCAGGGATATCGCCCACCGGCAGTGTGCTTGAAAACGGCTCGGGTCTGGCGGGCGAAATGATCCTGATGTGCTTTATGGTCTTTGCTCTGTCCCGTCTGACATTTGCCGCCGACACCGGCAGTCGCAAACTGGGCGATTCCCTGTGGCATGATCCCGAGTTCCGCTTGGGTCTGATCATTGTGGTCATTGTGCCCTGTGCTTTATTTCTGCGTCACTGGTGGGGCGCTTTGGACGTTGGCGGCGAAGAGAACATCGTCATGGGGCTCACGGCCTTCTGGGGCGCGCTTTTTACCGCCGCGTCGTACCTGAGCACTACGGGCTTTGTCAGTGCCAACTGGGAAGCGGCGCAAAGCTGGTCCGGCCTGTCGACGCCCGGCATTATCCTGATGGGCCTTGCTTTGGTCGGGGGCGGCGTTGCCACCACGGCAGGCGGTGTGAAGTTGCTGCGCGTTTTTGCGCTTTACATGAACGGAGCGCGCGAAATCGAAAAACTGGTGCATCCGTCGTCTGTCGGGCGATCGGGCTTTGTCAGTCGGCGCACCCGGCGCGAAGCGGGGTTCATTTCATGGGTGTTCTTCATGCTCTTCGCGCTGACGCTGGCGGCGATAACTGTCACACTGGGATTGGTTGGCGTCGGGTTCGAACAATCACTGGTTCTGAGCGTATCTGTGCTTTCGAACACAGGCCCGCTGATTTCTTTTGCCCCCTCAACATCCTTTGATCTGATTGCACTGGCTCCGGCTGGAAAATTGATCTTATGTGTCGGGATGGTGCTTGGACGGCTTGAATTGCTTGCAATCATCGTCATGCTTAGCCCAGACTTGTGGCGAGATTGATCGTTCGTTTGGTTTGCTTATTTTTTAGGCGCTTCTTATTCGTTATTGGAAACAAGTGGTGGGTAAACCCGCCCAAAGGCCAAAAAAGCATCAATTTTCGGCTGGAAGTTCCGTAACGAGCAATACATACTCTGGCACGGACGGACGTGCCACGCACCAACACGCATAAGAACAAAAGGCAATTCAATGGCTTCGGACAGACAGAACCTGCAAGACGCATTCCTTAACCACGTGCGCAAAACCAAGGTTCCGGTAACGGTCTTCTTGATCAATGGTGTGAAGTTGCAAGGTGTTATCACTTGGTTTGATAACTTCTGCGTGCTTTTGCGTCGCGATGGTCAAAGCCAGCTGGTCTATAAACACGCGATCAGCACGATTATGCCGAGCCAGCCGATCAATCTGTACGACGGCGAAGAGGCGTCTTGAACGAACACGATCCGCCAGTGACCCGCGCTTGGGTCCTGCATCCTGACATAAAATCCGACCGGGACCGCCGAGATGCCGACATGGCATTGTCAGAGGCGGTCTCTTTGGCTCTGGCGCTGCCTGATCTTGCTGTGGTCGGGCAGACCGTCGTACCTTTGCCCAAACCCCATCCGGGCATGTTGTTTGGCTCAGGCAAGATTGACGAACTCAAGGCGTTGATGAAGGCCAATGAAGTCGAACTGGTTTTGATCGATGGCCCGGTGACCCCGGTGCAGCAGCGCAATCTTGAAAAGGCCTGGGGCGTCAAGCTGCTGGATCGCACGGGTCTGATTCTCGAAATCTTCAGCGATCGTGCCGCGACCCGCGAAGGGGTTTTGCAGGTTGAGATGGCGCATCTGTCCTATCAGCGTACAAGGCTGGTCCGGGCCTGGACTCACCTTGAGCGGCAAAGGGGCGGGCTGGGCTTTGTTGGCGGGCCCGGCGAAACGCAAATCGAGGCAGACAGGCGCGCAATTGACGAACAACTTGTGCGTTTGCGCCGCCAGTTGGAAAAAGTCGTCAAGACACGCGAATTGCATCGCAAGGCACGTGCCAAGGTGCCGTACCCGATCATTGCCCTTGTGGGGTACACCAACGCAGGCAAATCTACGCTGTTCAACCGATTGACCGGCGCAGAGGTCATGGCCAAGGATATGCTGTTTGCGACACTGGACCCGACCATGCGATCGGTTCGGTTGCCGACAGGCGCTGACGTTATTTTGTCGGATACGGTTGGATTCATCTCGGATCTGCCGACCGAGCTGGTGGCGGCTTTCCGTGCGACACTGGAAGAGGTCTTGGCCGCGGACGTAATCGTGCACGTGCGGGATATTTCGCACCCTGAAACCGAGGCGCAGGCCGCCGATGTACGCACGATCCTGGGATCGCTCGGTGTGACCGATGAGACGCCGCAGATCGAACTGTGGAACAAGGTGGATCAGCTGGATCCTGACGAAGCCGAGGCGATGCAGACGCGGGCAGGGCGTGAGACGGGGATATTCGCTGTATCTGCGCTGACCGGATTTGGTCTCGATGATTTCCTGACAGACGTGACGCGCCTGCTTGGCGAGGAAAAGCGCGAAGAACAGCTGGTGTTGCCCTATGCCGCTGGCAAGCAGCGCGCATGGTTGTTTGACAAAGGCTTGGTCGAGGCCGAACAGCAGGGCGAAGAGGGCTATGTCCTGACGCTTAAATGGTCGGCCAGCGATCGCGCGCGATTTGAAACGATATGATTGATTGCCCGTTGCGGCGGCAGACTTCGTTTCGAAAGCGCCTTTTGCACTGATCCTATTCACAAGTAGAATTGCTTTGCCGCAAGCCCTGTGACAGCGTGAATGCAGAGAACGTGTCACACATGGATGGGTCATGACACAGAGCGATACATCGGCACCGGGTCTGTCCATGGCAATCTTTGCCGGTTGTATGGTCGCATTTCTGGGTTTTGGCTTTGCCGCGTCCTTTGGCGTTTTTCTGGCGCCGATGTCGCAGGATCTGGGGTGGGGGCGAGAAACCTTTTCGCTGTCCGTGGCGGTTCAGCTTTTGACCTGGGGATTTGCGCAGCCAATCGCGGGGGCGATCGCCGACAAATACGGCACTGCGCGGGTTTTGGCGTTTGGTGCACTCTTTGCTGGTGCGGGCTTTGCGCTGCGCGGCGTCGTGACTGATCCAACCGCCTTTGTTCTGACTGGTGTTCTGGTCGGTATAGGCACCGGCGCGGCATCTTTTCCGATTGTGGTTGGCGCCCTTGGAAAAATCGTCAGCGCCGATCGGCGCAGCTTTATTCTGGGGTTGGGCACGGCGGCGGCATCGCTGGGCATGTTCGTCTCTGCGCCAACGGCGACCTTCATGATCGGCAGTTTGGGTTGGCAGACGGCCTTGCTGCTCATTGGTTTCAGCTATGTGTTTATCTTGCCCTTTCTGGTGTTCATCGCACGCGTTTCGAAACCCACCGCATCAGGATCGAGCGCCGGTGAATTTGGCAACGCGCTGGCCGTGGCATTCCGGGACCGTAGTTATCTGTGTCTGTTTTTTGGGTTTTTCGTTTGTGGGTTTCACGTTGCCTTTATCCAGACTCATCTGCCCGCCTATGTGATCGATCTGGGGCTGGCCGCGACCATCGGGGCGTGGTCACTGGCACTGATTGGATTGCTGAACATTGCCGGTTCTTTCCTCTCCGGATGGTCCGGGCAGCGCCACTCGAAAAAGACGGTTCTGAGCGGGATTTACTTTGCCCGGGCCGCTGTGATCGCCGTCTTCATTCTGGTGCCGGTCACAGGCACCACCGTGCTGGTGTTCTCGGCAGTCATGGGATTGCTGTGGCTGTCGACCGTTCCGCTGACCATGGGGCTTGTCGCGCAGACACAGGGTTTGCGGTTCCTGTCCACGCTGACCGGCTTGGTGTTTCTCAGCCACCAGACAGGGAGCTTTCTGGGCGCATGGCTGGGTGGGCGGATCTATGACGCGGCACAGGATTACACGCCGATGTGGTGGGCTGCCGTTGTTCTGGGATTGCTGGCCGCGCTAATCCATTTGCCCATTCGCGAAGAACCCGGCCCACTGGCCCGTGCTGAAATGGCCGCGAAAGGCTGATCGCAGGCCGTTCCGAAACCGCCTGTGCCGCAGCCTGATCAGGGGCAAACAAAATCCTTCAGTCGTTCCGCTCTGGTCTTTCCAAAGAAAGGCAGAGTAGTCTTTGCCGCGCGGGGTTTTTGATCACGCCGAATAATCATTAAACCAATGTGTCGATCAGTGGCCGCAGTGCGGCGCCTGCGATACGCACAAGGACCATATCATGACCGCAGAGTTCCTGTTTATCACGTTTACCCTGTTCCTTGCCGGGATGATTGCGGTGCCTTTGGCATCTCGCTTCGGGCTAGGGTCCGTTTTGGGATACCTGATCGCTGGCATTGCTATCGGCCCCATCTTGCATTGGGCCGGGGTGGATGTGGTCGGGCTTCAGCATTTCACCGAATTCGGCGTCGTGATGATGCTGTTCCTGATCGGTCTGGAAATGCAGCCCAAGGTGCTCTGGGCCATGCGCGCCCGGATTTTCGTCATGGGTGGTCTTCAGGTTGGACTGACCACTGCCGGTGTCATGGCGGTTGCCATGCTGTTCGGGCAGCCTTGGACGGTTGCTTTGGCCATCGGTCTGATTTTTGCTCTGTCATCAACGGCCATTGTGACTCAGACTCTGAATGAAAAGGGCCTGATGCGCAGCGACGGCGGGCAGGCCAGCTTTTCCGTTTTGCTGTTTCAGGACATCGCGGTCATCCCGATGCTGGCTCTGATCCCTTTGCTGGCACTTCCAGAGTTGCAGGAAGCGCTGCATCACGGAGATGGTCACGGCGATGGCCATGGGGGCGGGCACGGTGAAGAAGGGCTTCATCTGAGCCTCGTCGAGGGGCTGAGCGGGTGGCAAACCGCTCTGGTGACACTGGCTGCGATTGGCGTGGTTATCGTCGCTGGGCGCTATCTGACCGGGCCGGTCTTTCGCTATGTGGCCGGTGCGCGCCTGCGCGAATTGTTTGTCAGCACGGCGCTGATGATGGTGGTCGGAATTGCACTTTTGATGACGATGGTCGGGCTTTCGCCTGCGTTGGGGACATTCCTTGCGGGCGTCGTCATGGCCAACAGCGAATACCGGCATGAGCTGGAAAGCGATATTGCACCATTCAAGGGCATCTTCCTTGGCGTTTTCTTTATCACCGTTGGGGCCAGCATTGATTTTGCATTGCTGGGCGAAAACCTGGCATTGATCGTCGGGTTGACGCTTGGACTGATCGTGCTCAAGTCGGTTGTTCTGTTTGTGTTGGGACATGTCTTCAAACTTGAAGGCGGCGACAAGTGGTTGTTCGCACTTGGATTGGCGCAGGCGGGTGAATTTGGTTTTGTCCTTGTGTCGTTCACCGTGGCGAATGCCGTTGTGCCGGGGCCGGTGGCTGATTTGCTTTTGCTGGTCGTGGCGCTCTCCATGCTTCTGACGCCCGCATTGTTCATCTGCTATGACAAGCTGATCGCGCCGCGCTATTCGCGCCAGCAGGTTCAGGAAGCGGACGAAATTTCATCGGATGCCAAGATTCTCATCGCAGGTCATGGCCGGTTTGGCGGGATCGTAAACCGGGCTTTGCAAGCGGCGGATTATGAAACCACTGTCATCGACTACAGCAACGAACAGTTGGAAATGCTTCGGAAGTTCGGGATGAGCGTCTACTACGGTGATGCCACGCGACCTGATCTGTTGCATGCGGCCGGGATTGATGAGGCCGAAGTTCTGGTCATCGCCATCGACGACAAGGAAGCGATTACCGAACTGACGCGCCACGTGCGCGAACATCATCCTCATGTGCATGTGGTGGCCCGCGCCATCGACCGTTGGCATGTTTATGATCTGTGGTCTGTTGGATGCCGAGACATCATCCGCGAAACCTATGACAGCTCGATCCGGGCGGCGCGGTCTGTGTTCGAGGCGCTGGGTATCGAACGCAGCAAGGCAGAGCGGCTGACCGGTGTGTTCGAAGAGTATGACCGGTCTACGATGCTGAAACTTGCCGAAGTCTACGATTACAACGACCCAGACTCTGATCTGAGCGAGTATTCACGGGTTGCGCGCGAAAACCTGGACGAGTGGGAAGCAGAGCTGAAGCAGAACATGCAGACCGCGTTGAAAGAATAACTGCGCTTCTTGCCAAGTGGACCGCGTTTGGATCTTCAGACGCGGTCAGGCAGCGCGTCAGGACTGTTCAGGATCTCTTGTGCGGCTGCCCAAAGTTGCGCCTGTCTGCGCGATGGCTCTGCAGGTGTGCGTGCCCATAGGCCGAGCGCAAAGGCACGGAACAGAAAACGCGCGACGTCGGGGTTCGTTTGCAAATCGCCATAGCCGGAAAACAGGGCGGTGATGGCGGCCCGGCGGGTGCCATGCGGGCTATGGGCCATAAGTGCACTGCTGACTGAGAAGAGGTCTCTGAGCGGCTCATCCATAGCGGCGTTTTCAAAGTCGATGCCCCAGATCGTGCCGGCCCGATCAACCATCAGGTTGCCCGGCGTCAGATCCTTGTGCGTGATTGCGCGGGTCGATGGTTTGCCGCGCAATGCCAGACCGTCCGATGCGATCTGACTGGCAACTGCACAAAACCCCTGCGCGTCCGGCGGGATACGGGCACCGGTCCGCACCTGATTTGTCAGCTTCTCCAGCCAGGCAATGTGCCCTTTGGGTCGAAAAGGCTGACTTTGTCGCGATGGGGCGTGCAGCGCCGCGATCCAGCTGCCGACTTTCGTCAAAATCGTATCCGCGTCGTCAGCTGCAGCGGAGTCCAGAACTGCATCCAGCGGATCGCCGCAGGTGTCCTGCATCAGCAGGGCGCACTGTGATGAATCAAAGTCGAGCACGGCCGGCGCGCGGTGGGGCGCTTTGCCAAGAAACCCGGCCACGTCACGTTGCCGGTCGGCCTGAGCGGTGGCTTTGGCCAGATTGCCGGGACCCCAGACCTTGATCACCGCGGGCACAGGGCCGCCCGTCACCCGGAAAGGCGTCGCGCGCAGCGGCTTGCTGAGCGGCTTTAGCGGGATCAGCGCGCCTCTCCAGTCGGGCCAAAACCGGCTGAGTACCCGCAGCGCTGTGCTCTGGGCCGCCTCGGCGTTCAGGTGCGTATCGCTCACGGTTTGACGAGGCGCGTCACCCCGACCGAAGCAGCGCGTGCCAGGTCGGTATCAAGTGACATGGGAATATATTCGCCGCGCCGCCAAAGCTGCCCCAGATCGTCATAGTGGCGTGACAGGAAGTGACCCGATTGACCGGTTGAGGCGATGAATACTGAACTGTCCGGATCAGCAAAGTCGTAGACGCCCCGATAGGCTGCGGCATGCACATTGAGGAAGGGTTCCGGATCGCGTCCGGACGTCCTGCCGCGTTGCAGGGTATGGTCCCCGCCAGAGGTGCTCTGCCGGATGTTTACAAAGTACCGCAGCACTGGCACTTCGCCCAGCACGGGATGATCATGGGCGGCTTGGTGCGCGTCGCCCCAGCGCAGCGATTCCAGTTCCGTGCCATAGGTTTCGTCGATCCAGATCAGTGCGTCGTCCAGCGCAAGGCGGGCGACATCCGTGCAGGTTTCTACGCGCGCTGAGCGAATGATATCGCACCATTTGGATGCCCCGTTCACATCCCGGAAAACCCGTTCGATGAACAATGGCTCCACATGATGGAATTCATCGGCAAGCGGACCAAGATCGTCGCGGATCAGACGTTCCTGCAAGGCGCGCACCCAGGCTGCATAGAGCAGGGGTTCGGGCAGATGTTCATTCATCTCGCCATTCCAATTGGCCAGAAGAGCCAGCGCGCGCTGGCGCTGCCGGGCCGGCGTGCCTTCCGGGGCGGCTTCTTCGGTGAACCAAAGATCGCGGCCAATCAGGGGCAGCAAGGTGCGCGCGGCTTCTGAAACCGTGTCCAGTTGCGCTTCGATAAAGCTGTCGCGGGTGTGAACCTGACGGCCCTGCATCAGGCCGCGCCACCGCAACACGCGTTGGCTGTCGCCCCAGTCAAAGCTGACATGTAGTGGAAACGGGCGGTTCACGGATTTGTTGTTGGTATTGCCGACAATGCCGCCTTGTGGGTTCACGAATTCGGGGTTGGCGGAATAGGGCAGCATTCCCTGCCACTGGTTTTCCCGCTTCCAGCCCAGTGAGGGCAAGCGCCCCTGGCTTTGATGTTCGGCTGTTCGGCGCGGCATGGCGCCGATGGTCTTCATCGCGATGGTGTCGGCGTCGATCAGTGTCAGGTTCTGCGAGGGGGCGACATAGGCCCGCGAAGCTTCGAGTGCGTCTTCGACGGAGCCTGCGTTCATCAGCGCCACGGCACCTGACAGGGATGTGTCACGTCCGGACAGGGCGGTCCAACCCAAGGCCGCCACATGGCCGGGTGGGGTCACCGATGCCAAATCGAATTGCGATCCCGGCAAGACCGGGCCGTTTTGTGTCGAACGCATCGTGATTGTGACGGGTGCATCGTCCTTGATATTGATGATGGATCGGCGCGTGACGAATTCGGCCCAGCCCTCCGGCGTGCGGTATTGTTCTTGGTTTTCGGGGTTCAGCTCTTCGATAAAGAGGTCCTGATCATCCATGTATGAGGACGTCAGCCCCCAGGCCAGACGTTCGTTGCGGCCAACCATGATGGCCGGAATGCCGGGAATTGTCCCGCCAATCACGCCGCCGGATTGCAGCTGCAGGCGTGCCAGAAACCACGTGCCGGGGGCGGTCAGCCCGAGGTGTGGGTCATTGGCCAGCAATGTGCCGGGGCCAGCGGACCGGGTCGCAGCCGCGGCCCATGCGTTGGATGCACCGGCCAGACCACGCGGCGCGATGGGGCTGAGGAATGCGTGCCGCGTCTGGCTGGGCGAATAAGGGGCCAGTCCATCGGGCATCAGGTTGGCATAGTCGGGCAATGCCGCGACACCGCCGCCGGGCATGTCAGGCAAAAGGTCGGCCAGACGGTCCTCATCGGCCAACAAAAGCGATGTTCGAGCGCGCAGGACTTCTTCTTTGAGGTGCCCTGAGAGTTGCAGCGCCATAAGCTTGACCAGAGCGATGGAGTCCGCAGGCTGCCATGGCGAGATCGGCGCGTTGAACATGAAGAATTCCGGCGCACCCCGGCCCAGACTGTCGCTGTTGATTTCCTCGATCCTCGCATTGACGCCTGCCGCATAAGCTTCGAGAGCGTCGAGCGTGGCTGCGTCTTGATGCTGAACGGATTGCACCGCCAGTGGATACAGATCGAGCCGCCGCAAGAGCGTGTCGGTTTCAACGGTGCGCCGGCCGAAAATTTCAGAAAGGCGCCCCTGTGCGGTCCTGCGCATCAGTGTCATCTGCCACAGCCGGTCCTGCGCATGCACATACCCAAGCCCGAAAAAGGCATCGCGATCGGACAGCGCCATGACATGCGGGATGCCGGCGTTGTCGCGGATGATTTCGATGTCGGCCGTGATTCCGGAAACAGCACGGGTCTTGTCGTAGTCCGGCAGGGATCGAGAGGCGAGATAATAGGTAAGCAACACGCCAATGACGCCCAGCACGAGCGCCGCGCTGACCAGTCGCAAAAGCCATCGGAATACAACCGCCATTTCCCTCGCCCTTTGCATGCGCTAACTGGGTAGGCAGGGATTATCCTGCATGGCCGCCAATGCCAATAGGGTGGGCAGTGTGGGCGTATTATTGCAAAGCGCGTGTGTATTCGCGCTGAAGAGCAAGGGAGAATTGCAATGGCAAAGGTAGCGTTTCTGGGGCTGGGTGTCATGGGATACCCGATGGCAGGACATCTGGCCAAGGCCGGTCACGAGGTAACCGTTTACAATCGTACCTTTGCCAAGGCCGAAGCCTGGGCAAAAGAACATGGCGGTACCGCTGCCGCGACCCCGCGCGAGGCGGCACAGGGCTGCGACTTTGTCATGGCCTGCGTCGGAAACGACGATGATCTGCGTTCGGTTTGCCTCGGTGAGGATGGCGCATTTGCAGGCATGGGGTCCGGCGCGACGTTCGTGGATCACACAACGGTTTCCGCGCAGGTCACGCGCGAGCTCTATGCCACGGCAGCAGATGCGGGGCTTTCCTTCGTGGATGCGCCGGTGTCTGGCGGTCAGGCCGGGGCCGAGAATGGCCAGTTGGTGATCATGTGTGGCGGCGACGAGGGCGTCTATGCCTCGGCTGAGCCTGTGATGCAGTCCTATGCCAAGCTGTGCAAACGGCTGGGCGAAAGTGGCGCAGGCCAGTTGACCAAAATGGTGAACCAGATTTGCATTGCCGGATTGGTTCAGGGCTTGTCCGAAGGGCTGCACTTTGCCGCCAAGGCTGGTCTTGACGGGCGCGAGGTGGTCGAGGTGATCGGTGGCGGCGCGGCGGGCAGCTGGCAGATGGTCAACCGGGTCGACACCATGGTCGATGATGAATTCGAACATGGCTTTGCCGTTGACTGGATGCGCAAGGATCTCGGAATTTGTCTCATGACAGCGAATGAGAATGGCGCATCGCTGCCTGTTACCGCCTTGGTGGATCAGTTCTACAAGGACGTACAGAAAATGGGCGGCGGGCGCTGGGATACGTCAAGCCTGATCAAGCGGCTCAATGCGCTTGGCTGACCCATATCCGATGAAGGGCAGGGCGTGATGCAACGCCTTGCCCACATTGCGCTGGTGGTCAGCGACTATGACGAGGCCATAGCCTTCTACGTGGATCTGCTCGGATTTGAACTGGTAGAAGACACCTATCAGCCCGAACAGGACAAACGCTGGGTTGTGGTGCGGCCAAGCGGCGGGGGCTGTTCCATCTTGTTGGCGCGGGCGTCGAATGACAGGCAGGCCAGTTTTGTTGGGGATCAGGCCGGTGGGCGGGTTTTCCTGTTTCTGCAGACCGATGACTTCTGGCGTGACTATAACGACATGCTGAACAAAGGCGTGGAATTTGCACGTGCGCCGAAGGACGCCCCCTATGGCACCGTCGCGGTGTTCAAGGATTTATATGGCAATCTGTGGGACCTGATTCAGTTTACGGATGGGCGTGCGATCTGAGCACCATCGGCAGGATCAGCCCCCATTTGGTTTGCCGGGCTGGACCCGTGGGCGCAAAACCCAGTTTGCGATAGGCTGCAATAGCGCGCGTGTTGTCTGGGTGCGGATCGGTCGCAAGGGCCGGAGCGCCAGTTTCCAGAAGTGATTTTGTTCTCTGAGCCATAAAGGCGGGGCCGTGTCCGATCCCGATCATGTCGGGTTCGCCGATGTATTGATCGATGCCCCGGGACCCCTGCGGCAGCGCGGCAAAATGATGATCTTCCCAGCCGTGCACGGTGTAATCCTGCATATAGGCAAAGGGTGCGCCCTCATGCGACACGATCCAGCGCGCGACACGTGGATCGGCCAAGTCTTTGGCGCTGATGGCCTTTGGCGGGCCCCACCACCTGCGAACGTGGGCGCGGCTTAACCAAGACACCAGCATGGTTGCATCCGCCATGGTCACGCGTCGAAACTGATATGGGGCCTGATCGCTCAATACGCGCTGCCGCGTGATGGCTTTGGGGTCATTTCAGGTGTCCTCCATCCTGAAAACAATTTTGGAAGTCATCCTTTGCCGCCAACCTGAACCGGGTGCCCGCGCGCGCTGCGCTCAGAATGCGATCACAGCGAAAGCTTCGCGGCTCGTCACGTAGGTGGTCATGAGCCAGCACGTACCACACAGGGTATTTGAGCAAGAGAAAGTGCGGTTCGATCCTGCGTTGCGACGGTTGGCCATCCTCACGCTGGTACGTGATGTCCAGCATTTCCAGATCCACAAAGGCCTGATGCAGGGCTCGCACGATCCGTTCTGGCGGGCTGACAAAACCGGCCTGCACATAGGTCGAAGCCGTGACCCCGATCAGAATGCGAGACTTCAGGCTTTCCACCCGCTGGCGTTTGTCCTTTGAAAAAGAGGCGACAAGCTGACGGCGAACCGACGCTAGGTTCGCAAGGAACATGGGCGAGTCCATCTGTTCTGCTACCGCGATGCTGATCAGCAGATCGATTGCTTCGGCATAGCCCAGATTCAAGCGGCCGACACCCCAATTGCCGTCCAGACGGACGCCGCCGCCACGACCCCGATCCGCGTCGATTTGCATGCCTTGTTCGCGCATCAAATCAAGATCGCGCTGGATTGTCCTGGCGCTGACCTGATGCTGGGCGGCCAGATCCTTGATGGTGCAATGGCTCTCTTGCTTGAGCTGGACAGCCAGCAACTCAATGCGCCTAAGCCTGCCGATCGCGTTTGTTCGGGTCATGAAACAAATACGACATAAACTGACGTCTATTTCAATATCACGGCTAAACAGATCCCGGCATGTGCCGGGATGTCGGATCGTCAAACCGCAGGAGATCACCCGATGAAAATGAACTACGTGGTTCTTGGAACCAACGATATGACAGCCGCCAGCCAGTTCTACGACCAACTGTTCGCACATTTGGATCTGGGACGGTTCGCGCCTTCGGACCGTATGACCTATTGGCTGGGAGAGGATTTCGCATTTGCGGTGGCGCTTCCGTTTGATCAGGGCGCAGCGTCGAACGGCAACGGCACCATGATCGGTTTTGCCGTGGGTTCCGCGGACGAGGTGAAGCACATGCACCGTTTGGCAATCGAGCTTGGCGGCGCCTGTGAAGGCGCGCCCGGACACAGAGGGCCGCGGTATTCTGCCTATGTCCGTGATCTGGACAACAACAAGCTTTGCTTTTCAGACTGAATTTTTCGGTTCTCTGGTGCCCGGTTGGCCGGGCGCCGGCATCAACAGGGCGGGCACCGCTGATGTGAGACGCGACAGCGGCCCGTTCTCGGATACGAGATTAATTCGCGCGTTTCTGCTTTGCCCATTGTCATTCCCCCATGGCTGCCCTTATGTTGAAGGCAAGCGCATAGCCCTTTTTGGCGGCGCTCGACAGTTTCGCTGAACAGGTGCTTTGCGGGCAAACCCGCCTGCCTTTTTCAGACCGATTGGGCCAACTGGCCAATGAACCGCGCCCGGACCGCACGATTGCGACGGGCCAATGAACGGGCGCCAAGCCAAGGCTGGCGTCGGAGAAGAACCGCGATGACGCGCGCGATACATAGCAAAATGCGGGCCGGGGGCGTAAAGCCACCCCGCATTGGCGCGTCTCCAATCGCCCAAATCAGACACGGCTCATCCACGCTCGGCCCGCCAGGGCAGGGCGCGCATGCCCCGTGCAGACGGATAACATGGCAAAGAAGATGCTCATCGACGCCACCCACGCGGAAGAGACCCGCGTTGTGGTGGTGGACGGAAACAAGGTCGAGGAATTCGACTTTGAATCAGAAAACAAGCGCCAGCTCGCTGGCAACATTTACCTCGCAAAAGTAACTCGGGTCGAACCCTCGCTTCAGGCCGCCTTTGTTGACTATGGCGGCAATCGTCATGGATTTCTGGCGTTCTCGGAGATTCATCCCGACTACTATCAGATCCCTGTCGCAGACCGTCAGGCCCTGATGGAAGAGGAGGCCGCGCTTGCTGCTGCGGCTGCCGAAGAGGACGAAAAGCCCAAGAAAAGATCGCGGTCCCGCTCGCGCCGTAAATCGACCAAGGCAGAGACCACCAAGGCAGATGACGCGGTGGTTCAGGCCGATCCGGTCGCCGAAGTCAGCGGTATGGAAACGATCGATCTGTCGGACGACGATCAGACCGATGAGGCTGTCGTAGCCGATGATGAAGCCAGCTCTCCTATGGAGCGTGTGGCCGAAACACCCGTCGAAGAGCCCGCGGATGAGGCTGCAGAGGCGCAACCCGCCCAAGCCGATGCCGCGGAGGCCGACGCAGCCAGCGACAGCGCGCCCGAGGCCGAAGCCGAAGCGCCTGCTGATCCTGCCGCTGAAGACACCAAGGCCGAGGACGATGCTGCCGAGGCGGACACGGATGGTGACGACGCCGACAGTGATGACGATGACGACGAAGAGGATGACAAGCCGGACGCGTCCGAGCGGGATTCCAATATCGAATCCGTCGCAGATGACGACACCACCGATGATATTCGTCCACGTCGCAAACCGCGTCCGCGCAAATACAAGATTCAGGAAGTGGTCAAAGTTCGCCAGATCCTCTTGGTTCAGGTGGTCAAGGAAGAGCGCGGCAACAAGGGCGCTGCTCTGACAACCTACCTGTCTCTGGCTGGACGGTACTGCGTGCTTATGCCGAACACGGCCCGTGGCGGCGGCATCAGCCGCAAGATCACAAACGCTTCGGATCGCTCAAAGCTCAAGGCCATCGCGGCTGAAATCGACGTGCCCAAGGGCGCGGGCCTGATCGTGCGGACAGCCGGTGCCAAGCGCACCAAGACCGAGATCAAGCGGGACTATGAATACCTTCAGCGTCTGTGGGAGCAGATCCGCGAATTGACGCTGAAATCGACTGCACCCGCCAAGATTTACGAAGAAGGCGACCTGATCAAACGGTCGATCCGCGATTTGTACAATCGCGAAATCGATGAGGTTCTGGTCGAAGGCGAGCGCGGCTATCGCATCGCCAAGGACTTCATGAAAATGATCATGCCGTCCCACGCCAAGAACGTGAAAAACTACCACGACCAGATGCCGCTCTTTGCGCGCTATCAGGTGGAATCCTATCTGGCTGGCATGTTCAACCCGACGGTCCAGCTGAAAAGCGGGGGCTACATCGTTATCGGTGTGACCGAAGCGCTGGTTGCAATCGACGTGAACTCGGGTCGGGCAACCAAGGAAGGGTCGATCGAGGAAACCGCGACAAAGACCAACCTTGAAGCGGCCGAAGAGGTCGCGCGGCAGTTGCGTTTGCGCGATCTGGCCGGCCTGATCGTCATCGACTTTATCGATATGGACGACCGCAAGAACAACGCGGCGGTCGAGAAGAAGCTCAAGGACAAGCTCAAGACGGATCGCGCCCGCATTCAGGTGGGCCGGATTTCCGGCTTTGGCCTTTTGGAAATGTCGCGCCAGCGTTTGCGTCCAGGCATGATCGAGGCGACCACACAGCCTTGTGCGGCGTGCCATGGCACGGGTCTTATCCGCTCGGACGATAACATGGCCTTGCAGGTTCTGCGCCAGATCGAAGAAGAGGGTACCCGCCGCCGTTCACGTGAAGTGCTGGTGAAGGCCCCTGTGGCAATCGCCAACTACCTGATGAACCAAAAGCGCGAGCATGTTGCACAGATCGAGTCGCGTTATGGCATGGCGGTGCGGATCGAAGGTGATGCGCATATGGTTGCGCCGGACTTCACCCTCGAAAAGTTCAAGACTGCGACACGCCCTGTGCCCGAAGCGGCACCGGTTGTTTCTGTCGACACGATGCTGATGGATCAGGTCGACGAGGACGCCGCAGCCGAGGCAGACGTCGAAGAAGCGCCAGCGGCGCCGGACGCAGGCTCCGATGAACAAAAGCCCAAGAAGCGCCGTCGCAGACGTCGCCGGCGGTCCAAGTCCAAGGATGGTGAGGGCGATCAGGACGAGTCGCAGTCCAAACAGGACGACGAATCCGGCGATGCCGAGGCAAAAGAAGACGGCTCGGATGACAAGGTAGAACAGGCTGACAAAGCGGATGCCAAGTCTGACGTTGAGGCCGAAAAGCCAGAGGCCGAAGCCGAAGCTGAAGAGAAGCCCAAGAAAACCCGGTCACGCAGTCGGAGCAAATCCAAGAAGACTGAAGAAAAGACCGAAGAGAAATCCGAGGGCGACGCGGCAGAGGACGGCAAAGCCGAGGAGGCCAAGGCCGAAGACGCCAAACCAGACGAGGCCACCGAGAAGAAGCCGACCAAGTCGCGTTCGCGTTCGAAGAAGGCCAAGACTGAGGATGTGGCAGAGGTGAAGGCTGAGCCAGAGGCCGAAGCCGAGGCCGAGGAAAAGCCCAAGCCCAAGCGCACTCGGACTCGGAAAAAGAAGACCGATGATGCCCCTGCGGAAGAGGCGACGGCTGCCAAGGAAGAGGCAAAGCCGGAACCGGTTGCTGAAGAAGCCGCTGAAGCTGCGCCTGCACCCAAGCCACGCCGCACGCGTAAAAAGGCGGCCGACGTTATCGCTGAGGTGACAGGTGGTGCCGCCGCCGAGGACAAGGTTGAGGCTGCGCCTGAACCCAAGGCCGAGACACCAGCCGCGCCAGTTGAGGCTGCGGCAGATGAGGCGCCGTCAGATGACGACAAGCCGAAACGCCGTGGATGGTGGTCGCTGGGTCGCTGACCCGCACTGAACTGAAAACAATAGGCCGCGCAGTGGATTGCGCGGCCTTTTTTGTTTGGGGTTGGGCCATGACGGCGGTCCGGAAAACCAGACTTCGCCGGTCATTCAACATGGACTACAAAAACAAAGCGCCCCGAAGCGGGGCGCTGGTTTTGCAGGATTTGCTGATTTTCGGTGTTACCGTCCCCAGGTGCGAACCGGACCACAATCCATGTGGACGAAATTCGATCCGCTGTAGCGACCCACACCGCCACCCTTGCAGGCGGCTGCCGCGCGGGCCATTTGCCCGACCGAGCGTGAAGACAACCGAAGATCCGCTGCCTGTCCGCGCAGGTGGCGGGAGTTTTTGGCAACGCCGCCGTTAGAACGCGAGCGGAGCATCGCGTTCGTCTTTGGGCTGCGATAGCCCGAGATCAGCATGTAGGGTTCGTTTGCATCCATCAGGTTATGCGCGGCCGCCATGATGTCGATCGTGCGCAGGTCGATGGATTTGACATCATTGGTACGCCAATCACGCATGAAGTGATTCACTTCGCGGACAGCGTCTTTGATGTAGTGCCCTTCGACCCAATAGATCATATCGATCCGCTCACCTGTGCGGCCCGAATACATTTTGATCCTGCGAATATCGCCACCTCCGCGCAGGAAGCCTGCTGCGTTGGAGTAGGTGGGTGCTGCCACAACCGCTGTTGCTGCAAATGCACCGAGGATACCGCGCCGCGTAAAGCGGTTAGAAGTCAAATCTGCCATATCGGTAGCGTCTGTCCCGTAGTCGCTGTTACCTGTAAGTCGGCGTGCTGTTACACGCCTGCTGCCATCTTCCCCAGATGCACAGTCTCTATCGCACGAATCGGACTCTGTAGAAAGCCTGTTTTCTCAACAATTCGAGCATTCAAGGGGAAATGCGCGGCTTCCTGCCGAAATGGCGCAAGGCTGTGACGCAAATGCTCCGAAATTGGCCTGTTGAGCACACTGTACGGAAGGGTAGCAAATTGGCGGAAATGTGAATAGACAGGCACCCGCTGCACTTACAGACTGATATTATTACAAAACGAGTGACCAAGGGGTTATGAGATGATGCAAACCAAACAGGGCCGGACGCTGCGTCTGGTGCGTTCGGTCATCGCTGCTGGTGGATTCTTTTTAGTCGGCGTTACGGGCGTATCAGCCGAAAGTGGATTTTCGTTTCAGGTCACGGCCTACAAACAGGCTGTCGCCGAATCCTTGGGTGAGAACGAAGCCGTCGCCGCTTTTTATCGTGCCCGCGCATTTGAGCCGCTTTGGACCGGGGCAGGGGTAGAGGATCGCGAGCGGCGCATTGCCTTCTTCGAGGCGCTGCAGCTGGCGGATGATCACGCGCTGCCGATCGACCGTTATGACCCAGAAGGTCTGATGGCCCGGATGGCCGCAGTCTCCAATGGTCGCGAACGTGGTCTGCTCGAGATGGAGTTGACCAAGACCTATTTGCAATTCGCCAACGATCTGCAATCCGGGCTCTTGCAGCCGGGTCGGATCGATGGAGATATCAAACGTGTTTTGCCACGGCGTGATCCGGCGGACCTGCTGGCGCAGATCATGCAGGGCGATCCCCGTGCGGCGATGCGCAAACTGATCCCGAACAGTCCCGAATACACACGCCTGATGCGCGCCAAGATGATGCTCGAGCATCGCATTGCCCATGGCGGTTGGGGTCCGACTGTACCGGCGGCCAAGCTGAGCCCTGGTCAATCCGGCAAGGCCGTTGTTGCGCTGCGCAACCGTCTGACAGCGATGGGATATCTGGCGCCGCACCTTGGCGGCAGCTTTGATGCCCGGATGACCGAAGCGGTGCGGCAATTCCAGATCGACCACAATCTCGAAGCGGATGGTGTTGCCGGTGCCTCGACCATGAGTGCCATCAATGTCAGCCCTGAAGAGCGCCTGAAATCCGTGATGGTCGCGATGGAGCGGGAACGCTGGTTGAACCTGCCCGAAGGTCTGGGCAAGCGTCACGTCAAGGTGAACCTGACCGATTTCCACGCGCAGATCATCGATGACAACAAGCTGACCTACGAAACCCGTTCGGTCATCGGTCATCAGGATTACGATCGCCGCACACCCGAGTTTTCGGATGTCATGGATCATATGGTGATCAACCCGTCGTGGTACGTACCGAGGTCGATCATTGTCGGGGAATACCTGCCATTGCTGCGCTCCAATCCGGGCGCGGTGTCCCATCTACAGATCATTGATGGCCGGGGTCGCGTTGTTGGCCGTGGTCAAAGCTTTGCGGGATATACGGCGCGCACCTTCCCATTCTCGATGCGCCAGCCTCCGGGGCCGCGCAACGCACTGGGTTCGGTCAAGTTCATGTTCCCGAACAAGTACAACATCTATTTGCACGATACGCCGTCGCAGCACCTGTTTGCGCGCGAAGTGCGCACCTATAGCCATGGCTGCATCCGTCTGGATGATCCGCATGATTTTGCCTATGCACTTTTGGCCAAGCAAGAGTCCGATCCGGTGAACTACTTCGACCGAATCCTGAATTCGCGTGTGGAAACCCGTGTGAATCTGGAACAGCACGTGCCGGTGCATCTGATCTATCGTACGGCCTTTACGCAGGCCAAGGGTCACATGAACTATCGCCGTGATGTCTATGGCCGCGATGCCAAGATCTGGAACGCTTTGGTCGCTGCTGGCGTTCAGCTGCGCAACGGGCGCACCTGACCAGTCAACGCGATTGAAACCTGAATGAACCCCCGGCGTCGTCAACGCCGGGGGTTTTTCTGTCTTGGGCGCTGATTGTGGTGGTGTAGCGGTGTTCAAAGCGCGTTGACGGAATCATTTGGCATCCGTAAACTGAACAAGCGTTCAATAACCGCGAGAGGGGTAATCCGATGTTTATGGCCAGTATGACGTTTGATCTGGGCGAAGACGTAAATGCCCTGCGCGAAATGGTTCACAAATGGGCGCAGGAGCGGGTCAAACCGCTGGCAGCCGAGATCGACAGCAGCAATGAATTCCCCGCGCCGCTTTGGCAGGAAATGGGAGATCTGGGCCTCTTGGGGATCACCGTAGACGAAGCGTATGGCGGCGCAGGTATGGGCTATCTGGCGCATACTGTGGCGGTCGAAGAGGTCGCCCGTGCCAGCGCGTCAGTTTCGCTCAGCTATGGGGCGCACTCCAATCTTTGTGTGAACCAGATCAAGTTGAATGGCACCGAAGAGCAAAAGCAGAAGTATCTGCCGGGGTTGATTTCCGGTGCCCATGTCGGGGCGCTTGCGATGTCGGAACCATCGGCGGGATCGGATGTTGTTTCAATGAAGCTACGCGCGGAAAAGCGCAACGATCGCTATGTGCTGAACGGCAACAAGTACTGGATCACCAATGGCCCGGATGCCGACACGCTGGTTGTCTATGCCAAGAGCGATCCGGATGCAGGATCAAAGGGCATCACGGCGTTTTTGATTGAAAAAAGTATGGCCGGATTCTCGACCAGCCCGCATTTTGACAAGCTCGGCATGCGTGGATCAAACACCGCCGAGCTGATCTTTGACGGTGTCGAGGTTCCTTTTGAAAACGTGTTGGGCGAAGAAGGGAAGGGCGTTCGCGTTCTGATGTCCGGACTGGACTATGAACGCGTGGTGCTGGCCGGAATTGGGCTTGGGATCATGGCGGCCTGTCTCGATGAGATCATGCCGTATATGGTTGAACGCAAACAGTTTGGTCAAAGCATCGGCAATTTCCAACTGATGCAGGGTAAGATCGCGGACATGTATACGGCGATGAATTCGGCACGTGCCTATGTCTATGAAGTGGCCAAGGCCTGTGACCGGGGTGAAGTGACCCGTCAGGATGCGGCTGCCTGCTGTCTCTATGCGTCCGAAGAGGCGATGAAACAAGCGCACCAAGCGGTGCAGGCCATGGGTGGCGCTGGGTTCTTGAACGACGCACCGGTTGCGCGAATTTTCCGCGATGCCAAGCTGATGGAAATCGGTGCGGGCACCTCTGAAATTCGCCGTATGCTGGTGGGACGTGAATTGATGGGGGCGATGGGGTGAATGCCGCGTTGGGTCTGGTTTGTACCGATCCTCACTTTGATCGCCGGGGTCACCGTGCTGGCCTACCGGATTGGGTGGCTGCGGGCCAATCTGACCGAAACCGATGTCATCGAGTTTTACGCGCAGCGCTACGAGGACGAATTAGGAGGCAGCGCCCGCAAGAGCGATTGTTTTGCCCGTCCGGGCGAAACGCCGGGCATTTGGCTGGTCGTTTTCTGTGGTCGGGGCGAAACCGCACGACGCTACGCGGTTAATCGAATGGGGGCTATGGTGGACGCCGATGTCGGACCAGCAGAGCCTGAAGCCTGAGGAGGAATGACATGTTCACAAGGGTAGCACTGGCGGCCATCTTTTGCTCTGGTCCGCTTTTTGCGCAGGATCTAGTTTTTTCGCCGACCGAGACCGAGATTTGCCTGCATCAGAACCCTGGTGCTGAATCCAGTTGCATCGGCCTGTCTGCAGAACAGTGCATGGTCGATACAGACGGCGGCGGTTCGACCGTTGGAATGGGCGCCTGTCTTGATCAGGAATTGCAGTATTGGGACACCAGGTTGAACGCGGCATACCAGGCCCGGCTGGCCGAAGCCAAGGCCGCGGACAAGGATGCAAAGGACTATGGCTATACAGCACCCCCGCAGGAAGAAAACCTGCGGGCCATGCAGCGGGCGTGGATCGGGTTTCGCGATGCGCGGTGTGACTATGCCCGTTCGCTTTGGGGGGGTGGCACCGGTGGTGGTCCTGCTGCGATTGGTTGCCTGATGCATACGACCGGCGAACAGGCCCTTTACCTTGAGCAATTCGTGCGCTGATGCTGCGCCGGTCCTCCAGTTATGAAGCGCTGCGGACGCGGTTCGACTGGGATTTACCAGATGATCTTAACATGGCCCATCAGACCTGTGACGGATGGGCCGCGACCGACCCGGACCGCACCGCGATTATCGATCTGACCTCGGGTCATCGACGCGATGTCAGCTTTGGCACGCTCTACCAGTTGTCCCGCCGCGTTGAGGCCGGGCTGGTTGCCCGTGGTGTGATGCGCGGTGACCGTGTGGGTGTATTGCTGAGCCAAGGCCCGCTTTGTGCCGCTGCGCATATCGCGGCCTGGCGGCTTGGCGCGATTTCCGTACCGTTGTTCAAGCTGTTCCAGCGCGATGCATTGGCCTCAAGGCTGGGTGACAGCGGCGCGAAGGTTGTTGTCACGGATGATGAAGGAAAGGGCATGCTGCGCCCTTTCGATTGCGCAGTGCTTACGCAAAAAGATCTGCCCGACGCTGCCATGGCGACGCGGGCAGCCGTTGGGACAGGGCCCGAAGATGCGGCTGTTCTGATCTACACATCCGGCACGACGGGCAAACCCAAGGGTGCTCTGCATGGTCACAGGGTTCTGACAGGACATTTGCCCGGCGTTGAAATGAGCCATGATTTTCTGGGCCAGCCGGGCGATGTGTTGTGGACGCCAGCTGATTGGGCATGGATCGGCGGATTGTTCGACGTTTTGATGCCGGGTCTGGCGTTGGGCATTCCCGTGGTGGCGGCCCGGGCGGACAAGTTCAGCCCGGATTTCGCCGATTGGGTCATCGCCACGGGCAGCGTGCGCAACGTCTTCTTTCCGCCCACCGCGCTGCGTATGCTCAAGGCCGCAGACACCCGCCTTGAAGGGTTGCGGTCCGTTGCATCAGGCGGTGAGCCGCTGGGCGCGGAAATGCTGGCATGGGGGCGAGAGGCTCTCGGGGTCACGATCAACGAATTCTACGGTCAGACGGAATGCAACATGGTTGCCAGTTCCTGCGGCAGCCTGTTTGACCCCGAGCCGGGATGTCTGGGGCGTTCTGTGCCAGGGTTCACGGTGGCCGTGATTGATGAAGACGGCCAACTGACCGATCAAGAGGGTGACATCGCGGTGCGACGCGGGGCGGCCTCGATGATGCTGGAATACTGGCGAAACCCCAAAGCGACGGCAGAAAAATACCGCAAGGGTTGGCTGCTGACCGGCGATCGGGGGATCATGGAAGAGGGCGGCTTTGTCCGCTTTGTTGGCCGTGATGATGATGTCATTTCAAGCGCGGGCTATCGCATCGGTCCGGCCGAAATCGAAGACTGCCTTTTGACCCATCCTGCTGTTGCAACCGTTGGCGTGGTGGGCAAACCTGATCCGCTGCGCGGCGAAATCGTCAAGGCCTATGTGGTGCTCAAGGCGCGCAGCGAGGTACCCGAACAAGAGCTGCAGGATTGGGTTAAGCAGCGGCTGGCCAGCTATTCCTACCCGCGTGAGATCGCCTTTCTGGATGCCTTGCCCATGACGGTCACCGGCAAAGTGATCCGCAAAGCGCTAAAGGCCCGCGCAGCAGCGGAAGGAGGCAACTCGTGAAACCTGCAGTCCTCTTTGCGATGCTGCTGATGGTGGCCGGTCGAACCATGGCTGAAACCGAACCGGAACCGCTGCCTGATTTTTCGACCTGCATGAACCGCGAGGTCGCGCGATTTGAGCGCCAGCTGGTTGCGCTTGAAAATGTTCCCGATCTATTGCCCTTTGCCGTTGGCGGGACCACGGGCGCCATCTACTGCGGGGGCGTCGGTATCGTGAATTGCGATCGCACCGGGACCCCGATCCCGTGTCAGCAGCGACTGGCCGTAGAGCAGGAATTGCTGGCCACTCAGGTGCTGATGTCTGTGCCTGAGCCGGACAGCTTTGAGACCGAAGGTGATCTGGGGCAAACGCTCTACCCGCAACTCTATGCGCTGGCCCGGGGCACGTCTGCTGGCGACGATTGCGCAGGGGCAGAGCCGGCACTGAAGGCCTGGTGTCGGGCTTGGCAGGCCAACAACCGTCTGTCCGTAACGATCCATCTGTGGGAACTGGCCCGATATTTGGGACAGGCCGAGCCAGCGGTCACAGCCGGGTGGGCCGACGAGCCGCCTTTGGTCCGACCCAGAGCGCGCAAAGCCTCGCAGGGGCAGGATCAATGAGCTTGGTAGAGAGATTTCAGCGAAACGCCTTTGCCCTTCAAAGCAGCGTATCGAAAATAAAGGAGCAAGCGGCATGAAACTTCAGTCGCAGATCATTCCGACGTCAGAGGCGTTTCGGGCCAACCAGACGGCGCATCTGGCCGCGTTGGCCGAAATCGAAGAGGCGGCAATGCAGGCCGCGGCGGGCGGCGGTGAACGCGCCCGCGAACGCCATTTGAGCCGGGGCAAGATGCTGCCGCGGGACCGGGTGGCCAATCTGCTCGATCCCGGCTCACCGTTTCTGGAGGTGGGCGCGACGGCGGCCCATGGACTGTATGACGGGGCCGCGCCCTGCGCCGGGGTGATCGCCGGCATCGGACTGGTTCATGGGCGGCAGGTCATGGTCTTATGCAACGATGCCACGGTAAAGGGTGGCACCTACTATCCGATGACGGTCAAGAAACACCTGCGCGCGCAGGAGATCGCAGAGGAAAACCATCTGCCGTGTATCTATCTGGTCGACAGTGGTGGCGCGAACCTTCCCAATCAGGACGAGGTGTTCCCGGACCGCGATCACTTTGGGCGGATTTTCTACAATCAGGCCCGGATGAGCGCCAAGGGCATTGCCCAGATCGCTGTTGTGATGGGGTCTTGCACGGCGGGCGGCGCCTATGTGCCTGCGATGTCCGACGTCACGGTTATCGTCAAGGAACAGGGTACGATCTTTCTGGCAGGCCCTCCCTTGGTCAAGGCGGCGACCGGCGAGATCGTGAGCGCCGAGGCGCTGGGCGGCGGCGACGTACACACTCGCTTGTCCGGTGTTGCGGACTATCTGGCAGAAGATGATGGACATGCGCTGGCCTTGGCGCGCCGGGCTGTCCGGTCATTGGGCAGCGCGCCGGGGGCGGGTGCGCTGAGCGGTGAAGACCCGGCCTATGATCCGGACGAAGTGCTGGGGGTCGTACCAGCCGACCTGCGGACGCCTTATGACATTCGCGAGGTCATCGCCCGTCTGGTGGACGGCTCTTATTTTGATGAATTCAAGTCCCGGTTTGGTGAGACGCTGGTCTGCGGTTTTGCAAGGCTGGCAGGCATGGACGTGGGGATCATCGCCAACAATGGTGTGCTGTTTTCGGAAGCCGCGCAAAAAGGCGCGCATTTCGTTGAACTTTGCTCGCAGCGGCGCATTCCACTGATCTTTTTGCAGAATATCACCGGCTTCATGGTCGGGCAGAAGTATGAAAACGAGGGGATCGCCCGTCATGGGGCCAAACTGGTGACAGCGGTGGCGACGACGTCTGTGCCCAAGATCACTGTTCTCGTCGGCGGCTCGTTTGGCGCGGGCAATTACGGTATGGCCGGTCGCGCCTACCAGCCGCGTTTCCTGTGGACATGGCCCAACAGCCGCATTTCCGTGATGGGCGGACCGCAGGCTGCTGGCGTTCTGGCTACGGTCAAACGCGATGGGATTGAGCGCAAGGGCGGCACATGGTCGGCAGAGGAAGAGGCTGCCTTCAAACAGCCCACCATCGACATGTTCGAGCGTCAGTCCCATCCGCTTTATGCTTCAGCGCGGCTTTGGGATGATGGCATCGTGGATCCACGCAAATCCCGCCATGTTCTCGCGCTGAGCCTGCGCGCTGCACTGAACGCGCCGATCGAGGAGACACGCTTTGGCGTGTTCCGGATGTGAGGCAGGCTCCGCACAGATCCGGGGCGGCAATCCCCTGTGTTGGCAAGTTTGCCAAGCGCTTCAGTGGGTTTTCGGATCCGAGCAAGGAGGGCGCAGTGTTTCGTCGGTCAGACCGGGCCAGATCAGCCTGTGCAAGGCAAAGACCATGCTGAAACTGGTGCTGAGGGCTGTGGTGGTGACAGCTGTCACAATTGGCGGATGGATGGGGCTGGTCGCCGCGCAGGGTGGCCAGTTGTTTGGCCGGGTTCCCGCAGGGCCGGGCTGTGCCATCACTTATGTCTACGACGGGGACACTGTTGCGCTGGATTGTGGCACTGGGCGGGAAATCACCGCACGCCTGCAAGGGTTCGACACGCCAGAAAGCAAAAGCCGTGCGCGATGCCCGGCCGAGGCTGCTCTGGCAGATCGTGCGACGCAGAGGCTACGGGCCCTTGTGGCAAGCGGAGAGACCCGGCTGGACCGCGTCGGCGTGGACAAATACCGCCGCCCGCTGATGCAGCTTTGGGTGAACCACGTGGATGTGGCCGACACCTTGGTTCGGGAAGGCTTGGCTGTTCGCTATGCGGGCGGCGCGAGACCTGACTGGTGTGCCCGTCTGGGGCAGAAGATGGCGCCGGGCGTAGGGCCGGCCGGCAAGGAGAGCAGATATGTTTGACATGATCCTGATTGCAAACCGGGGCGAGATCGCTTGCCGGATCATGCGCACGGCGCAGGGGATGGGTGCGCGCTGTGTGGCTGTGTTCTCAGAAGCTGACCGCGACGCGCTACACGTCCAGATGGCCGACACAGCGGTTTGCATCGGTGGCGCTGCGCCTTCGGAAAGCTATCTGCGCGGCGATGTCATTATTCAGGCAGCGCTGGACACGGGCGCACAGGCAATCCATCCCGGCTATGGATTTTTGTCTGAAAACCCTGACTTCGTGCAGGCGGTCGAAGCTGCTGGTCTCGTGTTCATTGGTCCCTCGGCAGACGCGATCCGGGCCATGGGGCTTAAGGATGCGGCCAAGGCCTTGATGGAAGAGGCCGGGGTGCCGGTCGTGCCGGGCTACCACGGCGCGGATCAGGATGCTGGCGTTCTGGCGCAAGCCGCAAAAGACATCGGCTATCCGGTGCTGATCAAGGCTGTTGCCGGCGGCGGCGGCAAGGGCATGCGGCTGGTGGAGCAGGCAGATGCTTTTGATGATGCGTTGGAGCGGGCCAAGGCCGAAGCCCGCACCGCCTTTGGCAACGATGCGGTCCTGATCGAGAAATTCATCACAAGCCCACGCCATATCGAAGTACAGGTCTTTGGCGACGGTGAAACAGCGGTGCATCTGTTTGAGCGCGATTGTTCGCTTCAACGCCGCCACCAGAAGGTGATCGAAGAAGCACCGGCGCCTGACATGCCGCAGGATGTGCGCGATGCAATGGGCGCCGCGGCGGTAAGAGCGGCCGAGGCGATCGGTTACAAAGGTGCTGGCACGGTCGAGTTCATTGTTGATGGCTCGGACGGGCTGCGCACGGACGGGTTCTGGTTCATGGAAATGAACACCCGCCTGCAGGTCGAACATCCCGTCACTGAAGCGATTACCGGTATTGATCTGGTCGAATGGCAATTGCGCGTAGCCGCGGGTGATCCGCTGCCCGCGCGGCAGCAGGATCTTTCGATCAATGGTCATGCCTTTGAAGCGCGGCTCTATGCCGAAGACGTCCCGGCCGGTTTCCTGCCGGCCACCGGCCGTCTGGCGCATCTTGGCTTTCCGTCCGATGTGCGGGCTGACGGCGGTGTGCGCTCAGGGGATGTGATCTCGCCGCACTATGATCCAATGATTGCCAAGGTGATCGTGCATGGCCCGACGCGGGCAGTGGCCCTGCAAAGGCTTGCCAAGGGATTGGAGCAGACACAGGTCGCCGGGACGGTGACAAATCTGGCCTTTCTGGGGGCTTTGGCCCGGCATGACGGGTTTTCCCGCGGCGAGGTGGACACAGGGCTGATTGCCCGCGATCTCGAAGAATTGACGAAAGCTCAGCCGATCGAGGCGCCCATGGTGGCGCGTGCCGCGCTGGCCGTGGCCGGACTGGATGAAGGGGCTGACCCTTTTGCAGGTTTCACCCTTTGGGCTCCGCTGGATCGAAGCGTTTCTCTGAGTTTTGGGGATCAGACCTTTGTATGCCTTTTGCAGATGACCGGGCCTGACAATGGCGCGGTTGTAGTGAATGGCACATCGGTCACGGTCGAGCGTCACAACGGCGCGTGGTGGCTGGATGGCAAAGCCGGGGCTGCAGTTCACCTTGAGAACGGGCAGATCACGGTGTTTGCAAACTATGGCGTCTGTTTTGACGTTCCCGACCCGCTGGCGCGTCAATCCGAGGCCGGGGCAGGGGACGGACTGACCTTGTCGCCGATGCCGGGCAAGGTTGTGGCGGTCCATGTGTCTGCAGGTGATCTGGTGGAAGAGGGCATGCCATTGGCGGTTCTGGAGGCCATGAAAATGGAACACACGATGGTGGCGGCACGGGCCGGACGCATCGCCGAGGTGCTGACCGAAGCGGGCGCGCAGGTTGAAGCAGGGGCCGCATTGATCCGGTTGGAAAGCGAAGAGGAGACGACAGCATGATCCGTTTGCATCACGTACAATACGGTCGGTCTTTCCGGGTGTTATGGCTGCTCGAAGAGATCGGCATCGATCACTTTGGTGGGCTTGAGATCAGCGAGTATCAGATCGGCACCCCGGCAATGCGCGAAGGGGATTTGCCGCGTCTGTCGCCCGGCGTGCGTATTCCGGCAATTGAATGGGATGGACTTGAGATGGCAGAGAGCGGCGCCATCATCGAGTATCTGGTCGAGTCCGAAGCGCCCGAGTTGGGGCGCGGAGTCGGAAATCCGGAACGGGCGGCTTATCTGCAGTGGATCCATTTCGCCGAAACCATGGCGAGCCTGATCGAAAATCTGAACCTTCAGATGGTGTTTCTGCGGCCTCCGGCAAAACCATCACCAATCGTTGTTAAACTGACCGTCGCACGGCTGCGCCAGACACTAGGGGGCATGGAGGCGCGGATGGGAGACAGCCCGTGGCTCTTGGAGGGTGGCTTTTCGGCGGCGGACATCATGATGGGCTTTAACCTGTTTGCCGCGCCTTACTATGTGGATTTGGCCGAATTTCCGAAGTTGCAGGCCTACAAGGCCCGGATGGAGGCCCGGCCTGCATTTCAGCGGTCTGTCGAACGCGAAGGCCCGCAACGGTTCTACCAACAGGATTTCTACCCTGTTCCCGAAAGCTGACAGGTCACTTCAGCAACGCAACCCACGACAAAAGGCAGGCGCATGACCAAGCGAGTGGAAATCTTTGAAGTCGGGCCGCGGGACGGTTTGCAGAACGAAGCGGTTCATATCGCGACGCAGGACAAAATCGCTTTGGTCGATTGCTTGTCGGATGCGGGCTTTTCCCGGATCGAATGCGCGTCGTTTGTCAGCCCCAAGTGGGTGCCGCAGATGGCGGACAGTGCCGAGGTTCTGTCTGGCATTCGCCGGGCCAAGGGTGTGCGCTATGCGGCGCTGACCCCGAACATGAAAGGTCTGGAGCGGGCTTTGGCGGCCAAGGCAGACGAAGTGGCAATCTTTGGTTCGGCGTCCGAAGGGTTTTCACAGGCCAATATCAACGCCAGCATAGCCGACAGCCTGGAACGCTTTGCACCCGTCGCTGCTGCGGCCCGAGATGCCGGAGTGCCGGTGCGTGGCTACGTGTCCTGTGTGGTGGAATGTCCCTATGACGGCGCGGTTGAACCGGCGCAGGTCGCGCGGGTCGCCCGGGCCTTGCTGGACATGGGCTGCTACGAGATCAGTCTGGGCGACACGATAGGCCGCGCCCATCCCGATTCCGTTGACCGTATGCTCGGTGCCGTGGGCGCTGTCATTCCCGCTGAAAAGCTGGCGGGGCATTTTCACGACACCTCAGGGCGAGCGTTGGACAACATTGAAGTGGCACTCCAGCACGGCGTGCGGGTTTTTGATGCTGCGGTCGGTGGTCTTGGGGGATGTCCTTATGCGCCGGGGGCGGCGGGCAATGTGGCGACAGAAGCCGTGCACCGGCGTCTTGAGCAAATGGGATACGAAACCGGGCTGAACATCGCCGTTCTAGAGCGTGCAGCGGCGCGCGCGCAGGCAATGCGCAGCAGCAGTGAATGATCCTTTCGTTTGATATTCTGAGGATAGACAATGACCCAATTCATTGAAACCGAGATCGATGCGCGCGGCGTTGCCACGCTTTGGCTGGCGCGTGAAGACAAGCACAATGCTCTGTCGGCCGATATGATGACGCAGTTGGAAGAGGCGGCGCGGCGTTTGGCACAGGACAGCGATGTTCGGGTGGTGGTCCTGGCCGCGCGCGGCAAGACATTCTGTGCCGGGGGCGATCTTGCATGGATGCGCGATCAGATGGCCATGGACGCTGACACGAGACGGTCTGAATCTGCGCGCATCGCGACCGCACTGATGGCGCTGTATGAACTGCCGCAACCCTTGATCGGGCGCCTTCACGGCAATGCCTTTGGGGGCGGTGTTGGACTGGCCTCGGTCTGCGACGTGGCGCTGGGCGCCGCGGGCATCAAGATGGGGCTGACCGAAACAAAGCTCGGTCTCATTCCTGCGAACATCGGTCCCTATGTCATTGCCCGCATGGGTGGCACCCGCGCTCGAGAGGTTTTTATGAATGCGCGGCTCTTTGATGCGGGCGAAGCTGTGCGCCTGAACCTTTTGACCCGTGCCGTTGCGGCAGTGGATCTCGATGATGCGGTCGAGGAAGCGATCACGCCCTATCTGTCCTGCGCTCCCGGCGCGGTGTCTGAAGCCAAGGCGCTCTTGCGCATGCTGGAAGGGCGGATAACTCAGGAACATGTCGATCTTGCTATTGATGCGCTGGCACAGCGCTGGGAAACCAGCGAAGCGCGCGATGGAATCGCTGCGTTTTTCGACAAACGACCTGCGCCGTGGGCTGGTTAAATCTTACGGTGCTGTGAACAGAGGCCCTAAAAGTAATGCTTATAGCGGCCAAAATGTACATTCCGGAATGCGCATGTAATCCGAACGGGTAGTTTGTTCAGACCATCGCGCGTTTCCCAAGTCTGATGCGTTGATGCAGCGCCAAAGCCTGACAGGTATCTTGAAAAGGCAAGCGGGGATGCTTGAGAAGAGACAGTCAGGTACGAGCGATGATCAAGATCGGACTATCCAGATTTACACGCAGACGCGGAACGTCTTTCTTTGAGAAAAGGAAAGCAAAGCGTGTTCAGACCCACGAAGCCTGCACCGAGACATCGGCAGATGTGGCGAAAAGGGTCGACTATCAGGATATTCAACAAATGCTCGAAGAGGCAGATCTTGATTCCAACAGCATCGCGCGAGCCCGGAAACAGAACCAGGCCAGCGCGTATGTTAAACCCGACCAAGGTGAGCTTTGGCAGTTGCGCAAGGTGTTGACCGCGCCATAGGCGATAGAACGGCCGCTCCGGCAAGCCAGACTCACATGACTCGTTATCGGCCCTGCGCATCGCGTAGGGCCGTTTTCCTTTGCTCACAAATATATCAAATGCAGCGCGACCCATCCGCGCGGCCAGATATGCATTCCGTGCGCTGCGGCGGCTGTTATCCCTCTGCAAATCAATAACATATTCCCCCGAAACCCGGGGCAGAGGACAACATTTTGCAGGGAATGAATATGTTTTCGGCTTGTTGACCCTTCGGCGTCACAAGGATAAGTCACAACTCAGCCAACAGGTGCGCTCTGCGCGCCATTCAAAAGGGAGCCATCTGTCGTGGAAGAGATGCTCAGGGAATACCTTCCCATTCTCGTATTTTTGGCCATTGCAATCGGGCTCGGGCTTGTCCTGATCCTTGCTGCCGTCATCATCGCGGTTCGAAACCCGGATCCGGAAAAAGTGTCGGCCTACGAATGCGGGTTTAATGCCTTTGACGATGCGCGGATGAAGTTCGATGTCCGGTTCTATCTGGTCTCGATCCTCTTCATCATTTTCGATCTGGAAATTGCTTTTCTGTTCCCCTGGGCTGTCGCCTTCAAGGACGTAAGCATGGTGGGGTTCTGGTCGATGATGGTGTTCCTTGGCGTGCTGACCATCGGCTTTGCCTATGAATGGAAGAAGGGAGCGCTCGAATGGGAGTGATGACCGGAGCCAACACGGCCGGGTTTGACCGCGAGGTTGCCACCCAGGACCTGAACCGCGAGTTGCAGGACAAAGGTTTCCTGCTGACGTCGACCGAAGACATCATCAACTGGGCGCGCACAGGCTCGCTTCACTGGATGACATTCGGTCTGGCATGCTGCGCAGTTGAAATGATGCATACGGCCATGCCGCGCTATGACATGGAACGCTTTGGCACAGCGCCACGTGCCTCCCCGCGTCAGTCGGACCTGATGATCGTTGCCGGCACGCTGACCAACAAGATGGCTCCGGCGCTGCGCAAGGTTTACGACCAGATGCCAGAGCCGCGTTACGTGATTTCCATGGGGTCTTGCGCCAATGGCGGCGGCTACTATCACTACAGCTATTCCGTGGTGCGCGGCTGCGACCGGATCGTGCCGGTTGATGTCTATGTGCCCGGGTGCCCACCCACAGCCGAAGCGCTGCTCTATGGCATCATGGCACTGCAAAAGAAAATTCGCCGTACCGGTACGCTGGTTCGATAAGGAGGCGATGGCATGACTGAAGCGCTCAAGGAACTCGGCACCCATATTGAGCTGAAGCGCCCCGATTGCGTTATTGGCTGGGATGTCACGCATGGTGAACTGAATGTTGATGTGGCTCCGGCCAATATCCGCGGTTTCGTCGAATTTCTAAAGACTGACCGGACGTGCAAGTTTTCGACACTGGTGGACATTACCGGGGTCGATTACCCCGAGCGGCCTAAACGGTTCGACGTGGTCTACCACTTCCTGTCGATGTACCAGAACCATCGCATTCGCTTGCGCGTATCGGTCCGCGAAGAGGATATGGTTCCGTCAATCGTATCCGTGCATCCGTCAGCCAACTGGTTTGAGCGCGAAGTGTTCGACATGTTCGGTGTCTTGTTCTCGGGCCACCCGGACCTGCGCCGCATTCTGACGGACTATGGTTTCCGCGGTTATCCGTTGCGCAAGGATTTCCCGACAACGGGCTACACCGAAGTACGCTATGACGAGGCGCAAAAGCGCGTGGTCTACGAGCCGGTCAGCCTCGTTCAGGAATACCGCCAGTTTGATTTCATGTCCCCTTGGGAGGGCGCGCAATACGTGCTGCCGGGGGATGAGAAGACCGAGGAGAAGGCATGATATCGCCGCTTGGTCCGCTGCTTATCATCGCCCCGTTGGTGTTAGCGACTTTATTGGTCGGCCCAGTGCTCGTCGGGTCGGTCTACAGGATTGCAAAGCGGCCGCTTTGTTTAGCTAGGAGGTTCGAATGATGGACGGCTCCAAAGGTTTCGAAGACGCTCTGACGGGCGAACAGAAAATCCGCAACTTCAACATCAACTTCGGCCCGCAGCACCCTGCGGCACATGGGGTTTTGCGTCTGGTGCTGGAGCTTGACGGCGAAATCGTCGAACGCTGCGACCCGCACATCGGCCTGCTGCACCGTGGCACCGAAAAGCTGATGGAAAGCCGGACGTATCTGCAGAATCTGCCGTATTTCGACCGGCTGGATTACGTGGCGCCGATGAATCAGGAACACGCCTGGTGTCTGGCCATCGAAAAGCTGACGGGAGTGGAAGTGCCGCGCCGCGCTAGCTTGATCCGGGTGCTCTACTCGGAAATCGGCCGCATTCTGAACCACTTGCTTAACGTGACCACGCAGGCCATGGACGTGGGCGCTCTGACGCCGCCGCTCTGGGGCTTTGAAGAGCGTGAAAAGCTGATGGTCTTTTACGAACGCGCCTGCGGCGCGCGCCTGCACGCGGCCTACTTCCGCCCCGGCGGTGTGCATCAGGATCTGCCCGATGACCTGATTGATGACATCGAGACATGGGCCAAGGAATTCCCTGCTGTTCTTTCGGATATCGACGGGCTGCTGACCGAAAACCGCATCTTCAAGCAGCGGAACTGCGATATCGGCGTGGTCACCGAAGAAGAGATCAACGATTGGGGCTTCTCTGGCGTCATGGTGCGTGGCTCTGGCCTTGCTTGGGATTTGCGCCGCGCGCAGCCCTATGAATGCTACGACGAATTCGACTTCCAGATCCCGGTTGGCAAAAATGGCGATTGCTTTGACCGCTATCTGGTGCGCATGGAAGAAATGCGCCAGTCGCTGGGCATCATTCATCAGGCCATCGAAAAGCTGCGGGCCGAGGGGCCGGGTGATGTTCTGGCACGTGGCAAGATCACACCACCCAAGCGGTCCGAGATGAAGACCTCGATGGAAGCGCTGATCCATCACTTCAAACTCTACACCGAAGGCTTCCACGTGCCCGAGGGTGAGGTCTACGCGGCAGTCGAAGCGCCAAAGGGTGAATTCGGTGTCTACCTCGTGGCGGATGGGTCGAACAAACCTTACCGCGCCAAACTGCGCGCACCGGGGTTCCTGCATCTGCAGGCCATGGACCACGTCGCCAGCGGCCACCAGTTGGCCGACGTTGCGGCGATCATCGGCACCATGGACGTTGTGTTTGGAGAGATCGACCGATGAAAACGGCGGCGATTGCGTTTTGCATTGCACTGCTGGGCGCCCCGGTGGCGGCCAAAGATGTGTGCTTGCTCAAGGCATCGGTTTGCGAAGGTATGTATGAGGCCAAGTACAAGGACCTCTTTGCCAAACTGCGCAACCCTTCTTTGCAAAAGCCTTCGGATGGTCTGGCCGTATCGGTGATGTACAACACCTTCGAGTCAGCCGAGAAAGACGCCAAGCGATGCAAGCGCAAGGAAAAGGTGTCGATGGACGATTTCAAACCTTACTTCGTGATGGGGCAGGGCAAGAACAAGCGGGCCATGATGGTTCGCGGAAAATCAGAGTGCGCTTGGGTGCGGGTCAAGTAACCAAGTCGCTGCAGCACGCTGCCACTGGAACCGGGCGGCGCGCAGGCAGTGGATGCCGGCACCAACGGGCATCTCAGTGTTGTGTTATGAGTGGTTCCGCGCAGACATGCAAAATGCAGCTGCGCGCTTCGGAATGGAGGGACTTGTGATGAAAAAGATGATGCTGGCCGGCACGGCGCTGACACTGCTCGCGGGATGCGTATTGCCGCCAAAGGATGTGACACCAGAGGATCTGGCTGCCTTTGATAATGCGGTGGCCTCTATCGGTTGCACGTTGGAAAGCGAACGGCATTACCTGCCTGTGGAACTGCAGACAGGTCTGACCCGCGAAAAGCTGATCGAGGTCGCCCAGTACAAGGTCGCTCTCGAAGAGGCGGTCGCTCTGGAAAGCGGTGGCGTCAAGCTGATCACAGGCAACTGCGCGCCCGCTGCACCGGCTGCCGAGGCCTGATACTTTAGCGCTCCGTCTGCCGGGGCAGGACAAATGACGAAGTGGTCTCCGCCTGATGCGGTGATCCGATGAATTGGAGAGCACGACGATGCTGCGCCGTTTGCACCACGAACAGCCCGAAAGCTTTGCTTTCACCCCGGATAACCTTGCTTGGGCACAGGCCCAGATCACCAAGTATCCCGAGGGTCGTCAGGCCAGCGCGATTATTCCGCTGCTTTGGCGCGCACAGGAACAAGAGGGCTGGCTGACCCGCCCGGCGATCGAAGCTGTGGCCGACATGCTTGGCATGGCCTATATGCGTGCGCTCGAAGTGGCGTCCTTTTACTTTATGTTCCAACTGCAACCCGTTGGCAGCGTTGCACATATCCAGATCTGCGGAACGACCTCTTGCATGATTTGTGGAGCAGAGGACCTGATCGCTGTCTGCCGCGAAAAGATCGCTGACAAGGCGCATGCATTGTCCGCGGACGGCAAGTTTTCGTGGGAAGAAGTCGAGTGTCTGGGGGCCTGCACCAACGCTCCGATGGCGCAGATCGGCAAAGATTATTATGAAGACCTGACGACGGACAAACTGCGCGATCTGCTCGACGCGCTGGCGCGTGGAGACGTGCCGCAGGTTGGTCCTCAGAACGGGCGTTTTGCCTCTGAGCCTGCTTCCGGCATCACTTCACTGACTGAGTTCGTCAACGGCTCGATCAAGCTGAATGCCTCGGCGCAGTTGGCCTCTGACATCGGTGATACGGTCAAGCGGATCGACGGTACCGAAGTCGCTCTGAAGGCGAATTGGTCAGACATGACTAAAGGCGGCGCAGCCGGCGACGGTGCGGCCAACAGCGCCAGCGCACCAAAGTCAAAAGCCAAGACCAAAGCCAAAGCAGCGCCCAAAGCCAAGGCAGAGGCGGCGCCCAAAGCCACCAAGGCAGCGGCCAAGCCTGCCAAGGAGACGGCCAAGAAAGTGGTCGCCAAGAAGCCTGCGCCCAAGGCGGCCAAGGCCGAGCCTGCCGCGCCTGTCGAGGGCGGAACCAAACCTGCCGCGCTCAAGAAAGCACGCGGCGGGCAGGCTGATGATCTCAAGCGGATCAAGGGTATCGGTCCCAAGCTGGAACAGCTTTGCAACCGCTTGGGCTTCTACCATTTCGACCAGATCGCTGAATGGAGCGCAGACGAAGTTGCTTGGGTCGACGCCAATCTTGAGGGCTTTAAAGGTCGCGTTAGCCGCGATTCATGGGTCGATCAGGCCAAAGTACTAGCATCTGGCGGCGAAACAGAGTTCTCTACCCGTGTCAAAAAAGGTAATGTCTACGACAAATGACAGTCTCAACACGGTGAGGGAGTGACAGAATGAGTAATGATAATGGTGGTATGAGCTGCACACTCGGCAGCTGGGCTTTGGCGGCGGGCGTTGGCTTGCTCGCATTCATCCTGCTTATGGTACTTGGTGATTGGCGCTTTATTCAGGCCCTTTTTGCGGGCGCAGTGCTGTTTGTGGTTCTGGGGCTTCTCTTTAGCTTCTTGTTTTGCCGGTCTTTGCCCGCGCCGGGTGAAGCTTCTGGCGTAAACAGTGGCTCTTCGGCAGCGGCTGGCGCCGTTGGCGCAACAGCGGCAGCCGGTGCAGCAGCAGCGGCCGGTGCAAGTGCTTCGGCTTCGGCAAGTGATGCGGATGCAGCGGCAGCAGATGCGGGGGATGCATCTGGTTCTGCGGCAGCAGCGGCTGATACGGCGGCATCATCGGCAGACACAGCGGCCGAGGTTTCGGTACAGCCATCTGCGCGTCTGGCGGGTGAAGAAGACCTTGCCTCTCGCAAGGGTACTTGGAAATACGAAGGAGAGCAGCAAGACGCTGCACCAGCCAAGGAAGCCAAGGCCAAGAAACCAGCAAAAGCGGCCAAGGCGAAAGCCGACAAACCCGCAAAGGCGGCAAAGGCTGACAAACCCAAGAAGGCGGCGAAAGAGGCCAAGGCAGCGGCTCCTGCTGTTGATGCGGGCGATGACACAGTGGATCGCGATGGCGATGGTATTATCGAAGGTCGCAACGAAGGCTCGAAGCCAACAACCTTGGACGGCCCTCGGGATGGCGGCGCCGACAACCTGAAGGAAATCAAGGGTATCGGCCCCAAGCTAGAAAAACTCTGCAACAAGCTGGGCTTTTACCACTTTGACCAGATCGCCAACTGGACGGCAGACGAAGTCGCTTGGGTTGACGCGAACCTCGAAGGCTTCCGTGGCCGTGTGACCCGTGACAAGTGGGTCGAGCAAGCCAAGATCCTTGCTGCTGGCGGTGAAACGGAGTTCTCCAAGCGTGTAGAAGGCGGCAACGTCTACTAACGCGGAGTTTTGAGACTTGGCTTGCCGGTTCAACTGATCGGCAAGCCCAAGAAAAATAGAGTGGGGTGGCATTGTGCGGCCCCACGTCCTCTTGAACGAGGGCGGATTGGTTTGATAGGCGCAGGCGCAGGATGTCGAAGAACGACGGTGCAGAAGACAGGGCCAGACGCGGCAGGCAGGTTGCCTTGCTGATCGCAGGTCTTGGCATCGGCTGGATCGGGATCACGGCACTGGGCGGTTCGTTGGGTTGGCCCCAGCGCACGCGGGCCTTTTTCGATCTGGCTGTTCTGGCCGGGTTCGGATTGGCCATTTGGAAGATATACGGGATCTGGCGCGACAGCCAGGAACACAAGGACGACTAGGCTATGCTGCAAGACCAGGATCGTATCTTTACCAACCTTTATGGCATGCACGAACGCACCCTTGCGGGTGCCAAGAAGCGTGGCCATTGGGATGGAACGGCAAAGATCATCCAGAACGGACGCGACTGGATCATTGACCAGATGAAGGCATCCGGTCTGCGTGGCCGTGGCGGAGCCGGCTTTCCAACCGGTCTGAAGTGGTCGTTCATGCCCAAGGAAAGCGACGGTCGCCCCAGCTATCTGGTTGTGAACGCCGATGAATCCGAGCCGGGCACCTGCAAGGACCGTGAAATCATGCGGCACGACCCGCACACGCTCATCGAAGGGTGCCTGATCGCCAGTTTCGCAATGCAGGCCCATGCTTGCTACATCTACATTCGCGGCGAATACATCCGTGAAAAAGAAGCGCTTCAGGCCGCAATCGACGAAGCTTATGATGCGGGCCTTCTGGGCAAGAATGCAGCCGGGTCCGGTTGGGATTTCGATCTGTACCTGCACCATGGTGCGGGCGCCTATATCTGCGGCGAAGAAACCGCCTTGCTCGAAAGCCTCGAAGGCAAGAAAGGCATGCCACGGATGAAGCCGCCATTCCCGGCAGGCTCGGGTCTGTATGGCTGCCCGACCACGGTAAACAACGTTGAATCGATTGCGGTGGTTCCGACCATTCTGCGCCGTGGCCCCGAGTGGTTCGCGGGCTTTGGCCGTCAGAACAACGCGGGCACCAAGCTGTTCGCGGTTTCGGGCCATGTGAACAATCCTTGTGTCGTCGAAGAGGCGATGTCGATCTCGTTCGAAGAACTGATCGAAAAGCACTGCGGCGGCATCCGCGGCGGTTGGGACAATCTCAAGGCTGTGATCCCGGGTGGATCATCGGTGCCTTGTGTGCGCGGCGAAAACATGCGCGACGCAATCATGGATTTTGACTATCTGCGCGGTGAACTGGGTTCGGGTCTCGGCACGGCTGCGGTTATCGTGATGGATAAACAAACTGACATCATCAAGGCGATCTGGCGACTGTCCAAGTTCTACAAGCACGAAAGCTGCGGCCAGTGCACACCTTGCCGTGAAGGCACAGGCTGGATGATGCGCGTCATGGACCGTCTTGTTCAGGGTAAAGCGGATCCGGAAGAGATCGATATGCTTTGGGACGTGACCAAGCAGGTCGAAGGTCACACCATTTGCGCGCTTGGCGATGCGGCGGCTTGGCCAATTCAGGGTTTGATCCGCAATTTCCGCGATGAGATCGAAGACCGTATCAAGGCGCAGCAGGCTGGCCGGATCAGCGCCGCTGTCGCTGCCGAGTAAACTGCCGTGACAACCGGCCCGCGCGTATCTGTTGCAATTGCTTTCAGTGTTGGCTTGTTGCTGTCTCCGATGATGGCACAGGCCAAACAGGATCCGATGATGGGCGCGGCGGCGCTTTCGGCTGCGATCCACATTGCGCGCGACTGCGACGGGATCGGACTGGTTGGTGGTCAGTCCGAGGCAGATTTTCTGCAATCTGCTTCGAAAACGTTGAAACGGCAGGGTTTTCGCAGGCAGGCGGTTCTCAAGCTCGTCTACTATTCCAAAGCCGGGGTCCTGGCCAAGGCGACGGATCAGCTTTTGGCCGGGGTGGGCGCATCGCTTGCGGATAAACGCGCCTTGTGCGGTCATGGACGCAAGGTTGTTGGCGCCAATGATCTGGTCGGGCAGTTTCTGGAACGCAACTGACTGAAGTGTCCTGCGATCTTGGTGCGTTGCCAGTTCACGGCCGTGATTGCGGTTCAGGACATAAGGGAGAACACCACATGCGCGGTTTTTTCAGAAATCTGACTCCAGCAGTGGTTTTCACCTGTCTGTTGCCTGTTTGTGCGGCTGCACAGGGCAGGGTGCCATATCCCGATGTATGGGTTGAGCACATGTTTCAAGAACACATGGCCTTTATGCTGGCGGACAATTGCGGGGATCTGGAAAAGCATCATCCCGGCATCGACCGACATCGGTCATCGGCCTATGCCGCCATGAGTGATCGCGGCCACCACGCCCGCGATCTTCAAAACAAGTTTTCCCCGATTGCACCAGAGCGATATCAGCCGCTTCAAGAAGAGTTCTTGCGCAAGTACGGCCTGAGCGCAGCGAGTCCGATTACCCGGTTTTGTGACGCCGGGCATTCTGAAATAACGCAAAGAACACCGATCGGGCGCATGTTGAGGGTTCCGGACAATGCATCTAGCTGAATTGAACATCGGGCGGCTGATCGCCCCCACGGATGATCCCAAGGTTGCGGAATTCATGGACAGCCTTGATCGGGTCAACGGAATTGGCAAGCGCAGCCCCGGTTTTGTCTGGATGATGGAAGGTTCGGGCGAGCCGGGAACGGGAAATACCGAGAACTGTCTTGATGAAGATCCACAGATGGTCGCGAATTTGACGGTCTGGGAGGATGTGGCAAGCCTTGAACACTTTGTCTGGAACACCTTGCACAGCCGGTTCTTCAAACGTCGGGCCAATTGGTTCGAAAAGATGGAGCAACGCCACTTCGTTATGTGGTGGGTGCCGGAGGGACATCGCCCAACATTGGACGAAGCGATGGAAAAGCTTGAACAGCTGCGCAGGAACGGCGATAGCGAGGATGCCTTTGGCTGGGACTGGCTTATGGCCAGAAAGGCCGATGCGACAGCAACGGCGCAGCCGTTGGATAGGTAAAAGGTTGGGTAACGATGACGTTTGTTAAACGAATCTGGGCAGGAGTCCTGAGCTTAATTGCGGCCCTGATTACCGCAGCCGCCGGATTTGTTCCCGGCTGGTATGCGCATTTAGCCATTTCTATCGGCATTGCGCCGACATGGGTCTACGCCTGCATCGTCGCGTTGGTGCTGGTCACATCGGCTGTGGTTTTGGCGTTTTTGTCCAAAGCTTGGCAGGGGATACCGCCGCTTCAGGGTTGAAAAAAAACGGACCGAGTCGCGCAATTTGCGCAACAGGCCTTCGTCTGAGATGCGGGTCAGATGTGCTGCACGCTTGACCTTGGGCCTTTGAGGCAAGAGGATAGGCGTAATTTGATACCAAGCATTTTGGCTGTAGCGAGACGAGACCGATGAGACACGTTTTTTTGTTCGTGGCGACCCTGAGTGCCGTTTCACCTGCTTATGCCGAAATCGTGGAATCGAGCGCCTTTCGTGGCGAAGTCCAGCGCAAGGCACTGGCACCGATGAAGGACGGAACGGCAATGACCCAAGCCTTCGTGGCGGTCAGCACCAAGACTGGCACAGCTCCGACCGGTGCGCAGCAAGTCGCGGCAGGCCATTTTGCTGCCGCCGCAGGTTGCCGAGGCGGTACCGCGCTCTCAACAATCGTGGCAAAGACGCAATCCTTTGCTATCCAATTCGAAGTTTTATGCATGGGAGGTCAGTGATGATGACCCGATCGATCACAATAGTTGCGATGATCCTCGCGCTGGCAGGCTGCGAACGCCTTGGGCTGGTGAAGCGCGGCACGACAATCGAAAACAATGTCTATCGCGGCAGCGCCAAGGCTGAGAATCGCAAAGAGCGTGACTATTTCATCGCCACGGCAGGCCCTGTTTCCACGTCTTTGGACGGTGCAATTCAGGCTGCGGCGCATCAGGGCGTGCAGCATTGCATCAAATACTATGGAACCTCCGAGATCGAGTGGACGGTTGGGCCTGACACCGATGCTGACGCGCTTGCGGTGGACAATGACAAGATCACCCTCATGGGGCGCTGCATCGATCAGTAATGCGGGATTTCCGCCTGTTTTCAGACTCTTGGCCCCTTGTTATTGCATAGCAAGGGGCCTTGCTGCATCTAAAGCTCAATGAAAATTGGTGAAAAGGGGCCAACTATGCGCCTTGTTAATACTGTTCTTGCTGCCGCGGCTCTGAGTCTTGCTTTGGCAGCGCCGGCATCAGCCAAACCACCGCTTAGCCAGGTGTCCGAGATCGACGATGGTTTGATGGCTGTGGCGATCGCTGACGAAATCCGCAAACGGTGCGATGACATCCGCGCGCGAATGATCAAGGCGTTGTCGGTTGTGAACGCGTTGGAATCACGGGCCAAGGACATGGGCTATTCCGACGATGAGATCGAAGACTACGTGACATCCAAATCGGAAAAGAAGCGGATGCGCAAAAAAGCGACTGCATATCTGGCCAGTCAGGGCGTAACCGCCTCTGATACCGCGCAGCTTTGCAGCTTTGGCAAAAAGCAAATGGCCAAAGCAACCTCGATTGGTATTTTGCTGCGCTGAGGTCGTCCATTTTGATGGAAAGTTGCGCCGCCTGTAACGATAGTTTCAGGCGGCGTTCCTGTTTTTGGTCAAGGGACATGACCGAAGTGCTTTAAATTCAAGTCACATTCATTGAGATGCATGTAAATCACTGCTTCCGCGTCGATTTTTCCCCATTATTCGGGCGTTATGATCTGGCATCGCGACGCCAGCCGCGCTAGAACGCGCGCGACCGCGGCCCTTTCGCGAGGCCGTGCGAGCTATGGGAAACGAAGGGCTCGGGCATGTCCGATACACGCAAGATCATCATCGACGGCAATGAGCTGGAGGTGGACGGCGCAATGACGCTGATCCAGGCCTGCGAAGAGGCGGGGATCGAAGTCCCGCGTTTTTGCTACCACGAACGGCTTTCAATTGCTGGCAACTGCCGCATGTGCCTTGTGGAAGTGGTGGGCGGTCCGCCCAAACCTGCGGCCTCTTGTGCGATGCAGGTGCGCGATTTGCGTCCTGGCCCGGAAGGCCAGCCGCCAGTCGTCAAGACAAACAGCCCCATGGTCAAGAAAGCCCGCGAGGGCGTCATGGAATTCCTGTTGATCAACCATCCGCTGGATTGCCCGATCTGCGATCAGGGCGGCGAATGTGACCTTCAGGATCAGGCCATGGCCTATGGTGTTGACTTCAGCCGTTTCCGCGAGCCGAAGCGCGCAGTAACCGATCTGGATCTTGGCCCACTGGTCGAGACGCACATGACGCGCTGTATTTCTTGCACCCGCTGCGTTCGTTTCACCACTGAAGTGGCGGGCATCACGCAGATGGGTCAGACCGGTCGCGGCGAAGATGCGGAGATCACATCTTATCTGGGCGAGACACTGAACTCGAACATGCAGGGCAATATCATTGACCTGTGCCCGGTTGGCGCTCTGGTTTCCAAGCCTTATGCCTTTACCGCACGCCCATGGGAGCTGACCAAGACAGAATCCATCGACGTGATGGATGCGCTTGGTTCCAACATTCGTGTGGACACCAAGGGCCGAGAAGTGATGCGGTTCCTGCCGCGCAACCACGATGGCGTGAACGAAGAGTGGATTTCCGACAAAACACGGTTTGTCTGGGACGGGCTGCGCCGCCAGCGACTCGATCGCCCTTATGTGCGTGAAAACGGCAAACTGCGAGCCGCAAGCTGGCCCGAAGCGTTGGGCAAGGCCGCCGATGCAATCAAAGGCGCGTCCAAGCTGGGTGGCTTGGTCGGTGACCTCGCCCCTGTCGAAGCGGCCTTTGCACTCAAGCAGTTGGTCGAAGGGCAGGGCGGCGTTGTCGAAAGCCGTACGGATGGCGCGAAGCTGCCAGCCGGCAATCGCTCTGGCTATGTGGGCAATGCCTGCATCGAGGACATTGACGACGCCAAGATGATCCTGCTCATCGGCACCAACCCTCGTGAAGAGGCGCCTGTGCTCAATGCGCGGATTCGCAAGGCATGGGCCGCAGGCGCGAAAGTCGCTCTGATTGGTCCCGCTGTTGACCTCACGTATGACTATATCCATCTGGGCACGGGCCGTAACGCCTTGGCCGAGCTGGCCAAAATGGATCATTCCGACAAACACGGCGTTCCCGGTGTGATGATTGTCGGGCAGGGTGCGTTGACCGAAGCAGATGGCGCGGCGGTTCTGGGTACGGCGATGGCCACGGCCGAAGCGGGCCAGAGCAAGTTCATGGTTTTGCACACCGCTGCTGCCCGTGTCGGTGCGATGGATGTGGGTGCTGTGAATGATGGCGGTATGGACGCCATTCAGAATGCGGATGTGATCTACAATCTTGGCGCTGATGAGGTCGAGATCGGTGAGGGTGCCTTTGTGATTTATCAGGGCAGCCACGGGGATCGCGGCGCGCATCGTGCTGACGTGATCTTGCCGGGCGCTGCCTATACCGAAGAAACCGGACTTTTCGTAAACACCGAAGGGCGGCCGCAATTGGCAATCCGCGCGGGCTTTGCCCCCGGCGAGGCCAAGGAAAACTGGGCCATTCTGCGGGCATTGTCGGCTGAGGTCGGGGCGCAGCAGCCTTGGGACAGCATCGCGCAGTTGCGTCAGGCTCTGGTGGCAGAGGTACCGCATCTGGCCAAGATCGATGAGGTGCCGGAAAACGCTTGGCAGGCGGAAGCCGCAGGCAAGCTTGGCAAGGCTGATTTCCGCTACGCGATCAAGGATTTCTATCTGTCCAATCCGATTGCACGGGCATCCGAATTGATGGCCGAGTTGTCACGGGGCGCCAAGGCGCGCGCCGCTGATCAGATCGCGGCCGAGTAATCCGGGTGACGGGGCGCTTGTTCATAACCGGTCTGGCGCTGGCAATGGCCAGTGCCGTTGCGGCCTGCACGCCCGAACCGGGCGCGCAGGATGAACGCCCCTTTGTGCCGGTGTATGAAGGCATCAACACCCGCTTGCTGGACGGTGATCTGGTGCAATTCGAAGTGGAAATGCGCGGTGCGCGTGGCAATGAAGACGTCGCGAATTATGCAGAATGCGCAGCCGCGCAATACGCATTGATCCGCGGTTACGGTTTCGCGCGGCATTTGCGCACAAATGTATACGAAGAGGGTGGCCTCTGGCGTGGAGATGCGGTTTACACCATCTCGGCGGCGCTGCCCCGTGGGCTCAAGACCATAGACGCCGAAGTGGTCGCGCTGGCCTGCGCTGAGAACGGAATACCGATGGTATGAGGACCTGATGGCAGAGTTTCTAAGCACCCCCCTGGGCATCCTGGTGATCGTAGCGGCGCAATGCCTTGCGGTACTGGGTTTCGTCATGGTCAGCCTGCTGTTCCTTGTGTACGGCGACCGCAAAATCTGGGCAGCGGTTCAGATGCGGCGCGGTCCGAACGTTGTGGGGGTCTACGGCCTGCTGCAAACGGTGGCCGACGCGTTGAAATACGTGGTCAAAGAAGTGGTGATCCCGGCCGGTGCAGACCGGACCGTTTTCATGCTGGCGCCGATGGCGTCCTTTGTGCTGGCGGTGCTGGCCTGGGCGGTGATCCCGTTCAACGACACATGGGTCGTGTCGGACATCAACGTGGCGATCCTCTATGTCTTTGCGGTCTCATCTCTGGAAGTCTACGGCGTGATCATGGGTGGATGGGCGTCAAACTCCAAATATCCGTTCCTCGGCTCGCTCCGTTCGGCGGCGCAGATGATTTCCTACGAGGTCTCGATCGGCCTGATCATCATCGGTGTGATCATTTCGACAGGGTCGATGAACTTTGGCGCGATCGTGAATGCACAGGATGGTGCCTACGGCTTCTTCAGCTGGTACTGGCTGCCGCACTTCCCGATGGTATTCCTGTTCTTTATCAGCGCCTTGGCTGAGACAAACCGCCCGCCATTCGATCTGCCCGAAGCGGAATCGGAACTGGTGGCCGGCTATCAGGTGGAATACTCTTCGACACCGTTCCTGCTGTTCATGGCCGGTGAATACATCGCCATCTTCCTGATGTGCGCCCTGACCACGCTGCTGTTCTTTGGCGGTTGGCTGTCGCCGATCCCATTCCTGCCGGACAGCCCGCTGTGGATGGTGGCCAAGATGGCGTTCTTCTTCTTCATCTTCGCGATGGTGAAGGCGATCACACCCCGCTACCGCTATGACCAGCTGATGCGGCTGGGTTGGAAAGTCTTCCTGCCCTTCAGCCTTGTCTGGGTAGTCTTCGTAGCCTTCGCGGCCAAATTCGACTGGTTCTTCGGCGCTTACGCGCGCTGGACTGTGGGAGGGTAAGACAGATGGCAAATATCGATTACGGACGCGCGGCCAAGTACTTTCTTCTGGCGGATTTCGTCAAAGGCTTTCAGCTGGGGCTGAAGTACTTCTTTGCCCCCAAGGCCACGCTGAACTACCCGCACGAAAAAGGCCCGCTGAGCCCGCGTTTCCGGGGTGAACACGCGCTGCGCCGTTATCCCAACGGCGAGGAACGCTGCATCGCCTGCAAGCTTTGCGAAGCGATCTGCCCGGCGCAGGCCATTACCATCGATGCCGAGCCGCGCGATGACGGCTCCCGCCGCACGACGCGCTATGACATCGACATGACCAAATGCATCTACTGCGGTTTCTGTCAGGAAGCCTGCCCTGTGGATGCCATCGTAGAAGGCCCGAATTTCGAGTTTTCGGCCGAGACCCGCGAAGAGCTGTACTACGACAAGCAAAAGCTGCTGGACAATGGCGACCGTTGGGAAGCCGAGATTGCCCGCAACCTCGAACTGGATGCGCCGTACCGATGACCAGCAAGACCCCCTTTGAGCTGATGATGGAGCAGGCGCAGGAGATGGCGAAAGCCTTCAATCCTGCCATGACTTCGTTTGATCCCAAGGGGTTCGAAGCGCTCTGGCCCACAATGCCCAAAGACGCCATGGAAATGTGGTTTGGCAAAGGGGTGTCCAAGGACGGACTTGATGCCAAGACCCGCCTGTTGCTGACGCTGGCCGGGCTGACGATGCAGGGGGCACAGGCCGAAGCGCCCGTGCGTATGACAGTGCGTCACGCCCTTGAGGCTGGCGCCACCAAAGAAGAGATCGCCGAGACCATCGCCCAGATGTCGATGTTCGCCGGCATTCCCGCCATGACCCGCGCGATGGAAATCGCCCGCGACGTCATGGATGAGACAAAGGATGATGAGACATGATCGCATTCGCCTTCTATTTGTTTGCGCTTGGCGCCATTGCAGGCGGGCTGTTCACAGTCGTCAGCCGCAACCCGGTGCATTCGGTGCTCTGGCTGATCCTGGCCTTCCTGTCATCGGCGGGCCTGTTCGTTTTGCTTGGGGCGGAATTTGTCGCGATGCTTCTGATCATCGTCTACGTGGGCGCGGTCGCGGTGCTGTTCCTCTTTGTGGTGATGATGCTGGATGTCGACTTTGCCGAGCTGAAGGCGGAGATGGCGAAATACATGCCCTTGGCCCTGCTGATCGGCCTCGTGATCCTGATGCAGCTGACCATTGCCTTTGGCGCATGGCAAAGCAGTGATCTGGCCGCTGGTCAGCTTGCCCAGCCAACACCGACGGACCGGCACAATACAGAAGCCTTGGGCCTGATCCTCTATGACCAGTATTTCCTGCTGTTCCAGCTGGCAGGCTTGATCCTGCTGGTAGCCATGATTGGTGCCATCGTTCTGACCCTGCGCCACCGCAGCGACGTCAAGCGTCAGGACGTGGTTGCCCAGATGATGCGTGATCCGGCCAAGGCGATGGAACTGAAAGACGTCAAGCCGGGGCAGGGGCTCTGAGCGTCGGCGCGATATGAAAAGACCCGCGTTGCCTGATGCAGGCGGCGCAAGATCCAAGACTAAACGGGCGCGGCCCGGAGGGACGACAAGATGATCGGACTTGAACATTACCTGACGGTGGCAGCGGTGCTGTTTGTCATCGGGATTTTCGGGCTTTTCCTGAACCGTAAAAACGTGATCATCCTGCTGATGAGCATCGAACTGATGCTCTTGGCGGTGAACATCAATCTTGTGGCCTTCTCGTCTTACCTTGGCGATCTGGTAGGGCAGGTCTTCACACTCTTCGTGCTGACCGTTGCCGCCGCCGAGGCGGCGATCGGCCTTGCGATCCTTGTCTGCTTCTTCCGCAACCGCGGCACGATCGCGGTCGAAGACGTCAACGTGATGAAGGGCTGACGTCATGTGGAACGCCGTAGTCATCACCAACATGTTCGTCGCTTTCTGTACCGGCGCGATGAACCCTGTTGCTGATGAACCCATGCAGGTTGGTTCGGATTGTTCGTTTGAACATGCCGGCGGCGCTTTTCCGGTGCATGCCTCGGCGCCGTATCGCCTCGACAATGGGCTGATGGCGCAAAGCATTTCTCAGTATCACGGTTGCGGCAGCTTTGAACGCACGCTGGTTGTCGATTGTGATGCGAACCGTTCGATCCTTGTGCCAGTGCGCAGCAATTGGACCGAAGAATGGAATGACGATCTGGAGGGTCCGCCACTGCGGCCTTTCCTGGTCGAACGCGGTGCGACCAATGTTGATGCGCTTGCCGAAGTGTTCGGTGATCGCTGGACCCGGTTCGATACTTATCTGAGCCAGCTCGAAGACGGAAACGGCCCGAATGCCTATTGCGGGTGCGGGAAAACCGGCCTCAGCTCTGAAAAGGAAGACTAACGATGGAAACCATCATCCTTTTTGCCCCTCTTGTCGGTAGCCTGATCGCTGGCTTTGGCTGGAAGTTCATCGGCATACGCGGCGCGCAGTGGGTGACCACCGGGCTGCTGTTTCTGGCCTGTGCCTTCAGCTGGATCGTATTCCTGACGCATGGCGCGGAAAAAGAAACGATCAACATTCTGCGTTGGATCGAAAGCGGCACGCTCAGCACCGACTGGTCGATCCGCCTTGATCGTTTGACCTCGATCATGCTGATCGTGGTGACCACGGTTTCGGCGCTCGTGCACCTGTATTCCTTTGGTTACATGGCGCATGACGACAACTTCAAGGAGGGCGAGGAAAGCTATCGCGCGCGTTTCTTCGCTTACCTCAGCTTCTTCACCTTTGCGATGCTGATGCTGGTGACATCGGACAACCTTGTTCAGATGTTCTTTGGCTGGGAAGGCGTGGGCGTTGCATCCTACCTGTTGATCGGCTTTTACTATCGGAAACCTTCGGCCAATGCCGCAGCGATCAAGGCCTTTGTCGTCAACCGTGTGGGCGACTTCGGTTTTGCGCTGGGGATTTTTGCGCTCTACCTGCTGGTCGACTCGGTCAAGTTTGACGACATCTTTGCTGCCGCCGAGCAGCTTTCGGTTACGCAGATCACCTTCCTTTGGGGTGAGTGGAATGCAGCCGAAGTGATTGCCTTCCTGCTCTTCGTGGGCGCCATGGGCAAGTCGGCGCAGCTGATCCTGCACACATGGCTGCCCGATGCGATGGAAGGTCCGACACCTGTGTCGGCGCTGATCCACGCGGCGACCATGGTGACGGCGGGTGTATTCCTTGTGTGCCGCATGTCGCCATTGATGGAATTTGCCCCGAATGCCACAGGCTTCATCACCTTCCTGGGCGCAACCACGGCCTTTTTCGCGGCGACAGTTGGTCTGGTTCAGAACGACATCAAGCGCGTGATCGCTTATTCGACCTGTTCGCAGCTGGGCTACATGTTCGTTGCGGCGGGTGTCGGTGTCTATTCGGTCGCGATGTTCCACCTGTTCACACACGCCTTCTTTAAGGCGATGTTGTTCCTCGGTGCCGGTTCGGTGATCCACGGGATGCACCATGAACAGGACATGCGGAACTATGGCGGTCTGAAAGACAAGATGCCCTACACCTTCTGGGCGATGATGCTGGGGACACTGGCCATCACCGGTGTGGGTGTGCCAGCCGTGCTGTTTACCCTTGGTGGTATTCCGCTGGGCTTTGCTGGCTTCTTGTCCAAGGACGCCGTGATCGAGAGCGCTTATGCCGGCACGATGGGTGGCTATGCCTTCTGGATGCTGGTCATCGCCGCGCTGTTCACGTCCTTCTACAGCTGGCGTCTGATGTTCCTGACTTTCTTCGGCAAGCCGCGTGGCGACAAGCACACGCATGAGCACGCGCACGAAAGCCCGGCGGTCATGCTGGTGCCTCTGGGAGTGCTGGCGCTTGGCGCCGTGTTCTCGGGGATGGTCTGGTACAACAGCTTCTTTGGCAAAACCGATCAGGTCGCCAAGTTCTTTGGCGTGCCCTATCACGCCGAGGAAGCCCATGGCGACGACAAGGACCATGCCGCGATCGACACCCGATTGGCGTATGTTGCGCCTAAACAGGTGCAGTCTGATGCAGACCCGATCGTCAAAGTCGCGGGTGACGCCAAGGACGGCAAAGATGCCAAGCCACACTACGTTCTGGCCGGTGAGCCGGGCGAGGGCGCAATCTATGCCGGGCATGACAACGACATCCTGAACGAGGCGCACTACGTGCCGAAGTGGGTCAAGGTCAGCCCGTTCTTTGCGATGCTGATCGGTTTTGCCGTGGCGTATTGGTTCTACATCGTGAACCCGTCGCTGCCCAAACGGCTCGCCGAGAGCCAGCGTCCTTTGTACCTGTTCCTGCTCAACAAGTGGTACTTTGACGAAATCTACGACTTCATTTTTGTCAAACCAGCTTCGGCTCTGGGCCGGTTGCTTTGGAAGCGTGGGGACGGGGCCGTCATTGATGGCGGGATTAACGGGCTTGCCATGGGCATCGTGCCGTTCTTCACCCGCCTCGCAGGCCGGGCGCAGTCTGGATATATCTTCACCTATGCCTTTGCCATGGTGATCGGGATGGCCATCCTGATCACATGGATGACGATCGCCGGAGGGGCGCACTAATGCTTAGCAGTCTTCTTTCTATCGTCACCTTCACCCCGGCGCTGGGTGCGCTGATCATGGCGCTGCTGCTGCGCGGCGGGGATGAGGCGGCAGACCGCAATGCCAAATGGCTGGCCATGGCCGCCACATCGGCGACTTTTGTCATCTCGCTGTTCATCCTGTTCCAGTTCGACCCTTCGGACACCGGGTTCCAGATGGTCGAAGAAGCAGATTGGCTGCTTGGACTACAGTACAAGATGGGCGTCGACGGTATTTCGGTGCTGTTCGTCTTGCTGACCACATTCATCATGCCGTTGGTGATCGCTGCCAGCTGGGATGTGAAGACGCGGGTCAAGGAATACATGATTGCGTTCCTCGTTCTGGAAACGCTGATGCTCGGTGTCTTCATGGCACTTGATCTGGTTCTCTTCTACGTCTTCTTCGAAGCCTGCCTGATCCCCATGTTCCTCATCATCGGGATCTGGGGCGGGGCGAACCGTATCTACGCCAGCTTCAAGTTCTTCCTCTATACCTTCCTTGGCTCGGTTCTGATGCTGGTCGCCATGGTTGCGATGTATGCGGATGCGGGCACCACCGACATGGTACGCCTGCTGCAGCACGAGTTCGCGTCCGACAGTTTCTCGATCCTCGGTGTGCAGATTGTTGGCGGATTGCAGACCATGCTCTTCCTGGCCTTCTTTGCCAGCTTTGCGGTCAAGATGCCGATGTGGCCAGTGCACACATGGCTGCCTGATGCACACGTTCAGGCGCCGACGGCGGGTTCGGTTGTTCTGGCGGCGATCCTGTTGAAGATGGGCGGCTACGGCTTCTTGCGCTTCAGCCTGCCGATGTTCCCGGTGGGATCAGACGTCATGGCAAACTTTGTCTTCACCCTGTCGGTGATCGCGATCATCTACACCAGCCTTGTTGCGCTGGTGCAGGAAGACATGAAAAAGCTGATTGCCTATTCGTCGGTGGCGCACATGGGCTATGTCACCATGGGCATCTTTGCAGCCAACCAGCAGGGTGTGGACGGTGCGATTTTCCAGATGATCAGCCACGGCTTCATCTCGGGCGCGCTGTTCCTCTGCGTCGGGGTTATCTATGACCGGATGCACACACGCGAAATCGATGCATACGGGGGTCTGGTCAACCGGATGCCGGCCTATGCGCTGATCTTCATGCTGTTCACCATGGCCAACGTCGGCCTGCCGGGCACATCCGGCTTTGTGGGCGAATTCCTGACATTGATGGGCATCTTCCAGGTCAACACATGGGTGGCCGCTGGTGCGGCAACCGGTGTGATCCTGTCGGCAGCCTATGCGCTCTGGCTTTATCGCCGGGTGGTCATGGGCGACCTGATCAAGGAAAGCCTGAAGACCATCACGGATATGACGACACGCGAAAAGGCGATCTTTGCGCCGCTGGTCGTCATGACCATCTGGATGGGTGTCTATCCGGCACCGATCCTCGACCGCATCGGCCCGTCTGTGGCGGCGCTGGTTGAACAATACGATACGGCCCTTGCGGATGCGGGGCGGCACGTCGATGCCGCGCCGACGCAAGTTGCCAAAGCAGACCATTAAGGGGACGCGGCCATGATCTCGGCTGATCTGAATATCATCCTGCCCGAAATCCTGCTGGCTGTTTTTGCCATGCTGGCTCTGCTCGGGGCGGTGTACACCGGCAAGGACAAGCACGCGACCGTACTGGTCTGGGCCACCTCAGCGATCTTTGTCGCCCTTGCGTTCTGGATTGGCAGCACTGGCGGTGCCGCGCAGGTGGCATTCAACGGAATGTTCATCGATGACGGGTTTGCCCGCTTTGCCAAGGTCACGATCCTGCTTTCGGCGGCGGCGGTTCTGGTCATGTCTGCTGGCTACATGGAACGCCGCGGCATTTTGCGGTTTGAATACCCGCTGCTGATCGCGCTGGCTGCGGTTGGCATGATGATGATGGTCTCCGCTGGTGATCTCATGGCGCTCTACATGGGGCTCGAGCTGCAGTCTCTGTCGCTCTACGTTGTCGCCTCGCTGCGGCGCGACTCTGCCAAATCCACCGAAGCCGGCCTGAAGTACTTTGTGCTGGGCGCGTTGTCTTCGGGTCTGCTGCTCTATGGCGCTTCACTGGTCTATGGCTACTCCGGGACAACACTGTTCTCCGGCATCATCGAAACTGCATCGCATGGCGATATGTCAGTGGGCTTGCTGATCGGTCTGGTGCTGGTCATCTCGGGCCTGGCTTTCAAGGTTTCTGCGGTTCCGTTTCACATGTGGACACCGGACGTCTACGAAGGCTCGCCCACACCGGTCACGGCCTTCTTTGCCACGGCGCCCAAGGTTGCGGCCATGGCACTGTTCGCCCGTGTCATGCATGATGCCTTTGGCGGTGCGGTCGGCGACTGGCAGCAGGTCGTGGCGCTGATTTCCGTGCTTTCGATGTTCCTCGGTGCGATTGCCGCTATCGGCCAGCGCGATATCAAGCGTCTGATGGCATACTCGTCCATCGCGCATATGGGCTACGCCTTGATGGGGTTGGCCGCCGGTACGGTGCTGGGCGTTCAGGCGATGCTGATCTACATGGCGATCTACGTGACGATGAATGTCGGCACCTTTGCCTTTATCATGTCCATGGAACGCGACGGGCAGCCGGTAACGGATATCGATTCGCTTGGGCTGTACTCCAAGCGTGAGCCGGGCAAGGCGATGGCAATGCTGGTGTTGCTGTTCAGCCTTGCAGGGGTTCCGCCGCTGGTTGGTTTCTTTGGCAAATTCTATGTCCTGCGCGCGGCTTATGAAGCCGGGCTGGCCTGGCTTGCGGTGGCAGGTGTGATCGCTTCGGTCATCGGTGCCTATTACTATTTGCGCATCGTCTTCTTCATGTATTTTGGGGAAGATCGCGAAGGTGCGCTGGACGGCGGCAAAAGCCCGGTTCTTTGGGGTTTCCTGATGGCTTCGGCGGTGATCATGGTCGTTGGCATCGTGAACCTGTTTGGCATCGAAGGCGTGGCACAGGCTGCGGCGATGACGCTTGTCAACTAAGCCTCAAGTGCATTTGCGAAACGGTGGCGCGCCCAAGGCGCGCCGCTTTTTTGTTTTGTGCCGGGGGGCGCTGCCCCCCAAACCCCCCGGGATATTTCAGGCACAAAGAAGCCGGAGCGGGGCCTGGTGACCTGGCCTGCGGGATACGGGCGCCGGGTGCTGCAGCAGGTGGACAGCACGATGGCAGAGGCCGCGCGCATTGCGCCGGAGCTGACCGGTCCCGAATGGATTTTGGCCTTGCAACAGACAGCGGCCCGCGGTCGGCGCGGGCGGGCGTGGCATATGCCTGCAGGCAATTTTTCGGCGACATTGGTTTTGCGGCCAGAAGATCCGCCCGATGTTATGGCGCTGCGGTCCTTCGTTGCCGCTCTCGCGCTTTTCGATGCCTTTGAAGCGGCGGCGGGGACGGCGCAGGGACTGGCCTTGAAGTGGCCAAACGATGTTTTGCTGAACGGCGGCAAGGCGGCGGGCATTCTGCTGGAGAATCTGGGCGGGCCCGGTGGGCATCTGGCCATTGGCGTTGGTGTGAACCTGATCGCGGCGCCTGACGCCGATGCGGTTGAACCCGGTGCCGTGCCTCCGGTGTCGCTGCTGGAAGAAAGCGGCATGCGGGTGTCACCGGAGCAGTTTCTGACGTTGTTGGCCGATGCCTATGCGCAATGGGAAACCCGATTTGTCACCTACGGGTTCGAGCCTGTGCGCCGGGCCTGGCTGGACAGGGCGGCGCGTCTGGGTGAGGTCATCACGGCACGCACGACCCGGGATGAAGTCACGGGCACCTTCGAGTCGGTGGACGAGCGTGGCAACCTTGTCTTAAAGACCTCTTCAACCCGCGCGGCGATCGCCGCAGCGGACGTGTTTTTCTAAGCGGAGCGCAGGGCATGCTTCTGGCGATTGATTGCGGCAATACGAATACGGTATTTTCGATCTGGGATGGGGAGCGTTTCCTGTGCACCCTGAGAACCTCGACCCATCATGCACGGACGGCTGATGCCTATTTCACCTGGTTCAGCACATTGATCAATCACTATGGGCTGACCTTGGACATCGAGGATGTGATCATCTCGTCCACGGTGCCGCGCGTCGTCTGGAACCTACGGGTCTTTTCGGATCGGTTCTTTGGATGCCGGCCTTATGTTGTGGGCAAACCTGATTGCACATTGCCGCATGCACCGCGCGTGGATGCGGGTACGGGGGTTGGTCCGGATCGCCTGGCCAATGCCGCGGGGGCTTTTGATCGCCACGGAGGCGACGTTGTGGTGGTGGATTTCGGCACGGCGACGAATTTTGATGTGGTGGCCGCCGATGGTGCCTATGTGGGCGGTGTCATTGCGCCGGGTGTGAACCTCAGTCTCGAGGCGCTGGCGCAGGGCGCTGCAGCGCTGCCGCATGTGGATGTGTCCCGTCCGGACAAGGTGATCGGCACCAATACGGTCGGCTGCATTCAGTCCGGTGTTTTCTGGGGCTATATCGGGCTGATCCAGGGCATCACGGATCAAATCAAATCCGAATATGGAAAACCGATGAAAGTGGTGGGCACGGGGGGGCTTGCGCCGCTCTTCGGACAGGAGGATCATCTGTTTGATACCATCGAAGACGATCTGACCATGCACGGGCTAACCGTCATATATAATCATAACAAGAACAGGGGAATTTGAGCATGAGCGCAGAGCGTTTGATTTATCTGCCATTGGGCGGTGCTGGTGAAATCGGCATGAATTGCTACGTCTATGGTTACGGCAAACCGGGGCAGGAACGTCTGATCGTTGTGGATATTGGCGTGACCTTTCCCGATATGGATGGCACGCCCGGTGTTGATCTGATCCTTCCTGATATCACTTGGCTGAAGGAAAACCGCGATCGTATCGAGGCGGTGTTCATCACCCATGCGCATGAAGACCACGTGGGCGCGATCGGACATACCTATGAAGACCTGGGTGCGCCAATCTATGCGCGGGCCTTCACGGCCAATATCGCGCGGCGCAAGCTGTCGGAATATGGCGTTGCGGAAACCGCCGTCAAAACGGCATCGAAATGGCCGGAAACCGTGACAGTCGGTCCATTCTCGGTGGGCTTCCTACCAATCTCGCATTCGATTCCAGAAAGCAGTGCATTGGTGATCGACAGCCCGGAAGGCCGTGTCATTCACACCGGTGATTTCAAACTGGACAAAACTCCACTGGTTGGTGAGCCGTGGGACCCCGAGCTTTGGGCCGAGGTATCCAAGGATGGCGTCAAGGCGTTGATCTGCGACAGCACCAATGTGTTTTCCGAGCATCCCGGACGTTCCGAAGCCTCGGTCGGTCCGGCGGTCGAGACACTGGTGGCCGGCGCAAAGAACATGGTGGTGGCGACAACCTTTGCGTCCAACGTGGCGCGGGTCAAAACGCTGGCAGAGGCCGGGGAACGGGCAGGGCGGTCTATTGTGCTGCTGGGCCGCGCCATGCGGCGCATGATCGAAGCTTCGGTTGAGACCGGCGTGCTGAAGGGGTTTCCCAAGGTGGTTCCGGTTGAGGATGCCAGCAGCATTCCGCGTGAGAATCTGATGTTGCTGGTCACCGGCTCACAGGGGGAACGGCGGGCCGCATCGGCACAACTGGCGCGCGGAAAATACCATGGGATGGAATTGAAGGACGGCGATTTGTTCCTCTTTTCGTCCAAGACGATTCCAGGCAACGAACGCGGTGTGATCCGGATCATGAACCAGCTGTCGGAAAAGGGTGTCGACGTCGTGGACGATTCAGGCGGCGCGTATCACGTATCCGGCCATGCGAACCGGCCGGATCTTGAGGCGCTTCAGGATGTCGTTCAGCCGCAGATTGTCGTGCCGATGCACGGTGAGCATCGCCACCTGCGTGAACATGTCAAACTGGCGAAAGCCAAGCGTCGTCAAGGGGTTCTGGCCGTCAACGGTATGATGATCGATCTGAGTGGCAATGAGCCGAAGGTGACCGAATACATCGAGACGGGCCGCACATATCTGGATGGGTCCGTGCAGATCGGCGCGCTGGATGGCGTGGTGCGTGACCGCATTCGCATGGCGCTGAACGGCCATGTGGTTGTGACCGTCATTCTGGACGAAGATGATGAGCCACTGGGCGAGCCATGGTGCGAAATCATGGGTCTTGCGCATACAGGTCGCAGCCATGCGGCGCTGGTCGAGGTTCTGGAGGAGGACCTTTCGCAGTATCTTGGGCGCGCGGGAAGCAAAACACTGGCCGATGATGACAAGCTGGAAGACGGTTTGAAAAAGATTGCCCGTCAGTCGTGCAACAACGAGATCGGCAAGAAGCCCGAGGTCACTGTCGTCGTCAGCCGTTTGACATGAGCAAGCGCACGCCGGTTGTCTTTGATCTGGACGGCACGCTCATCGACAGTTTGCCGAACATTGCCGAGGCAGCCAATACGTTGTTGGCGGAACATGCGCTTCCGCCTCTGCCAAGCACGACAATTGCCAGTTTCGTCGGTTTGGGAGAGCAGGTTTTCCTCGACAAGCTGATCGTTGCAGGCGGACTAGAGGTCGATGCAAAGAATGCGCTTCTTCAGCGTTTCATGGCTCTATACAAAGAGGTTTCGGCCAACACGGTTCTGTTTGAAGGTGTCTTGGATGCCTTGCAAAGGCTGCGCGAGATGGGTGTGCCTTTGGGGCTGTGCACCAACAAGCCGGGCGGCCCGACAGAGGTTGTGTTGCGGGCCACCGGTCTGGACGCTTTGTTGGATGTGGTGGTGGCAGGGGATACGCTGCCGGTGCGCAAGCCTGACCCCGCGCCTTTGCTCCGGGCTTTTGCGGATCTGGGGGCGGAGACCGGGCTCTATGTCGGTGACAATGACGTGGACGCACAGACCGCGCAAAATGCCAAAGTACCCTTTGCGCTATACGCTCACGGGATCAGAACCAGCCCTATTGGTTCGCTAAAGCATGATCTATTGATCGAGGATTTCAGCGTATTGCCAGCGACTTATTCAAAAATCTTCGCGTAGTGCGCGACAGGCGCAGGCGATTAGCCTGCGCGCCGTTCATCAAAGCTCAGCGCGATGAATTCGGGCATGTGATCGCCCATCCCAACGACGCCGCCGCGGTCAGAACCACCGCCGGATTTTCCACGCGAACGGCTGCGCCCGCCACGGTTGCTGTCGCGCTTTTCATCTTCGACCTGCGGCTGCGGCGCCTTTGGGGCCTCGGCTTGGGCCTCGACGGCTTCCGCCTGCGGTTTCCGTGATCTTGAGCGGCTGCGCGAAGGCTTGGCGGCCTCTTCGGGGGCGTCGTCCTTCTTGGCGGGTTTTTCAGCCTTGGCGATCGGGTTGTCGATCTTGGGGATTTCTTTCTGGATCAGCTTTTCCACGGCATCAAAATACTTGTCGTCTTTTGATCCACAGATTGTGAATGCCTTGCCAGACCGGCCAGCGCGACCGGTGCGGCCAATGCGGTGCACGTAGTCTTCCGCATGGCTGGGGACATCAAAATTGAACACATGGCTTACCGATGGCACATCCAGCCCGCGCGCGGCGACGTCCGAGGCGACGAGGAAGCGCAGACTGCCTTCGCGAAACCCATCCAGCGTGCGCATGCGCTGGGACTGATCCAGATCTCCGTGGATCGGAGCGGCGTCAAACCCGTATTTCTTGAGTGATTTTGCGACGATATCCACATCGACCTTGCGATTGCAGAAGATGATCGCGTTTGTGCAGGCGTCGCCTTCGGCCTCGATCAGGGCGCGCAGCACTTCGCGCTTTTGCTTGGCTTCGCTGTCGCGGCGTGCCGCTTTGACCATGACCGCAGCCTGTTCAATCGTCTCGGACGCAGTGGCCTGACGAGCGACTTCGACGCGGGCAGGGGCCGACAAAAAGGTGTTCGTGACGCGTTCGATCTCTGGGGCCATTGTGGCCGAAAAGAACAGTGTCTGACGGGTGAAAGGCGTCAGACCGAAGATGCGTTCGATATCGGGGATAAAGCCCATATCAAGCATACGGTCTGCTTCGTCCACGACCATGATCTTCACATCCGAAAGGATCAGCTTGCCGCGTTCAAAATGATCGAGCAGGCGACCTGGTGTGGCGATCAGAACGTCCACACCTTTGTCGATCAGCGCGTCTTGTTCCTTGAACGACACGCCACCAATCAGCAAGGCTTTGGAAAGCTTTACGTTCTTAGCATAGATGTCGAAATTTTCGGCGACCTGTGCAGCCAGTTCCCGCGTCGGGCAAAGCACCAAGCTGCGCGGCATGCGGGCGCGGGCGCGGCCTCGGGCCAGCATTGTGATCAGCGGCAGGGTAAAGCTTGCGGTTTTGCCCGTCCCGGTTTGGGCGATCCCAAGCACGTCCTTGCCTTCGAGAGCAGGCGGGATGGCCCCGGCTTGGATGGGTGTCGGTGTCTCATATCCGGCTTCGTCGATTGCCTTGAGAACCTTGGGGTTGAGATTCAGCTCAGAAAATTTGGTCATAGATGTCCGATCAAAGCGGACACTACTTTGGCCCGCGCGTCTGTCCAGGGGCAGCCCGAATGGCCCGGCGTCACGCCGATTTCCCTGTGCGCGGGTTTAAGGGGTTGTGCGGGGTTGGTCAACCAAACCCGCCCAGACCGGAATTTGCCTGTTGCGTCAGATCAATAGCCGGGTTCGAGGATGGTGATCGTTTCTTCGCCCGGTGGCAGGATAAACGTGTCGATCAGCATCGCGTCCTCGGTGCCAAGATTGGCCGCTGTCATCGGCGTATCGGAAGGCATGTAGTAACAGGTGCCAGCAGGAAACAGGCCCGGATCAATGCCTTCGACAAAGTCGGTGATCGCCCCGCTGAGCACGCAGGTGTGGCCGCCGTACTTGTGAACATGGATGCCAACTCGAGTGCCCGCCTTGCGAATGCCCTTCATCACGACCAGCCGGTTGCCGTCTGGCATAATGGTATCGATCATGGTTTCCACGTCGACCAGATGGGCCAGACGTCCGGGTGGTGTCTGACCATTGATCTTTGTGACCAGACTGATGACTTCGCCGGTTTCCGCTTCTTGCGCTTGGGCGCTGACCTCAGAGGCAAAAGATGTGGCGACCAGACAAAGCGCTGACAAAACTGCTTTTTTCATGATTTTTTTCCGTGCCAAAATTGGTGTTTGCAATGGCAGTAAAACAACCGGAATTAGAAATCGCAATGAAGAATCAATTTAGAGATGGGTCGCGTCAGGGAAATGCTTGGCGCGCAGGTGTTCCAAGTTCATCGTATGCCGTCGCAAAAGTCCGTGTCTTTCCAACCGGTCACACAGCTCTGGTGTGGCAGTGCAGACTTCATGGAAAAAGGCGCGGAGCGCTTCTTCGCCGCCGCTGGCTTCGATTTCGGCGAATAGGTCATGCAAGTTCAGAGCCGTTCCATCGCGCACCTGAGGTTTCAATTCGGCGCGATAGGAACCTTTGGACAGTCGAAATCGGTAGGCTTCGATGAAATGATCCCAATCCGATGAATGAAAGTGGCCAAGCTCAATACCGGGCAATTCGTGCTGGCCGGGGTTTTGTTCCCCATCCAAAATCACGTTGTGAATTTTGATCTGAAGGCCTTTTGTGCCTGCACGAAAAAAGAGTTTGCCAGCCACATGGCTTAGAAAACCGCCTGACAGATGCGCCCCATAGGTGGGAAAGCAATCATGAGCCGCCTTTTGGCGGGCGGCCTGATCAATATGGAACGCCTTGAACGCAGTTGCTTTGCTTTGCGCGCCGGGCATTGGCGCAAGCGCTTCGATCGGGCGCACGCGTGCCGCGAGGCACTCTTGGGGCAGAGCGGCCAGTTGCATGTCTATCGGGCTGCCGGGAATCAGAAATTCATCCACATCGATATGGGCCAGCCAATCCACTTCGGTTTTGCGGTTGTTGGCGTGCCGGGCGTTCATGGACTGGCGCACCTGATGTTTCTCAGGTCGCCCCTTGCGTTTGTCCCACCACGCGTCATCGGTGTGCACCGCCCGGATCTTGGGGTGGGCCTGCAGGGTGTTCAGCGTTTCGGGTGCCTGTTCGTCGAGGTAAATGTAGAGCCGGTGCGCGCCCCGTTCCAAATGCCAAGCGGCAAAGTCGAGCACCGCGTGCAACGGCGCCTTGATGGTCGATACGATTCCCCATCTGAGGTCTGTCATGGTGCAGTCCCGAACACCCGCGACACCGCAGCATCCAGATCAAGCTCGCACCGAAGCAACATTTTGTGCTGACCCAGTTTCTTGCGCAGCTCCGGCGTATCGGCGCAGACTTCGTCGAAAAAGGCACGCAACCCTTCGTCGCCTTCCTCATCAGCCAGAAAACCAAGCAGTTCGGCCTGTCCCAATTCGGGACGTTCCGACCGGGCGCGGTAGGATCCCTTGCTTCTGCGGAACTCAAGATGATTGCGGAAGTGATCCCAGCTGGGCGCATGCATGTGTGCCAGATAGAGACCATCCGGTTTGATCCGGTTCGTAGCATCCGCCCCGCGATATTTAAGCGTATGAATGCCCAGCCGCGTGTCTGGGATGCCGGTCCGGGCAAAGACCTTGCCGGAGGTGTGTGACAAAAAACCCCCGTAAAGATGCATGCCGAAGGTCGGGTATATGTCCTGCAACTGTGCCTTTGGGACGCCAGCTTGTTTGTGGGTCAACTTGAAGTGGCAGGGCGTGCCGTCTTCGCTTGCCAAGGCTTCGGCTGGGGGGATGCGGGCAAGGGCGCAGGCCGGTGGAACGGTGGCGAGCCTGTCGGACAAACGGCCATCCGAAAGAATGAACTCATCGACGTCGATGTGGCCCAGCCAATCCAGCGAATGCTCCAACGCGCGCAGGCTGCGGGTCGCATTATGGGCCTGACGCTGCTGATGGGCTGCCATGCGCGGTTTTCCGGTGTCTTGCCAATAGACGTCATCGCATTGCGTGATGCGGATCGCCGGGTGACGCGTCAGGAACTCTTCTGCCTGATGATCCGGTTGGTCGAGGTAGATCTGGATGAGCGATGCGCCCATTTCGATATGGTGCGCAGCAAATCGCGCGATTTGGGGCAGGGGGGCCTTGATCGTGCTGACCAACCCCCAACGCAGCGTTTCACTGTCTAGATGCAAACGATCATGCGGGACAGGCGCGATATTGGAGGGTTTGACCTTGTCCTTCTGAAGCCGTTCCTTGCGGGACTTCATTGTTCGGAGGCGCTTGAACACGGTGCGGGGATCGGTCGTCAGGTCTTCTATCAGCCCATGCGCAAGCGGGGCGATGACAGTATCGCCCGCTGCTTCCTGCCAAAGTCGGGCGATCAGGTTCACATCCAGCCCGCCGCCTGTCAGCGAGTAGCTGTCCATATCCAGTGGCAGCACCGCCCGCTGTTTTCCATCAAGTGCAAAGGCGCGGTCCGGGGTATGCCCAGAGTAAAGCCGTTCGGATTCATAAAGTTTCATCATGCCGAAGAGGGCGGTCAGCGCCAATCCGACCGAGCGCTGCGCCGCCGTTGCGCCATGATCACCAAAGGTGGTGATTGCCGAGACCTGCCAGCGCTGATCGAGATGGCTGCGCAGATGATCCCCGTGTTCGGCCCAAAGCCTGTTGAACAGGGCAGGCGCATGTGCCGGGAAGCTGCGTTTTCGCAGGTGGGAGATCAGCATTGCATTGAGGTAGCAGAGTTCTGACAGGCCGGTGAGTTCCTTGCGCAGCGCATGCCGTTTGCGGTGGTAGGAGGAGCGGAAGGGCGCGGCCTCAGCCGGATCGAGATCCGGATCTGCAACGATTTCCCCGCTGAGCGGCGTCAGGTCAATGTCTGCATCTGGCAAGGCTTCGCCGGGCGCATAGTCAAAGGCATCGCGCCGTCCCTCGTATTGGGACAGCACGGCCTTGATGCCTCCGGGGTAGGTCTGATCGCTGCTCATGGTTCAAAGAGTGGCGGTTTGCTGCGGCATGGGCAAGGCAAGCCTGAGGCAAGGTTATGAAATTGTGCGCCTGCGGCGCGCCGGTATTGCCTGATCCCGGCCTGCGGGAACAGGCCGTTGGCGCCTGTGGCGGTTTTTTGTGGAAAGCCCACGCGGCGGTATTTTGGAAAGCTGGGAAGCGGGGGCTTCACAAGTCCGGCGGCTTGCGGCATTGGAGCGCCATGGTTGAGACGTCTTTTGAACTGAAAGCCCGCGACGGGCGCGCGAGAACCGGTGTGATCAACACGCCGCGTGGTGAAATCCGGACGCCGGCATTTATGCCCGTGGGCACGGCGGCGACTGTAAAGGGCATGTTGCCAGGCTCGGTGCGAGACACCGGCGCGGATATTCTGCTGGGCAACACCTATCATCTGATGTTGCGGCCGTCGGCGGAGCGCATCGCCCGTTTGGGCGGGCTGCATCGGTTCATGAATTGGGACCGCCCGATCCTCACAGACTCGGGCGGGTTTCAGGTGATGAGCCTTGCGGAGTTGCGCAAACTGACCGAGGAGGGCGTGACCTTTCGCAGCCACATCGATGGCTCCAAGCACATGCTCAGCCCGGAGCGGTCCATGGAGATCCAGAGATTGCTGGGCAGCGACATTGTTATGTGTTTCGACGAATGTCCCGCCTTGCCAGCCGACAAGGCCCGGATTGCAGACAGCATGCGTTTGTCGATGCGGTGGGCGCAGCGGTCACGTGACGCCTTTGGGGATCGTCCGGGGCACATGCTCTTTGGTATTCAGCAAGGCGGGTTGGAAGAGGATTTGCGCGCTGAGAGCGCCGAAGCCCTGCAATCGATTGGTTTTGATGGCTATGCGGTCGGCGGCTTGGCGGTGGGCGAAGGACAGGAAGCCATGTTCGGCTGTCTGGATTTCGCGCCGGAGCAGCTACCGCATGACAAGCCGCGTTACTTGATGGGGGTTGGCAAGCCCGACGACATCGTGGGGGCCGTGAAACGCGGCATCGACATGATGGATTGTGTTTTGCCATCCCGGTCCGGGCGGACAGGACAAGCCTGGACGCGTCGCGGACAGGTGAACATCAAGAATGCGCGCCATGCTGACGACCCGCGCCCGCTGGACGAACACTGCACATGTCCGGCCTGCCGCAGCTATAGCCGGGCCTATCTGCATCATGTGTTTCGGTCAGGAGAGATGATCAGTGGTATGCTGCTGACCTGGCATAACCTGCATTACTATCAAGAACTTATGCAGGGTATGCGCGATGCAATCGCGCGGCAGAGCTTTGCGCAGTTCGAAGCAGATTTCCATGCGCAGCGGCAGCAAGGCGACATTGAGCCGGTCTGATCGATCTGATTGACGCTGTGAGGAGCAGGCCGCCATTGGGGGAACCGTTCCTGCTGCGTGCCACCATTCGCCTCCTTGCTGTGACGAATGAAACGGTTGGATGGCGACGAAAAGTGCCTGAAATTTTCAAACTTGCTTAGCGAAAGCCAAGAACCGTTAGAAACCTTGTTGATTTGTGGGCAACATCTGCTTGCACCCGGGGTGCGCAAACGTCATTCTGCCATGCAAGGAAAGCGGTGCCCGGTTGAAATGGCGCATTTTAACCCCACCTTAATTTTCCATGACTGGAGATTGCCCAGGCTGCCGCCGAGCGGGGCAGGGTGATCTTGCCAAAAAACAGGATACGAGCATGCAAAATCCCCTTAATGCCTCTTACCCGGTGCTGCCCCTCAGGGACATCGTTGTGTTCCCACATATGATCGTGCCGCTTTTCGTCGGGCGTGAAAAATCGGTGCGCGCATTGGAAGAGGTCATGAACGACGACAAGCAGATCCTGCTTGCCGCTCAGATCGATCCTTCTGTCGATGATCCCGAGACGGATGGTATCTACAAGGCTGGCGTTCTGGCCAATGTACTGCAGTTGCTGAAGCTGCCCGACGGGACCGTGAAGGTGCTTGTCGAAGGGCAAAGCCGGGTTCGCATCAGCGGATACATCGAAAACGATTCATTCTTTGAGGCCACGGCCGAATACCTGACCGAGATGCCGGGCGACGAAGACACGGTCGAAGCGCTGACTGGCACCGTTGCAGAAGAGTTTGAACGCTACGCAAAGGTCAAAAAGAATATTCCCGAAGAGGCGCTGTCCGCCGTCGGTGAAGCACAGGAATCGGCCAAGCTGGCAGATTTGGTTGCCGGGCATCTGGGCGTTGAGGTTCCTCAGAAGCAAGAGCTTCTGGAGACGCTGGCCGTGTCCGAACGGCTTGAGAAGGTCTATGGTCTGATGCAGGGTGAAATGAGCGTCCTGCAGGTCGAGAAAAAGATCAAGACGCGCGTGAAAACGCAAATGGAGAAGACCCAGCGCGAGTACTATTTGAATGAGCAGATGAAGGCCATTCAGAAAGAACTGGGCGACGGTGAGGATGGCCAGAACGAAGTGGCCGAGCTCGAAGCCAAGGTTTCTGAGACCAAGCTGTCCAAGGAAGCGCGCGAAAAAGCCGAAGCCGAGATCAAGAAGCTCAAGAACATGTCCCCCATGAGCGCAGAGGCGACCGTGGTGCGGAACTATCTCGACTGGATGCTGTCGATTCCGTGGGACACCAAGTCCCGCGTCAAAAAGGATTTGGGCCGCGCGCAGCAAATCCTCGATGCCGATCACTATTCGCTCGAGAAGGTCAAAGAGCGTATTGTCGAATATCTGGCCGTTCAGGCCCGTTCGAAAAAGCTCAAAGGCCCGATCCTGTGCCTTGTTGGCCCTCCGGGTGTGGGTAAGACATCGCTTGGCAAGAGCGTTGCCAAGGCCACGGGGCGCGAGTTCATTCGTATTTCGCTGGGCGGTGTGCGCGACGAAAGCGAAATTCGCGGTCACCGGAGAACCTATATTGGGTCGATGCCGGGCAAGATCATTCAGGCGCTGAAAAAGGCCAAGACGTCCAACCCGCTGATCTTGCTGGATGAGATCGACAAGATGGGTCAGGATTTCCGGGGTGATCCGGCGTCGGCAATGCTGGAAGTCCTTGATCCTGAACAGAATTCGACCTTTGTGGACCACTATCTTGAGGTGGAATACGATCTGTCCAACGTGATGTTCGTGACCACTTCCAACAGCTACAACATGCCGGGTCCATTGCTTGACCGGATGGAGATCATCCCTCTGTCGGGCTACACCGAGGACGAGAAACTGGAAATCGCCAAGCGGCACTTGCTGGACAAACAGGTCAAGAACCATGGCCTGAAGAAAGGTGAGTTTGCGGTCGAAGATGCGGCGCTTACGGATATCGTGCGGTACTACACACGCGAGGCCGGTGTTCGTAATCTGGAGCGCGAAATCGCGAAGCTGGCACGCAAGGCCGTGACCAAGATCGTCAAGAAAGAGGACACGACCGTTACGGTTACCTCTGAGAACCTCGATGATTTTCTCGGTGTTCGCAAATACCGCTACGGTTTGGCTGAAGACGAGAACCAGGTCGGTGTCGTTACCGGCTTGGCCTATACCTCTGTGGGTGGCGATCTGCTGCACATCGAAGCGTTGAAACTTCCGGGTAAGGGCCGGATGAAGACAACCGGTAAGCTGGGCGATGTCATGAAGGAAAGCATTGACGCTGCTGCCAGCTACGTCCGTTCAATCGCGCCGCAGATCGGGGTCAAACCGCCGAAGTTCGACAAGATGGACATCCACGTGCACGTGCCCGATGGCGCGACGCCCAAAGATGGCCCATCTGCAGGCTTGGCCATGGTGACATCTATTGTATCGGTTCTGACTGGCATCCCGGTGCGCAAGGATATCGCCATGACCGGTGAGGTTTCGCTGCGCGGCAACGCGATGCCAATCGGCGGGCTCAAGGAAAAGCTGCTGGCCGCACTGCGCGGTGGCATCAAGACGGTTCTGATCCCGGAAGAAAACGAAAAGGATTTGGCCGACCTGCCTGACAACGTGACCAGCGGTCTCGAGATCATTCCGGTCAAGCATGTCTCAGAGGTTCTGAAACTGGCGCTTGTGCAGTCGCCGGAACCGATTGAATGGGACGAAGAGGCCGAAGAAGCCGCTGCCGCTGCCAAGTTGCAAGCGGGCGGAGAAGGAGCAGGGGCGACCGCCCACTGAGCCCAAGCCAAAGCCAAAGCTTAAAGAGCGCCGCCCTTCTGGGCGGCGTTTTTTTGCGCCGTCAATTCGCGTTCAGGGCCAGCGGCCCAGAGATACGCTATTGATTGGTCTAAGTGTTAGTTTCCGGCTGCTGCGCCGAAGACGATCAAAGTGATCAATCCCAGCACCAAACCACCAGCATTTGCACTGCTGTCGGCCGCATCTTGTTGAATGACAATCGGTTCAACGACCGGATCAGAAGGACCATCCGCCTGCGCAGAAACAGCGGCGAAAGAAAGAGAGGCAATGATTACGAGCTTTTTCATTTGAGAACCCATTTGGCAGATTGAATTCGAATCAAAGCTGATGCGGTTTTTTCCGAAGAGTCAAGGTATGGGTGGTAATCTCCCTCAGGATGTACTATACCTTGTGTCATACCCAAGAAGCGGAGCCTTTATGGCGCAACCGCTCGGGCAGGTGAAAACAAGAGGCAGAGCAGAAGTTATGGCGACTACAAAAACATCGACCACCGGTCGAAAAACCACCCGTAAAACGACAACCTCTACCAAAAAGAAGACGGCCAGCGATACGTCGGCTGCAGCGCTTGAGCCCACGTCTATCAAGGCTGCGGATGACGACATGGCGCCCGTTCTCGAGGATGTTCAGGATACCGGCGATGGTGGCGTTGAAGCAGCCCGCAAAAACGAACTGATCGAACTTGCAGTTGCGCGCAGCGGTGTCAAAAAACGCGATGCAAAGCCTGCGATCGAAGCGGCGCTTGCGATCATGGGCGAAATGGTTTCCGAGGGCCGCGAACTGAACCTGAAGGGGTTTGGCAAATTTAAGGTCAAGCGCACAGTTGATGCCCAGAACGGCACAGTTGTGCACGCCAGATTGCGTCAGCCGCAAGTATCGGAACCCGCGGTTCCAATGCCCAGCGTCTCTCCGGCAGAATAAACTCAAGCCAGTTCTCCACCTTTTGTTAATTGACGGGGCGTGACACAGCGCGCCCCGTTTCGGCATGTGCCCGGCCTCTTGCGATTTGATCTTCAGAGGGCTAATACGCCTCGCAGCGGGTGATTAGCTCAGTGGTAGAGCGCTTCGTTCACATCGAAGATGTCGGGAGTTCAAATCTCTCATCACCCACCATTCTCCCATGAGTTGCTGCGCGATATAATGACTCACGCTTTGGTAGATTTTTTTTAGCGAAATCAATGATTTCTGTGACGTGAAGGTCGCGGTGGGTACCGACTTCAGTTGCAAAATCTGTTGCCTTTGACCTGCCGAAAGATCCCGTTAAGTTGACGTAGGGGATTGTTGCACGTCAGGTTCATATGAAGATTTTGTTTGCTCAGCGCGCGCTGGAAGATTACCGCGGCTCGGAATTGTTCACATTCGATTTGGCTCGGGCGCTCGTTTGGCGCGGACATGATGTTTGCGTCTGGACCCCGAAAAGGGGCGCTGTGGCGCAGCTGTTTGCGCCAAATGGCATCGCGGTCTGTGAAGATTTGGCACAGCTTCCGTTTCAGCCAGACGTTATCCATGGGCATCAGCATTTGCCAACCATGGCCGCGCTGGCCAACTTGCCTGAAGTGCCTGCTATTCACGTTTGGCATGGGGCGCGACCTTGGGTCGAACAGGTGCCTGTCAGCGAACGTATTCAGTTTCACGCGGTGTGCAGTGATCCGATGCGGCAAACTCTGCGGACCAGAGCCGACATTGACGCCGAAAAGGTTGTCCAGATCTCCAACTTTGTCGATACGGCGCGGTTTGATCGTCAACGCACTGGTTCGGGATTGAAGAAAGCGCTGCTCTACGGCCAGGACGGGTTCAGCCAGGACGATTTGGGCCAATTGCAAGAGGCATGCGTCCATGCGGGGCTGAGTTTCGATGTTATCGGACATGGTTACGGCAACGGCGTTGAGAACCCGGAATTGGTTCTGCCCGACTATGATCTGGTTTTTGCAGTGGGGCGCAGCGCGCTTGAGGCGATGGCCTGCGGGTGTGCGGTGATTCCGGTCGTTCCTGGCCTTGCTGGCACTTTGATCGTTCCCGAGACGCTGGATCATTGGTCCGATCTGAACTTCAGCCCGCGTTATTTCAGAACGGCGCAACATGTGTCCCCCGGTTGGTTGCAAGAACAGATTGCCGGCTATTCGGCCGAGAAGAACGCGCAGACCACTGCACGCATACGCAAGGATTGGTCTTTGGAAAACGCGGGTCGGCTCTATGAAGCGCTGTACGAGCGGGCGGTGTCGAAGGTTGGTTCAGCGCTCCCGACCGAAAGCTTTGGGCCCTATATGGCGTGGCTGGCAAAAGAAGCGGATGCGCTGGTGTGGGCGAGGGCGCAGGCTGAGGCCGAGACACGGCAACTTCGCCAGGATCTGAGCCTGGCCCGTGATACCGCCAAGGCAGCAGAGGCCCGCGTCCGGCACCTGCTGGAGACCTTGCTGTTGGTTCAGGGGGGACATGTCGCCGCCGATCCAGAGGGCGCGTCAGCCTACGACGTCATTCAGGCCAGCGGTTTGTTTGATGCGCAATGGTACCTGCGGTCATATCCCGAAGTGGCCGAGGCCGGCCTAGACCCTCTTCAGCATTATCTGGAGTGGGGAGTCGGAGAGGGGCGCCAACCGAGCCCCGGTTTCGACGAGGCTGCATTTCACGAAGCAAACCCACATCTTCAGGGGCTGGGACTTTGCGCGTTAGAGCACCTTGCCCGTCAAATGGCGCACGCGGGTCGACAAATGGCAACGGGCTCGCAGGGTGGGGCTGGTCCGTTCCATGCAAGCGAAGACAGCAGAATGCACGCCGAGAACGAGTTGCCAGCTGAATTGGCTTCGGGGCGATAGCACCGGGCTTGGGCAGCCAAGCTTTACGTACACGTCATACAAGAACTTTCAAATAGGAACGCTACACCCTTTCATATTTGAATAGCCTACTTTCAGATTCTTCTATGTCTGAGTGAGCTACAAAAAGGTATAGGTTTATATGCGACATCCTGCCGGGTGTGTATCTGGTTAGCGTTTGTTGGTGTAGGTAAGATGTAGCCGGGTGTCGCATTTTCTCCCCTAGTTTTAACGGGTTGTGCTAGCTCACACGTGGAATCTGCCAATACGAAAAGCCGGAGACCTCAGCCTGTGAGCAGGGGACTGCTTTTGGTGCGTTCGGCGACAAAATCGATGAAGCGCCGGATACGTCCGACTTCACGCAGGTCTTTGTGCGTCAAAATCCAGACACTGCGAGACGTTGGCGAGAAAAGACCGTCGATCGCCTCAACATCCTCAAGAACTTCGCCCACCATTGTCGGCAGTCGCGCAACCCCGAGCCCGGCTCGGACAAAAGTTGCGGTTGTCTCTAGGCTGTCTGCCTTCAAGACAATGTTCCCTTTTGGAAAGAGCTTTTGGGTTTCATGTTCAGACGTCGCAACGACCCCGGTGTGCACGATCAACGGAATACCGTCGATTTCGCTCAGGTCTTTGGAGTTTCCGCCGTAAGTTTCCAAAAGGTTCTTGTGGGCATAAAATCGGAAATCCAGACGTGCGACCCGGTGTCCCCAAAGGCTGGGTTTTGGGTTTTCTTCTGCGCGAAACACCACATCCACATGACCGGACGCAAAATCCTGAATGGCATCTGAAATCTTGATTTCCAAAACGATGTCCGGGAACTCCTGTTGGAAGTCGCGGATGACGTCGTCCAGATAGAACGGAAACATCTGTTGAGGTGCGTTGATGCGGATCACACCTGACATTTCGTCATCAATTGTACGAAGGGTGTCTTCCATACCCCGTAGTTGACGTTCGATGGACTCAGCCTGCCGCGCGACCAGAAGTCCGGCTTCGCTCGCGATCAACTTTCCGGGTATGCGATCAAAGAGTTTGCAGCCCAGCTCGTGCTCGGCGCGGGCCAATTGCCGAGACAGAGTTGGTTGGCTGACCTTGAGCACCTTCGCTGCGCCGGCCATGCTTCCTTCGCGGTGGATATGTAAGACAACGCGTAATGCGCTCCAGTCCAACATAAAATGGTCCTGACTACAAATTGCTCTTAGGCCACTTAGGCGCAAAGAAGGGTGGGGCAACCACAGACTGATTAAAAATTACTCAATAGTCTCGCAATATTCTTATGCGGCAAATGAAAGCCGAGGTCCAATCAAGGAAATGTCAGAACAAAAACTGACAAAAGCAGGTGTCTTCGGCCGCTCTTTTGCTTGCACGCCGTTTCAGCATTCTGTAAAGCGTGCGGCACGGGTGATTAGCTCAGTTGGTAGAGCGCTTCGTTTACACCGAAGATGTCGGGAGTTCGAGTCTCTCATCACCCACCAGAATTCCTGAAAAGCGCGTCTTTCACGACGCGCTTTTCTTTTTGCTGTCCTTCTTTTTTGCTAAGATTTCCAATGCCTTGGCTGTTTTCAAGGTTGCGATTTCCTCTTGTACTTCTCGGCACAGCAGCCCGCAGCCGGGCGGCATCCGCCAAGCGCTCATCAATCCGTCCCAAACCCGTTTCATCGCCGGTTCCTTGGCTTGTTCGGCGCCATCGCCGAGCGTTGCGGCGCATGTCCGCAATTCAGGCCAATGTCACAGGAAAGATGGCTGTTTGCTCGCAAGGCTTCGATCCGGCGGCGGCGATTTGCGTCGTCGAATATACGTCTCAAGAAGCCGCTCGCGCGTGGGGATCTCGGGGGCAAAGGGTGCCGTGTTGGGGGTGTTCTTGCCATGGTGATTCTCCTTGAATGGTTGGCTTGATGCTGACATCGTGCTTCCTCAAGTTCACTTGAGGTCAAGCGATTTGATGCGAAATCCAAAAGGGCGGGCGCAGCCCAATGATCTAAGCGTCGGTGACATGGCCCAAAGGGCCGGTGTCGCCGTCTCGACCCTGCATTTTTACGAAGCCGAAGGCTTGATTCAAAGTTGGCGAACGTCGGCCAATCACCGTCGGTATGACCGGCGTATGTTGCGCCGTGTCGCGGTCATTCGCGTGGCACAGGGGCTTGGAATCCCATTGGCTGAGGTTGGCAAGATGTTGGAAAAAGTGCCGATGGAGGGCGCAGTTCGCAAAGGCCATTGGAGCGACGCCTCGGAGGCCTGGCGCGGCGCGTTGGAGGCTCGCATCGCCAAACTGCAGGCCCTGCGGGATCAACTGGACCACTGCATTGGCTGCGGGTGCCTGTCTCTGGAGAACTGTCCGCTTTACAATCCCAACGACAGCCTTGGCGAAGCCGGGCCAGGTGCAAGACGCCTCTGAAGCCGGATTTGCCACGTGGCTACCGGGTCAACACCTTCATGCCGCGGTCGATCCCGTCAAGTGTCATAGGGACCATGCGCTCTTCGAATATTTCGCGGATCATCTGAACGGATTGGGTGTATTGCCAATGCCGTTCGGGAACAGGGTTGATCCAAAGATTGTCAGCCCATTGCTGACGCGCGCGTTCCAGCCAAACCTGTCCGGCTTCTTCGTTCCAGTGTTCGTTGGCGCCGCCGGGGTAGGCGACCTCATAGGGAGACATCGATGCGTCACCGACAAATATGCATTTGTAATCAGGCCCGTAGGTGTTCAGCACCTCCCAGGTGGGTGTGGTCTGATCCCAGCGGCGGCGGTTGTCGCGCCAGACGGCTTCATAAAGGCAGTTGTGAAAGTAGAAATGTTCAAGATGTTTGAATTCGGCTTTGGCGGCCGAGAACAGCTCTTCGACCACTTTCACAAAGGGATCCATTGAGCCGCCTGCGTCCAGAAACAGTAGGACTTTGACCGCGTTGCGCTTTTCAGGGCGGGTTTTGACGTCGAGAAAGCCATGTTCGGCCGTGGCGCGGATGGTTCCGTCCAGATCCAGCTCATCGGCTGCGCCATCCCGCGCCCATTGCCGCAGGCGTTTCAGCGCAACCTTGATATTGCGCGTGCCCAGTTCGACATCGCCTGCAAGGTTCTTGAAGTCACGTTTGTCCCAGACTTTGACCGCCCGTTGATGGCGGCTTTCACTCTGGCCGATGCGGATGCCTTCGGGGTTGTAGCCATAGGCACCAAAGGGCGACGTGCCCGCCGTTCCAATCCATTTGTTGCCGCCCTGATGGCGACCCTGTTGTTCCTTGAGCCGTTCCTTGAGCGTCTCCATCAGCTTGTCAAAGCCGCCAAGTGCTTCGATTTCGGCCTTTTCTTCGGCACTCAGATGTTTTTCGGCCATTTTTTCCAGCCAATCGGCTGGCAGATCGACGGCTTCCATGACCTGATCAAAGGTGATGTCTTCGAGACCCTTGAAACTGGCCGCAAAGGCGCGATCAAAGCGGTCAATATGGCGTTCGTCCTTGACCATGGCGCTGCGCGCCAGAAAATAGAACCCTTCGACATCATAAAGCGCGAGCCCGCGGCCCATACCTTCGAGGAAGGTCAGGTATTCGCGAAGCGAGACAGGCACGCCAGCGCGGCGCAGGTTTTCGAAAAAGGGTACGAACATGGCGGCACGCTAGCCTGTTTGTCAGCCGGATTGTATCGCTAATTGCGCAAACGGTGCGTCATGATCCCGAGGTTTTGAAAGGGGCGGGCGATCTGCTGCGCCGCGCTTTGGGCGGCGTTTGAAAATCCGCAAAGGCGCTGCGCTCAGGTCAGCGCCTTTTCGATCAGGATCGTGACCAACAAACCCAGCAGGGCCAGGGCGATGGCATAGACGGTGGCATATTGCGCTATGTCGAGTTTGTTGCCTTTGCGACGCGCGGCGGTCAAACCGCCGAGGATGGCTCCGATAACCGCTCCGGCAATTACGATCATAGTGCGCCTCGTCTCCTTTTGGCGGGGCTGAGCGAAGAGATTTCACGCAGTTTGGCCCGCACGGCCCAATCCGAGCCAAAGCCGTATCGTGCCCAGCCGAGACTGTCCAGACGCACTTCGCGTGCTTCGGTAATCCGTCCGGCCAGATCCAGCGCTTCGGCGCGCAGCATCATCAGAGTTGCCAGAAGGGCTGCGTTTTCGTGTCGGGCTGCGGTGTCCAGATGTGGGGTCAAAAGGAACAATGCGTCATCGGCACGACCGGCGCTGATGGCATAGGCTGCCAACTGGGAGGCCACATAGGCGCGATGCAAGGCTGTATCCCGTCCGTTTCCAAAGAAGCGCTGTGACAGAACAAAGTGATCCTGTGCGGCTTCCAGATCAGACCCTTGCAGCAAACGGCCCATGGCATAGTGCGAAAAGGCGCGGCGATGATCGGTCCAGCCCATGGCTGTGGCGACTTTGAGCGCCTCGACCGCGGCCTGTTTGCGTTGCGCCGGATTGGCACCGGGGCCAAGCGCGGTTTGTACCGCTTCGATCCAGACACGCGGTGTGCGTTGCAGGCGGCGCGGGGCCACGTTTTGTCCACGCGGATTGATCCGAGCGAGAATTCCGGGCAGGCGGTCTGCGGCCTCGGAGCGGCTCATGCCGTTGCGAAGGGCCGGATCATAGTAGGCCCGCAGGATCAGCATGTCATAGCCGGTCAGAACGGTATGCACGTTGTCGTCGTTAAAGACGCTGTCGGGCAGGCGATAAAGGTCGTTCAATGGGCCAAGCGCTTGGGCTAGCTCTTCGTGCAGGCAATCGCGCACCTCTTGCGGGCTGGCGTCATTGGGCAGGAAGATCGACAGTCTTTTCCGGTCGGTCAGGCGCGACCAGTTGACCTTGGCAGTGCGGCGCGACGCTTTGTATTCAGCAAGCGATGTCACGTTCGGCACTACAAAACAGGCGGCCTGTGGCAGCGCTTTGCGAATGTCCGCGCGGCTGACGGCCTGAACGGTTATATTGGCGTTAGCCGAGTTGCTCAGCGCAATATTGATGCCAGCTTCGGCGCGCAACCGGTGCAGCAGCCGTTTGAGATCCGGGCCGAGCGAGGCCGGCGGTGCGCCGGTTACACGGACTGTGATCGGACCCTCAAAGCGGGTAAGCGTCTTGAGCGGGCGACCGGATTCCAGCGAGAACGCCAAATCCAGGAAATCGCGCGCGATGTCGCTGTTCGAGGCCACCGGCGCCGCGGGGCGCGGTACCGAAAAACTCTTCATCGGTGGCAGGCCTGAATCGACACTGGAGGTCGCGGCGGCGGCGCGGGTGGCGGTGTCCGTAGGGGATACCGGCATACAGGCGCCCAGCATCAGGTAAAACGGAAGAAGGTAACGACGATATCTGCGCATCACGGTCTCTGGTACTTGATGAACGGTGTGACAGCGCCGATCCGGTCATAGAGCTGACGAGCGGTGTCGTTGAACGTCTGAGTAAGCCAGTAGACGGTGGGCGCGCCGTATGTGTCGGCGGCCTTGTAGACTTCTTCGATCAGGGCGCGGCCCACGCCCATCCCACGCGCATCCGGTTTGGCATAGAGATCCTGCAGGTAGCAGACCTCTTCAACCTTCCAAGCGTGGCGATGGAACAAGTAGTGGGTCAGACCAACGGCGCGGCCGTCCGCTTCGGCGATCAGCGCGTTGAAGTCACGCGGATCGTCGCCCAGAAGGCGTGCAAAGGTCGAGGTATAGACGCTGTCTGGCACGCTGCTTTCGTAGAAGGCCAAATAGTCCTTCCACATTTCGCGCCACACAGGTTCATCCTCGGCGCGCAAAGCACGCACGGTCAGAGCCGTTTTCTGGGACATAGTGTTAAGCCTGCCTGCTCGTTGTTTACTCAGATGTTCAAGACATCCGTTGTTTTTCTGTCCTCTGTTTGGACACTATAGGGCAAAAGAAGGGTTTCTGCACAGAGCCCGATTCCACGTCGCGGAAATTTTTTCCACAGGTGGTTGGCGTAAGTGGAAATCAAATAAAAACAGGTGTTTGCACTGTGCAGTGTTGCAACAATCAGGCGGTTGTTCCGGCTTTGTTTCCAGCTCAACCATGGCGAGACTACGGCATATTTCCGGGTTTTCCCAACGTCAACTTTGGGTTCAACTTGGGATTGGTGCGGATTTCAGGCGCAAACGCGTTTTAAGCGAGCCAAGCCAGCGAAATCAGGGACAAGGTGCTTGTCCAGATGATGACAGGGGCGATTGTGTCGGTGCGTACGCCGTAGAGCATCGCCAGCGCAAAGGCCATTGCGCCCGATGGGCCCGCGGCATTCAGGATCAGCAGTTGTTCCCATTGAGCGGGGCTGCTTTGAAGTGCCATCACGCCAAACACCATCGCGGGCAGCACCAAGAGCTTCAGTGCGCTCATGGTTGCAACGGTCGCGTTCGGGACCAGACTGTGCCCGGACAGGATCACGCCCAGTGCAAAGAGTGTCAGAGGTGCTGCGGCTGCGCCCGCAAACTCCATGGCTGTTAATGCGGGAACAGGAATGGGGATAGCCGCAAGGTTCAGCACGGCCCCCAAGGCAATTGCCAAAAGAACCGGATTCAGCGCAATGCGCCTGAGCGATGCCGCAGGGCTGGCGTTCCGATTTGCCATCAGGTCAGTGGTGATAATGAAAAATGCAAAGCTGACCGAGGCATCCCAGGCCACGACAGCGGTGATCGGCAGGGTGGCTTCGCCGTAGATCAGGATCGAGATGGGCAGGATATAGAGCAGCGAATTGACGAAAACCATCGCCATGCCCAGCAGCCATGCTTCCAGAAACTCGCGGCGCAGCACGAACCGGGCAATGCTGAACCCCAGAAGGAACATCACAGCCTGACAGGCGACATAGCCGAACAGCGCCTCTGGCACAAAGGCTGCAAAATCCACGCTGGCAATCAGCGGCAGGATCAGACCGGGCTGGAGTATGAGAAACGAAATACGATTGACCGCCGCTGCCTCGTCACGGCTGATGTGCTTCGTCCGGCCCAGAACGAAGCCAAGCGCCAGCAAGGAAAAGACCGGCAGAATGTTGTGGGTCAGGATCGTCAGCATTTCGCGGTCTTTCGCAGTAATTTCCCGATGAGGGACTAGCGCTCGCCGCGCCGTGCCATGAACGCGAGCCGTTCAAACAGGTGTACGTCCTGTTCATTTTTCAGCAATGCGCCATGCAACCGGGGCAGGGCGCTCGCACCGTCGCGTTTCAGGTCTTCGGCTGTCAGGTCTTCGGCCAAAAGCAATTTGAGCCAATCCAGCACTTCGGACGTCGACGGCTTTTTCTTGAGACCGGTTTGTTCGCGCAATTCGTAGAACTGGGTCAGCGCGGCTGTCAGCAGCGACTCCTTGATGCCGGGATGGTGCACCTCGACGATTTTGCGCAGCACCTCAGGTTCGGGAAAGCGGATGTAGTGAAAGAAACAGCGGCGCAAGAAGGCGTCGGGCAGTTCCTTTTCATTGTTCGAGGTGATGATGACAATCGGGCGGTGAACGGCCTTTACGGTTTCGCCGGTCTCGTAGACGTGGAATTCCATACGATCCAATTCCTGCAGCAGATCGTTGGGAAATTCGATGTCGGCCTTATCCACTTCGTCGATCAGCAGAACGACCTTTTCGCCCGCTTCAAAGGCCTGCCAGAGCTTGCCTTTGCGGATATAGTTGCGCACGTCGTTGACCCGCTCATCGCCCAGCTGACTGTCTCGCAGACGGCTGACCGCATCATATTCGTAAAGGCCCTGTTGTGCCTTGGTGGTGGATTTGATGTTCCATTCGATCATCGGCACGTTCAGGGCGCTTGCCACTTGGCGGGCAAGTTCGGTCTTGCCGGTGCCGGGTTCACCCTTAACAAGAAGTGGTCGCTCCAATGTCACGGCCGCGTTGACCGCCATGGTCAGGTCGTCCGTGGCCACATAGCTTTCCGTGCCTTCGAATTTCATTTGCGCGATCCCTTATATTCCAAGCCGTTGCCCCGGCGAAAACGTCTGTCTCAGACGTGATTGTGTAGTGACATCCCCCGGGGCTTGCGGTAAGTGCTGCGCCCGAGGGGTGCCAGATATCTAAGGGAATTACCATCATGGATATTGGCAAGAGCAAGGGAGCCGATATGAAAGCAGAGTCCTTTCTTCCTGACGATTATCGTCCAGCCGAAGACGAGCCATTCATGAATGACCGCCAGCTGGAGTATTTTCGGCGCAAGTTGATTGCGTGGAAAGAAGAATTGCTGGCCGGAAGCCGTGACACCATCGAAGGATTGCAGGACAGCACCCGCAATATCCCCGATGTCACTGACCGTGCGTCCGAAGAAACCGACCGCGCGTTGGAGCTGCGTACGCGCGACCGCCAGCGCAAACTGGTCAACAAAATCGATTCTGCCCTGCGCCGGATCGATGAGGGTGAATACGGTTACTGCGAAGTGACCGGTGAGCCGATCAGCCTCAAACGACTGGACGCACGTCCGATCGCTACCATGAGCCTTGAGGCGCAAGAGCGTCACGAGCGCCGTGAGAAGGTCCATCGCGACGACTGACCGCAGGGTCTTTGATGAATTGAACAACGCCGGGGCTTTTGCCCCGGCGTTTTTTCATGCCTAAAGAGGTCATGGCTCTCACAGGCAGGCATATCACCATTTTGGGCGGCGGCATTGGCGGTCTGGCTGCAGCTTTGGCGATGCGCGCCCGTGGCGCTGACGTGTCCATTCTCGAACAGGCCGATGCGATCCGCGAAGTCGGCGCGGGTATTCAGGTCAGCCCCAACGGGCTTCGTGTGATCGAGGCCTTGGGATTGGCCGATCGCTTTGCCTTGGCTTCGGTCAGGGCACAGGCGGTTTCCCTGCGCGACTATGCGCAGGGGCGCGACATCACATCTTTGGATCTGGGACTGCTGCCCAAGGGGCAGGATTACCGTTTTGTGCACCGGGCTGATCTGATCGATCTGTTGGCCGATGCCGCGCGTGCGTCCGGTGTGCAGATCAGGCTCTTGCAGCAGGCAACCGAAGTGCGCCCCGGCACACGCCCGCAGGTCAGGCTGGCCACAGGGTGTTGCATCGAGACCGAACTGGTGGTGGGCGCCGACGGGCTGCATTCGGTTGTGCGCCCGGCCTTGAACGGCAAAGCTGAGCCGTTCTTTACCGGGCAGGTCGCATGGCGGGCGATTGTGCCGAACGTCGTCGGGCATCCGGCAGAAGCTCGCGTTCATATGGCGCCGGGCCGACATCTCGTGAGTTATCCGCTTCGGGATGAAAGCTGCGTCAATCTGGTTGCCGTCGAAGAACGCGACGTCTGGACCGCCGAAGGCTGGAGCCAAACTGGCGATGCCGATGAGCTGCGAGCAACCTTTGGCGATTTTGGCGGTGACTGTGCCGCCTTGTTGAAGGCTGTAGCGCACCCCGGCGTCTGGGGATTGTTCAGGCATCCCGTGGCGCCGGTCTGGCACGCGCAGGGCGTGGCTCTTCTGGGGGACGCAGCGCATCCGACTTTGCCGTTTCTTGCGCAAGGGGCCAATATGGCGCTGGAAGATGCTTGGGTGCTGACGGCCTGTCTGGATCAGGACGACGACCCTTTTGCGGCACTCAAACGGTATCAGGCCCTACGCAGGGATCGTGTCGTACGTGTCATCAAAACGGCTAATGGCAATGCCCGCAAGTATCACCTGCGCAATCCGCTGGTGCGATCCATTGCGCATGCCGGCCTGTCGGTCTTGGGCCGCGCCGCACCAGTTCGGATGCTCAGACAATTCGACTGGCTCTACGGTCACGACGTGACCGCTTCCTGATCCCGGCAGATCACAAGCGCGTGCAGCGGGCTGTGCAGAACCCTGTGCTTGGGGCATGATTGCCACAAGGAGGACCTGTCCATGCGCTTTTTCGCTGCTGCTTTTGCCCTGTTCTTTGCCACCTCGGCCACCGCGAGCCCGGAGTTCTGGCAACACGAATGGCCTGACACCAATTTCGAAAAGACCTCAGTGGGAAACTGGGTTGAGGTGATCTCGGGCGGTCCGCCAAAGGATGGCATCCCTGCGCTGAGCGATCCGTCGTTCATGAAAGCAGGGCAGGAAATGCGCATTGGTGGCACCGAGCCTGTCATTACCGTCGAGCTGGGCGGCCACACGCCACGCGCCTATCCCATCCGCTATTTGACATGGCATGAAATCGTCAATGATACGGTGGGCGGCGTACCGGTTGCCGTTACCTTTTGTCCGTTGTGCAACTCAGCGCTGACATTTGATCGTCGGGTTGCTGGCAAGGTGCTGACCTTCGGTGTCTCAGGCAAACTGCGCAATTCCGATATGATCATGTATGACCGCGAAACCCAAAGCTGGTGGCAACAGGCCATGGGAGAGGCGATCGTCGGCGATTTGCTGGGGCAGGAATTGAAACAGGTCGCCAGCTGGATGGAAAGCTGGGATGAGTTCAAGGCGCGTAATCCCGAAGGTTTGGTCATGGCAGAGCCGGCATGGCCGCGCCCATATGGCCAAAATCCCTACCGGCGCTACGACAGCTCGACCAAGCCGTTTTTGTATTCCGGTGATCCACCGCCGCATGACATCCCGTCGCTGATGCGGGTGGTCCGTGTGGGAGATCGCGCATGGCCAATGGACCGGCTGGCCCGTGAAGAAGCCATCACCGAGGCTGGTATTACGTTGACATGGCGTTCCGGTCAGTCTTCGGCGCTGGACGCATCGTCCATTGCCAAAGGGCGCGACGTGGGATCAGTGCGAGTGCGCGATGCTGAGGGGCGGGACCTGCCGCATGACCTGATGTTCGCCTTTGCCTTCCATGCGTTCTGGCCCGAAGGTCAATGGATGCTTGGCAACTGATCTGCAGTCGGTTCTAGGCCGCAAAGCGGATCGGCAACCTGCGCGCCAGTGGTGCGAGAGACCCCATATGCAGCCAAGTGCCTGAAAGTGTTCGAATTTGCGCCCCTGTGCCGCGCTTGAAGTGCGTGAGGCCGGGGGCGTCCTGAGCATTGAGTGTTCCCAAATCCAGCAGGCTGTGTCCCTGCTCTTTTAGCCAAAGGGCCGCGCGCCATAGCAGGGCATTCATCGCGTTGCATCGCCTTCCGGCGGGGCTTGAATACCCCATTTGCCAAGTGGCCATCGCGCCGTGGCGCAAAAATGCAGCTGCGGCGACTGGCGCACCGTTCCTGCGCGCTTCGAAAACGGCAGCATGGCCGGGGTTGACCCGGGCGTAGGCCGCGCAGAATTCTGGTGGCAACCCCCTGTACCGCTTGGCGCGGGCCTGCTGCCGCTCAGCCTGCAGGATCCAGTGACCGCTCTTCAGATCATGCCGTGAGATCGAAACCCCCTGCGCGAGCGCGCGGTTCAACCGGTTGCGCCATTTCTGCGCCAGAGCCGCGCGCATGGCCTGTTCATCGCGCAATGGCAAGATGGCGAGGCTCGCAGGCGTCATCACTGGCCAGAAACCAGCCCCGCGCAGCACCGTGGCGCTGAGGTTTTCCGCATTCAGCACCAGCGGCCGCCCATCGTGCCAGCGCTGCCAGCGCCACAGCCAATCAATGCTGTGTTGGGGATCTTGGGACACGGGCCCGCGCGAGATTAAATCAATCCGACCCAGAAGAGGAAGCGTGCGGGATTGAACCTGCCACGACAGGGTGACCCGCCCGGCGCATTGCTGTTTGTGATGTCTGACAGGAAGGCCAAGCGCCGTACAGGTTTTCGCGAACGGAACAGATTGCGGCAAGGGCAGGGGCAGATCACAGGTCATGGGTGCATTAACGCCATGGCAAGTTTCAACTGCGTTAATGGCCCTATGTTAAATCACCTTGAACAAAACCGTCCCGTCACAGCCTGCCGCGTAAGGCCGACACCAGCGGCCGCTTTGCTGGTCGGGTTTCTGCTGTCTTTGCCCTTCGCCGGGATCGCGGTTCTGGGGTGGGCCCTGGCGCTGCTGCCCTAGACCTGAACATCCTTGCTCAGTCTGGCCCGCGTGGCATGGGTTGCCAGAAACTGCGCGGCGGATTTGCTGACCGGGCGGGCCGGTGGCGTCATCAACAGCCGTGCGAACAAGGCGCGGTAGGGCTCTTGCGCCATAAGGGCTTCAAATCTGGCATGCCGCCATGCAACGGCACTTTGATGCAGGCTGGCCAGTTTCGGATCTTCTGCCAGTTGCGCCCGATGGTTTGCAGTTTGCTCTGCCAATTGCAAAATGCTGGTGTCCAGCTCTTCCGACCAATTGCGCTCAACCCAATAGTCCATGCCCAGAGTGTGCTCGGAATGCACGGCGCGGCCTCTGTCGGCCTTCAGCACATAGCTTTCCATAGCTCCCAGCGGATAATGGTTCAGTTGCGCCAGCCTGTAGTTGCTTTGGCCATAGTTGGAAAAGATTCGCCGGGTGCGGAACTGATCATCCAATTCACGACCTTCGCCATCGAACCAGCGGGCCTCGGCCACACGCGCTTCATCGGGGTTCCGGGGGCGATGCACCCCGAGTTTGCGATAGGTGCCATCGTTGCGATAGAGCGTCTTGAACATGGCCGCGCGCCATGGCCAGTACATGACCACCGGCGCAGCCTTGGTAAACTGCTGCGGCACGGGCGTATCGGTGTAGCGAACGACTCCGTCATTTCCGAACAATCGCCATGTCAGGGGGATGGCCGTTGCCTCAGGCAACGCTTCGATCAGATCGGGCAATCTGCGCGCGCCCACATGCACGTTTACAAATTCATCAATGTCCAGTGGCAGCAACCAGTCCGCCTGCTTGACCGCCTTGCACTTGTCGGCCAGCTTCAATCCGGTGAACTGTATGCCGCCCTTGTCATAAGGGCCGTCGTTGCGCAGATGCGTGACCGGGGCCAGCTTGCTCAGCCGGTCCAGCATCGTGTCGGTCCCGTCATCACAATCATTGGTCAGCGCCACAACATGCGTGACACCACAGGCCAAATGGTGCGCCAGCCAATCCAGCAAAAACGCGCCTTCGTTGCGCAAACAAAGTACAGCTGTGATCTTCAGCGTGTCGCTCCCGGGTTTCTTTGTGCCTGAAATATCCCGGGGGTCTGGGGGCAGAGCCCCCAGTCCGGACCGGAGATGACTGTTACCAGCCCTTCATGAACGTAACGACCTTGGCTTCCGAGGCTTTCGGGAAATAGCTCAGGCCAGCTTTTTGCATGGCATCGAAAACCGCCTGAACACCGGTTTGCCCGATCCACTGCGGGTGCAGTTCGATGATCGCCACGCGCAGATCGCTCCAGTCGCCGGCTGGAAGCACCTCGGCCTCGGCCCCTTCGATATCGCAAACCAGCACATTGGGTTTCAGGGCCTTGAGTGTCGGGCTGATCCCGTGTTTCTCGATCTCGACGGTTTCAACCACGCTATCGGGGTCGGCCTCATAATCCATCGAAGAGCCAAGAAAGTTCTGCCTGATGTAGAACGGAACTGGTTTGCCAGCCCGAGGGCAGAGCAGAGCGTTGCGGACTTCGACGTTGCTGACATCATTGGCTTCGTGCACCGAATGAATATAGGGGATCAGCTGCGGGTTTGCCTCGTAACTAACGACTTTTTCGACCTTTTTCTTGACCGACAAAAGCGTGGACATATAGCCCAGCCCTGCGCCCAGCTCCAAAACCGTGTCGCCTTCCCGCACAACACGCATCACTGCGTCGCATTCCTTGCGCTCATAATTGCCCTCTCGCAGGGCGCCGCGCACCCGCCCGGTGGTCAGCTCGGGATGCTTGGGGATCTTGAGCCCGCGCGATTTGATAAAGGGGTTTCGTGGCCCTGCTGCACTTCCGTCCATGTCAGGTCTCCATATCAAGGGCGAGCGCATAGGCGACCCGCTCCGTTTCAGTCAGGTGCAGGGACAAAGCCTGCTGGTACAGGTCTTCGAACTCGGGCATGCCGTGTAGTTCGTCGGCCTTTTTGCGATGCCAGCTCAACCCTTTTTCATGCCAGCTGCGCAAGTCGTCGTCTTGCATCAAGCGTTCGTATTCCGCACGCACGCGCGGAATGTTCCGCTTGATGGTGATGTCTTTGTGAACCGACCAATCCATGCGGATCCAATAGTTGATGCCAATGGATCGATCGACGTGCAGCGCGCGGCCGCGCTGACGTTTGATAAGAAAGGATTCAGCGCTTCGCAGCGCGTAGTGGTTGAGTTGCAGCAAGTCGTAGCCAATGGACTTCTTGGAGCTGCGCCAGCCATTCTTGATCGCCTCTGACGTCATGTCTGCGCCAGATCCGTTGACCCATTTCACTTTCTTTTCAGCGCCTTGCGTCAATTTATTCGGGCGGTGGCAGCTGATTTTTTCATAGGCGCCAATATTGCGGAACATGGTCTTGAAGCCCCAGACCGTGTGCGGTTTGGGGCAATATTTGGGGGCGCAGGTGTCGAATTGATCAATGACGAACTCATCGCGCAAATCGGTGACACCGTTGTGCCCGAACAGGCGCCAGGTCATGGCGACATTGGTGGCATCGGGCACGCGGGCCAGAAAATCGTCCAAGGTGCCATTGCCGCAGCGCACGTTCATGAACTCATCCACGTCGATATGGATGATCCATTCGGCGTTTTTGATGACCGGTTCCTTGAGCGCGGCATTGAGCGCGTGCTGCTGGGGTGAGTTTCCCTTCCAGTTGTCGTTGTTGCGGTGCTGGATCACACCCATGGCCTGCAAGCGGTCCAGAATTTCCGAGGTGCCGTCGCTGCAATCGTTTGTGTAGATCAGGAAATTGTCGACACCGATTGCGCGGTGATAGGCGATCCATTCGACGATATAGGGGGCCTCGTTTTTCATGCAGCCGACGATGACGTTCCCACTGCTGCCTTTTGGCAGGTTTCGCGGGGCCATCGGGCTGTAGGCGGCCGCCAGTTCTTCTTCGTTTACGCGGCCCAGACGATTGTGCGGTGCAAAAATCGACGTGCGCAGTTTGGCGAAGTTCTGTTTGGCCAGCGGCGGCATGAGTTTTTGTGCGGTTGGCGACAGATCGGATTCGACGTCGTCGGTATCGCTGGGGTCGGGTTGAACCGTTCCGCGCAACTGCGCAAGATCAGCGGCCTTGTTGGCCAGTTCTTCTTTGGTCGCTTGATTGATACGCCAGCGAAAGGCCATCAGGTACTGCGTGGCCCGGAACCCTTTTTCCGGGTCTGCCTCAGTCCAGTCCGGCAGTTTGCGATCGCGTTTCATGGCCTGAGCGGACAAGCCGCCGTGCGCCTTGCAAAGCGCCTTGATATCCGCTTCGAACCGCATCGAAAGTGCTGACAAAGATCCCGGAGCGATTGGATCGCCCTTGATCTTGATCTCACCCAGAAATTTGCGCCAAAGCTGCCGGGGCAGGATCACGTCACCTTTGGCCAGCAGGCGCAGGACTGCGTCATTGAACAATCGTGACCGCGTCAGCCAAGCGGCGGCCGGCTCTGCGGGGGCGTCTTCGGCTTCGGCTTTGCCGATGGTGAAGTCCAGATCAAAGCTTTCGCAGATTTCCTCGGTGGCAAAGACGCCATAGAGACGGTCAATGTCAAAGCTGCGGAATGATACGCTGCCCTCCCCGAACACGGCTTCCCATTCGTCCTGCAAGCGTTTGAAATCAAGCCAGAAACAAGCACCCTGCACCTCGCCGAATTGACCACCCTGCGGGTCACTGTGCGGGCGTGTGTTCAGTGCTGCATCCCAAAAGCTGCCCGCACTCAACCCCAACTCAAGGCTCAGATCACGGGACCGGCCTTCGATCAGTTGCGCGCTGTAGCGCCGGACCAGCATCCGCGCCGGATCATCCAGATGGGCCACGATCCGAATATCGTCAGACAAGGGCAGCAACAGTGCCCGCAGCCGTTCCAGTTCAGACCGCGAAACCAACGTACACCCCAGTTGGTGGGATGACAGGATCAGAACATCGGGCGAATGCCGTTCAACCTCGCTTGTCAGGCTGCGAAGAACATCTTCACGCAGAACCTGCTGTTTTTCTGTAGAAATGAACCCACGGTTAAAGCGCAGGCTGTCGACATTTTCGGGATCGGTGACCGCCATGAACAGCCGCGTGTGGTTTCGCGCGCCCGGTGAGCGGGCATAGAGCACGCCTTTCTGAAGCATCTGGTCGCGCTTGGCATCAAGCACGCGTTGCAATCGATCAGACGTGGCGCCATCGGGGCCAATGTGCAGATAGATGCGCATCAGGCAGCTCCTCTGGCTGGGTTCGTTTCGGAATTCACATTGCGCTTGCCCCACCATGGCAGGTCGCACTGAATGTGCGCCGCCAGCCGGTCGCGGGCGTCCTGCGCACCCATGGGAAGCTCCAGATATCGGGGGTCATCGCCAAAGAGATCCCGCAGCATCGCATAATGTTCTTCAATCCAGCGGACGCGTTCCGGTTCAACCTTGCCAAATCCGCGGGGCAGGCCGGGCACAGCCCCCTTGGGCAAACGTTCCTTGCCCATGTTTTGCCAGCGCCGCATGCTGTCCGAAATATCAGCCGCCGGGCGCCATGTGGCTACGAACTTCACGTTTGGATGGTTTATCCGCATGGCCTTGATCACCGCATAGTCGCATTGCGGCCAAAGGCTGGTTTCCGCCTTGAGAGCGCTGATTTCTGTCAGGGCATCATAGTGGCCCAGCGTTGCAAATGGATCGCCATTGTCAAAATACGCCTCATAGAGCTGACGAGCGATAAAGGTGCCTGCGATGGTCGGGTCCTTGGTGTGACTGCGCCGCACCTTGTGATCGGCGACATGCCAGCCCGCCTGTTCCAGCGCAAACGCCAGCGTTGTCGTGCCTGACTTGGGAAGCCCGAGGTTGACCAGTTTCAACCTCATAACGCCAATCCCAACTCGGTGATCAATTCCAATTCACCCGGTGGGTAGGTCGGCAAGGATTTGAGGTGCGTATACATCTCTGCGTATGAGTCCTGCGCCATCAAGGCATCACGCTTTTCGGCATGAAGCCGGCAAGCTTCGTCATGCAATGCCCCAATTTTCTTGTCGCTCTTCATCTCGGACAGCATTTTTTGCAGGCCCGGCAGGTAGCGTTGGATCGACGTGTCTTCCCAGGCCGGATCGTTGCGTTCGCGCCAATAGGTGTCATCAAAGGCGCGATTTTCCCGGTTCACATCGCCCCGGTCATTTTTGACCAGATAGCTGTCCAGCGATCGCAGGGCATAGTGATTCAGCGTCGCAAATTCACGGGCATTGGCAGCGGGGAATTTGCGGATGCGCCTTGGATTGGCGGCCACATGAAACTTGTGCTGCACCTTTCGGCCCGAACCGTCAGTCCAGCTTGGCCGTTTGTCCTTGTCTAGCTTTTCCTTGAAAAATGGACGATGTGCGCCGTAGTAGTGCAGTGGAAAATCTTTGCGGATCAGTGACTTGACCTCAATCGCGGTTTCCGAGCACCAAATATCCGGATTGTGTGAGCGCGTGAATTGCTCGATTACCGGACGGTCTTCAAACCGGTCGATGCCGCAGTTCGCAAAGAACTGAAAGGTCACGGAAATGGCCTGAGGATTGCCGCAGGCGTCAATCAGGGCGGGGATTGTGTGATCACCGACGTGGATGTTCAGAAACTCGTCCACATCGGCTATCCAGACCCAATCGGCTTTCTTGACAACCTTTTGCTTGGCGGCGTCCTTCAGCGCTTCCATCTGGTAGTTGCGGCCCTTGGCAGGGTTTGGCAGATGCTGCACGCCCCAATCGCCAAGCGCATCCAGCAGAGCATCTGTGCCATCGCTGCAATCATTGGAATAGAAAAGATGATCGGTCACACCGATCAGCCGGTTGAAGGCAATCCACTCCAGCAGGAATGGGCCTTCGTTCTTGACGCAGGTCACGGCCGTTATGCGCATGGTTGCCCCCATACGATACCCAAAAACACAGGCCGCGCCTGCGTTGACTTTACCAAACCGGACATCACTGCTCGTCCCGCCATGTTTATCCCGGGTCATTGTTCCCGGCTTTTTGTTGAGCGAATCATCGCATTTTGGCGCAGTTCCGTCAACGTATCCCGAATTTGGCAGTTTTCTGTGCGACCTTGGCGCTATTGACCGCAGCGGGCTGTACAGGCAGTTGAAAGGGAACACGGAGGACATCATGACCCAAATCCCGCAGAGCATCGACGAGGTCCAGGCGCGCCTGAATGACACCGGGTACGTGTGTGGCCGCGCGCTTGCGACGGTCGTCTTCCTGTCGCTCAAGCTTGGCCGTCCGCTGTTTCTCGAAGGCGAAGCAGGCGTCGGCAAGACCGAGATTGCCAAAGCATTGGCGGCCTGTCTCGGCCGTAAACTGATCCGCCTGCAGTGCTATGAAGGGTTGGATGCGTCCTCGGCTGTCTATGAATGGAACTTTCCGGCTCAGATGATTGCCATTCGCACAGCCGAAGCGGGCGGCGGCGCAGATCGTGCTGCGCTCAACGCTGAGTTGTTCGGCCCTGAGTTCCTGATTGAACGTCCGTTGCTCGAAGCGATGCGCCCGGATGAAAACGGCGCGCCCATCCTGCTGATCGACGAACTGGACCGAACGGATGAACCGTTCGAGGCCTTTTTGCTGGAAGCGCTGTCGGATTTTCAGGTCACCATTCCTGAAATCGGCACGATCAAAGCTCCCGAGCCGCCCATCGTGATCCTGACGTCCAACCGAACACGCGAAGTTCATGACGCGCTCAAACGCCGGTGCCTGTACCATTGGGTCGACTATCCGGGCTTCGAACGCGAGGTCGACATTCTCAACGCGCGTGCGCCGGAAGTGGCCGAAACCCTCTCCCATCAGATTGTTGCCTTTGTTCAGGCTCTGCGCACCGAGGACATCTTCAAGAAACCGGGCGTTGCCGAAACCATCGATTGGGCGAAATGCCTTCTGGCGCTGGACGTGGTTGACCTGTCACCCGAAGTGATCTCGGACACACTGGGCGCCATTCTGAAATACCAAGATGACATCCAGAAACTGCAAGGATCCGAGGCCAAGCGCATTCTCGACAATGTGTCTCAGTCGCTCGATGTCGCCTAGTGTTTCTTTGTGCCGTAAATATCCCGGGGGTTTGGGGGCAGAGCCCCCAAATGAACAGCCATGCCTGAATATGCCCCGATAGAAATCCCGGAACACCCGCGTCTTGCGCAGAACATTATTCATTTTGCGAGGGCGCTGCGGCGGGCGGGGCTGCCGGTTGGTCCGGGGCGCGTCGTCGATGCGATCCGCGCTGTCGAAGCAGCGGGCTTTACTGAACGCATGGATTTTTACTGGACCTTGCACGCCTGTTTTGTGAACCGGCCCGAACATCGCCGGGTCTTTGCGCAGGTCTTTCGCCTCTATTGGCGCGACCCACGGTATCTCGAACACATGATGTCCTTCATGCTGCCTGCAATCCGCGGTGTACAAGAGGAACGCAGCGCGCAGGCCGCCGAAAAACGGGCAGCGCAGGCCTTGCTGGGCGACGAGATGCCCGAGATGCCGGAACAGGAAAACGAAGAGGAAGGCACGCAGATCGAGATTGACGCCTCGATGACCATGTCGTCCGAGGAAAAACTGCGCAGTCTCGACTTTGAACAGATGTCCACAGAAGAGATCGCACAGGCCAAGCGCATGATCGCAAGGCTGACCTTGCCCGTTAAACCGATTGCGTCCCGCCGACGTCAGGCTTCGGTGCATGGGGCGCGGATGGATGCGCGGCGGACCATTCGCTCTGCGTTGCGTCATGGCGGAGAAATACACACCATCGCACGGGCCAAGCAACGCGAACGCTGGCCCAATCTCGTTGTGCTTTGCGATATTTCGGGCTCCATGAGCCAATACAGCCGCATGGTTTTGCATTTTCTGCATGCGGTGGCCAATGAGAAGGGGGCTGGCTGGGCAAAGGTGCATGCCTTTACCTTTGGAACCCGGCTGACCAACATCACCCGGCATCTGGCCACCCGTGACGTGGATGCTGCGCTCAAATCGGCCGGGGCCGAGGCGCAGGACTGGGAAGGCGGCACCCGGATCGGATCTTGCCTGCATGACTTTAATCGCGATTGGTCGCGGCGGGTTATGGGGCAGGGCGCAGTTGTGTTGTTGATCACTGATGGGCTCGACCGGGACGACGTGGGGGCCTTGGAAAAGGAAATGGAACGCCTGCACCTGTCTTCGCGTCGGCTGATCTGGCTCAATCCCCTGTTGCGATGGGAAGGGTTTGCACCAAAAGCGACGGGCATTCGGGCCATGCTGCCCCATGTCCACAGTTTTCGCGCAGGCCATTCGATCCAATCACTGGAAGATCTGGCCGAGGCGATCTCGCGCCCGGATGATCTGGGCGAAAAAGCCCGCTTGATGGCGCTGCTCTAGCTTGTGCATTCCTGTGTTGCGTCTCCAGACCGCCAGAAGACAGAAGGGGTGTTTGATTTCCGTCCGTGCGGTGGCAAGATTCCAGTCAGTGCCGCATATTGATGTTCATGGATGACGTTGGTTATGCTAAGTCATCGCATAGCAGTTTTTTCATTGGGGTCTTAATCCATGTGTCTCGTATGCAGCGCTTCCAGTAGCTACACACCGTCCTATCATCCACTTTTGTCTAACAGCACCTTTGTTGAAATCATGAATGCTGTCCCGGGTGGGTTCCCGATCAAAGGCTACGCAACCGGACCGGGTTCGACCCCAACAGTGACTGCGCCAACCAGTGGCACCTTTGGATCGGACCTTGGCGAGCTTTACACCGGCGACAATGGCAGTGGCGGCGCTGATGTACAGCCTGCACCATCGTTGGACCTTTTGGGCCTTGTTGCAGCGTCTGGCGGCTCGGCGGACAGTATCGCCTTTTCTGCGGCCCGTGACGCGCAGGTTGATTCCGAGGCGGCCATCATAGTGCCAGCGGCCGTTTCGCCTGCGGACGCAGGGGCGGCCCCGGCGGGTGACGCATCTGCGGATGTCACAGAAGGTGTCTTGGCTGATCTCAACGTGGAAATCCAAGAGGCCCTTGATCTGTTCTGATCGGGGTCTTGGACGCAAAGCGGTAATCCACGACGACTTCATAGAACAGGCGCGCGAAATATTCGCGCGCCTGTTTGCTGTTTTGCAGGGCTTAGTTGCTGCCAAGCGGGTTAAGCGAGCCGAAGATATGGCTGACATTGACCCCGGGGCTGGTGCGATCAGACACCGAATGGCACGTGAAGCAGTTTTCCGATGTGAACCCGTTGTGATCGGGATACTGGTGGAACGTCTCCATCGTCGAGTTGGCCAAACGTAAACCGCCGCGGATCGTTCCGTCTGTTCCGCTCAGCGGAAGCTGGCCTTCGGACGTCCAGATGCCGCCAATCTGATAGTAGTTCGCGCGGACATCAGACAGTGCTGATAACATCCCCATCACCGAGACGTTCAACGACACCAGATCTGTGTTGTTTCCTGCATCGTTGTTCGGTCCTGGCGCAACACCCCATGGGTTCTTTTGCGCCACTTTGACCGGTCCGATCGGGCCGCCGTTCTTGGCCTTGATGCTGCCATCAGATTGCTGTGCGGCATTGGGAACAATCACATCTGGCGTGTATGTTGCGTCAACATCGAAGGTCCATGTGCCACTGGCATTGTAGGCCACCAACGACTGATCGCCGCCAGTTGTGGTGTAGACATAGTCGGCCATGGGCGCGTTGTTGATGTGCTCATAGCTGATCCAGACCAGTTCGGGATGCCCCAACACCGGCGCCGCGATGTGCATGCCCACCAGGGCCAGCTCTATGGTTTCGGTTCCGGTCACAACCCAGGTGTCCCCGGTTTCGTCATATGTCGGAACCACGGCCTGCGCAGTCACAAAGTCTGCCTTGGTCACGGTTGAGGCATCCACCCAAGAGGTTTTAAGCTCCATTGTGCTGGCGCGCGTGTCCGTGATTTCCGCACCGTTGTCGATCGCGTATTCGACGATCAGATTGACCTGATCCTCGGTGGTGGGAAAGTCATCGCCCAGTTCGCTCAGCGCGCCATTCACGGTGCCAGTTCGGAACCATGCGTAGATATCGTTTGCATGCACGCCGTAGTAGACCAGAGAATTGTTTGCGTTGATCAGGACATCGCCGCCACCAGCCTGACCCGTGCCTTCGGAGGTGATGGATTTCACGCTGCGTAGCTGCATCAGATTGTCTGATGATCCGTTCTGGATGAATTTCCGGTTGCCGCTGCCATCCGGCACAACGTCGTAAAACTGCGCACCGTCAACAACCACGCCGCCTGCTGAATCCGGGGATGTCAGCCACAGGAACATCTGTGCGCCCCATTTGTAGAAATCGCACTTGGTGTTGGTCGCAGGGGGCGGAAAGTCAAAGCCGTTGGCCGGTTCGACCGCGCCACCAGCAGTGGCTGTCCCACCGCTGAACCAGCTGTTGAACGCCGTCTGATCCACCCCGCAGGTGACCTGCGCGTCTGTCGGAAGCACGACCTGAGCTGACAGGGGACCCGCGCCGAGACCTGCGGCGCAAACAAGGCCTAAACCAATGATACTCTTACATGTATTTGAACTATTGGTTGTTGAGTTAACCATGACACTCTCCTTTTGGGTGAGGCGAGCGTCTGATCTTACTTACCTAGGGTCAAATTAAATTGCCCGGTTTAATGGAAATTTCATTTTTTTTGCCCGCAGAAGGAGATCGCGGGCAAAACGGTTGCGATCAGTTCAGCATTTCCTTGGTCGCGGAAAGCGTCACATCCGGATAATCCCGTTCAACCCGGTCGATGTCCCATTGCAGACGTGTCAGGTAAACGACGTCCCCATCATGGTCATGGGCGATGTGCTGCTTGTTGGCATTGGTGAATTTTTCCACCGCATCCTTTTGACCATGCACCCAGCGGGCAGATGTAAACTGGCTGCCTTCAAAGCGGACGGGCAGGCCGTACTCCAATTCGATCCGGCTACCCAGCACTTCGAATTGCAGTGCGCCGACAACGCCGACGATAAAGCCCGAACCAAAGGCAGGTTTGAAGACCTTGGCCGCACCTTCTTCGGCAAATTGCATCAAGGCCTTTTCCAAGTGCTTTGCTTTCATCGGATCGCCCGCCCGACAGCTTTGCAGCAATTCAGGTGCGAAGCTGGGAATACCGGTCGCCTTTAGCATTTCGCCCTCGGTCAGTGTGTCGCCGATGCGCAACTGGCCGTGGTTCGGAATGCCGATGATGTCCCCGGCCCAGGCCTCTTCGGCCAATTCCCGATCCGAGGCCAGAAAGAGTACCGGGTTCGAGATCGCCATGGGTTTTTTGCTGCGCACATGGGTCAGCTTCATACCGCGATGGAAATGACCTGAAGCCAGCCGGACAAAGGCCACCCGGTCACGGTGTTTTGGATCCATGTTGGCCTGCACCTTAAAGACAAAGCCAGTGACCTTTTTTTCCTCAGGGGCGATCTCGCGCGGGCTTGCGCGCTGCGGCTGTGGTTCGGGCCCGTAGGTTGCAATCCCTTCCATCAGTTCCTGAACGCCAAAGCTGTTGATGGCCGAGCCAAACCAGATCGGGGTCATGTGCCCTTCGAGCACCGATTGCGGATCAAGTGTTGGCAGTAATTCGCGCGCCATTTCCACTTCTTCGCGCAACTGTTCCAACAGGGCTGCGGGGATGTGGTCTTCCATGGCCGGATCGTCCAGGCCATTCAGCGTGATGGTTTCCGCGACCTTGTTGCGGTCGGCGCGGTCCATCAGTTCAAGCCGGTCGTTCAGCAAATCGTAACAGCCCAGAAAATCGCGGCCCATGCCAATTGGCCAGCTGGCCGGTGTCACGTCGATGGCGAGGTTTTCTTGAATCTCGTCAATGATCTCGAAGGTGTCGCGCGCCTCGCGGTCCATCTTGTTGCAAAAGGTCAGGATCGGCAGATCGCGCAGACGGCAAACCTCAAAGAGCTTTTGCGTCTGGCTTTCGACGCCCTTGGCCCCATCGATCACCATAACGGCAGCATCCACCGCAGTCAGTGTGCGATACGTGTCTTCGGAAAAGTCGGAGTGACCGGGGGTGTCCACCAGATTAAAGCGGAAGTGTTTGAAATCAAACGACATCGCAGATGCCGAAACGGAGATGCCGCGATCCTTTTCCATCTGCATGAAGTCTGAGCGCGTGCGCCGCGCTTCGCCCTTGGCACGCACCTGTCCCGCCATCTGGATCGCACCACCATAAAGCAGGAACTTTTCGGTCAGCGTCGTCTTACCCGCATCCGGATGCGAGATAATGGCAAAGGTACGCCGCCGGGCAATCTCGGCGGGCAGGGCGGGGCGGTTGGTGGCGGTCTGCGTGTCGGACATGGCGGCTGCGTAACGCGGAATCGCAAGATGCACAATCCATGCACAAAGCTGGCGGTTGTGGGTGCGGCTGGCAGATGGCGGGTTTTGCGTATTTTTGAAAATGAGAAGCCATTGGGCGTGTCGCTCAAGCGGCGCGCGTGGCTTTTCGCAGCCGCTGGTACAACGGCAGACGGGTTCATTGGCTAATTTCTGCCGGCGCTGAGGGTTTTAACTGAAAGACTTGCTAAACTGTTAAGGGCTGCGTTATTCATGAGAACATAAATAGAACATTTGGAGGGATTGATGGATATCAAAGCGATTGCAAATGAATTGGTGGAAGGCTGCCGCACAAATCAGGAAAGCGTCAATCTGGAGCGTCTTTATGCCCCCGACGCCGTGTCCGTCGAGGCCATGGACCAAGGCAACGGTCGTGAGACCAAAGGTTTGGACGGCATCCGCGCCAAGCACAGCTGGTGGGCTGAGACCTTTGAAGTCACAGGCGGTCAGGTCAGTGATCCGATGATCCACGGAGATGACCGTTTTGCCGTGATTTTCGAAGTGCAGGGGCACGAGAAGGCCAGCGGTGAAAGCTTCGACATGAAGGAAGTCGCGGTTTACCACGTCGCAGAAGGCAAGATTGTGCGCGAAGAGTTCTTCTACGGATAACGGGCCGCGTCAGTTGGTTGATGATTTGCGTAAAATCTCGGCAGCGTCTGGCCGTGCCAACAGCGCCTCCTGGACCTCAAGTTCGCGGTGGCTGGTTTTGCGGTGGCCGGGGATCAGCTGTGTCAGCCGGTCGTTCAGCTCTTCGGGCAACACACCGCTGGTCCGGGTGTCGACCAGCAGCGATTCCGCAGCGATGCCCTCGGCATAGATGATCTGGTGGTTGTCAAAGAGCATCTGGTAATAGTCGACAAAGCCGCCCGACAGGCGTTTGATCGTGTCTCCGTTGACCAGATGGCGCGCGCGGACCAGCAATTCCGCACGACCTGCGCCAAGCCGGTCCCGACGCTGATAGATGAACAGCCGGAAGTCCGGGCTGACGACCAGATCCCGGGTGTTGTTCAATGTGCCTTCGCGAATGGCAATCGGGGCAAACGCGCCAACGGCTCGTACGGTTTGGTGGCCGATCCAGCGGATTTCCTGCGGGCCATCGTCCCGGGTCAGAACGCGGTCGCCAACCTTGAGGTTTTCCACGGGCTCCTGAGCGCCGGAGGCCATGGTGATCAGAGTGCCTGCAGTGAAGGAAACACAGGCCACCTGCGCAAAGCGCTGCATGGCGGTTTCGCGGTTTACACCAACCAGAACGTGGTCGGACTGCGGCAGCATCGGCGCAAGCGGAAGGGCGTAGACCTGTGTGACATCGCCTTGATCGTCAACTTCGACCAGAACCAGAATTTCCGTGGTCTGGCCGTCGCCGGACATCAGAGTCAGGCAACTGTCCAGATGCACCTGTGCGCCGGGCGCGCCCAGTTCGCTGTCGGCTGCAACCTCAAAGGGCGATTGTGCCGAGGCGATGACCGTCAGCTGGGAGGTGGCTGCAAGAGGGGACAGGCGGTAGACGTCGTCTTCGATGACTTCGTCGGCAAAACTCAGAGCATCGCCAAGGTTCGCGCCATTGATAACGCGCAGCATTTCAGCGCGATAAACTGAAAGGCTTTGGATCGGGCGCTGACTTGCGGAAAGAGACATGTGGCTCAGACTCTGGTTTGGGACGCATTCACAAAGGAAAACTGTAACGAGGATTGTATGGTTTGTGAATGTGTCATCAAATGGGAGCAGACGGGGCTTTTGTCGGCCATCGGGATACAATTCAACACCATTGGGGAGATTTGGAAATGGATCTGGGCATCAAGGGAAAACGGGCGCTGGTTTGTGCCTCGAGCAAGGGACTGGGGCGCGGCTGTGCGGAAGCCTTGGCCGAGGCTGGCGTCAATCTGGTTCTGAACGCCCGTGGCGCAGAAGCGCTTGAGGCAACGGCCGATGACATCCGCAGCCGGTTTGGCGTGGGTGTTCAAACGGTTGCGGCGGATATCACCACAGAGGACGGGCGCGCGGAGGTGCTCGCGGCGGCCGGGGAGCTGGACATTCTGGTGAACAACGCAGGGGGACCGCCACCGGGGCTTTGGAGCGACTGGGGGCGGGAGGATTTCATCGCCGCACTGGATTCCAATATGTTGACGCCTATCGCGCTAATGACAGAGTTGATGCCGAAGATGGCCGACAAGGGCTGGGGCCGTGTGGTCAACATCACCAGCCAGTCGGTCAAGGCGCCAATCCCGCAATTGGGTCTGTCCAATGCGGCCCGCACCGGGCTCACCGGTTATGTGGCGGGCACAGCGCGGCAGGTGGCGCCCTTTGGCGTGATCGTGAACAACCTTTTGCCGGGGGCTCATGATACCGACCGTATTCGCACCTTGGATGCCAACACGGCGCGCAGCCAGAATACCACGGCCGAAGAGGCGCGGGCGGCTCGGTTTGAGACTATTCCGGCTCGCCGATACGGCACCTCTGAAGAATTTGGGGCCATGTGTGCGTTCCTGTGCTCGCAGCATGCGGGCTATATCGTCGGGCAGAACATCCTGCTTGATGGCGGGGGGATCAACGCAACCATTTGATCCCCATTGCGTGGATTGGTGAGGGGGCTATGCCCCCGCCCGCCTTGGGCCGGCAGTGGTGACGTTTGAAAATCAAAGAAGGGCTAGCATGGCAAGAGGACCAGACGGGCAGGGGGGCGGCGCGGGTTTTTCGCTTTCAGACCAATTGTTTAATGCCGAAAGTGTCGGGGATCTGGCCCGTGAGCATTCGGTGTTGCCCGGTTTTGACTCAGAGCGGTTTTCTGCCGAGGTTCTGGCAGGGTTTGACGGGCGCGGGCTGTTGGAGCGGCTGGACTGGATCGCAACCTGCCTCGAAACCCAGTTGCCACAGGATTTTCCGGCCATGGCAGAGGCAATGGAAGCGGCGATGCCGTCCATGCTTGATCCCGAACGCAGCGATGACGACTTTGGGCGCTTTATCCACGCAGTTCCGGGCATTCTGGCGGTGCGGCATGGGATGGAAGAGCACAGGGAACGCGCTTTGGACTTGCTCTATGAGGCGACCAAGCGGTTTTCCATGGAATTCTACATTCGCCCATTCCTGAACCGGTGGCCGGAGGAAACGCTGAAGCGGCTGGATGAATGGTCTGTTGATGACAACTACCATGTGCGCCGTCTGGTCAGTGAAGGCACGCGGCCGCGTCTGCCTTGGGCGGCCAATATCACCTTGGCCCCGGATGTGCCGTTACGCTTTCTGGATCGGTTGCATGCGGACCGGGCGCGGTTTGTCACGCGGTCGGTGGCCAATCACATGAACGACCTGTCCCGCATCATCCCTGACGACGTTGTCACGCGCCTGAAGGGTTGGGCTGAGGAAGGGCGGCAATCCGCCAAGGAAATGGACTGGATCACCCGGCATGCGCTGCGCACAGCCGTCAAACGGGGAGAGCGCGGCGCGCTGGATCTGCTGGGTTATCGGGCTGGAGCCGTGGAAGCGAAGATCACATTGCGCACTACATCCGTGAAAATCGGATCAGCGCTTGAGTTTGATGTGAGCGTGCAAAGCCCGGAGGCTCTGCCGGTCATGGTGGATTATCGTTTGCGCTTTGCCAGACCCAAGGGAGAGGCTGAAAAAGTCTTTAAGCTGAAATCCACTGGTCTGGAGGCGGGTAAACCGCTGGTTCTGAGCAAACAACACAAGTTCAAGGGCAATGCGACAACCTTTCGGCTCTATCCCGGTACTCACGGTTTAACCATTCAGATCAACGGAATGGATGTGGCGAGTACGGAATTCGAACTGCTCGACGCCTGACCCGTCAGGATTGCCAGCGGGTTTCCAGCTTTTCCAGTGCCGCGATCCGCTCTTCGGTTTTCGGATGAGACATTAGCCATGCAGGCGCAGCGCCGGATCGTGCCTGCGTCAGTGCTTCGAGCTTGTGAAAGAGAGACTTTTGCGGCTCAACGCCAATTCCGGCCTTGGTCAGCAACGCTGCGGCGTATTCGTCCGCTTCATACTCATCAGAACGAGAGAGTTTGGCCGCCAGCAAGGTCGTCAGTCCGTTGGCTATCCAGACACCAACGCCGGGCAGGAAGCGTGACAGCACCATGGCCAGCGCGGTGCGCAGGGCATTTTGACCGGAAAAGTCGATCATGCGCCGCTTGGAATGACCCAGTGCGACATGGCCCAGTTCGTGCGCAATGACCGAGGCCAATTCTTCGGCCGTGACTTCGCCGTTTTGATATTTGCGAAAGAAGCCCCGGGTGATGAAGATACGCCCGTCCGGCGCGGCCAGCCCGTTGACCGGATCGATTTCATAGATATGCACCCGCACGCGCGGCAGATCGAGCGAGGCTGCCATTCGATCCGTCAGCTTCTTTAGCTGAGGGTCGGCGAGCTCGGTAGACCGCGCATCCAGTTCCTTAGCAGTTCGCCAAGCGGAAAAACGGTACATGACCAGTGCGTAGAGAACCGCAAGGATGATCGGAGAGAACTTGAGCATGGCCCTTATATGGGGCGGGCAGGGCTGCGCGAAAAGGGGGTAAATCGAAGTATGGATTTCTGTACTTTTCCTGAACGCCGTTCAAAAGTAGCCATTGGGCATCATTGTAGATAATTGATGTAAAGGAGTATTTCATGCCCAGAGGTGGAAACGGCAACGGTGGCAATGGCGGAGGCGGAAGCACCGGCGGCACCATTCGCGGAAGCAATCGTGATGATTTCTTGTTTGGGAGCAGCGCAGATGAGCTGATCTTTGGCCGTCGCGGTGATGACACGATTGACGCGGGTGCAGGCAGCGACACAGTCACTGGTGGATCAGGCGCCGATGTGTTTGTCGTTGGCCCGGATACGGATCGGCTTGTTATTACCGACTTTGAAGACGGTATCGATCAGATCGATGTTTCTGCATTCGGGATAAATCCGGCAAACCCGTTTGGTGGGCAGTATGTGGGCTATTTGGCCGACGCTGACGGTGACACAATCCTACAGTTTTTCGATACGATGTCTGGTGACATGCTTGCAGAAGTCGTTCTGGAAGACTTCAACTACACGCAGATTGATCAAAGCGATTACATTTTCTAAACCGCTCAGCCTTGCAACTGAGGCACGATTTCCCTGCCGAAATCGGATCAAAGAAAAACGGGGCCGTATGATCGGCCCCGTTTTTTTGTTGCAGAACTCAGGCGAAATGTTCGCCGAAAGCGGATTGGTGCAGGTCAACCAGATCGCTCAGAGGGGCTTCGCTGTTGCCGAACTTCACAGTGTCCCCAGCAAAGCGACCAACGCTTGTGACCGGAACGCCAGCCTGACCTGCTGCAATCATCAGCGCTTCGGCCTGATCAAAGTTGCAAGCCACAAGATAGCGGCCCTGATCTTCACCAAAGAGAGCGGGGGTCGCATCATCATCCAGCTGAACGCCAACACCTGAGGCGGCGGCCATTTCAAAGGCGGCAAGGGCCAGACCACCATCGCTTAGGTCTGTGCAACACTTGATCAGATCCCGCTGCGCGCGGATGAAATCGCCATTGCGGCGTTCGGCTTCCAGATCAACGGTTGGTGCGTCGCCTTCTTCACGGTTGAAGACCTCAGCCAGAAGGGCCGATTGTCCCAGATGGCCTTCGCCGTCACCGATCAGCAGGGCCACATGTCCATCGCGTGCATAACCAAGGATGGGCTCTTCTTCCGCGTTGATCAGGCCAACTGCGCCGATGGTTGGTGTGGGCAGAATGCCCTGACCGTCGGTTTCATTGTAGAGCGACACGTTGCCAGAGACGATTGGCATGTCGAGCGCAGTGCATGCTTGCCCGATGCCATTCAGAGCGCCAACAAACTGGCCCATGATTTCCGGCTTTTCGGGGTTGCCAAAGTTGAGGTTGTCGGTGGTTGCCAAAGGTTGGGCGCCAACGGCGCACAGGTTGCGGAACGCTTCGGCCACAGCCTGTTTGCCACCCTCAATCGGGTTGGCCCGCACGTAGCGGGGGGTTACGTCCGAGGTGAAGGCCAGCTTTTTGTCTGTGCCGTGTACGCGGATCACGCCCGATCCAAAGCCCGGAATGCGCACCGTGTCGGCCATAACCTGACTGTCGTATTGCTCGTAGACCCATGAACGACCACAGTAGTTGGGGCTGCCGATCAGCGCCCGCAAACCATCGATGCCGTCGATCTGGGGCACATCTTCCAGAGGCTCTGCGGGGGCTGTCGGCTCCCACGGGCGGTCATATTCAGGGGCAGATGAGGACAGGCGCGAAAGCGGCATGTCGGCTTTGACTTCACCATTGTGAACGATGAGAAAGCGATCTTCGTCGATGGTTTCGCCAACGACGGCAAAATCGAGGTCCCATTTGTCGAACACGGCCTTAGCTTCGGCCTCTTTGGCAGGATCCAGAACCATCAGCATCCGTTCTTGGGATTCCGACAGCATCATTTCATAGGCGGTCATGTTTTCTTCGCGCTGCGGGACTTTTTCCAGATCGAGCCGAATGCCCAGTCCGCCCTTGTCGCCCATCTCAACGGCGGAACAGGTCAGGCCCGCTGCGCCCATGTCCTGAATAGAGATCACGGCGCCGGTCTGCATCAGCTCCAGCGTGGCTTCCATCAGACGCTTTTCGGTGAAAGGGTCACCAACCTGAACGGTCGGGCGCTTTTCTTCGATCGATTCATCGAATTCCGCCGAAGCCATGGTCGCACCGCCGACGCCATCCCGGCCGGTCTTGGCGCCCAGATAGACGACGGGGCGTCCGACACCCGAGGCGGCAGAATAGAAAATCTTGTCCGCATCCGCGAGACCAGCGGCAAAGGCATTGACGAGGCAGTTGCCATTGTACGCGGGGTGAAACCGAACCTCTCCGCCAACGGTGGGAACACCAAATGCGTTGCCATAGCCGCCGACGCCTTCGACGACGCCATGCACCAGCTGGCGGGTCTTGGGGTGGTCCTTTTCGCCAAAAGACAGCGCATTCATCGCAGCGATGGGCCGCGCGCCCATGGTAAAGACATCGCGCAGGATGCCACCGACGCCTGTGGCCGCGCCCTGATAGGGTTCGATATACGAAGGGTGGTTGTGGCTTTCCATTTTGAAGACCACGGCCTGCCCATCACCAATGTCGACCACACCCGCGTTTTCGCCGGGGCCACAGATCACCTGCGGACCAGAGGTCGGCAGGTTCTTGAGGTGGATTTTGGAGGATTTGTACGAACAGTGCTCGTTCCACATGGCCGAGAAGATACCCAGTTCGGTAAAGGTCGGCTCTCGGTTCATGATGCGCAGGATTTCAGCGTATTCGTCGGCATTGATACCGTGTGCTGCAATCAGGTCTTCGGTGATGGCTGGCTCTTGCATGCGGTCCCCCGGGGTGGCGATGCGCGCTCTTTACGACACCGTGCACGGAGGGGAAAGAGCGGAGCGTAGAAATGTCCGGCCCGGATGATGCCAGAGCCGCGAATTGGCGCTTGGATTGCCCTGTGGCATATGAACTGTCTTAGAGCCGGGGGGCAGGGCGCGCAGCGTCACGGTCTGATTTGGAAATGACGACAGGGGCAACAACAGGTGCGCCCGACTCGTCAAAGAATGGCGTGTCGCGCCAATTGCCAGTGATCCGGGCGCCCAACACTCTGCACAAAATGGCCAAACCGGTTGCCGCAAAGCCATGTTCCTTCACGGGCGGGTTCGCGGCTTTGGTTTGCACATGCGCTGTCACGGGCCCCAGTGAGCCGTATCCGGCAGGCAGAACCATCCCGGAAAATGAGAATTTTGGTGTTTTGACGGTATTGGCAAATGGTGTGCCGCAGCATCCTGCATGCCAGCGGAACAGACCATTCGGGCCAAGCTGCATCAGCGCCAGATGTTCAGGGCCTTGGGTTATTTTCATGTTGGACGGCGTGGTTTGAAAGATCTCGGTTCCACCGCTGGCGTCGAGATAGTCCGCAGCCCCGAGATGGCGCGCTGATGTCTGACAGTCCGCGCAATAGCAGGCGATGTGTTTGCCTGCTTTGCCATCAAGGATTCGCCATTCCATGGCCCCGCATTTGCAGGAAAAGTCGAGATCAGTCATGGGCAATCTCCTTTTGGATATGTTTGTAACCTATTCGGGCTTGCAGCTAAGCGTAAGCGCCTTTGCGATGAAATTGGGGCCGGTGGTAAGACTTGAGCAGACATAAAACGCTGCTCACATCCGGGGAACACCATGCAAACGCAAACAAACTCAGACACACCACTTTCCAAGCTCTGTCGTGCTTTGGTGGCCCTGTTGATTGCTGGGTTCTGGCCCGGTCGCTCCGCCGAAGAGATCGATGCCCAGATCGCGACGCTAGAGCCGGGGCAGCACAATTTGGTTTTGGGCGGGGTGTTGACCTTTACCGTGTTACTCGCGCTGTTCGCGCTCCAGTTCGGCCTGTTGGGCCTGACCGCTTTCCTGCTCGCGGTTCTGGCTATCGTAGGCTGACGTTTCGCCGCGCCCTAACCCCCAGGGCGCGGCGTTTTCGTTTGACGGCACCCAAGTTCCGGCGTTTGGTGCGCCGAGGAGGTGCCCATGCAAATCATCAAAAACCCGCTTCGCGGAACCGGACTGCTTATTCCGGATATTCCCGTACCCAGCGATAACGCGGATGCGCCACGCGCGCTGCTGGCCCGGTGCCCTGCGCATGCGGAAACCCCATTGGCCCAATCCGCGCAGCTTGCCGCGCACATTGGGGCTGCAGAGGTCTTTGTCAAAGATGAACGAACCCGCATGGGTTTGGGCAGCTTCAAGGCTCTTGGCGCGGCCTATGTTATCGCACACCACGCTGCCGAGGCGGGCGGCGACATCCAGACCGCACTGGCGGGTCGGACCTATGCCACTGCAAGCGCCGGGAACCATGGGCTTTCCGTCGCGGCCGGTGCCGCGCTGTTTGGCGCAAAGGCTGTGGTCTACCTGTCCGAAACCGTTCCCGAAGGCTTTGCCGCGCGTCTGCGTGCCAAAGGGGCCGAAGTTGTTCGGGCTGGCGCGGACTATGAGGCGTCGATGCAGGCTGCATTGCAGGCCGCCGACGCAAATGGCTGGATTTTGCTGAGCGATTCATCGTGGGAAGGATATACAGAGCTGCCCCATCGTCTGATGGAAGGCTATCTGGCCATGGCCGCTGAATGCACAGAGCAGATGGAAGCGCCCACGCATATCATGCTGCAGGCCGGTGTCGGTGGCTTGGCGGGGGCCTGCGCCGCACTGTTCCGGGCAGTTTGGGGCGATGGTCCCAAGATCGTGGTTGTCGAGCCGCAGGCGGCACCAGCGCTCTTCGAATCCATAAAGGCGGGCGAGGCGGTCGAGACCACTGGCCCTGTGTCGTGTATGGGGCGACTGGATTGCAAAGCGCCATCGCTGATTGCGTTGCGCGGTCTTGCACGGGATGCCGATCAGTTTGCTTTGATTTCCGAGGCGGAGGCAGAAACGGCAATGCCACTATTGGCCGAAGCGGGTCTGGCCACCACGCCGTCTGGCGGTGCTGGCTTGGCCGCAGCACTTTGTGATCCTGCGCTTCTGGGAATTAATGCAGAGTCCCGGGTGCTGTGCATTCTCAGCGAAGAGCCGGAATAGAAAGGAAAGCCCATGACGGTGTTTCCCGAAGCCGAATTTGAAAACCGTCTTGCACGCGCTCAGGCTGCGATGGGCAAGGCCGGATTTGACGCGCTCTTGCTGACGAGTGAGGCGGACGTGCGTTATTTCACCGGGTACCTTACCCGGTTTTGGGAGAGCCCGTCGCGGCCTTGGTTCCTCGTCATTCCCGCCTCTGGCAAACCAGTGGCCGTAATCCCGGCGATCGGCGGGGCATTGATGGCCAAGACCTGGATCGACGACATTCGGACCTGGCCTGCGCCGACTCCGGGCGACGATGGCGTTACGCTGCTTGCCGAGTGTTTGCGGGAAATCGGCACAGAGCGCATCGCAATGCCCATGGGTTATGAGACGCAGCTTCGCATGCCGCTGCAGGACTTCCACCGTGTCCAAGACCTGATTGCTCCGATGCGGATCGATGCTGATGGGGGGCTGGTTGCACTTTTGCGCGCGATCAAGTCTCAAGCTGAAGTTGCCTTGATCGAAACAGCCTGTGGGATTGCAGGCCGAGCCTTTGACCGGGTGGGCGAAATCGCGGGGCGTGGCACACCATTGTCCGATGTGTTCCGCAATTTCCAACGGCTCTGTCTCGAAGAGGGGGCCGACTGGGTGCCGTATCTGGCTGGGGGCGCAGGATCGCTGGGCTATGATGATGTGATTTCCCCGGCGACGCCCAGGCCTTTGCAGAGCGGAGATGTTCTGATGCTGGATACCGGCTTGGTGCATCAGGGATACTTTTGTGACTACGACCGCAACTTTGTGGTTGGCCGGCCTGACCCGGCGGTTGCTGCAGGCTATCAACGCCTGCGTGAAGCAACGCAAGCTGGCCAAGAGGCCGCCCGTCCGGGGGCAACGGCGGCAGAGGTGTATCAGGCGATGCAGAATATCTGTCAGGCGGGCCCCGGGCGTTTGGGCCACGGGCTTGGGATGCAACTGACCGAGGGGCTGTCGTTGATTGCTGAGGATCACACGGTGCTAGAGCCGGGTATGGTCATCACGCTTGAACCCGGTGTTGATATCCCCGGTGGTGGCATCCTCGTTCACGAAGATGATTTCGTTATTGAAGAGAACGGCGCGAGGCAACTCAGCCCGACGGCGCCAAGTAACCTTCCGGAGCTTCCGGCATGACTGCACCGTTTCCATATGTTCTGGGCCCTGCGCTGGGCGAACGTGCCAATCTTGGCCTGATTGTTCTGCAAAGTGATGAAACTCTTGAACACGACTGTCGCAGGTTGTTTCCGCTGGATGGCGTGGCCCAATATGTCAGCCGGGTTCAGTCCGCACCCGAGGTCAGCCGCGAAACGCTGGCCGAGATGGAAGCCGATCTGCCACGCGCCGCAGGACTGTTGCCACCGCCGGTGAACTTCGATGTGGTTGGCTATGGATGCACATCCGGAACGTCCGTCATCGGCGCCTGGCGGGTTGAGACGCTGGTGAAAACCGGGTGCAGCACGCGGGCGGTGACTAACCCTCTCAGCGCCTTGGTTGCGGCCTGTCAGGCGCTGGGCGTCCAACGTCTTGCATTGCTGTCACCCTATGTGGAGTCGGTTTCACATGGGTTGCGCGCCGCTGTGGCCGAACACGGGATCGAAACGCCCGTCTTTGGCTCTTTCGACGAAGAAGTGGAAACCCGTGTTGCCCGTATCGACGGGCCATCGGTTCACCAAGCCGCGCAGCAACTGGGCGAACAGGCCGATGTGGATGCAGTGTTCTTGTCCTGTACAAATCTTCGAACCCTCGATGTCATCGCTCCGCTGGAACAGGCGCTGGGCAAACCGGTTCTGTCGTCCAATCAAGTGCTTGCCTGGCATATGATGCGATTGGCCGGACTACAGGATTCGCCCGCAGGCATGGGGCAGCTCTGGAAGGTCTGACGGGCAGGGAGGCGGACGCCATCGGCAACGAGGGTTTCCGATGCGCTCCCACTTGTATTCAAACCCGACGCAACCCGTGCTCAAAATGTCGGATTTGCTGCGACTGGCGCTGGTATGCGGGGGTATGCCTTGGGCAAATACACGCCAGCCCTTAGGAAAGAAGCGATGTCTTACAAGTCTGATATTGAGATTGCGCGTGAAGCGCGGAAGCGTCCGATCCTTGAGATAGGAGAGAAGCTTGGGATTGGGTCTTCTGATCTTTTGCCTT
>NZ_JAQIOY010000011.1:0-53807 GCF_028023555.1 Thalassococcus lentus
CTTCGTGGCGAAAGTTCGGGTCTTCTTCCCAATAGCGCTGCATCAAAGGGCGGTAGTTCAAATATTCAAACCAACGGCAGCGATAAGACATCGTTGCCTCAAGGATTTCCGACCCAACTGTCAGCAGTACATCCCGGGGCGGCATGCATCCGAACTGGCTGTCCGTGTGGAAATCCGGCGTGGTAACCGGCTGGCTGTGATCAATGCAGTCCGGGCGATCAACCCGCACGCCACGCGCCTCAAGCTGAGCTGCGAAATTGTCGAGCAATTCATTGGCCCGATCAATGGTTTCCTGTGGGCGCCTGCCCCACTGACCACGCATGTCGCTGTCTTCGGGAACCTTGGCGTCCAGGGCTGGTTCTTCGGGTGGGATATGACAATCATCTGCGCGCCCGACGATCACATGTTTCAGCGGATCCCATTCGTTCCAGCTATTCACAACAGTCTTGGTCATGTCCCTCTCCCCTGTCTTTGTATCTCAGGCGGTTTATGCAGCACTGGCCTGCGATACAAGACCTACGAGCGACCGAAAATAGGACGCTTGCGTCGCAGGACATACGCGCGCAATTGCCAGCATCCGTTTCTGCAGTTGTTTCCCGAAAGTTCTGGCACAAGAAGCGCGATCAGGTCGCATTTTGAAATGAGCGATCCCAGAAACGCGCGGATCAGTTCAGGCCATAAAACGCATTCCAAAGAGCGGTCACCGAAACGACGCTTTCCGAGTCGGTGGACGTGAAGAAGACAAGGTCTCCTTCAAACGGTTTGCACATTACAGACGCCGAGACACCGTTTGCACCACCAAAGACGGACAATGTCCGGGAAGAGCCCTTTTCGGCGGTTTCGGGTTTCCAGTTCTTCAGATTCTGGCTTGTCCGGGCGTTTTCGACCCCAAGAGCCTTGAATGCTTCGAGTGCTCTTGTGGCGCAATCTGTGGCTGACAAATCTGTTTTGCCTGCAGCGGTCTGCAGGCCTCCCGCCAGTGCAGCTGATGAAAGACTAGCGGCAAATACCGCCGAAACGAGTTTAGGAAAATAATTCATGACTACGCCAATCAATGGTTTTTGGTTGATGCGGCCTCACAGTAATACGACCGCGCCAAGACGTGAAGGTTCCAGTGCGACTTTTGCCCGAAGGGTTTCGGAGCCAATGTCGGGTTGGGCCCTACCCTTCCCAGACTGCCATCTTTCGGTCGATGGTCTTGCGCGAAACCCCCAGACGCCGGGCGGCTTCGGCCCGGTTTCCATCGCATAAATCCAGAATATGCACCATGTGGCGCTGCATCACGAGATCGAGGTTCTCAATGGCCTGAGCACCGGTGACGGAACCACTGCCCGCGAAGTCTTTGGGAAACGCCCCAAGGATAACCGACCGTTCGATCAGATTGCGCAACTCGCGCACATTGCCCGGCCACTCATAGCGGCGCAGCTTGAGCAAGGTCTGTTCGTCCAAATCCAGCGCGGGCATGCCGAGCAGCGTTGAAAACTGCTTCATGAAGAGCGCAGCCAATTCGACAATGTCTTCGGACCGATCCTGCAACAGCGGCATTTGTACGTTTACCACATTGATCCTGTGATAAAGGTCCGCCCGGAACCGACCATCAGCAACGGCTGTTGCCAGATCAATGTTCGTTGCAAACGCCAGTCGCAGATTCAGGGGAATGTCCCGTTCGGCACCCAGAGGACGGATGCGCTGATCTTCCAATACCCGCAAGAGCGCTGCCTGAACGGCTTCGGGCATCTGGGCAACTTCGTCGAGGAACAATGTTCCGCCATCCGCCAGAAGGAACAAACCCGCCTTACGCTGCGCTCCTTCGTCACTAACGCCAAACAGATCCTGCGCAATCCGATCCGGCGCAATCGCGGCACAGTTCACGGCCACAAAAGGATTGCCGGCCCGATCCGACAATTGGTGCAAACTGCGGGCAGCAACCTCTTTGCCTGTTCCGCTGGCCCCGGTGAAAAGCACGGGCGTCGGAAGCGGCGCCAATCTTTCCAGAATTTGCCGAACCTCGGCCAAGGCCGGTGACGTTCCAAGTAACTGGGGATGGTTGTCGCCCGACGACAATGCATGGCGCAACAGCGTGTTATCCCGGCGCAGCATCTTGCGATCGAGCGTCCGGGACACAGCGCCCAGAATCTGGTTTGCCCGAAACGGTTTGAGAACAAAATCGCTCACCCCGGCGCGCAAGGCCGCAATTGCCACGTCCAGATCCGCATAGGCGGTGATCATTATGACATCGGCGAAAAAACCCTTGCGGCGCTGTTCGGTGATCCAGTCCAGACCCGTCTTGCCGGGCATGATGTTGTCGACGATCACCAGATCAAAATGGGATTCATCCAGTCGCTGGCTGGCCTCAGCCGGGCTGGAAGCCTGTTCCACTCTTTTGGCGCGTGGCTCCAGAATCTTGGTCAGGAAATTGCGCATACCCGGTTCATCATCGATCACGAGGATCGAAGCGCGTTCCAGATCGCTGCCATAGTCGTCTTTGTCGTTCATTCCTTGACCCTAACACGCCTCACTGGGCGGCATAGCTGCGACACTTTCCCGATCCGCATCGTTCAGGACAACCTTAGTCGAGGCGCACCGAAGGGCCTGAAAATGTATCTTCGGATGAATATCCCATTTGTTGCAGCGTGAAATACGCGCCCAAAGAGACAAGCACCATAAGGACAAGTCCGGTAACAACCGATTTCATTCAATTCTCTCCCCTGCTCTGGCCGCGACTATTGCGTGGCCTCTTTCAAAAAGGCGATCAAATCGGCCCGGTCATTGGGCTTGGCGATCACCTGCATCGGCATTTTGGAGCCCGGAATATAGTGATCCGGACCCTCGTCAAACAGCGCATCTATCGTCTTGTCATTCCACACAATGTCCGACCCCGTTAGGATTGGCGAATAGGGGTAGCCGTCGACAGATCCCGCATTGCGCCCAAAGACACCATGCAATGTCGGCCCCGCCTTTCGGGACGGCCCGGCATCCAGCGCATGGCATATCGAACACTTTCTCATGAACTGCCTCTCGCCATTTGGCATCGAGGCGGCATCGCGAAGAAAGCTTCGCTCTTGTCCCATTTCGGCGTCGAAACTGTCGAGCGCAGCAACCGGCCAGCTGTAGGCCAGATCATCGATCCCGCCGGCATGGATCACCGCACCATCGGTCGAAAAAGCCAGCGCCCAGACAGGGCCGCGGCGCGCGGCACGGAAATCATGGCTGATACGCCAGCGTTCGGCATCGATCATCATGATATAACCTTCGCCATCACCGACCGCGATTTGTTGCGTGCTCGCATGGTAAGTCATGGCAAGGATGGGCCTTCGGTCCAAAGTGAAATCCCGGATCTGCTCGCCTGTTTTCAAATCCAGCACGCGGGTTCCACCATCCACCGCGCCATAGGCAATCCACCCCGGGCCAAGAGCCAAGCGGTTGATGCCGAAACCATGACGCGCCAGAACATTCGGCGTGCCCCGATCTGTCAGATCATAGGCCAGCAATCGACCCTGCGACGTGGCAACATAGAGATCCTTTGCATTTTCAGACAAGGCAACTGCGCTGACGCCAGCCCCCGGATAGGGCAGTTCCAAAGGATCGCCGGAACCGTCCAACGGCCAGATCATGACGCTGCCATCCCAGCTTCCCGACACGACAAAGGATCCATCCGGCGACAGGGCCAATGACGTCACTTTGCCTTTGTGCTGACCGATCCGGGCCCCCTGCCCTGTTTCCTGATCCCAGAGCAGGATGGCGAAATCGTCGCCGCCGGTCACAAGCTGCCCTTGCTGTCCAAATGTGATCGCCGTGACTGCCGCATCATGCCCTTCCAGCCAAGTGGGTGTGCGGCCATCCCATAGCCCCACCGAATTGTCGAAACTCGCGGTTGCGATCTGCCCGTCTGGTGACACCGCAAGTCCCATGATCGGCCCGCCATGTCCCTTGAGCGTGCTGAACTCCTGCGCCAAAACAGGCGCTGCCCACAAGACAAGGGCGGCTATCAGACCGCGCAGCACCGGGTTACTCCGCCGGGGTTGCGTCTTTCGGGCCGGCCTGTTCCTTGGCCTTGACCTCTTCGAGCCAGATGGAATGGTGCTGATGGGCCCAGGCTTCGTCCACTTCACCACTGCCCATGGCATCAAATGCACCTTCCATCCCGACAGAGCCGATGTAGATGTGCGCGATGATGATCGCCATCAGGACAAAACTGACAATCGCATGCCAAAGCTGTGCGAACTGCATTTCCTCCTGCGGGGACAACTCGACCGGGAACGGCGCCATACCCAACCAGCCCGGCACACCGATATCGTTGAGAACCACAAAAGTCTTGGCAAAGAGCGGCAATTCGAACGGGAACAGCAGTGACAAGCCGGAAACGGAAATCGACCCGCCCAGCAAGATCACACTCCAGAAGATGATCTTTTGCCCGGCGTTGAACTTCTTGGCAGGTGGGTGCTTGGAGCCAACGATACCGCCCGCCTGCGCAAACCAGGTCAGGTCGTGACGGTTTGGAATATTGTGCCAAACCCACATGAAAAACACCATGACAAGCGCCAGCATAAAGGCCCAGGCGACATTGTTGTGAACAAACTTGGACGCCAGCAACAAGGTGGCATTCATATCCTTGCCAATGAGCGGTGCGATCAGTTCACGGCCATATTTCACAAACAGGCCGGTAAACCCGAGCAGCAGGAACGAACCTGCCAGCAACCAATGCGCAGAGCGTTCGATGAACTGGAACCGTGTGACAGTGCTACCGGTTTTTTCGCCGTCGATCCGAATCCGCCCGCGTAGCAAAAAGAAAACGAAGAGGAACCCAATGGTGCCGAGCAGCAACCAGCCGCCGTATTTTGACAGAGGGCCAGCGCGGAATTCGTACCACCACATGCCGCCATCCTGCATCAGGACCCGTCCAACGGACCCACCGGAACTGACCTCGACCCCGTCATAGCCATAACGCAGCGCGCGCCAGACTTCGGAATCCGATGCACCGCCAAGCGGCGCCAATTGTCCGACCATTGCCGCTGCAGATCCGTCGTCAATTTCAGCGTCGCCGCGTGGGGCCACTTCTTCGCCCCGCTGGCGGCGCAGAATATCTTCGAGTGTCTGGGCACCGCCGGTGGCACTGCGATCGACAGCCGCGGCCCCGGTATCGACCTCGGCTGTGGTGTCCTGAGCCAGTGCAGGCTGGGACACGGCGAAACATAGAGCAATCAAGCAGAGAAGAGCGCGCATCGGGGTCCTCTTGTGGCGAAGCGATGGGACAGAAAGCTGTCCTCGGTTTTTTGATGTGTCTGAGCCGATTTCCATTTTGAAATCAGGCTGGGAAATTTTGAGATGCCCGGCGCGATTGCCGCGCCGGAGCATATTGGCATCTGGATCAAACAATCCGCAGGTGGCGCACCCGGCCAAGGCCGGATGCGCCACCGCAGTGTGTTTAACCGTCGCGCTGACCGTAGGCCGAACCCCAGCCCCAGGCACCCGAGCCGAAGCCACGGGCCACCACGCGCTCACGGTAGATGGCGGACACAACATCCCCATCACCCGCCAGCAGGGCTTTGGTCGAACACATCTCGGCGCAGATTGGCAGTTTGCCTTCTGCGATCCGGTTGCGTCCGTACTTGGCGAACTCTTCGGTCGAGTGCGTTTCCTCGGGGCCACCGGCACAGAAGGTACATTTGTCCATCTTGCCACGGGAACCGAAGTTGCCAGCCTGCGGGAACTGCGGCGCACCGAAGGGGCACGCGTAGAAGCAGTAGCCACAGCCAATGCACAAGTCCTTGGAGTGCAGCACCACGCCTTCTTCATTCTGATAGAAGCAGTCCACCGGGCAGACGGCCATACAAGGCGCGTCTGAACAGTGCATGCAAGCTACAGAAATCGAACGCTCACCCGGGCTACCGTCGTTGATCGTCACAACACGGCGCCGGTTGATGCCCCAAGGCACCTCGTGCTCGTTCTTACAGGCCGTGACACAGGCGTTGCATTCAATGCAGCGCTCGGCGTCGCAGAGAAACTTTGCTCTTGCCATTCTCTTTCCTCCTTACGCTGCCCAGATTTTGCAAAGAGTCGCTTTGGTCTCTTGCATCTGGGTCACTGAATCATAGCCATAGGTCTGGGCGGTGTTGGTGGATTCACCAAGCACGTAGGGATCTGCGCCGTCCGGATATTTGGACCGCAGATCTTCACCCTGGAAATGACCACCAAAGTGGAACGGCATGAAGGCAACGCCTTCTCCGACCCGCTCGGTTACCATTGCCATAACCTTGACCTTTCCGCCTTCCGGTCCTTCGACCCAGACCTGTTCGCCGTCCCGCACACCAAGGTTGTTGGCATCACGCGGGTGGATTTCGACAAACATGTCCTGCTGCAGTTCGGCCAGCCAGGGGTTCGAACGAGTCTCATCGCCGCCACCCTCATATTCGACCAGACGGCCGGATGTGAGGATCATGGGATAATCCTTGCTGAAGTCCTGCTTCTGGATCGACGCATACATGGTCGGCAGACGGTAGAACTTGCGATCTTCGTAGGTCGGATAGTCTTCGACCAGATCGCGACGGTTGGTGTAGAGCGGTTCGCGGTGGACCGGAACCGGATCGGGGAAGGTCCAGACAACAGCACGGGCCTTCGCGTTCCCGAAGGGCGCGCAACCATGTGCAATTGCAACCCGCTGGATGCCGCCCGACAGGTCGGTCTTCCAGTTGGTTTTCGGACCCGCGACAGCATCGATTGCCGCGCGTTCCTCGTCGGTCAGATCACCGTCCCAACCCAGGTCCATCAGCATCTGCATGGTGAATTCGGGATATCCATCCTGGATTTCCGATCCCACCGAGTAGACGCCTTCGGCCAACAGGTTGTCACCGTCCCGTTCCACGCCGAAACGTGCACGGAAAGTCAGACCACCCTCTGCGACAGGCTTGGACATGTCATAGAGGTTGGGCGTACCCGGGTGCTTCATGTCGGCTGTTCCCCAGCATGGCCACGGCATACCGTAGTAATCACCATCCGCCGGGCCACCAACGGCCTGAAGCGTCGTGCGATCAAAGGTGTGCTGGTTTGCCATGTGCAGCTTGATCCGCTCGGGCGACTGGCCGGTGTAACCCACCGTCCACATACCCGCGTTGATCTCTCGCGTGACACTCTCAACAACCGGCGTGTTTTCGTCTTCCATCTCGATATTGCGGAAGAACCGATCTGCCCAGCCGAACTTGTTCGCAAACAAACCGATGATCTCGTGATCAGGCTTGGATTCGAACAACGGATCGATCACCTGCTCGCGCCACTGGATAGAGCGGTTCGAGGCAGTAACAGAGCCATGTGTTTCGAACTGAGTGGATGCCGGAAGCAGATACACTCCGTCTTCACGGTCATGCAGTACGGCCGAAACTGTCGGGAACGGGTCGATCACGACCAGCATGTCCAGTTTCTCCATAGCCGTCTTCATTTCCGTCATACGGGTCTGAGAGTTCGGCGCGTGACCCCAAAGAACCATGGCCCGGACATTGTTGGGCTGATCCATGTTTTCGGGATCTTCGAGGATACCGTCGATCCAGCGCGACACCGGAATACCAGTGAGGTTCTGAAGCGACTTTTCCTTGCCATCGGCGCCGGTGAGCTTGTCGAACTGGCCACTCAGCCATTCCGGATCTTCTCCCCAAACGCGCGCCCAGTGACCCCAGGAACCGGCCGAAAGACCGTAGTAACCCGGAAGCGTGTGGGACAGAACGCCAAGGTCCGTTGCACCCTGCACGTTGTCGTGGCCGCGGAAGATGTTGGTGCCGCCACCAGCAGTACCCATGTTACCCAGAGCAAGCTGGAGCACACAGTAGGCACGGGTGTTGTTGTTGCCGTTGGTGTGCTGCGTGCCACCCATGCACCAAATCACGGTGCCGGGGCGGTTGTTGGCCATGGTGCGGGCCACGCGGCGCAGCTGACTGCCCGGTGTACCGGTTACACGCTCGACCTCTTCGGGCGTCCACTTTGCCACTTCTTCCTTGATCTGGTCCATTCCCCAGACACGGGTGCGGATGAACTCTTTGTCTTCCCAACCGTTTTCAAAGATGTGCCACAGAATGCCCCAGACCAATGCAACGTCGGTGCCGGGACGGAACCGCACGTATTCATCAGCATGTGCAGCCGTACGCGTAAAGCGCGGGTCACACACGATCAGAGGTGCGTTGTTCTGTTCCTTGGCCTTCAGAACGTGCAGCAATGAAACCGGGTGTGCTTCGGCCGGGTTGCCACCGATGATAAAGATCGCCTTGGACTGATGGATGTCATTGTAGCTGTTGGTCATGGCGCCGTAGCCCCATGTGTTCGCAACACCCGCAACCGTGGTCGAGTGACAGATCCGCGCCTGGTGATCCACGTTGTTTGTGCCCCAGTAGGCCGCAAACTTGCGGAACAGGTAGGCCTGTTCGTTGTTGTGCTTGGCAGAGCCGAGCCAGTAAACGCTGTCCGGGCCGCTTTCGTCCCGGATCTGCATCATGCCGTCGCCGATCTCGTTGATCGCCTGCTCCCAGCTGATGCGCTTCCACTCTCCACCCTCTTTCTTCATCGGGTACTTGAGGCGGCGTTCACCATGCGCGTGCTCACGCACGGCTGCACCCTTGGCGCAATGCGCACCGAGGTTGAACGGGCTGTCCCAGCCCGGCTCTTGGCCGACCCAGACACCGTTGCTGACCTCTGCTACGACGGTACAACCGACAGAGCAGTGGGTGCAGACGGATTTCTTAAGTTCAACTGCGCCATTGGCGGCAGTTGCGGCACTGGCCTGCTGAACGGTACCACCCGTTGCAGCGATGGCGGCAAGTCCGCCAACGGCCAGACCGGATCCGCGCAAGAATGCACGGCGGTCCACTGAAGCATTGGCTGCCTCAGACAGGATACTTGTCCGCTGGGGGCGTCGCGCAACCCCGTTGGTCTTTTTCCTAAGCATGTTTCTCTCTCCCTTGCTGGCTTGGGGAAACCCCGCACGAGCCTGGCTACGAATTTTGGGCAAAGCGGTCGGGCGTCACGCAACCAGTTGCTTTTCCCTGCTCCGTCCGGCCCACCCGGACGGCGCGCGACCCTTAGAAGCGGGCGCTGTCGAGATACGCACGCGTGTGCGCGGTATCCTGCATCTTTTCAGATGTCAGATCGGGCTCCGCCGCCTCGGCGGTTGTGCCCGCTGTCGCAACCGCAACTGCCGCTATCGGCGCTGTGGTTCCAGCCAGCTTTAGGAAATCGCGGCGGCTTGCCTCTTTTTCCTGTGCCATCAAAGCTCCTCCTTTTTGTGGTGCTGCCGGTAGCCGGGATCCAAAGCCCTGATCCCGCGGTGCAGCCTTTGATGTGTTCCGACGGTTGCCCGCCGCTCGATACCGCCGGGGCTCCGGCGGCGTGAATTCAGTCTCCGACGAGACGAAATGCTTCGGCTTCGATTTCCATGAACGCCCGGCCAACCGTGCCGACCGATGCATAGAAGACCGAGTTTTTCGCGCCCTCGAGATCCGTAAAGAAGTGGGTCGCCCAAGGACCCAGATGCCGGTTGAAGAAAGTCTTTTGATCGTCCAGCGCAGCGGGCTGGCCGAACCGTCCGACAATCAGGGCACCCATCATTTCCAGCAGGCTTGCGATATTGTCTTCTGGCTCGAAAACATTGTCGGCGCGGGTCAAGCCCCGCGCAGCCATATCGCGCCGCAGGATCGCCAGTGGTTTCTCGTTCAGGAACCCGGTCAGATAGTACGAAGCGTAGGGCAACAATTCACCGCGCCCCAGACCAATGAACAATCGGTTGTATTCGCTTTCCACAGCCTTGGGTTTGGACAGCTTTGCCATTTTGGCCAGCGTCCCGATGCCCTGCCCCAACACACTGTCATCGCCGGTCAGGCTGGCAGTCTGCGCCAAAAGCATTTCATCTGGCGGACCGGACAGGATCAAACCCATGAAGTTGTACAGATCGGCGCGAAGACGGTCTTCTTCGGCGATGCGTGTATCCGGTGCGGCGCTCATGTGTGTTTCCTCATTCATGCGGTGGCATCGTCAAAAGTGAAAGTCATCCGGCGGCGTGGAACCCCTTCGGATTCGTCATCCATCAGCACAGGCGGCGCCGTCATCGTCGTTACAATCGGGGCCGGCGTTTCCTCTGGACCCTCAGCAATCAAATCCTCGGCCGTGTCTTCGACAGGCAGCTCTTCGGTGTTTTCCGCCTCGGTCTCAGCCTCAGGATCATTGGCGGCGGCCAGAGCCTTGGCCTTTTCTTCTGCCTGACGCGCCATTTCCTCGACGTGCTTCAACATACCTTTCCCGACCTGATAGGCAGTCTGCATGTTTTCGACGACATTCGCGCTGTCGGTAAAATCTTCGCCGTAGTCCACCAGCCCATCGAGATTGGCCAGCACCGGGTTCAGCCGCCACATCCGGCGCAACGCCCGTGTCTTGAGCCGCTGAGGCACTGCATCTGTCAGGAACTTGCGCAGCTCTTCGGGGCTATCCAAAGTTTCCGGCGCATCCAACTCAAGCTCGGTCAAAAGCTCTTCGTCGGTTTTCTCTTCGAGAGCCGCTTCGCGTGCCTGCGCTTCGGCTTGCGCAAGTGCGTCCTGCTCGGCGCGTTCCTCGGCCTCAACGGCGGCTCTGCGGCGTTCCCAGAAACTAGCCATCAGTGCAACCTCCGCTTTCTAGCCGGAGAGGCATAGACATCGCTGATCTGAGAGATACGGGCATCGCCCACGCCATCCTGCACCAGATCGATGCGTTTCTTGTCACGGCGGCGTTTCACAAAAACCTCGTCCTCGTGAAATTCCTCGACGAACTCCCGCACCCAAGCAATCAGTCCGGCTGGCATTGGCACCTTTTCGACGATCTCTTCACCGCTGTCGGTGTAATCCTGCGCCTCATAGGGCGAAGCGGTGACGAGCAAGACATCGAGTGGGCAATCACCGTCTGCGTCATCCCGCATGACCACGTAGAGACTTGGAACCTTGGCGGTCAGCCCATGCAGGTAGGCTTCGGTTTCGGCACCGTGCAATTCAAGCGCCAGAGTCGCAGCGTGATACTCGACCGCCTCACCTTCGCGGCGCAACTCGCGCCAATCGGCGGCGCCAGCACCGGGCAAGACAGCCGAGGCCGTCCACGACCAAGCGGCCCAACGCGTTACGCCCGGGGTTTTGCGCAAGACAACCCCGACCGGCAATGTGCGGTACATGTTCGGATTATGGATCAATCAGACCACTCCTCCCTGTGCCAATAATTTGCGCAGAGTAGAAACGTCCGGCAAAGCGCCAAATTGTGTACGCCTGTATTCTGTCCCCTGACTGGACAATTTGGGCAGGCCCACCCGGTTCGGGCAAAGCCACCGGACGAAATGTCTAATCCAACTAAAACACTCAGAAAATCGCGGCATCGCAGCAATTCGAATCACCTCGATTGATTCGCCCTTCGGCCGCCCCATCTGACAGGCTTGGCCAGACCCAAAAGCGGTTGCCGCCGCATTCGAATCGTGCCTACGATTTGTCCGGGCGAGGCTTTTTCCAGCGGGTCAAAACCCCGGAAAAGGGAGGGAATAAAAGATGTCTAAGACACTGATTACATGCGATTGTTTGGGAACACAGACGATCGACACCGATGGGTTGGCAACGGCCACCGGTCTGACTGTCCCAAAACCCTGTTCGGCCCTCTGCACCACGCAGATAGACCGCGCGGCGGCGGCTCTTCAGGACAGCGACACAATTATTTGCTGCACGCAGGAGGCCCGCGTTTTCGAAGACCTTGCCGCCGAACTGGAGCGGCCCCCTGCCCCCCTGCTTGACCTAAGGGACAGGGCCGGATGGACCGATGATTCCGCCCAAACGCTACCCAAAATGTCCGCCCTCGCGGCCGAAGCCCTTCTGCCTGCGGCACCCTCCAAGACAATCGACGTGATTTCCGAAGGCCTTTGCCTGATCCTCGGGCCTGCGCAGATCGCCTTGGAAGCCGCTGAACAGCTCAAGGATTTCCTTGGCGTCACGGTTCTGTTGGATAGCGCAGAGGATGTTCCGGATGCCCGGGATTATGACATTGTAGTTGGCAAACTGCACAGTGCGCGGGGCGCACTGGGGCAATTCGATCTGCGCATCGACGCGCTGCAAATGGTTCAACCGGGTGGGCGCGGCGGGTTCACTCTGACCGAACCGCGAGATGGTGGCGCGACGCAATGCGATGTGATCCTCGATCTGCGCGGGGAAACCCCGCTCTTTCCCGCACATGAAAAACGCGAAGGCTACTTGCGCGCTGATCCCGGGCATCCCGCCGGTGTCGCCGCTGCGGTTCTGGCTGCGTCTCACCTGATCGGCACCTTTGAGCAACCTCTCTATATCAAGGTAGAGCCACTGCTCTGTGCCCATTCGCGTGCCGAGCAAACGGGGTGTTCCCGCTGCCTTGATCTGTGCCCAACCGGGGCCATCACCCCTGCCGGGGAACATGTCACCATTGATCCGATGATCTGTGCCGGGTGCGGCGCCTGCTCTGCCGCCTGCCCATCCGGCGCTGTCAGCTATGATGCCCCGCCCGTTGATCTGACCATGCGCCGCGTACAAACACTGGCCAAAGGATATCTGGATGCCGGCGGCCAAGCACCCCGCCTGTTGGTTCACGATGCGCATGGCGCAGAAATGATCCGCCTTTCTGCCCGTCACGGTCGCGGATTGCCCGCGGATGTCGTGCCAATCGAAATGGAGGCTCTGGGTGCCTTTGGACACGCGGAAATGATTGCGGCCCTCGCAGCCGGGTTTACAGACATCGCTGTTTTGCCCGGACCCAAGGCGGATCGCGACGCATTGGAGGCGCAAATGGCGCTGGCCAGCGCGATCGGCGGCGTGGAACGGATCACGCTGATTGATACGCCGGATCCCGATGCGATGTCGGACATCCTGTTCGATGGCTCAGCCTCTGCGTCGATCGACAACCCAATGCGTCCGATGGGAACACGCCGTCAGATCACCAGAACCGCTGCAAAAGCCCTGCACCCTGACACCGACACGATCCCCCTGCCAGAAGGTGCACCCTATGGCGCAATCGTCGTGGACAAGGGCGCCTGCACGCTGTGTCTGTCTTGTGTGTCGCTCTGTCCGTCCGGAGCCTTGGGTGACAACCCGGACCTGCCTCAGTTGCGGTTCCAGGAAGACGCCTGCCTGCAATGTGGTCTTTGCGCGAATATCTGCCCCGAAGACGCAATCACGCTTCAACCCCAGCTGAACATGTCGGGGGAAGCACTGACCCAACAGGTTCTGAACGAGGAAGAGCCGTTTGCCTGTGTCGAATGTGGCGTGCTGTTCGGATCCAAGAGCACCATCGAACGGATCACCGAAAAGCTGCAAGGCCATTCCATGTTCGCCGATGGGGCCAAGCTGCGGATGATCCAGATGTGTGACAACTGCCGGGTCAACGCGCAGTATCATTCGGAAAACAACCCATTCGCAGCCGGTGAACGCCCCCGCGTGCGCACCACGGATGACTATCTGTCAAAGCGACGCGATCACTGATGTTCGATTGGTTTTCCCAAATCAGCGGCCGCGAGGCTGCGCACATAGGCGATCACGGCCTCAAGTTCGTCCAATGTCAAATCGATGGGCGCAATCGGCGACGGCCTGTCTTCGGGAAATGGATCGGTCACGTCTTCGATCTGGGTGAAAGCACCATGCGGTTTCAGGGCATAAAAACCCGAGAACCGCAAATCCCAGTCGTCAAAGGTCCGCAAGACGAAAAAGCTCGGGGTCGAGCCAATGCCGTTCATACGGTTCTCTTCGCTGGTGACGTGGCAGCGTCCGCATTTTACGTGACTCACGGTTTTGCCCAGAACCGCGTCGCCATCCAATTCGACCGCAGCCACCTTGGCCTCGCGGGCTGGCGGCGGGCCAAACTGCGCGGTGCCTTCCGGCGCAAAGCCCTGAATCGTGTTGCGCCCTACGTCAGACGTCAGCCATTTGGCAAAGCGCTGCGTGCCCGGATGATCGGGGCTGCGCAGGTCCATATGCCAGACAGCACCCACACCCTCGAAAAGCGCCCTGCCCTTTTCGGGCCCGAACACCATGTCGGCCTGATCCTCAGTCACAAGCGTGACCCGCACCTGCGTTTTCAGCGAAAATCGCGGCAGGATGTGTTTCAGCAGACCAGACTGCACCAGCGCCTCGGGCGCGTGCAAAGCAACCTGTTTATCATTGGCGGCTGCCAGCATCGGCAGGCAAGCCATCATCAAAACCAGCAATACGCGTCTCATGCGGTCAGCCTAGGCCCCATGCGCGCCATCCGTCAACGAAGACAAAGGAAGTAAAAGATGAGCGACGATTTCAACATGTCCATGCGCAAGTTCCTCAAGCAGGTTGGTGTGACCAGCCAGCAAGCGATTGAAGAGGCCGTGCGCAGCGCTGGCGGAAGCGGCAAAACCTATGCCGTCAAGGCGGTCATCACATGTGAAGAGCTGGGACTGGCCCATGAGGTCACCGGCGAAATCAAGGCGCAGGAGTAACCCGTGGCCGCAACCCGTGAAGCCGTTCTGGAAGCCCTCAAAGGCGTAACAGACCCTGTATCCGGCAGCGACATTGTCGGGGCCGGCGTTGTCCGTGCTCTAAACGTGGGCGGCGATGGCGCTGTTCGTTTTGTCATGGAAATCGCACCCAGTCAGGCCAAGGCCTATGAGGCCGTCAAGGACGAGGCCGAAAAAGCGCTTGCTGGCGTCGAAGGTGTCGGGACTGTCTCGATCGTATTGACCGGGCACACCGAAAAGGCCCCGCCGCCCGATCTGAAACCCCAGCGTCAGGCAGAACCGCAAGGGCCACAGCCGGTCCCGGGCGTCACGCACATCATCGCCGTTGCCTCGGGCAAAGGCGGCGTGGGCAAAAGCACCGTTTCCGCCAATTTGGCCTGCGCCCTGGCACAGCAAGGCCGCCGCGTCGGCTTGCTGGATGCAGACGTCTATGGTCCGTCGCAACCGCGCATGCTTGGCGTCAGCGGCAGACCCGCGTCCCCGGACGGCAAAACCATCCTGCCCATGCGCAATCATGGCGTTACCATGATGTCCATCGGTCTGATGACCAACGAAGATCAGGCTGTTGTCTGGCGCGGGCCCATGCTGATGGGCGCATTGCAACAGATGATGAATCAGGTGCAATGGGGCGCGCTCGACGTGCTGATCGTCGATCTTCCGCCCGGCACTGGCGACGTGCAGATGACCCTGACCCAAAAGTTCCAGATCGATGGCGCTGTTGTGGTCAGCACCCCGCAGGATGTTGCGTTGCTCGATGCGCGCAAGGGCATCGACATGTTCCAGCAGCTCAAGGTGCCGATCCTCGGAATGATCGAAAACATGAGCACACACATCTGTTCGCAATGCGGACACGAAGAACATGTGTTTGGTCACGGTGGTGTCGCAGCCGAAGCTGCCAAGCTGGGTGTTCCTTTGCTGGCGGAAGTACCCCTGCATCTGGACATTCGTCTGGCTGCCGATGGCGGTGCACCTCTGGTTGTGACCCAACCCGATAGCCCGCAAGCGGCCGCGTTCCATGACGTGGCCAAAGCCTTGGTCGCGAAGGGGGTGGCATAAGCCACTGGCTTCGAATTAGGTAGTCCCATGACATCTGATCTTGAAACCGAAGAAGCCCCAACCTTTCCCCCGCTGATGTGGGGGGAAGAGGCACAGGACAGCGCATTGCGCCACGCATGCCAGAGGGCAACGCTTGGCTGCGATGCCGGTCTTGTGGCCTATAGAATCACGGACAGTGTGCTGGAAGGCACGCTGGTATTCGCCCCCGAGGTGCCTCTGGCCGACGCAGCCCAGATGCTGCCGCTCTGCGGGGTTGGTTTTCAAAACGCCCTTGGCGCGCTTGCGCCGCCCGAGGTGGCAGTGCATCTGCGCTGGGATGGCGGCATTCTGGTGAATGGCGCTGCCTGCGGCCGGCTACGCCTTGTCGCGGCGCAGACAGACCCGGACACGGTTCCCGACTGGCTGGTTGTCGGCTTTACCCTGCCCCTCTGGCCAGATTCCGACAATCCGGGCACAAACCCGGACGAAACCTCGCTCTATGCCGAGGGTTGCGCGGATGTCTCTCCTCCAAGGTTGTTGGAAAGCTGGGCACGGCACAGTCTGCACTGGATCAACCGGTGGGAAGACGATGGTGCCAAAGCCTTGCACAACGAATGGCGCGGACTGGCGCATGGCGTCGGCGAACCCGCCAGCCAAAACGGTCTGACCGGAACTTTTCTGGGTGTAGATGAGCGGTTCGGCATGCTGTTGCGCGACGACGAAACAACACATCTGATCCCGCTGACCACCCTATTGGAGGAAACGCCATGACCAAAGTCAGCAAGCTGGCTCGTGCAATCCACTTCGACGAATCCGATCAAAGGGTCTTTGCCAGCCCTGCCCGCACCGGCGAATGGTGCATCTCTGGTGGGTTCGAGTTTTCCAACTGGGGTGAAGCCGATCTGGAAGGCAAGGCACGTCAGGCGTTTTCCAATGGGTGGTTCGGACTGGAAACCGGTGGCCGGGTGACTTTCGTTGCCGTCACGCAGGTCGAAGAAGCCGAGATCGCAACCCTGACCGATTTGCTGGCTCAGCATTTCGTTACGTACTACGGGGCACCCGACAAAGACGCAGCCCGGCCCGTCGCCGCCGAGGAAATCGCGCAGATGGTGGACCTGTGTGACGAGTTTGACCCAAACACGCTGCTGACCGTCGCGCGTGAACTGTCCGATGCCGGGGTACGCGAAGCCTACAGATCCATTGCACCGCAAGACGCCGGGATGGAGCAATTCGCAATTCACGGGTCATTGGACGATGATGGGCACGGCCATAGTCACTGATTGCCCACGGGCAATTTTGAGGTGCCGCGTGTCTAACCCGGCCTAAAGTGGGTTTTTTTCCGCGAAGCTTCGGAAAAATGCGAGAAAGGCCCGATCAGGATCCCGGGCTGGCTCCTTGCCCGCGGACCAGCTGCGCCATTCGCCCTCGACATGGTAAATATCATAGCCCGGGTGACGCAATCGCGCTGTTTCATAGGTCTCCGTTTTCAACGCCGCGCCTTTTGCATCCAACCACGCCGGGCGCGGCTTGGATGGTGTCACGGTCTCGGACTGGCCTTCTATCCGCGCCTTGCGGCCAACCTTGGAAAAGCTCAGCTCTCGTTCAGCGGCCGCCGTGCCGCCGCTGTCCTTGCGCCACCACCGCAATTCTATGTGGGTGACACGGCGCCCGGTTTTGATCGGCTCAATCGAAACCACGAAATCCGAAAGGGCATTAACCTCGGCCATCGCCGGATCAATTGCGCGCAGCTTGAGGTTTGACCAGGACGTCAATTTGCCCTTTGGCACACCCAGAACACCGCGCAGATCATCGAGGCTGAATCGTTCGGAAGACCGGTACTTTAGGTTCCCACGCTTCTGAATCATCTCGTAAAGCGTCAGTGCGTATTTGCTGGACAGCGCAAACATCACCTCGCGCTGAAGCCGGGCAAAAACCGTGCTGTCCTTGATGATGCGTCTCAAACGCTGCGGAATTTCATATTCGAGCAATCCGTCGCGTCGGGTCGTTTCTATATTTCCGCCAAGCAGCTGAACACGTTCAATCGCCTCTTCGCCGTCTCGCAGGACCTTCACCTTGACGATGCAGGACATCAGCCGTTCCACGGACTCTCCGACCCGATCATTAGAGTTATGAGAGCCGCGCAAGTCCGACTTGGAAATCACGTGAGTCACAGGCCGGTCGATCGCATCCCAGGCATTTTCGAGAAGCTGGTTGTAAATCCGCCTGTCCGCCAGCGTCAGCGGCGTGACCTCAACGAGATCGACCAGCTCACCCGGTTTGATCAGGCTTTCTGCATTTGGCCGCGCCTCTACAGTGCGGTATGGTTTGGTTGCAGCCATTCAGCTTACACCCCTGCTCTTACTTTTGTATTGTTTTGCGCGTAAGGTATCATGAGCGGCAGTGTCGATCAACGCACCCAATTTGTAAGCGTTAAATCCGGCCAAAACCCGCATCCGATTCGCAGAGCATTGAAACTATAGCCAAAAAATCAAGTGATTCCTGTGGATAAGCCTGCACCCAAAACGTAAGGTTTAAGGTCCACCCGAGCCGTAAGTTTAACCGCCCCAATGTGTAAGGCCTTCGATCCCGATCCGTAAGCCAATACACCCCAAAGTGTAAGATTAGAGCCTAAAAACAATGGTTTTCCAAAGCTTTGCCGGACTGGAACAGAGAAATATAGAATCCTGAACAGAAGGGGTGTTTTTAAATTTGGGATTTTTGTGGATAAGTCCCCTGGATCGACCCGGATCCTGAAATTTATCCCAAAGCTTACAAATCGGGTGTTGCTATGCTTGGGGCTTGGTATTCAGCATTATCGACACCTCAAACTCTGACCTTTTCCGCAGCTTTCTCTAATTTCCGATTATTTGGTGCTATACCGTAAATATTCGCACTTGAGTGCAGGCGGGCAACCCGTCATGATTCGACCAGCATACCCGACAAGAGGATGATTATGGAGCAGTCCGCCCTACCCCCAGTAACGCTGGACGAGTTGGATCAACTTGCTGGCCGCGCTTCTACTGTGATCGCGCGTCTGCGCGATCGTTTGTATTCGCCGGGAACTGAAAAGACGCTTGATCTAAGGTTCAATGTCAGGCGTGCCGCTGAAATGGTTGGCCGTACCGACAAGGCGATCCGCGATGCAGAGGCTGACGGGCGTTTGCCCGCGCCTGAAAAAGACCCCGAGACAGGCCGACGCACCGGTTACAGTCTTGCTGATGTCAATCGGATGCGCAGCGTGTTTGGCACCCTGCCCCATCGTAGTGAAACAGATCGCGCCATGGTTCTGGCTGTCCAGAACTTTAAGGGCGGGGTCGGCAAGTCGACCATGGTTTGCCATCTTGCCCAGTATCTCGCGTTGCGTGGCTATCGTGTGTGTGTGATCGACTGCGACAGTCAGGCCAGTACGACATCCATGTTCGGGCTGAACCCCGACATCGACGTGGATGAAGACGAAGACACGCTTTACCCGTTTTTCAGGCACGGTGGGCCGGCCAGTCTGCATTATGCACTAAGGGCGACCTATTGGCCCGGCATTGCGCTGATCCCGGCCAATCTTGGGCTATACGACGCGGAATATGAGTTTGCCGCCCGTATGGCCCGCGACCAGACCTTTGTTCTGGATCGGCTTCGCGCTGGAATAGACTCTATTCGAGACCAGTTTGACGTGATCCTGATGGACCCGCCCCCTGCCTTGGGAATGCTGTCGCTGAGCGTATTGCGTGCCGCTGATGCCTTGGTCATCCCTGCCCCGCCCAACAATATTGATTTTGGGTCGACTGCGCATTTTCTAAAAATGATGGGCGCCACGCTTAACGAATTGGCAAGGGCTGGCGGTGCGCGCGATTATGCATTCGTTAAGATCCTCGCCACGAAGATGAACGACAGCAAATCGGCGCATGTGGCGATCAAGCGAATGATGGATGCCGTCTTTCCAATGGATATGTTGCAGGCTGTTCTGAAAGACAGCGCGGAAATCGACAACGCGGCGGCCAATCTCAGCACGGTCTATGAGCTGACGGGCGCTGCCACCCGCACCGAGACGCACAAACGCTGTCGGGCCTATCTGGACGCGGTCAACCGTGAGATCGAAGTGTTGATCCGCAAGACCTGGCCCAGCCACCACGCTGCCTTGCGAAAGGAGGGCTTGCTATGAGCCGTAAACACGACGCCATCTTTGACGATGTTCTAAGTGATTTGGATGCCCCTGCCCCCCAGCGCGAAGATCGCGCTGGCGCGCGCTTTCTAAAGCGTTCGACCTCAATTGCGGATCGCTTGTCTGGTGATCTTGAGGAAAAGACGCTGCGCTGGGTTGATCCGGCCGAATGCAAATTGTGGGAACGGCATAACCGGGAATACAGTCTTTTGAACGAGGACAACTGCCGAGACCTTATCGATGGTATTCGATCGCAAGGGCGGCAGGAATTCCCGGCGATCGTCCGGGCCACGGGTGACAGTGATCAACCCTATGAAGTCATCTGCGGCGCGCGGCGGCACTTTGCCGTCAGCTGGCTTCGGGCCAACAATTATACGCAGTTCAAGTATCTGATCGATGTCCGCGATCTGACTGACGAAGAAGCTTTTCGGCTGGCCGATATCGAAAACCGGGATCGTGAGGATATCTCGGATTATGAACGCGCCGTAGACTATGCGGACGCGATTGAACGCTACTATGGCGGCAAGCAGAAATCGATGGCCGAGAGGCTCGAAGTCAGCCAGCCGTGGCTGTCGCGCTATTTGCAGCTGGCAAAACTTCCGGACATCATTGTGCAGGCCTTTGCCTCCATTCGGGATCTGCGTGAGCGCAACGCCCGGGATCTCAAACCCTTGTTGGGTGATCCCAAGGCATCTGCAGCCATCCTCGAGGAGGCAGGGTCATTGGCGCGTGAGCAGGAAAGAGCGAGGCAGGGGCGCGGCGCATTTGTAGAGCCTCAGGCGGTCATGCGCAGGCTCTTGCAGGCAGGAAAGCCCGCCAAGCCAAAGGCCGCAAAGGACCCGGGGACCCTATATCGCCGCAGCGCCGGGGAACGGGGCATTACCGTTCACAAAAAGGGCCGCAAGGTGACCATGGAGTTTGAAGAAAACCTGACGCGGGCTTCGCTAGAAGCGGCATTTCAGAGTTATCTGAATGCTCGGTTCAAGAAGGAATAGAACGTCATTTTCCCAAAATTGCCCACGGGCAATTCGCATAAAAAAAATAAAGCCCACGGTCAAAATTGCCCGTGGGCAATTTTTTGGATCTCGGGCAAATCAGTGTATGCGTAAGCCGCTTTGGTGTCGGCCCAAATCGGGTGAAGTTCTTGTGCCTGCCGCCGCCACATACGGTTTTGATTGCGTTTGCCGCTCTCACACATGGTACGCAGATGCGCTGCTAACGCGGCGGCTCCGAACAATGCCGCCGATCCAGCCATACGGTGGGCTTGATCAGGCTCTGCGTCGGTTTGCCCGGCGGTACCGGTAAAGGAACTCATTTCGTCAAAAAACGCAGCCAATGCCTGCGCCAATTTGGACGGTTCCATCGTCTGTTTGAGCATCCGGATTTGCGCAGCATCGATTAATTCCATTGCCTCATCTGTTGGATCTGGCTCGGCGGTGCCGTCGTCGTCCGACAGCGCATCGGCCAAAGCCTCCTGAATAGCCTCTGCGCTGAGCGGTTTGGTCAGGATGCCCCGCATGCCCGCCTTCAGGTAGGCATCCCGTTCTTCGGGCAGAGCATGGGCTGTTGTGGCTATAATTGGGACGTTGGCTTCGGGGCGATTGCTGGATCGCAATTGGCGCGTTGCGGTCAACCCATCCATAACGGGCATCGAGATATCCATCAGGATCACGTCAAACAGTGTCTCACGCGCGGCTTCCACGCCTTCGAGACCGTTAGAGGCATCTTCAACCGTATGCCCCATGCGCAGCAGCATGCTGCGCAGGATCATGCGGTTTGTGGCGTTGTCTTCTACGATAAGAATTTTGAGGCCCGACAGCGATTTTCGACGCGGCTTTGCCTTTTCTGGATGTTGGGTGGTTTCGGTCACTGTGGGATGCAGAGGTAGGCGAAGCCAGAACACACTGCCCTGACCGACTTCGCTTTCGGCACCCACGGTCCCGCCTAACGATGCAGCGAGACGGCGCACAATACCCAGCCCCAGGCCAGTCCCCACATTCGTTCGATCATACCCAACGTCCAGCGTTACAAAGTCAGCAAAGATGCGATCGAGGTCGGCTTGTTCGATGCCTATACCCGTGTCCGTCACCCGAATTTCAACGTCACTGAGCCCATCGTTACAGTCCGCTTCGATGGTGATTTTGCCGTCACGGGTGAACTTGATCGCGTTGCCAATATAGTTGAGCAAGACCTGTTGAATTCTTGCGCCGTCTCCAAAGCAATCGTGTAGGTCAGGGTGCGGCGGGTTCAACGAAAGTGAATTGCCATGCAGCTTGGCGCTGGGTTGCTGCGATTCAACAACCTCTTCAAGCATGGTGATCAGATCAAACTGGTATGGTCTGCTCTTCTGATGCCCCGCGTCCAGGCGTGATATGTCGAGAACGTCATCAACATGACCAACCAACTGGTTGGCCGCATTGCGTGCGGTCTTGATGTAGGTATGTTGCTCTGCTGGCAGATCGTTGGAATCGATCAATTCCAATGCACCCATCACACCGTTGAGTGGTGTGCGCATTTCGTGGCTCATAACGGCGAGCATATGGGCCTTTGACCGTTCGCCCTCGATGGCCTTGTCACGGGCTTCTGTGAGGGCTTTCGCGCTTTCTTCTTGTGCACGCAGCAAGCGCCCGAGGACATAAACCATGACAAGCAGAATCAAAAACAGAGCGCTGATCACCACACCGATCATTTGCAACGTCAGGGCGACGCTTTGTCTGCTTTCGTCAGAGATATCGGCGTAAGACGAAATCGCGGCCAGGGACATAGAGAGCATTGCGCCGTTAATCTGGGTCGCACTTTCTTTGAGCTGTGGCAGGGCGGCTATGAGAGTTTCATCATTACCGTCTATCCACGGAACCAATTGCTCGACGCTTTGGGCCGACCTTTGCAGGTTTTGGGCCAATTCGGGATTGTCTCTTAGAGGTCTGACAACATCGCTTTCACGTAAAGTGGCGATTCGGCTGTAGAGAATATCAAACCGCAGGCGCACCAAATCGAGATCCGGTACCTCAGCAGCAGATTCGTTGATGATGGCTGTCTCAAAGGCCGCGGCTTCGATTTCGCCGCGCGAAAAAACCCATAACACGTTGTCAGAGGCTGCGTAGCCCAACATGCGAATTTGTTGTCGTACTTCAAATGAGAACAACAAAGACATCAGCAGACAGGCAACCGCGACGAGGCCCAAAAAGCCCCGTCGCATGCTGCTGTTGCCAGCAATTCCATACAGGATGCTGCGTTTCAACTGATCCCCCCGATTGTCTCGGATCAGGTCACCGCATTACCGTCATCCGGTCAAGCTGCCAGATGCTCCGTGAGTAGTAGACTTCAGATCTGAATTGCTCATCGACATCGTATGGATAAACGAGCCACAAGGGCCCCTTGTCGCGTACAGACATCGGCTTTCCGTTCCGCTCAAAGGCGATCAACGCACTACCTTCGGACGCGTCTTCCAAGGGGATTTCCACGGCGTAATCGTTTATTGCCTGTGCGCGCAGGACCCCGTCACTGATACCCAACACGCGGACGATTTCTGCCAGTGGTGTTCCTCGGAAAACTTGCTCTCCGTCTGTCCAGATGGTTGTGGTTCGCAGGGTGATAGCCCCAAGCGATTCCAGCATGGCGATGTCGAAATGTGCTTCCTCTCCAACATTTGTATTGGAAAGCTCTCCAGAGAAACGCAGAACGACTGGCCCGGCTGGCTTTTCAAGTGGGGCAACAGACTCGGCCGACAACGCTACCGGCAAAAAAACCGCGGCGCTCAGGCAACCAAGTGCCCAACGTCTGCCTTGAGAAAATTGATCCAACATTGAAATGGTCCACCCGATATCTGTACGTACAGCTGAAAAACCGTTTTCAGCGTGAATAAGTGATGCCATACAGCTCTACATTTGTCGTTGGTGCTTAGGCATAGCACGGCTATACTTCGGGATATGCCATGTGCAATTCAGCACAGACGGCCTTCGTGGATGCCTGTTTTGACTTTAGTGTGAATAACCTAACGTCAAACGAAAAAAACCGAAAGACACCTGCAGATGCGTATTCTATTGGCAGACGACCACGATCTGGTTCGCGAAACCATCGCAGCGTTCCTCAATGGCGAAGATATTGAGGAAATTCAAACGGTTGCGACGCTAGACGATGCCGTAGACAGTGTCGAAAAACACGGAAATTTCGATCTGGTTCTACTGGATTACCAAATGCCCGGCATGAATGGGTTGGATGGTTTGACCCGCATGCAAGAAGTGAACGGCGGCAAGCCGGTTGCGATCTTGTCGGGCACCGCGCCGCGTGAAGTGGCTCAGGCCGCCCTGAAAGCCGGAGCGCAGGGATTTGTGCCCAAGACACTCCCGGCACGCTCCTTCCTGACGGCCGCTCGGTTTATGGCTGCTGGTGAGGTTTATGCGCCCATCGAAATGTTGCGCGACAGAGAAGAGGTCGACGAGAACCCGTTGACGAGTCGCGAACGGGACGTCCTGCGCGGGATCTGTGACGGGAAGTCCAATAAGGAAATTGGGTTCGAGCTGGGCGTACAGGAAGTTACGGTCAAACTTCACGTGAAAACGCTGAGCCGGAAACTGGAAGCCCGCAACCGGACACACGCCGCCATGATCGGACGGGATCGCAACCTGATCTGAAATTGCCTGCGCGGCCTTACCTGTCTTGATCCACGCTCGCTTGTTAAAATTGAAAAAGGCTCAGCCGTTGATGAAGCGGCGAGCCTTGTCCAAGAGAGCAGGGTTGTGAGCACCCCAGAGATCCATTTGTTATCTTGATGTTATGCGGGCAAGACCCGCTTGCATACCGTTCAGATGGGCAAATTTGATCCCCTGCGGACAGCGCCGCTATCCTTTCTTGGCACAGCGTTTCCGGATTGATAGCGAAGCATGGTTTCCTCGTGTATTGTTGAACGGATAGCGTGGACATTTCCCTGTACTTTGTGCCAGCAAGCGCGGGAATTTGGCAGGACGGTCGCAGTGCGTCGTCGCGAAAGGCAATCAGATGCGCAAAGTCTTTATAACCGGGAGTGCCGGGTTCATCGGGTATCATCTGGCGCAGGTGCTGCTTGATGAAGGGTTTGTTGTACACGGCTACGACGGGATGACGGACTACTACGATGTCAGTCTGAAACAGCGTCGGCATCAGATGCTGCTGCAAAACCCGAATTTTTCGGCCACCGAAGGTATGCTCGAAGATCGTGACCTGTTTGACCGGGTGGCAGACGCGTTTGAGCCGGATGTGATTGTGCATCTCGCCGCGCAGGCCGGGGTGCGCTACAGCCTCGAAAACCCGCGGGCCTATGTAGACAGCAACGTGGTCGGGACCTTCAACGTAATGGAGGCCGCGCGCCGTCATTCAGTGGATCATTTGCTGATGGCGTCCACGTCTTCAGTCTATGGGGCCAACGAACAGATGCCGTTCAGCGAGACGGACAAGGCCGACACACAGATTACGATCTACGCGGCCACCAAGAAGGCAACGGAAAGCATGGGGCATGCCTACGCGCATCTGTGGAACCTGCCGACCACGATGTTCCGGTTTTTCACGGTCTATGGTCCCTGGGGTCGTCCGGACATGGCCCTGTTCAAATTCGTCAAAGCGATCCGCGAAGGCCGCCCAATCGACATATATAACCATGGTGAGATGTACCGCGATTTCACCTATGTAACCGATCTGGTGCGCGGGATTCGGTTGCTTGTGGATGCTGTTCCGGAACGGCCCGAAGATGGTGTTGTGCCAGAAGGTGACAGCCTAAGCCCCGTTGCGCCCTGGCGTGTGGTGAACATCGGCAATTCGGACAAGGTCAAGTTGCTGGACTTTGTGGATGCCATCGAGGCCAGTCTTGGGCAGGAAGCCATCCGAAACTACATGGACATGCAAAAGGGTGATGTTCCCGCAACCTGGGCAGACGCCCGATTGCTACAAACCCTGACGGGATATCGGCCTCAGACGGACGTGCGCACGGGTGTTCAGCAATTTGTCGACTGGTACATCGATTATTACGGTTGAATCCGGCCCTGCGGCATCATGCAGGGCAGGGGGGTCTTGCCAATTTAGGTGGGTTGCTATCTGGCTTTGGTATGTTTGGTTTAGGCACTGGTAAATCTTTTGCAGACCCTTCTCCTGAGGCGCCATTTTGGGCGATCGGGGATATCCATGGTCGTGCAGATTTGCTGGAGCAGGCCGAGTCCATCATGCTTCGTGAAGCGCCGGGTATTCCGGCGGTCTTTGTCGGCGACTATGTGGATCGCGGGCCGGACAGTGCGACTGTCCTGCAACTTCTTTCTTCGGGCAGTGAGGACGGGGATCAACCGATCATTTGCCTGATGGGCAACCACGAACAGATGCTGCTGGATTTTCTGGATCATCCAGAACGGTCGGGTCCGCGCTGGTTGCGGAACGGCGGTGTAGCCACGATGCAGAGCTTTGGCATTTCAGGTGCCGATGCTGCGGCAAGTCCGGATGAACTGGCAGGCCTGGCACATGCTTTGCTGGGTGCGATGGGAACGGATCTCTTGGCGTGGCTGCGTGCGCGTCCTCTCTTTTGGCAAAGTGGCAATATCGGCGTGGTGCATGCAGGCGCAGACCCTGCCGCCCCACTGGCCGAACAAAAACCAAAAGCCTTGTTGTTCGGACACCCTGAATTCATACGCAAATCGCGCCGGGACGGGCTCTGGATCCTGCATGGTCATACCATCACGCGCAAACCCAACGCAGAAGCCGGACGCATCGCAATCGATACCGGCGCCTATGCCACCGGTCGTCTCACCTGTGCGCTGATCCAAGAGGGAAAGCCCAAGTTTTTCCAGACGTGATCCGGTGTTAGGCAGAGCCTTCAGATTGCTTTGAATACGCCATTCAGCATGCGGCCCAGTGACTCTGTGTCGGTCAGCTCAAAGAGTCCGGCGACGTATTGATCGGGTCGCACCAGCACGAGGCAGCCTCTCTCACGATCAATTCCGCGCAGATCAAAGAGGTCTTCGCCTGCCGGGTCCGGGCAAAACACCTTTTCGTAGTCCCGCAGCGCCAAACGACCCTTGGGCGGGAACAACCGATCCGGCATTTGGGTGATGTCGAGGTTGTGGTGATGGCATTGCAGAACGGCCCGTAGATCGATAACGGCGTCCAGATCTGCGCCGTTGGGGGTTATTCTTGCCAGAACAGGGTCTAACTCACTGCAAAGCGAATGGAGTTGGCTCAGTTGCTCTTCGGGTTTGCCCTTGGCGGTAAAGGCGAAAATCACCCAACGGGAATCGGTTTTCTGGACATGGCCCAGATGCAGGGGTTTGCCATCAGCGAGGCGTACAACCGGGGCCGAGTGAAATCGCATACCAATGGGAAATCCGGTGGCCAGATGCTGCTTGCCGTCTCCGGCTGTCAGTGCAGAAGGGTTATACCGGACCGACACGCCGGCCGTGTAGCGCCCATGCTCTATGAAGTACTGTTGGAACCTTGGCGCGCTGTCGCCTTCTTGGGTTTCCGGCGCAGCGCTCATGATGCGGGCCCATTCTTCGTCAAAATCGATCAGTGTTTGCGCCACGGCCTGACGTTCGTCCGAATAGCTCCGTAACAGTGTCTCATCTGATCGGCCCAACAAAACCGAGACCAGTTTCCAACCCAGATTAAAGGCGTCCCCCATGGACACATTCATCCCCTGACCCGCCTTGGGGCTGTGGGTGTGGCAGGCATCGCCAGCGATGAACACGCGCGGGTCTTGCCCCTCGGCGCGGTCGTCAAAGCAGTCGGTCAGGCGCTGGCCGATTTCGTAGACCGACCACCAAGCGACCTCTGCTACATCGATAGAGTAGGGGGCCAGAATACGGTTGGCGGCCGCGATCAAATCCTCTGCTGTCAGGTCGCGCTGGCTGACCCGTTCGTCCGGACTCAGCTTGTCCATTTCGACATAGAGCCGCACGAGGTATCCGCCTTCGCGCGGGATCACCAATACAGTGCCTTCGTTTGCCGATTGGATGAGGCTTTTGAACCGAACGTCCGGGAAGTCGGTGTTGCACAGCACATCCATGACGCCCCACGCCTGATGGGCGCTGTCGCCCTCAAGTGTTCGCCCGATGGCGCGGCGCACGTTGCTGCGCGCGCCGTCGCAGCCAACAACGTATTTCGCGCGCATGACCTCACTCTGTCCGTTGTGATCGAGCGTCACGGTGACACCGGATGCGTCCCGTTTCAGATCAACCAGCTGGCGATCGTACAAAGGCTCCAGCCGAGTTGGAGAATTGCGCATGACATTGAGATACATGTCATGCACGCGTGCCTGATTGAGAATGACATGAGGCATTTCGGACAGGCCATCTTCAACGTCTTGCACCCGGCCGTTTCGAACGATGGCCGCGGGGTTGTCGGGATCGGGTTTCCAGAAGGTTGCTTCGTTGACCCAATAGGCTTCGCGCTTGACGCTTTCGACAAATCCAAAGGTCTGAAACATCTCCATCGATCGGCAGGACACGCCATCGGCTTGGCCTTTTTCCATCGGGCCGGATTTGCGTTCCACGATTGCAGTCCGGATGCCCGGGAAACCAGCCAGATACGCTGCCAGTGTCAATCCGGCCGGTCCGGCACCAACGATAAGTACGTCCAACGGATCGCCGGGGTCTTGGTGCGACGCCGGTTTCAAATCAGGATCACCGGGGCGAAAGCCGTTATCATGATACTGCATCTGTTTTTGTCCTCCGGTCTTGGTTTGCCGAGTGCGCAGCAAATTTGTTGTATAGGATAACGGTTTTTCTGTATAGCATTCTAAACAGCCCCGGCGCATGGCCAAGGGCAGCATCGGAGGAGAATGCAATGGTTGATTTCAGCGCGGTCAAAGCCATCGATTTTCACACGCACGCCGAAGAGCCCTGCAACCACGGTCGCGATGACGGCTACAACGAATTTCAGGCAGGCATGGCCGCCTATTTCAAGAATCCGGCCGGTGCCGAAGGCATGCTGCCCACGGTTCAGGACACCGCAGCCTACTATCGGGAACGCAACATTGCGGCGGTTATCTTCCCAGTCGATGCCGAACGTGAAACGGGGTTCAAGCGGTATTCAAACGAAGAAGTTGCGCAGATCTGTGCCGAAAATGACGATATCCTGATCCCTTTTGCGTCCATCGATCCGCACAAGGGCAAGGCGGGCGCGCGGGAAGTGCGGCGGTTGGTGCGTGATTTCGGCGTGCGCGGGTTCAAGTTCCATCCGACAATGCAGGGCTTTTTCCCTAATGACCGAGAAGCCTGTTACACTGTTCTGGAAGCCTGCGCCGAAGAGGGTGTGATCACCCTGTTCCATACCGGTCAGACTGGTGTTGGTTCTGGTATGCGTGGCGGGATGGGAATGCGCCTGAAGTATTCCAACCCGATGCATCTTGATGACGTCGCGGTTGATTTTCCGGACATGCCGATCATCCTCGCGCATCCCAGCTTCCCCTGGACCGAAGAAGGGCTGGCCGTGTGCCAGCACAAACCGAATGTCTACTATGACATGAGCGGTTGGAGCCCGAAGTATTTCCCGGAAACCTTCATTCGCTATGCCAATTCTATCCTGAAGAAAAAAATGCTCTTCGGATCTGACTGGCCTGCAATCACGCCTGACCGCTGGTTGGCTGATTTCGAAGCGGCACCGTTCAAGGATGAAGTACGGCCTTTGATCCTCAAGGAAAATGCGCTGCGGTTGCTGGGTGAAGCATAGTGGCACGGCCGGTCCCCGTCAGTGATCAGATCACTCTTGAGGCGCTGGATCGCGATCCCTTTCCGATCTATCGCCGCCTGCGGGCTGACGCGCCCGTGTGCCGGATCAGTCAGGCACGGCGTATCTTTCTGACCAAGGCGGCCGATACAAAATACGTCAAGGACAACCCTGACATCTTCAGTTCAGACGATCCTGTAACACCCATGAAGCGCGCCTTTTGGGCGCATACCCTCATGCGGAAGGATGGGGAGGCACACCTGCGCGAACGCATGGCCATGGCTCCGGCTTTTGCCCCGCGCGTCATCCGAGACGAATGGGTCCCTCGCTATCAGCGGATTGCCGAGGACTACGTTGCGCGCCTGCCCCGTGGAGAGGTGGTGGATCTGTTTCCGGCACTCTCTGGGCCCTATGCCGCGCGGGGGCTGGCAGTGCTCCTAGGCCTCGAAGAGGCCAGCGACGACGAGATGCAGCGTTGGTCTCAGGCGTTGATCGATGGCGCAGGTAACTTCGGTTGGAAGGATGCCCCATTTGCTCGCTCGGATCTGGCTAACGAAGAAATGCACGCTCTTTTTGACCGGCTGCAAGACCGGCACAGGGCAGAGCCGAACAATTCTGCCCTCTCGGTCATGCTGAATGCCGACGACCCGATTGAGCAGACCCAGATCTATGCCAATATCAAGATTGCCATCGGCGGGGGCATCAACGAGCCAAGAGATGCGTTGAACACCATTCTGTTCGGATTGCTGACAAATCCGGAACAGTTGGAACAGGTCAAGCGTCAGGGAGATTGGGACAAAGCCTTTGAGGAAGGGGTGCGCTGGGTTGCGCCAATCTCGGCCTCGTCGCGGCTGGTCAAAGAGGATACGGAGATCCGTGGTTGCCTGATTGAAAAGGGCGAGACGGTCATGACCATTCAGGCTAGCGCCAACCGTGACGAAGAGGTCGTGGAGGATGGAGAGACCTTCAACGTCTACCGTGAAAAGACCCAGCACCAAAGTTTTGGCAACGGGCCGCATTTCTGCCAGGGCACTCATGTGGCGCGCCGGGCGATTGCACAGATCATGCTGCCAGTGCTGTTTGACCGTTTTCACAATATGACGCTGCCCGACCCGGATGCGGTGATTTGGCGGGGCTTTGGTTTTCGCGGACCTATCAACCTGCCTGTCCTTTTGAATTGAGCACCATGACCAGCTTCAAAGCCCCCGCCGAAGATATCCTGTTTTCGTTGAACCACGTTGCCGATGCCGCGCGTCTGGACGAATGGGACGCGGTGATTGCATCGGATATCCTGAACCATTTCGCCCCTTTCGCGGAATCTGTGATCGCGCCGCTGAACGCTGTTGGGGATGAGCAGGGTGCGCAATTGCAAAACGGTCGCGTCCGGATGCCCGAGGGTTTCGGGAATGCGTTTGCCCAACTTGCTGCAGGCGGATGGCAGGGGCTGGCTGCGCCAGAAGAATATGGCGGAATGGGGCTGTCGTCGGTCTATGGGGCAGGGGTGTCCGAGATTTTCTCGGGTGCCAACCACGCATTGCAGATGGTGTGCAATCTGGTACCGGGCGCGATCGCGACTCTGCAGCGATTTGGCTCGCAGAAGCAACAGGACACATGGATTCCGGGTCTGGCGGATGGGTCCGTTTTGTCGACCATGTGTCTGACGGAACCGGCAGCGGGCTCTGATCTTTCCGCGATCAGAACCACCGCGAAACCGGATCAGGACGGATGGGTGCTGAACGGTGAAAAGATATTCATTTCGGGTGGGGATCAGGATCTGTCCGATGATATCTTGCACTTGGTGCTGGCACGGAGCGGACCGGCCGACGCCGGTATTGTCGGTTTGTCGTTGTTCTTGTGCCGCCGCCAGCCCGCGGCTCGGGTTACGCGTCTGGAGGGAAAGCTGGGGCTGCATGCCTCGCCTACCTGTCAGATGCTTTTTGACGATGCCAAGGCCGAGTTGGTTGGTGAGGAAGGCGCAGGGCTTAAGGCGATGTTCACGCTTATGAACCACGCGCGGTTGGATGTTGCTTTGCAAGGTGTGGCCCATGCCGCGCGTGCGGCAGATATCACCGCTAGCTATGCAGCCGAACGAAAGCAGGGCAGGGGGGCTGACGGGGCCACTGCCGTCCTGCACGACCACGCGGACGTTCGGCGCATGATCGAAACCCAGCGCATGCTAGAGCTTGGCTCAAGGGCGCTTTGCCACATCGCATTGGTTGAGCTGGAATTGGGGAATCGGCCAGAACTGGTCGAGTTTCTGACACCTCTTTGCAAGGTGCTTGGATCAGAAGCAGGTATTCAGGCCGCCGATCTCGGAATTCAGGTGCTAGGAGGATATGGGTACCTCAAGGAATACGGGATCGAGCAGATCTGGCGCGATGCCCGTATCTGCGCGATTTATGAGGGGGCAAATGGCATTCATACGCGAAGCCTTGCCACGCGTGGGCTGCGGAGTGGTGGCGCTGATGGATTTGAAACGCTGTGCCGGGAACTGGCTGGACATGACGAGCGGGTGCGGCCCACTCTGGCCCGTTGGGCGACCGTCAAGGACGAGATCGCCGCGGCAAAGGATGCGACCGAACTGGCCCACCGGTTCTATCGGCTGACGGCTGATCTGGCTTTGCGTGCCGTTTGGGCGCGGATTGATGCCGTTGCGGATGCGCATTCGGACGCCCGCGTGTTAAAAGCTCTGGCAGCGAAAATCCTGAACACCCAAGAGGTCCTGATGTGAATGAGCCTGTCATTATTGCCGGTGGCGGGATCGGCGGCCTTGCACTGGCGCTGACCCTGCACCAGATCGGTGTTCCTTGCCTTGTCATCGAAGCCTCGCGCGACATGAAACCATTGGGTGTCGGGATCAACATCCAGCCCAACGCAGTGCGCGAACTGTTCGATCTGGGTATTGGCGCAGACGCGCTTGACCGGGTCGGCGTCCAGGCGCGCGAATGGGCTTTGGTTGGGCTGAATGGCAAAGAAGTCTACGCCGAGCCACGCGGAATGCAGGCCGGGTATCGCTGGCCGCAGTATGCGGTCCATCGCGGCGAGTTGCACATGCTGCTCTACCGCACCGTGTTGGACCGACTCGGACAGGAGTCGGTCCGTCTGGGTGTTAAGGTTGAGGGTTATTCAGCAGGCGCAGAGTCTGTTCAGGTTTCGTTGAGCGATGGAACACGTGTGACAGGCCGATTGTTGATCGGTGCTGACGGGATTCATTCGGTGGTGCGGGCGCAGATGCATCCACAGCAACCGCCAATCCATTGGGGTGGCGCGGTTATGTGGCGGGGAACGGTACGCACCAAGCCGTTGCGCACCGGCTCATCCTTTGTTGGTCTGGGCACACACCGACACCGGATGGTGATCTATCCGATTTCTTCGCCTGATCCGGATGGAAGCTGTCTGGTCAACTGGATTGCCGAAGTCACCATGGACAGCGCCGAGGGTTGGCAACACGATGGCTGGTTCAGACCCGTTGAGCTGGCGCATTTCGTGCATCATTTCGAAGACTTTCGCTACGAATGGCTGGACGTTCCAGCCATGCTGGCACAGGCAGATTGTGCCTATGAAAATCCGATGATCGATCGCGATCCTGTCGACACTTGGGTACAAGGGCCCGTTGCGCTGATGGGCGATGCGGCCCACGCCATGTATCCCACGGGGTCAAACGGGGCCAGTCAGGCCATTGTGGATGCGCGCGTGCTGGGCGCCAAGATTGTACGACACGGCGCAACACCTGCCGCTCTGGAAGCCTATGACGAACAGCTGTGCGGGCCGGTTTCGGAACTGGTTCTGCGCAATCGCGGCGCAGGGCCGTTCGGGCTTTTGAACATGCTGGACGAAAGATGCGGCGGCGTCTTTGATGACATCGAAACCGTGCTGCCCGCAGAGGAACGGCGCGAGTTCATGGCCAAATACAAGGCGGCGGCTGGTTTTGCGATGGAGCAGTTGAACGCCGCCCCGCCAACGATTGAAGAAGGCGCGCAAGTCCGGGGTTAGCGATCAGCTTTCCATGCTTCGAAACGAACCAGCGTGTCGGGATCGGTAGGCGGATAGAGCCCACGGGTGGGCACCCCCCGGTTTACCTCTTCCAGAACAAACGCTTCGAATAGTTCCATGCCAATGCTTTCTTCGGCGACTTCATCGGCCAGATGCCGCGGGATGACCATGACCCCATCCGCATCCCCCAGAAGGATATCGCCGGGATAGACTGCGACGCCGCCACAAGCGATTGGCAGCCCGATGTCCACGGCATGGTGTTTCGTTAGGTTCGTCGGGGCCGATGGTTTGGCGGCAAAGACCGGCATATCCAGTGCAGCGGCCCCTTCGGCATCGCGTATTCCACCATCAGAAACGACCCCGGCAACACCGCGGACCTGCATCCGGGTCAGCAGGATTGATCCGGCTGAGGCCGCAGAGGCATCCCCCCGACAATCCATGACCAGAACTGCGCCTTCGGGGCATTCTTCGACAGCAACGCGCTGCGGGTGATCCGGTTCGCGAAACGCCTCGAGCGGGTCGGTGTCGGGGCGGGTCGGGATGTAGCGCAGCGTATAAGCTGGCCCAACCATGGTCTTCTTGCCTGTACCCAGCGGAAGCGCGCCTTGAATATACGCGTTTTGATAGCCGCGTTTGAACAAGAGCGTCGCAACGGTTGCGGTGCTTGCGCCCTGTAGACGGTGCAGGGTGTCTGCTTTCAGCGATATCGTGTCAGCATGAGGAGGGTTGGGCATCTTTGACCTGCTTCGTGGACGGTTGCGAAAGGGCGGTAGTGAGCTGATTGAGGATTCAGAACGACGCCAACGTGTGTTCCAGACCTTTTTCGATATGCGTTTGCAGCACAGTGGATGCACGATCCACGTCTCTTGCCAAAGCGGCGTCAAACATCTGGCGGTGTTCTTCCACGGCTTCGTCGCCACGGTAGGTCAGAACGAGCATCTGATAACGCAGGTATTTGTCATAGAGCACTGCGTGCAAAGACAGCAGGTTCTGTGACCCGCAAGCCTGGATCAATGCTTTGTGGAATTCCCAGTCGTATCGCTTCCAGTCCTCTTTCTGACTGTCGTCGCCGCCCATCATCTTTTGTTCCATGAGGTGCAGTTTGTGATGCGCAGCAACCAGATTGCCTTCCCAGTCCGTGTCGCCTTTTTCGACGGACAACCGCAGGGCATGGCATTCGAGCAGTACACGCAGATTGGCGATTTCGATCAGATCCTGACGGGATACCGGGGTCACAAAGAATCCGCGTTGATCCTGGGCATCGACAAAGCCTTCGCTCGATAGTCGGTTCAGGGTCTCACGCAGGGTCGACATGCTGGCCGAATACCGCTGCCGCAATCCTTCAAGTTTGAGCTTGGAGCCGGGTTCAAGTTCTCCGAATATGATGTCGCGCTTGATCCGCTGATACGTGGAGGACCCGATTTCGTTGAGTGATTTTGCCATGACTTGGGCCTGAGATTTCCGGTTTCATCCTATACATACCACAGAATGACGGGGCTCCAAGTTTGAAGATTTAAAGGGTGAAATAAAAAATATCAGACATTCTTGTTAACATCAGTTGAAGTGATTAGTGTGCGCTCGAAGTCGAGATTCGAGGGACACAACCCATGCAAAACGAAACGCGTATCGCCGTTGTGGGCTTTGGGCTTATTGGTAAGCGTCATGCAGAGGTGTTGCGCCGGTCACCGGGCCTTGCACTGGCCGCGGTGGTGGATCCGGACGCAGAATCCCGGGCGGCGGCGGTTGCCATGGGTTACGCGGCATTTGAATCGCTCGAGCAGATGTTCGAACAAGCGCCACCCGACGGAGTCGTTTTGGCGACACCCACCCCGATGCATCTGGAGCAGGGGCTTTGCTGCATTGCCAACAATTGTCCTGTTCTGATCGAAAAGCCCATTGCAGTGACGGCGGCAGAAGCCGAACAGCTGACCGTGGCGGCGGAACAGGCCAATGTGGCTTTGCTGGTTGGCCATCACCGGCGACACAACGGCATGGTGCGCGCGGCCAAAGCGGCAATTGACAATGGGTCAATCGGATCAATCCGGGCGGTTCAGGCCACGTGCTGGTTCTATAAACCGGACTACTACTTCGATGCTGCACCATGGCGCAAACACAAGGGGGCGGGGCCGATCTCGGTCAACCTCGTGCATGATGTTGATCTGCTTCGTCACTTCTGTGGTGAGGTCCGCTCTGTTCAGGCGATTGCCGTTCCGTCTGCACGTGGATTTGAGAATGAAGATCTGGCAACGGCAATCCTGACATTCGAACAAGGCTGTGTTGCGACTATTTCGGTGTCGGACAGCATTGTCGCTCCGTGGAGCTGGGAGCTGACCTCTTGCGAGAATCCGGCTTATCCCGCGACTAATGAAAGCTGTTACCTGATTGGCGGGTCCGAAGGCGGGCTGTCCTTGCCCGATTTGCGGGTCTGGCGCCACGAAGAGACACAGGATTGGTGGACGCCAATCGGTTCGCAAACCTTGCTTCGCAGTTTCGAAGACCCTCTGGCGACCCAGATGCACCATTTCGCACAAGTGATTCAGGGCAAGTGCCAGCCGCTGGTTTCCGGAGTTGAGGGCATGCGGTCGCTGGAAGTCGTCGAGGCGATCGCCATCTCGGCGGCCACCGGCGATGCCGTTTCGATACAAAAATCTGATGCACAGAGCAGAGAGCCTGCGCAGAAACCAGCTGCTTAAAATGTCAGACGTTTTACAAAATATCTTGCAAACAGTAAAAAATCCGCAATAACTGACTCGATCAAATAGCTACGGACTGATCAAAGGGAGGAAACCATGATCACCAAACTCACCCGTCGTGCGACCATCGCGTCGCTCACAGCTCTGAGCCTTGCAGCAAGCGTTGCTGGCCCTGCTTTGGCCGACGAAAAAATTCAGCTGCGCATGGCGACATCGGGTTCTGAAACGGATCAGCGATCTGTTGCGATGGCCGAAGTGTTCGCACCGATGGTTGCAGACTTCGTCGACTACCAGCCCAGCTACAACGGCACGATCTTTGCTCAGGGCACCGAGCTGGACGCCATCAGCCGTGGCAACCTCGAAATGTCGATCACATCGGCGCAGGAACTGGCACAGTTCTTCCCCGAGTTTTCGATCTTTACAGCAGGCTATGTTCATCAGGACGCAGCACATCAGGTTGCGGTTTTCAATGACCCTCTCATGGATGCGTTCAAGCAGAAGGCCGAAGATGAGCTGGGCGTAAAGCTGTTGTCTGTCATGTATCTTGGCCGTCGTCAGGTGAACCTGCGTCAGACCAAAGATGAGCTGACAGTGTCCACACCAGCAGATCTGGATGGCGTGAACCTGCGTATGCCGGGCACCGATGCATGGCAGTTCCTCGGCAAGGCTCTGGGCGCAGCGCCGACACCAATGGCCTTCTCCGAAGTCTACACCGCCTTGTCGACAGGCGCAGTTGACGGTCAGGACAACCCGCTTCCGACCGTTGTGGATGCCAAGTTCTATGAAGTGACCAACCAGATTGTTCTGACGTCGCACCTTGTTGACCTGAACTACATTGCCATCGGCAAAGGTGTTTGGGATGGCATGAGCGCAGAACAGCAGGCCACCGTTCAGAAAGCGGCAGATGCTGCGGCAGAATCCGGTCGCCAGAAGCAGCTTCAGAAAGAGGCTGATCTCGTTGCTTTCCTCGAAGAGCAAGGCATGAGCATCTACGAGCCTGATCTGGCTGCGTTCCGCAATCAGGTGCAGTCCATGTATCTCGAAAGCGAATTCGCAGAAACATGGCCAGAAGGCGTGTTGGACCAGATCAACGCACTGGGCAACTAAGCCGCGCTAAAATAGGGGGGAACCACCATGAAAAATGTAATCAGGGGGTTCTCCCGATTAGCAGAAGCGATTGCCGGCGGGATGCTGGCGGCAATCTTCGCAATCTTTCTCTTGCAGATCGTGTTGCGTTACTTTTTCACGCCAGCGGGATGGACGCTTGAACTGATCGGCATCCTTTGGGTCTGGGTCATCTTTTTCGCCTGTGCCTTTGTCGTGCGCGAAGCAGATCACGTGAAATTCGACATTATCTATCTTTCGGTGGGCAAGCGGACCCGTCAGATATTCGCGCTGATTGCAGCAGCAGCCATCGCGCTTGGCATGCTCTACACGCTTCTGCCGACGTGGGATTACATCGACTGGATGAAGATCCGTAAAACGACGACGGTGCGCAATCCGTTCACTGGCGACAAGATCCCGATGCGGACTGTTTTCTCGATCTATGGCGTTTTCATCGTTGCCGTTGCGGCGCGCTATGCATGGCTGTTCTTCGACGTTTTGAGAAACGGCCCCCCCAAGACCGAACTTGAGCTGGTGGTCGAGGCTGTCCACGAAAACGATCAGGACAAAGAAGGAGACAAGTCATGAGCTATGAGCTTCTTGTTTGCCTGTTCACCCTGTTTTTGCTGGCAGGTGTCGGAACGCCGATTGGTTACTCGATCCTGCTCGCATCGGTTGCCTATCTGGCGGTTGCCGGTCTCGACGTCGCCTTGGCCGGTGAAAAGATCCTTCAGGGTTTTTACAAAAGCACAATCCTGCTGGCGGTTCCGCTGTTCATCGTCGCCGCGAACATCATGAACGCGGGATCGATCACCGATCGCCTGCTGAACTTCTGCGTCGCTGCGGTGGGCCGGTTCAAAGGCGGTCTGGGGCATGTGAATGTCGTCGCCTCGCTGATCTTTTCCGGCATGTCCGGTTCGGCCGTTGCAGACGCCGCAGGCATTGGCAAAATCATCATTGAGATGATGACCAAGGAAAACCGGTACAGCCGCGGATACGCCGCAGCCATTACCGCCGCGTCCGCAACAATTGGCCCGATCATTCCGCCGTCGATTCCCATGGTTCTCTATGCGCTGGTGTCCAAAGCATCGATCGGATCGCTGTTCCTTGCAGGCATTCTGCCAGGATTGATCATGGGCGGTGTTCTTATGGCCATGAACACCTACCTGGCTGGCAAACGCGGTTTTGCTTTGGAAGAACCAGTTCCACTGCGTGAGCTTCCGGCCAAAACAGCCAATGCTTTCCCTGCGCTGCTGATGCCGGCCATTCTGCTCTATGGGATCTATGGCGGGGTTACGACGCCCACCGAAGCGGCAGCGGTCGCGGCATTCTATGCGTTGATGCTGGCGGCGATGTTCTACCGCGCAATCAGCCTTGGTGGTCTCTACCGCGTATTCGTAGACAGCGCCCGTTCGTCAGCCTCTGTTGGCATCGTGATCGGCGGCGCGTTCATTCTGAACTTCATCGTCATTCAGGAACAAATTCCGCAGTCGATTTCGGCCTTGTTGGAAGGCGCTGACATCAGTCCGATCGTGTTCCTGATTATGGTCAACGTTTTGATCCTGCTGCTGGGATGCGTTCTGGATGCGACGACCATCATTCTCGTGATCGTCCCATTGTTCATACCGACCTGTGAAGCCTTGGGAATTGATCTGGTCCACTTTGGTGTCTTGGTCGTGGTCAATTCCATGATCGGCTTGATCACCCCACCCTACGGTATCCTGCTGTTTGTGATTAATGCCGTAACGGATATCCCGCTGCGCGAGATCATCTCGGAAATCTGGGCCTTCCTTGCGGTTCTCATCGTGGCATTGCTGGCCATGCTTCTGTTGCCAGACATGGTGCTCTGGTTGCCAAGGGTCTTCGGATATCAAGGCTGATGCATTTATCCGTGGCAACAACATCTGTTCCCGGCGATCTGTTTGATAAATTGGAAACGATCGCCGGGAACGGTTTCACCGGCCTTGAGCTGAACGAACCAGACCTGACAGGCTGCGCTGAAACGCCAGAGCAGATTGGCAAACGCGCCGCTGACCTCGGTCTAACCATAGACGTTTTGCAGCCGTTCCATGACTTCGAGGGTTTGCAGGGCGACGCGAGACTGCAAGCCTTTCAAAGACTGGATGCCAAGCTCGCCCTGATGCAAAAGTTGGGCGCGAAAACGCTGCTGGTAGGGACTTCTACGCACGCCAAGGCATCAGGTGATCCAGAGGCCATTCAAACGGATTTTGCAGAATTGGCGGATCGGGCAGGTCAGATGGGTCTGCGCGCTGCGCTGATTGCCCTGCCTTGGGCCAAGCACATCCGAACCGAATTGGATGCCCTCAGGATCGTTGAGGCAATCGATAGCCCACACCTCGGACTGGCGCTCAATTCATTCTTTTCGCTGGCCGATGGGTCCCGTCCTGCACGCTTGCGCGACATTCCAGGCCACCGACTGTTCCATGTCCAGCTGTCTGACGCGCCTGCGATGAATTTGGATATTTCCAAGCTCAAAAGTCATTTTGGCGTCTTGCCGGGGCAGGGGGGTCTGAACCTTGCCGGGTTCATCCGGGTTGTGGCGCGCACCGGGTATTCAGGGCCATGGTCTCTGGCACGGATCAGTGACACCGCACAAGGCAGCCGCGATACCTATACTCGCGATGGTTTTCGAGCCTTGGTGTCCCTACTGGATGAGGTTGCAACAACCGAGCCCGCGCTGGATCATCCACTGAGTGGTTTGCCGGGTCGGGTTACTCCCAAAGGGATCGAGTTTGTCGAATTTGCCGTTGATAAAGCATCCAAGACCGCATTGACTGATTTGCTGACCGGACTTTGTTTTCGCAAGGAACGGCAACATGTGTCCAAATCGGTCGAGCTATGGCGTCAGGGTGCGATCAACCTTGTTCTGAATTCCGAGGCCACTGGTTTCGCGGCCAGCGCGCTGGATAGGCATGGACCATCCGTATGCGATATGGGGCTGCGGGTCAGTGACGCTGAACAGACCGTCACCCGCGCGACCATGCTGGGCGCGCCGCCTTTTTCTCAACCTGTTGGGACAGGAGAGCTGGATATTCCCGCAGTCAAAGGGGTAGGCGGCAGCGTTGTCCACTTCATCGACGAGAAGTCGGATCTGCATCGTGTGTGGGATATCGAATTTGAACCGGTTCCACGGACGAAGGTTCATCCCCCGGCTGGGTTGCGCCGGATCGATCATGTCGCGCAGACGATGCGGTATCAGGACATGCAGAGCTGGCTGACCTACTACACGTCGACCTTCGAAATGGAAAAAGCGCCAGTAGTTGATGTGGCTGATCCATCGGGTGTTACGCTTTCTCAGGCTCTGTCCAGCCCAGAAGGCGAGGTCCGTCTGAACCTGAACGGTGCCGGAGAACGCCGGACCTTTGCCGGTGCGTTCCTAGCCGATCAATTCGGCGCTGGTGTTCAGCACATCGCATTTCTGACCGACGATATTCTTGAGACATCGGATCATTTGCAAAGCGCCGGGTTTCCGCGCCTGAAAATGCCCGACAACTATTATGACGATCTGGCCGTGACCTTTGCGCTTGAGCCCACTTTCGTCGAGCGGCTGAAGGCCGGGCATATTCTGTATGACCGAGAAGGCGATACAGAGTACTTTCAGATCTACAGCGCCCCGATTTTCCGCGGCTTCTTTTTCGAGATTGTCGAACGAAAATCCGGATACCAAGGTTACGGTGCGCGCAACGCGCCGATCAGGCTGGCGGCGCAAATGCGGGACACAAAAGAAAGGCAGCAATCATGAGCGAAGATGCAAAAGCGGTCCGTCATTGGTGGCGCACGTCAATCATTGACATGGAGCCGGGTCGCATCGCCTTTCGCGGACATCCGATTCAGGATCTGATCGGCAACGTCAGTTTCGCCCAGATGATCTGGCTTATGACCCGTGGGGATTTGCCCAGTCCGGAACAGGCCGCGTTGTTGGAAAGCGCACTGGTGGCAGGGGTGGACCATGGGCCACAAGCGCCATCCATTGCCGCTGCGCGTATGGCAGCGACCTGTGGTGTGGGGTTGAACAACGTCATGGCGACTGGCGTGAACATGCTGGGGGACGTTCATGGCGGCGCGGGTGAACAATGCGCCGAACTCTACCTCGATATTGCCGCCCGCATGGACGATGGGGCTGACCTGCAAACAGCCACGCGGGACGGCATAGCCCATTGGCGTGAAACATATGGCAAGATCGTTTCCGGCTTTGGTCATCGGTTCCATAAACCCGTCGACCCAAGGGCGCCCAGACTGATGGCACTTGTGCGCCAAGCCGCGAGTGACGGTGCTGTATCGGGCCGCTTTGCTGACATTGGCGAGGCTGTTCAGGCCGAAATAGGGTCGCAACGGGGAACAGAAATCGCGATGAATATTGATGGTGCGACGGCCGTCATCTTCTGCGAACTCGGGTTCCCGCCACCTTTGTCGCGTGGTCTTTTCTGTCTCTCACGCTCTGTTGGGGTTCTGTCTCATGGGTGGGAACAGATGCAGCAAGGCGGCCGGAACAAAGGCCCAATGCCACCTGCTTATTTGCCGGAATTTGAACCGAGATAAACCAATGAAGACCAATCCTTTTCGTGTCGGGCTGATCGGCACGGGCAAAATCAGCGACGTGTATCTGAAGAACTGCGCAGATTTCGAAGGCCTCGATATCATGTGCTGCGGCAGCCTCAATATGGAAGAAAGCAAGGCGAAGGCGGCGCAATTTGGAATTCCCAACGTTGCGACCCCGGATGCGATCATCGCGGACCCGAATATTGACGGTATTCTGAACCTAACAATTCCTGCGGCCCACGCTGGCGTCTCAATCGCTGCGCTTGAGTCTGGCAAGCACGTCTATTCAGAAAAACCATTTGTGACGGATCTGGCGGATGGTCAGAAAGTCCTTGATCTCGCGGCTGCGAGAAACCTTGCGGTGGGCAACGCGCCTGACACCTTTCTGGGGGGGCGTTGGCAAACACTTCGCAAATACATTGATGCCGGTGCAATTGGTGAGGTGACAGGTGTCAGCGCATTCGTGCCAACCCATGGGGTTGAACGGCACCATCCAAACCCGGATTTCTACTATGCGAAAGGTGGCGGCCCTTTGCTGGACCTTGGCCCTTACTATCTGGCGGCCATGGTCTTTTGTCTTGGGCCGATTGCCCGGGTTGCGGGCCTGTCGCGCAAAACCTTCCCTGAACGCATGATCGAAAACGGGCCGCGCAACGGTCAAATGATGCCGGTGGAAGTTGATACCCACTGCCTGAGTCTTATCGAGTTCGAAAGTGGCGTCATCGGGCAGATGATGGTGAGCTTTGATGTCTGGGAAAGCGAAACACCCCGTGTCGAAATCTACGGGACTGATGGCACTTTGTGCATCCCTGATCCGGATCCCGGTGATGGAGCAAACATCTTTCAAGGTCCGGTCTGGTTGCGCACTCGGGCAACCTCACGATGGACCATGCGCCCCCGTCCAGCAGCACCTGCCGACTGGGCTATAGCAGAGAATACGCACGGTTTGAATTTTGATGCCCGTGGAGTCGGTCTGGCCGAGATGGTGCAGGCCATTCGCGATGGTAGATCACCAAGGGCGAGCGGCGCATTGGGCCAACATTTGTGTGAGGTGATGCAGGGTATGCTGGATAGTCCGGGACTGGGTCAGTTCGTTAACATCCAAAGCACATGCGAACGGCCGCCGCTGCTGCCGGAAACAAAACAGACTGGTCTGAATGTCGATTTGGGAGTGAACACATGACCGTGGAAAACCTGACAATTGGCGATCCTTTCTTTGCACTGCGCGTTCTGCAAGACGAAGATCGCTATGACATTCACGACAAGACGATTGTTTTGAATTTGTCAGATGCGCCGATCACCGTACGCGAGCAGACTGTCGGGCCGCTTGAGTCCGTGGTCCTGTATCAAACAGCGATCGAGAATGTGAAACATGCGATCGTGATCGAAGGCTTGTCGCGTCACAGTGACGATGAGTTGTTGATGGCGGCGATCAGGAAAACCTGGCCATCGGCGTTTGAAGTGCGCGGCGAGGAACGCCTGCGCGGTGTTGAACACTACATGTCGCCCAAGGTCTGGCTCGGACAATTCGGCTTCACGCTTTATCACTCGGCTTCTGTGCCGTTGAATGTCGGTTTGCACAAAGAGCACGCGTTTTGCCCGGTTCCGGGGTTTCGTGAAGTGCACACCCAGATCGTCGGTTTCGGCAAAATGCAGCAATGCCGCGAGAAGGATATCGGGACACTCTATCTCGAAGAACCTATGGCACCCGGCACGACGCATAAGCCCATGTATGATGCTGAGGGCAACTATCCTTGGCACCAGTTTGAAACCATCACGCCTTCTGTTTTCATGGCCGTCGAAATGTTGCCTGACGGCGCGACACCTCCGGAGCTCTGATCTATGTCTATTCTGCCTGAAAAGATCGATTTTGATGGACCGTTCCCGCGTCTGTCCAGACGGCTTCGGTTGGGTGTTGTCGGAGGTGGCCGCATTTCCGGAATGCAAGCAACGGCCGCCCGGCTAACAGACATGTGGGAAATCACCGCCGGGGCTTTTTCGTCTGATCCAGACCGGGCCAAGAAAGCCGCTGCCGATTGGTATTTGCCGCAAGACCGCTGCTATGCATCGTTTCAGGAAATGGCGCAGGCAGAGGCAAAGCGCCCAGACGGTGTGGATGCCGTGATGATCACCACACCCAACCATGTCCATTTTTCGTCTGCGAAAGCCTTCCTTGAGGCCGGTATAGACGTGCTCTGTGACAAGCCGCTGACAAATGAGATCGATGAAGCTCAGACACTTGTTGAGCTTGCCCGGGAAACCGGCAGTGTTTTTGGCGTTTCCTACGTGATGTCCTGCTTTCCGATGATCCGGCAGGCGCGTCAGATCGTTGAAGACGGCGGCATCGGAGCAATCAATCAGATTCATGTGGAGTTCATGCAGGATTGGATGACGCCTGACAACGTCGCCGATGCGCCCCATGTTCAGTGGCGGTTGGATCCCGCCAAATCCGGGCGCACGTCCTGTGTTGGGGATATCGGTACACACGCGGCCCATCTGGCCAGTTTCGTAAGCCATCTGCCACTGTCTGAGTTGCGGGCAGAGTTTCATGTGTGCGGTGCGCCAAAACCCTTGGAGGATACCTTTTTCGCTTGGACACGCTTTGACAATTCTGTGCCCGGAACGCTGATGGCGACCCGTCTTGCACCGGGAAACAGGGGTGGTCTGCGGCTGCGGATTTTCGGGTCAGAAGGTGGTTTGGAGTGGGATCTGGAAAAGTGCGATCAGCTTAAATTCAACCGCTTTGGCCAACCGGATCAAATACTGTCGCGGGGCCACGGGCATGGTGTGACTGGCCGTGTGGAACGGCTGGTCAGAACGGCGCGCGGCTTTCCCGAAGGCATTATTGAAGCCTGGGGCAACCTCTATACCGAGTTTGCCATGGCCGTTGCGGCGCGCAAGGACGGGCGATCCGTTCCTTTGACATGGTTGGACATGCCCCGCGTGGAGCAGGGCGCAGACGGTGTCAGGTTCATCGACGCCACGGTTCGGTCGCACGAGTCCGGGGGCGACTGGGTTTCCGTATGAAGGCAACGAAAATGATGATTTACAAAATATCTGATATTTTGTAAATCATAGGGCATACCGCACAATTGCCGAGTCGGAGGGTGCGTCCTATGCCTGTTTCAAATCCAATGAACGAAGAGCCGCTCTTTTCGCTGGCTCATCTGACGCTGATCAATTGCACGCCTGCCGAGCTCGTCTATGTGGCGGCGCGGGCCGGGTATGATGCGGTCAGTCCGCGTTTCATTCCGATGAACGTACCAGGTGAGTTTGCGCATTCCCCTTTGGATCCCGCGCAAGTGCAGGCCACCAAGACAGCGTTGGCGACAACCGGTTTGGACGTGCTGGACATCGAACTGGCACGGATCACCGAAGACTGCGATCCACGCGATTTTGAGCCTGCGCTGGAGCTGGGCGGGGAGCTGGGCGCGCGGCACATGATCATGTCTGCTTGGACGCCGCGCCGCGACGACCGCAACTTTATCCTCGATACCTACGCGGAAACCTGTGACTTGGCTGCGCCCTACGGTTTGACGGTCGATTTGGAATTTCCATCTTTTTCCCGGCTGCGCACACTGGACGAAGTGCTTGATATCGTGCGCGCCGCTGACCGCCCCAACGGCGGTATTCTGGTTGATACCCTCTATTTGCATCTCAGCCGGGTTGATCTGGGTGAACTGCTGCATGTGCCGCAGGAATGGCTGCACTTCTTGCATATTTCGGATTGCCTGCCGGGTATCGCGGATACGCGCGAAGGCATGATCCAACTGGCCAGAGATGCCCGTCTTTATCCCGGCGAGGGCTGGATCGATTTTCAGGGAATAATCGAACGCTGCCCCCCGATGAACTATTCGATCGAGCTTCCGAACCAGAGCCGTGTCGCAGAACTCGGTTACGAGGAACATGCCAGACGATGCCTCGATCACGCCAGGCAGACCTTTGGATCAGCCAGATCCAAACGACGCACGCCCCTGGCGAACGCAGCTTGAAAATACACAAAGAAGGACGCCTGACATGGCAAGAGAACTGACCGAAGACGAACGGGCATTGGCCGAGGATATGGTCGCACGCGCCCGCGTTGCGCAAAAACAGATCGAAGACTGGAGCCAGGCGCAACTGGATCGCCTCAGTCAGGCCATTGCCTGGCACGCTGGCAACGAAAAGACGTTTACCCGTCTGGCACAGCAGGGCGTTGATGAATCCGGCATTGGCGACCGCGCGGGACGCCCGGCAAAACGTTTCAAGATCCACATGGTTCTGCGCGATGTGCTGCGTACCCCATCCACCGGCATTGTCGAAGTCGACGAAGCGCGGGGTCTGGTCAAATACGCCAAGCCTGCGGGTGTGATTGCCTCGCTCATCCCAATGACCAACCCGGCGATGACCCCACCTGTAACCGGGGTTTCGTCTGCCAATGCGCGCAACGCGGTTATCTTTTCTCCGCATCCGCGCACAGCTCAGACAACTTGGGAAATGACCGAAGTTATGCGCAACGCCTGTCGCGTTGCAGGCGCGCCAGAGGATCTGTTCCAGGCCATCCGTCAGCCGTCGATCCCGCTGACTCAGTATCTGATGCAAATCTGCGATCTGACATTGGCGACGGGTGGCAAACCCATGGTTCAGGCAGCCTACTCCAGCGGCAAGCCTGCTTATGGTGTTGGCGCGGGCAATTCTTCCATTGTGATTGATGAAACGGCAGATATCGACATTGCCGCGCAGAATACCCGGATATCGAAAACCTCTGACTTTGGGTCGGGCTGTTCCGCTGATGGCAACATCATCATTCAGCGCTCGATCTACGATCAGATGGTGGCCGCATTGGAGGCAGAAGGCGGGTATTTGTGCTCGGCCGAGGAAAAGGCCCTGCTGGAAAAGGCCATGTGGGACGAAAAGGGCAATCGCACCTTCCCGACGATTGCATGTCGCCCCCAGCAAACAGCGGACGTCGCCGGTTTTTCAATCCCGGAAGACCGCAAGTTTCTGATGGTCGAAAATCAGGGGCAGATTGGCCCAGAGCACAAGTTCAGCAAAGAAAAACTGACAACGCTGATGGCGCTCTACCACTTTGAGACCTTTGACGATGCTCTGGAGACGGTCAGCCAGATCTATGCGGTCGGTGGCACTGGACATTCCTGTGGCATCTACAGCCACAATGACGAAAACATCGACCGCCTTGCGCGCCTTGCGCCCGTTAGCCGGATGATGGTGCGTCAACCGCAGTCAAAGGCCAATGCAGGCGCCTGGACCAACGGGATGCCCATGACCTCGAGTCTCGGTTGCGGGATCTGGGGTGGGAACATCACCAACGAAAACGTCACCATGAAGCACATGATGAACTACACGTGGGTCAGCCGCCCCATCGCCGAAGACCGCCCTTCTGAAGAAGAGCTGTTTGGTGAGTTCTTTGGTCAGGAGGTAGCATAATGGACGGCAGCAAACTGACCGGAAAAACAGTCGCCGAGCACATCGTCGACTTTCTCGAACGGCGCTCGGTCACGCATGTCTTCGGGCTATGTGGTCATACGAATATTTCGGTGCTTGCAGCCTTGGCGGAGAGCCCGATTGATTTCGTAACTGTTCGCCACGAACAAATTGCCAGCCACGCCGCAGACGCCTATGCGCGTGTACAGGGCAGGGCTTCGGTTGTTCTGTCCCACCTCTCCCCGGGTCTGACAAACTGCGCAACAGGTGTTGCCAACGCGGCGCTTGATTGCATCCCGATGGTGGTTATCGCAGGCGATATTCCAACGCATTATTATGGCAAGCATCCGCACCAAGAGGTGAACCTGCATGCCGATGCAGCCCAGTGGGAAATCTACCGCCCCTTTGTCAAACGCGCTTGGCGGGTGGATCGTGCCGACCTGATGGCGGAAATCCTCGAGAAGGCTTTTCATCTTGCCGAGAGCGGTCAGCCCGGCCCGGTTCTGGTGAATGTTCCGATGGATATCTTCAGCGAGGTCATCCCGGCAGACACATTCGACCGCGTGGCCCGCAACACGGCTGCGCTTCGCAAGCCCTCTATCGATGATGACACGGCACGGGAAATTGTCGCTGCGCTGGCCAAAGCGGAAAAACCGGTTGCCTACGTAGGCGGCGGCATTCTGCTGAGCAAAGCCAGCGAAGAATTGCGTGCTTTCGTAGAGCACATGGGGCTGCCAGTCGCGCATTCATTGATGGGCAAGGGCGCCTTGCGCGACGATCATCCGCTGGTGATGGGTATGACCGGGTTCTGGGGTACCGAACTCGTCAATCAAAGCTGCCTGAACGCGGATTACGTTTTCGCGGTCGGGACACGGTTCAAAGAAGCCGATTGTTCCAGCTGGTACCCGGGTTACACCTTCAATATCGGCGCTGAAGGCAACGACACCAAGGTCATCCACATCGATATTGAGCCGCAGGAAATTGGTCGGAACTATCCGACAGAAATCGGCGTTGTTGCCGATGCAAAGGCAGCGCTGCGGGTTCTGACGCGCGTTGCCAAGGAAATGTATCCCGAAGGCTTTGACCGCAGCGAGAAAAAAGCCGAAATCGCCGCGTTCCGGACAGCGTTCAAAGCATCGAATGTCGAGATGCAAACCTCGAGCGCCTTTCCAATGATGCCAGAACGCATTCTGGCAGACGCCCGCGCAGCCTTGCCAGATGATGCGATCATCACGACGGACGTGGGTTGGAACAAGAATGGCGTTGGTCAGCAATTCGATATTCTGACGCCGGGATCGATCCTGACACCGGGTGGTTTCGCGACCATGGGTTTCGGTCCTCCCGGAGCCTTGGGCGCAAAGCTTGCCGCGCCGGACCGCGTCGTGATCAGCTTGGTCGGCGATGGTGGCTTTGGCCAAAATCCTTCGATGCTGGCCACCGCGGTCGAACTGAACCTCGGCATTATTTGGCTGGTGATGAACAACAATGCGTTCGGGACAATCGCAGGGCTGCAAAAAGCGCACTACGGCCTGACATACGGGACAACATTCCCCGGCACACCTGACGCGCCCACCAACGGCCCCGGATACGCGGAAATTGCACGAGCCTATGGAGCAGAAGGCATCCGGATCAGTGCTGCAGACGAATTGTTGCCAGCCTTGCAGGCCGCAATTGCCAGTGGCAAGCCAACCGTTCTCGATGTTCCGATGATCAACAACCCAACGCCGACCACGGGGCATTGGAACATTCTGGACATCTACTCGCCGGACAAAGACGTCAGCCACGTTGCGACATAACACCAGATCAAAGCCAGGCGTCCTCATGCGCCTGGCTTTTTTGAGGATAGCCCCATGTTCAAATCCATATTGATCCCGATAGCGCTGGATCACGAAATAGACGTCAAAGCGACGATTGATACCGCCCGCAAGCTTCTGGCACCGGGTGGCACGATGACCTTGGTCGCCGTCTTTGAAGACGTGCCTGCCTATGTCGCTGAATACGCGGCTGTAAAACCAGCCGAGCATATTCGTGAGACCCTTAAAAACCGCCTGAAAGACATTGCCAAAGGGCAGGACGGGCTTGCGGTTTCGGTGCTCACAGGAAAACCCGGCGTTGCCATCCCTGATTTGGCGGCCGAGACAAGCGCGGATCTGATTGTGATCAATTCGCACAAGCCCGGCGTCGAAGACTATTTTCTTGGGTCCACCACATCTCGCGTGGTTCGGCGGGCACCCTGCGCTGTACTGGTCCTGCGATAGCCGCTAGGCTCTGTACATGAATACATGATTTCCGCAGGAGGGCAGGGACATGTCAGAGCACCCACCACTGGCTGATGCAACGAATGCGCTGAATATTCAGTGGTATCGGTCCAAGATGCCGCCTGCACGGTTCCGAGCTCTGTCCAAACGCAGTGACCGACAAGGCTGGCTGCAAGCTGGCGGTCATCGCCCAGTTCGAACGCGACCTTATGAGCGAGCGCATCAAATCCGGCCTCACAGCCGCAAAGGCGCGCGGCAAAAAGCTCGGCCGCCAACCCGGTCAACGCCCAAAGTCAGGGCGCTTATCGAAGAGGGTCGCACCTACCGATGGATCGCCCGCGACTTCGGTATCAGCAAAAACACTGTCCTCGCCATTGCCAAACGTCAAAGGGCTGCCTCATGAAGATACCCCACGGTCATGGCAAAATTGATCAGCGCCGGTTCATTCCAATATTGGCGAAATTCACGGTTATGCTTTCAATGATGTTTCTAACATCTTGCTTGCCACGCAGTGGCAGAGAGTTAGCCGAACACGTCTTTGAGGATATCCAAATCTCACGCGTCTTGGCGATCAAAAGAACCCATAGAACAGGGAAATTCCACGCCTATGGTTGTACCTTTGTCGTTGTTCGTATCGCGGAAGGCAGCCCCCAAACGCCGCCAAATATTCGCTTGATGTCCCGAGGGTATAGCCAAAACTTTGCAAAATTGGGTGCTTGGCGGGCTACGCCTGTCCCCTCCGACACAGATCTTCGCGGCCGAAAGAATTGTCTTATTGGCATGGCCGACTTCCCCTATAAGCCCGACGGCATAGGCATCGACGGCTACGGCGAGGAAATCTGGGACATTCTACAACACCCGGGTGCATGGTTTTCCATCCACGGAAGCAGTGAGCATCAAGTGATGCATATCTATGCACCTGAAATTCGGCTCGCTGTTCGTTTGAGATATGGAGACTAAAAATCCCTTAGCGCAGGATTTCGCCCCTGTCCGCAACTGACCCCAAAAAGAACGCTTAAAAGCACGACGGTCCGGCCCGCTGCGTCGAGCGGTTCAAGAAGTGTTTGGAATAATCTGGAGGACCTCCAAACAAAAGCACTACAATCACTTAACATAAAACGGATTACGCGCGTTGCGCATGTAGCCGCAAGACAACGGCATCACTCTCCTCGCAAAACGAACTCATGATGAACAAGCGCGCCACCCATGCTGCAATCACCAGCTGTCGCGACTGGTCGTCAAGATTTCAACGCTATCAATCACAAACGTCGCGACGCGCACTGTCATCAAAGATATAGCGGCCGGATGTCGAATCCGCGCAAAAATCGATCTCTGCGTTCAAACTACCCAAAGAAATACCAACAGTCAGTCCTAGACCAAAGAAAGCAGCTGAAATCAAAGCCGTGGCAATTGTCCAGACGGATAACTTTTTAACAAATACAGTCATAAGGACAGCATGCGAAATCCACCGACCGCCGCAAGGCTTTTCATCCCTTCGAAATGCGGGGGCTACGGGCTTACAAGTCATGCTACAGTTGCAATCACAGTGACACTCCCGCTTTGCAAACCCGGTGACATTTCTGAATGGCGTTTTCTGTACGTGGGCAGTGTTTTGTTGCGGTTATCGACTGCCCTGCTCTAAGCTTTTCAAACCATGTTAACCTCAGTCCGCCTTCGATTGCTGACCTTGGCCTTGCTGCCGTTGATCGTGCTCATGCCTTTGCTGCTCATTCTTGGAATGACGCGCTGGACGGCTGACTACGACGAAGTGCTGATTGCCAATGTGGAAAGCGACCTGCGCATTGCCGAGCAATATCTCGCACGGATTATGGAAGGCACCGGCTTGGACTTGCGCGGCATTTCCGAAGCGGCGGACTTCACCAACATCCTGATGCAGGAACCCGAGCGGGCCGGCCAGTTCTTCGAAACCAAGCGCGCTGAGCTTGGTCTCGACTTTCTGTACTACCTGCCACGGGGCGCCGCACAGGACGCTGCTGAACGGTGGCCCGTTGTGCAAACCGCTTTGCAGGGCACACCTCGCACCGCCGTTGATATCTTTGCCGCAAAAGACCTTGAGGCGCTGCCGGGCAGACTGGCAGGACGCGCCCGTATTCAGCTGATTGCAACAGAAGCAGCCGTTCCAACACAAAGAACCGTCGAAGACCGCGGCATGGTCGTCCACGCCGCCGCCCCTGTGCGCGTGCCCGGACATGATGGCGTTTTGGTTGGCGGCATTCTCCTGAACCGGAATCTGGACTTTATCGATACGATCAACGCGCTGGTCTATCTGAACGCCGTCACTGGTGGCGAACGTCAGGGCACGGCGACCCTGTTTCTTGAGGATGTGCGCGTATCGACAAACGTTCGACTGTTCGAAGACGTTCGCGCGCTTGGCACTCGCGTATCCGCTGTTGTCCGCAGTGGCGTATTGGACAAGGGCCAAACCTGGCTGGATCGGGCCTTTGTTGTGAACGACTGGTACATCTCGGGTTACCTGCCAATCACCGACAGCTTTGGTGAGCGTGTCGGCATGCTCTACGTCGGATTTCTGGAGGCACCTTTTGCCGCTGCCAAACGCGAAGCCTACCTTTGGATGATCGGCGCATTTATTGCGGTTCTGGCCATTTCGGTTCCGGTTTTCCTGTGGCTCGCCGGTGGCATCTTTGCCCCGCTCGAACGCATGACCCAGACCATGCAAAGGGTTGAAGATGGCGATTTGTCAGCACGCAACGGCAGCATCGGGTCACGCGACGAAATCGGTCAGGTTGCGGCGCACCTCGACAGCCTTTTGAACCAGATACAGGATCGGGACAGAGATCTCAGAACTTGGGCCGGAGAATTGAACGAACGGGTCGATCAGCGCACCGCAGAACTGCGCGAAGCAAACGCCAAACTGGAACAGACCTTTCAACAGCTGGTCATGAGCGAAAAACTGGCTTCCATCGGCGAAATTACCGCCGGTGTCGCGCATGAGATCAATAACCCGGTTGCCGTGATTCAGGGCAATGTGGACGTCATGCGCGAAACGCTGGCTGACAACGCCGAACCCGTGAGGACCGAGCTGGATCTGATCGACCGGCAGGTGACACGCATTTCCGCGATCGTCGGAAAGCTGTTGCAGTTCGCCCGCCCCGGCGAATACGCGGAAACTGCGACTGCGGTCGACATCCCTCCAATCGTTGCGGACTGCCTTGTTCTGGTCGAACACATGCTCACACGCAGCCAAATCGAAACCGTTACGGTCCTGGATCAGGTGCCTTCTGTTCGAATTGATCCCGGAGAACTGCAACAGGTCGTCATCAATCTGATCGTCAACGCTTTGCAGGCTATGGGCGATCAGGGCCGGCTGACTTTGAAAGTGTCTCCACAATCTCGAGAAGGTGTACCCGGTGCGTGCCTGACCGTGCAGGACACTGGCCCTGGCATACCGGCGGATCGCATCGCCTCGGTATTTGACCCGTTTTACACCACCAAAATAGCCGAAGGCACCGGGCTGGGCCTTTCAATCAGCCAGACCATTGTTCAACGTGCCGGCGGGATCATTTCAGCGAAAAACCTGGAGGCTGGTGGGGCCGCTTTCGAAGTTTGGCTACCCCAGACAGCAGGCCGGGAAATGGCGGCGCAATAACGCGCCGCCCGTCGGTCAAAGGTTCGGGAAGTAGTCTTCGCACTTGCCTTCACGGTAGACGTCCGCGGTACAGCAATGCAGGCCGCCACCAAAGGCGTAGGCATCGCGCAATTCGACCTCGACGACTTCCATACCCAACTTGTCCATCTGCTCGGCCTGATAGACTTCGGACTTTTCAACGCAGACCGTCTTTGGGTCCAGAACCAGAACGTTCATGGACAGCCAAACCGACGAATAGCAAAGCGGCGGTGGCTGATTGTGCGCCGGCTGCGCAGCATCCACGATTTCCCAGCCATTCTTTTCGAACATCTCGCGCTGATCTTGGGGCAACCGGCGCTGCGGGTTGTTCAGGATCAAACCGGGACGCAACGGCGTAAAGGTTGCGTCGATGTGGATCGGATAGGGATCGCCGGGGAAGTTCACCGCATGAACCCGATGATCCGGGAAGTGGCGGCGAATCCATTCAATGCCCTTGAGGTTGGTTGTAAAGCCATGCTGCACCACCAGATCCTTGCCGAACCGCAGAACATCAGCGGCATCGAACAGCGGCTCTTCCTCGGTCGTGACAAAAAACTTCTCGGCCGCCCATTCCAGCCGCTTGGCCTCTCCGATCTTTTCGGACAGGTAGTCAGGATGATAATCCGCATCAGTCAAACGCGGTTTGGGCGCCGCTTCGTGGCGAAAGTTCGGGTCTTCTTCCCAATAGCGCTGCATCAAAGGGCGGTAGTTCAAATATTCAAACCAACGGCAGCGATAAGACATCGTTGCCTCAAGGATTTCCGACCCAACT
>NZ_JAQIOY010000012.1:0-51848 GCF_028023555.1 Thalassococcus lentus
ACGCCGCCGGTGGCGGGGGGCGCGCCCCCCCCCACCCCCCGGGATATTTACGGCACAAAGAAAGCCGGGGGGCCGTTTCTGAGCTTTAGAGATCGGGGTAGATCGGGAAGCGGGCGCAGAGCGCTTCGACTTCGGCTTTGACCTTGGCTTCGACCTCGGCGTTGCCGTCTTCACCGTTCTCGGCAAGACCATCGACCACTTCGATGATCCAATCCGCGATCTGGCGGAACTCGGCCTCGCCAAAGCCGCGGGTGGTTCCGGCCGGGCTGCCCAGACGAATGCCGCTGGTTACCATTGGCTTTTCCGGATCGAAAGGCACGCCGTTCTTGTTACAGGTGATGTGGGCGCGACCCAGCGCTTTTTCAGTGGCGTTGCCTTTGACGCCCTTTGGGCGCAGGTCAACCAGAACGACATGCGTGTCGGTTCCGTGGGTGACCGTATCAAGACCGCCCTTGATCAACTGGTCAGACAGCGCCTGCGCGTTGGCGATGACCTGCTGCTGGTAGGTCTTGAAGGAGGGATCCAACGCTTCGCCAAAAGCGACGGCCTTGGCGGCAATCACATGCATGAGCGGGCCGCCCTGAATGCCGGGGAAGATGGCCGAGTTGAACTTTTTGGCCAGCGCTTCGTCGTTGGTCAGGATCATGCCGCCGCGAGGGCCGCGCAGGGTTTTGTGTGTCGTCGTGGTTGCCACGTGGGCATGCGGGAAGGGCGATGGATGTTCGCCAGCCGCCACAAGCCCTGCGAAATGCGCCATGTCCACATGCAGGTAGGCGCCGACGCTGTCCGCGATTTCGCGCATCTTGGCGAAATCGATCTGGCGCGGGATTGCAGAGCCGCCGGCAATGATCAGCTTTGGCTGGTGTTCTGTAGCGAGGCGCTGCACCTCGTCGTAGTCGAGCAGGTTGTCCTGCTTGCGCACGCCATACTGGACTGCGTTGAACCATTTGCCCGACTGGTTGGGCTTGGCGCCGTGGGTCAGGTGGCCGCCAGCGTCGAGGCTCATACCGAGGATGGTGTCGCCGGGCTGCAGAAGGGCGGTAAAGACACCCTGGTTGGCCTGGCTGCCGGAATTGGGCTGAACATTTGCAAAGCTGCAGTTGAACAGTTTGCACGCCCGTTCAATCGCGAGGTTCTCGGCTACATCGACAAAATCGCAACCGCCGTAGTAGCGGCGACCGGGATACCCTTCGGCGTATTTGTTGGTCATTACGCTGCCCTGCGCCTGCATGACGGCGCGCGAGACGATGTTCTCGGAGGCGATCAGTTCGATCTCGTTGCGCTGGCGGCCCAGTTCGCCAGTGATCGAGGCAAAGAGTTCAGGATCGCGGTCTGCGATGTCCTGTGTGAAAAAACCGTTGTCACGATGCGGTGCGTTCATGGCCGTGTCTCCTCGTTTGGATTGTCGTTGGCGCGGATTCGGAATTGCGTGTTTCGTAAAGGAAACTGGACCGGTGGCAAAGGTTGTAAAGCGACCTTGCGCAATTATCTTGCGGCACGGCTGGTCACAGCGGTGAAGTTATGCTTGTTTCGGAACACTATAACGCGGGTCGGAAACTATGTTTTCTGGCCGAAAGCCTCGATGAAAAGTGACAACATGGCCCTCCGAATTGCCTTTTGCGCCTCGAACGCGCCCCTTGCGCAGTCTGCGCTGGCGTCGCTGACGCGGCGCTACGGTGATCACGGAGAGCAGCAGGCGGATGTGATTGTTGCGCTTGGCGGCGACGGATTCATGCTGCAGACCCTGCATAGAACGCAGAACAATCCCGCGCCGGTCTATGGGATGAACCGTGGCACGGTCGGCTTCTTGATGAATGAATATTCCGAACATGGTTTGGAAGAGCGTCTGGCCTCAGCCGAGGAGGCTGAGATCAACCCGTTGTCGATGAGTGCCACCTGTGTGGATGGAACAGAGCATCGCGCTTTGGCGATCAACGAAGTTTCCTTGCTCAGGCAGGGGCCACAGGCGTCCAAGCTGAGGATTTCAGTGGATGGCAAAGTGCGCATGGCCGAATTGGTTTGCGATGGCGCGCTGGTGGCAACGCCAGCTGGTTCGACGGCTTACAACTACTCAGCACATGGGCCGATTCTGCCAATCGGGTCGGATGTGCTGGCCTTGACCGCGATGGCGGCGTTTCGGCCACGTCGCTGGCGCGGGGCGTTGTTGCCGAAAACGGCCGAGGTGTCCTTTGACGTGCTCGATCCGGAAAAACGGCCGGTGATGGCCGAGGCGGATGCCCGGGCGGTTCGCGATGTGGCGCATGTCCACATCCGGTCTGAACCGACGATTGCGCATCGCGTTCTGTTTGATCCGGGCCATGGACTGGAAGAGCGTCTGATCCGCGAACAGTTTGTCTAGGCCTGATGGCGCGCCATGGCGGGCTGAGTTCGCGCCTCTGAAATCAACGATTCACCAACTTCGGCAACGACTTGTGCGATGTTCTCAAGCTTGTCTGCCAAAGGTGTCGTTTTACGCCAGACCATGCCGATGCGGCGGGATGGCGGCGTGCCGGAAAAGCGGGCCGTGCTGACAGTGGCCGAGCGTGTTTCCACCGGCAGCGCCATCTCGGGGATCAGCGTGACCCCGATGCCGGCGCCGACCATTTGCACAAGCGTGGATAGGGTGCTGCCATCCAATCCATCGCTGCCAATGGCTGATCGCGTGGCGCAAAAGCTCAGCGCCTGATCGCGAAAGCAGTGACCTTCTTCCAGCAGCAACAACCGCATTTCGGACAAGGCCGCAGGGCCGGGCACTGGATTGTCCGCGTCGCTCTGCGGACGGACCAACAAGAATTCTTCGGAAAACAGGGAGGCCTCCTGTAGTCCTGGCTCAGAAACGGGGAGTGCCAGAATTGCGGTGTCCAGTCGGCCTGAATGCAATTCTTCCAGCAGGCGCGAAGTCAGGGTTTCGCGGATATTCACTTCCAACCCGGGGTGGCTGAGCGTCAGCGCACCAATCAGACGGGGCAGCAGGTAGGGTGCAATTGTCGGTATGACACCGATCCGCAAACGCCCGGCCATTTGGTCACCGGACGCCTGAGCAAGCTCTCCGAGTTCGTCAACCGCGCGCAGGATGTCACGCACCCGGAGCGCGAAATCTGCCCCAAAGCCGGTCAACGCCACACGCCGCGCGCTGCGTTCGAACAAGGGCAGGCCCAATTCGCGCTCCAGTTCTTTGATCTGGACTGACAACGCGGGTTGGCTGATCGCGCTTGCCGCGGCTGCCTGCCCAAAATGCCCATGCCGGGCAAGGGCCTCGAAGTAGCGCAGCTGTTTCAGAGTGATATTCTTCATAACTTTAAATTATCAAAGTGATGAATTTTTTCAACTTAAACAAATTGATTGAAGTTGTTAGAATGATTCCAGCGAGGGGGGTTCTGAACCGCATTCAGACCTGCATTGATGTTTCTTGATGGTTGGGATCGTGGCGCTGGGGAGCGGCCGTGAACAACGTCGAAATGTTTGTGCTATCTGAAGTTTGGGCGGCTTTCGCATTTGTATCCAATGGCTTGGCGCAAGCAATCCGCGCCTGCAAACTCGGAGAATTCAAAGATGATGGATGGAAACGACGCACCGGCCGTAGGCAAATGCCCGGTCATGCATGTTACCTCGGGCGCGCGCTCGAATCGCGACTGGTGGCCACAGCAGTTGAACTTGAAAATCCTGCACCAGAATTCGGCTCTGTCGGATCCAATGGACCAGGATTTTGACTATGTAGAAGCATTCAAAGGCCTGGATTACGACGCGCTCAAGAAAGACCTGCACGCGTTGATGACCGACAGCCAGGATTGGTGGCCTGCGGACTATGGTCACTATGGTCCGTTCTTTATCCGGATGGCATGGCACAGCGCAGGCACCTACCGGACCGGCGATGGCCGTGGTGGTGCAACATCGGGCACGCAGCGTTTCGCGCCGCTGAACAGCTGGCCAGATAACGGCAACCTCGACAAGGCACGTCGCCTGCTGTGGCCGATCAAGCAAAAGTACGGCAAAGCAATTTCCTGGGCCGATCTGATGATCCTCGCGGGCAACGTCGCGATTGAGTCGATGGGCGGCAAAGTCTTTGGCTTTGGCGGCGGTCGTGCGGACGTTTGGGAACCCGAGGAAGACATCTATTGGGGCGAAGAAACCGACTGGCTGGGTGACAAACGCTACAGCGGTGATCGGGATCTGGAAGACCCTCTGGCAGCGGTTCAGATGGGCCTCATCTATGTGAACCCCGAAGGTCCGAACGGCAATCCTGATCCAATGGCATCGGGCCGCGACATCCGCGAAACCTTTGGCCGCATGGCGATGAATGACGAAGAAACCGTCGCGCTTGTCGCTGGTGGTCATACCTTTGGCAAAGCACATGGCAATGGCCCAGCCGAATTGGTTGGAGTTGAGCCAGAAGGCGCACCATTGGAAGCGCAGGGATTTGGCTGGTTGTCTGGCCACAAGTCGGGCAAAGGCGTGGACGCCATTACGTCGGGCATCGAAGGTCCTTGGACCGCGAACCCGACCAAGTGGGACAACGGCTATTTTGACCTCCTGTTCGGTTACGAGTGGGAACTGACCAAATCGCCCGCGGGTGCAAACCAGTGGACTCCAAAAGATCTCAAGGACGAAGATCACGCGCCACAGGTCGATGGCTCTGGCCAGAAGGTCAAGCCGATGATGACCACCGCAGATATGGCGATGCGCACGGATCCCGCATACGAGAAAATCTCTCGCCGCTTCCATGCGAACCCGGACGAGTTTGCGGATGCCTTTGCGCGCGCATGGTTCAAACTATGCCACCGCGACATGGGTCCAAGCGTCTGCCTGCATGGCCCCGAAGTGCCTGGCGAAGAGCTGATCTGGCAAGATCCGGTTCCGGCTGTTGACCATGCGTTGATTGATGCCGCTGACATCAAAGCGCTGAAAGGCAAGATGCTGGACGCTTTGAGCATTCCTGAACTGGTTCAGACGGCTTGGGCTTCTGCTGCGACTTACCGTGGTTCGGATCGCCGTGGCGGTGCGAACGGTGCGCGGATCCGGCTTGCTCCTCAAAAGGATTGGGAAGCCAACAATCCCAAGCAGCTTGCAAAGGTCCTGAACACGCTGGAAGGCATTCAAGCTGATTTCAATGGCTCTGCATCTGGTGGCAAGGCGGTCTCTTTGGCTGACCTGATTGTTCTGGGCGGTTGTGCAGCCGTTGAACAGGCTGCGGCAAATGCCGGTCATGCGGTCGACGTACCGTTCACGCCGGGCCGGACGGACGCCAGCGCAGACCAGACGGACGTCGAGAGCTTTGATGTGCTCGAGCCTGCTGCAGATGGTTTCCGCAACTACCTGAAGTCGGACTATTCGGTTTCTGCTGAAACTCTGCTGGTTGACCGCGCGCAACTGCTGACTCTGACGGCACCAGAGATGACCGTATTGCTGGGTGGCATGCGCATGATCGGTGGCAACCTTGGCGACTCCAAGCATGGTGTGTTCACCGACAAGGAAAACGTTCTGAGCAACGACTTCTTTGTCAATCTGCTGGACATGAGCACCGAATGGAAGCCAACCGACGAAGGCAAATCGACCTTTGAAGGCCGTGATCGCTCTACCGGTGACGTGAAATGGACAGCAACACGTGTTGATCTTGTCTTTGGCTCAAACTCGCAGTTGCGAGCGCTGGCCGAGGTCTACGCAGGGGCCGATGCCGGTGCGAAGATGGTCAATGACTTCGTAGCGGCTTGGACCAAAGTGATGAACGCGGATCGTTTCGATCTGGCGTAACCGCTGAGGTCTCCAAAAATAGAGCGCGCGCGGTTTGTGGCCGCGCGCGCTTTTTTGTTTGCTTCAGGATGTTTTAGGTCCGTTCTTTCAAACCGCTGACGTATTTTTCGCGTGCAGCCCGAACTTCGGCCCGCTCGGACACTTCCGGAACCGCCACTTCCCACCAGGATCCACCCGCTTCAGTCGATGGATACGGGTCTGTGTCGATGACGACCACGAAAGGCCCAGCGGCCTCGCGGCCCCGCGCGACAGCGTCTTCCAGTTCCGAGATCGAGCTGACATGCATGCTTGCCGCACCCATGGAGGCCGCATGCGCCGCAAAATCGATGTTGGACGGATTCACGTGATGCGCCGTATCCAGCAGGTTGTTGAACTCGGCACCACCGGTGCCGCGCTGTAGACGATTGATGCAGCCAAAGCCGCGGTTGTCAGTGATCACAACCGTGAATGGGATGCCCATCATCACAGCCGTGGCCAGTTCCGAGTTGGCCATCATATAGCTGCCATCACCGACCATGCAGATCACATCGCGTTCAGGCTGCGCCATCTTGATGCCGATGGCCCCAGCGATTTCATAGCCCATGCAGCTAAAGCCGTATTCCATATGATAGCCGCCGAGGTTTTGCGCCTTCCACAGTTTGTGCAACTCGCCCGGCATCGTTCCAGCGGCACCCATAACAACGGTTTCTGGGCCGGCTGCGCGCTGGACCGCTCCGACGACCTGCATGTCCGTTGGCAAGGCGTTGCCGTCTTCTGGTGCATCGGTCAGTGGATCCACAGCAGCAAACCAGTCTGTCTTGAGCGATGCATCTGGTGCGGGTGCCTGATGACCCTGCAGGGCCGCGCTGATTTCAGTCAGGCCAACGCGGGCATCGCAATTCAGTGGCATAGCGCCATGTTTCGCGGCGTCATAGGCGGCAGTGTTCAGGCTGATCAGTTGGTAGTTGTCGGTCTTGAAAATGGACCAGCTTCCGGTCGTGAAATCCTGCAGGCGCGTTCCGACGGCCAGAACGACATCTGCCGCGTTGCAAAGCGCGTTTGCACTGGAGGATCCAGTGACACCGATGGGGCCAAAATTCAGGCTGTGATCCCAAGACAGCGCGGATTTGCCAGCCTGCGTTTCGACGACCGGGATCTGGTGTGCTTCGGCAAAGCGCAAAAGCTCGGCGCTGGCATCCGAATAATGGACGCCGCCGCCGGCAACCATGACAGGGTTTTTCGCGCCGCGCAGGGTTTCCACAGCGCGCGCCAGCTCACCTTCGTCCGGGCGCACGCGGCGACGGTGCCAAACGCGCGGTTCGAAAAAGCTGGTCGGCCAATCATAACCCTCGGCCTGAACGTCTTGGCAGAACGATAGCGTGGCAGGGCCGCATTCTGCCGGATCGGTCATCACACGCATGGCGCGGGGCAGGGCCGTCAATAGCTGTTCGGGCCGTGTGATGCGGTCGAAATAGCGCGATACTGGACGAAAGCAGTCGTTCGCAGACACGGTGCCATCCGCAAAGTTCTCTGGCTGCTGCAAAACCGGGTCTGGCCCGCGATGCGCAAAGACATCGCCGGGAACAAACAGAACAGGCAGGCGGTTCACATAGGCCAGAGCGGCTGCCGTTACCATATTCGTGGCGCCCGGGCCGATCGAAGATGTCGCCATCATCGCGCGTTTGCGACCGCTCTGCTTGGCATAGGCAATCGCCGTGTGGGCCATGGTTTGTTCGTTGTGGCCCCGGTAGGTCGGCAGGCTGTCCTGAGCGTGGTACAGCGCCTCGCCCAAGCCCGCGACGTTGCCGTGGCCGAAGATGGCCCAGCAGCCTGCCATGAAAGGCACGCCTTCTTCGGTCATCTGTACACTCAGCCAGCGCACCATTGCCTGCGCTGCCGTCAAGCGGATTGTGTTGGTCATTTCTATGTCTCCCAATGCGCCGTGCGCAATTCCTCGGCGCAACTGTGAAGTCATGGCTGTGCAGCGTCAACAAAGCCTGCGGTGTTTCACATCATGTTTGCAATCGTGACGCGCTTTCAAATGATGTAAAACCCTCATCAACCGGGGCTCAGACAGACTCGGGCAGATAGAGTTGTGGTTCGAGAAACTGTTGACCCGGCAGGCTGTTGCCGCCGTTCTGAACCGCTTCGATCATCAGGTTCACGGTCTCCGTCAGCACGGCATCTAAAGGTGTTGCCACAGCCATGGTCAGATATCTCTGGGCCAGAGCGCTGCGGGATTCCGGCGTCAGCTCGTGTACAACCATGGACACTTCACCGGGTTTGCGCAGTTCCTGAAGCGCGGCGATCGCGCCTTCCATGCCGCCGCCCGCGCAATAGATGCCCCGCAGGTTTGGATGCCGTTCCAACAGGTTCAGCGTGGCTTCGTATGTCAGCTGCCGGGTTTCAAGGTTAACCAGTGCATCGAGGGTCCGAAACTGTGGTGCAAATTCCCGCATGTAGCTGCGGAATCCTGTTTCACGCAATTCATGACCGTGCCAGCGGTGCCCCCCCACGAAGATTGCCAGATCGCCATGTTGGCGTGTCGCTGTCGCCAGCATATGGGCGGCAACTCGTCCGATTTTCAGATTGTTCAGGCCTACATAGCTTTGCCGGACCCCCTGTGCGAAGTCATTGAGCAGGGCAAAGCAGGGGATGCCGCGCGCTTCGAGTCTGGTCACGGCATCCGTAACCTGCAAATGCGCGACAGCAATTGCCGCGACAGCATCGCAGCGCTCTCCCAACTCTTCGATCAGAGCGGCGTAATCCGACGGAGCCTGAGAAGACGCAAAGGCAAATTCCACGCTGGTCTGTACGCCGGTTGCAGCCCGAACCGCGGCCTCTGCGGCCTCGCGCATGTCGCGAAAGAACGCCTGCTTTTCCTTATGCAAGACGAAACCGAACCGAATTTTTGGCAAATCAGCTGCCATGCGTTGCCCGATCAAGGCCGCCGCGTGGTATCCGATTTTATGGGCGGCTTCATAGACGCGCCGCGCCGTTTCTTCGCGAACCTTGGCCCGCCCGTTCAGAACACGGTCGATTGTCGCGACGCTGACGCCTGCTTCTTTTGCCAGATCTGCAATTGTCGGTCTGCCAGCCATTGCGGTCCTCGCGCGTTAAGTTACGGATGCGAGAACTCTCTCATTTGTGAGGTCAAATGCAAGAGCCTGATATTTTTTATCATTGCCCATGAGGGGGCTGCGGGCGCAATTGCCATCGGGATTGCGCCTTGGGGTCGTCCGGACCACAGGGCCGCGGTCCGGACTGAGTGGTGGCATCAGCCAACCGGGCCGCAGACGTCGTAGCCTGTGGCGAGATAGTCCTGAGGAATATCAGGCAGCCGCATAAAGGTGACCCGGCGATTGACGGGTGCATGAGGATTGTAGGTGTCCTTGAGCACGTATTCGCCAAAGCCAATCGGGTAGAGCGGCACATCAACATATGCACCCTGCAGGGCGCTTGTGACCGATCCGGCCCGCCGGTCCGAAAGACCGCAATTATAGCCGAACGATCCTTTCGCATCGGTATGACCGATCACGGCAAAGCTGGCCCCGGCCAACGCCGGATCCTGCAAGGCCCGCACCAGTGAGGCGATTTTGCCTTTCTGGTCATGGCGAATGTCGGCGCTGTTGTAGTCAAACTCGATCGTGATAGCGATTGCCGGAAGCACGACTTTCTTGTCCGCCGGTGGCTTGGGTTGCGCATAGTCCAGCGGCTTGGCGGGAGGCTCTTCGACCTTGGTGACCTTGCCGCCATTCAGATCAAAGCTGAACAGCTCGAATTCGACTGCATTCTCAAAGGTCAGCTCGGTGCTATCCCCGACCTGCAACCCAGAGCAATTCACCGCAGTTGCTTCGAAAAGGCAGGCCGCCAGCGGGTCTTTCGGCCCCTCGTCTTTCTGCATGATGATGTCGTCACCCCCTTCGCTGGGGATGAAGATTTCGCCTTGTTGCGCCCCGGCCAGCATTGGCAGGCCGAGGGCAAGAGCGGCGCTTAGGATTGCAGCGCTGCGCATATCAGTAGTCCTTTACGATGGCTGTAATCTGCGCCTTGGCCACATGTGGATTGTGGGTGCTGATAGCGCGGTAGTCGACGCCCGATCCGGACTTTTTGTCGTCCTTCTTGGTGTCCAGCGCCAGCAGTTCATGGCTCAGAGCGTTGTAGGCCTTGTCGTCCTGGAAGTAGGTGTCCTGACCGACAGCACATGAGAACTCGGAGGTTCCTTTGCGTTCATGTGCGATGGCTTCCTTCGAGCTGTTGCAGATCGCCAGAATGGTCTCTTTGCCAGCTTCAGCCGCTGTCAGTGTTGCATTGCCCGGAGGGAAGACAAACTGACCACCTGCGGGGATCGCCGCATCAGGCAGATCGGGGTGCGGGTAGAGCACGCAGGACCGGTGCTGATCGTCAATGTTGATCAGAGTGAGGCGGCATTCGTGCCGTGGCTCGACGATGATCTTGACGCCTTCGCCCACCTTGTAGACCGGCTGGTTGGTGTAGACGGTCAGATGCGACTGGGTTGGTGCGCTGTGCTGGGCCGGAACATAGTCAGCCTGCTTTTGCTTCTGCACAGCCTGCGCATAGGGATCGGCAGCCTTGTCGACCACGACCTTGACTGGCTTTGGCTTGACGCCGGTCGCCTGCTGAACTGAATAGGACAAGGTAGCGGGTACAGGATGATCGGTGAGGATCGGCTTGTATTCGGTGACCTTTGCCAAGAGCTGAGGATAGGCCACGGCCCATTCGTCCCGCGCGATTGGCGATTGATCCAGACGGGTCATCAGACCGGCAAGTTCATGCCCCACAAAGGGCATACGGCCGCGCAGTTCATCATCCGTCATGCCCAATTCATTGGCGGCCTGACTGAAATCGACAAACTGATCAACATGATAGACGAACAGTCCCCGCACCGGCTCGAGTCCACCGGCCGTGATTTCGGGGTTCAGGCCCGCGCCGCGCATGGCGTTGGCAAATTGATCGGTATCCGCCTGCATGATCGCGTTCACGGTTTCCTGACCGGGATAGATGGCGTCGATGGTCTGGCGTACTTCCGGTGACAGCGAGAAGTTGTTCATCGCCACATCGCGCACCTTGTCCTCGTTAAAGCGAATGCCTTTTGAGTGGCACGAGATGCACGAAATGCCGTTGACCACTTCGCCGGTGCCATCGGTGTAGTCATCATCCCGCACGATCTGGGTTGGGCCCACATCAAGACGGGCACCATCTGCGGTGTTCAGATAGTAGGCATGAAACCCGTTCGGCAGGGTAAAGATGCTTTCGCCGCCGTCGTGTTCAAAGGCCAGTTCTTCGCCGTAGGCCTCTTTTGGGCCCAGCGGGTATTCAAAGAAGCTTTGACGACCTTTGGAGCCGGCAAAGTCATAGGACGTCCAGAAAAACCCGGTGCCCATGGCATGGCGTTCGATCAGGCGGTTGTGCGTGGACACACCCGAATCCTGGAAACCGGCGCGGATCACTTGTTCGTCGCGGATGTTGCGCACCATGTCGAGGTTCAACATCTGCTCAAGTCCCTGAACCGTGTCCGGCAAGCCGAGCATGTCATAGTAAAGCGGCGAGACCGAAGCCGTAGCTGCAAACCAGTCGGCGCGGATCACGGGGATCGTGGCGCCGGACAGATACTGCAGCTGGCTCAGATGCTTGTCGGTGTTCGATGACATGCCATAGGGATAGAGCTTTTCCAGATGTGACCATGTGTCATGATCCCAGTCCAGATCGGGCAGGAACACACGGAACAACACGCCATGTTCGTCCACAGGCTCAAACTTGTAGGGGGTCGGGTTCCACGACAGGGCGTTCATCAGTTTAACAGTCGCCTGACGATAGCCTTCGACATTTTCGGCGCTTACGTCCGGGTCGTTGTGTACTTCGCGCATCGAAAGATAGCGGATGCGGTCCTGACGATTGGTTGGCTGCGCCTGAAGATCCGCGTGGGCGAGGGCAAACAGCTCTTCCATCGGTACGAATTCACGGGCGGGCGGCGCGGTTTCTGCCAGCGAAACGATCCATTGTTCGATGGTATCGATTTCAGCTTTGGTCGGGAAACAGTCCAGATTGTCATAGCTGCAGTCATCAGGCATGGGCGGGGCTGCCGACGGCAGCATCACGGCGTGCAGTTTGGAGCTGTCAGCCTTGCCTTGCAGAACAAACTTGGGGTCTTGCGCCAGACGGCGAATGTCGAGCACGTGACCGAAGCCGGACTTGGCCTTGGTCATGCCTTCCTTCAAAGCGCCATCCTGATGGCACCGCGCACAGTGTTTGTCGAGAACGGCATAGGCTGCCGTCTCCATTTCCGTGGCATCGTCGGGCAGAGGCATCGCGTCATTGGCGTAGGCGGGGGCAGCGAAAAAGGCTGCCATCGCCAGGGCCGATGCCCGTATCATGGTAATGGGTGTCATTTCTAATCTCCTTTTTCGTCTCGTCGCAGCGATCAGTTGCAGCTGATCGACAGGTATTTCTGTGAGGACCAGCCGGTTGCGTTTGCCTGGCCCCAGTTGGGGTTCTTGCAGCCACCGGACCAGCACTGGACCTTGGCCCAACCATTGGAGCGCGCCAGAACCTTGAGCCGGTCACCCAGATAGGTTTCGGAAATCTTCTGGTTGCGTGTGCTCGGACCTGTCCGCATCGACAGGAAGCTGTTGTTGCCACCATGTGAGCGCGGGCTGAGTTTGACGACATTGGCCCAGCACGTGCGCTTGGCGCTGACTTTGGTGCTGGACAGCAGGGGGGTGTAGACCCAGCCCAAGCGGCCGTCTGGGATCCGGATCCGTGACCACTTGCCAGAGTTGCCGATAACGACAACGGTGCTGCCTGTGCGAACAACGGTGATGATGCTGTTGTTCGTGCCGGGGCCGGTGCGCACATTCAGTTCACCATCCGAGCTGTTGACCCACATGGTCTTTTCGACCGTGCCGCCACCGCCGCCGCCGCCCGAACTGCCGCCGTTCCACAACACTTCGGCTACGAAATTCGCACCGCCAGAGCAGTAGCTGTCGCTGGGCACTTCGCCTGTCGAAACTCGTTGTTGGATACGCCAAGCAGCCTCGGAACGCTTGAGCGTTGCGACCGCGACACCGTAGTACCCGTTGTTCGACTGGAACATGCGAATGCCGCTGCGACCCGGGAACCGCTGATTGATAAACGCGGTCGCCGCAGAAATGCTCTGACGTGAGGCGACCATGAAATAGCAGTTGTTCGAGCCAAGGTTGTAGTTCCCAGCGATGACACGAACGCCACTATTGTCTGGTTTCGGAGCAGGCGCGTTTGGCGTGTTCAGATAGGTGATACGATTGATGATCGCCTGTCCAATGCAGCTGACCGATGCGCCGCAGGCATCACGTTCGGACAACAGCCATGCGCGTTGCTGTGCCGCCGTGCTGCGACCGGACTGACCTTTGTAGGCTGCGTCGAGGTCGGCATCCAGATTGGCGAGATAGGCGCTGCCGCAGATCGCCGTTTCGGTTGCCGACATGCCGCTATCCGCGCACCATGGGCGCAGCTTTGGTGTTTCCACCACCTTTGGCGGTTCTACGGGCTTTTCAACAGTGTCGACCGGGGCTTCCTTGCATTGGGTTTGCAGATAGTTCTGCGCGAACGGTGCATAGGCATGGGCCGAACAAGTTTGCAGATAGGCCTCATAGCCAAAGCACTGGTTAAACGCCTTGGCTTCGTTCCAGATCGCGTCACACGGATCAGCCGCGCTGTCGATCGGCGTTTCATCCGTGCGTGTGCCGCCGCCACCGCCGACACCGACAAGCGCCGCTTCCAGCACTTCAGAGCGGTCCAGAATTTCCCGCATCGGGATTGCAAAGTTCACGCTGTCTTTCTTGGAACCCGCATGGTGCAGGCCAATAACCATCTGCAAAGATGCATCAATCACTGGCGAGCCCGAGTTTCCGGGCAGAGTATCGCAGGTATGCAGCAACCGTTTCTTGGATACTGCAGGACTGTTTGCGCCGCATTTTTCGCGGCTGATACGCTGGGCTTCGCCCATGGGGTGCCCGATCACCCAATAGGGGTCGCGGTCCTTTGGTTCTTTGTCAGACAGCTTCAGCTTGCCAAACTCGGCCGAAGGATTGCCCATCACACGCAGCAGCGAATAGTCGAGATCCTTATGCGACTCGACCGGTGTCGGAAGAACCACGTAGGTCTTTGTTCCTTCTTCGACGCCGGTCTGCCGGTATCCGGCGACAAACTGCACCGCTTCGATCCGGCTTGCCCCGGTGCGCTCGTTGTCAAGAATGCCCGGCACGCAGTGATGGTTGGTCAGAAGGTGGTCTTCATCCACAATAAAGGCCGTACAGGGGAATATGCCCTTGTCCGTCAAAATATCGAGGCGCCCTACAGACAATCCGATGCGTGCAAAAATGCTGTCGGTCGAATAGTTTGTGATGCTCTCGTTGTTATAGCTGCCGACTGACAGCTCTAACGTGATGTCGTTGTCACCGGCTGACTGGTTCTTGTTCAGCACGACGTTGCCGAAACTGGCAGAATCGAAGCCGACGAAGTCCTGTTGAGCGCTGGCCGTCATTGGCGCGCTCAGGGCAGCAGCGAGGCAGGTCATAGCAAGGTATTTTCGCACGGGATCCCCCATCAGCAATAAATCGAAACAAACAACTGTGGTGATGTTCGTTCACGCAGGGGCAACCTGTCAACGAACGAAAACCTTACCTTTTGGCCGCCAAGGGGTAGATGTTGGGGCATCTAGACCGCGAATCCGCTGGGCTAGAGCGACTTACAACACGCGGGACAGGAACGACTTTGTCCGATCTTGTTCGGGAGTTTCAAAGATCTGAGATGGGGTTCCGGCCTCTAGGATTCGCCCGTTGTCCAAAAAACAGACCAGATCCGCCAGCTCACGCGCGAAACCCATTTCGTGTGTCGCCAGAACCATGGTCATGCCCTGCATGCGCAACGCGCGCAGCACGTCCAGAACCTCGCCCACCAATTCGGGATCCAGCGCCGAGGTGATCTCATCGAACAGCATTACCTCAGGTTCCATGGCAAGCGCCCGCACGATCGCAACCCGTTGTTGTTGGCCCCCGGACAGTTGATCGGGATAGTGATCCATCCTGTCAGCAAGGCCGAACCGTTCAAACAAGGCGGAGACCGGCGCTTTCAGAGCGTCACGGCTCAGGCCTTTGGCGCGGCGCGGTGCCAGCATGACATTTTCAGCGGCGGTCATATGCGGAAAGAGATTGAAGGATTGGAACACCATTCCAATTCTGCGCCGTACAGGCTGCGGATCGAGGCCCGGTTCGGAAATATCCTGCCCGTCGAGCCAGATCGCACCGTCGTCGATCGGTTCAAGCAAATTCATGCAGCGCAACAGGGTTGATTTCCCCGACCCCGACGCGCCGATCAGACACACCATCTGACCTTTGCCGATTTCCAGATCAATGCCATCCAGAACCACGTTCGAGCCAAAGGATTTCTGGATGTTTTCAAGTCGCAAGACCATCAGCTGCGCGCCTTTCGCTGCCGGTTCATCAGGTAGTCGGCATAGCGTGTGGCCGGGATCGTCAGGCACAGAAAGATGATCGCAGCGCCAACATAGGGCGTGAAATTGGCCATGAGGGATTTGTAGACGCCCGCCTGCCGAAAAATCTCGACCGGGCCGATAAAGGACAGCAGTGCCACATCCTTTTGCAAGGCGATAAACAGATTCATGTTGGCGGGAACGACCCGTCGGATGGCCTGTGGCAGCACGACAAACCGCATGGCGTCCGATGGCGACAGCCCGAGCGACAATGCAGCCGAGCGCTGGCTTTGATGGACGCTTTCAATACCAGAGCGGATGACCTCGGCAACATAGGCCGCATAGACAAGGATCAGCGCGAGACTGCCCCAGATGTAAGGTGAATTCCAAGGTCGCGGCAGGCCGAGGCCGGGGATGCCAAAGCCGATCAGGTAGATCACAAGGATAACCGGCAACCCACGAAACACATCGGTGTACAGGATTGCCAGCAAGCGCAGTGGATAGAGGGCGGGGTTTCGGATGTCGCGCATCAGAGCGACAGCCAAACCAAGCAGCGCAATCAGCGGCGCACACCAAGCAAAGATCGCCACATCCAGCACGAAGGCATTCAGAAGACCGGGAAACGTCTTGGCAAACACCTCGGCATTGAAAAAGCTGCGCTTGACGGCTTCCCAACCCGGGGCAAGCGGGATCAGCACCACCAATGCCACCAATACGGCAACTGTTGAGCCGACGGCCAAGGTGGTCGCACGCCTGCGCTGTCGCGCCTCAAAAGCCTGCCGGCGGGTAAGTGTCTGGGTCATGGCGCCTCAGTTAAGGGTAGGGGCGGGGGCATTGCCCCCTTTTTGGCCGGCGGCCAATTCACCCCCGAAGTATTTTGAACACCAAAGCGGTGGTCAGCGGATCACAGGAACGCCTGTTGTTTCCTGCAGCCACTGGGCTTCGATTTCTGCGAGTTTGCCGCTGTCTTTCAGCGACGAGATCGCGGCATCAACGCATTCCTTGAGGGGATTCCCTTCCTCCATGAGCAAACCGAAATTGTCAGGGTTCGGTGCCGCGTCTGGCAGGAATTGCCCCAGAATCGCGCCGTTGTTGACCACCACGGCAGACAGGTAAAGCGCGGTTGGCAAATCAAACAATGCGGCATCGATTTGCCCGGCCTGCATGGCCGCCGTGACGTCCGTGTTATCCCCGTAGAGCAGCGGATCTTTTTCAGGCTGGATCAGGTCTTGCAGCATGGGAACCGCAGTGGTGTTGGCATCTGCGCCCCAGATCAGGCCCTTGAGGCTGTCGACGGATGCGGTTGCGCCGCCATCAATCACCGACTGAGTCGTCAGTACGGCCATCGGAGATGTGTAGTAGGGCTGTGAGAAATCGACCATCTTGTCGCGTTCTTCGGTGATCGAGAACTGCTGAAGATTGAAGTCGAAATCCTTGGCGCCGGGCTGGATCGACTGGTCGAAGCTGGTACGAACCCATGTGACCTGTTCGTCGGAAAACCCCATTTCAGAGGCAACAGCGTAGGCGACAGCGGCCTCAAACCCTTGTTTGCTTTCGGGGGCGTCGTCCATGACCCATGGATAATAGGCCGGGTTACCGGTCGCGATGGTCAGAGTGCCGTCGGTGATTGTCTTGCCAGCGGCACAGTCGCCTTGCGCCAGTGCGCCGGTTGCCAGTGTCACTGCCAAGGCGGAAGTGGTTAGAAGCTTCATGTTGTTCCCCTGCGATTGTGTGCCATCAGATTTGCCGCAGGGCGCGCCCTTGTCCAGTGGTTTGGCTCTGCAATCTGCGCGCAGTGCAATGCAGAGCCATTGGTCTGGTCGTATTCCGGGCAATCAGGACCAGTCGCCGGAAAAGCCCTTGGGCACCATCAGGATGTCCCGATCAACGCCGGTGATGTTTCGATGTCCACACAGCGCCATCGAACTGTCCAGTTCCTTGTGGATGACCTCCAGTGCCTGCGTGACACCCTTTTGGCCATGTGCGCCCAGTCCATAAACATAGGCCCGCCCGATCCAGGCACCCTTGGCGCCCATGGCGCAGGCTTTCAGCACGTCCTGACCGGATCGAATACCGCTGTCCATATGCACTTCGATCTTGTCACCAACCGCGTCGACAATAGGCTCCAAAGCGCGAATGGACGACAAAGCACCGTCCAGCTGGCGGCCGCCGTGGTTGGAAACGACGATCGCATCGGCGCCAACGTTGCAGGCCTCCAATGCATCACGTGGGTCCATGATGCCCTTGATGATCAAAGGGCCATCCCACATTTTGCGGAACTCGCGAATACGGTCCCAGTTCAGGGACTGGTCAAAGGCCTGCGCAGTCCAGCTGGACAGCGATGACGGATCCTTTACGCCCTTGGCATGGCCAACGATGTTTCCGAAAAACCGCCGTTTGGTAGACAGCATGCCCAGACCCCATTGAACCTTGGTCATCATGTTGGCAACCGAAGAGGGCGTAAGTTTGGGCGGGGCGGACAGGCCATTCTTTAGGTCCTTGTGACGCTGGCCCAGCAGCTGCAAATCGACCGTGATCACAGCGGCCGAGCATTTGGCCTCTTTCGCGCGATCAAACAGCCGCTGCATGAAATCGTCGTCTTTGAGCGTGTAAACCTGCATCCAGAACGGAGCGCTCGTATTGGCCGCCACATCTTCGATGGAGCAGATCGACATGGTCGAAAGACAGTAGGGCACGCCAAATTTCTCGGCGGCCTTGGCGGCCATGATTTCACCGTCGTAGTGTTGCATGCCGGTCAGACCGACCGGGGCCAGCGCGACAGGCATCGTCACATCCTGTCCGATCAGCTGTGTCTGGGTCGAACGGTTTGCCATATCGACGGCCACACGCTGCCGCAGGTAAATATCGTCGAAGTCCGAACTGTTTTCCCGGAAGGTCTGTTCGGTCCAACTGCCGCTTTCGCAGTAGTCGTAAAACATTTTGGGCACGCGCCGTTTGTAGATGCGTTTCAGGTCGGCGATTTCCGTAATGACGGGCATATCTGAGCCTTTTTGCAGTATTGGTATGCTTTTCTTACCGATTTGGGCGCAAAGCGCAATGCGACAGGGTGCACAGCATCAAAGATTTGCCCAGACTATCACGATTGCAAAGGTCAGAAATGGTGCTCCAGCCAGCGCATTACCGGATCGGCAGATTGCGCCGCCTTGGTCAGGGCCGCAAGGGCATCTGATTGGAGCTGTTCATCAAGCCCGTCCTGCCAAACGACAAGGCTCTTGCGGCGTAGCAAGCCCGCGCGTGGATGCTCGGTGCTATGAGGCGGGGGTACTCTTTTGAGCTCGGCTTCGCTGGTTCGCCAAACCCCGGCATCCAGTATGGATGCCAGTTCCGCGCCATCGGGTTCGGCGATCAAATTGCGCCAGCGGATTAACTGTTCCGGGGTGAATTGCATGATCCCCGCACCAAACGAGGCATAGTCCGGCGCAATGCCAAACATCCAGGCCCGCCCATCCGGAAGCGACCACATCATATGCAGGTGGACGTGGTAAGGCGTCTTGTCCTCGGAAAACCGCAGATCCCGGTGAGGGCGGAACAGTTTGGTTTTGAGCCCCGCCCCATAAGAACGCGACAAGGGGACGGCCAGATCAGCCATCAGCCTTTCGGCTGGGCGTTTCAGGGTGTTGTCATAGCGGGTCTTGTTCTGTTTGAACCACGCACGCGAATTGTTTGCGGCCAGATCATCCAGAAAAGCCCGAGCGTCATTGAAAAGGTGTTTGGTCTCGACGGGGTGTGCCATTGGCTGACTCCGGCGGGTGCAAAATGCTTGGGCGCGATTGTAGCACAAATTCGCCCATTATCGTGTTCCTTCTTGCCCGAAGGCGAGGAACCGCCTAGCTCAGTTATATGAACAGGCGTCATCTCATTTCATCGGCCATATTGGGTGCAGTGGTCTGCGTGCCTTTGGCACAGGCTCATCCTCATGTGTTTGTCGACAGCAGCCTGCGGATCTTTGTCGAAGATGGCCGGGCAAAATCGGTCGAAGTCACTTGGGTCTATGACGACTTCTTTTCGTTATTGATTTTTGAAGACATGCAGTTGGACCCCGACGGTGATGGTGTTCTGACCAAGGCCGAGCTGGGCCGACTTCGCGGCTTCGATTTCGAAGTCTGGCCCGAAGGGTTCGAGGGCGATCTATATGCCTATTCGAATGGCACAAAGCTGGACTTGGCGATGCCCGAAGTCACCGGAATCGCCGTGGATCAGGGGCGCATCGTGTCCCGACATGTGCGCCGTTTGCCGGATGTGCCTGCCGCGGGTCTCGAGTTGCAGCAGTACGATCCGACATACTACGTGGCCTATGCGCTGGATTCCAACGTGGTTGTCGAGGGTGGCTGCAGCGCTGCCGTCGAAAAATATGACCCGGACGCGGCGGCCAAAGCGATAGAAGACGAGCTGAATTCAGTGCCTGAAGATGTTTTTGAACAGATGAAGGTCGGTATCCATTTTGCTGATTGGGTGCGGCTGTCATGCGATCCTTCCTCCTGATTTTCGCCCTATGTGTTGTGGCGCTTGCTGTTTGGCTTTGGGGCTTTGGTGGGGCTGATGTTATCGGGTCGGCAGCTGCCGATGGTCAGCGCGATGCGCAAAACGCCATGGCGCGTGGCCTCAGGGCGCTGCGCGCGGGTGAGCCGGGGGCCATGCTGGCTTTGATGTCTGTTTGCTTCGCCTATGGCTTCTTTCATGCAGCAGGCCCTGGCCATGGCAAGATATTGATCGGCGGATACGGTGTCGCACGCCGTGTTCCGATCATGCGTTTGTCCGCTTTGGCAATTCTCTCTTCGCTTGCCCAGGCCGCAGCGGCCGTGCTGTTGGTCTACGGTTCGGTGTGGGTTCTCGGGTGGGGACGTACCGATATGGAAGGGGCCGCCGAACGGTTTTTCGCGCCAGTATCCTATGGGGCGATCGGTTTGATCGGAATGTGGCTGCTCTGGCGCGGGTTGTCCAAGCTGAGGTCTGCGCCGGCTGTTCACCATCATTCACATGACCATTCGCATGATCACGGCCACGATCACCCCCACGACCATGACCATTCTCACGACTCTGGAGGGCATGGGGATGTTTGCAGCACCTGCGGCCATGCTCATGGTCCAACCATCGAACAGGCGGCAGGGGCGACATCGCTGCGCAGTGCGATGGCGGTTATTCTGGCGGTTGCCATCCGTCCCTGCACCGGGGCGCTGTTCCTGCTGATCCTGACGTGGCGCATGGGTATCGAACTGGCTGGTATCGCCGGTGCATTTGCAATGGGATTGGGTACGGCCTCGGTCACCGTGGCCGTGGCGATTGCCGCAGTCACACTGCGGGAAGGAGCGTTGAACCGGCTGGCCGACGGGGTCGGCGGAAACGGCGGTCTCAGGATCTTGGGCTTGGTCGAAGCGGTGGCCGGTGCTGTTATTGCCGCGCTTGCCTTGCAATTGCTGCTGCGCACAGTGGCCTGATTGCCCCGGCTGTCAGAACGCACATGCTTGCACCGCTGATCGCAAAGCCCTAAGCACATTCAATGTCCCAGACCCAGTTGAGTTTTTCCGGCCATACACGTGCCGTTTTGACGCTTGGCCTGCCGTTGGTCGGTGGGCATTTGGCGCAATTTGCCATTGGTTTGACAGACACGATCATGATCGGTTGGTACGGCGTTCCGGAACTGGCCGCACTGACCCTCGCGCATTCTTATTTCTTTACGTTGCTCTTGCTTGGTTCCGGTTTCGCCTGGGCCATCATGCCGATGGTCGCAACCTATGCCGCCAAACAGGATGATCCTCAGATCCGGCGCGCTACGCGCATGGCGCTGTGGCTATCGGGCCTGTTTTTTGCGGTATTCATGCCGTTGCAGTGGTTTTCCGAGCCTATATTCCGCGCGCTTGGCCAAACCGATCAGATTTCTCAGATGGCGCAAAGCTATCTGCGTGTGGCCGGTTGGGGGATGCTGCCTGCTTTGGGTGTGATGGTTCTCAAAAGCTACCTGGCCGGATTGGAGCATACGCGAATCGTGCTCTGGATCACGCTGGCGGCTGCCGTCGCCAATGTGATTGCAAACTACGCTTTGATTTTCGGAAACTGGGGCGCGCCTGAACTGGGTATTGCCGGTGCCGGGCTGGCATCGGTTTCATCAAACATTGTCGCCTTGGTTCTGGTTGTTGCCTACGCATTGCGCAGGCTGCCGGAACATCAGCTCTTTGTGCGCTTCTGGCGCCCGGATTGGGACATGTTCGCGCAGGTTTTCCGGCTTGGCTGGCCTATTGGGCTGACATCTTTGGCCGAGGTTGCCTTGTTTGCGGGATCTGCCGTTCTGATGGGATGGTTGGGCACAATCGCTTTGGCGGCACATGGCATTGCAATTCAGATCGCAACCGCGACATTCATGATTCAGTTGGGCTTATCGAACGCGGCTACCGTTCGAGCCGGCAACGCGCTGGGCAGAGGGGATGCCCGTCATTTGACGATGGGCGCCCGGGCGGTCCTCATGCTGGGCGCCATGGGTGTCGCTTTTTCCGTTTCGCTGTTTTTGCTCTTGCCCGAAACCTTGCTGGGCGCGTTTCTGGATCCCAGCGACCCAGATCGCGCCGCGATCATCGAAATTGGTCGCGGATTGCTGATGATGGCAGCCCTGTTCCAGCTGGCGGATGCGGCGCAGGTTATTTTCCTTGGCCTTCTCAGAGGGCTGCAGGATACGCGGGTTCCCATGATAATGGCTGCGGTGTCCTATTGGGGCGTTGGCATGCCAGCGGCGTGGTTATTGGCATTTCCCCTTGGTCTGGCAGGTGTGGGTGTTTGGCTGGGGTTGACGCTCGGACTGGCCGTTGCGGCCCTGCTACTCGGGATGCGATTTGTGACGGACGGACCGCGCCGCGTGGTTGCCGGCTGAGCCAAACCCACCGAAGGATCAGGTAAACAGCACCTCGGTTTCGACGGCGCCCACTGCAGTCGCCAAAGAGTTAAACCGCGCTTCGGTCACCTCGCCGTAGAGCGGTGCCGCATGTTCGGCCAGATGCAAGCGCAGCGTTTTGGTCTTGGACTGCCATTCCAACCGGGCCTGCCGTTGGTCTTCGTCAACCATCCAAAGCATCGCCCCGAAACGCAGGGCCTTGCCCAAGACTTCTGCATGCTGCTGGGCCTCTGCACTGATCAGATCGTACAGGCCCTCAAAGCGTGTGCCTTCGCGCTTGTTGCGGTAACGGTGCAGCAGGGCCAGTCCCAAAAAGATCCGTTCCGAGTGTTTTAGGCCCCCCAGATTGGCGCGGGTTGCATAGTCAAAACAGACTTCTGCCCGATAGTCCGGGTGCGCACGCCAGCTGACATCGTGTAACAAACAGGCGGCTTTGACCAAGCGCAAGCGATCAGCCACATCATCGCGGAACAGTGGCAGAATAAACTTGTAAAGCGCGCGCCCAAAGCCCGGCAGGCGCGCATCCTTGCGTTCCGCAAACCGGCAGGCCTCGATCAGGGGATCACGCTGCCGCAGGTCATCCGGCATTTGTTCATAGAGCATACCTTCACGGATGCCGTATGATGAAATGGCAATGTCTTTTGGCCGGAATGTATCGATCAGCGGGCCCAACACTTCGCAGGCATAGGGCACCAGCGCCATACGTGAGCTGGAAATGCCGCAAACCGAGCGCAGTTGTTCGAGATCCTGATCCTGCACAAAGGCAATGGTGTCGCGCACTGCCTGAGCATCCATTCGATATTCATGTAAAACATGCAGCGGGTATCCGCGCCGCTCCATGTCGATGCGCGCCAAGGCCCTCCAACTGCCGCCTACTAGAAACAGGCGATCACGCTGTGAGCCCATGTGCTCCTTGAGGCTGGCCATCTCGGCGGCGACATAATCGGCGCGTGCGTGCGCGCCACCGTCCAGATCCTTGAACTTGAGAGGCCCAAGCGCCGAAGTGATCCGTTTACCGACTTCACCGCCCTGAATTTCAGCAAGCTCCATGGACGAGCCGCCAATGTCGCAGACCAGTCCAAAGGATCCCGGCCATCCCAGTAGAACGCCCTGTGCCGAAAGCCGGGCCTCTTCCTCGCCATCAATCACATAGATCGTCAGGCCGGTTTCGGCCTCCAGCTCTTTGCGAAAACTCTCGCCATCTTCGGCCTCGCGCATGGCTGCTGTTGCCACGATGCTCAGCAAGGGCAGTTCCATGCTTTCGGCCAGCAGTTTGAACCGCGCCAGAGCGGACCGTGCGCGTTCTTTGCCTTCGGGGTTCAGGCGGCCCGTCTCACGCATGCCTTCGCCAAGGCCGCACATGATTTTTTCGTTATAGAAATACGCCGGGCTGCGCGCCGCGCCGTTGAAGACAACCAGGCGAACAGAGTTGGAGCCAATGTCGACGACGCCGACGCGGGACAGGGCCCGCGTTTTCGGATCGTCGAACAGCGGCTTGCCAAATGGAGTCCATTCGCCGGTTTCAGAGGGGTCGTGTCCGTCCATGGCAGCCTCATAGGTGTTAAGGGAACCATGACAACCAGCAGCGATATCGTCAAGAAACGGTGCGCCATTGTCTGCATCATTTGACGAAAAGATTGGTCTTAGCCGTCTTCCGTATGCGTCAGCTTTGGTACATCTGCGGCGCCCGCGGATCCCCGGCCCGACAGCGACGGGTTTTCCATGAAAAACCTATGGCAGTTGAAGGAAAATTCGCCCTCGGGCAACACATGTCGCACGAAATCACCAGAGGGGGTCATCAACCAGCTTTGCGCGGTGTCAGCCAGATTGGCGGCCATGATCTGACTGACGATCTGCGCTTTTACCGTGGGGTTGTTGATTTCCACGGCTGTTTCCACCCGCCGGTTCAGGTTGCGACCCATCCAGTCTGCTGAGGAAATGAATACACGTGCCTTTTTGTGCGGCAGCCCATGACCATTGCCAAAGCAAATGATACGCGAATGTTCGAGATACCGACCGACAATGGACTTAACCCGGATATTCTCGGACAGGCCCTTGATCCCGGCGCGCAGACCGCAAATGCCACGAACGACGCAATCGATTTTCACGCCTGCCTGACTGGCAGCATAGAGTGCGTCGATCATGTCCGGCTCAATCAGTGAGTTCATCTTGAGCCAGATTTGCGCGGGTTTTCCTGCCCGTGCATGGGCTGCTTCGGCCTCGATCAGCGCCAGCATTCCGGTCTTGAGAGAGTGCGGCGAAATAAACAGGTTTTCGAGCCCCTCGGGCTGCGCATAGCCGGACAGGTAATTGAAGACTTTCGAAGCATCGCGGCCAAGCGCTGGATCACAGGTAAAGAAACTCAGATCCGTGTAAACCTTGGCTGTGATCGGGTGGTAGTTTCCGGTCCCGTAGTGGGTGTAGGTCACCAGTTTTTCACCTTCGCGGCGTACGACCGTGCTGATCTTGGCATGGGTTTTCCAATCCAGAAAACCATAGACCACATGAGCCCCCGACCGTTCCAGACGGCGCGACTGCCGGATGTTCGCAGCTTCGTCGAAACGAGCCTTGAGCTCAACAAGGGCCGTTACCGATTTCCCCTCTTCCGCCGCCTCGCAAAGCGCTTCGACGATCGGCGAATTCCGCGATGTCCGGTAAAGTGTCTGCTTGATTGCGACGACGTCGGGATCGCGCGCAGCCTGATTGAGAAAGCGCACCACCATGTCGAAGGTTTCATAGGGGTGATGCAGCAGCATGTCCTTTTGCGCGATGGCGTCGAACATGTCGCCCTCGTGATCCTGAACCCGTTCCGGAACGCGCGGTGTGAACTGTGGCCATAGCAAATCGGGGCGGTCTTCCAAAACCAGTTCGCTGAGGTTCGCCATGCCGATCATGCCATCCAGTTCGATGACTTCCTCGTCGCGAACATGAAGCTCGCGCATGACAATCTTGCGCAGCCCCTTTGGCGCACCTTTGGAAATCGTCAGCCGCACCACTTCGCCGCGGCGGCGGCGTTTCAAGGCAACTTCGAATTCGCGCACAAGATCTTCGGCTTCTTCTTCGACTTCCAGATCGCTGTCGCGCAAAACACGAAATCCGAAATGGTTTTTTGCAATGTAGCCCGGAAACAGGCTGTCCACGTGCAGCAGCAACACGTCTTCAAGTCTGATGAACCGATGTTCGCCTTCGGGGGCTGGCAGCGCCATAAAGCGGTCAATCTGGGCCGGGATTGGCAGCAGGGCCTGCAAAGTGTTCTTGTCCCGAACCCTCTCGAGTTGAAGCGCAAGGCAATAACCCATGTTTGCGATGAACGGGAACGGGTGTGCAGGGTCGATCGCCAGTGGCGACAAAACTGGAAAAACCTTGTCGAGAAACGCCTGCGCCAGATGCGATTTGTCCGCTTTGTCCAGAGTGTCCTTATCGACAAGACTGATGCGCTCAGCCTGCATTAGCGCTTCCAACTCACGCAGAACATTTTGCTGTTTGGCCATCAATCGGCGCGCGTTGTCATCAATCAGCACAAGTTGTTCGGCGGGGCTAAGCCCATCGGCTGCCGGGGTGGTATTGCCGGCCTGCGCCAGTTCGCGCAGGCCTGCCACACGCACCGTGTAGAATTCATCGAGATTGGTGGCCGAAATGGACAGGAACCGCAGCCGTTCCAGCAAGGGCACCTTTGGGTTCTCGGCCTCTTCCAGAACGCGCCAGTTAAAGCCCAGCCAGCTTAGTTCACGATTGAAAAAGCGGCCGGGGCCGGTGGGATCGAAATCCTGCAATTCGGATGGGGCCGCCAGCGGGGCGGCAAGAAAATCAGCCTGTTTCATGCGAAGCAAACTGCCCCGCGCAAATGTTGATCGTGTGTGTGCATAACTCAGTCATGCCTTGTCGGGCCGTCTTGTTCAAGCTCTGCCAGCACGGATCGCGCCAGTGGACGGGTGACACCGCCCCCCCGCCCAAGCGCCGCACGGTCGAGCCGGTGAACCAATTCGAGGGCAGCGGCATAGCTGCGTGGCATGTGCCCGGCCAGAAAGGGAATGACATCTGGCGAGGGAACAATCTGACGATCTGCGAACAGTTTGGCCAGCAGGGCTGTCAGCAGCATGTCGTCTGGCTGCGGCAGGTCCGCGCCCTGCGCGCCGAGCATACGGCTTTTGAGATCGGGCAGCACCAAGTCCCATTGCAGCGCCGGGTTCTGAGCCGTCAGCAACAATGCATGACCCTCTGCCAGAACGAGGTTGTGCAAATGAAAGAGCGCTTCTTCGGCAGCAGAGTTGCCTGCAATCTGTTCCACGTCTTCAACACAGACCGGTGATGTTGAGACGGCTGGGATATCCGCGTTGGGCAGATCGGTGGCCCGTATGATGGTTGCGCCTGACAAGGCCGCCCAGACATGGGCCAGATGCGTCTTGCCCGACCCGGACGGACCGGTGAGGATGAATTTGCGGGCTGGCCAGTTTTGCCAGCCTTCGACGAGCGCAACCGCCATGGCATTGGCGGGCGTGACGAAAAAGTCTTCGCGCCCCAGCGCGGTCCGGACCGGCAGGGGCAGGGGCAATTGACGGGGGTCGCTCATGGCTGGTCTTGCTCTTGCGCTCCGCGCCCGTCGAGGCCTTTGTAGAGGCGGCTATCGGTGTATTGCTTGGCCACAAAGCGCGTGATGACGCCAAGCGCGGCAGCCAGCGGAACAGCAACCAGCATTCCGACAAATCCAAACAGGGACCCAAAAACCGACAGGGCCAGCAACAGCCAAACGGGGTGCAGGCCGATGCTTGAGCCAACCCAGCGCGGGGTCAAAACGTTGCCTTCGATGAACTGCCCGGATTGGAAAATGGCCCAGACCAGAACAATCCAGTGCCATTCGCCCCAGAACTGGAACAGCGCCAGACCAATCGCCAGAGCGCCCCCCACCAAAGCGCCAACGTAGGGAATGAAGGTCAACAATCCTGCAACCACGCCGACGACCAGCCCAAAGTTCAATCCCACGAGCCAAAGCGTTGCGGCATAGTAGATTCCCAGAACCATACAGACCGACCCCATGCCCCGGACAAAGCCGGCCAGTACGGTGTCGATGTCTTTGGCAAGTTTGCGAATGACAGGCGCATGATCGCGGGGCAGCAATTCGTCAATCCGCTCGATCATGTTGTCCCAGTCAAGCAGCATGTAGACAGCCACGACCGGAACAATCACGAACAGAAGAACAATGTTGATGACCGAAGCTGCAGAACTCAGCGCGGTGTTCAGCAATTCTCCGCCGCGATCGCGGATCGTTTCACCCAGTCGGGCAATGGTTTCGTTCAGAACCGATCCTTCATCCATCACGCTGGGAAAGCGTGAGGCAAGAAAGGCCTGCAGGTCACTGAACAGTTTGGGTGCGAATTCGACCAAGGCCAGCGCCTGACTGACAAGCGTTGGTATGACGGCCAAGGCCAGAACAACAAAGGCCAAAAGTGCCAAGACCGTTATGATCGTTGTGGCGATCGCACGGGAAAACCCCATGCGCTCAAGCCTGTCCGCAACCGGGTCAAGGAAATAGGCAATCGCGCCGCCCAGCACGAAAGGCAGCAGAACGTCGCCAAGGAACCAAAGCACAACGGCAAAAACCGCCGTCGCTCCGCCCCAGTATTTTAGCTGATCTTTGACCGGTAAGGCCATGGCTGCTCCTGTATGCCTTTCTCTACATCGCGCTTTCGGCAATCTGTTTCAAGTCCGTGTTGCGTGATGCCGGGCTTTCGGTGCCCTTGGATTTATCCTGCTAACCGCGTTTCAGGCTAAGCCGCGCAACGGTGCCGGATTTTCCACGTTCAAAGGTCAGGGTTCCACCATGCTCAAGCGCAATTGCAGAGGTGATCGTCAGTCCCATGCCGAACCCTTGTGTCGCCGCCGCGTTTTCGCCCCGTTCGAATGGGGCCGAAAGCGTCTGAAGATCAATCGCCGAGGTGTCGCCGCCTTCGTCCTCGACAAACACATGGGCCATATCCGCGTCCGTCTCTAGGCGCAGAACTGCGCGCCGGCCGTATTTCAGTGCATTGTCGATCAGATTGGACAGCGCCCTGTGCAGGGCGATCGGACGACCCTTGATGACAACTTTTTCATCTTCTCGTAGCGCGCTTTGACCACGACGCGACATAAAGATCGATTGTCCGCCTTCAACCACGAGCGGTTGGCTGTCTCCAAAGGACACAGGCCGGCCTACGTCTGCATAGTCAGCAACCACAGCCTCAACCAATGACCGCAAAGACATCTGGCGGGGCGCTTCGGTGCTCAGTTCAGCACGGGTATAGGTCAGGACGCTCTCGATGATGCCAGTCATTTGGTCAATGTCGGCCTCGAACTTGCCCCGCAATTCCGGGTCTTCGATGAGCGCGGCCCGCAGCCGCAGCCGTGTGGCTGGTGTTCCCAGATCATGGCTCACCCCTGACAGCACCAAAGCGCGTTCTGCCAGATGATGACGCTCGTTTTCACGGTACGCGTTGAAGGCCGAAATGATTTCCTTCAGTTCGGTTGTGCCCGTTGGCTCAAAGGCTTCGGCCGTTCCGAGTCTGCGTTGGCTACCCAGTTTTCCGGCAAACTGGCTGAAATGCTGGGCGATGTTCAGAATGGCTCCGGCCAGAATGGCAAGGCTCGCGCAGGCGAACAACACGGCCAGCAATCGATAGTCTTTGGGGTTGGCGGGGCAGTGCCAAAGGGAGGGGGCTTCAAACCGGGTCCAGTCTTTGCCGGGTGCGAGGGCCAGAACAATCGCCGGGCTGCAATAGTTGGCGAGCAAGGCAATCACCTCGCCGACCGTGTCCCGCGCCGCACGGCTGTCACGCAGGGCCAGCTCCGAGATTGGGTAGCGCAGGTCAGGCGAGACAATGGCAAACTTGATCTGCGCGCCGCTCAGCGCATTGGGATCAAGGCTGACGGAAAAATTGGTCACGAGGGCAGGGCGGGGCATATTGCTGAGACGCTCGAACTGACCGGCCATTGCCTTGGGAAGATCGGCTTGGGGCAAGGCAGTTGCCGTGACCTCGGCTGGTAAATCTGCATTGTGGGCCAAGGCATCGAACAGCGTTTTGCCGGCATGACGGGCTGCTGTGATGTGGTTGTTCCATGCATGATTGGAAACCGTCCAAAGCCCGATGGCCGCAGCGCCGCTCAGAAAGGCGAGCACCACCAATGACACTCCGATGAAACGCAGGCTTTGAAGGGTGGTAATCATGTCTGGGTCGTTGCCACATCGACAGCAAAGACATACCCCATACCGCGCTGCGTCTTGATCATTTCAGGCTGTTTAGGATTGGGTTCGATCTTGGACCGGAGCCGTCCTACAAGCATATCGATCGCGCGGCCGCTGGCATCGGCTTCACCGTCACCGGTCACATCAAGGGCGGTCGCGATTTCGTCGCGTGTCAGCGGAATGTGTGGATTGGCCAGAAAAGCCTGCAAGAGCGTCACTTCGCGCCGGGAGAGCGGAACCTGATATCCTTCGGGCGATGTGACTTCGTCTGTACGTCCATTGTAGTTCCAGCCTCTGAACTCGAAACTGGTCAGCCTGCGGCGATGCGCCAGAGAGGCCGCGCGCTGGGTCCGGGCAAGAACCGCCTTGATGCGTGCGAGAAGCAGACCGGTGTTGAATGGTTTGGCGATATAGTCGTCAGCCCCGACCGCATAACCAGCCATGCGTTGCTGATCGGTGGACAGGGCCGAGACCATTATGATGGGAACGGCATTGTCCTTGCGCAGGCGCGCGCAGATCTCGATGCCGTTTTCGTCGCCCAGCATCACATCCAGCAGGATCAGGTCTATGCGTCCCGCTTCCATGTGGCGCCGCACATCGGATTCCGACGCGGCAGGCAGAGCGATTGAACCATTCTGCTGTAGGAACTGCGTCAGGATTTGACGCATCTCGGGATCATCGTCGACGACGAGTATGCGTGGAATAGACATCTGCCCCGACCTCCCTGCGGTTCTTGTGCCTAGCTTTCTTTTGTAACAGCCTGCAACAAAATCAATTGCAGTGTAACAGCCTGTAACAAGCAGGGCGATTTTGTGGATGCGCAGGCGGAATACCGGCCATTAGCAAATTGCAATCCGCTCGTCTCAAGCAGCATCAAAGCGTCACTGAAATACTGTCAAAATGACATCCGGGAGGAAAACGCGATGAAGAATTTTGCATTCACGGTCTCAGCGATCGCAATGTTGGCCGGTGGCGCAGCGCATGCTGGCCCCGAAGCCGAAGTACTGCACTGGTGGACATCTGGCGGCGAAGCCAAGTCGGTTGCCGTTCTGCAGCAGGAGTTCGCCGAAAAGGGCGGTGAATGGACCGACATGCCAGTTGCCGGCGGCGGCGGCGATGCAGCGATGCAAGCCCTGCGCGCACGGGTTCTGTCGGGCAACGCACCAACAGCTGTTCAGCTGAAGGGTCCGGCCATTCAGGAGTGGTATGAAGAAGGCGTTCTGGCCGATATCTCCGCTGTCGCCGAAGCACAGGGTTGGGCCGATGTTCTGCCCGCATCCATCGCTGGCCATATGCAGTGTGAAGGCACATGGTGCGCCGCGCCGGTCAACGTACACCGCGTAGACTGGATCTGGGCGAACGCAGACGTTCTGGAAGCCAACGGCATCGCGATGCCAACCAGCTGGGATGAGTTCAACGCGGCGGCTGAAAAGCTTCAGGCGGCGGGCATCATTCCATTGGCGCATGGTGGTCAGGCATGGCAGGACGCAACCGTTTTCGAAGCAGTCGCGCTGGGCATTCTTGGCGCTGATGGTTTCCGCAAGGCATTCGTGGAACTGGACGAGGCAACACTGACCTCGGACGAAATGATCGCTGTGTTTGATCAGATGCGCACCCTGCGCGGTTTCGTCGATCCGAACTTCCCGGGTCGGGATTGGAACCTTGCAACTGCGATGGTCATGAATGGCGAAGCGGCGTTCCAGATCATGGGTGACTGGGCCAAGGGTGAATTCCTTGCTGCAGGCAAAGCACCGGGCGAAGATTTCCTTTGCGCTTCTGTGCCGGGTGAAGGCTTCCTCTACAACGTGGATAGCTTTGCGATGTTCGAAGTTGGCGGCGACGACAAGCAGGAAGGTCAGGCGCTTCTGGCCGAGCTGATCGTCGGCAAGAACTTCCAGAAGGTCTTTAACCTGAACAAAGGTTCGATCCCTGCGCGTACAGACGTTGCTCTGGATGACTTCGACAGCTGTGCCAAACTCAGCTCTGATGACATGGCCGCGTCCAGTGAAGGTGGCTCGTTGCTGCCATCCTACGCCCACGGCATGGCCCTCAGAGGCGCTCAGTCTGGCGCGATCACCGACGTTGTGACATCGCACTTCAACTCGGACATGACCTCTGAAGATGCGGTTGCACAGCTCGCCGCAGCCGTCGCCAACAGCATGTAATCCAGTCCCCGACTGCATGCAAAATTGCCCCGCCGCTGCTATGCTGTGGCGGGGTTATCCGACAACTCACAGGGGACAGGACACGTGAAATTCCTCGAAGATCACCTGCCAAAGCTGATGCTCGCGCCGTCATTCATCGCGATGCTGATCTTTGTCTACGGCTTTATCGGTTGGACAGCTTGGGTTTCTCTGACCCGGTCAAGACTCTTGCCGCGTTACGAGATAGAAGGCTTTATTCAATACGAGCGGCTGTTTTCGTCGCTGCGCTGGGACACAGCATTTACCAACCTGTTCCTCTTTGGCGGGTTGTTTATCGTGATCTCGATGATCCTGGGGCTGGCGCTGGCGATTTTTCTTGATCAGAACATCCGGGCCGAAGGCGCAATCCGCACAATTTACCTTTATCCTATGGCGCTTTCCATGATCGTGACTGGCACAGCCTGGAAATGGATCCTCAATCCCGGTCTGGGTCTTGAGGCCATGGTGCAGGGCTGGGGCTTTGAGGGGTTCAAATTCGACTGGCTCGTCAATCCGGACATGGCGATTTATACCGTTGTTCTGGCTGCCATCTGGCAAAGCTCGGGTTTCGTGATGGCGCTGTTTCTGGCCGGGCTTAGGTCCGTAGACGGTGAAATCATCAAAGCCGCCCAGATCGATGGCATTCCCAACTGGCGCATCTATTCCGCGATCATCATTCCGTCGATGGCACCGATTTTTCTAAGCGCGTTCATTGTGCTGGCACACCTCGCGATCAAGAGCTTTGACCTCGTCATTGCATTGACGGGTGGTGGCCCCGGTTTCTCGACGGACCTGCCCGCAACCTACATGTTTGCCATGGCGTTTTCGCGCGGTGACATCGGTCAGGCTGCGAGTTCCGCAATGGTCATGATGGGTGTGGTTTTCACCATCGTGGTTCCCTACCTCTACTCTGAGCTGAGGGTCAAAAATGACTGATGCCGTCTATTCAGAAGCGCGTTCGCAAGGTCAGATAACCCGCCTTGTCCTGCGCTGGCTGCTATACCTCCTGCTCTTCGTCTTTGCCTTGTTCTATCTCGCACCTCTGTTCGTGATGGTCACAACGTCGCTCAAGAGCCTTGAAGAAATCCGAACTGGTGATCTGATCTCATTGCCGAGACAAGTGACCTTTGATGCATGGCGAACCGCCTGGGCCAGCGCCTGCACAGGTATCCAGTGCGAAGGGGTGCGCCCATACTTCTGGAACTCGGTTCTGATCGCCGTTCCTGCCGTGCTCATCTCGACCCTGCTGGGCGCCATCAACGGCTATGTGGTTGCGCAATGGCGGTTTCCCGGGGCCAACATCTTTTTCGCCCTGATGCTGTTTGGCTGCTTTATTCCGTTTCAGGTCGTTCTGTTGCCGATGGCGCGGATGCTTGGATTGATGGGCATTGCGGGCACGATCCCGGGGCTGATCTTTGTTCACGTGATCTATGGTCTGGGCTTCACCACACTGTTTTTCCGCAACTACTATGTGACAATTCCGGCTGAGCTGACCAAGGCTGCCAAAGTAGATGGCGCCGGATTTTTCCGCATCTTCTGGTCGATCTTTTTGCCACTGTCGCTACCGATCATCGTTGTCACGGTCATCTGGCAATTCACGCAGATCTGGAATGATTTCCTGTTCGGCGTGTCATTCAGTCAGGCCGGAACACAGCCAATCACTGTGGCTCTGAACAACATCGTCAACTCCACCACCGGCGTTAAGGAATACAATGTGGATATGGCCGCTGCGATCATTGCAGGTCTGCCCACGCTCCTCGTCTACGTTGTCGCTGGCAAATACTTTATCCGCGGGCTCACCGCTGGTTCCGTGAAAGGCTAACCCCATGGCACCTATTCTTGAAATCCAAGGCCTCTACAAAAACTACGGTTCGACCGAAATCCTCAAGGACATCAACGTATCCATTGATGCGGGCGACTTCCTTGTGCTGGTGGGCCCTTCCGGTTGCGGCAAGTCAACGTTGTTGAACTGCATCGCCGGCCTTGAGCCGATATCTGGCGGAACACTGTCGATCGGCGGGCAGGACATGACCCACGTCAGCCCCAAAGACCGTGACATCGCCATGGTGTTCCAATCCTATGCGCTCTATCCGACCATGAGCGTGGCCAAGAACATCACCTTTGGGATGAAGGTGCGCGGCGTTGATCAGAAAACGCAGGATGCGAAGCTGAAAAAGGTCGCGGAGCAATTGCAAATCGATCAACTCTTGCATCGTCGTCCCGGACAGCTGTCCGGAGGTCAAAGGCAACGAGTGGCTATGGGGCGTGCGTTGGTTCGCGATCCCAAACTGTTCCTGTTCGATGAGCCGCTGTCGAACCTTGATGCCAAGCTGAGGGTCGAGATGCGCACCGAGATCAAGGCGCTGCACCAGAACCTTGGCGCCACGATGGTTTATGTGACCCATGATCAGATCGAAGCGATGACACTCGCAACCAAGATCGTCGTCATGAAGGGTGGCGTGGTCCAGCAGATCGGAACACCTGCAGAAATCTACAATCGCCCAGCCAATATGTTTGTTGCCGACTTCATGGGCAGTCCGGCCATGAACCTGATCCCAGCTAAGGCTGTCAAAAACGGGTCTGGAAACACGATCGAGATTGAAGACAAGACCGGCAAGCCGATTGTTCTGAAAGACACCAGTGGCCGCGATCTGCCAAACAACGTGGTGATCGGTGTCCGGCCCGAGGACATCTCGGAACCCGGCGCGCGCAATGGCAAAGCCCAGCAAGAGGCAGACTTTCTGGTCGATATTGTCGAGCCAGCAGGGGCGGACACGTATGTGGTCACAAGTCTGGGTGGGCGTCAGGTTACAGCACGCCTGCATGCAGAAACCACGGCGCAGCCGGGTCAGCATCAAACGCTGGCGTTCGACATGGCCAAGGTTTCCTACTTTGATCCGGACACTGGACTGCGGCTCAACTGATGCAACTGGTTGCTGATATCGGCGGAACCAATGCCCGGCTGGCCAGTCTGGAAGCCGGGCGGCTGCACACGGCCCGCAGCTATAAGAACGCTGCGTTTCAGGGCTTTGATGAACTGGTCACGCAATATCTGAGTGATACGGCGCAGACCTCGCCCAAACGACTGGTTGCAGCCATCGCAGGACCGGTTCAGGGCAACGAAGGGCGGTTGACCAATTTGCCATGGCATGTGTCTGGTCCGGATATGTCCCGGCGCTTTGCCGGGGCAGATGTCACGATCGTGAATGACCTGACCGCGCTTGGCTATGCTGCGCTTGATCTGGGTGCTGTGCAGCTTGAACGGCTCGCGCCGGGTTTGCAGGGCAAGGCGTTGAGGGGCGGGCGCAATGCTTTGGTCGTCGGCATCGGAACCGGTTTCAACGTCAGCCCGGTTGTCGAGTCAGAAGGCCAACGGGTTTGTCCGGCGGTCGAAGTGGGTCATGCCAGTCTTCCTGTTGCGATTGCGCGAAAATTGAACGGGATTAAGCCTGCCCTGGCTGATGAGTTTCAATCGATCGAGTCCCTGTTTTCGGGCGCTGGTCGGCGAAAGTTCCTGTCGCTTGTCTGTGAACAAAATGTCGAGCGCGCAACACCCTACCTTGCCGCATTTGGCGCAGCTGAGAATGCCCGCTTTGATCAGGCGCTCGATGACTATGCGGCGCTTGTCGCAGCCCTTTTGGTCGATCTGCGTCTGACCTATGGGCCTGAGAATGGCATATTCCTTGCAGGCGGCGTCGCTCGTAGCACACTGGATCATGGACGTTGCCGTTTCCTGCAGGGCGTCTTTGCCGATCAGGCGCAATTCCTGTCCGGATCGCCAGCGATCTATCTGATCAAGGACGACTCCGCAGCGCTGCTTGGATGCGCAAAACTTTGTGCGCGACACTGATCAAAGCGTAGGAATCGACCGTCCAAAAAAAAGGCCGCCCGAAACCGGGCGGCCTTTGAACTGTCTGTCAGGTGGCGTGATTAGTGGCACGCAGGGCGATCGCCCGGCAGCAGCACTTTGTCGATCACGTGGATCACGCCGTTGTCTGCCTGAATGTCTGCTACCACCACATTGGCAACTTCGCCTGTGCCATCGGCAATGGTGACACCGGAATGCGATGTGATGCACAGACGCTCCGAGCTCAGGACCGGCTTGTAGTAGTTTGAGCCGGACGCAAAATCGGTGGAGCCCAGTTTGCGGTCATCGACGTGGTACAGCAGAACGTTGGTCAGCTGGTCCTTGTTTTCCGGCTTGAGCAGCGTTTCGACTGTGCCCTCGGGCAGCGCTGCAAAGGCATCATTCAGCGGCGCATAGACTGTGAACGGGCCGGGACCGGACAGGGTTTCGGCCAAGCCTGCGGCCGTCACGGCGGCGACAAGCGTGCTGAAGCGTTCATCGCCAGCGGCAATGTCCACGATCGTATTGGCCGAGGCCGCAGCGCCAAAAGTAACGGCAGTTGCAAGGGCAGCAGTGAATGTCTTGATCGTCATAGCGTCTCTCCTGTTGGGTTAGATAAGTTGGATACGGAGCGAAGGACGCTTTGGGTTTGTGTGATCACGCAAGCGTCATAACGCGTGATCTGATCCTGTTCTCTTGCATCGGGGCCACGCATGGATCACAACAGCAAAAACGCCAATTACGTCAGGACGCATCCCATGCGCATGAGCCGCTACTTCCTACCTGTTCTCAAGGAAAACCCTTCTGAGGCGCAGATCGTCAGTCACCGTTACATGCTGCGCGCCGGGATGATCAAACAGTCCAGTTCCGGCATCTATTCTTGGCTGCCGCTGGGCTTCAAGATTCTCAAGAACATTGAAAACATCGTTCATGAAGAACAGGTTCGTGCCGGACATATCCCGATGCTTATGCCCACCCTGCAGTCAGCGGATCTGTGGCGTGAAAGCGGGCGCTATGATGACTACGGCGAAGAAATGCTGCGCATCACCGACCGGCATGGACGTGACATGCTCTATGGTCCCACAAACGAAGAGCTGATCACCGATATTTTCCGGTCACATGTGAGCAGCTACAAAGACCTGCCTTTGACGCTCTATCACATCCAGTGGAAATTTCGCGACGAGATCCGGCCACGCTTTGGGGTGATGCGCGGGCGCGAATTCTACATGAAGGACGGCTACAACTTTGACCTGACCAAGGAAGATGCGCTGCATGCCTACAACCGGCATCTGGTCAGCTACCTGCGCACCTATGAACGCATGGGCCTGCAAGCGATCCCGATGCGGGCTGATGGCGGTCCGATTGGCGGGGACTACACCCATGAATTCCTCGTACTTGCTGAAACGGGCGAGTCTGAGGTTTTCTACGATAGTGAGATCACAGACCTGCGCTTTGGCGATCGTCAGATTGACTATGACAGTGTGGAGCAGTGCCAGGCAGTTCTGGAAGAGTTCACCAGCCGCTATGCGCGCACTGATGAAACCCATGACGAGGCAATCTTTGCTGAAGTGCCCGAAGCGCGCCGCCGTACGGCACGTGGTATCGAGGTGGGGCAGATCTTCTATTTCGGCACCAAATATTCCGATGCCATGGGCGCAACGGTTCAGGGCCCGGATGGCAAGCCGACGCCTGTGCACATGGGCAGCCATGGCATTGGGGTGTCAAGATTGCTGGGCGCGATCATCGAAGCATCTCATGATGACAAGGGCATCATTTGGCCCGAAGGTGTCACACCCTTCCACTGCGGGATCGTCAATCTGAAATCCGGCGACGCCGAAGCGGACGCGGCCTGTGAAGCCATCTATGGTGCATTGGCGGCCTTGGGACTGGAAGCGCTATACGATGACACCAGCGAACGGGCAGGGGGCAAGTTTGCCACCATGGACCTGATCGGTTTGCCATGGCGGATTACGGTTGGACCGCGCGGGTTGAAAAATGGCGTGGTTGAGCTGACCTCGCGCCGCACCGGCGAGAGCGAAGAGTTGCCGCCCGAGCAGGCCGTGGAGCGGATTGCACAAATCTATGGCCGCGCCGCGCCGCAGGCGTGATCCGAACCGGCCTTGGCCAGATGGCCTTGCCACTTTGGCCTGGGCGGAAAAGAACTTGGTTTCGGCGTGCTTGCGCACGCCGACCGGCGCGCCTTCGGCGCGTTTTGCGTATTTTCAAAAAGAAGAAGCAAGGCGCGGCGGTACCGCTCTGAGCGATTGACAAAGAGTAGCGGTCTGCGCAGGCTTTTTGTCATGCGTACTGGGATGATTGCGCTTCTTGTTTGGATTTGCCTTGCCGGTTCGGGCGCTGCTCAGTCGGAACGCGTGCGGCTGGAATGGGAACGCTGGTTGGATCGGGTCGGGGCCACTGAGGCGTCGCTTGTTTTCATGATCGAGAATGCAGAATTGTCGATCGAAGCGCGGGGGATCGCCCCCGACACGCCGATGCCGCTGGCCAGCAATTCCAAGGCGATTACAGCACTGTGCTTGGAGGCGTTGGTGCGCGAAGGCAAACTGGCGTGGGACGATCGGGTGGCGCGGTGGTATCCCTCCGTCCGGACTGAGCTGACAGTTGCGGATTTGGTGGTGCATCGCGCGGGACTTGGCCGCGATTCTACGCAGCGCAAAATGCCGCGTTGGCGCGGCGATCGCACGCCGCGTTGGGCGGAGGTGCGCGCTGCAGCTTTCGCCCGCAAGAAACATGCCGCGCCGGCCAAACGCTATCGCTACAGCAATGAAAACTATGCCATTCTTGGTGATCTGATCGAAGTGTTGAGCGGGCAACCCTATGAAAGGGCCTGCCGTTCGCGTGTTCTGGAGCGCTTTGGCGTACAGGGCGTTTTGGGCGATGCCTATGGTGGCTTTGGGCCTTGGGGCGGGTGGTCCATGTCGGTGCGTGACTATGCGCTGTTGCTGCGCAAGGGCTATGTCGGCCGCGATCCTCAGGCTGGTCCGTATGCGCCGGTCGCGGAGTCGGGAAAGGTGATTTATGGCCTGGGTATGCTGGCCCGTCTCAGCCCCTATACCCCGAACCAATGGCATGTCGGGTCATTGTGTTTTGGCGGGCAGGGGCATGGCGCGCTCGCGATGAATTTGGGCGGGCGCTACACGGTGGTGGCCGCTTACAATACCTGCGCCAGCCCGGCCGAGCGCGAAGCATTGGAGCGCAGCCTCGTGAAGGCGATCTTTGCCGACTGAGCAAGATGTCCCGATTTTCCCCGGATGCATTGCAAAGTCATGGCTGACCCACGTTCTGCTTTGCGGTAACCTGCGGGTAACTAGTAGATGAGGCAGCAAGATGATCAGAGCGCTGGCATTGGTGGGTGGCGTTGCGGGTGGCGTGGGGCTATCGCAGTTCCCCGAGTTTTCGCAGCAATACACGCAGCGGCTGGGCGGCGCGGTTGATGAACTGACGCGCCAGATCGAACGCTATGAACGGGACGCGGAAAAGGTCGGTCTGACGCTGGACGGACTTTTGGAGGGTATGTCGGGCGAAGGGCCTTTGGCGCAGACGCAAGCTGGCAACATGGCAGACGACATCGAGCGACATGCCCGACTGTCTGCGGATCTCGAAGCGCTGGAAGGTGCGGGCCCGTTCACCCGCGCAAGGCTGGCCACCCATATGGCTGATCGCGACATCGCAGCCAAAGCATATGAGGCATATAAACCGGCGGTTCCTGCCACCTTTGAAGGTGCTGTCTTTGCCGGAACCGGGTTGTTTGCAGGATGGGCCGGCATAACAGCGGTCTTTGCTTTTCTGGGCGGGCTGTGGAGCATGCTGACCGGCCCGTTTCGGCGCAAGACGTCAGCCTGACCTGCGCCCCTTGCGCCGGAGGGCGGCGGCGACTAGACAGCCAGCCAAATTGCAACGCTGACAAATGGGTCAAGGAGTGTCGCCATGGGTTTTCGAATGGGCATCGTGGGGTTGCCGAACGTCGGCAAATCGACGCTTTTCAACGCGCTGACCAAAACGGCGGCGGCGCAGGCTGCGAATTTTCCGTTTTGCACGATTGAACCAAATGTGGGCGATGTTGCTGTTCCGGATGCAAGGCTCGATACGCTGGCAGAAATCGCGCAGTCCAAACAGATTATCCCGACGCGTATGACCTTTGTGGATATTGCCGGTCTGGTCAAAGGCGCCTCCAAGGGCGAGGGGCTGGGCAACCAGTTTCTGGCAAACATCCGCGAAGTGGACGCAATCGCCCACGTGTTGCGCTGCTTTGAAGACGAAGATGTGACGCATGTGGATGGCCGGGTTGATCCCGTGGCCGATGCAGAGACCATCGAAACCGAATTGATCATTGCGGACATGGAATCGCTGGAAAAGCGCCTGCAGAACATCGTGCGCAAGGTGCGCGGCGGCGACAAGGAAGCCGTGCAGCAAGAGCGCCTGATGAAAATGGCACTGGAAGCGCTGGAAGCGGGCAAACCCGCCCGCGTGGTCGAGGTGGACGCCGAAGACGCAAAACAGTGGAAGATGCTGCAACTGCTGAGCACCAAACCGGTGCTCTATGTCTGCAACGTGGACGAGGGCGAGGCCGCAACTGGCAATGCGCTCTCAGCCAAGGTTGCCGAAATGGCTGCCGCGCAAGGAAACAGCCATGTGATCATCTCGGCAAAAATCGAGGAAGAGATCAGCCAGTTGGACGAAGAAGAAGCTGCTGAGTTTCTCGAAGAGCTGGGCCTGAAGGAAGCCGGGCTGGATCGCCTGATTCAGGCTGGTTACGATCTTTTGCACCTGCAGACCTACTTTACCGTTGGCCCGAAAGAAGCGCGCGCCTGGACCATCCGGGCCGGAACTTTGGCGCCGCAGGCCGCTGGTGTGATTCACGGCGATTTCGAAAAGGGCTTCATCCGGGCCGAAACCATTGCCTACGATGATTTCGTCACGCTTGGCGGCGAGCAACCGGCCAAGGACGCGGGCAAGATGCGGGCGGAAGGCAAGGGATACGAGGTCAAGGATGGCGACGTCCTGCACTTCCTTTTCAATACCTGAGTGGCATCCGTTGCCCAACTACCACGGTTGTCTGATGCGGGCTGACGCCACGTAACCCATGGTTGACGCCGAGGGGCGTCAGGTGTGATACAGGATTCGCAATCTACTCTCCGTAGATCAGTTCTGTGTCTCTCGGAGGCACATTAACGAGTATGCCCGATTTCCATCCTCGGGTTGTTATCTTTGGCGGCATCGCGATTATTGAGCGGTGTCGCCTTTTTTATGCGCACAGCCCTGTGTGATCGCGTTCAAACATTTTGATTTTCCGCCTTGTATCTCCGCCTTTGGCGCGGCTATACCCGTCGGCGGAGACGTGGCCGAGTGGTCGAAGGCGCTCCCCTGCTAAGGGAGTAGGCGGGAAACCGTCTCGAGGGTTCGAATCCCTTCGTCTCCGCCACCCACACTTTCGGCAAGACGGAACTCCGCCCCTAAGGCGTTGTTTTTATTGATTGCATGATGATCCCATCAGATCGGTCGAATTCCGGTCTTGGTACAAATCTTGGTACAAGGAACCAGGGCATGTGGGGACGTCATTTGAAGCGGCGCGGTCGCTGGTGGCACTATTTTCGCGCCGTTCCTGAGCGTTACAGGGATGTAGAGGCCCGGCGGGAGATCTGTTTTTCACTTCGGACGCAGGATTTCTCGGAAGCTAAGGCAAAGGCTGCACAGATCTCGTTAGACCTCGATGCGGAATGGCAGCGCTCGGTCGAGTTGGGGGCTTCGTTGATAAGCCAAAGCGCGGTCAAACGGTATGCGACTGCCGTGCACGCTCAGGTGCAACGCGGTTTTCAACCTGCACCGGCGAAGTCCTTTAGTAACGACGAGCTGATGGAGCGGCTTCGGTCTCTGATCACCGACGCGGGTGCTGCTCCTGAACAAAAAGCGGTGCTGGGTTTGATCGAAAAGCCGGATCTAACAATGATGGACGCTTTTGAGCGCTTTTGGGACCATATCGAGGACGAGTGGTCGGCGCTGAGCCACGATCAGAGGCGGGTAAAGCGGAACGGATACCTCAAAGCTTTAAGCAATTTTCGCGAAGCCGTCGGCGATGTTTGCATGTACGAAGTCGAGCGTCATCATGCGATGGCATTTCGGGCATGGTGGCTCAAGCGGATCAAGTCGAAAGGTCTGAAGCCGCACACAGGTAACAAAGATATCAATGCTTTGCGCCGAATGATTTCGACTAACTTTGACATTGATGCGGTGCAGAAACCTAACCCTCTTGCACGAGTTCGGTTGAAGGATGAGGCTCAGGTGCCCCGGATGCCACTGACTGTGGAGCAAATCAAAGCCGCCATAGTGCCGGGTGCACTTGGCAAGATCGCACCAGAGTTTGTCTTGCTCTTACGTCTCCTCGTCAACACCGGAATGCGTCCGGTTGAGGCGATTGGATTGGAACTGGCTGATATCCTCCTCGATCACGAAGTTCCCCATGTCCACGTGCGCAAAAACGCGGTTCGTGGATTGAAGACCGACCATTCCGAACGGTTGCTGCCGCTCTTGGGCGTGTCCTTGGACGCCGCGCAAGAGCTGACCGCTATGGGCGGTTGGGGCAAACGGTTGGGCAAGAACATGTATGCTACCAGCATAATCAATCGTCACCTACGTGATAGCGGATTGGTGACTGATAAACGCCAGAGCCTTTATTCCCTTCGGCATTGGTTTCAGGACCAGCTTACGAAACGAGACGTGGTGGATCGGGCGCAAGCGCAGTTGATGGGCCACAAGTTTCAGCGGCCCAAGTACGGCTATGGGAAGGATCTAACCGAGCTTCGTGACATTATCGCGCCGTTTGCGATTGAAGCGTCATGAGGCGGGATCGGGATGCGTTCAGATCGGACTGGGCGTCGTAGATCGTCTCGAGCTTGTTGTGAAGCGCTAGCAGTGCGGCCTCTTCTGCCGGATCGCAGTGTGGCAAAAGAGCTGCCATCAAACGCTCCATCTGAGCGTACTCGTCGGGTGATATTGGTGCCATGAAGCCACCATCCCTGATATTTGGCAGGCATTTCAGGGGCGGAGTACCGTCTGATCTTCGCTCGCCCAAGCTCGTCCCAATTCGCGGACGAGCTCATCTGATAAAGTGAGTGCGGGCACAACATCGGTGCGTTGGTCGTTTAATTCGGAAAGCGACAGGTTCAGTTTCAGAGCTTGGGCGTAGACGGTTTGAAGTGGGTCCATAAATGTTGATTAGGCCAAGGCAATCATAAGGTTGCTTTTTTCAAAAGCGAACCTTTCAAGCCCCTGTTTCTTCATGTTTTCTTCATCTTGCATCATCGAATGCCCCTTGGCGAAGTCACATTAAGCCTCTGAAATACCGGATTAAAATGTTATAATACGTTCGCTTTTGAAAGAAGCGAACATCTAACCTCCAAACTTCATGACGGCCTCAAAAAAACGCCGCAATGGCGCGGGCTGGAACAAGGACAGAGCTCAGGGCCCCAAGAGCCATTTCACGCGCGCACAAGTGCAGGAACTGATTGTGCAACTCTCGCGTTCCCAAAACTGGCACGATCTGGCGCTATTGCTGTTCGCTTTGGACACAGCACTACGCGCCAGCGACCTGCTAACGTTGCGCGTTGTGGATGTAAGTTATTCGGACGGTCGGCTGCGGCAAAAGCTGGCGCGCAAGCAGAAGAAGACGGGCAAACTGGTCGAGCCGGTGATCACGCCTTCGACGCAACGGGCTTTGGCGCGTTGGATCAGGTCATCCGGCAAGGGCAAGCAGGACTTCCTTTTCACTCGGACAAAGTCAGCCATTTCAGCCGATCCGATCACACGTGTGCATCTGAGCCGCCTTATCAAGCAATGGGCAGAGCAATTGGGGAAGCCGCCGGACGACTTCGCCTGCCATTCGTTGCGCCGAACCAAAGGGGTGTTGATGTATCAAGCGGGCGAACGGGTGGCGGATATCTCCAGGATGTATGGGCATGCGTCCGAGGCCTCCACGCTGCATTATCTCGGCATCACCCAAATGCGCGTGACCGAGATGTGCCTGCGCTACGACTTGGGCGAAGGATTGCTATCTTAGCCTTAGTGGGGAGCAGTCAATTGGCGGCTGCAGAAACTGCGTTAGAGGCAGATCTTGCCGAAATCATGCGGACCTTTGAGGTCTGTCTGGATGACGCAAGAGATCGCACGACGGCCGTGAGCAACGAAGGGTTGAGGCCGAGGTTTTTTGACGCAAAGGCTGATGCATGCGCGCGTATCCGCGACGCAAATCTCAGTTCCGCTTATTCTAGGGCGGGCATCGCAGCCACTCAGCGGGAGCGTCTTGCGATCGAAGCGGATATGGCTGCTATGACCAATGCGCTTCTTGCTGACGCGCGTGCTGACCTAGGACTTCTCGAGACAAACTGAATTTGGCGCGATATCGACAATCAGTATAATGTTTGGGAATGAACGCAGAACTTCCTGATCGGCGGCCGGAGCAATCAAAATCTATCGAGAGAAGTACGGATCGATCACAGCCCACTATCGAGGCGATAGACGAAGACCGCTCAGATCAGCGGGTGCGTTTGGCTGAACTGGAACGGCCAGAAGATCGTCGCGCAACATTGGCAGCGCTGGTGCTCGACAATTGGAGCGAAGCGGATGGATCAACCACTTGCTTCGGCATCGAGGTTGATCCTGCGATGGTTCCTGAAAAGCTCGTCGATCTGCTGCATCAGGTTGAGACGGCCTGTGGCTTTGATTTGGTCAACGATGGTTTAGAGCCGGCCGACATCGGAAATTTGCTGCAGGGTCAGTTGGAGGCTTCACAAGCAGAGGCCGCAGCAGAACAGAACGCGATGGTGTTGGCGCAAGAGACCGCGCGGACAGATCAAGCCGCAGAGCAAAGGGACGCCTACAAACACCTTATTGAAGAACAGGTGTCATCCGGTAAATCGAACGCGGAAATCATTCTTGCTTTGGCCCAAGACCCACGTGTTCCGGCGACGGAACGGGTTAAACTAGCCCAATTCGCAACAATCATCGAAGTCGCTCAAGAGATCCCCGCCGACGCAGAGATCATTCTGGCAAGGGTAGAAACTGTCGACCTTTCGAGTGGCGTACCAGATCCCAAACGGTTCGCGCAGGCGTTCATATTCGACACCCCCGGCAGCGCTCTGCCATCGGGCGTTTCTGAAGCCACACAAATCGCCGTCGCCGAAGTGTTGGGCATTGAAAGGCCTGAGCTGGATGTCGTGACCGGTACGGAGATGATCGACGTTTTTGAAAAAGGCATTGGTACCCGTAGGGTGCGTGATCCCGAGACGGGCGAATTGCGTGAAGAGCCGATTATGCTCGAGCCTGGTCAGTTCGAAGAAATCCGCGACGGCCAGTCGATTGGCCTGACCGATACTGGCGCGCGCGCCATGCGCTTTGAAGAAGAGGTTGGCGATTTCACCGTGCTCTTGCCTGAAACGGCAACTGCGGAAGATATGGTGATGTACGGTCTCGCCGGACAAATGATGAGCCAACTGCACGGGGTCAACATGGCCGAAACTATCTTCCCGGGGCGCAATGTGATGGAACGCGGCGGCGGTACTTTAGACATCCGTATGCCGGAGGACTTCAACCGAACGCAACGGTTGTGTCAGATCTTCTTCGGCGGGTTTGCGGGCCATGACGGCGAACTACTTAGTCAGTCAGACCTAGATCGCATCCCCTACCTGATGCAGTTCCAAAACGCCAAAGGCGACGCTGCCATCGGCGATATCAATCCCGAACAGATGCGGGCCGACTATCGACGGCAGGGCATCATCGACGAAGATGGCAACTTTGATTGGGACTTGTTTGCGGCCATGGTCGAAGCAAACCGCCTTGCTTTGTGGACAGGTGAAGAGCATTTCGGACGCGCGGCGGCTTAGCGACGAACCCTTGTCAGGCCATAAGAAAAGACACTTGGTTTGCACCACAAACTTTTGCCTAAGCCTGCATATTCCTGTATATTGATGACAAGGAGCGTTTCTTAATGTCCAAAACCATGAACCTATCTGTTCGGCTGACAGAACCATTGACCGAGTTCGTCTCGGGGCGTGTTGGGGTGCAAGGCGACTATGACAACGCCAGCGAATACGTGCGTGACCTGATCCGGCGTGATCGAGAACGACAGGAACAGCGGGCGTTCGAAGCGCTGAAAGCGACGCTTCAAGAGGCCTTTGACCAGCCTGATGAAGCGTCTGTCCCAATGGATTTCGAGACGTTCAAAGCACGCCATAGTCCCACCGCCTCATGAGGCAAACACGCTACATGCCAGCGGCTCTTGCGGCGTTGGATGACATATATATCTACACTTTGGAAAAGTTTGGGGCGGACCAAACAGATCGGTACATCGGCGGTTTGTTCGCCGCATGTGAAAACATTACAGACGCCCCGATCCGAAAAATCCCAGAAGCCTTTCAGGTGGAAGGCAACTTTCGCGCCTATCAAGAGCATTTCATCTATTGGCGTCTGGCGCAGAACGACGACGTGATCATCGTTGCGATCCTACACCAAAGCCAAAACCTGCCCTTACGTTTGGTCGAGGCAGAAGAGCAAAACGGTTAGTCTCGCTGGAACCTTTGATGGGCTTCCCAAGCTAGCTTGGCGTCGACCGACTTGTCTTCTGCCACTTTGAGCGCTCGCCACGGCGACATGGTTTCAAAATGCTGGCGCAGGCGCATGAGGGAGCGCGTTGCGTCTTCGATGTCTTCATAGACTTTTTCTGTGTCCTCGTCTGGTCGTTCGCCGCATAGGGCACTGATTTCCTCTTGCGCGCGGTAAAGAGCGGCCTCCGCGTCCATCAGGATCTGATACTCGCGGGGTTGTTTGGCTGTTTCGCCAACCGCGTCGAATTTTGTGATGGCTTCTGGCAGCGGTCCCGAGAACAGCTCAATTGGATCTTCTGTCCGGAAGCTGGGTTTGTGGATGGTCAGTTTGACTTGAGTGGACACTCCTTCCCGCACAGGCTCGACGTAGTAGCAATAGGAGCGGTCACTGTGGGCTTCGGCGTCTTCAGTCAGATAGGTGGAGCCGCCTCTGTCTTTCAGTACCGCAATGATGGCAGCCGCAAAATCCGCCGCTTCAAACCGGGGCAGATCCCACGCGAGGCGCTGTGCCATCGCGATGTGACGAACAAGGCCATTCGGTCCTTCGGGATACCCGTCGTGGTGCTGATAGATGTCGAAACTGTCGTTCTCGTCAGAAACAGTAATGGTCGCGCGGGTGGACATTATTTCTTGGGATTAGAGGCTTTCTTCGAAGGCTTCGATAAAACTGGCCGCGACCTGCGGCACGATCGCATTGCCGTAGGCGCGCAATCGTCCCACGCGGTTGGATACCCCATGAGCCAGCGGGCGAAGGCCGGGTTCAACCGATCGCCAACGACCGTCCCGGCACCAGATCCACTCAGGCTCTCGCCATGGGCAGCGGTCCAAACCTGACGTCCCAAGAGCCCGTTGATCGGCACGAGGCTTTCGCGGCCGTCCTTGTGATCGCGTGCCGTGGGCGTCGCCCAGCCCGACATCATCGCCTGGTCTTGCAGGTTGATCTGCCGGTGCGCTTTCTGTCGCTTGTAGAATTGCCGCGGCGTCCGACAACTCGCTGTCGCCGAATGCGCCATTGGCGTCCGCCATCCGGCGCGTGGCCCCGAACCAGAGCCTTTGGCGGATATGCGGCGCGGCAAGGCCCGCAGCGCAGAGATCTGTCGCCCCGACGGCGTAACCCGCGCCTTCCAAGTCAGCCGATACAAGGTCGAACCAGTCGAGGGCAGCTTTCGCCGCAACCTGCTCTCCAAACAGCGTTGCAGGTTTGAGGGCTTTGATGAGTTCGAACCAGACCGGCCAGAGGTGGCGATCGTCGTCGAAGGCCTTTTGTTGGCCCGAGTTTGAGAATGGCTGGCACGGGCAGGAGCCCGTCCAGACGGGCCTGTTGTCCGTCCATCCTGCCGCTCGGAGCGCGAGGCTCCAACCGCCGATCCCGGCGAAGAAATGGAGTTGGGTGTATTGTGTGAGGTCATTAGGAGAAATGTCACGAATATCGCGGGTGTCGACCACGCCCGGCGCGATATGGCCCGCGTCGATCAGGTTTTGCAGCCATTGCGCGGCGTAAGGGTCGGTGTCGTTATACCAAGCCACCATCAATATTCGGAGGCGAGAAGGATTGTCATGACCCGCCGCGTCACCTCCGGATCCGCCGGATTGGGAGAGCCGTATTCCATGTTTTCGTCATAGGCGTCGATCTTGAAAAACACCGTCTCGCCTGCGATTTGTACGGATCCGAATTCGTGAGTCCCGTATGGATCATTGTCCTCGGTGAAGTCATCGAAGTCGCGGATCGCGAGCAGCACCTGCGCGAGCGTATTGCCCGCGAGCGCGTTCACCCCTTGGGTCATCAGCACTTGCCCACCTTCAAAGCTGCGGCGGAGCTTGTCATTGAGGTCGCGGATCGCGGCGGTTTCGTCTTTGAGATCGTCTGGGCATTCTGTCATGCATCGGTGGGTTAGTGTCATATCCAGATTATCGGCGTTCCAAAATCTCTCCAGCTTTGCACAACCGTTCTGAGTGGCACTGGCCCTTTGTCATCGGTTTGCGCCAGATCAGACACTCTGAAGTCTGCCGCGCCCTGTCTGTCTTCAAGGATTTGCCCCTGCGGGTTCCTCCTTGACGCCAGCCTCTTGGAGCGCAGCGCGTCTTTGGTGTCTTTATTCACTAACCCAAACAAGACATGACCACATCACGCGACCAGCTTCATCAAAACTGCCTTGCCATCGCTTATGTATTGGAAAGCAATACCGAAAATACCATTTCTGATTTTCTCGACGATGCCTTGAGCATCGAATACACCGTGGACGGACGCAAGAAATTCCTCGGCGCTGAAATCCTTGTCGCCTTTGGTGGTCCAACGATCTGGGTCAACACGCGAACCGACACGATCGAAGGCTCTTGGGGCGATACAACAGTCAACATGCGGTACTACGACGCTCAAGACCTGCAGGCATACTGCCAAGATCTCTTTGACGCCAGTTCAGGGCATTGACCGCCGGCGACCAAGCAGCAGAGCTGGGCCAAAGAGCGCGCCCAGCTCGAGGCTGATCGCCAGAAACAAAGGCAGCAGGATTTCGCGGCCTTGGCCAAAGACCCCAAGCCGTTCGAAGGTCACCACCATCCGCGCCAACAAATCAGACGCGCCTTGGGTGGCGTCCGTCAGGTCTTCGATCCGTTCCAAAACCGCCTGCGCCTCGGCCTGTGCGTTCAGGAAGGCAACCTCAATCTCAGCCGCCAAAGGCCCACAGCCACCCCGGTCGCATTCGGTGCGCCACGCATCATTCAAACGCTCAGCCTCTGCCAAACGCCGCGTGTGTTCGCCGCGCAGTGTCTCCAACGTCGCGGTTTGCACCCGTTCATCGGCGTTCATCTCAGCCCCTAGGAGGAAGGACGATGACAAAATCGCTGTCGACGACAGCACGGACACCGGCGACAGCAGGAACGCCACCGCAAAGCCCACTAACGCTTTCGCAAAATGCCGCCGAGCCAACAGCGCAAAGCCAGCCGCCACCAAAAACGGCCGCATCAAATCAAGCGCCATCAAACCGACGACAAAAGCTGCCCGAAACTGATCCGCCTCGCGTCCGAGCTCCCACGCGAAACTCGCGTTGAGCGTAATCAACGCCGCGATCAATCCGATGCAGGCTAAGGCTTGCATCATGCCGATCGCTGCATTCTGGAACTTGTCCAACGCATGATACTGAACGGGCTGCGCAACATGTGGCGTTAAAAGCGGTAATGTTTTCAGCGGCTCTGCAAGAGGCGCAAATCTCTGCGCGGGAGGTTGCGCGGTCATGCGCCACAGCTGTGCATCCTTGTCGAAGGCTATCACGCCTTTGCGCTTGATAGACTGCAAAACCCGGTGCGCCATTTCTGGTGAGACCTGGGTTTGAAGCACGACGCACAAAGCATCGGCGAAGTCTGATTTAGCGAATGTAGGCGACATCGCGGACAAAGCGGCGTTCACATCGGAATGGGACAAGACCATGCCCATGACGGTTTGGCTAAAGTCAGTTTGGTTGGTCACAGCAGCCTCCTTTGGCGCAGCCATTGAAGTTGTTCGGTGGAGAAATCGGCGAGGTCTTGGACCGAAGTGGGCAGATACACATCGCCTTGGCGATTGCGCCCAACGGGCGCGTCCCAATCGAAGATTTCCGCTTCAAGCCCAGCTTTGCGCAAGGTTTGCGCGGCCTTTTTGGCTCCGGTGCGACCGGCGTCATCACGATCAAATGCGATGCGCACTCGCTTCGCGCCACGCGCATCTGCCATGGTTTTCAACTTGTCGGCTTGAGCGTCGGAAAGGCTAGCGCCAAAGCTGCCGACAACGTTGCGCAAACCAGCTTCGACGGCCTTGGCTACATCGAAAGGACCCTCTGTCAGTATGATCGTGCCGGTCTCTTGGATCTGATCTGCAGCGTCTTCATGTAGCCAGATGAGTTCTTGTGCGTAGAGCTCGTCAGATTTGTGAAAACCCTGGTAGAAAAGATACTTGGGTTCGGCATCCTCAATGGAACGGCCAAGATGGCTGAGGATCACCCGGGTTCGACGGTCGTCTTGTGACACAGCACGTGCATCTGCGACCTGAAACACGATCCGATCTTTCAGAGGCGACCGTCCTTGCGGCAGGAAGCCGATCCCGAGCAAATCGCAGGTTTCCTCAGATATCCCGCGCGCCGCGATCGTGTCGTGATAGGCGCACATCTTGAGCAAGTCCTGCCGGATCGGCGCATTGCGTGGCGCACCCCCTGCGCAGTCCGGCGCAACCGCATGCGCGGCCCGTGCTTGGGTGCGCTGGCGAGTCTGTGTGACAGGCTGCGCTAGGTCAATTGATGCAGTGGCCCAGCGGCGTTCGAGGATTATGCGTCCTGCTTCGTAGCAGTTTCCACCTTCCATGCGCTGGATCAGCTCAATCGGTCCTCCGCCTTCACCGATCGAAAAATCATACCAAAGCCCACCAGGACCCATGTGAAAACTCGGAGTCATTTCGTCGTGAAAAGGCGAGTAGGCCCACCAGTCGTTCTGCTTGCTCTTCTTCTCACACTTGCGCAGACCAAGCGCGGCAAACATGGTCGGCCAGTCGATAGATGCGCGTATCTCGTCAAGATGGCGGGATTCGAGCCGAGGCGGTTGTGGGTTCACTTTGTTCATGGGGCAGGCTTGGAGGAAGAGCACGACCCGACATAGGGACGGAACTCCGCCTTCCGGTGGCTCTCATGCTAAGCGATCCTCAAACGCGGCCAAGGAAAACAAAGACTTGTGCAGGGCTTTAAACCCGAGGCTCATTGAAAATCGAATGGGCAAAGCCCCACTCACGCTGCGCAGCAGCAAAGCTGATTTTTTCCTCAAAGCGGAACGCGATGTTTATCTGGCAGAGCCACAGCGGCAGCGCTTTTGCGCCGCGCAAGTTTGCATGTCTGCACAAACAGCCCGGTCGCAGAGCGAACCGAGGCCGATTTGATGCGACATGCAACTTGCCAAGGGAGGGCCCTTGGAACCCCGAAACTAAGCGGTGAATGCAAATGCAGCGACCGTGAGCTCCCGCGGACATTGGTCGTTTACTGCTGCACCAAAAAGAGCTGCGCAAACTGCGAAAACGACCTTTAACCCCAATTCTCAGTCTTCGGTCAGGCGCTCGTCGCTAAGGTGGGGTCACGCGTCTATCGCACCAATCTCCTCGAGTTTCTGACGCTCCACGTCATTGCGCGGTTTAATTGCTATAAACGTCCGTGGCGGGAGCTTCCCTCTACCCATTTCTTGCAGCAAACCGTTGCCAAATGTATCCGATAGCAGAGCAATACCTTCGGGTCCGAGCACGCCCCGCGCGCCTTGGTTCTTGCGCAGGCGCTTCATCGGGTCATCCTGATCAAATAGCAGCGCCTCAATCACCTCACGCGGCACCGGCGTCTCCAGGTTCTGACGAAAGAAATCTGCAGCACGGGCTGTGCCAGGCTGTACTTCACGCAACGTTCTGAAGGCGGCCATATCAAAGGCACGCCAAACGGACGGCGGGTAATCAGCCCCTTCAACCAGCCAGAGCACATTTGCGACTGCGCTCGACTTCACTCCCCGTTTTCCGTCGCGGTTGGGGGCGTTGAGGTACTGTTCCCTTGCCAATAGAACGCCCATCCAGCATTGGCTTTCTGTCTCTTTGGAGTTGATGACTAAGCAAGGACCTTCTTCCCGATATGTCTCCGGCGGTATCATCCAGCTGTTGTCCAGCGTATTTTTAATGTCCACGTCTCTGTTGCCAATCACTAAGTCACGAATTCCTTTGGGAGCACGCAAAAAGTCACGAACGTAGTGCTCTATTTTGAGCCTGACCCAGCCCCCTGATCCGGGCCGTTCAGGTGTAGAATCCGTTCCTGTTTCTTTCTGTTGATATGTTTGCGGTCAAGGCCTGCTGAGCGGAGCCTTTGCGGAGCTCAAGCGAGGCAG
>NZ_JAQIOY010000013.1:0-42891 GCF_028023555.1 Thalassococcus lentus
GGCGAAGAGCCAAGCAAACCACGAACCTCAGAAAGCGCAGCATCATCATACTGACGACCCTTCGGCGTCCTGCGACCCTTCCCCGGTGCGGATTTCCACACGCCCTTGCGTTCGTCGAGTGCCATGGCTTCCTCCTACTTTGGACGAACAATAGCGACTGTCTGACCCGGCGCGCAGGTGAAAAGCGACGCAAATTTGCAGCCTTGCGCCCAGAAATACCCGTGCTTTTGCCCGATGGGTGACGGAAAGTTCCGATAGAGGTATTTAAGGTCAAAAGAACAGGCGCAAATCAGGGGCCAATATGCTGCGTTTCACAGTGATAACTTGGGCAATGGTCGCGCTCTTGGCGCTGGCGATTGTGCTGGGTGGCCCGTTTGCCGGTTTGGCGCTCGCCTATATGACGGTCTTCACCTTCTTCATGGACAAGATCACGGCGATCGCGGCGCCAGACACCCCGGGCCAAGAGTTTCCGGCTGGGGATAACCTCAGTATATCCTTGGGGATAATCCATTTTCCGCTTTTATACGGTGGGGTTTGGGCGCTTTGTTCATCACCGGCCTTGGCGCTTCTTGATAAGGTGCTGCTATTCTTTGCGCTTTCCCTGTTTCTGGGACAGGTCAGCAACTCCAACGCGCATGAATTGATACACCGCGCACCACGCTTCATGCGCCGCCTTGGTGTCGCGGTCTACAGCTCGGTCCTGTTTGGCCATCACGCGTCGGCCCATGTGCGCGTGCATCATATCCACGCGGCAACCGATGCCGATCCGAACTCTGCCAAACTGGGCGAGCCGTTCTACCGCTACGCTGTGCGGGCATGGATCGGATCGTTTCGCGCAGGCCTTCTGGCCGAATCGAAGCTGCGCGGGAACACTGGCACGCATCCCTATGTCATCTATGCTGCCGGGTCTGCCGCGTCCTTGGCCATTGCCTTTGCCATCGCAGATGTGGCGGGCGTTTTCGTTTTGCTGGGTTTGGCCATCTACGCGCAGTTGCAACTGCTGCTGTCAGACTACGTGCAACACTATGGGCTGCGGCGGGCCGTGACGTCTGAAGGCAAGACGGAACCAGTTGGTCCGCAACACAGCTGGAATGCGCCTCAGGGCTTTTCCTCAGCCTTGATGCTCAATGCGCCACGGCATTCCGACCACCATGCCAAACCCGCCAAAGCCTACCCCGGCCTCGAACTCGATCGCTCGGCCATGCCGATGCTGCCGCATTCGCTGCCGGTCATGGCTGTTCTTGCGCTGGTGCCGCCGGTGTGGCGCAGGGTGATGGACAAACGCGCAGTCAAATGGGCGGCTCCCTGCGCAATGGATACGGCGGGGATTACCTGACCTTCCCTTGCGGGCCGCAAAGGCCCATATCTGTTGGCATGAAACAGCTATTCGCCTTTGCGCTTTTGACCGCGACCGCCCTGCCCGTCCTTGCAGCCGAGCCTATGAACGGCGCTGACTTCGAACGCTATGTCACTGGAAAAACGCTCTATTTCGGGCTGGAAGGCCAAGCTTACGGCGTTGAGGAATACCTGCCAAACCGCGAAGTGCGCTGGTCCTTTTTGGATGGCAAATGCAAGGAAGGCTACTGGTACGAAGCCGATCAACAGATCTGTTTTGTCTACGAGGACAACCCCGAGCCGCAATGCTGGTCATTCTTCCGCGAAGGTTCTGGGCTGCGCGCCGTTTTTGAAAATGACCCGTCCAGCACAGTCCTGTACGAAGCCCAGCAGAACGATGACCCCATGCTATGCTATGGCCCGGACGTTGGTGTCTGACAGGCTCACACCTGCAAACCCGGTGCGCAGCGCTTCGGCAAGATCCTGAATGATGCCCGGCCCGCCCTTGCCAATGTACATATTGATTTTCTGGCTACCGAGATCGGGCAATCCCGCATTCTGATCGATATAGGCCAACTGCGGCGCTGCATGTCCCTCAAGACAAGAGGTGATCGCCAGATCCGCACTGACCGTCGCTTCGATGGTTCGGTCATTGTCCGAATCCACCGCCATTTCCCATTCGATTCCTGCATCGTCCAGTTCCGACAACGCACGCGGCCGGAACCCGCAGAACCTGCAATAGGCCAGGCGGACCGGGCGGCCTTTGTGGGCCTGACCGTCCGGGGCGCCAATCCAGCGCAGCGGCACTTCGACCAAGGTTTCGCCGCCTTCGCTCATTTCGGGCTCAGTGGTCAGGATCACATCAACCTCACCGCGCGAAAACTGCTCCTTGAGCACCTTGGTGTACGAACTGACCAGTTGCACTTTGACACGGGGATGGGTGCGGCCCATGCGCTGCAACACCTGCGGAATCACCGGGTAAACAATGTCGTGCGGCACTCCGAGCACCAACTCGCCTTCCCAGCGTTGATCGGTCAGGCGGGCGTAGATTTCATCGTTCAGGTCCACCATCTTTTGCGCGTAGGTCAAAAGCTGTGCACCGGCCGGTGTCAGTGCCACGCCGCGACCTGATCGTTCCAACAAGGCCATATCGAGCATTTCCTCGAGCCTTTTGATCTGCATTGAAACGGCGGACTGGGTCAGGTTGAGAAAACCTGCCGCACGGGTGACCCCTCCGGATTGGGCAACCGCAACGAAAGATCGCAGCGTCGTAATGTCCAAGTTTCTCATCCATCAATCTCCGTGATGATTGCCTTCAAAAACATTCGTTTCCAAAATGAACCACGATCAGGCTAATACATCAAGCATCGAAATGCAAAACCGCCAAATCATCACGAATTGGAAAGGAACTCATCATGATCCGTGTTGAAACCCGCCTCGCCCTCTCCGCCCGCCCATCCATTGGCCGTATCGTATCCCAGTGGGCCGCCGTTGCCCGTCAGCGCCGCGCCTTGGCGCAGTTGGATGAAACCGCGCTGCGGGACGTGGGAATCAACCCGCGTGAAGCCGCCAGCGAAGCCGCGCGCCCGTTTTGGGACGCTCCGAGCAATTGGCGCATCTGAAACCTACCATTTTCAGTGATTTGCCCCCGGTTCTCCTTGAAACTGGGGGCATGATGACCAATATTCATGCCATACCCCCGCGCGCGCGGGGCGAGTTTTTCCTACGGAGGCTTAAATGGCTGAATATGATACGATCCGGGCTGCTGGCGTCTCCGGCGCACGCGCTGCCCAGATTGACGAAGGGCTTCGCGCCCACATGAACAAAGTCTACGGCACAATGTCCGTAGGCATGCTGATCACCTTTGCTGCGGCTTGGGCCATTTCCGGTCTCGCAGTCACGTCCGATCCGTCGGGTGCGTCGACCATGCTGCGCGAAGGACAGTTCCTGACCGGCTTGGGTGAGGCGCTTTACAACTCGCCTCTGAAGTGGGTGGTCATGTTTGCTCCGCTCGCTTTCATCTTCTTCGGCTTCGGCGCTGCGATGAACCGCATGTCCGCTGCTGGCGTACAGGTCCTGTTCTACGGCTTTGCCGCTCTGATGGGTCTTTCGATCAGCTCGATCTTCCTGGTGTTCACCGGCTACTCGATCATTCAAGTGTTCCTTGTCACCGCGATTGCCTTTGCAGGCCTGTCGATCTGGGGCTACACCACAAAGAAAGACATCTCGGGTTGGGGTTCGTTCCTGATCATGGGTGTGATCGGTATTGTGGTCGCGTCAATCATCAACATCTTCCTCGGCTCGCCAGCGATTGCCTTTGCCGTATCGATCCTCGGTGTGCTGATCTTTGCAGGCCTCACAGCCTACGACACGCAGAACATCAAGAACACGTACCTGCAGCACGCGGTACACGGTGATCAGGAATGGCTGGCCAAAGCGGCCATCATGGGTGCTTTGAACCTCTACCTGGACTTCATCAACATGTTCATGTTCCTGCTGCAACTTATGGGCAACCGCGAATAACACGCAGAGCTTGCATGAATACCCAAGGGCCGGTCTAATGAACCGGCCCTTTTTTATGCCCGGAGACTGCCATGCCCGTCTTTGACCCAAAGACCGTGACACGCGATACAGGCTCTGGTGCCTGCGGCCCCTTCGAGGCCTTGCTCTTTTCTGACAGCGGTGGACTGACCCAGTTTGGCGCCTTCGAGGAAATCCTGCCGCCGGGCTCGGCCTCATCTATCGCGCACTGGCACCGCGAAGAGGACGAGATGGTTTATATTCTTGAAGGTGAGGCCACGCTGACCGAAGGCAAAGCAACCCATGTGCTCAGCCCCGGCATGGCCGCGACCTTTCGGGCTGGCGTCGAAGCGGGTCACTGTCTGGAGAACCGCAGCGATGCGCCGCTGCGTTACCTTGTGATCGGCACGCGCGCGCCGCACGACCGTGTGACCTATCCCGGCAAGGACCGGGTGCTGCACGTCACCCGCAGTTCCAACGAACGCCGATGGACCCGCTTTGATGGCGGCCCGGCAGAGCCGCTCTACGACGACTAGTACCGCGGTCGTGCCCGGATCGCCGCTAGAGCATGCGTTCCATATGGACTGCGGGAAAGGCCAAGCCACCGGGCAGAGGTACGTCGATATCACCACAGGCAACAAAACCCATCGCCTCATAGAAGCCGACCGCGCTCAGCGTGCTCTGACACTGCATCTGAACCATTCCGCAGGCCTTGGCCCCCATCAGGATCGCGGCCATTAGCAATTGTGCCACGCCCTGACGCACGTGATCCGGGTCCGTCGCTACATGGCGAATATGGCCGATCCCACGCACACCAGGACGCCCACCAGGGGCTTGCATGGACCATCCACCGGCCCCGATGATCGCGTCCCCCCGCTCAGCCACAAAGAACAATCCCGACCGGATCAAATCCGGTTGCGCGCGGCCAATGATCGGGATGGCTGTGACCAGAACTGAGGGCGGATAGTCCATCGCCAGCAACTGGGCATAGCTGCGTTGAAACAACCGGTCGAGCGACGTGATGTCAGACATCTGGGCCTGCCGGATGTGCGATACGTCGTCGTTCATGCGAATCTCGTCTTGCTACAAACTGAACCGTTTCGCTGTTGCATCCGCCCGGCACCCCTTGTTCAGACCGCTCCACTGCAAGCTAGGGCAAAGCTGGTCCCAAACCAGAAGACAAAGAAAAAGCCGTGCAGAGCGTCCTGCACGGCTTTGATCAATTCGGTGTGGGAAGATCGATTACTTGATCTTGCCTTCCTTGTATTCGACATGCTTGCGCACAACCGGGTCGTACTTGCGCACGGTCATCTTCTCGGTCATGGTCTTACCGTTTTTCTTGGTCACGTAGAAGTGGCCGGTGCCCGCGGTCGAGTTCAGGCGGATCTTGATTGTTGCTGGCTTCGCCATGGGGTGTCTCCTGCAGCGGGTGCCCGAAGCGCCCGTGAAATCCTTTGAACCTGCCTTTTACGCATCACAGACCCCGAGTCAACGGGGCCTGAGGGATAAATCACGCGTGGAGGGCCTATAAGCCGGATTCTGTCCCCCTTGGGTTACCCCAAGGTTAGACGACCATTCCTCTGGGCCTGCGATTGCCCGCAGGCTCAAGCTGCCAACCCGGACCGCTCGGGGTGAAGCGCCCCTGCCGCGATATCCCGAAGGATCAGCCCGGCGCGCGGTCCCTATTAGGCATTGCTCCTGGTGGGGCTTGCCATGCGGGCGCTGTTTCCAGTGCCCCGGTGGGCTCTTACCCCACCGTTTCACCCTTACCCCACCAAAGTGGGGCGGTTTCATTTCTGTGGCGCTTTCCGTCAGGTTGCCCTGCCCGGGCGTTACCCGGCACCAATGCTTCAGCGAGTCCGGACTTTCCTCTCGGGTGGGCGAACCCACCCAAGCGGCCGTCCAGCCCTCCACGCAAAGCGCTGATAGAGCCCACGCGGCCCCGGGTCAACGGGCGCTGGACCGGATTGCAGACAGGCGGCGTCAGCGCAAAACCAGTGGTTCGTGCAGCCAGCTGCGCAACGCAAGCGCCACTGCCTCGGGCTGTTCAAGTGCCGGGTAGTGTCCTGCACCTTGCAACACCTCGAGGCGCGCGCCCGGAATCAGCTCGGCCATGAAACTGTGGCGTTTGACCGGCACGACAGGGTCTTCTTCTCCGCACATCACCAGAACAGGAACCGCAATCCGGCGCAGAACACCTTGTTGATCCCGGCGCCGTTGGAGTGCCCGGGACTGGCGTGCGTAAATCTCGGGACCCAGACCAAAAGCCATATCCCGCAGCAACTCCAGAACCTCGTTCCGGTGGTGACTTGTGGCCAAGTGATCAGGGCGAAACTCTTCGTCCAGCACTTCGGCAAAGCGTCCCGCCTTGGTGCGGATCAGGCGCGGGTCGCGTTCGGCCGCTTGTTGCGGTGTCTCGGCCAGAGGATGCGCGCTCATGATCGCCATCCGGGCGACCCGGTCAGGGGCCCTTCGGATCAATTCCAGCGCGACAACGCCGCCCATACCATGTCCGACCAAAGCGCATCGCTTGGGCAAAACATCCAACAATCCCGAAGCAATTTCCTCGATCCGCTCACCGTTTACAGGTGCAGCGCACATCACGGCATGATCTCGCGACAGATCCGCGATCTGGGGCCCAAACGCCCGTGCATCGCTCAGGAACCCCGGCAGGAAAACCACGGTTTCGCGCATCATACCCCAACCTGTTCAAATACTTTGTGTTCCTTGGTCAGACTGGAAAACAGGCCTGATTGCAAGAGCCTACCGGAGCAACGGCGGTGGAATGCGAATTTTTTCGCTCTATAGCTGTAGGGACAGCCGGATCGCTGCCCCGTTGCTCAGTTTATCTTGATCTTGTCCCAGAAGATCCCGAGGTGCTTGGACACAATCTGCGCATAGCGGTCGGAGTCTTTCAAAACGGCCAAGCCGGCGTTGAACCGATAAAGATGTGTAGTGCCGCGCCAGTGCTTTTTCGAAATGATCACATGAAGCGACTCGGAAGACAGCGGGCGGTCCAATGGCACCACCTTGCCCCGTAATCCCATCCCTTCGATGGTTGTGGCACCCAAAAAGACATTCACCGTCACCGCGTCCACGTCTCCGGCCTGCAGGGCCGCAAAGCAATCCTGCGGTGTATCCGGCTGGATCAAAGACACCAATCCGCGTGACAACCATTGCCGGTCCGGACGTTCCAGATCATGTGTGAAGTATCCAGCCGGGCGACAGAGCCGCTTGCCCACAATATCTGCGTCGCTTTCGAAGGTGAATTGCGAGCCTTCGTTCACGAAAAGCAAGATCAGCACCTCGACCAGTGGGTCCGAGAAATGGAAGTTTTTGCAGCGTTCTTCATTCGGCGTTTGCGCACAATTGGGTTGGTACCAAGGAAAGCCCATATCGAACCGTTTGGCATCCAGATCCGCCAAATGATCCGCCCAAGTGTCATTCCACGTCAGGGAATATGTCAGTGGATCCGGCGTGCTTTCCATGACCGCATGCACCAGTTCCGTCACCATTCCGCTGCCGGGCCAATCCTGATCGGTGAACGGGCTAAAGCCAGACCCGGTGAGCAAGTTGATTTCCGCCTCATCGCGCAATAGAGGCGTCGCATTGGCCTGCGCGCTGCCAGGAGCGCACGGAATCATCAACACATCACCCGCCGAGACCTGAAAGACCGAGGCCTTCAGTTTGTCTTCGTTAGCGTAATAGATCAGTGTCCACTGCTCGGGATCGCCATAATGCTTTTCAGCGATGGTAAAGACGCTTTCACCTTCGGCAACCGCATAGGGCGTCGGCGCGCAGCCGTCATTGCCACTTTGGGCCAGAACTGCCGAGGGTGAAACAAGACAGCTGGCGGTCATGACCGCCAGCGCGATTTTCAAAAAAGCCAACGGGCTGCGCATGAACTTACAAGCCCGACCAGATGCTGGAGAGATGCTTGTCCAATACGCTGACGTATTCGCCACTGTCGCGAATTGCGGACAGGCCGCTGTCAAAGGACGATAGAATTTCCTGCGCTCTCGGGTTCGACTTGTGCGCAACAACGTGCAGCCCTTCGATCGACAATGGGCGGCGCAGCTCAAGCGTTACCTTGTCGGCCAGTCCCATGTCCCGCAGCAACATACGCCCTGTAAATTCGTTCAGAGCCACAGCGTCGACACTACCATTTTCGAGGCGCTCAAAGCATTCGCGGCCTGTGACCGGCTGCTGAAGACGCGCGCCCACCTGCGACAGGTAATCCGCACCGGATCCACGCTGGGCCAGTGTCCCGTGCCCCAGAGGGCTGCAGACCCGCACGCCTGCCAGATCAGAGATCTCGTTGTATGCGATTGGGCGATCTTTAGAGGTGAACAGGACCACCAGCATTTCGAACAGGGGTTCGGAATAGAGATAGTCCGTGCAGGCACGGCTGTTTGGTGCCGCGGTGCAGTCCGGTTTCTTCCATGGGAAGGCGAGATCGACCATGCCCTCGGACAACATCGGATCAAGGTGTGCCGAGCGGTCATTCACCCATACAAACTTGTGCTCAGGCAGACCGGAGGCGGCGACCATCGAACGGTTGACTAGCTCGGTGATCAAACCCGACGACAGCAACAAACGGTTGGTGAAAGGTTTGAAATCGTCCCCAGCCAGAAGACGGATGGTGCCACCAGCATTTCCTGCCGCAGCCACCCGCGCCGGAGCACGGCGGTCTTGCGGTTTCACGGTCGCGGTTACCGCCTTGGGAACGGCGGCATTCGCCTGCAAAACCGTTCCTCCTTCGAGCCCGACTGGCAATCCGTTGATACACGGAAGGCGGTAGCTCTGCCCAACCCGGATCTGGTTCGGGCTCGGAATCTTGTCGATGTTTGATCGGTAAATTGTGGTCCACTGCCCGGCGTCTTTGTACAGCTTGTCCGCAATAAGAGACAGTGAGTCTCCGCGCTGTACTGTGTAGTTTCCGCCGCAGGTTTGCTGTGCTTCGGCTGCAAATGTACTGGCCGCAAGCATCGCGGCCGCCGCCGCGCTTGCACGTATAGTCATACTCGATGTCCCCCTACTACCCTTCAAAGCTGTACTGATTTTGTGCCTCAGGTCAATGACGATACCACTTATTGGGGTTAGGCGGATATCTGCCAATATTTTAGGGGCTTTGCACAGCATTCGCGATGTATTGGAGGAACTAGGGATGGGCTATTCGCGCCGCTTGGCGGCTCAAACAGATAGAATCGGTGCCGCACCGGTTGGCGGATCGTCTCCAGGATCAATGCATTCAGACGCCGGATTTATTTACGCGCCATATCTAGGGTTGGTCTTCCGGCACGCCAGGCTCAGACACCGTTTCAGGGGCTTCGGGCGGTGGATTGAGCGTCTTGCAGAACGCAATCATGGCATCGATGCTACGCCGGGAGGCGCGCAATGGAAGGCTCAGAAGCAGACGGTCTTCACTTCGGATCCGCACCGTGTTGGACGCCTGAAGCGCCTCAATCATCGGATCGTCCACGTTCACCGGATGCAGTACCATACCCGAGGTTTCATGGAACCGAGCCAAAGGCAGATCATAGTCATCCCCTCCGACGCGCAGCGAGATCCCGACAACGTCCAACTGGCTTTCAACAGGCAATCCCAGTTCCAGAATAAATTGACCATCACCATTGGGCTGGGTCTGGGCATAGGCCGAACCGGTCGCGTCAGCGCCGCCCTTTGGTGACGGGCCAAGGCAATAGAGCCCCATGAAATTGGGGACCCCGGCATAGGAATAGGCAAAAGCACCATCATCTTCAGTGATCGCTTGCCACGTCTGTGCCGAAAGAGTTGTCGCAAACAATCCACTCAGAAAAGCCAACAGCGCTACCCGCAGCATGTCTCAAATCCTTATCGTACCAATGGATCAAGGCTGCCTCGGCTTCTTCACAACTGCAAGCCTTTGCCGCTGACAGGCAGATCAAAGCCGCGCGATCAGCCAGACTGGCGCGCGATTTGCTGCCAGACCGACAGCTCGTCGATCAGGGTCCATTCACGTCTCAGGCCGTGCGGACCGAATTCGGCATGGCTGATGCCCATGATGTGGATGTTCGCCCCTGTGGGCGTGCCAAACAGCCCCCAGCCGTCGTGCTTGCCGGTCAAGGACCAGCGCAGCGCCGCACGCGGCGGCAGCAAGGCTTCCTCCATTCCGATCTTGTGGTGCAAAACGAATTGCGCCGAAGGAAAGGAGCCACGCAGCCCCATCCAGAACGCTTCCGCCGCCACGGTGCCAAAAGCAGGCTTCATTCCGGGATAATCCAGCTGGCACGCGCGGTCATATTGTTCCGGAAATCGGGAAAACGCGCCCAGCATCACACTTTGCAAAAAATCGGCAAAGGCTGCGCCCCATTGGTCTGCGTTGCCGGCGCCAGTGTAGTAGCCCTGTACATTGGGTTCCGTCCCAAGATGCTCTTCGGACAGCTGACCGGCAGCAAGCTGGCGCCTGGCCCATTCTTGTGGCGTTTGGCCGATTTGATGCAGGATCGCAGCCGTGTCCCGCACCTGCCATACTTCGCTGATCCGGTTGTCTTTGGCGTAGCTGTCGCAAAACACCCGAAAACGAAGCGATTTGCCCGTCGGCTCGCCCCATTGCCCAGCGCCATGATGTGTCGCCATCACCAACATGCGTTGCGACCCCAAAAGACCAACCTGTGGCGCACCAGACCAAATGATGTCTTCGGTCAGCATTTGTGCATTGGGACAGGCCGCCAAAAAGGCCAGAGCCATGTCACTGAACCCATCAGCGCCATATCGGATGCCATCCCCCGCACGCAAAACGGCCTGCGGATGAACATAGCGTTTCAACGGCTCCCCCAGCCCCCGATTTTCCAACACATCCTGCGTGACGGTCATCAAATACGACGGGAAGTCCCGAAATCGTGGTTCAAAGCCTTTCACTACGCGCACCCCGCTACCCATGCGGGTCAACCGCCCGTTCACTGGTTTTGCGCAAAAGTGGTTAACAAATTCCGACCTTGCGTCGGGTCATGGGTGCCATAGCCCCCGAAACGCGGGGAAATCTGCGTAGCGGCTTTGACGAACGGCTTGCGTCTCAACGGGTTCTTCTCCGGCGCGCAACAACGTGCCTTTAGGCGCTATGTAGCTGTCGATGCGCCTTTTCGGCTCTGGCCGCCATGCAATGTTGAAGGCGCAGAGTTTTGGAAAGAACCAGACCTCGGAAAACGGCAGATGATCGTAGAGCCACCACGCCAGATCACGCCAGTCGCGGCCCTGTTCGTAGCGCTCTGCAAACCACGGAATGACCACAGAGGCGCCGGCAACCGGAACATCAGCCAGATCCCAGATATGGCATTCCAGCGGATAGTCGTTGCGTGCACAGTTCAGCTTGTTCCGATTGCCAAAGCTGTTCAGCTCGAGTGATCGGTAGCCTGAACGCACAAACACACGCCCAAAAGTTTCCTCTAGCGGGTCTAGCAAGGTGCTGCAAAAGGCACGCCCTCTTTGAATCGTCAAATCCGGGTCGTCCGGAATGTTCTGGATTTGATGAAAATTGCCAATCTCGGAATACAGAAACTCGCGCATCCAGAAATGCTTGGACAGGCGCACACGGCCCAAGGTTTCCAAGCTCCACATTGAACGCGGGCGTTTCATGCCAGTTCCTATCGCTCGTTCATCACGGCAAATTGCGGACCCATTCGACGATGCGTTCTGCCGTCGGTGCGGTCAGAGTTGGCGACATGATATCCCCTGCAATCACATGCGCATAGGAGTCATCTTCCGGCCCTGCATGAACCACATGCATCTGTGATGCCGCGCCCCATCGGGTAGCAACCTCACGCGTGGCCACATGGTCAACAACCTTATCCTTGTCATCGAAAATGAACAATGCCGGCGTCTGAACCTGTTCGTGGGGCAGTGCGCGGGCCGCCTTGACTGCCGCGCCCATGGGCAGGGTCGCAATGCTGGGGTAGCGCGTGGTCCAATACTGTTCCTGGCCCTTGTTCCGCGGCTCAAAAACCCTGTCTTTGCCAGCCAGCACAGGCAACCACCAACGCGCCGCTGGCCAGGTCAAAAGAGCGGCAGCAGGATTGTTCACCCTGAAATTGGGGGCGATCAGTACAACGCCTGACATCTGCACCCCCATATCTTCATGTGCCGCCAGCGCGGCCAGTGTGGCACCGGTTGAGGTGCCTAGAACGACAACCCGATCACCAATCCTATGCGCTATGGCCAAGGCCTCGGCCACGTCGTGCATCCAGTGCTCGACCTCAGGCTCTGCCATAGCTTCTGAACTGCGGCCATGTCCGGCCAGCCGCGTAAAGACCAAGTTCGCGCCAAGCGCCTGGGCCACCAGATCCGGCAAGGGTCGCACTTCCTGCGCCGTGGCCGAAAAGCCATGCAGGTAGACAATGGACAGCGGCGTTTTCTGTTCCGGGCCATTGGCCCACACCACCTGCTTTTCTACGCCCGGCGTTATGTCGTCAAAGCGTGCCTCCTGCTGAGCAAGATAGGCATCCACCCCTTGCGACAACGCAGAGGCATCAAACCGGATATCGGTAACGACAGGTTCACGCGGCCCCAAAAGCCACAACCCGGCCATTGCCAGCCCGAGAAAAAGAATTGCCCAACCGAGCCAAGCCAAAACCACGTTCATACCACCCCCGTATCAATCGCTGCCAGTACACGCACAGCGACGCGCAGGGCAAGCAAAGCGCTGCGTCACAGAGGCGACACCTCCTGGATGGCAGTTTCGATCATGGTCAGGCAGGCGGGATCGGAAAACCGATGATCAGCCCCTTTCACCAGCGTCAGGCGCACGTCCTCACCGGCAATGTGATCCAGCAACCGTAGGGCCGTTTCACGGCTGACGGCCTCATCCTCGGTGCCCTGAAGCAATCGCACCGGCCACGTCATCGGCAGCGGAGATCGCAAAACCAGATTGTCCCGGCCATCTTCGATCAGCTTTTTGGTCACGACATACGGGTCCTCATAGGCGGACGGCAGCTCTACGCCGCCCTCCTCAATGACCTTGCGACGCTGCTCTTCGTCGAACCCCGCCCAAAAACCGTCTTCGGTAAAATCGGGCGCCGCCGCGATACCCACGAAACCCGCAACCTGCAGTCGCTGAGACAAGATGCTGGCGATCCAGCCCCCCATGGAAGAGCCGACCAGCACAACAGGGCCCGGGGCCACCGCTCGAATCACAGCCGCTGCATCAGCTGCCCAATCCCCGATACAGCCTTCTTCGAAAACGCCGCCCGATTGCCCGTGCCCAGAATAGTCCAGACGCAGAAAAGCCTGTCCTCGGGACTTTGCCCAACTTTCAAGATGAACGGCTTTCGTCCCCTCCATGTCAGATCTGTACCCTGACAAGAACACAACGCAGGGGGCTTTTCCCGCCGTATAAACATAGGCGAGCCGATCCCCTCGAGGGCCATCCAGATAAGCAAGTTCGGACATGTTTTTTCCTTCCCTAACCACCGACAAAATATCGAAAAACCACCGATTGAAAAGATGCAGAGTGCCGCCGCTTCCCTAGACAACCACATCTCAACGGCCATTAATTTGACGAAAATTCATTCGGCACCTGAAAGCCCGCATATCCCCTGGAACAGCTGCGTAATCTGGCATTCAAGAAGGATGTGCGCGCTTTCTTGCCGGGCTTAAAATATGGGTTGAAACCGGCAAAAACCATCGATTTTCAAGGGCGGTGGCACAGTGAATTGCCCTTTGGCCTGTCGGTTTTCCGGCGGGCCTGCAAAACCCAAACTGTCGCAGCAAAGTCAGGTTCGGCAGCTGCGCGGCGCTTGCACGGCTACTGCGCTTGACATCCATCATGCCCTGAGGCCATGAGGAGGCACATCACAACCCGCAACCGGGCGTTCCGTGGGCGCCAAACCGACGAGGAGCAAGGCTTATGGCCCAAGTTTCCCTTACATTTCCCGATGGCTCTAAACGTGACTTTGATCAGGGCGTGACCCCTGCCGAAGTGGCTGCCTCCATTTCCAAATCTCTCGGCAAGAAAGCCATATCGGCCATGGTCGACGGCCAGCACTGGGATCTTCAATGGCCCATCGATGCGGACGCACAAATCGCCATCAACACCATGCAGGACGACGCGCCTGCGCTGGAACTGGTGCGCCACGATCTGGCGCATATCATGGCGCGCGCCGTTCAGGAAATCTGGCCGGACGTAAAAGTTACAATTGGCCCCGTGATCGACAACGGATGGTACTACGATTTCGATCGGGCCGAACCGTTCACCCCGGAAGATCTGGGCGCGATCGAGAAAAAGATGAAAGAAATCATCAACAAGCGCGAGCCTGTGACGACCGAGGTTTGGGACCGTGATGTCGCGATCAAGTACTACGAAGACCGCGGCGAGCCCTACAAGGTCGAGTTGATCGAGAGCATCCCGGGCGATGAGCCGCTGCGCATGTACTGGCATGGCGATTGGCAGGACCTGTGCCGCGGCCCACATCTGCAGCACACCGGTCAGGTGCCCGCTGATGCGTTCAAATTGATGAGCGTTGCAGGTGCATACTGGCGTGGCGACAGCAACCGCGCCATGCTTCAGCGCATCTACGGCGCAGCCTTCCGCAACAAGGAAGATCTGCGCAAATATCTGAACATGCTGGAAGAAGCCGCCAAACGCGACCACCGCAAGCTGGGCCGCGAGATGGACCTGTTCCACATGCAGGAAGAAGCGCCTGGCCAGATCTTCTGGCATCCGAACGGCTGGAGCATCTACACGCAACTGCAAGACTACATGCGTCGCCAGCAACGTGCCGGTGGGTATGTGGAAGTGAACACACCGCAAGTCGTTGATCGCAAACTCTGGGAAGCCTCAGGCCACTGGGAAAAGTACCAAGAGAACATGTTCATTGTCGAAGTGGACGAGGAACATGCCCGCGAAAAGGCGATCAACGCGCTCAAACCGATGAATTGTCCCTGTCACGTGCAGATTTTTAACCAGGGATTAAAATCTTACCGCGATCTTCCTTTGCGTATGGCCGAATTCGGTTCGTGCAATAGATATGAACCATCAGGGGCATTGCACGGCATCATGCGCGTTCGGGGTTTCACTCAGGACGATGCCCATATTTTCTGCAGAGAGGATCAGATCGAAGATGAAACCAAACGCTTCATTGACTTCCTTGCCAGCATCTACAGCGACCTCGGTTTCCAAGGGTTCAAAGTCAAGTTCTCGGATCGCCCGGACACCCGCGCCGGCTCGGACGAGGTCTGGGACAAATCCGAAGACGCCCTCAAGGCCGCTACGTCTGCCGCGGGTTGCGAGTTCGAGCTGAATCCCGGCGAAGGCGCCTTTTATGGCCCCAAGCTGGAATTTGTTCTGACCGATGCCATCGGTCGTGATTGGCAGTGCGGCACACTGCAGGTGGACTTTGTTCTGCCTGAGCGTCTGGATGCAACCTACATCGGCTCGGACGGTGAAAAACACCGTCCGGTCATGCTGCACCGTGCGGTGCTGGGCAGCTTTGAACGCTTCATCGGCATCCTGATAGAAGAACACGCTGGCAAACTGCCGTTCTGGCTTGCGCCGCGTCAGGTTGTCGTCGCGTCGATCACCTCCGAAGCCGATGACTATGTGGCCGAGGTCGTTTCAGCGCTTCAGGCAGCTGGTGTGCGCGCCGAGGCGGACGTTCGGAATGAAAAGATCAACTACAAGGTCCGTGAACATTCCGTCGGCAAAGTGCCTGTGATTCTTGCCGTCGGACATCGCGAAGTGGACGAAAAGACCGTGACCGTGCGCCGCTTGGGTGAAAAGCAAACTTCTGTTGCAAGCCTGACGGAAATCGTGAGCAGCCTCGCCAAAGACGCAACGCCGCCCGATCTTTTGTAACATTCCAGCGCTGGAACCACAGAAAAAGGCCCCGAAATATTTCGGGGCCTTTTTCTATGCCTTTGTTTTTTATGGCTTTCTGCAACTGCAAACACTCACGCAGGGCCCACAGATGCACACAGGCCTGTGATGCACGGGCCCGTGAATTCCTTTGGTCAGCCGTCCAGTGCACTTTGATTGAGCCAAGGCGACACACCGCTTTGGCCCCGGTTTCAAAAACACGACCAACCCAAGACTGAAAGGAAGTCCAATGTCCAAGACCCTGAAAACAGCTGCTCTCGTAGGCGCCGTCGCTGCATCCTTCACCGCACACGGCACAGCCGCAACTGCCATGGAAAAAGAAAAGTGCTTCGGCGTTTCGCTGGCAGGCCAGAACGACTGTGCCGCTGGCCCAGGCACCACATGCGCCGGTTCCTCCACCGTTGACTACCAGGGCAACGCCTGGACGCTGGTTGACGCAGGTACATGCGGCGACATCGAGCTGCCAGACGGCCGCATGGGTTCGCTGGAAGCTCTGGAGCGTGACCTGCCCAAAAGCTGATCCATATGATAAGGGTTGGGCCACAACGGCCCATCCCTTTCCGCATACGAAAGACCAAGCATGTTCGACCAAACACAATCCCTGCCCCCGCTGCCCGGTGTCGGTTACAAGCCCCAGCACTACAGCGACATTCTTGAGAATGCGGCACCCGTGGGATGGCTGGAGGTTCATGCTGAAAACTACATGGGTGATGGCGGTCGACCGCTGGCCCAGTTACGGGCTCTGTCCGAACAATTTCCCATTTCCGTGCACGGTGTCGGTCTGTCGATCGGCGGTGAAGACCGCCTTGATCCAGACCACCTTGAGCGTCTCAAACAGCTTGTGGGCTGGCTGGATCCTGCCAGCTTCTCGGAGCATCTGGCTTGGTCCACGCACGACAGCCATTTCCTGAATGACCTGCTGCCGCTTCCCTACACAGATCAGACACTGGCGCGTGTGTGTGAACACATCGACGAAGTGCAAACAGCACTTGGCCGCCGCATGCTGTTGGAGAACCCGTCTTCCTATCTCGCCTTCGCAGAAAGCACTTGGGCGGAAACGGATTTCCTGACCGAGGTGACCCGTCGGACCGGCTGCGGGCTTTTGCTGGATGTGAACAACGTCTTCGTATCCGCCACCAATCTGGGCTATTCCCCGCAGGCCTATATCGACGCCTTTCCGCTCGACGCCGTGGGGGAATTGCACCTTGGAGGGCACGACGAAGACGAAGACGACCATGGAATGCCATTGCTGATCGACAGCCATGGTCGCGAGGTGGCCGATCCGGTCTGGGGTCTGCTCGACCTTGTGCTTGAGCGTTCCGGCCCCAAACCATTGTTGATTGAATGGGACACCGATGTCCCTGATTGGTCTGTTCTGCGCGACGAAGCCCGGCGTGCAGAGGCAGCACTGGCGCGGGTACATGCGTGATGATCACTGTGTCCCAAGACGCATTTCGCGCCGGGCTACTTGATGCCCGGGTACCCGTTCCAGAGGGGTTGAAAGACAACGAGGGCCGTTCGGCTGGACGCCGGTACGCTGTGTACCGCAACAATGTCGCGGTGTCCCTGCGTGAAGCGCTAGAAACCGGTTTTCCGGCAGTAGCCAGTCTTTTGGGTAAAGAGAATTTTGCCATGGTGGCCGGGCATTTCCTGCGCCAGTCGCCGCCGGCATCACCCTTGATGATGCACTATGGCGAAGGGTTCCCGGCCTTTCTCGAAGCCGCCGAGCCGCTGGCTCATATTCCTTATCTCGGTGATATCGCGCGGCTCGAACTGGCGCAGCGGGCCAGCTATCACGCGGCGGACTGTCCAGCATTTGATCCGGCAGTTTTCCAAGACTTGTCGGATGGGGCGCTGATGGCAGGGTATCTGGTGCTGGCGCCGGCGACCAAGCTGGTGAAATCGCGCTGGCCCATGCTGTCGATCTATCGATATGCAACGCAGCCCGGTGCGGCCAAGCCCGGTGCGGCGCCGGAAAACGTTCTGATTACACGTCCCGAGTTCGATCCGGTTTTGCATCCGCTTGATGCTGCTGCGGCCGGTTTTGTCCAAGCATGCCTGTCCGGCGGGAACTTTGGGGCCGCGCTAGAAGCAGCCGGACCTGAATTCGACCTGCCCAACACTCTGTCATTGCTGCTTTCAAGCGGCGCAATAGCTCAACTAAAACTCTAAGAGTCCGCCATGAACACGCTGATATCGCTGCACAATCGTCTATTTGCACAAATCGAACATCTCGGTGATGGGCTTTTGCCTCTGCTATCGCGCTTTGTTTTTGCCGCGACCCTGCTGACCTACTTCTGGGCCTCGGGCATGACCAAGCTGGGTGATGGGCTGCTCGGTATCTTCCAGCCCTCCACAGGGGCTTATGCGCAGATTTTCCCAAAACAGATGGAAGCCGTCGTCTATGACGTGTCGCAACTATCAATCTTCCATTGGCTGGTCGTTGTTGCCGGAACCTGGGCCGAGTTTATCCTGCCACTTCTGATCGTCGTGGGCCTGTTTACGCGGCTGGCAGCGCTTGGCATGATTGGCTTCGTGGTCGTCCAAAGCCTGACCGATCTTTATGGCCATGGCGGCATTGAACACGCGGAAACGCTTGGCGCTTGGTTCGACCGGATCCCAGACGCACCAATCCTCGATCAGCGCGCGTTCTGGATGCTTGTGCTGGTTACCTTGGTGATCAAGGGCGCGGGCGCCCTTTCTCTGGATCGCTTGCTCAGCGCCCGCCGCACGGACACGGCGCTGGCCTGAGCCGGTTCAGAAATGCGCCTTAGGCTCATCCGGTTTACCCGCGGCCAAGGCCAGAACGCCTGCAAGACCGGCAAAGGCAATCGGGAACATCGTGAAGACGTTGAAGCCGAAGGCAAAATACATCCCTGCCGCCGAGACCAACAGCAGAATGCCGCCCCACAACGCGCGGGCCTTTGACATGGCCCCGCCTGCAATGGCCAGCAGCGGTGACAGAATGGACATGGCCCGGACCAGACCCGGGTTGTCGAACATGCCGAACATCTGTTCGACTTCAGAGTAGTTGCGCGCCAGCTCGGTATAGCCAAAGCCAAAAAAGCCAACCAGCATTCCGAAAACGCCCGCGATAATTCCAAGGGTCAATGCTGCGTTGCGCATCAGGCTACTCCCATCTTTTGTTGTGCAGCGGCATCCCAGCCCAGCACCATTGTGTCTCCGTCTACGATCAATGGTCTTTTCATCAACGCCGGGTGCGCGGAAATCAACGCCAAAGGCGCGTCCGCCCGTTCTGTTTCGCTCAAACCCCGCCACGTGGTCGAGCGAGTATTCAGCAATTTGTCACCGAAGGTATCAAAGGCAGTTGCAAGCACCGCTGCCGGAACGCCGGGATCGCGCACATCTACCAGCTCCGCATTGGGCAATGCTTTCAATGCTTTGCGGCAGGTATCGCAGTTTTTCAGTCCATAGAGGATCATGCTGTCTCCTTCATCACTACGATCAAATAATCGCGCGCGACACGAATTTCGAGGGAGATTTGCTTGCTTTTTCTCCCCGCCGCACGATGTTTATTCATGTGACACGCGACGATCAGTCACGGAACGGCCCGGAGTACACCCCTAAGTTCCTCCCTGAAAGGCGATTGTGTCGGGGACGGCCTGTGCGTTGCAGGCCTGAAACGCAGACTGAAAAAGGGAGCACGGGAACTATGCCAAACGGCACCGTGAAGTGGTTCAACACCACGAAAGGCTACGGCTTTATCGCGCCTGATGAAGGCGGCAAAGATGTTTTTGTTCATATTTCGGCAGTCGAACGCTCGGGTTTGACGGGTCTGGCAGACAATCAGAAAGTCAGCTTCGACATCGAAGAAGGCCGTGACGGCCGCAGCATGGCAGCAAACATCCAGGCACTGTGATAAACGCTCGGCCCGGGTATACCGGGCCGTCCGACCTTCGCCCTTAGGCCTCCTGCAAACGCCGTGCCTCCGTGCCGGCAAGATCAACAAGTCTGTTCATGTAGGGCTTGTCCAAGTCTTCTGTGCGTGTTGCGGCATAAAGACGTCTGGTTATGCCCTCCTCGGTCAACGGCCGTGTCACGTAATCAGAACTGTATTTCACCTCACGAACCACCCAGTCCGGCAGCACAGACACCCCCCTGTTCGACGCCACGAGCAGCAGGATCACGGCCGTCAGCTCAACCTGGCGGATGGCTGCAGGCTCGACCTTGGCAGGGCTGAGCAACTGGCTGAAGATATCCAGCCGAGAGCGTTCGACCGGATAGGTGATCAGCGTTTGACCCCGGAAATCTTCGGCTTCGACGAAAGGCTTGGACGCCAGCGGGTGATTGGCCGCCGCGACAAAAACGGGGCTGTAATCAAACAGCGGCGTAAACGTTACGCCCGCTATGTCCTCTGGATCGGATGAAATCACCACATCCACCTCTTCCTTGAGCAAGGCAGGCAACGCATCAAAGGCGAGGCCCGGCCTGATGTCGACATCCACATCCGGCCAGTCTTTGCGAAAGCTCTCGAGCACCGGAAAAAGCCATTCGAAACAGGCGTGGCATTCAATGGCGATATGAAGCCGCCCGGATTTCCCGCTGCGCAGTCCGGCAAATTCCTCTTGCAGCGCTTCGATCTGTGGCAGCACCTGTTCGGCCAACCGCAGAAGGCGTTTTCCAGCAGCAGACAGCCGCATCGGTTTGGACCGGCGCACAAACAGCTCGACCCCGGCCTGATCCTCCAACCCCTTGATCTGATGGCTCAGGGCAGATTGCGTGATGTTCAGCTGCTCTGCTGCACGGGCAACGCCGCCAGCTTCATGAATGGCTCGGATGGTGCGCAGGTGGCGAAACTCGATATGCATATGCGGCTCATGTTAACTATGAGATTTATGAAATTGTCTCACAATGCTGCGCGTGCAACAAGGGCCTAACGAGAAAGGACCCCGTTTATGCAGCCTGAAATATCCTTCGAATTCTTTCCGCCTCGCAATGTCGAGGGCACATTCCGGCTGTGGGACACGGTACAGGTGCTTGCTCCGTTATCACCGCGCTTTGTTTCGGTGACCTACGGCGCAGGCGGCACAACCCGCGATCTGACGCGGGATGTTGTGGCAACGCTTCACAAACACTCCGGCCTTCGCACCGCAGCGCACCTAACCTGTGTTGAGGCAACCAAGGCCGAGACATTGGAAATCGCGCGCGGTTTTGCCGAGGCCGGTGTTCAGGATATCGTCGCGCTGCGCGGCGATCCTCCGAAGGGGGCACAAAGCTTTGAGCCATTTCCGGACGGGTTCGGCAGTTCTGTCGAGTTGATCGAGGCCTTGCGCGACACCGGCGACTTTTCGATCCGAGTTGGCGCCTATCCTGACACACACCCCGAAGCCGCCAATGCTCAGGCTGACATCGAATGGCTCAAGCGCAAGCTGGATGCAGGCGCTGACGAAGCCCTGACCCAATTCTTTTTTGAAGCGGACAGCTTTTTCCGCTTTCGCGACGCGTGCCAGAAGGCCGGGATCGACAAACCGATTGTCCCCGGCATTTTGCCCATCGAGAACTGGGATGGCGCCCGACGGTTCGCGCAGCGCTGCGGCACCCACATTCCCGCGTGGGTCGAAGACGCCTTTGTAACGGCCAAACGCGATGGCCGCGAAGATCTGCTGGCCACAGCGATCTGTACCGAATTGTGCAGCGACTTGTTGGAAGGCGGTGTAGACAAGCTGCACTTCTATACGCTGAACCGTCCAGAGCTGACACGAGACGTTTGTTTCGCGCTTGGCGTGGCACCTGAGGTCAAACTGGAAAACGTCGCCTGACGGTGATCACGCAGGATCTTGTGGCGCAGCGCGCGGTTGCCCACCGATGCCTTCCGTCACTTCACGCGCGGCTGCAGCCACGTACCGGCCCAACTCAGGCAGCTGATCGTCGGGCAATCGGGCCGATGGGCCTGAGATGGACAAACCGGCGACCGCTTCGCCGTGCATGTCAAAGATCGGCGCTGCCACGCAGCGCATCCCGAGGTTCTTTTCTTCGTTGTCCAAAGCATAGCCGCGCGACCGTGTCAGAGCCAAATCCGCAACCAGAGTGGCCGGGTTCGCCAGTGTGAAGCGGGTGAACCGTTCCAATCCATGTGCCGAAACGACATTTTGCACCTGCTCATCCGTCATCTGAGCCAGCAACGCCTTGCCAATGCCAGAGCTGTGCATCGGAGATAATGTGCCCGGCGGAAAGAACGCGCGGATATTCGCATGGCTTTCAACCTGAGACATGAACAAAACCTGCCCGTCTCGGGCGATGCCCAAATTGGCGGTCTCGCCCGTTTGCTCCATCAAACTGCGCAGCGCCGGTCGGGCGCGTTCAACCAGCGACGTCCGACGCAGAAAATGTGATCCGATCTGAAAGGCCCCTGCCCCGATCTCCCACAATTGTGGCCCGGGGTCGAAATCAACGATGCCGCGCGCCTCAAGCGTAACAAGCACACGATAGACTGACGAGGCCGGCTGGCCGCAGGCTTCGGCCAGATCAGAAAGGGTCGAGCCCCCCCGTCTACCCAGCGTTTCCAAGACCTCCATCGCACGATCCAGCGATTTGATCCGGTTCTGTTCGAGATTGTCCGCCCAGCCACGCGGCCGCCCGCGTGCCCGCGTGGCGGTATTCTTGTTGGATTCTTCGGCCATCAGATTCGCCTTTCGAAAAACTCTTTCACAGAGTGGAAAATTCAAGCCACTGAATCAATTCATTTTTTCCAGCCCACTACGTTTTTGAAAAATGATTTCAGAAAAATAGACCTCAACGGGGGCGCTTTCTATAACCAATCCCGGAAGAGGAGATTTATCATGAACATGCAGAACCCGGTTTTCATTCCAGGCCCGACCAACATCCCAGAGTCGCTTCGCAAGGCCTGTGACATGCCAACAGTCGATCACCGTTCGCCGGTATTCGGACCGATCCTGCATGGCGCGTTGGATGGTGTTCGCAAGGTGCTGCGCCAGACCAAAGGCGAGACGTTTATCTTTCCTGCGTCAGGCACGGGTGGCTGGGAAGCAGCGCTGACCAACACTCTGAACCCCGGCGATACCGTTCTTGCGGCGCGCAACGGAATGTTTAGCCACAAATGGATCGACATGTGCCAGCGCTTTGGCCTGACCGTTCAGCAGATTGACGTGGCTTGGGGCGAAGGTCTGCCGGTCGATCAGTTTGAACAGATCCTGCGCGATGACACCAACGGAACCATCAAGGCCGTTCTGGCGACGCACAACGAAACCGCGACCGGCGTTGTATCGGACGTGCCCGGCCTGCGCAAAGCCATGGACCGCGCCGGACACTCGGCGCTGTTGCTGGTCGACGGTGTCAGTTCAATCGGCTCAATGCCCTTCGAATTTGACGAATGGGGGATCGATGTCGCTGTCACGGGCAGCCAGAAGGGCTTTATGCTGTCCGCCGGTCTTGCCATCGTCGGCTTTAGTGAAAAGGCAATCGCCGCCTCCAAAGCGGCCACCCTACCGCGCACCTTCTGGTCCATCGATGACATGCGCGCTGGCTATGCCGCCGATGCCTATCCTTACACGCCTTCTGTCGGCTTGATGAACGGCCTTCACGAGGCAACCCGCATGATCCTGGATGAGGGCCTCGATGCTGTATTCGCACGCCATGCCCGAATTGCCGATGGTGTCAGAGCGGCAGTTTCGGCCTGGGGCTTTTCGCCCTGTGCCAAGCGCCCCGAGCTCTATTCGAACAGCGTGACCGCAATCTGCACGCCGGACGGTTTCGACGCGAGCCTGATCCCGGTGCATGCGGCCAAGCATTACAACATGGCCTTTGGCGGCGGCCTCGGCGATGTGGCCGGAAAAGTATTCCGCATCGGGCATCTGGGGCTTTTGACCGACGCCATGGCCCTATCTGGCATTGCCACCGCTGAAATGGTCATGACGGATCTTGGGCTGGAAATCAGCCTCGGCTCAGGCGTGGCCGCAGCCCAGAACGTTTATCGGCACGGCGGCCAAGCACAAAGGATGGCAGCACAATGAAAGACGTGACAACTCATATCCCGACCTATGAGGACATGCTGGCGGCGCATGAACGGATCAAACCGTACATCCACCGCACCCCGGTTCTGACCTCGTCGTTTCTGAACGAGCTGACGGGCGCAGAACTGTTCTTCAAATGCGAGAATTTTCAAAAGGCCGGTGCTTTCAAGGTCCGTGGTGCATCGAACGCGGTCTTTGGCCTGCCTGACGCGCTGGCGCAACGCGGTGTTGCCACCCACAGCTCGGGCAACCATGCCCTTTCGCTCAGCTATGCTGCCGGTCGTCGCGGGATTCCATGCAATGTGGTCATGCCCCGCACGGCCCCGCAGGCCAAAAAGGATGCGGTGCGCGGATACGGTGGCATCATTACGGAATGCGAGCCGTCAACAACCAGCCGCGAGGCCGTGTTTGCCGAGGTTCAGGAACGAACAGGCGCTGAATTTGTGCACCCCTATAACGATCCACGGGTCATTGCAGGTCAGGGCACCTGTTCAAAAGAACTCATGGAACAGGCAGACGGACTGGATGCGGTCATCGCACCCATCGGCGGCGGCGGCATGGTGTCGGGGACCTGTTTGACACTGTCCACCCTTGCCCCCGAGGTCGAAATCTACGCCGCCGAGCCTGAACAGGCTGACGACGCTTATCGAAGCTTCAAAGCGGGCCATATCATTGCCGACGATGCGCCCGTTACGATTGCTGATGGTTTGAAAGTGCCACTTAAGGAAAACACCTGGCACTTTGTCAGCAACTACGTGACGGACATTCTGACCGCGTCAGAAGACGAAATCATCGATGCAATGAAACTGACGTGGAAACGCATGAAAATCGTGATGGAGGCTTCATGTGCCCCACCGCTGGCGACCATCCTAAAGAACCCCGAAATCTTTCGCGGGAAACGGGTTGGCGTCATCATCACCGGCGGCAACGTCGATCTCGATGCCCTGCCTTGGATTGGGCGCGGCTGATTGAAGGTGGATTTGACCAAACCCCAAACCCGGGCATAATCCCAACGCGTTTTTTTGCCCACTGAGTTTCCTATCGGAAACGCCATGCTCTAATTAGAAACCTACGGATGCGCTGCATCCAACATCAAAAGACCATTCGGAGAGATGCAATGAAAGACACAACCAATCTGGACGAATTTGAAGTGGGCTATGACATTCCGGCACTGCCCGGCATGGACGAAGCCGATGTTCAGACACCGTGCCTCGTGCTGGATCTGGATGCACTTGAACGGAACGTGAAAAAGATGGGCGACTATGCCAAAGCCCACGGTATGCGCCACCGCGTACACGGCAAAATGCACAAGTCAGTCGATGTTGCAAAACTGCAGGTCGAATTGGGCGGCGCCTGCGGTGTCTGCTGTCAAAAGGTGTCCGAAGCCGAAGTATTTGCCCGTGGTGGCATCAAGGATGTTCTGGTGTCGAACCAGGTTCGCGAACCCGCCAAAATCGACAGGCTGGCGCGGATGCCAAAGCTGGGTGCGCGCACGATCTGCTGCGTGGATGACATTGAGAACATTGCGGATCTGTCTCAGGCCGCCCAACGCCATGGCACACAAATCGAATGTCTCGTCGAGATTGATTGCGGTGCGGGGCGCTGCGGCGTGACAACGACGCCCGCGGTTATCGAGATTGCCAAAGCCGTTGATGCCGCCGAAGGACTGAAGTTCGCAGGCATTCAGGCCTATCAGGGCGCGATGCAGCATATGGACAGCTATGAAGACCGCAAATCCAAGGTCGACGTCGCCATTGCCATGGTCCGTGACGCAGTGGACGGCTTGAAAGCCGAAGGACTGGACTGCGACATCGTTGGTGGCGGCGGAACAGGATCCTACTATTTCGAAAGCAATTCAGGTGTTTACAATGAATTGCAGTGTGGGTCTTACGCATTCATGGATGCCGACTATGGCCGCATTCTCGACAAGGATGGCAAACGCATTGACCAAGGCGAATGGGAAAACGCTTTGTTCATTCTGACATCCGTCATGAGCCACGCCAAAGCCGACAAGGCGATTGTCGATGCTGGCCTCAAGGCGCAATCGATCGATAGCGGTCTGCCGACCGTCTTTGGCCGCGATGATGTGGCCTACGTCAAATGCTCGGACGAACATGGCGTGGTCGCGGACGCAGATGCTGTGCTGAAGGTGAATGACAAGCTGCGCCTCGTGCCCGGTCACTGCGATCCAACCTGCAACGTGCACGATTGGTATGTCGGCCTGCGCAACGGCAAGGTTGAAAGCCTGTGGCCCGTCTCGGCACGCGGCAAGGCCTACTGACCCGATCTGGCTCCGCACTGCGGTGCGGGGCCGAACGCCGCCCTCAAGGCCGGCGCAATCCGCCAAACAACGCAATGCACTCAGGGGTTCTTGCCCCGGAAAAGGATAAGTTATGGCCGACGGAGCCCCCAAACTCGAAGCGAACCTGGTCACAATCGTACCAGAGGCCGAAATCGCCGGCCTGATGACGCCACAAGATGCCTATGACGCCGTCGAGGCAACTTTTGCAGCCATGAACAGCGGTGCGGCCTATAATTTCCCGGTGATCCGGGAGGCAATCGGTCACGCCGACGCGCTGTACGGTTTCAAATCCGGCTTTGATAAGGACGGGCTATCACTGGGGCTCAAGTCGGGCGGATATTGGCCCGGAAACGAAAACCGCGGACTGACCAATCATCAGTCCACCGTTGTCCTGTTCGATGCCGACACCGGCCGGGTCAAGGCGCTGGTCGGCGGCAATCTTCTAACAGCGCTCAGGACTGCTGCGGCGTCGGCTGTTTCCATCAATCACCTCGCCCGCAAGGACGCGAAAGTGCTTGGCATGATCGGCGCGGGCCATCAGTCCGCGTTTCAAATGCGCGCAGCAGCAACCCAACGCGATTTCGAAAAGGTCGTTGGCTGGAACTTCCACCCGGAAATGATTGGCCGTCTGGAAGAAACCGCCCGTGATCTGGGGCTCCCGTTCGAGCAGGTGTCGCTTGAGGAATTGGGAGCCCAATCTGATGTCATCATCTCGATCACTTCGTCACATCAGGCCGGGCTTATGGCAGATTGGGCAAAACCCGGCACACATATTGCCTGCATGGGTACGGACACCAAGGGCAAGCAAGAGGTCGACCCGGCCCTTTTGGCCAAGGCCACGGTCTTTACCGATGAAATTGCGCAAAGCATCACTATCGGCGAAGCGCAGCACGCCATTGCTTCGGGTTTGATCAATGAAACCGACATCACTGAGATTGGCGCAGTCATCAATGGTGCGCATCCCGGCAGGCAAAATGATCAGGAAATCACGCTCTTTGATGGTACCGGCGTGGGTCTTCAGGACCTTGCCGTTGCGTCAAAAGTGGTGGAGCTCGCCCTCGAACGCGGGGTTGCAACTCAGGTGAATTTCTAGGCTTTCTCCCACAGATTGATAGAAAGCAATCTTTTCACCTGCTAATGCTCGCCACGCTTGCGCCTCTAAATGCACACATTCTTCGTCCAGTGGTTGTTAACCAAGATTAACAATGGCTGGACGGAGAGTGAAAAAATGAGCGAACGGATCGTAGGTCTTTACATCTTCCTGCTGCGAACAGTCGGTGCATATGCCGCCGCGTTTTCAGTTCTGTTCTTTGCGACTCTGAACACACAGAACGCGTCAGGTATTGATCTGATCCTTCCGGTCCTTGGCAATTTGCTGGCGCTTGCCATTGCGATCGCGATTGCGATCCCGCCCATCAAGGCAGAGCGCCTCACCCCCAAAGCCCGGGAGGGCGAATTTTTCAGCCTGATTGTTCCCTTAGCCGCGCTGCCATTTCTCATGGTCTTGCCAAGCTGGACAGCCGTTGCCGGTCTCGGTCTCGGCACGGAACTCACGCGGAACATGGCGATCCTGTCGTCCGCTCCAACACTTCTTCTGGCCGGTCTGGCTTGGGTTATCGCCTTTGCGCTTCATATGCGCGCAAAGGCCAAGGCCGGCGTCTCAGGTCAGCCAGACACGACCGCGCTGGCTGCCGGATAACGCCGGCACCCCGGCCATCAGGCACCGCGTGGCGCCCGTTTGACCAACCCCAGCTTTTCGCGCACGGCCTGAGGCCCGACGACCTTGGCCCCCATGCCCTCAATCACGCCCACTGCACGCTCCACAAGTTGCGCATTGGTTGCCAGAACGCCTTTGTCCAGCCAAAGATTGTCTTCCAGGCCAACCCGCACGTTGCCCCCGGCCAAAATGGCCGCCGCAACATAGGCCATTTGATTGCGGCCCAGCGCAAAGGCCGAAAAGGTCCAATCGTCTGGCACATTGTTGACCATGGCCATGAAGGTATTCAGATCATCCGGTGCGCCCCAGGGCACCCCCATGCAAAGCTGCACAAGAGCGGGCCCTTCCAGAATGCCTTCGCGAACCAGTTCCTTGGCAAACCACAAATGACCGGTATCAAAAGCCTCGATCTCGGGCTTCACGCCCATCTCGGTCATCATTGCCCCCATGGCCCGCAACATGCCCGGCGTATTGGTCATGACATAGTCCGCCTCAGCGAAATTCATGGTTCCGCAATCCAGTGTGCAAATCTCCGGCAGACATTCCGCAATATGAGCAACCCGTTCTTCGGCGCCAATCATGTCAGTGCCTGCCTGTACCGGCAAAGGCTTAGAGGTCGGGCCAAAAACAATGTCGCCGCCCATGCCAGCCGTCAGGTTCAAAACCACGTCCACATCCGCATCACGAATGCGATCCGTGACCTCGCGATAATAGGCCAGATCCCGCGATGGCGTGCCACTCTCAGGGTCACGAACATGGCAGTGCACGACGGCAGCACCGGCCTTGGCAGCTGCGATCGCACTGTCGGCAATCTGCTTGGGGCTTCGTGGCACATGCGGGCTGCGATCCTGCGTGCCACCAGACCCTGTCACAGCACAGGTGATGAAAACCTCACGGTTCATGGTCAAAGGCATGACATTGGTCCTTCTTCTTTTTCAAAATACGCATTGATCGGGCAGCCAAAACAGACGCCGCAAGTTTCACCGCGCCAGTATGGGACGGTGGGCGGGGCGACGTGAGCCTGCTCACAAGCGCCGGACACCGTCAACGCCCCTTCCAGACAGGGTCGCGCTTTTCGGCAAAAGCCCGGGCGCCTTCCAGTTGATCCTCGGACCTGTAGAGCCGCTCCACAGTTTCAAACTGACTCTTGGTAATTCGGTTCAGCGCGTCCTGGAACTTCATATCTTCCGCTTCGCGCACCACTTCCTTGATCGCCGCAAAAACCAACGGCGGACCCGAGGCCAATTCATCTGCCAATTGCCGGGCCTGCGTCATCAGCTCATCCGCCGACAGCACCCGGTTGACCAGCCCCCAACGCGCCGCTTCCTGCGCGTCCAACCAGCGACCGGTCAACAGCATCTCCATGGCAATGTGATAGGGAATTCGTTTTGGCAGCTTGATACTTGCCGCGTCCGCAACGGTGCCCGAACGGATTTCGGGCAGTGCAAAACTGGCATGCTCTGCCGCCAGCAGAATGTCCCCGGACAGGGCCAATTCCAATCCGCCGCCGCAGCAAATTCCATTGATGGCCATGATCACGGGCTTGTTCAGTCCGCGCAACTCCTGCAATCCACCGAAACCGCCAACACCATAGTCCCCATCGACTGCGTCGCCCTCTGCCGCCGCTTTCAGATCCCAGCCCGGACAAAAGAACTTTTCACCAGCCCCGGTGACAATCGCCACACGCAGCTCCGGGTCATCCCGAAATTCGGTAAAGATCTCGCCCATGATCCGGCTTGTGGCCAGATCGATCGCGTTGGCCTTGCCTCGTGCCAAAGTCACCTCAAGCACGGCGCCGCGGCGTTCCGTCAGGATCGCATTCTCACTCATTTTCTTCCTCCAGTCGGATCAACGCGTCCACGGCCACGGCCTTGTCCGCAAAGCACAGCAACGGGTTGATCTCTATCTCCTGAACCGCGCCGGAACGGGTTAGCACATAGTCCTGCACACAAAGCACTGCATCAGCAATGGCGCCCGTATCAACAGCCTCCGCGCCACGATAGCCCCGCAGGATCGGGGCCATGCGCAAACGGTCCAACACCTCCAAAACATCCTGCCGCGAAACCGGCAGCAAACGGTGTTCAACATCTGACAGTATTTCCGTCAGAACCCCGCCTGCTCCAATGGTCAAAACGAAGCCATGCGCCGGATCACGTTGCACCCCGATCAGCAATTCAGCCAAGGCGCCGGGCATCATCTGCTCGAGCCAAAGGGTCTCAGACCCGATCTGATGGGCCGCCTCTGTGACCTCTGAGGGACTAGCCAGCCCCAGCCAAACACCGCCGTGGCCGGTTTTATGCGCCTGCCCCATGGCTTTCAACGCAACCGGAAACCCTATCTCCTGCGCGGCCTCTGCGGCCTCGCATACAGGAACAGCGCGCCCGATCGGACAAGGCAATCCATGTGCCGACAATGCGACCTTGGCTTCATCCTCAAACAGAACCCGCTCAGTGACACCGTTTTCCGGATTTTCAGGCATCAGAATGCGACCGCCCGGGGCGGACAGCACAGAGGCCGCAGCCGCGATGGCTTCGAGACTGTCGCCGATGCCGCACAGCGGAATCATGCCTGCTTCCATGATCTGCTCTGCGCGCGCCTCGGGCATCGTGTCGGGAATGCTGGACAGAATGGCCAAAGGTGTTTTCGATTGCCCCGCAGCACCTGCTGCAGCGCGCAACGCGACATCCCAATCCGAGGTTTCACACCGATCCGGACGCGGAAAATCGAGCACGAGCAATCCGATACCCAGATCGTCCCGGTCCAGCATCGCCTTGTAGCACGCCTGCATCGCGCCTTCGTCTGCCCAGATATACGTGTGGTAATCCAACGGGTTGGCCAAAGCGACCTTTGGGCCCAGCGCCTTGGACAGCCCCTTGTGCTGCCGGTCAGTCAAGGCCGGAAACTGTACATCCGTGCCCAGCGCGCTGTCGGCAATCAAACTGGCCTCACCCCCTGAGCAGGACATCGAGACCGCTTTGCTGCTGCGCAAAGGGCCCGTGCAATGCAAAATCTTCAAGGTCTCCAGAAAACCACCAAGAGAGCGGGCGCGCGCGATCCCCAACCGATCCAGAAAGGCCTGTGCGCCCGCATCCGATCCCGCCAGAGACGCCGTATGTGAAATCGCGGCGGCGCTGGCCTGCTCGGATGCCCCAAGCTTCATGGCTACAATGGGTTTACCCAAAACATGCGCCTTGTTCGCAAGCGCTTCAAAGGCGCGAATATCGCTGAACCCCTCAACGTAGAGGCCCAAAGCCGTGATCCTCGGATCATCCAGCAGCGCCATTCCAAGCGCAGCCAGATCCACCTGCGCCTGATTGCCGACTGTTCCCAAAAAGCCAATCGGCAGCCCGCGCCGCTGCATCGTCAGATTAAGCGCGACATTAGAGCTTTGCGCGAGGATGCCCACGCCCCGCTCCACGGGTTGCAGACCATGGATATCCGGCCAGAGCGATGCGCTGTCCAACGCATTGATGAACCCATAGCAATTGGGGCCAAGGATTGGCATGTCCCCGGCGGCTTTCAAAAGCGCTTGTTGAAGGTCCGCGCCATCAGCCAGCTCTCCGGCTGCCTCACGAAACCCTGACGCGAAGCAGACCGCCCCGCCCGCACCACGGCTGGACAATTGTTCAACAACGCCAACTGTTGCTTCACGGTTGACCCCGATAAAACAAGCGTCCGGTGCCTCGGGCAGATCGTCAAGCGAAGGAAAGGCGGACAAGCCGCCAACAGTTGGCCGTTTTGGGTGAACCGGCCAGATTGGCCCGTCGAAGCCAAATGCAGTGCATTGCTCGATCACATTGCGGCACCATGCGCCGCCGCCCACCACGGCGATTGAACGCGGTTGCAGCAGCCGTTCGAACCGCGTCATGTCAGGCGCCCAGCGGCCGGAACAAATCGCGGCTGATAATATGACGCTGAATTTCCGACGTTCCGTCCCAGATGCGTTCAACGCGCGCGTCCCGCCAGAACCGTTCGATCGGGAAATCATCCATGAGCCCCATACCCCCAAAAATCTGAAGGCTGGTGTCGGTGACCCGTGCAAGCATTTCCGATGCATAGAGTTTGGCGCTGGCAATCTCGCGGTTCGCAGGCAGGTTCTGATCCAATCGCCATGCACCGTTCAGCGTCAGAAGATCTGCGGCATCGATTTCTGTGATCATGTCTGCAATCTGGAAGGAAACCCCCTGAAACTTGGCAATCTGCTGGCCAAACTGCCGGCGTTCCGCCGCATATTCCAACGCCAGATCGAAGCAACGCCGTGCCCGCCCAACGCAGAACGCCGCGACGGTCAATCGGGTCGCGTAAAGCCATGTGTTCATGACCTCAAAACCGCCATCAACCTCGCCCAAAACCTGTGCATCTGACAGTCGGCAGTCATCGAATTCGAGAATGCAATTCTTGTATCCCTTGTGGCTGACCGAATTGTAGCCGTCCCGCACAGTGAAACCGGGATGACCCCGATCCACGAGGAAACAGGTGATCCGCTTTTTGGGGCCTTTGGGTGTCTCATCCACGCCCGTGGCGACGAAAACGATAAAGAAATCCGCATGATCGGCGCCGGAAATGAAATGCTTGGTGCCGTTCACAACCCAATCACCGCCGTTTCTGGCGGCGGTACATGTCATTCCCCGCACATCCGAACCAGCCCCCGGCTCGGTCATGGCAAGCGCATCCATCCTTTCGCCCCGGACTGCGGGCAGCAGATAGCGATCCCGTTGATCGCCTTCGCAGGCCATCAGAATGTTCTGCGGACGACCAAAGAAATGCGTCAGCGCCATCGAACCGCGCCCCAGTTCACGCTCGACCAACGTGAAATCCAGATGGCTCAGACCTGCACCACCAACCTCTTCGGGGAAATTACAGGCCCAGAACCCCATTTCCTGCACTTTGGATTTGAGATGTTCGGCAAGCTCCTGAGGCACCTCGCCGGTGCGCTCTACCTCGGCTTCATGCGGATAGATTTCAGTCTCGACGAAACGCCGAACCGTTGAGACGATCATCTCTTGTTCTTCGCTCAACCCAAAATGCATGACACCCTCCCCGCGTCCGTCTTTGCTGGATTGACTGAACGCATATGCGTCAGGCAAAGTCGTGCAGGATTGGAGATTTTAATGCAAATTTCGCAAAGCCCACCAAAAGAAATCGGCATCCTGCTGTTTCCGGACTTTTCGAACCACTGTCTGGCCAACACGGTTGAACCGCTGCGGGCCGCAAATTCGCTGGCGCGGCGCACGCTTTATCGCTGGCAGTTTCTTGGTCTGTCGAAATCAGAGGTGATCTCGTCCTCTGGACTGCCCGTCACACCGGAATGCGCGCTGTCGGATCATCCCGGTGGAGCCATGCTTTTGGTGATGCCCAGTTATGGCCACACCACGCATACGGCTTCACCTGTTTTGGCAGCCTTGCGGGCAGCGGAACGGCGTTTTGCCTGCCTCGCTGGTCTGGACACGGGCAGCTGGCTGCTGGCCGCGGCCGGGTTGCTGGACGGACATCCCGCAACAATCCACTGGGACGTTCTGGATCAGTTCGCCGAGGCCTTTCCCGATGTCGATGTTGTGCAGGACCGGTTCATTCTGGGAACAAAAAGGGCCAGTTGCGGTGGGGGTGTCACAGCGCTTGAAATGATGCTGGCGATGATCGCCAGGGATCATGGCGCCATGCTGGCACTCGAAGTGGGTGCCCTGTTCATGCATGGCGAACGCGCGCCGGGCGCAATGGCCGAGGCCGCCAGCCGCCCGGGCCAAATCGTGCAGGCAGCGGCAGCACTGATGCGTCGCAACATAGAAGAACCGCTAAGCCTTCCCAACGTCGCACAAACACTGGGGTTGAGCCAAAGAACCCTTGAGGCCTATTTCAAACGCGAAACCGGCCAAAGCCCGGCGGCGGTCTATCGCGCGCTGCGGCTTGCCGAAGCGCGGCGCCTGACGGAACAAACACGTCTGAGCGTCTCAGAAATCGCGACCCGCTGCGGCTATGACAACGCCAGCGCGATGACACGGGCGTTTCGTCTGCACCATGGAACAACACCACGAGAGATGCGGGCCTTTTGATCAGCTGTCGTGCGCTGCAAACCGGGGCGGTACCAGGCCTGCATGAAACCATTGCGCCAGTGTGACCATGGAAAAACACGGCAACCCGGTCGCCCGGGTGATGTCGCGTGCATAGGGGCCCATGTTCGTGCATTCCAAAACGATGGCGCCCAGATCCGGATGCGCCTGTTTCATCGCCATGGCGGCGTCCACGTTGTCCTGACGGGCTTTGTTCACATCCATCTGAATTTCATTATCGAGAATGGCCCGCGTAAATTCGTGTCCGCCTTCTGTTGATCCGATGGGGGTGCCTTCGGGCACATGGGCCGCCGACAAATGTGCGACAGTCAGGGTCGAGGCCGAAATCGTCAGGATTCCGGCACGGCGCCCCGCAGGCAACATTCGGTTTACCAGATCAACCTGGCATAGGCTGGACGTCAAAACCGGAACCGGAACAGCCTCGGCAAGCGCGGTCTGGAACAGCGCCAGAAACCCACAATTCGTTGTGATCCCATCGGCACCATCAGCGACCAGCTGCTGCGCGGCGTCGATAAAGGCTGGCAGCATCCCCTCAGCCCCCCGCCGCACGATCAGATCAGGCGATGCATCCCGCACAATGCGATAGAGCACCGGAAACGGCCATGTGCCAGCATGCCCCATATCGCCCGGGATCCGGGGAAACCGCGCGTCCAGCATCAATATCCCAAGGCTTGCGCCGTAAATGGATTTGCCGCCGCTGGCGATGTCTTGGCTGTCCATGGCTGTTCCCTTTGCCCCGAAGGCTCACTTTGCATGTACCGATACAGCACCGCGCTTTGCACCCGTTTGCAAGCCAATTCACGCCATAGGACTGGACACTCGGTGCTTGCCAAAAGCTGATCTGCCCCGCACTCTCGCAGCGCAACACCGGGGAATGTCATGAAAGACTCAAACAAACTCAATGGCGCCGAAGCGATGGTGCGCATGCTCGAAGCGCAGGGTGTCACCCATGTTTTTGGCCTGTGCGGCGATACAACTTTGCCGTTTTATGACGCGCTCTACACGCTGGATCACAATATAACCCATGTCCTGACGCGGGACGAACGCTGCGCCGCTTACATGGCCGATGGATATGCGCGCGTGACCGGCCGTGTCGGCGTTTGTGAAGGGCCATCAGGCGGCGGCGCCACCTATATCCTGCCCGGTCTGATCGAAGCGAACGAAAGCTCATATCCGGTGCTAGCCATTACAACCGACATTTCTGTTGGCTCCTATGGGAAATACCCGCTGACCGAAGTCGATCAGGAAGCCTTGATGCGCCCTTTGACCAAATACAACACGGTCATCAAGCAATCTGCCCATATCCCGCGCATGGTGCGCGCGGCGTTTCGTGCCATGACAACCGCCCGTCCCGGCAGCGCGCATCTCGGTTTGCCCTACGACATTCAGTACGATGCTGTCGATCCAACGGACGTTTGGGGCGATACGACCCACGCAACATACCCGGCCCGCGCGACGGCCCCGGAAACCGGCGCAGCCGAAGCCGCGGTCGAAGCAATCCTGACAGCCAAACGGCCTTTGATTGTCTGTGGCGGCGGCGTGGTGATTGCCAAAGCCTGGGACGCGCTGGGCCAAATCGCGGAAAGTCTGGACATCGCCGTTGCCACCTCTGTCTCTGGCAAGGGATCCCTGTCTGATGATCACCCGCTCTCGCTAGGCGTGGTAGGCTCGAACGGCGGCACGGATGAGACGTGGGAAATGATGACCGATGCCGATCTGGTCGTTTTCATGGGCTGCCGCGCCGGGTCGACCACCACAAAACGCTGGGAAGCACCCGCACCGGGCACGCGCATCGTGCATTTTGACAGTGATCCCATGGTGATCGGGGCCAACTATCAGACCGAAGTCGGCGTGGTCGGCGATCTGCGCCTTGCACTGGATCAGGTCAACGCTGTCTTGCAAAAGCGGTCTGATCTGCCGCGTTTTGGTGGGGCTGCTTCGGTGGCAGAAATCAAGAAACGCAAATTTGCGCGCTTTGCCGAACTGGCAGCCAGCGACCAAGCGCCCATGCGCCCCGAACGGCTGATCGACACGCTCAACCGGCTGCTGCCCGAACGATCCGTCGTCGTGTCAGACCCCGGCGCGTCTTGCCCTTACTACAACGCCTATGGTCACCTGCCAAAACCGGGGCGTCACTACATCACCAACCGCGCGCATGGAGCGTTGGGCTATGCGCTTGGGGCATCGCTTGGCGCTTGGTTCGGACGGCCAGAGGCCAAAGTGGTCGCGATGATGGGGGATGGATCCTTTGGGTTCACCTGCGGTGAACTGGAAACAGTGGTTCGCCACAAAGCCCCCATCACCTTTATCGTTCTGAACAATGCCAGCTATGGCTGGATCAAGGCCAGCCAGATGGCCGACAAGGACAAGCGGTATTTCCACGTTGATTTTTTGCGCACAGACAATGCAAAGGTCGCCGAAGGCTTTGGTCTAAAAGCATGGAGCGTATCCGAACCCGCAGATTTTGAGCCCGCGCTCGCTGCTGCGCTGGCCCATGACGGACCGACTTTGATCGATGTGCAGGTTCAGCCTTTGGAAGAGGCCGCTGCGCCCGTTATGCGATGGATGGGGTAGTCGGCGTATCGCTGGCGGCACACAATCTCGATTGACACAAACCATATGCAGCAGGACACTCTTGCCAGTCACAGTCCGTGGGAGAAGAACATGAACGCACCTCAGAGCATTGCCAACATTGACCATTGGCAGGAACGGGTCGATCTGGCCGCAGCCTTTCGCTGGACCGCGCGCTTGGGTTTTCATGAAGCCGTGGCAAACCACTTCAGTCTTTCGATCAATGACGATGGGACAGAATTCCTGATGAACCCGAACCTGATGCACTTTTCGCGCATCAAGGCATCAGACCTGATCGTCGTCGACGCGAACGACCCCGATACGCTGTCCAAACCCGGCGCGCCTGATCCGACGGCCTGGGGGTTGCATGGCGGTCTGCATCGCCTGTGCCCGCAGGCGCGATGCGCGATGCATGTGCATTCTGTTCATGCCACCGTGCTTGCCTGTCTCAAGGACAAGCGCCTGCCCCCCATTGATCAGAACTGCGCGATGTTCTTTGACCGGATCGCCATCGACAACAATTATGGCGGTCTGGCTTTTGAAGACGAAGGCGCGCGTTGTGCGGACTTGCTGAAAAACCCCAAACACAAGGTTCTGGTCATGGGCAATCACGGCGTCATGGTCATCGGCCAGACCGTCGCGGAAACCTTCAATCGTCTGTACTACTTTGAACGCGCTGCCGAGACCTATATCCGCGCGCTGCAAACCGGGATGGCGCTGGATGTTCTGTCCGATGAGATCGCCGAAAAAGTTGCCTCTGAGATCGAAGACTATCCCGTCGATCAAGAGGCCCGTCACCTCGAAGAACTGAAGGCCATTCTGGATACCGAAGGGTCAGACTACGCGCACTAAAACGATTTCCGACCCATCCAGATGTATCCAGTTCGGTAACTGGCAATGCTATTCGCCGGTTCAGTGACCGCCAATGCATGAGCCAATTTTCAGAGTTCAGCTCGTTTTCCTACGCTCATTCAAGGTGGCGAAATGTTGCGAAAACTGTTCAGATCCCTGATATGGCTGGTTGCCAGCTTTGCGGTTTTTGTTATCGCCGCGCGCATTGTTTTTCCCCTTCCAGACATCTCGGAACGTCGTCTTTCGACCGCGATTCCAGCCTCTCAAGAGACGGAGTTCGGGCGCGTGGCCCTCGAAGCTGCCGAAATCTATTCCGGTCTTTCGGGAGTAACGCCCATGCCTGGCGGAATCGATGCATTGGCCAGCCGCTTGAGCATGATCAACCAAGCCCAGCAAAGCATAGATGCGCAATATTACATCTGGCACGATGATCTATCGGGTATTGTTTTATTGGACGCATTGGACAAAGCGGCAGACAGAGGCGTGAAAATCCGTCTCTTGCTGGATGACAACGGTGTGCCTGGCCTTGATGGTTTCCTCGCTGCTTTGAATGCGCATCCCAATTTTGAAATCAGGCTATTCAACCCGTCAACAGTGCGTTCGCCGAAAGCGATGAGTTTCTTGTTTGACTTCTTTCGCATGAACCGCCGGATGCACAACAAATCACTCACGGTAGACGGAGCCGTGACAATTATTGGTGGCCGCAACATAGGCGATGAGTACTTTGAGGTGGGTGAGACCTTTTACAAGGATATGGATGTTCTAGCCGTTGGCCGGATCGCACAAGAGGTCGCATCTGTTTTTGATGCCTATTGGAACAGCCAATCTGTTTTTGAAGTCGAATCCATTATTCCCGGGCGAGGCGCGCGTGCAGAGTTTGATGTGCGCGTCAAAGCCGTCCTGTCAGGCAATGAAAGTGCGCTGGTTTTGGACGACGTGGCGTCCAGTGCGAACAAACTGGCTTCGCGCATAGAGCTATTGGAATGGACAAAAGTTACATTGGTTGCGGATGACCCGATCAAGGGTTTGGGTAAGGCAACCCGAGACGATCTCATGATATTTCGCCTCGATGCCATTATGGGCGATGTCGAAACCCGCCTTGACCTTGCCAGCGCCTATTTTGTGCCCGGGCGGCAAGGAACCAAATATTTTTCGGATCTCGCGATTCAGGGCAAAGATGTCAATATTCTCACCAATGCCATGAACACGACGGACGTGATGTTGGTTCATGCCGGATACACTAAATATCGGCGCGCTCTGCTGGATTCTGGTGTCGATTTGTTTGAGCTGAAACTGCGCGGCGAACTTGCACCCGGCTCTGACAATCAGCTCAATCCGCTTGGTTTGCGCGGCGCGTCTCTGCATGCAAAAACTTTTGCCATCGACAACGAAAAGGTCTTCATTGGCTCGTTCAATTTTGACCCTCGATCTGCAATTCTTAACTGTGAAATGGGATTTCTGATTGAAAGCCCTAAAATGGCACGGTCTTTCAGCCAAACATTCGACGGCCCCTTGGACTTGGTTACATATCAACCAAGGCTAAGCGCCGATGACCGGATGGTGTGGGCAGAACCCTCTGCTACAAGCGATCCGATGATTTGGCAGCAAGAGCCGGGAACCAGCCTTTTCAGGCAAATAGGTCTTGCCGTTCTCCAAGTGCTGCCGATCGAGTGGATGCTATAGCGGCAAACCTTACATGCCACTAAAGAGATCAGCCTCTCGCAGTATATGTCGGGGGCTGGCCCTTTCCTTTTGGGTCGGACGACACGTCGCAAACAGAACAGAATCTTCGGATTGAACCAGAACACCATGCCTCAAGCGGACAGGAGGACATGAACTGGCAAGTTCGGATCAGGACAAAGAGGCGGCCCGTTGGAACCACCATCCACAGGGTGCCGTGGCGCTGAACCCATTGTTTCAATGGCCGCCAAAGCCGGCAGCGGTACTGCGGTGGTATTCAGCCTATTGGCTGGCGATCTCCAGCACGACCTTCACAATCGCTCTGGCCTTTGTGGGTTATGCGGTTTTCCTGCCGCCGCTGACTGCGATGGCAGAATGGGCACCCGGATGGATGATCACGGTCTGGCTATTGAACCTGATCCCACATGTGGCAACCGCCGGTCTTTTGCACCTTTGGCTTTATCGCTGGCGCGGTCAGGGAACGGCCTATAAATTCGATCCGCGCGACCAAACCCGTGACAATGGCACCTTTACCTTTCGCAATCAGGTCCACGACAACATGTTCTGGACCATTGCCAGCGGAATCACCCAATGGACCATCGCGCAATGGATTGTGTTCTGGGCCATGGCAAACGGATACGCACCGGCCTTTGCCTTTCCGGACAATCCCTTGTGGTTTCTGGCGATGTTCCCGGTTCTCGTGATTTGGTCCAGCTTTCATTTCTATTGGGTCCACAGGGCCTTGCACTGGCCGCCGCTCTATAAGCTCGCCCACTCCCTGCATCACCGAAACGTCAATGTCGGCCCGTGGTCCGGCATCTCGATGCACCCGGTCGAACACCTGCTGTTCTACACCAACTTCCTGATTCATTTCGTACTGCCCACTCACCCGATGCACCTGTTGTTTCACGGGTATATGCAATCGATCCACCCGGTGTTTTCGCACTCGGGGTTTGAGCAGCTGTACGTGGCTGACAAGGAACGCGCGAAGATGGGCGATTTTTTCCACCAGCTCCACCACCGTTACTTCGAATGCAACTACGGCACGGTCGAGATGCCATGGGATCGATGGTTCGGATCATTTCATGACGGATCTGCACAGGCCACTCAAGAAACCCGCGCACGCAAGAAACAGATGTACACGGGGCGCTGATGCGGGGGAATATCAACCCGGCCGAAGTCCGGTTTCGACCAACAGACCTTTGCGCTTGGCCTCATAGTAGTACCCGCGCGCATACCACATAATTGCCGCATCCGGATCGCCATCCGCCACGATCCACGCGCCGCGCAGATATTTCAGCCCGTACTTTAGGTTCGTATCGGCATCCAGCAATTCGCCGGGGACACCGCGAAAACCCATCGTGCGCGCGGTCTGCGGAAGAATTTGCAGCAGGCCATAGTAGGGCCCGTTTCGCGCAGAGGGGCGGTGTGTGCTTTCGCGAATGGCAAGCCGGTGCACAAGACTGCGCGGCAATCCGTAATGGTCAGCCCAATGATTGATCTTGGCCCGCAACTGCGGCGTTTCATTTGGATGGAGCGGAATATCCATCTGCTCGGCCACAGATTTCTCCGGCTCCGCGCCGCTTTGCGCCGCCGCGCACCCCAACAAAAACGGGAAAAAGCAAAGGACAAAGATCGGACGTGTCAGCATTCAGAGCCTCCTGCCCGCAAAGAATAGCCCAGCGGCAAGAGAGGACACCAGCGCAGAACACGGCATCGGCCAATGCCCGCCGTCAGGCCTTGCGCATCACCAGAACCAGCGCCGTATCGGCGGCGTGTGCGTCGTCAATCTGGCCAGACCCATCATAGATCTGAACCTGTTCGGTTCGGCTTTCGGATAGGACACCCTGCACTTTCAATGCGTGCACCGCGGCCTCAAATCCACCCGCCACCCAATGCGCTGCATTCACCGACAAAGCCATCAGCCCGCCGCTGCAAACGGTACGGCACACTTCGGCCAAGGCTTCGGGTCCGACGTGGCCATGCGTGAAGGTGCCTGAACTGACTGCGCCCTGATACGCGCCGTCATCAACCGGCAAGCGATCCAGAAGATCACCAGTAAAAACAGCGCTATAGACCTGTTTTTCTTTCGCAACTCGCAGCATTTCAGCCGATAAATCCGTGCCATCAATCGGGCCAAGCCCCAGATGCACAAGTGCTTGACCCAGCAATCCAGTGCCGGCCCCGACATCCAGAACCGGACCACACCCGCCCGCCGCGGCAAAGACACGCGCGACTTGATCCGGCAGGCGGTACCCCATCTGTTCAGCAAAACCGCTGTCATAGGTTGTCGCCCAATCGGCATAGAGGCGTTTGTTGTCCTCTTGCCCCTGTAAACTGTAGGCCGCGTCCAATGATGGTTTGTCGCTCATAGCTTCAGGTTAGACCGGCAATCACCGACGCGCCAAGTCCGCACGCGCGCTTTTGCTTGCAAAACCGCCATTCAGCGGCCACCAAAGGGCATGACTGGCACGCTTCTTTCTCTTGGCCATGGGTATTCGGCCCGCGCACTTGCGGCACGCCTTGTCCCAAAGGGCTGGACCATTCTGGGCACAACCCGCGACCCGGCCAAAGCCGATGCCCTGCGCGCGGCGGGGGTTACTCCGGTTCTGTGGGATGTGCAGGCCCTGACCGACGCGCTGGAACAATGCAACCATCTGCTGTCTTCGGTGGCACCGGCAGAAGGCTCAGACCCGGTGCTGGACCTGATCGGACCCGAAGTGGCCGCCAAAGCCGGTTCCCTGAACTGGGCGGGATATTTGTCGACCACCGGTGTCTATGGCGATCACGCGGGCGGCTGGGTCACTGAAGACACGCCCCTGACCCCTTCCACAAAACGCGGGGTTGCACGGGTTGCCGCCGAGGCGCGTTGGCGCGCCGTGCCGGATTTGCCGCTCCATATTTTTCGTTTGGCCGGAATTTATGGCCCGGGCCGCGGCCCGTTCCAAAAGGTTCAAGCCGGAACCGCGCGCCGGATCATCAAGCCCGGACAGGTCTTTTCGCGCTGCCATGTCGAAGACATTGCGCAGGTTCTCGAAGCATCAATTCTCAGGCCAAACCCCGGTGCGGCCTATAACATCTGCGATGACGACCCGGCACCGCCGCAGGATGTTCTGGCCTATGCCGCCGATCTTCTGGGCGTGCCCAGACCACCCGAGGTGGCCTTCGATCAGGCCGAGATGTCGCCCATGGCCCGCAGCTTTTATGCTGAAAGCAAACGGGTTTCGAATGAACGGATCAAGACGGAATTGGGCGTTCGTCTTCTATATCCCGACTATCGCACAGGCCTGCAGGCGGTCATGGATGCCGAAGCCCGCTGATCAACAGGCCGTCCCGGCAACCGGCAGGCTCACCGCCCTGCTCGACAGCATTGTGCCTGACGATGGCCAAGAGATGCTGCCCCTTCAGCAGATCATCACCCGGATCGGAGAGCAGAGCTTTGCGCCGCTCATTCTGATACCCGCGCTGATCCTAGTCTCTCCGCTCTCTGCAATCCCCGGCTCACCGACTGTCGGCATGATCGTCATTGCAACCGTAACACTGCAGGCTCTGGTGGGCCGCCGCCACCTCTGGCTGCCCGGATTCATCACACGGCGCCAGATTGCAGCCAGCAGACTCAAAGCCGGTTTGAACTGGCTCGCGGGTCCGGCTGCCTTTGTCGACCGTCATTCGCGCAACCGGCTCAGGCTTCTGGTACAGCCGCCACTCGACAGGCTCGTACATGTGGCGATCCTGTGCACAGTCCTGCCATGGCCATTGCTCGAACCCTTTCCGATGCTGACATCATTTGGCGCGGGGGCAGTCTCGCTTCTGGCCATCGGTCTGGTTCTGCACGACGGGCTCTATGCAGTAATGGGCTTTTGCACCCTTGCGGGCCTGACAACCGGCGCCATGGCCCTGTGGCAAGGGTTCCTCTGATCCACAGGCAGTCCGAGCTTCTTCTTTTTTCAAATACCGCCGGGGGGTTCGGGGGGCAGCGCCCCCCGACCGGTCGGATCGCCCCAGCG
>NZ_JAQIOY010000014.1:0-2697 GCF_028023555.1 Thalassococcus lentus
TTCGACTCTGACGGCTGAGTATTTGAACTCTGGTATTTTTCCGTAAGGGTCGAGTGCTGGGTTTGTGAGGATGTTTGCGGCGGCTTCGACGTATGCGAAGGGCAGGAAGACCATGTCCTGCGCGACGGCTCTGTCGGCGCGGGCCATGACTTCGACTTCGCCGCGGCGGGTGATGAGCCGGACCTTTTCGCCCGGTTCGACCCGCAGTTTGCGCAGGGTCGCGGGATGCAGCGAGCAATTGGCTTCGGGCTCGACCGCGTCCAGCACCGTGGCGCGGCGGGTCATCGAGCCGGTATGCCAGTGTTCCAGCTGGCGGCCGGTGGTCAGGATCATCGGGAAGCGTTCGTCCGGGATCTCGGCCGGCGGGGTCACCCGGGCCGGGGCAAAGCGCGCGCGTCCGGCCCGGCGCGGGAACCCGTCGCCAAAGACCACCGCCGCGCCCGGATCATCCGGCCCCGAGGTCGGATAGGTCACCGCGTTCTCGGCCTCCAGCCGCTTCCAGGTGATGTGATGCAGCGAGCGCATCGACATCTTCATCTCGTCAAAAACTTCGCGCGGATCGTCATAGTCCCAGTCCAGCCCGATGCGCCGGGCCATCTCCACCAGAACCGCCCAGTCTTCGCGCGCCTCGCCCGGGGGCGGCACGGCCTGCCGCGCCACCTGCACCTGGCGGTTCGTGTTGGTCACCGTGCCGGTCTTTTCCGGGAAGGCCGAAGCCGGCAGGATCACATCAGCAAAGTTCGCCGTCTCGGTCAGGAAGATATCCTGCACCACCAGATGATCGAGCTGCGCCAGCGCCTTGCGCGCATGCTCCACGTCCGGGTCGCTCATCGCCGGGTTCTCACCCAGGATATACATGCCCTTGATCTCGCCGCGGTACACACGGTCCATGATCTCGACCACCGTCAGGCCGGGGGTTTCCTGGATCTCGGCACCGCGCCAGATATGCTTGAACAGCGAGCGCACCTCGGGATCGGTCACCGACTGGTAATCCGGAAGCACCTGCGGGATCAGGCCCGCGTCCGAGGCCCCCTGCACGTTGTTCTGCCCGCGCAACGGATGCAGCCCGGTGCCCGAGCGCCCCACCTGCCCGCACAGCAGCGCCAGCGAGATCAGGCAGCGCGCGTTGTCCGTGCCGTGGATGTGCTGCGACACGCCCATGCCCCAGAAGATCATTGCCCGCTGCGCGCCCGCATATTTGCGGGCCACCGTGCGGATCTCGTCCGGGTCGATCCCGCACAGCTCGCTCATGCGTTCGGGCGTGAAGGCCCGGATGTGATCGCGGAACTCGAAGAACCCCTCGGTAAAGCCCTCGATGTACTGACGATCATAAAGCTTTTCTTCGACGATCACGTTCATGATCGCGTTCAGCAAAGCCACGTCCGTGCCCGGACGGAACTGCAGCATATGCGCCGCGTGCCGCTTCATCGCCGTGCCGCGCGGATCCATGATGATCAGATCACCCCCACGCTTGGCAAACTGCTTGAAGAAGGTCGCCGCAACCGGGTGGTTCTCGGTCGGGTTGGCCCCGATCACGATCGCCAGATCGGCATTCTCGATCTCGTTGAAGGTCGCCGTCACAGCGCCCGATCCCACGTTCTCCATCAGCGCGGCCACCGATGACGCATGGCACAGGCGCGTGCAGTGGTCGACGTTGTTGTGCCCAAAGCCCTGACGGATGAACTTCTGGAACAGATAGGCTTCCTCGTTGGTGCACTTGGCACTGCCAAAGCCCGCAACCGATGCACCCCCGTAAAACGACCGCAGATCCGCAAGCCCATGCGCCGCGCGGTCCAGAGCCTCTTCCCAGCTCGCCTCGCGGAAGTGCGTGAACGGGTTCGACGGATCCACGTTCAGACCCTTTTCCGGCGCATCCTCGCGCCGCACCAGCGGCACGGTCAGACGGTGCGGATGGTGAATGTAGTCAAAGCCAAAGCGCCCCTTGACGCAAAGCCGGCCCTCGTTCGCAGGCCCGTTGATGCCTTCGACGTATTTGACCTTGCCATCCTTGACCTTGACGCTGACCTGGCAGCCAACACCGCAAAACGGGCAGACGCTCTGGGTCTCGCTGTCAAAATCCTTGCTGTCACCCTGCTGCGCCTCGTTCACAACCGAAGACGGCATCAGTGCACCCGTCGGGCAGGCCTGAACGCATTCACCGCAGGCCACGCAGGTGCTGTCCCCCATGGGATCGGCAAAATCAAAGGTCGGATAGGCATCATGGCCACGGCCAGACATCCCGATAACATCGTTCACCTGAACTTCGCGGCAGGCCCGCACACAAAGACCACACTGGATGCAGGCATCCAGGTTCACGCTCATGGCAACATGGCTGTCGTCCAGCAGCGGAATACGCTCCTTCTCAAGCGCCGGAAACCGAGAATGTTCAACCCCGTTCTCTGCCGCCATATCCCAAAGATGGCTCGAACGGTCATGCGCCTCAGCCTGATCCGGCTGATCCGCAACCAGCAGCTCCATAACCATCTTGCGCGCAGACTGCGCACGCGCGGAAGACGTCCGAACAACCATCCCCTCAACAGGCTCGCGAACACAAGACGCAGCCAACGTCCGCTCACCCTCAATCTCAACCATACAAGCACGACAGTTCCCGTCCGCGCGATAACCACCCTCAGGCTTGTGACACAAATGCGGAAGACGAAAACCACGACCAGCACAAACATCCCAAAGCGTCTGACC
>NZ_JAQIOY010000015.1:0-2110 GCF_028023555.1 Thalassococcus lentus
CCTTAGGAAAGAAGCGATGTCTTACAAGTCTGATATTGAGATTGCGCGTGAAGCGCGGAAGCGTCCGATCCTTGAGATAGGAGAGAAGCTTGGGATTGGGTCTTCTGATCTTTTGCCTTACGGTCATGACAAGGCGAAGGTCAGCCAGTCTTTTATTGACTCTGTTCAGTCTCGTGAGAACGGCAAGCTTGTTTTGGTTACGGCGATCAACCCGACGCCTGCGGGTGAGGGCAAGACGACGACGACGGTTGGTCTTGGTGACGGTCTGAACAAGATCGGCAAGAATGCGATGATCTGCATCCGCGAGGCATCTCTTGGGCCGAACTTCGGCATGAAGGGCGGTGCTGCGGGGGGTGGCATGGCGCAGGTTGTGCCGATGGAAGACATGAACCTGCATTTTACCGGCGACTTTCACGCGATCACCTCGGCGCACAGTCTGCTGTCGGCGATGATCGACAACCACATCTACTGGGGCAACGAGGCCGAGATCGACGTGCGCCGCGTTCAGTGGAAGCGTGTTGTGGACATGAACGACCGTGCGCTGCGCCAGATCACGGCTTCGCTTGGGGGTGTGGCCAATGGCTTCCCGCGTGAGGCGGGCTTTGACATCACGGTGGCCTCCGAGGTTATGGCGATCCTGTGTCTGGCCAAGGATCTCAAGGATTTGGAAAAGCGCCTGGGCGACATGATCGTGGCCTACCGCCGGGACCGCAGCCCGGTGTTCTGCCGTGACATCAAGGCCGAGGGCGCGATGACGGTGCTGCTGAAGGATGCGATGCAGCCGAACCTTGTGCAGACGCTGGAAAACAACCCGGCCTTTGTACATGGCGGGCCTTTTGCGAATATCGCGCATGGCTGCAACTCGGTGATTGCGACCTCGACGGCGCTGAAGCTGACGGACTACGTGGTGACCGAGGCGGGCTTTGGCGCGGATCTGGGCGCCGAGAAGTTCATGAACATCAAGTGCCGCAAGGCCGGTCTTGCGCCGTCTGTCGTGGTCTGCGTGGCCACGGTGCGGGCGATGAAGATGAACGGCGGCGTGGCCAAGGCTGATCTTGGGGCCGAGAACGTGGCGGCGGTTGAGGCGGGTTGCCCGAACCTGGGCCGTCACATCGAGAACCTCAAGTCGTTCGGCGTGCCTGTGGTTGTTGCGATCAACCACTTTGTCACTGACACCGATGCCGAGGTGCAGGCGGTCAAGGATTATGTCGCGAGCCAGGGCGCCGAAGCGGTGCTGAGCCGGCACTGGGAGCTGGGCTCCGAAGGGTCAAGCGATCTGGCGCGCAAGGTTGTGGAAGTGGCCGAGAAGGGCGAGGCGGATTTTGCCCCGATCTATCCGGATGCCATGCCGCTGGCCGAGAAGATCCAGACCATTGCCAAAAACATCTACCGCGCCGATGAGGCGGTGATGGATCAGAAGATCCTGGGCCAGCTGAAGCTCTGGGAAGAGCAGGGCTATGGCGATCTTCCAGTCTGCATGGCCAAGACGCAGTACAGCTTCAGCACTGATCCGAACCAGCGCGGGGCGCCCACCGGCTTTACCGTGCCGGTGCGCGAAGTGCGGCTGTCGGCGGGGGCGGGCTTTATCGTGGCGGTCTGCGGTGAGATCATGACCATGCCCGGCCTGCCGCGTGTGCCCTCTGCCGAAAACATTCGTCTGAATGACGAGGGCCAGATCGAAGGTTTGTTCTAGGCTGATTTTGCCTTGGCAAAGTCTGCCCTGTGGGAGGCCGCGTGTTTGCGACAGTAAACGCGCGTGCCCACCCCCCAAATTTAGGAGAAGATGAATGGCGGCTCATAAGATTGACGGCAAGGCGTTTGCAGCGGATGTGCGCGGCCAGATCGCCGAGCATGTGCAGCGTTTGAAGGACGATCATGGCATTACGCCGGGTCTGGCGGTGGTGCTGGTGGGCGAAGACCCGGCCAGCGAGGTCTATGTGGCGGCCAAGCACAAGCAGACGGTCGAAGTGGGCATGGCCTCGTTCGAACACAAGCTGCCTGCGGATGTCTCAGAGGCCGAGCTGTTCGCCCTGATTGACCAGTTGAACGCCGACCCCGCCGTGCATGGCATCCTGTGCCAGTTCCCGGTGCCGGATCATCTGGATGAACG
>NZ_JAQIOY010000016.1:0-1680 GCF_028023555.1 Thalassococcus lentus
CTCGACGAACGCAAGGGCGTGTGGAAATCCGCACCGGGGAAGGGTCGCAGGACGCCGAAGGGTCGTCAGTATGATGATGCTGCGCTTTCTGAGGTTCGTGGTTTGCTTGGCTCTTCGCCGCGTCGGCGGGATTTGCTGATTGAGCATATGCATGTGCTTCAGGATGCGCATGGGCATTTGTCTGCGGCGCATTTGCGTGCTCTGGCCGAAGAGATGCGTCTTTCGATGGCCGAGGTTTACGAAGTAGCAACGTTTTACGCGCATTTTGACGTGATCAAGGAAGGTGAGACGCCGCCACCGGCTTTGACGATCCGTGTCTGCGATTCGCTGTCGTGCGAGATGGCGGGCGCCACGCAGTTGCGCGCGGCGCTGGCGGACGGGCTGGACCCGGCAGAGGTGCGTGTGGTGCGTGCGCCGTGCATGGGGCGTTGTGATACGGCCCCTGTGCTCGAGCTGGGGCACAACCACATCGACCACGCCACGCCGGAAAAGGTGCAGGCGGCCATTGCTGCGGGGGACACCCACGCGCATGTGCCGGACTATGAGACGCTGTCTGCTTATGAGGCCGGGGGCGGATACAAGATCCTTGGCGCGCTGCGCACCGAGGGCGATTGGGAGGCTGTGCAGGACGCGGTTCTGTCGTCCGGGCTGCGCGGTCTTGGCGGAGCAGGGTTCCCGTCTGGCAAGAAATGGGGCTTTGTGCGCGCTGCCGAAGGGCCGCGGTACCTGGCGGTGAATGGCGATGAGGGCGAGCCGGGCACCTTCAAGGACCGGTATTACCTGGAACGCACGCCGCATCTGTTCCTCGAGGGGATGCTGATCGCGGCCTGGGCGGTCGAGGCCGAGCGCTGTTACATCTACATGCGCGACGAATATCCGGCCGTGCTTCAGATCCTGCGCACAGAGATTGCGGCGCTGGAGGCTGCCGGTCTTGTAGAGCCGGGGTATATCGACCTGCGCCGTGGGGCCGGGGCCTATATCTGCGGCGAAGAAAGCGCGATGATCGAAAGCATCGAGGGCAAGCGCGGCCTGCCGCGGCATCGCCCGCCCTACGTGGCGCAGGTTGGCCTGTTTGGTCGCCCGACGCTGGTGCACAACGTTGAAACGCTGCATTGGGTTGCCCGCGTCTGCCGGGAGGGCCCGCAGATCCTGTCGGATGTGGAAAAGAACGGGCGCAAGGGGCTGCGGTCCTACTCGGTCTCCGGGCGGGTCCGGAACCCGGGTGTGCACCTGTTGCCGGCCGGATCGACCATCACCGACATCATTGCGGCGGCAGGGGGCATGCTGGAGGGGCACAGCTTCAAGGCGTACCAGCCGGGCGGCCCGTCCTCGGGCCTGCTGCCGGCCACGATGGACGACATCCCGCTGGACTTTGACACGCTGCAGCCGCACGGCAGCTTTATCGGCTCGGCGGCGGTGGTTGTGCTGTCCGATCAGGACAAGGCCCGGGACGCGGCGCTGAACATGCTGCGGTTCTTCGAAGACGAAAGCTGCGGCCAGTGCACCCCCTGCCGGGTGGGCTGCGAGAAGGCCGTCAAACTGATGCAGGCTGACAGCTGGGACCAACCCCTGCTCGAAGAGCTCTGCCAGGCGATGGGCGATGCCAGCATATGCGGCCTCGGACAAGCCGCACCAAACCCGATCAGACTAACAATCAAACACTTCCAACAGGAAATTTGA
>NZ_JAQIOY010000017.1:0-1268 GCF_028023555.1 Thalassococcus lentus
TGACCCAGCCCCCTGATCCGGGCCGTTCAGGTGTAGAATCCGTTCCTGTTTCTTTCTGTTGATATGTTTGCGGTCAAGGCCTGCTGAGCGGAGCCTTTGCGGAGCTCAAGCGAGGCAGGCCGGGTGCTGCGGTTGAGGTTGGCGTAAACAGCTGGAGCCAGCCCGCCAAGTGATGTGTGTGGTCTTTGTGTGTTGTAGTCGATCCTCCAGTTTTCGATGATCTTTCGGGCTTCGGCGAGATTGCCGAAGATGTGCTCATTCAAGCATTCGTCCCGGAGCCTGCCGTTGAATGACTCGACAAAGGCATTCTGCATCGGCTTTCCCGGTGCGATGTAATGCCAGCCGACGCCGGTGTCCTGGCACCATCTGAGAACGGCGTGCGAGGTCATTTCCGTTCCATTGTCAGAGACAATCATGTCCGGCTGGCCGCGCCTGCGGATTAGATCATCCAGTTCACGCGTCATCCGTGCGCCTGACAAAGAACGATCCACGACAGTGGCAAGCGCCTCACGCGTGCAATCATCCACGATGCACAACACCCGGAACCGCTGACCATCAGCAAAGGCGTCAGACACGAAGTCGAGCGACCAACGCTGATTGGCCCGATCCGGCACCAGAATGGGCCTGCGCGTACCCAGTGCCCGCTTGCGCGACCGCCTGCGGCGCACCGCAAGACCTTCCTCGCGATAGAGGCGGAATAGTTTCTTGTGGTTCACTTCGAACCCCTCTCTGGCCAGCAGGATGCCCAAACGGCGATATCCAAACCGACGCCTTTCATTCGCCAGCTCACGCAGCCGCTTGCGCAAGGTTTCATCGCCCCGATCCTGCTTTTGATACTGGAAGACTGACCTGTGAAGATCAGCCAGTTCACACGCCCGACGTTCAGACAGACCGTGCCGATCCATGACGTCCGACACCGCTCTGCGCTTCACGTCAGGCGTTAGTAATTTTTTGTCGCGAGATCTTTCAGAGCGGCATTGTCCAGCATCGCATCCGCCAACATCCGCTTCAGGCGATTGTTCTCGTCCTCAAGTGCCCTCAGCTTCTTGGCATCCGACACGTTCATCCCGCCAAACTTGGCCTTGTATTTGTAAAACGTGGCATCGCTGATCCCGTACTTCCGGCACAACTCCTGCGCTTTCACGCCTGCCTCGTACTCTTTGATCATGCTGATGATCTGTTCGTCACTAAATCTGCGTTTCATAGTCCATCCTTTGCTTGGACGGATTGCTAACACCTCAGTGGCCTGATTTCAGGGGGCTGGGTCA
>NZ_JAQIOY010000018.1:0-1193 GCF_028023555.1 Thalassococcus lentus
GCGCAGCACATCACCTATGCCGATCTGCACGCGTCGGTCTGCAAGATGGCCAATGTGCTCGAAGGGCTGGGCGTCACCAAGGGCGACCGTGTCATCATCTACCTGCCGATGATCCCCGAGGCCGCCTATGCCATGCTGGCCTGCGCGCGCATCGGTGCCATCCACTCCATCGTCTTTGCCGGCTTCTCACCCGATGCCCTGGCCGCCCGCGTCAACGGCTGCGGCGCCAAGGTCGTCATCACCGCCGACGAGGCCCCGCGCGGTGGCCGCAAGACCCCGCTCAAGACCAATGCCGATCAGGCGCTGCTGCACTGCGCCGATGATGTCGCCTGCCTGGTGGTCAAGCGCACCGGCGGCCAGACCACATGGGTGGACGGGCGCGATCACGACTACAACGCACTGGCCGAGGCCGCATCAAGCGCCCATACGCCGGCCGTGATGGATGCCGAGGACCCGCTCTTCATCCTCTACACCTCGGGCTCCACCGGTCAGCCCAAGGGGGTTGTGCACACAACAGGTGGATATTTGGTTTACGCCGGCCTCACCCATGAGATCGTCTTTGATTACCACGAAGGCGACGTCTACTGGTGCACCGCCGATGTGGGCTGGGTCACGGGCCATTCCTATATTGTCTACGGCCCCCTGGCCAATGGCGCGACCACGCTGATGTTCGAAGGCGTGCCCACCTACCCGGACGCCAGCCGCTTCTGGCAGGTGGTCGAAAAGCACAAAGTCAACCAGTTCTACACTGCCCCCACCGCGATCCGCGCGCTGATGGGCCAGGGCAACGAGTTCGTAACCAAATGCGATCTATCCTCCCTGCGAATCCTCGGCACCGTGGGCGAACCGATCAACCCAGAGGCCTGGACCTGGTACAACGACGTGGTGGGCGGCGGCCGCTGCCCCATTGTTGATACATGGTGGCAGACCGAAACCGGCGGGCATCTTCTGACGCCCCTGCCCGGCGCCCATGCGACCAAGCCCGGCTCGGCGATGAAGCCGTTCTTTGGCGTGCAGCCCGTGGTGCTTGAGCCGACCTCCGGCGAAGAGATCCACACCGTCCCAACCGAGGGCGTGCTGGCGCTCAAGGCCAGCTGGCCGGCGCAGATGCGCACCGTCTGGGGCGATCACGAACGCTTCGAGAAGACCTACTTCTCGGACTACAAGGGCTATTACTTTACCGGTGACGGCTG